>CAKUAI010000006.1 GCA_934636245.1 uncultured Coriobacteriales bacterium
GGAGAACATGTAGGAGAGGTCCATGGCGTTGGAAACGTCCCAGCCGGAGACGTCGAGGGTCTGCAGAGACGAGCAGTCGGAGAACGTGCCTCCACTAGGGCCGAAGCTGAAGCTCACCACGCTGGAGACGTCCCAACCGGAGACGTCGAGAGTCTGCAGGGACGAGCAGCCGGAGAACGTGCCGGAGAGGTCCGAGGCGTTGGAGGCGTCCCAGCCGGAGAGGTCGAGGGCCTGCAGGGACGAGCAATTGTGGAACATAAAGGAGAAGTCCGAAACGTTGGAAGTATCCCAGCCGGAAAGGTCGAGGGACTGCAGGGACGAGCAGCCGGAGAACATGCCGGAGAGGTCAGTGGCGTAGGAGACGTCCCAGCCGGAGACGTCGAGGGACTGGAGGCGGGAGCAGCCAGAGAACATGTCGGAGAAGTCTGAGGCGTTCGAGACGTCCCAGCGGGAGAGGTCGAGGGATGTCAGGGACGAGCAGCCGTGGAACATGTAGGAGAGACCCGAGACGCCTGAGATGTTGAGCTCCGACAGGTCCATGCTCTTGCAGTTCACAAGGTCGCGGAACATTTCGTACCCGATGGAGACGGCGACCCTGTCCCTCGCGACGACGGACCTCACGCGGGCGCGCTTGTCGTACCAGGGGCTGGACGAGCCGTCCCACGCCCACTTGCCGAGGACCCCGCCGTGCGAGGGGTCCGTGTCGGCGCCTGTCTGCAGGCAGAGCAGGCCATCCTTGTAGAGGATTGCGTAAGCCTGGGCCTTCTTCTCCCACTTGGCGTAGAGGGTGAGGTTGGACCTCACGGTCGAGTTGAAGTTGTAGGCCTTGGTGAGGGACTTGTCGGAGCACCAACCCTTGAAGAGGTAGCCGGACTTGGCGGGGTCGGCGGGCTTGGAGGCCTTGGCGCCGCTCCTCACCGTCTGCGCCTTCACGGTCGAGCCGCCGTTGGAGTCGAAGGTCACGGTGTAGGAGGCCTTGGCGGCCGAGGGGGAGCCGGAGAGCACGACGAACACCTTGGCCGCCATCGCGCGGGTGGCGGTGCCGAAGGGCACCACCGAGTAGGTCCCGTCATGGTTGTCGACGCCCGAGAGCACGCCCGCGGCAGCCGTCCAGGTGAGGGCCTCCGAGGCCCAGGTGTCCACCGTGCGCCAGTCGGTGGTGGACTCAAAGGCCGCGGGGTCGGGGTCGGCGACGTCCATGCCGGCGTACTTGGCGTAGCGGTACACCATGGTGGCCAGCTCCTGGCGGGTGACCGGCCTGTCGGGCCTGAAATGGCCCCTGTCGGGGCCGGAGGTGTAGCCGGTGACGACGCCGGCCTTAACGCACCAGGCCACGGGCGCGTCGTACCAGGAGCCGCGCTCCACGTCGGGGAAGGAGGCGTGGCCCGAGGAGGGGCCGCCCGCCATGCGCCACAGCACCGTGGCGACCTGGGCGCGCGTGAGGGGCTCGTCGGGGCCGAAGTAGCCCGTGGGCCTGCCGGTGGCCGGGTCGGTGAAGCCCGACATGAGGCCCTGGTCGGAGGCTTTGTCGACCCAGGAGGTGTACCACTGCCCGGAGGGCACGTCCCTGAAGGACGCGGCCTGGGCGGGGGCGGGTGACATCGCGGTCAAACCGATGAGCAGCGCGAGCGCGGCGACGAGGGCCCAGACCCTGCCGAGGACACCTCCCCCGATCCTCGCGGCCCGTTCCTTGCACGCCATAGCCCCGCTCCTTTCCTCGCGCCGTCCGCCGGCGGCCTTCAGCACACGTTCAGACACACGCATGTTACACCCGCACATATGGACAACGTGCACGGCTTGGGCAAATGGCCGATTGGCACGCGCTGAATTGTCGTCAACAAATCGAGCCCCTGCCACGAGCCTCCCCCCTCGGCATGGCACCGCTCTCAACAGGCACTGTTTTCGTGCCGTCCTAGACAAGGGCGCCGGCAGGTGGTACATTGGTGCCAGTGATACGGACCGGACGCTCCACGGAGGCCGGTACTGGGAAGGGTCGCGTGCCGCAAGGTACTGCGGCCCTTTCTCATTTGGAGGTACCATGCCAGCAAAACCATTCTGCTCCATACCAGAACAGTTGGAGATTCTCAGCCGAAGAGGCCTGCAAGTCTGCGCCTCCGACGGGGATATTCTTCTTGGCGAAAACTATTATGCCGTGATAAACGGCTACAAGGCGCCTTTTGTCGACCGCATCGCCAGCTCGTCTTCCCCGGAGGAAAGATATATAGGCGGGGCATCGTTTTCCGACATCTACGCCCTGTACCGCTTCGACGCAAAACTGCGCGAGCTCATGCTGGGATACCTTTTGCGCTGCGAGACGCGAGTGAAATCCGTTAGCGCGCACACGTTCTGCGAACACCATCCAGAGCCAGCGGCATACCTCGATATGGAAAACTACACGACACGCCAGGATTACATGCCCGGCCAAAAGGCGTTCGTCGCCGATTTGCCAAGATTCATCGAGGAGCTGCGGTATAAAGCCGTCGCGCAACGACAGTGCAAACCTTATATCCAGCACTACCGAGAACGATATGGCGAAGTGCCCCTATGGGTGCTTGTAAACGAACTGACGTTCGGAAACGTATCGTACTTTTTCAATCTGCTGCCCAGAACTGAACAGAACCAAATATGCAAGCGTATCGTGCGCCTGCAGCACAGGGCTGAAAAGAGCGTCCTGACGCCACATGCCATGCGTCTCACGCTGCGCGCCCTGGTAGAGTGTCGAAACATCTGCGCACACGGCGACCGCCTGTACTGCGCAAAGATGGGGCCCGTCCATGACATCAGTCTCTTTGCCGCGGTCGATTTGATGGGCAACATCCTGCCACCGGAAACCATCGAAGAGGCGCGCGGCTCCATACGAGCGCTCTCGCAACTGTTCTCTCAAGAAAGCCCGGTACTTACCGACGTCCTGAGCCGTTTTGGGTTCATCAAATAGCACTTGCAGGAGGCGCACTGAGGCCCCACTGAACCCAGAGGGACAGCGGGCATAGGGCATGCCGGATTGTGCGCGCTTTGAGCACCTCAAGCCCGACCCCGTCAGCCGCGCCGGCCGCCCTGCAGCACGCCCGTTAAAGCGTTTCGCGCACGGCAAGCCCTGCAAGACGCCATGCCATATAGAGCGGCAGGCTCACCGTTTCGCACCCATTTTCGTCGACATTGACAGCGGTGTTTTTGAGCGACACTTTGAAGCCCCTCTTGATACCGTAGCGCTTGCAGAAAAGCCGGTAACTCTTTGCCATGGTGTTATCCGCCGACTTCACCTCAACGGGAATGATGCGACCATCTTGTTCAAAGACGAAATCGACCTCGGCAGTATTGCCCGAGCGCCAGAAGTAGGGTTTGAGGCCCTGCAGCAGCATCTCATTATGCACGTAGTTTTCAGTCAAGGCCCCTCTGAAACGCACGTAGGCGGGCTCGGCTTTCAAAAGAGCCTTGTAAGGAACGTTTGCCATCTTGCGCAGGAGCCCAACGTCGGACATGTATACCTTGAAGTACGAAGCGTTCGCATTGAAGCTCAAGGGAAGCCCGGCATTGTCCACAAGCTCGGTTTTATGAACAAGCCCGGCAGCCACAAGCCACTGCAAGGCGCCTTCGAGCTCGTGGGCACGCTTGCCTTCCTTGACCTGCGAGAACACGAACTTGTTGTTCTCCTTGGCGAGCTGCTTGGGTGCCGATGCCCAAATCCAGCTGATTTTTGCCACGTCGCTGAGCGGCGCATACTTGGCAAAATCCGCCTCGTAGTCAGCAAGAATATGGCCTTGGACGGCCTCCACCTGCCCATAGTCAGATGTCTCCACCCAGCGCAGAACCGCCTCGGGCATCCCTCCTACGATGAGAAAGTCCCGATAGGCGGTCTCAAGCTCGCTTGCGAAAGAGGCCGGCAAAGGCGAGGTCGGCAAGAGACCGGCAAGCATCTCTACCATGCCGTCCCCACGGGTGGCAGACAGGAACTCGCCGAAACTCATGGGGTACATCTGGAGTCGATCGACCTTGCCCACGGGAAACGAGATGTTCTCGTGGGTCAGAGCGACGCCAAGCAACGAGCCTGCGCAAACAACGTGAAGGCCTGGCATATCCTCGCAAAAATACTTGAGAGCGGTCAGCGCCCGCGGACAGGCTTGAATTTCGTCCAAAATCAAAAGGGTCTCGCCCTCAACGATTTCCTTGCCAAGGGAGACAGCCGACAGGCCGGAGATGATTTTCGCAGGTTCAAACGTCATTTCAAAGACGGAGGCGGCCAGCGAATCTCGCTCAAGGTTGATGTATGCCACGTCTTTAAAACATGACGCACCGAACTCGCACATCACATAGGTCTTCCCACACTGTCGCACGCCCGTAATGACCAAGGGCTTGCGATTGGGGGCATCTTTCCACTCCACAAGAGCCTTGGAGATGTTTCTACGCATAGAAAGACACCCTTCCTCACCCAGGTCTGCAAAAAGAGAACTGCTTCTTTTGCCTGTGCCATTAAGAATAGAATCTTCCTATGAAAAATGTCAGTCGAATGTTATTATTCATATGAATTAGAGCATTTCTTTGTCTTTATTCATAGGAATAAAGACATTGCGAGCGGTTTGAAGGATGCTAGACAAGGCTGAGGGGCTGCTCGGGGGCGGAAGACTCCACAGGGCCCGCGACACCAGCATCTTGCGCAGGTGCACCGGCGGAGTCTCCCCCATACACCAACCAGGCCCCATGCCTTCAACGATCGAAAGCATGGGGCCTGGTCTAGCTAAGTCTCACTCTAAACTAGAGCGTATAACTACTCGGTAAAATAACCGCTCAAGCTCGAGTCGGTCAGAACCTGAGTGAGAATCCAACCGAAGGGGCTATCAGTGCTGGGACTGGCGATGACCTGGTAGTACTTGTCAAATTGCTCACCAGTCGAAAGTTTAAAGGTAAGCTTGAGGACATACCCGAACGTGCCGTCAGCGAACTCGGCAACGTTGGCAAACGCAGCCTCAAGCGGATAGTCCGCCGTGGGCCATGCCACAAAGCCCGTGCCGTCGCCGCTGGGCGTCATGTGCGAGGCCCAGGCGAAGGTCGCGTCGGGGCAATACGCACCAGTCATGCCCGCAATCATGGAAGCGGCGGTCGCATAGGGCACATACACCGTTCCATCGGACGCCGCGGTCATATCGAGCGCGAACGGATTGTCCTTGTCAAGCACGCCATCCTTCAAGAACTCGGCGAACTGGCTGTTCGTAGCCGCCTGGGCAACGATGTTGCCGGCAAAGGCACCCCACTGCGTGGGATCGCACAGCAGGTCGGCCCAGCCGTCCTGGTTAAAAGCGACCATGGAGTACTCACCGTCATCCAGGTTGGCCTGATAGAGTGCGCTCAGGTAGAGCACACCGAGGTACTGGGCGGCCTTTTGCTTCTTGGCGGCCTCGTCCACAACGGCCGCGCCCTCGCCGGGATCAGGGGCGGCCGGCGCCGACACCAGCAGGTTGACGGCATCCCACACGTTCTGGGCCTGGTAGTTCACGTCTTCCTGAGTTGCAGCCGCATCGGCCCGCACGCTTTGCGCGGCGGCAACCGCAGACTGCAGGTACGACCAGCTCTCGGCCGTATAGTCGGACTCGCTCAGCGAATCGGCATACGCAAGCGCGTTGTCGAGCTCGGCGAAATCGACCGCTGCAGGAACAGGCTCGGGGGCGGGTTCAGGCGCAGGTTCAGGGGCCGGTTCCGGCGCAGGCTCGGGAGCCGGCTCAGGGGATGGTTCCGGCAAGGGAGCCTGTGCCCCTTCCAGTGCGTCGATGGCCTTCTGCACAAGGTCAGCCTGCGTGTTCACCACGGTCTGGCTTGCCGTGCTGTCGGCAAGAACCGCACGGGCACTGGTAAGTGCGGCGCTCAGGCGTGCCCAGCTCGCAGGCGTGTAATTAGCCTCAGCCAGTCCCTCGGCCGAAGCAATGACCTGCTCGAGCCAGGAGGTGTCCACCACGGTGGGAGCAACCGCAGGCTGAAGGGCCGCAACGGCCGCGTTGAGCAGCTCGACCTGCTTGTCGGCCAGGCTCTGCGTCACGCTGGCGTCGGCAAGGACCGCCTGCGCAGAGGTCAGTGCGCCCTGCATGGCGGCCCAGCTCTCGGGCGTGTAATCGGCGGCGTTCAGGCTCTCGGCAGACGTGATCGCCTGCTTGAGCCCCGTCGTGTCGACCACCGTGGGGGCAGCCGCAGGCTGGAGGGCCGCAATGGCAGCCTCAAGCAGCTCGGTCTGCTTGTCAACGATGGTCTGCGTGGCGCTCGCGTCGGCAAGCACTGCCTTGGCGGACGCCAGCGCAGCCTGCATTGCCGCCCACGTCTCGGGCGAGTAATCGGCTGCCACAAGACCCTCGGCCGTACCGATGGCCTGCTCGAGTCCCATCATGTCGACCACAACAGGCGCCACCGCGGGCTTCAGCGCGTCAATCGCCGCGTTGAGCAGCTCGGCCTGCTTGTCCACGATGGTCTGGGTGGCCGTCTCATCGGCAAGCACTGCCTTGGCAGATGCCAGAGCGCCCTGCATGGCTGCCCAGCTCTCGGGCGTGTAATCGGCCTCGGTCAGACCTTGTGCGCTGTCGACTGCACCCTGGAGCGCCTTGCGCTCGACGACGGGCGTGAACTCAGCAGCGGGACCGCCGTCTTCCTCGGCAATCATGCCGGCCGGGATAGACGTGGTGGCAGGATCGTCAAGCACGCCGTTGCTGTCGAAGTGCAGCTTCTCGCCCTTGAAGGTGAAAGTGCCGCTGCGCAGCACGCCGTTGGTGCCGCAGTAGATGACGCGACCGTCGGGCAGGTAGGTCAGACCAGTGGCCATGGTGCCCGTGTCGGCGTCAAAGTAGCGAGAACCGTCGGAGAGATGCACGAAGCCCGTGACACGCAGGCCGTTCTCGTCGTAGTACTTCACCACGCCGCTCGGCAGAGTCACGAGGCCGGTCTGCATGGCGCCCAGCTCGGGCTCGAAGTAACGCCATGCGCCGCCCACGAAGCACTCGCCGCGCAGGAGCCAGCCGCCGATGTAGTAATGCGTGTCGCCGTCAAAGAACGACCAGCCGTCGGGCTGGTATTCCTTGATGCCCGTGACGCCAAAGCCCCACTCGGCGTTGGTCGCGTCACTCACGAGGCGGATCTTTACGCTGTCGCCGGGGACCTTCACCGTGGCGCCCGCGAGGTCGGCGCCGGTGTAGCGCCCCACCATGGAGCCATCGGAGCCGTAGACCTCGACGAAGTCGTAGCCGCGCTCAAGGTACGTCTGCTTGTCAAACGTGACAGCCAAACCCGTGGCGCCAGGATCGCTGTACACCCAGGTATCGCATGTGCTGTTGGCATAGGCATGCGGGCTGGCAAGGTCGGTCGCCTTCGTCACCACATGCTGGTTGCAGACGACCTCGACCTTCACCGTCTGCGTCACGCCGCTTCCGTCCACCGCAGCGCACGTCACCGTGGTTGTGCCCTGCGCCACGCCGGTGACGTTGCCGCGCTCGTCCACCTTGGCTACCGCCGGGTTGGAGGAAGACCACACGACGTTCTTGTTGTAGGCGTTGTTGGGGAGCACGGTTGCGAGCAGCGGCTTGACGTCGCCCGCCTCCAGGGAGACGTTCGCCTTGTTGAGGTCGATGCGCGTCACCGGCTGCACCACGTCGACCGTGCAGGAGGCGCTCATCTTGCCAGCGGTGAGGGTCACCGTCGCCGTGCCCAGACCGGCCGTGACGACCGAGCCATCCTGCCCAACCGTCACGACAGAGGCGTCGCTCGTGGACCACGCGATGTTGTCGGTGCAGTTGGAAGGCTCGACCGTGCCCGTGAGCTTCGCGGTCTGCACGCCGTTAAGCAGGAGCAGCGAGTTGTTGTTGAGCGTGACCCTCGTCGCGTGGAAGCGGTTCTGCACGAAGGTGAAACCGTGCCTGCTCGCATAATCGGGAGCGATGGACTCCGCGTCGCCCAGAATCTTGAGGCCGGCGATGTCCTCGTACACCGTCTGCTGCACGACCTGGTCTTTGCCGTCCTTGTCCTTCTGTGTGACGTTGACCTGCTTGGCGAGCACGAAGGCGTCTTCGGCGATGCTCGTCACCGTAGGGGCGATGTCTACGCTCGTAAGCGCGGTGCACCCCTCGAAGGCGCGGGCGCCGATGGAGGTCACGCCGTCGGGTATCACGACCTCGGTGAGGGTGGTGTTACCCTTGAACGCCCCGTCGGCAATGCCAGCCAAAACGATGCCGTTCAGCTTATCGGGAAGCACAAGCTTGGCAGAAGTGCCCTCATAGCCCGTGAGAACAGCCTGCTGGCTCCCATTGAGTACGTAGGTGTAGGTGTCCTGCCCCACCTGGGCCTGCTTGGCCGAGGCGTCGGAGGCGGCAGGGGTCGAGGTTGCATTGGCGTTGGAAGTCGTGGCCAGGTCGACCGAACCGGTAGACTCAGCGCCAGGTGCCTTGACGCTCACAAGCGTCGAGGACGAGCCCTGCGCCGTGGTGTCGGCCAGCGCCTCGGCCGGATAGCCGGCTGCAAATAACAGGAGTGCAAGGGCCGCGACGGGAATGGCGGCGACTACGCGCCTACCCACACATGAGGCAGTTGCCATGACGGTCTCCTTTCATCTAGAAGGGGGCCGCACGCCGGCACCCCTCGGTGCTGCCACGCTTTGACGAACCCGTCGCCGAGCTTCACAGAACTCGGCACCCATAATTATACATCTATCGTCAATATAAGCCATAACCCGTGGTTATGCCGTGACTCGTGGTAATGTAAGCCAATCGCAAAATGTTGCATTGCGCGCAAACGACGGGTTGCATTTCAGAAGGAAGGACGACAGCGGTGGGCATGATTGAACTCGAGGAGCGCATCAGGCGCGACGGTACGGTAAAGGCCGGCAACGTGTTGAAGGTTGACGCCTTCCTCAACCACCAGTGCGACGTGGAGCTCTTCGACCACATGGGTGCCGCTTGGGCCGAGCATTTCGCAGGCAAGCCCGTCGACAAGATCCTCACCATCGAGTCGTCCGGCATCGGCATCGCGTGCTGCGTCGCCCGTCACTTCGGCAACGTGCCCGTCATCTTCGCCAAGAAGACGCTCTCCATCAACCTCGACGGCGAGCAGTACTGCACCAAGATCCATTCCTTCACCAAGCAGAAGGATTTCGATGTCATCGTGACGAAGCGCTACCTCAACGAGGGCGACCGCGTGCTCATCATCGACGACTTCCTCGCCAACGGTTGCGCCCTGCGCGGCCTCATCGAGATTTGCGAGGAGGCCGGCGCCCAGGTCACGGGCATCGGCATCGCAATTGAGAAGGGCTTCCAGCCCGGCGGCCGCGAGCTGCGCGAGGACGGCTACGATCTCGACTCGCTGGCCATCGTCACGTCCATGAACCACGAGACCGGCGAGATCGTTTTCGCGTAAGCCGCGCGGCCTCTCTTTTTATTTACGACCCGGCTTGTCATTTGGGCCTGGAACCCACTCACGGGGTTCCAGGCCCAAATTTTCATTGTCCTGAGCAGGAGTAACGCACTCCCAACCCTTGAAAAACTCGCGAATTTGGGCGATGCTCACCGGACGGCAGTCATTTGCGTCGACGCCCACGTCGTAGCGGCGATAGCCCTTCGTGCGCTGCAACTCGTTGTAATGGGAACCCGTGCTATGAATGTGGCCATGCACATGAATCACGCCACGGAAAATACCGTTCCAGGTCATGAACGGGTAATGGCTGGCAACCACGCGCGTCTTGTTGTATTTGATGTCGCGATAGTCGTCGATGCGCTCGAAAAAGTCCGTGTCGTCCCAATCGAGGTCGTGGTTGCCGCGCACAAGCTGCACGTGCTGGCAACGGATGCCGCGCAAAAGGCCGAGCACCTCGTCCTGCCTGCCCTTCATCGACAGGTCGCCCAGGATGCAGAGGGTGTCGCTCTCCCCCACGCACTCGTTGATGTTAGCGATGATGGCGTGCGCCATCTCGTCCACGGTGGCAAAGGGGCGCTGCGTAAAGGTCAGGATGTTCTCATGGCAAAGGTGCAAATCGCTGGTAAACCAAAGCACGGGCGCTCCTCACGGTAAAAGGCAAACGCAGGTGATTATAACGCTTCGCAAGCCGTGGTTTGTGCTACCCTTCTCCCTTGACGGGGCCAAAGCAAATCGCAGGGGGTTGCTAAGGCAATGCGGAAGGCGAGCGTGCCTCCCGTATTCCCGCATGCGTATCAGGCAACCAAAAAGGAGGCATCGTCGGATGGACGAGACCAAGGTCATTGAAGTCAAGCAATCGATTCTCTGGGAGAACACCCAGGAGGCCGACCAGTGGCGCCAGAAGCTGGCTAAAGAAGGCACGTTCTTCCTCGACGTGATGGCTTCGCCCGGTGCCGGCAAGACCACGCTCATCCTGGCCCTTCTCAAGGAGCTCAAGGCCCGCGGCCTGGAGTGCGGCGTCATCGAGGCCGACCTCGAAAGCGACGTGGACGCGCTCAAGATCAAGGAGGCCGGCGTGGCTTCCGTCGAGCTCAACACCAAGGGCGTGTGCCATGTGGAGATGGGCATGGTCAAGCGCTCGTTCGCAGCGTTCGGCGACCACCACTTCGACTTCATGGTGCTCGAGAACATCGGCAACCTCGTGTGCCCCGCCGATTTTGACACGGGAGCCCACACGCGCGTCATGCTCCTGTCAGTGCCCGAGGGCTACGACAAGGTGTACAAGTACCCGCCGATGTTTGCCGTCACCAACGCGCTCATCGTGACGAAGTGCGCGTACCTGCCGCTCAACCCCGATTTCGACATGGACGCCCTCAAGAAGCAGGCTCGCGCCCTCAACCCCACCACGCGCGTCTTTGAGACCGACGCGCGCAACGGCCAGGGCATCGCCGAGCTGGCCGACTGGTTGTGCGAAATGCGCGACAAGACGCTCGCTGCCAGCGCCGCGCTCTAGGCGCCTACGTATCCCGCACGTCAAAACCAACCGCATACCAACGGCACGCACGAGGGGCCAGCTCGGAAATCCTCCGGGCCGGCCCCTCGTTCTGTATACGGATGCCAGTGGCCTCATTTAACAGTGTAGTAACTTTAACCCCCTAAAGGGGTGCTACTATCTGCCCAACAGCTTGAATCATAAGCAAGAGTGTTCTTGCTGTTTTATGCACAGGTAGGAATATTCTGTCTATTTTGTTTCATTTTTGTTTCACGTTTCGCCGTTCAAGGAAAAGGAGCGTACCCATGGCTATCACCAACAATGTTTCCCGCCGTTCCTTCGTAGCAGCCGCAGCCGGCGCCTTCGCCGCCGCTGGCCTGGCCGGCACCTTCGCGAACACCGGCGCCAACGTCGCCAAGGCCGAGGAGCCCAAGCAGGGCGGCACCCTCACGGTGTCCCTGGCCTCTGCCCCCTCCAAGCTCGACCCCATCCACTATTCCGGCACCTATGAGAGCCAGATCATCTGCGAGGTCACCGACCGCCTCATCGAGTACAACGACGACCTTTCCGAGTTCGTCCCCTCCCTGGCCACCAGCTGGGAGGTCTCCGACGACGGCATCACCTACGTCTTCCAGATTCGCGAGGGCGTCAACTTCACCGCCTCGGATTACCATGACGCACGCGCCCTCACCGCTGAGGACGTCGCCTACTCGCTGAACCGCTCCGGCCAGTACTCCGACAACGCGCGCCTCTCCATGCTCGACAAGGCCGAGGCCACCGGCGACCTCGAGGTCACCTGCACCCTGACCAACGCCTGCGCCGCCTTCCTCACCGCCCTCACCGACGCCGGCAACTCCATCATTGCCCAGGAAGACGTCGAGGGCTACGGCGACAACTTCGGCAAGAACCTCTGCGGCACCGGCCCCTTCAAGCTCGTTGAGTTCTCCCTCGACGAGCGCGCCGTGCTCGAGGCCAACGACGCCTACTGGCTCGGCCGCCCCAACGTCGACACCCTTGTGATTCGCTTCATCACCGACCTGACCCAGAACGGCAACGCCGCCGTGACCGGCGAGGTCGATATCGCAACCGACATTCAGGGCGAGGCCATCGCCACCGTCGGCAACTCCGACGCCGTGGAGCTCTGGACCACCCAGGCCCTCCAGATCAACTACATCCGCCTCAACTCCCGCGACGAGATCGAAGGCAGGCCCAACCCCCTGGCCGACGTCAACGTCCGCAAGGCCCTCGCCATGGCCGCCGACTGGGACGCCATCCGCGCCGCGCTCTACCAGTACGACGACGCCGTCCCCGGCTACCTGCCCATCCCCTTCGGCTCCTGGGCATACGACTCCAGCCTCGAGAGCCTCGCGCCCACGTACGATCTCGAGCAGGCCACGCAGCTCATGGCTGACGCCGGCTATGCCAGCGGTTTCGACATCTCGATGTACGTCACCAACAACCAGGCCCGCGTCGACCTGACCACCATGCTCCAGGGTTACTGGGCCGCTCTGAACGTGAACGTGACCCCCGTCATCGGCGAGTGGGGCTCCTTCTCCGACGCCGTCTGCGGCGGCAAGGCCGATGCGTACGCCATGTCCTGGTCCTGGTACCCCGACCCCTACTTCTTCCTCAACAACCTGTTCGCCTCGAACCAGACGACGGCGATTGGCAACGGCGCCGGCTACGTCAACGCCGAGGTCGACGACCTGCTCCTCAAGGCCGTCCAGACCACTGACCAGGACGAGCGCGCCAAGTACTACCAGCAGGTCATCGAGATTGCGATGAAGGACTACGTGGGCGTGTACTACGCCGTCCCCAACCTGTACTACGCCGTGAACCCCCGCGTCCATGGCTTCGTGCAGCGTCCCGACAGCACCTTGCGTTTCGTCACTCCCGACCGCAACACCTGGGTCGACTAGCAATCAGGCGCCTGGCATAGCGGCATGAAAAAGGGCTGGCTCGGATTTCCGGGCCAGCCCTTTGTTGTGGGCGTCAGTGCAAAGCGCTGAACTCACGCCCTACAAAAAACCGCAGGTACAACGCCTACCAGGCAGCTCCGTCAGCACCGTCGATGGCGATGTCCGCCTCGAAGAGCGCCTTAAGGGCCGCAATGCCGAAGGCCGTGTCCTTGACGCCACCCGTCTCGTAGCTCGAGTGCATGGCGAGCTGGGGCATGCCGATGTCCACGGCGTGCACGCTGACCTGCGTGTTGGACAGGTTGCCGAGCGTGGAGCCACCCGCGACGTCGCTGCGGTTGGCAAACGTCTGAAGCGGGACACCGGCCTTCTTGCACAGCGCGGTGAAGACCGCGCGGCTGAAGGCGTCGGTCGTGTACTTCTGGTTTGCGGCCTCCTTGATGACGGGGCCGCCGTTGAGCTTCGCCTTGTTGCAGTCGTCGGTCTTGCCCGGGATGTTGGGATGGACCGCATGGGCATTGTCGCAGCTCACGAGGAACGACTTGGCAACCGCGCGGTAGTAGTCCTGCTCGCCCTTGCCCAGCGCCGCGTTCATGCGCACGAGCACGTCATGCAGGAACGTCGACATCGCGCCCTGCTTGGTGTTGGAGCCGACCTCCTCGTTGTCGAAGAGGGCGACCACGTTCACGCAGGCGTCGTTGGGCGCAGCCTCGAGCAGGCCCTTGAGCGCCACAAAAGCGCACTGCAGGTCGTCGAGCTTGGGCGTGGAGACAAACTCCTTGTCGAAGCCCCAGACGCAGCCCTGCTGGCGGTTGACCAGGAAGAGGTCCTTGGCCAGGATGTCTCCGGCGGCGCAACCGAGGCGCTGGGCGACCATCTCGTCGAAGGCGCCGCGTGTGAGGCTGCCGGCGCTCATGAGGGGGCACAGGTCGACCTGGCGGTTGAAGGCCTTGCCGTCGTTGACCGAACGGTCAAAGTGGATGCACATGTTCGGGATGATGAGCACGTCCTCGTCGATGTGCAGAAGGCGGCTCTCGATGTCGTTCGGGGTTTGGACGAGCACGCGGCCCGCCAAGCCGAGCGGCCGGTCGAGCCAGGTGGAGTCGATGGGGCCGCCGTACACCTCGACGTTCAGGCGCAGGTAGTCGCCGGGGCCCTCAAGCTCAGGCACAGCCTTGACCTTGAACGTAGGCGAGTCGGTGTGAGCGGCGGCAATCTGGAAGTGATAGTTCGACAGCTCGGAGCCCACCTTGAAGGCGATGAGGCTGGAGTTGTTGCGAACGGCGTAGTAGCTGCCGCCGGGCACGACGTTCCATTCGTCGCCCTCGCGCAGGCACTCGAAGCCGGCAGCGTCGAGATAGCGTCTGGCCGAAGCCACCGAGTGGAACATGCTGGGGCTCTGCTTGATGAACTCGATGAGCTCAAGCGAGGTCTCAATATCGCTCATGCAGGTAAACGTCCTTTCACGTGCGAGGTTAAACGAGAAGCTCGGTCAGGATGCGGGCCGCAAGGGTGCGGGGAAGCAGCACGGGCAGGCCGCTCGTCTCCTCCAGGGCCTCCTTCATGGCCGCCGAGTAGCCCATGCAGTCGGTGCACATGAAGGCGAGGTCCTTGTCGGCGAACTGCTTGCCCGCCTCCTTGACTGCCTCGAAGTCCAGGTAGGGGCTCGCGCTGGCCACGAACACGTCGACGCCGCTGCGGCCCCAGAACTCGTAGGCCTGCTCCACCTGGTCGGGCATGGGCACAAGGATGCCGATGCGCTTGCCGCCAGCCAGGTTGCGGGCCACCGCGTGCAGCAGGGGCTGCGGCTCAAGAAAGAGCTTCTCGTGGTGGAACTCGGGGAACACGCCGGTGCAGAAGAGGGCCACGGCGTCGGCCCCCTCCCGCTCGGCCTGGTCGATCTTTGCTTGCACGAGAGGGTTCACGAACCTCTGGGTGAAGTGGGCCTGACGGCCGTCGCGCATGCGCGAGACGAGCATCTCGTCGCCGGGCTCGACCGTGACGGCCGCCTCGATCTGCTCGAGCGTGTAGTCGTCGAGCGCGCCGTACTCACGCACCTCGACATGCGCCGGCAGCATCGGGGCGATGTCGCCCATGATGTCGACGCGCGGCGCCTGTCCGATAGTGATCGCCGCAAGCACTTTTTTACCCGAAGCCATGAACCCTCCCTATCGTCTATTTCTTAAACTAGCAGGTAAAACTAGTCGTTCTCGTTGACGGGCATGCCCTCGCCGAAGGTCTGGAAGCGGCTCATGGGACCATACAGCTTGATGAGGTGGTCGAACTCGCCCTGGCTGTAGAACTGGCACTTGCCGGCACCGTAGAACTTGGCGACCTCGACGGCATAGCGGGCAGCGGTCTCGACGTCAACGGGACGGCTGGCACCGGTGGCGCAGCCGGCGGTGGGCATCTCGGCCGTGATGGCGACGCCCACAACGGGGGCGTTGGTCACAACGGCAGGCTGCAGGATGGAGTTGATGTGGTGCAGGTCGTTGCCATAGGGCGTGATGTCCTGCTGGGCAAGCGGGAAGATGGCGGGCAGCTTGCCGGTCACCGTGGTGTAGATGTCCATAAGGTCGTTGGACACCTCGAGGATGTAGCCCTCCTTCACGGTGTTGGAGATGGCGATGCCGTTGAGGTTGATGACGCGGTTGCCCTTGGTGGTGTCGATGGAGAGGATGGCGTCCATGCGCTCGTCGACCTCGGCCATGTTGCACTGCACCATAGAGATGGGCGAACCCATGAAGGGCACGGGGAAGTGCTCCTGGGTGGGAGCGTCGGGGCAAATGTGGGTGGCCACGATGACGTCGCCCTCAAGGACGTCGCCGTTGCGGTGCATCTTGGCGAGCTTGAGGCCTGCGGCAAGGGCGGCAAGAGCGCCGTCGCCGTCGGAGACGAAGCCAATCATTGCAGGACGGGCGCCCAGGCCGCCCAGACGGCCGATGATGCCCAGCGTGGGGGCGGTGCCGCCGGAAGACTTGCCGTTGGAGCCCTTGATGAGAGCCTTGATGCAGTCGGTGGAACCCTTGGCGCCCTGAATGGTGGTAACGGTCACCTCGTCGGCGCCGTTCTCAAGCAGAAGCTGCTTGGCGGTCTCACCGCAAGCGGCGGGGGTATCAAGCAATTCGAACAAGTCAAGAACTTCTTTTAACAGCATAGAAACCTCTTTTCCTCAGTAAAGTGATACCATTCATCGGTTGCCTTTGGTGCGTTAGCGAGTTTAATATCGCCATGTGATGCGGAAGGAAGTATATTCCTCTTCGTAATCTATGTCCTGACGATTCGTGTTTTGCCGCTTAACGACAAGGAGAGCACCATGGCTATCGACAGCAGCATTTCCCGTCGCTCCTTCATGGCAGCCGCAGCCGGCACCCTCGCCGCCGCTGGTCTCGCCGGCACCTTCGCAGGTACCAGCGCCAACGTCGCCAAGGCCGAGGAGCCCAAGCAGGGTGGCACCCTCACGGTGTCCCTCACCTCTGCCCCCTCCAAGCTCGACCCCATCCACTACTCGGGCGCTTACGAGGGTCAGATCATCTGCGCAGCCTGCGATCGCCTCATCGAATACAACGACGAGCTCACCGAGTTCGTCCCCTCGCTGGCCACCAGCTGGGAGGTCTCCGACGACGGCATCACGTATGTTTTCCAGATTCGCGAGGGCGTCACGTTCAACCCTTCCGATTACCACGACAGGCGCCCTCTCACCGCTGAGGACGTCGCCTACTCGCTGAACCGCTCCGGCCAGTTCTCCGACAACGCGCGCCTCTCCATGCTCGACAAGGCCGAGGCCACCGGCGACCTCGAGGTCACCTGCACCCTGACCAACGCCTGCGCCGCCTTCCTCACCGCCCTTACCGACGCCGGCAACTCCATCGTCTGCCAGGAGGACGTCGACGGCTACGGCGACAGCTTCAACAGGAACGTGTGCGGCACCGGCCCCTTCAAGCTCGTTGAGTTCTCCCTCGACGAGCGTGCCACGCTCGAGGCAAACGAGGAGTACTGGCTCACTCGCCCCAACGTCGACACCCTCGTGTTCCGCTTCATCACCGACCTGACCCAGAACGCCAACGCCGCCGTGACCGGCGAGGTCGACATCGCGACCGACCTCATGGGCGAGGCCATCGCCACCGTTCAGGCCTCCGACGCCGTCGAGGTTCTGACCACCCAGGCCCTCCAGATCAGCTACATCCGCTTCAACTCCCGCGACGAGATTGAAGGCAGGCCCAACCCCCTGGCCGACGTGAACGTCCGCAAGGCCCTCGCCATGGCCGCCGACTGGGACGCCATCCGCACGGCCCTCTTCAAGTACGACGACGCCGTGCCCGGCTACCTGCCCATCCCCTTCGGCTCCTGGGCATACGACCCCAGCCAGGAGAGCCTCGCTCCCAGCTACGACATCGAGCAGGCCATGCAGCTCATGGCTGACTCCGGTTATGCCAGCGGTTTCGACATCTCGATGTACGTCACCAACAACCAGGCACGCGTCGACCTGGCCACCATGCTCCAGGCTTACTGGTCGGTCCTGGGCGTGAACCTGACCCCCGTCATCGGCGAGTGGGGCTCCTACTCCGACGCCGTCTGCGGCGGCAAGGCCGACACCTACGCCATGTCCTGGTCCTGGTACCCGGACCCCTACTTCTTCCTCAACAACCTGTTCGCCTCGAACCAGACGACGGCAATCGGCAACGGCGCCGGCTACGTCAACGCCGAGGTCGACGACCTGCTCCTCAAGGCCGTCCAGACCACCGACCAGGACGAGCGCGCCAAGTACTACCAGCAGGTCATCGAGATCGCGATGAACGACTGCGTGGGCGTGTACTATGCGGTTCCCAACGTGTTCTATGCCAAGAACCCCCGCGTCCACGACTTCGCGCAGCGCGCCGACTCCATGCTTCGCTTCGTCACGGCCAGCCGCAACACTTGGGTTGAGTAAAGACGTTTATTTGATAGGTTCTGCCGCGGAGGCACGCGTACTTTCAGCGTACCTCCGCTTTTCTCGTATTTGGGTGCTACCATAGCTTATTGGCCCTCGACAGCAAAAAACAACAACGGTGGTGAACCAGGTGCTAAAAACAATTCTGAAGCGCGTTCTGCAGGCGATACCGACCCTGCTGATTGTCGTGACGTTCACGTTCATCCTCACGCGCATGATTCCCGGCAACCCTGCCCAGACCATTCTTGGTCCGCAGGCAACGGCTGAGAGCATCGCGGCGATGGAGACGAAGCTCGGCCTCGACCAGCCCAAATGGGTCCAGTACATCGACTATGTCCTGTCGGTGCTTCAGGGCGACTTCGGCACGTCGTACTCCTACGACCAGCCCGTCACCGAGCTGATTGCCCAGCGCATCCCCGCTACCCTGCAGATCACCATCATCGGCCTTCTCATCGCCATCATCATCGGTGTGTGCATCGGCATCTTCTCCGCGCTCAAGCAGTACTCCGCAGGCGACTACATCTTCATGGTGCTGGCCCTCGTGGGCGTCTCGATGCCCATCTTCTGGCTCGGCCTCATGATGGTCAAATACCTCGCAGTCGACCTGGGGTGGTTCCCCGTCTCGGGACGCGGTGACGGATCGTTTGGCGACCTGGTCTACCACATGGTGCTGCCGTGCCTGTGCTTGGCCACCATCCCCACGGCGACCTTCGCCCGCATCACCCGCTCGAGCATGCTCGAGTCCATCCATGCCGACTCCATCAAGGCCCTGCGCGCCCGCGGCATCAAAGAGAAGGCCATCGTTTGGAAGCACGCTCTGAAGAACGCCCTGCCGCCCATCGTGACGGTGCTTGGCCTTCAGATTGCCGGTTGCTTCACCGGCGCCATCCTGACCGAGAGCATCTTCTCCTGGCCCGGCATGGGCACGCTCATCGTGAAGGCAATCACCAATCGTGACTACATGCTCATCCAAGGTGCGGTTCTGTTCTTTGCCATCGTGTTTATCGTCGTCAACCTCGTCGTCGACCTCGTGTACATGATCATCAACCCGCGCGTGAGCTACGAGGGAGGTTCTAAATAGCCATGGCAAACAACACTGCTACCGCACAGGCCAAGGGTTTTGCGCCTGAGTACGACGAGGAGCTGCTGAAGCGCGAGCGCAAGGCCAACAGCGCCTGGAGCAAGCTTCGCCGCAACAAGACCGCCATGGTCGGCCTCATCATCGTCGTCGTCATGATTCTTCTTGCCGTGTGCGCACCTCTCTACACGCAGATCACCGGCTTCCAGTTCAACAAGATCGACCCCATCCACGGCTACCTTGAGCCCGGCACGGTCGTGAACGAGGGCGAGATGGCCCACATTCTCGGCACCGACAAGCTGGGCCGCGACCTTCTGTGCCGCCTGCTCTACGGAGCCCAGACCTCGCTCATCGTCGCCTTCGGCGGCACCATCGTCGCCGGCCTCATCGGCGCCCTGCTCGGCCTCATCGCCGGCTTCTTCGGCGGCTGGGTCGACTCGCTCATCATGCGCATTATGGACGGCATGCTGTCCTTCCCCTTCATCCTTCTCGCCATCATCCTCATGACGGTGCTGGGATCGGGACTGTTCAACGTCATCTTGGCAATCGGTATCGGCAGCGTGCCCAACTTCGCACGCGTCCTGCGCGGTGAGGTCATCATCGTGAAGAACGCCGAGTACTGCAACGCCGCCCGCGTGCTGGGCGTTTCCAACGCTCGTATGCTCTTCACCCACATCCTGCCCAACGCCATCTCGCCGCTCATCGTGTACGCCACGCTGGGCATCGCCGGCGCCATCATCTCCGAGGCGGCCCTTTCGTTCCTGGGCCTGGGCATCACCGAGCCCACTCCCTCCTGGGGCCAGATCCTCTACAGCGGCAAGGACGTCATGGGCAACCATCCCATCATCTCTACGGTATCGGGCATCTTCATCCTCGTCACCGTGCTCGGCTTCAACCTGCTGGGCGACGGTATCCGCGATGTTATGGATCCCAAGATGAAGAAGTAGGCCTGTCCCTTTTGGGACATGGCACGAACGACCCGACACGGCCGAGATCGAGGAGAACGACCAATGAGCGAACATGTGCTCTCAGTTAAAGATCTAAAGACGTACTTCCACACCGCCACCGGCATCGCAAAGGCCGTCGACGGCGTGAGCTTCACCCTTGACGCTGGCAAGACCATGGGCATCGTGGGCGAGTCCGGCTCGGGCAAGAGCGTGACCGCCAGCTCCATCATGCGACTGCTCCCCCAGAACGGCAAGATCATGGGCGGCGAGATCGACTTCGACGGCGTCGACATGATGAAGCTCTCCAAGAAGCAGCTCGTGGCCCTGCGCGGCAACGAGATCGCCATGATCTTCCAGGACCCGATGACCTCCCTGGACCCCGTCTTCAAGGTGGGCAACCAGATGGTGGAGATGATTCGCGCCCACCAGAACGTCACCAAGGAAGCCGCTCGCGCCATGGCCATCGAGGCCCTGGGCCGCGTGGGCATCCCCAACCCCGAGAAGCGCATGGACGCCTATCCCTATGAGCTCTCGGGCGGCATGTGCCAGCGCGTCATCATCGCCATGGCCATCTGCAGCCACCCCAAGATCATCATCGCCGACGAGCCCACCACCGCCCTCGACGTGACGGTCCAGGCTCGCGTGCTCGAGCTTCTTCGCGAGCTGCAGAGCAACCTCAACACTGGCATCCTGCTCATCACACACAACCTGGGCGTGGTCTGGGAGATGTGCGACGACGTCATGGTCATGTACGCCGGCCAGACGGTCGAGAAGGCAGAGACCAAGGAGCTCTACGCCGAGCCCCTGCACCCCTACACCTGGGGCCTGCTCGACTCCATCCCCAGGCTCTCCGACGAGTCCAAGGGCATGCTTACCACCATCCCCGGCGTTCCGCCGGATCTTCGCCTCACCGGCGAGTGCTGCAACTTCTGCAACCGCTGCCGCTACGCGCAGGACATCTGCCGCACGTCCGTGCCGCCGCTGGTGGAGGTCAAGCCCAACCACTTTGTCGCCTGCCACCTCCAGAACGGCACCAACAAGCTCGAGCGCGTCATCACGCGTGAAGTGGAAACTGAACAGACCAACAGGGAGGCCGAGTAATGGCAACCGAAGAGCGCACCGGCGAGCCCATTCTCAAGATTCGCCACCTGACCAAGGAGTTCCAGCTTAAGAGCGGCCTGCCCTTTGTGAAGGGTCCCATCCTGCACGCCGTGACCGACGTCAACCTTGACCTGTACGAAGGCGAGACGCTCGGCATCATCGGCGAGTCGGGCTGCGGCAAGTCCACCCTGGGCCGTACTGTGACCATGCTCCACAAGGCAACTTCGGGCACCGTCGAGTTTGAGGGCAAGAACATCTTTGACCTCAAGGGCAAGGAGCCCACGGAGCTGCGCAAGGACGTCCAGATGGTCTTCCAGGACCCCTTCTCGTCCCTCGACCCCCGTCTAACCTGCGGAGACCTCATCGCCGAGCCTCTCATCGTGCATGGCCTCATGCCCGACAAGAAGGAGCGCGACGCATTCGTGCTCTCGCTCATGAAGGAGGTCGGCCTCGACGTCCAGCACGTCAACCGCTTCCCCCACGAGTTCTCGGGCGGCCAGCGCCAGCGCATCAACGTCGCCCGCGCCCTGGCCCTGAGCCCCAAGATCATCGTGTGCGACGAGCCCGTCTCGGCACTCGACGTGTCCATCCAGGCCCAGGTCCTCAACCTGTTCAACCGCCTGCAGCGCGAGCACAACATCGCCTACATCTTTATCAGCCACGACCTTTCGGTCATCAAGCACGTCTCCGACCGCATCGCCATCATGTACCTCGGCCATGTCGTTGAGCTGTGCGCGGCCGACCAGATTTACGAGAACCCGATGCACCCCTACACGAAGGCCCTGCTCTCGGCCATTCCGCCGGAGTCGCCCTTCCAGAAGAAGGAGCGCATCGTGCTCCAGGGCGAGATTCCCAGCCCCATCGGCGACCAGGTGGGTTGCCCGCTTGCAGGCCGCTGCCCCTACTGCACCGACCGCTGCAAGACCGAGCTTCCCGAGCTGAAGGACCGCGGCGACCGTCACCAGGTCGCTTGCTTCCTGTACGAGTAAGACCGCACGCACGCGCTTCAAACAACCAGTAAAATTGCGGGTCGCATCCTCGCCACGAGTTGCGGCCCGCACCGCGTTTGAAATCCTCAAAGGAGACGAACATGGGCATCACGAAGCAGCAACTCCATC
The DNA here is from genome assembly GCA_934636245.1 of uncultured Coriobacteriales bacterium. Lineage (GTDB taxonomy): Bacteria > Actinomycetota > Coriobacteriia > Coriobacteriales > UMGS124 > UMGS124. Next base: position 21,955 of record CAKUAI010000006.1, read on the forward strand.
AGATGGTCCTGGACAACAAGGCCGAGCTCCTCGACCTGTGCTCCAAGCTCATCCAGATCAAGAACCAGAGCCCCATCGACGACCAGCTTCCCGCCATGAAGTTCGTGGCCGACTGGCTCGCCGCCAAGGGCATCGGCTCTGAGATGCTCGAGCCCAACCCCGAGTATCCGGTCCTTCTCGCCAAGATGGGCAACGAGGATGGCTTCCGCGTCGTCCTGAACGGCCATGTGGACGTCGTGCCCGTGGGCGACCCCAGCGGCTGGGACTTCGACCCGTTCTGCGGCACCGTGACCGACACCAAGATCCTCGGTCGCGGCACCTCCGACATGAAGTGCGGCCTTGCCACCCTCATGTTCACCATGGGCCTTCTGAGCACCTCCGGCGCTGAGCTGGGCGGCGACATCAGGCTCCATGTCGTGTGCGACGAGGAGATCGCCGGCGGCGGCACCACGTGGCTCTGCGACAACGGTTATGCCGACGGCGCCGACGCCGTCATCATCGGCGAGCCCACCGGCCATGACACCATCGAGATCGGCCAGAAGGGCATCCTGCGCCTGACCCTCGTTGCCACCGGCGTCCCCGGCCACGGCAGCACGGGCAACTACAAGGGCGAGAACGCCATCGAGAAGCTTGCCCAGGTCCTCCCCTACGTCCAGCGCCTCACGCAGGTCGCCGGCCACTACAAGCCCGAGCAGGCCACGGCCCTTGCCAACTCCAAGACCATCGCCGAGCGCTGCCTCCATGCTCCGGGCGTGGGCAACGTCATCGACCACGTGTCCACCAACATCGGCGTGATCGAGGGCGGCACCCGCGCCAACATCGTGCCCGACCGCGCCACGGCCCTCATCGACTGCCGCCTGCCTTGCGGCGTCGACCACGATGAGATCGTCGCCACCGTCAACGCCCTCATCGCCGAGTCCGGTGCCAAGGACGTGACCGCCGAGTTCAACTGGATCTCCGAGGGCAACTACACCGACGACACCTGCCTGCTCGTCACCAGCTACAAGAAGAACATCGAGGGCGTCTGGAACGAGGAGTGCCTGCCAGCCTACCAGTGGGCCTCTTCCGACGCCCAGCACTACCGCGACCTGGGCTGCCCCACCATCCAGTTCGGTCCCGCCAACAACGACGGTATCCACGGCTACAACGAGGACGTCGACATCGAGGACGTCGTGCACGCCGCCGAGATCCACATGCTGTCGCTGTGCGACATGCTTGGCATCGAGTAGGGTCCACTCCCCTCTCTCTAGCCGTTCCACCTGCACCACCGTTATAGTAAGGCACCCCGGAGGCGCAAGCTTGAAAGCGTCTCCGGGGTGCCTTTTTGATGCCGTGCTATATGCGGAAACACCGCAGGCGAGCTCAGCCAGTCTTCCTACTTCAGGCCGAACAGGTAGAACTGGTTGCCTGCATCCTCAAGGCCAGAGAACTCAAGCCAGCGCCTGAACTCGCTGCCCTCGGGATAATCGACGGTCCTGCGGCTCTTGCAGTCCTCGTGCAGGGTGTCGAGGGAGATATGCAAGATGTGGCCGTTCTCGACAACCTTGCCCTTGCGGCCCTCCTCGGTGTACTTGCCGGGAACCTGCGAGGGATCGAGCACGATAGCGGTGTCGCCGTCCTCATCGATGCCCACAACAGCGACAAAGTGACCGCCGTGCGAAAGCAGGCCCACCCAGCCGTCCTCAGGACGGTCGCCGCCGACGTTCGCGATGCCCATGTAGCCAGCCAGAAGCAGCGAGCGCACAAGTTCCTTGTCCATGGTCACGACCAGGTCGAGGTCGAAGCGCTCGGCCAGGTAGGGGGCGTACTTGCCCATGTCGGTACCCGGGCTGTGGTTGGCGCCCACCGACATCGAGAGCTCCAGGGCGTCAGCCAGCGAGAAGTCCTCACCGGTGAGGTTGGTGATGGCCATGCTGGCCGAGCACACGCCGCAGCCGGCATCGCTAACCGAAGTCGTGGGGTTGTACAGCTCAGGGCAACCCGTGTTGGTGGGGTACAGCACGTGCGGGTAGTTCTTCTGGTTCACGTAGTACATTGGTTCAATCCCTTCTTCCGTCAACATATCGCTTGCCATCATGCGTAAAACCTCTCATACAGGTCAGGGCGGACCCACTCAAGCCACTTCATGGCCTTATGGCGCTTGTCCACCTCATCCTTGAACAGAGTGCAGACAAAGTACGTGTCGGGCTTCTCAACAAGGTTGGCAATGATGAAGCCGTCGGGGTCGCAGCACATGGAACGGCCCACCTTCACCGGGCCGCGAGCCGTGGGGCCCGTGCGGTCGCACGACACGCAGTACACGCCATTCTCCGACGAGCGAGCGCGGTTGCAGATCTCCCACAGGTCGTCGTCGGGGTATGCCCAGCTGCTGGAAACGGCCAAGACGTCGCAACCGTGCAGGGCATAGCCGCGTGCAAGCTCGGGGAAGCCGAAGTCGGCGCAAATCATGATGCCGACCTTCATGCCGTTGAGCTCGAACATCCCAAGCTCGTGGCCGGCCTCGATCGTGTCGCGTTCCTCGTTGTAGAGGTGAATCTTGCAGTAGTCGGCAAGAATCGAGCCGTCGGGGGCGAACACAGTCGCCATGTTGTACAGCTTGCCGTCGGGACGGCGTTCAAGACGGCCGGCAAGGATGTTGATCCCCGTCTGCGCCGCCAGTCCTTTCCAAAACTCAAGGGCGCGCGCGGTCATAGCCTCGTCAACCTGCTCGAGCGGCACGCCGCCTTCCAGGCATCCCTCATGGAACAGCATGAGGTCGACGCCCTTCTCGTTTTCTGCCACTCGCAGCGCCATGGCGCGAGCGTTGCTCATGTTCGCATCGAAGGCGTTGTCCTCAACGCTCACCTGGACAGATGCGACTTTGATGCTGGGACCTTGCGACATGGACAATCCCTCCAATCAACCTCACGGCCAGACAGCCACTTAAGCGCCCCGCGCCTCCCATGCGACAATGCGACAGGATGCACGGGGCGCCTTGCGACGTACCAGGCTCGTCAGCGCAGGCAACAAGCCCAACAAAACACAGGCTTTCCCCTACTTCACGCCCTTGTCGTCAAGATCGCCGCACATGGCGCGGTAGGCGACATCGGTGGAGTCGATGGCGGCGTCGCGCTCGAGAGAACGGGCGTAGGCGCGCTCCTTCATCAGCTCGCGATAGGCGGCTGCGGCGGCATCGTCGCGAGCGATCTTCTCGGCGCGGCGACGGGCGGCCTGGGCCCGCTCCTCCTCGCGAATCGCAGGGGCGGCGGCGCGCTCCTCGGCACGGATGGCGCGAATCTGCCTACGCTGGGCATCCTGGGCCTCCATGTAGGCCTCCTGCATGTCGGCTTGAGCCACCTGATAAGACGTGAGCAGCTCGCGCTCACGGGTCTTCGCAGCCTCGACCTTGACGTTGCGCTCCTCGCGCATCGCCTCGCGGGCCTCGCGGGCCTGAGCCTTCTCGTCCTTGCGGCGGGCCTTCTCGGCGGCACGGGCAAGGCGGTACTCCACGTCGGCGGCGTCCTTGAGCCTGCGCCACTCCTCGCGAAGCATGGCCTCCTCGCTCACGCGGGCCTTGCCGGCTTCCGAACGAGCCTGCACGCGGGCGTCCTCTTCCTCCAGGCGAACCCTGCGGGTATCCGCGCAGAGGTTGTCGCGCACGGCACGCAGCTCGGCCTCGCGGTCTGCAAAAACCTTGAGTTGGTCGTCCGTCACACCGGCGCGCTTGGCGTCGCGAAGCTCCGCCAAAGCGATAGCGTGCTTCTTCGTGGCCTCTTCAATCGCCTCGGCGCGGGCGTCGTTGATCTTGGCACGCGCCTTGAGCTGCTCGTCAGACTCCTTGATGCGGCCGACCGTGCCCCTCGTGCGGGAACGGCGCAGCTCGCGCAGGGCCTTCTTGTACTCGCGGCGCGCCAGGACGGCGCGCTCGTTGGCCTCGACCCAAGCGGTGCGACCCTCGGCGCGGGTAAAGCCCTGCTCGACGGCAATCTCCCACGAACCGCGCTTGTAGGCGTCCTCGGCGTCGTTGCGCTCCTGGCGCACCTGCGCCAGGGCATGCTGGTGAGCGGGGCCCTCCTCCTTGCGGAAGGCGCGCTGCTCGGCGCGGGTCTCGCGGCGCAGCGTTGCGGCGTCCAGGCGGGCCTCGACCCACTCGGTGCGACCCTCGGCGCGGGCAAGCTCACGGTCGACGTTCATCTGCCATGCCTCGGCACGCGCGGCATCGTCGGCAGCCAGACGCTCCTCGCGCAGGCGCTTCACAACCTGCGCGTCGGCGGCGTCCTCCTGCGCGTACTGCTCGCGCTTGCGGTTCTTGAGCTCGCGCAAAGCGGCACGCTGCAAAGCCTTCGACACAGAGGGCTTGGGCGTCACGACCTGCGCGGCAGGCGTGACCTCTTCAATCTTCGTAGACTCCTTCATGGCGAATCTCCCCATCAAGTCGGAAACGCATGTGGGTACGAGACGTGCCTTTTGGAGCTAGAGCAGCTCCTTGGGGCACGTGGTGATAACGACGGCATTCTCGCCGGTGTAGGTGCCGATGACCGGGCCCATCCAGCTGGGCTCGGGATTGTAGGCGACGCCCGCGGCATCAAAAGCAGCCTTGAACGCGTCGACGCGATCGAGGGCGTTGGAGTGGCTGAAGCGCACCTCGCACGGGCCCTGCTTCTCCTCGATGGACTTCACGTAGGCAGCGCAGTCCTTGAGCAGACCCTTCACGCCGCGCGACTTCGTGACCGTCTCGATGACGCCGTCGGGCTTATCGAGGGCAAGAATCGGCTTGAGGTTGAGCAGGCCCGCGGCCACGCCTGCGGCCTTGCCGATGCGGCCGCCCTTCACGAGGTTGTCGAGCTGGTTGAGGGCCACGACGGTCTGAATCTCCTGGGCCATGCGGCGCATGTGTGCGGCGGCCTCCTCGAGGGTAGCGCCCTCGTCGCGCATGCGGATGGCCTTCTCGCACATGAGCGAGTTGCCCTCCTGCACGGCAAGGGAGTCGATGACCTCGACTTTGATGCCGTCCTGGGCGCAGATGTCGGCCGCCATGCAGGCCGAGTGGTGCGTGTCGGACACACCGGAGCTCAGCGTGATGCAGATGACGCCCTCGCAGCCCTCGGCCGCGGCGCGGAACGCCTGCTCGAACTTGCCCGGCGCCGGGCACGACGTCTTGGGCAGGCCCTGGGGCAGGTACTCGGCCATGCGACGGAAGAACTCCTCAGGCAGCATGGTCTCGCCGTCGATGTACTCCTCCTCGCCGAAGCGCACGGTGAGGGGCACAACGGAGACGCCCTGCTCCTTCAGGCGCGGGGTAGGCGTGGCGCTCGTGGAATCAAGAACGATTGCGAACAAAGTAAGCTCCTCACTGAAGAGAGACATTTTGCCGACAAGTATAACCCAAGTGCACGCCGGCTCATCGCGAGGCGGGCACGCGTGCCGCAAGCGGCTCGAATGGAATCGGGCGGCGACACCGTACGGCCCGCGCCCTACTCCCTGCCCGTGATGCAGTCCAGGAAGCGCTGGCCGAAGCGGGCGGCCTTGGCCTGGCCCACGCCCTGCACCTCGAGCAGCTCGTCGAGGTCGGCTGGGCGTTTGCGCGTCATGTCGGTAAGCGTTGCGTTGTTGCACACGATATAGGCCGGCACGCCTTCCTCGCGGGCAATGTTCGCGCGCAGTGCACGCAAGCGCTCGAACAGCTCCTCGTCGATGTCGTCCGCCACAGCAGCGCCGCCGCGCCCGAACGTCGCGCCCTTGGAGCCCGTGACCTCCCGGTCGGGGGCGGCGTTGGCACGCATGCGCTTGGGCACCTTGAGCAGGTAGGGGGTCTTGTCGCGCAAGAGCCACTGCCGGCCCGCTTCGGTAACGTAGACCGTGGGATACTGCCCCGGCGTGACTGCAAGCAGGCCCGCCTCCTCAAGGGAGTCGAGCACGAAACGCACGCGCTGGGTACTCACGTCGGACATGATGCCCCAGGTAGAGAGACCGTCATAACCCGCCTCCATGATGCGCTGGGCATGCGATCCGCGCAGCACGTCGACGACGGTAGATTTGCCGGCCGTGCGGCCCAGCCCTGCGATGCGCAGCACGCAGCTCACGACCTTCTGCGCTTCCACGGTGGCGTCCTGCTCCTCCACGTCGGTCGAACAGTTGGAGCAATGCTCGCAGCGGAAGGGCGTGTCGGTCTGGCCGAAGTAGCGCAGCAGGTACGAGCGCAAACAGTCGGTCGTGGTGCAGTAGAGCGTCATCTTCTTGAGGCGTTCGCAGTCCCGCGCATACAGCAGGTCGGCCGTCTCGGGGTCGCAGCCGCCCGACTCAAGCTCGTCTCGGCTACGGTCGATGAGGAACTGACAGGTCTGCACGTCTTTCTTGTTGTAGATGAGGATGCAGTCGGCAGCCGAGCCGTCACGCCCCGCGCGGCCCGCCTCCTGATAGTAGCCTTCGAGGTCAGACGGCATGTTGTAATGGATGACAAAGCCGACGTTGGACTTGTCGATGCCCATGCCGAAGGCGTTGGTGGCCACCATCACGTTTGCCCGGTCGTAGAGGAACTCCTCCTGATTGGCATGGCGCTCCTCCGAAGAGAGTCCCGCGTGGTAGCGCGTGGAGGCAAAGCCCTCCTGCCAGAGCAGCTCGCAGACGTGCTCCACGGCCTTGCGGGTGGAGCAGTACACGATGCCCGTCTGACCCGATTGGCCCGCCTGCCCTGCGGCATCGCGCTTTGCGGCGCGCGCCGCGACGAGGCGCAAAAGGGTGCGGTCCTTGTCGCGCGGCTCGGGGCGCTCGACGCCGAAGTAGAGGTTCGGCCTGTCGAATCCGCCCACAAGCACAAAGGGGTCGCGCAGCTCGAGGGCGTCCACGATGTCGCAGCGCACCTCCTCGGTGGCAGTCGCCGTGAGGGCGGCCACCGCGGGACGGACAGGCAGGCTCTCCACAAACCCGGCGATGGCGCGGTAGTCGGGCCGGAAGTCCTGCCCCCACTGCGACACGCAGTGCGCCTCATCTACGGCCACGAGCGAAATGCGCGCGACCTGGGCCAGCTCGGCCATGCGCGGCGTGGAGAGGCGCTCGGGCGCCACATAAAGCAGCTTCACGTCGCCCGACAGGGCACGCGAAAACGCGCGGGCCTGCTCGTCGACACTTTGGGTGCTGTTGACGCACGCGGCGGGAATCCCGGCTTGCTCCAAGCCCGCCACCTGGTCTTTCATAAGCGAGATGAGCGGGGACACCACAAGCGTGAGCCCCGGCAGCAATAGCGCGGGTATCTGGTAGACCACCGACTTGCCGGCGCCGGTGGGCATGACGCCGAGCACGTCACGGCCAGCAAGCACCTGCTCCACCAGGTCGCGCTGGTTGGGGCGGAAGTCGTCGTATCCGAACCGCTCCTTGAGGGCGGCGCGGGCATCTTGCATGGTGGGCATCTAGGCTCCTTGAGACATTTTGCTGTATGGGGACGATTGTATGCCCGACACGGATAAAATGGATCCCACAAGACGCATCCCGCGCGACACGCGCCCCGCTGGATGCCGCACGCCATCAAGAGACAGGCAGGTACCGGCTTTATGACCCCGTATATTCACCGCGTCGCCTATTACGAGACCGACCGCATGGGCATCACGCACCACTCCAACTACATACGTTGGATGGAGGAGGCGCGCGTGGACTACCTGGACCAGATCGGCTGGAACTTCGCGCGGCTCGAGGACGAGGGCATCACCTCTCCCGTGTTGGGCGTGGAATGCTCGTACAAGAAGCCCACCACCTTCGAGGACCGCGTGTCCATCGTGGTGAGCCTTGCCGAATACACGGGCGTGCGCTCGACGTTTGCCTACGCCATGAGCAAGGTCGACCCTGAGACGGGACGCAGCCGCGTGGTGTTCACGGGCACCTCACAGCATTGCTTCGTGAACCCGCAGGGGCGCCCCATGCGGGTGGACAGGGAGCTGCCGGCCTTTGACGCGGCGCTCAAGGAAGAGTTGGCGAAGAACGAAGCCCGCTAGGGCGGGGCAGGGCGCCCCGGGGACCCGAACAGCGCGGCCGGCCCAGTCAAGCCAGACCAGCCGAGCCACGCGCAATACTCGGTCTTCAAATTTGTAACAAAATCGAAAGCACACTCCCGAAAGGAAGCAAAATGGAGAACAAGCAGGTCAAGCTCGGTATCATCGGCGCCATGGACGTGGAGGTCGCCACCCTCATGGACCACACGCAAGACGCCGTACTCAGCGAGCGTGCGGGTATGCGCTTCTGCGAGGGCACGCTCGCCGGCATGCCGGTCGTCATTGCCAAGTGCGGCGTCGGCAAGGTGTCGGCCGGTATGTGTGTGCAGGCCATGTGCGACCTGTACGGCGTAACGCACATCGTGAACACGGGCGTGGCAGGCTCGCTCGACGCGCAGATCGACATCGCCGACCTCGTGGTAAGCACCGACGCTCTCTACTATGACGTGGACGTCACGCCCTGGGGCTACGAGTCCGGCCAGCTCCCCGGCATGGACTGCCTGGCGTTCCCGGCCGACCCCACCCTGCGCGTCGCCATCGAACATGCCGCCGCGCTCGCCGCACCCGACGTGCGCGTGTTCGCGGGCCGCGTCGTCTCGGGCGACCAGTTCATCGCCTCCTCGCAGGCAAAGGAGCGCCTGGCCCAGGAGTTCGGAGGCATGTGCTGCGAGATGGAAGGCGCTGCCATCGCCCATGCGTGCCATGTGAACGGCGTGCCCTACGCCGTAGTGCGTGCCATCTCCGACAAGGCCGACGGCTCGGCCGAGATGACCGACCCCGAGTTCGAGACCTCCAGCGCCATGCGCTGCGCCGCCGTGGTTGAGGAGCTCTGCCGCGCAGGTCTGTAGCCTGCCAAAACGAGGCGCCCTGGGCGCGGGGCACATTCGTCGGCGAATCGCATCATTACAGCAGGTCGAAAAGCGATCCCTGGCGCGAGGGGTCGATGCCGGTGTCCTGCGTCTTCTTCTTGCGCGGGGCGCGCGGCTTCTTGGGCTTGGCGGGAGCGGTGGGCGCTTCAGCTGCGACAGGTGCGGGCTGCTCCTCAAGGGCGAGACGCGCGGGCTGCGCCGCAGCCTGGACGGCCGCCTCAACGCGAGCGGCCACCTCGTCGGCGCGCACGAGCTCGATGCCTTGGGCCTTGAGGCTCAGGAACTCCTCGACCGCCTCACGCATGCTCTCAGGCACACGCATGACGACGGTCTTCTCGCCCCACTTGGCCTTGCGGCCGGCGCCGGGGCGCGCTCCTCCCCTGCCCTTGTGAGGTGCGCTGTCCTTATCTGCCTGGACTTTCTGCTCTTCGCCCACTGCTCGCACTCCCGTCTCGCTGATTTCGTTACGGAAGTATATACGATGAGTGGGCGCTCCCTAAAAACTACCCATGGCCAAAGAACCAAGCTTATTTCACGCGGGCTGCGAACTCCTCAAAGAAGGCGCGCGGCTCACGGGTACCGATGACGTCGGACAAATCGCGGTGGAACACAAGGCCGGCAGTCCAGTCGCCCCACACGCGGAACTTGCGCTCCCAGCCAGGCAGGGCGAAGCCGTGGTACACGCGGTGGGCCATCCAGGCAAGCCAGCCATTGAAGCGAATCTTGGCACCGCCCTTGGTGAGGGTGCCGCTCGTGAAGGCACCGTACGAGGTGCCCAGGCCCGCCACCATGCCGGCGTTCTCATGGCGATACTCGGCCATCTCGCCACCGCGCAGCCAGGTGAGCAGGTTCTTCGTGAGGACCTTGCTCTGGCGCATGGAATGCTGGGCGGTGGGGGCGCAGGAGCCGTCGGGCAGGCCATGGCCCGTGAGGTCGGGCACGCAGCTGCAGTCGCCCACGGCGAAGATGCCCTCGAGCACCTCGCCGTCGCGACGGACGCGCAGGTCAGCGCCGCACACGACGCGGCCGCGCGGCTCAAGGGGCAGGTCGCTACTCTTGAGCACGGGGTTGGCCATGGCGCCGGCGCACCACAGGATGGAGGCAGCGTCATAGCTGGCGCCGTCGGAGGTGACGACATGGCCGTCCTGGGCGCTCTCGACGCAGGTCTTGAGGTGAATGTGGGCACCGCGGGCCTCCAGATGGGCAACCGCCTTGCTCGACTGCGCCACGGTGAGCTCGGGGAAGACCTTCTCGGCAGCCTCGATGAGGTGGAAGTTGAGCTCGGAGGGATCCAGACGCGCGTCCTTCTTGCAAATTTTGCAGGCGAGGTCAAAGAGCTCGGCGAAGCCCTCCATACCCGAGAAGCCACCGCCCACGGTGATGAGCGTCATGAGGCGCGTGCGCTCAGGCGAGCCCTTGGGGAGCTCGGCGGCGCAAGAGAGGTTCGCGATGAGGTTGTCGCGCAGGTAGACGGCCTCTTCGGTGGCCTTGAGGCCCACGGCGTTCTCGGCGATGCCGGGGATGGGGAACGTGCGCGTCACGGCGCCCAGGGTCACCACGATCGCGTCGGCATCGAGCTCGAAGGCGTTGCCGTGCGCGTCGGCAAGCGCCACGCGCTTCTCGGCGGCGTTGACGGCGGTGACGCGGGCGCGCACGATGCGCGTCTTCTTCAGGTGCATGGCAAAAGGCGTCTCGATGTGGCGGGGCTCGATGGCGCCCGAGGCGACCTCGGCCAAGAAGGGCTGGTAGACGCACGCCGAGCGCATGTCGACGAGCGTGACCTGGGCCTCCCCGTCTTGGAGCTTCTTCTCGAGGTCACGAGCGATGTAGAAGCCGCTCAGGCCGCCGCCGAGGATGAGGATGCGCTTCACGTGGTTTCTCCCTAAGAGACGGGCGTGCACAGACGCCTATGCTGGTATATAGTCCTTGAAGCGTGTAGATTACACCTTTTCTGAATCCAGCTCGGCCCAGCAGGGTATAACAGCGTGTTCTCCAGCAATTACGCGCCAAGACGCACCGCCGCAACCCAGGCATGGCACGACAAGAAGGGAAACCCATGGCATACGACATCCAGGTGAAGATCAAGAGGCTCGACCAGGAGCTGCCCCTGCCCCGCTACGCCAACCCCGGCGACGCGGGCCTGGACCTGTACAGCGCCGTCGACGTCGTCATCGAGCCGATGCGCCGCGTCATGATCCCCACGGGCGTGGCCATCGCGCTTCCGGAGGGCTACGCAGGCTTTGTGCAGCCCCGCAGCGGCCTGGCCGCCAAGAAGGGCCTGTCCATCGTGAACACGCCCGGCCTGGTCGACTCGGGCTACCGCGGCGAGCTCAAGGTCATCGCCATCAACACCGACGCCGACGAGCCCATCGCCATCGCCCGCGGCGAGCGTGTGGCGCAGCTCGTGGTGCAGCGCGTGCCCGCCGTCGAGCTTGTGGAGGTCGACGAGCTCGACGCGACCGAGCGCGGCGAGGCGGGCTTCGGGTCGACCGGCCTGAGGTAGCGACCGGCGAAAGGACGCCGAGCGCTTGCCGCTCCCGACACGGAGGTGCGCGCGCAAGAGGCGCCCGCCCAGCACGCACGAAATAGAAATCGTTACGAAAATCCCCGCCCCTCGGACACATGTCCGGAAGGCGGGGATTTTCTCATCGGGCCGGTGCCCCACATCGCATCGGCCGATTGCGCGGCGCCTCATTCGACGAGCTAGATGGCATCAAACTCACGCAGGAGCTTGACGATGTCGGTATGGCCGAGCTTCTTCAGCAATATGTCGAGCGCAGCCCTGTCCTTGAGGGGAAGCGACATGTCGGTGATGGCCTTGCCGTCGCGCAGCTTCACGCTGCTCATCAGCAGGTCTCGCACGTCGAAGGTGCTGCCCCACACCTCGGGCACGCCGCGGTCCACGTCGCACAGGGTGTAGACCGCCTCCATGCCGGTGCGCATGGAGTACTCGGTGGTGAAGATGGTGTCGCGCGGCGTCTCGGCGAACTGGCCGAGGAAGGCGAAGTTCACGGCGCCGTCGGGCACCACGTCGGGGCGGTCGCCCAGGGAACGCGGCATGAAGAACGCGGTGATGTAGGGCATCATCACGGGAACGGTGTTCGCATGGCTGTGCGCCAGCTCCTCGATCTGGGTCTCAGGTACGCCCAGGTGCCAGAGCCATTCCTTGCAGATCTCCTCACCCGTGCACTGCGTCATGGGCTTCTTCACGTAGTCGCCCTCGTTGTCGGGGAAGAGGCCGTACACCCACACGCACAGCTCGTTGCTCGGCTGGTCGCGGAACTGCTGCTGACGGTTGATGGTCCAGCTCATGAGCCAACTGGAGTCGCGGCAGGTCACGATGCCGCCCGTCACCGTGTGGCCGCTGAACGGGTCGCGCTTGCAGATCTTCTCGATGTAGGGCGGGATGGCATTGTCGAGCGTGGTGACGGTGGCGCTCATCCACTTGGTCTTCTGCGGGTCGGCGCAGAAGACGTCGGGATGGCCGAAGCTGGGGTCCTGGCTGGCGATGCGACGCCACAGGTCCCAGCCGTTGCCCGGCTCAGTCTGCGGGCACCACGCCGCGGGCTGAGTCTGCGTGCCGATGGTGGCGCTCTCGACGCAACCGCCGTTGGTGATGAACACAAGGTCATCCTCAGTGAGGTCGATAACCGCTCGTTCGCCGTTCGTGCTGGTCACGATGCTGGTGGCGACCTTCTTCACCATCGTGCTGTCGGGGTTGCGCTTGAAATGCGCCTGCTGGATGCGCTGGATGGTGTCCTGCCCGGTACCGGTCACGGCGCGCTCGGGCCCGACGCCGCCGCCGATAGCAAAGCGGATGTCCTCCACCTTCGTGTTGAAGTGGAACTGCACGCCAGCCTTCTCAAGGTATGCCACCATGGGCAGAATCATAGACTCGTACTGGTTGTACCGCGTGAAGCGCAAGGCCGAGAAATCGGGCAGGCCGGCGATGTGGTGGATGTAGCGCTTGATGTACAGCTTCATCTCGAGGGCGGAATGCCAGTTCTCGAAGGCGAACATGGTGCGCCAGTACATCCAGAAGTTGGAGTTCAGCACCTCGTCGTCGAAGAAGTCGGTGATGGGCTTGTCATAGAGGTCCTCGTCAGGGGTGAAGAAGAGCCTCATTATCTCCATGGCCGCCTTGTCCGACAGGCCGAACTTGCCGTTGGTGTGGGCGTCCTGGCCGCGTTTCTCGGTGGCACGGCACAGCGAGTAGTTGGGGTCTTCCTTGTTGAGCCAGTAATACTCGTCGAGCACCGTGACGCTGGAGTCCTCGATCGAGGGGATGGAGCGGAAGAGGTCCCACATGACCTCGAAGTGGTTGTCCATCTCGCGGCCGCCGCGCATCACGTAGCCGACGCCGGGGATGTTGGCGCCGTCGCACGCGCCGCCAGCGACGGGGTCCTTCTCAAGGATATGGATGTGGCTGCCAGGCATCTGCGCGTCGCGAACCAAATAGCAGGCCGCGCTCAGCGCCGCCAGGCCGGTGCCGATGATGTAGGCGCTCTTGTGGTCGATTCCCTCGGGCTTCTTGGGACGTGCAAAGGCTTCGTAGTTTCCGCTGGAGTAATACATGAGTTCCCTCATTTCCGTGTCGCGCACCAATGGCTCGGAAGACAGGCCGCATGCGTTGCGCGCCTTTTTGAATCCCCCGCTGGGCTCTTTGCCCTTGCCCCCAGTGTGCCCGGGCATCGGAAACGTCATCCTTATCAGGGTTTTGGCTTTGATAAGAAACTTATCAAAGGGGGTCGATTGTAAGAAAACCGACGATGAAAACCTTAGAGACTCGTAAAGCGAGAAAGTGCGGTGGAAACGGTGCCCTCCATGATGATGCCGGCGCGACGCTGCAGGAGCTCGGGTTTCTCGGCCATGCCGTCGCCAATCCAGTCAAGCGTGATCCCCGCCAAGGCATGCGCGTAAAAGTCGGCGATGAACGTGCGCTCGTGCTGCGGCACCCGCTCGCACAAGGGGTCGTCGTTCACCACGCCGGAAATGAGCTTGCGCGTTGCAGGCAAAAGGAAGCGCTCCACGCGCTCGCGGCTCACCTCGCGGTAGATCGCATTGATGAACTGCCTGTTTTGGGCAAGCTCGTTGAGCACGCTCAGGTAGCCCTCCTGCCAGGTCGAGACAGTCTGGCACCCGGCGATGGCGCGCATGGCGTCTTCTTCAAGCGACCATTCCATGAGGTCGTAGATGTCTTTGAAATGGTAGTAGAACGTCATGCGACTGATGCCGCAGTCCTGGGCGATGTCGGCAATGGTGATCTTGGAGAGCGGTTTTGTGGACAGCTGCCGCTTGAACGATTCTTCAAGGGCCCTTTTCGTGAGCTGGCTTGTCATACGTCTCCCCTGCGTTTGCGGCCGACGCCGCAATTATCGCAGGTTTTGGCCCACAGCAGAAAAGGCAATTCGAAGTAGGGCAGCAAACGACAGAAAAAGGTACCGCATGCATCCCGCCCGGGCGCCGCCTACTTTCCAGCACGGGCGAGCAGCATCGGTCCGTGCTCCTTGAGCCAGGCGCGATGGAGGCGCTGGTCGGAGTCGTAACGGCTGACAAGGTCCCAGAAGCGTGCGGAGTGGTTCATCTCAAGGCGGTGGCACAGCTCGTGAATCACCACGTAGTCGAGCACCTCGGGCGGGGCAAGCATGAGCAGCACGTTGAAGTTGAGGTTGCCCGCCGTCGAGCAACTGCCCCAGCGCGTCTTCTGGCACCGCAGGGTAATGCGGCCATAGGACACGCCTATGCGCGCCGCGAAGTGCTCCACACGAGCCGGAATTATCAGGCGAGCCTCGCGCGCAAGCGCCGCAAGGTCCTCTTGGGAGAGCAGGCCCTCCTGCTGGACGGCCTGCGCCTTCGCCTCCTGACGGGCCTGCACGCGCGCAAGCGCCGCGGCGATCCATGCGCGATGGCTTTCCACAAACTCGCAAATCGACTTCTGCGAGGCGCGCATGGGGGCGCGCACGATGACGCGGGCGGGAGCCTTCACCTCAAGGGCGAGCGTCTTGCGCCGTGAGCGCACGACCTCGATGCCCTCAAGGGTTGTCTGTTTTGCCGCCCGCGTCTCGCGCATGCTATATCGAATCCCTTAGTCCTCGGAGTCGGGCAGAGGGGTCTTGGAGAAAGCCTGGATGAAGTCGACCATCCAGGCAGCCACGGTCTCCATCATCTCGCGGCCCCACTCGGCGCTGGCCTTCTTGGGGTCGTCGGGGCCGATCCAGCCGTTCTCAGCATAATAGTTTGTGGGACGGGGCACGGTCACGCTCACGCCCTTGTACTTCACCGTGTCGAAGTGGACGCTGGGCATGTCGTCGCCCAGGTCGTTGATGAGGCCCATGCCCTCCACGCTGTCGAGGTCCACCATGGTGGGATCGATGTAGAGGTTGGCGCTCGTCTCCTGGCCGCCGCCGTGGCCGCCGGCCCACTCCGGGTTGAAGTCGGCCACCATGCTCCACCAGTTGAGCAATGCCGCACGGCAGCCCTTCTGGGCAAGGTCGAGCTGGCACTCGGTGAGCGCCTTGGAGTTGCCGCCGTGGCCGTTCAAGAACACGAAGTGACGGAAGCCTTGGTCGTAGAGGTTCTCGCAAAGCTTCTTCACCACGGCAAGGTAGAGCTGGTCGCCCAAGTTGAACGTGCCGGGGAACTCGACGAAGCGAGGCGAGGAACCGAAGGGCAGGATAGGTGCGATGAGAAGCCCGGGCAGGTCCTTCTCGATGAGTTCGGAGAGCTTTTGCGGGGCAAACGAGTCGGTGCCCAACGGATTGTGCTTGCCGTGCTGCTCGGTGGAGCCAAAGAGCATGAGCACGGTGTCATTACCTTCAAGGTAAGCCTCTACTTGAGGGTACGTGCTACGTTCAAGACGCATAGTCTTCTTCCTTTCAAACAAGGCTCTGAACTGCAACCTTTAGGGTTTACGCTCAACCTTAAACCATACAGCACGCACTGTTACTTGCCAGCCTTGAGACCTTCGATGTACGCCAGGCCCTTGGCGGTCTCGTCCTCGTAGCACAGCGGTTCGGGCAGCTCCACGTCGCGCAGGTTGCGCACAAAGCGGGCGATGTAGTCGGCCGTGCCCTCGAGCATGGCCTGGCCCAGCTCCGCGCTGGCGGCCTCGGGCGGGTTGTCGTGGCCCTCGGCCACCCAGCCGTTGGAGGCCATGCGCACGAGCGGGCGGGGCATGTCGACCGACACGCCGTCCCACTCCACGCTCACCCAGCCCGTCGTCTTGAGCGAGGGGCCGAAGTCGTCGCGCAGCGCCTCGGGGGCAAGCGCCGACAGGTCCACGCTCTCGGGGTCGATGGCGAGGTTGGCGCTCGTCTCCATGCCGTCGCCGTGGCCGCCGCCCCATGCGGGGTTGAGCTGCGGGGCCATCTTCCACCAGTTCATGAGGACGGCGATGCAACCCTGCTCGTTGAGGGCCGAGCACACCGTGGCGATGGACTTGACGTTGCCGCCGTGGCCGTTCACAAAGACGAAGCGGCGCGCGCCGTAGGCATACAGCGAGTCGACGATGCTCATGAGCACGTCGATGAGGCCCTGCACGCCCAGCGACACGGTGCCGGGGAAGCCCATGAGATCGTCGGTGGCACCGTAGGGCACGGTGGGGGCGATGAGCACGCCGGGCTCGCGGGCCTCGATGAGGTCCATGAGGTAGTCGGGCGCCATGGTGTCGGTGCCGAGCGGGTTGTGCAGGCCATGGCACTCGATGGAACCCACGCCGATGAGCACGGTGTCGTTGTCCTTGAAGTAAGCCTGGCACTGAGGCCAAGTGATACGAGCCAGACGCATGGCGCTCCCCTTTCGTTTGCGCGGCCGACACGATGTCGGTCGCCCGAATTGAACGAGCGCCATTCTAGCCTCCAAAGTTTACGTCTTGTGAACGGAGGCACAACTCTCCTCAATCGCCAGACCGCACCGGGGCGCTTCGCCGCCCTTGCATTGCGTGGCCGTTTTGAACTGAATGGTCCCCAATGTTTCCCCGACGGCACAAGCGGGCTATGATGCGTGCGAACCGATCACCCAGCGCGAGCCGCCCCGTGCGGCCCGACATGCCAAACGAAAGGGGATTTGCTCCATGACCTGCTCCAGCATCGATGCCGCAAGCATTGCCTTCGAGGACGCCGAAGTCGTCAACCTCATGGGCAAGCTTTCCAACGCCAAGAGCCCCTCGGGCTTCGAGGAAGAGACCCTCGCGGTCGTCAAGGAGTTCTGCGAGCCCTTCGCCGACTTCGAGCGCAACTCGCTCATGTGCGGCTTCATCAAGCCCAAGAACTTCTCGGGCACCAAGCCCGTCGTCATGCTCGACGCCCACGGCGACGAGGTGGGCCTCATGGTGAAGTCCATCCATGCCGACGGCACCCTCACCTTCATCAACCTGGGCGGTTTCTCCAAGGGCAGCACCATCGGCATGGAGGTGCTCGTGCGCACCACCGAGGGCAACTGGGTACGCGGCGTCGTTGGCGCGAAGCCCCCGCACTTCATGACGCCCGCCGAGCGCGAGGCGGGCCTTGCCGGCATGGAGCTCAAGATCGACGTGGGCGCCACGAGCAAGCAGGAGACCATCGAGAAGTTCCACATGGGCGTCGGCGAGCCCGTGTGCCCGGCCACCACGTTCCACTACCAGCCCGAGCAGCGCATGATGTTCGGCAAGGCCTTCGACTGCCGCGCCGGCGTGGCCGCCATGCTGCTGGCCATCCGCGAGCTCTCCAAGCTCGACCTGCCCTTCGACGTTGTCGCCTCGGTGAGCGCCCAGGAAGAGGTCGGCGAGCGCGGCGTGGCGAGCGCCGTGCGCCACTTCAACCCCAGCGTCTGCTTCATGTTCGAGGGCGCCCCGGCCGACGACACGTTCGGCAACCCCGACGACGCGCAGTGCTGCGTCAACCAGGGCCCGATGCTGCGCTACGCCGACTGCTGCATGATCACGCACCCCCGCTACCAGCGCTTCGTGCTCAACGCGGCCAAGCAGGCGGGCCTGCCCGCCCAGGGCGCGGTGCGCGTGGGCGGCGGCACCGACGGCGGCATCGCGCACCTCATGGACAACGGCATCCCCTGCGTGGTGGCCGGCGTCCCCTGCCGCTACATCCACTCGAACTGCGCCATCGCCAGCATCGACGACGTGATGAACACAGCGCGCGTGGCCGTGGCAAGCGTGGCCGCGCTCACCCCCGAGGTCGTCGCCGAGTTCTAAGACCGCTGAGGGTCGGCAATGCGACCGCTCGTCGGCCCTCAGCGCTCCCCTGTGGAGAATTTAACCTCCCGTTCATGCGCGCAAATTAACATAAGACTCTAGCGATAGGCCCTTGACCAGCATTTTTAAGCTGGCCGAGGGCCTTTTGTTTCCAAGTGTGGAAATCTGCGCCGTTTGCGTCCCCCTTCGATTTTCCCGCTGTCACAATGCAAATCACGGTGTCGGAGCCAACCGGTACAGACCGGCGGCTCCGGCATAAGGGCACGGCCCGGCCTCAGCCAGAGGGCGGGTATACGAAAGGGAGACACACATGGACCTTCAGCTTAGCCGCCGCAATTTCCTGCTCAGCTCTGCTGCCCTGGGCACCCTGGCCGCCTTCGGTGGCGTCAACGTCGCCAGCGCCGACCCAGCCGAGAAGATCATCGTCGGCCGCGCCGTCGACTCCGACGACCTCGACCCTGTGACCTGCACCGGCAACCAGAACATCTTCATCTTCAACCTCATCCTCGACGGCCTGCTGAAGAGCTCCGACGACGGCTCCTCCATCGAGCCCTGCCTGGCCACCGACATGCCCGAGGTCTCCGAGGACGGCAAGGTCTACACCTTCCACGTGCAGGAGGGCCTGCTCTTCTCCGACGGCTCCCCCGTCACCGCCGAGGACTGGGAGTGGACCTTCACCCGCGCCATCGAGACCGAGGACTCCAGCTGGCATATGTGCGTCGAGAACCTCGACCACGTCGAGTGCCCCGACGACACCACCGTCATCGTCTACACCAAGGAAGAGGCTGCCTCCACGCTGGCCAACCTCTGCATCTTCACCCTGGGCGTTCAGAGCAAGGCCTACTTCGAGAAGGTCGGCGCCGACGAATACCACAACGGCATCCTCGGCACTGGCCCCTATGCCGTCTCCGAGTGGAAGAAGGGCGAGTACCTCACGCTTGAGGCCAACCCCAACTACCGCGTCGAGGGTAAGCCCCTCACCAAGACCGTCGAGTTCAAGATTGTCTCCGACGACGCGGCCCGCATCATCCAGCTGCAGGGCGGCGACATCGACATCGCTACCGACCTGTCCTTCTCCGGCCTGATGCAGCTCGAGGGCGACCCCAACATCAACGTCGAGGCCGACCCCTCCACCATGGTGTACTGGCTGTCGCTGAACAGCAAGAGCGAGAAGCTCGCTGACCCCAAGGTGCGCGAGGCCCTCTACCTGGCCACCAACTCCCAGGAGTTCGTGGACACCATCACCTTCGGCTACGCCACGCCCGCCAGCTCCATCATCAACCCCACCTCTGAGTTCTACTATGCCTCCGACCAGCCCTCCGGCGACATCGAGAAGGCAAAGGCCCTGCTTGCCGAGGCCGGCGTCGGCCCGTTCGATCTCACCCTGCTGATGCGCGAGGGCAACGAGACTTATCAGCAGATCGGCATGATCCTCATGAAGCAGTGGGCGCAGATCGGCGTCACCGTGAACTTCAACCAGATTGAGGCCACGGCTTACTCCGCCGCCCGCAAGGACCTTTCCAACTACGACCTCATCATCTCCGGCTGGAACGACGACGTCACCGACCCCGCTGAGATGATGCAGTTCGTGTTCGACTACAGCGTCACCTGCGGCTACTACTCCGGCATGGAGTTCGACGACGAGATGCAGCAGCTCAACTCTGCCGCCCTCATCGAGCTCGACGAGGAGAAGCGCAAGGACCTCTACGCCCAGATCCAGCAGAAGCTGCGCGAGCTGGCCATCTACGTGCCGCTCATGGTCACCCCTTGGTGCAACGCCATGAACAAGGCTGTCACCGGCTGGGTCCAGACCCCGCTTGGCAACTACCGCCTCGAGGACCTTGCCCGCGAGGCCTAATCCTCACGCGATGGCCGAGCTTTACTGGGCGCGCGCTTAAGGCGTAACAACGCAAATATCCGGGGGCTGCGGTGGAAAAATCCATCGCGGCCCCATTTGATGTAGTTACGAGTAAAAAAGCGTGTATGCTTAGCAATTCGTGTATGGAAGACGTGTGCATATACAGTTCTGTATTCGCACGCAAAGAGAGGAAAGGAAGGAGGGGAAGGCGTGGAAACATTCCGTTACATCGTGAAACGTGTATTGCAGATGATCCCCGTGCTCATCATTGCAGTCATCGCGATATTCCTGCTTATGCGCCTTCTGCCTGGCGACGCGGCCCTCGCAACGCTGGGCGACAAGATCGACCCCAAGGTGTATGAGGCGCTCAAAGAGCAGATGGGCCTCAACGCATCGCTGTGGACTCAGTTCACCGTGTACGTGAGCAACCTCGTGCAGGGCGATTTGGGCTCGTCCACCATCTACAAGATGCCCGTCTCGCAGCTCATCGCCTCGCGCATGCAGGTGACCCTGTGCCTGGCTCTCACGGCCACGATCTTCACCGTCATCGTGGCGCTGCCCCTGGGCTACATGGCCGGCGTGAAGAAGGACAAGCTGCCCGACATCCTCACGCGCATCTTTGCCCTGATCGGCCTGGCTGCCCCTTCGTTCTGGGTCGGCTTGGTGCTGCTCATCGTCTTCGGCGTGAACCTGGGAATCTTCCCCACCTCCGGCTGGGGCAAGACCTGGCCCGAGCACTTCGAGGCGCTCATCCTTCCTGGCTTCACCCTGGCCTTCTCCTCCATCGCCGTCGTCATTCGTAACGTGCGCAACAACGTCGTTGACGTGCGCAACGCCGACTACGTGGACTTCGGCCGCTCCAAGGGCCTCTCTAGCTGGGTGATCTCCACGGGCTACGTGCTTCGCAACGCCCTCATCCCCACGGCCACGCTGCTGTCGATGCGCATCATCGGCATGCTGTCCGGCTCGGTCATCATCGAGAACATCTTCGGCCTGCCGGGCATCGGCGCCCTGCTCGTGCAGTCGGTCACGGGCCGCGACTACGCCACCGTCCAGGCCTGCGTCATGGTGTTCGTCATCATCACGCTCGTCGTGAACCTCGTCACCGACATTCTCTACTCGGTGCTCGACCACCGTATCAAGTTGGGAGATGAGAAATAATGGCAGACACTGCAGCACTCGCTCCCAAGCGCACCAAGATCAAGAAGATCCCGATTTGGCGCCGCAGCCCCAGCCTTGTCATCGGCGCCATCATCGTAGCTCTGGCGTTTGTCGTGGCGGCATTCCCCACGCTCTTCGCCCCCGACGCCGCCAAGCCCGTTACCGACCTCATGGACTTCACCGCCATGCTCCAGGCGCCCAGCGCCGAGCACTGGTTCGGCACCGACAACTACGGCCGCGACATCTACACCATGGTCATCGCCGCCACGCGTCTCGACCTGCTCATCGGCCTGGGTTCGGTGGCCCTGCCCTTCGTGGTGGGCACGCTTCTGGGCCTTATCTGCGGCTACTACGGCGGCAAGCTCGACACCATCATCATGCGCATCCTCGACATCTTCGTGGCGTTCCCGTTCATGGTCCTCGCCATCGCCATCGTGGCCATCCTGGGCAACGGCGTCATGAACCTGCTCATCGCCATGTGGATCGTGAGCTGGCCTCCCTACACGCGTCTCGTGCGCTCCGAGGTCCTCATCGCCAAGAACTCCGAGTATGTGCAGGCCGCCAAGACCCTGGGCTACTCCGACGCGAAGATCATCTTCCGCCACATCCTGCCCAACGTCATCTCCAGCTCCGTGGTGTACGCGGCCTCCGACATCGTCATGTGCATCATGACCGCCGCCTCCATGAGCTTCCTGGGCCTGGGCGTGGACGCCGCCACCCTTGAATGGGGCTCCATCATCTCCAGCGGCAAGAGCTACCTGTTGGGCGGCTATTGGTGGATCTCCTCCATGCCCGGCATCGTCATGGCGATCGTTGGCCTTGGCTTCTCGCTCTTCGGCGACGGCCTCAACGACCTGCTCAGGACCAAGGACTAGAAGGGGGCCTGAGACATGGCAAACATCCTCGAGGTCGACGACCTCTCAATGCACTACATAACCAAGAGCTCCACGGTGCGCGCCGTGGAGAAGGTCACGTTCTCCATCGCCGAGGGCGAGACGTTCGGCCTGGTAGGCGAGTCTGGTTGCGGCAAGTCCACCACCGCACGTTCGCTGGTGCGCCTGCTGCCCGAGGTGGGCAAGATCGTGGGCGGCTCCGTGCGCTACAAGGGCCAGGAGCTCACCACGATGAGCGACCGCGAGATTCGAGGCCTGCGCGGCAAGGAGATCGGCATGATCTTCCAGGACCCGATGACCTCGCTCAACCCGGTCACCACCGTGCGCAAGCAGTTCTTCGAGTCCCTCAAGCGCGAGGGCCTGAGCAAGAAGGAGATGGAGGAGCGCGCCGTCGAGCTGTTGCGCCTCGTGGGCATCCCCGAGCCGGCCAACCGCATGGGCAACTACGTCCACGAGATGTCGGGCGGCATGCGTCAGCGCGTGATGATTGCCATCGCCCTGGCAAGCCAGCCTCGCCTGCTGCTCGCAGACGAGCCCACCACCGCGCTCGACGTGACCATCCAGGACCAGATCATCTGCCTGCTCAACGACCTGCGCGAGAAGCTCGGCATGTCCATCCTGCTCGTGACGCACGACCTGGGCGTCGTGAACGAGATGTGCCACCACGTGGGCGTCATGTACGCCGGCCGCATCGTCGAGATCGCCGACACGCGCAACCTGCTGCACCACCCCAAGCACCCCTACACCGTGGGCCTCATCAACTCGCTGCCCGCCGAGAACGACACGCGCGCACGCCTGGAGCCCATCCACGGCGCGCCGCCGAACCTGGCGCACGAGATTGTGGGCTGTGCCTTCGCGCCGCGCTGCCCCTTCGCCGACGAGATGTGCCGCACCAAGGCCCCCAACATGCAGACGCTTGTGGGCGGCCACCGCGTGCGCTGCCACCACGCCGACCCCTACGACCGTACCCGCGTGACCGACCAGGACCGCGACTTCGCTGAAGAGCTCATTGCCTCCGGCTCTGAGCAGGGCGCCAACGCCGACAAGGACGCGGCCGATGCCCTCACGCCCGACATCACGCCCAAGAAGAAGGGAGGCGTTGCATAATGGCCGAAGAGACGAAGGCCCCCAAGGCTGCCACGCAGGGCGAGCCCCTGCTTGAGGTGACCGACCTGTGCAAGAGCTTCCCCCTCAAGTACGGCGTGCTCGACGCCGTCATGCGCAAGGAGCGCAAGCACCTCACCGCCGTGGACCACGTGTCGTTCTCCCTCAACGCAGGCGAGACGCTCGGCCTGGTGGGCGAGTCGGGCTGCGGCAAGTCCACGCTTGCCCGCACGGTCATCAACCTGTACAACCCCACGGGCGGCAAGGTCGTCTTTGCAGGCGTTGACTTCTCCCAGCTTTCCAAGCACGATCTGCGCAACAGCTGCAAAGACATCCAGATGATCTTCCAGGATCCCTATTCCTCGCTCAACCCGCGTATGACCGTGCGCCAGGTGCTGCGCGAGGAGCTGCTGCACCACAACATGTGCACGAAGGCCGAGGTCGACGCGCGCATCATCCAGCTGCTCGAGCTCGTGGGCCTCAGCGAGGACCAGGCCGACCGTCTGCCGAGCGCCTTCTCGGGCGGCCAGCGCCAGCGCATCGGCATCGCCCGCGCCCTGGCCGTAGAGCCCAAGCTCATCATCGCCGACGAGCCGGTCTCTGCACTCGACGTCTCCATCCAGGCGCAGATCATCAACCTGCTCTGCGACCTGCAGGAGAAGCTTGGCCTTTCGATTCTGTTCATCAGCCACGACCTGCGCGTAGTGCGCTACATCTCCGACCGCGTGGCCGTGATGTACCTGGGCGCCATGGTGGAGACCGCCCCCACCGACATCCTGTACAGCACGCCGGCGCACCCCTACACCAAGGTGCTTCTTGCCGCTGCCCCCTCCATGGAGGAGAACAAGGTGGACGACAAGAAGGCGGCGGTTTTGGGCGAGCTCCCCTCCCCCATCAACCTGCCGAGCGGTTGCCGTTTCCACCCGAGGTGCCCCTACGCCGACGAGCTGTGCCGCACCGAGAGCCCCGAGCTGCGCTGCCTGGCCCAGACCCCCGAGGGGCCGCACATGTGCGCCTGCCACCACCCGCTGGTGTAGGAGTACGGCAAGGCGAGACGCAACACTGCGATTGCTTGCTTACGAAAATCCCCCAGTCCACATGGCGTGGGCTGGGGGATTTTTTCGTGGCCGGATTTGCGCAGGGCGCCTCGGGTGGTCCCTACCTGCCCAGGCTTGCGTCGTGCTTGGCACGGGCCTCGGCGGAGTAGCGCTGCTGGTAGCGCACGTCCACGAGCTCGGCGACGATGGCGATGGCGAGCTCTGCGGGAGTCTTGGCGCCAAACTTGAGGCCGATGGGGCGCTTGACGCGCTGCCAGTCGAGCTCGGTGCCACCCTGGGCAAGCACAAGGTTGTGCACAGTGTCATTCTTGCCCTTGCAGCCCATCATGCCCACGTAGTGCGCGTGCTGGCGCGTACCCCACACGCAGCCCTGCGGGTCGAACATGTGACCGCGGGTAAGGACGCACACGTAGTCCTCGGGAGCGCACTCGATG
The DNA here is from genome assembly GCA_934636245.1 of uncultured Coriobacteriales bacterium. Lineage (GTDB taxonomy): Bacteria > Actinomycetota > Coriobacteriia > Coriobacteriales > UMGS124 > UMGS124. Next base: position 46,477 of record CAKUAI010000006.1, read on the forward strand.
TCGTCGATGCCGACAAAGCCGGGGCCAGGCAGCAGGATGCGCTCAGAAGTGGGGAAGCGCTCCTCGCTGATGTAGGCGGGATCGTAGTCCACAACCGTCACGCGGAAGCCCACATGCTCGGCAAGGGTAGCCGTCTCGGCGGCGGCGTCGGAAGCACCGAGCAGCCACACGTGAACCTTGTCGAAGAGCGGGGCGCTCATCCAGGTAAGGCCTGCGAACTGGTCGTTGTGCATGCCCGGGCCACGGGTGATGTCCTTCATCTGGAACAGGTCGCGCGGCGAATACTCGCGGCTGGCCACGACCTCCTTGGCGTCGCTGCAGAAGAAGACGAGCGGCTCACCGTCGGCAGAGCCCCGCTCGCCGTACTTCTTGGTGACTTCGTTGTCCACATTGGACTGGGCAGCCTGGGGGTCAAACACGAGCTTGAAGCCGATCCAGGCAAGCTCGCCGGCGTCCATGGCGGCGATGGCACGCTCGAAAACAGGCACGTCGGCCACAGTGATGCCGTTGACGAGAGCATCGAGCACGACAGGCGTCACGTTCTCCTTGCCCGCAAGAGCCTCCGGCTCGAAGCAGGGGAAGTCCTCCGCAGGGAAAACCGGCGTCTTGCCCTCCTTGAGGGCCTCGACAATGACAACGAGCGTTTCCTTCTTCATGCAAACATCCTCTCCTTAGCAAAGCACACGGATGCAGTCCAGTATAGTCGCTTTACACGCAGGGACGGTTGCATTTGCAACGAAGAGAGCCTGCGTGCCATTGGGTGCCAGCGAGAACAGCGCGCGCAGCATGGCGCATGACCAGGCATACCGTCCCAAAATGGCGTATTGCACGCACCTTAAATCGCCATTCCTTTTCGTCATTGCCAGGAAAGGACGCGGGCGCGCATGGTTTCGATGTCGAGCACGCCATGGGCGAAACCCTTGCGCACGAGGCTTTCGGGGACGAACTCGTCATACTTGTCGAAGATGGGCACTTCCTCGGGATACACGAGCTCCATGGGGTCGGCGAGGGCAAGCGCTTCTTGCTGCACTGCTTGCAGGAAGTCGTCTCGCTCGGCCGGCATACGGAACTGGATGTAGTAGGGCCGCGCCGAGTCGATGCCCTTGATGCCCAGGCGAGGCGCGCACTTGATCTTGATGAGACGCTCGAGCGCCAGGAACGCATACGTGCCCAACCAGGGGAAAAGCGCCCAGGTATCGCCACCCAGGTTGATAAGCCAATCGCCCTCGGCCAAAGAGGCAGCGGCAGCATAGGGGAACTCGCCTGCGTCAGAGCCGCGCATGAGCGCCTCGTTGCCACGCACGCCCCCAGGACCGGCGACGCCCGCATCCTGCCAGTCAGTTGGATCTTCCCCCCACACGGCACCTTGCGCCGCTTGACGAGGCAAACGCGCTGCCCCCGCAGGCAGAGCCCCCGCCGGGCAGGCCGGCCCCGCAACAAGCCCCGAGGCACGTGCAACATGGCGTGCCTCCTCCAAGCGAGCCTGGGCGTTGCCCATGAGGTACATGTACTGCGTGTCCTCGGCCAGCACGCGCTGCATGCGTTCGAGCACGTGAGTGTGGATGTCGCCCGCAACCTCGCCAAAGTAGGCCGGCACCTTACCCTTCACCTGCGTGCAGTACACCACGTGGCGCTTGTGGTCGACCTCCTCGACAATCCACACATGGCCGGCGATGGCAATCTTCTCACCCGGGGGCGGCGGCTGCACAATCGTGCCCAGCTCCATAGACTCGCTGCGGCAGGTGTACTCCTCGTTGTCCTGGAACGTCGCGTAGAACTTGTAGGAGCTCGTGACGCGCTCACCGGCGAGGCCCACGATGAGACCGCCCTCATCGGTGCGCTCGATGTGGTCGATGTCCACGAGATGACGCAGGAGCACCCGATAGTCGTCGGGCGAGATGTTGTCGAAGCACGACAGATTGAGCACCTGGTTGGCCAGCTGAGCGGCACTCATCTCGCCGCACGAGGCAAGCGTCGCCATGGTCTGGTGATAGAGCAGGCTGAAAGGCATACGTCCCGTGCGCGGCGGCTCGACCCAGCGTTCCTCCAGGTACACCTGCACAAGGGCGATGCCCTGCACGAGCTTCCAGGGGATGCACTCGGGCATGAGGGCGCGCGCCTCGGGCTCCTCCTCGCGCATGACAAACCACATCTCGCAAGGCCTCTCACGCCTGCCGGTGCGACCCATGCGCTGCAGGAAGCTGCTCACCGTGAACGGCGCGTCTATCTGGAAGGCTCGCTCAAGTCTGCCGATGTCGATGCCGAGCTCGAGAGTGGCGGTGGTCACCGTCGTGAACACGCGGTCATCGTCGCGCATGGCGTCCTCGGCGCTTTCGCGCAGCGACGAGGAGAGGTTGCCGTGGTGGATGAGGAAGCGGTCGGGCTGCCCTGTGGCCTCGCAGTACTGGCGCAGGCTCGTGGTGACAGCCTCGGCCTCCTCGCGCGAGTTGACAAAGACCAGGCACTTGGCGTCTTTGGTGTGCTCAAAGATGTAGGCGATGCCAGGGTCGGCGTGCTCGGGCGCCACGTCGCTGGCGGGCTCAAGCGCGGGTCCTGCGGCTCGGGCAGGCTCGCTTATCTGTGTGCGGGGATGGGGCCCGCGCTGCACTGCCTGGGGACCGCTCACGAAGAAATGCTCCATGGAGAGACGCCAGGTGCGGCCCTGCTCTTTGACCTGCGGGATGACGCAGCCCCGGCCCGTGCCGCGCGAGAGAATCTCGCCCGTGAGCTCGGGGTCGCCGATGGTGGCCGACAGACCAATGCGGCGGGGGTTGACCCCCGCCATGCGCGAGAGGCGCTCGATGCAGCACAGGGTCTGCCCGCCGCGGTCACCACGCAGAAGCGAATGCACCTCGTCGATCACCACAAAGCGCAGGTCGCTGAAAAGCCTGGCCACAGCCGAATGCTTGTGCATAAGCAACGCTTCGAGCGACTCGGGCGTAATCTGCAGGATACCCGAGGGATTCTTGAGCATGCGCGCCTTGTGGGAGGCGCTCACGTCGCCGTGCCAGTGCCACACGGGGATGCCGGCCTCGGCGCAGAGGTCGTTGAGACGATAGAACTGGTCGTTGATGAGCGCCTTGAGCGGGCCTACGTAGATGGCGCCCACCGATGCCGGCGGGTTCTCGTCAAAGAGCGTGAGAATTGGAAAGAACGCCGCCTCAGTCTTGCCCGAGGCTGTGGAAGCCGCCAGGAGCACGTTGTCGTCGGTGTTGAAGATGGCGTCGCCGGCAGCCACCTGGATGCCGCGCAGCGACTCCCAGCCGTGCGAATAGATGAAATCCTGGACAAAAGGCGCATAGCGGTCGAAGACGTTCAAGAGAGCCGCCTAGATGGTGAACTCGGCGAACGTGCGCGGTGCCGCAACCGGCTCGGCCGCCACGCGCTGGGTGCCAGGTGCCTCGGGGGCAGCCGACTGGATCACCTCGTCATACAGCGAGTTACCCTGCTGTGGGGCAGATGCTTGACCAAGGCCCGAAGCCACGTCACCCGCAGCAAAAGAGGGCGACGAGGCAGCCTGTTGCGCGGCGTAGCGACCGGAACCGGCCCGCCCAAGACCCGCTGCCGGCGCAGCGCTAGGCACGCTGCCCTCACCCTCCTCACACGGCAGGGTGGCCGGGCGCTGGGAGAACGCGGGATCGTTCACGAGCTCCTCAAGGGTGAGCGCAGGATTCTGATAGAGGATGTCGAGCAGTTCCACGAAGTCGCGGATGATCTCACGCGGCGTGATATGGCTGTCGGCGCCCACGCGCGCGAGCTCTACCTGCAAGAAGGCCACCAGGTCCTCCTCGCGCAGAACGCGCTCATAGCCAAAGAAGCCCGCGTGGATGTCGGCGAGCTTCTCCACAAGCACGAACAGCTCCTCAGGGGTCAGCGGCTGGAGCCGGATGACGGGGGCAAGCATGTCCACATGGCCCTCGCTGGCAAAGCGCCCCTGAGCCAAGCGGCTGCGCAGCGCCTCGTAGCTGTAGAGGCCACGACGGCGGTCCTCCACGCATTGGGGCGTACCGCTCATGATGATGCCCAGGTAGCTCGCGCGACCCTGAAGCGTGTCATTGTACATGGTGAGAATCTTCTCGTAGTTGTACTGGCGCGCCACGGCGTTGGGGATCTTGTACAGGTTCACGAGCTCGTCGACAAGCACAACAAGGCCCGCATAGCCCGCGCCCTTGAGGAAGCTTGCAAACAGCTTGATGTAGTCGTACCAGTCGTCATCTCCGATGACGATGTTCACGCCCAGGTCGGCCTTGGCCTCGGCACGGGTGCGATACTCGCCGCGGAACCACCGTACGACATTGGCCTTTGTCTCGTCGTCGGACTCCACGTAAGCGCGGAAATACATGGCGAGCAGGCGGGCGAAGTCGTATCCGTGCACCATGTCCTGCAGCTGGCGAATGACCACGTAGATGCGTTTCTCGACCTCGGCGGCAAACGCGGGGTCGGCAGGATTTGCCAGGTCAAAGCCGCCCTCGCCGGCCACCTCCATCTGCACGTTGGAAATCCAACGGTCGAGAATGAGCGTGAGCGCGCCGCCCTCGGGGCGCGTCTTGGTAGAAAGGTTGCTGATGAGCTCGCGATAGGTGGCCAGGCCCTGGCCCTTCGTGCCCTGCAGGCGACGCTCGGGCGACAAGTCGGCGTCAGCTACGACGAAGCCCTTGCCCATGGCGTGGTTGCGGATGGTCTGCAGCAAGAAGCTCTTGCCCGATCCGTAGCGGCCCACGAGGAAGCGGAACGACGCGCCGCCCTCCCCCACGAGCTCGAGATCGTGCAGGAGCGCCTCAATCTCGGCTTGACGACCCACGGTGATGTACGGCAAGCCCACGCGCGGCACGACACCGCCCTTGAGGGAGTTGATGATGACCGAGGCGATGCGACGGGGCACCTTGGGGGCGTCGGCGGCGCTGGCGGCATTTGCTTTGGCGTTCATCGGGCAACCTTTCTGCAGGCAGGCATCTCAGCCCACCGATAAGCTCAATCGCAGATAGGATACCAAGCGCAGCGGACAAAAAGCCCCCGCGGGCCAAGTCAACACAGCACGCAAGGCAAGCGAACCTTACGAGAGAAGCTCTTCCACGTCGGGGCGGTAGTCTTCCACAAGTTGCGGAGTGTCGCCGTCGAACTCGATAGCGGCGTCACCAATCTCGTCGTAGAGCTTCTCGTTCACCGCATCCACCATGAGGCTCGCCATGCCGGCGCCCACAGCCGCTTTCGCGCCCGCCACATCACCGGCAAGCAGAGCCTGAAGAAATACCAGCTCAGAGATAGTGAGACCGCAGGGCGCACCTAGCGCAGCGCAATCCACGCCCAAAGCAAAATCCACGGCTTCTTTGCCCGCTGTAGGACGTACATTCAACCCAGGCGCCGCATTCAAAGCGGAAGCCATAGTCGACTCACCCGCCGCGAGAACCACGCCTGGAACAGCCTCCGTGCCTGATGGGGCAATCACGCCAGAAGCGAAAGCCGCAGGTGCCTTGCCTGCCGAGAAGACTGCGCTCGAATCAGCGGCCGCACCCGCCGCAGGAACCGCGCACGAACCAGGAGTCGCATGTGTCCTACCCGCTTGGGACATCGCATACAGACCGGCCTCCTCGCGCAGTGTGCCCAGGGCAGTCGTAACCGGGGACACCGCAGGCGCGACTCCCGAGTGCGGCGCAGCGCCCACGCCCGCCACCGTAGGCTCCTCGGCTCGCTCCTCATCTACCAGGAGCGACTCGCGCGTCTTGACGGCGGCCGTGCGAATGCCGCGCAGAAGCGAACGGTCGATATGAATCTTGGGGGTCTGCGCCGCAAGCCAGGCCTCATGGGCGGCCGTGGCCTCCTTGGTGACAAAGCCCTCGAGGTAGCGGGGCACCTCGTAGGCGCGCACCTGCTTGGGATACTCCCATATGCGGCGCATCTCGTGATCCACCGTGTGCATCAAAAGCCCCAGGTCGCGGCTGCGCGTCTCCTCCGCACAGGGCACCCGGCGCCGCCATGTGCCGTCGCGGCAGATGTACGCCTCAGAATCGCTCACGCGGTACGTGGCATCGGGATGGGTCTGCGGGGCATAGAACACGGCGCCGTAAAACATGGGATGGGCACGGCGCTGCTCGGCACCAAACAGCCCGTCGACATAGCCCACTTTGCGGCGATGGGCACAATGCTGAACCAGGCGCGCAAAGACACCGCAGGTCACAGCCTGCGTCTCGGCCGGATAGTCCTTGAAGAACTTTGAGCCAGTGAGGCGAAACGACGACGCCAGGCACATGGCGTCAAACGTTTTCTGCGCCATGTCACCCACAAGTGAACCCCCGGCAAGCACAAGCGCCTCGGCCTCGCGCAGCACGGGAACGGCGGCGTACACATCAACGACATCGCGCTGGGAGGCGGGGCCGCTCACGCGTTCGAGAAGAGATCGGTCGAGGCCATGGTACACGATGTAGTCGCGCAGCCAAATGTGCAGGTAGAAGTCGAGCAAGCCGACATCTGTCGCGGCCTGCTTCTTCCATGCAACCCAAAAGGACGTCAGTGCCGCAAGCGCAGGCAGACCCTCCTGCGTTCCCACGCCCATGAGCAGCTCATAGATATAGACGAACGCATAGCTCGCCGTGGAGGCGGCAATGACACCCTTGCGGGCCTGGGCGCGCCACGCCAAGTACGACGAAAGTTGACGGTCGTTCATGGCCTGGTAGGTGGGGAAATATGACTTGAAGGGCACTGTGGGGTCGCCTGTGCCGTCGAAGTCGGCAAGGGCGCGCGCCTGCTCGTAGAACACCCTCGCCACGGGGGCGTACCTCAAGTCCTCGCGCTGTGCAAGCTGATGGATGAGCTGGTAGGGTCGCGACGACTCCGTGTCGCGGCGAAACTGGCTCCCCGTGCGCAGGATAGGCTCGTCCTCGTACACAGAACTCGAGAATCGGCTCGATTGGAAGGCCTGCGACGAGGCGATGCGGTCAAGCGCCGCTCGGGCGTCGCCCGGCTTGAGATGCCTGTCAAACTGTGCCTGAGCCATGTCCATCACCCCGCTTGTACCGCGCGTCACGACACGTCCGATGCGCCGCAACCCCTTTGAGACCCCCACTTAAACACAAAGCGGGACCCGCACCATCCTGGAACGGGCCCCGACAGAAAAGAAGCGAAATGCAAGCAACCGTGATGCCGACGGACAGTCTACTCACCCAAGATGAGACGGGCCAGCTCGGCGGGGTTGTCAACAATGAAGTCGGCACCCGCCTCGACAAGCTCGGCACGGGGACGGAAGCCCCAGGTAACGCCGCAGGCTGCGATTCCCGCGTTGGTGCCGCACGCAATGTCGACCGACGTGTCCCCCACCATGAGAGTCAACTCGGGGTCGGCCCCCAACGCCTTCATGAGCGCGTGCGTCATGGGGGCGGCGGGTTTGGCGGGCAGCGTGTCGAGCCTGCCCTGCACAGCATCGAAAAGGCCCGGGAAGAACTTCTCGACAAGCGGGATGGCTTGCTCATGGTTCTTGTTCGTAAGCACGCCCACATGCACGCCGGCGGCCCTCAGGTGCTCCACGCAGGCGACGATGCCCTTATAGGGACCCGTCGTGTCTTCCTTGTGGGCGCTATAGAGCTCGACAAACTCCTGGTAGGCAGCCTCAAGCGCATCGGGGTCGGCCGCAACGTCTTCAGGAACGAAACGCCTCACGAGCACGCGCTGGCCGTCGCCCACCATGCGCTTGAACGAATCGATGCAATGCGTGGGCCAGCCGTGCGCCTTGCACACGAGGTTGCCCGCGCAGGCCAGGTCGCCGATGGTGTTGAGCAGCGTGCCGTCACAGTCGAACAGCACGTACGAAAAACGAGGTTGGGTCATAGACTAGCGTGCCTCCACGTAACCCGTGCCGACAAGGGAAGTCATGATGTCAGACAAGGTAGCGCAGTCGTCAAGCGTGGCCACTGCATCGGTCAGCGCGAACACAACGACAAGACCGCCGTCATCGGAGGGCATCATGATGAGCTCGTAGAAGCAGGGACGCTCTTCGGAAGCCTTGAGGTAGCCCAGGTCGAAGATGGGCGTACCGTCTTCGAGGCTTGCGCACCCCGCGCTGAACACGGAACTTTCCGTCTCGAGGTAGACGAGCTTGGATTCGTCAGCCATGGTCTGCGCTATGTCATACCCGGCACCGCCCAGGGCCTCGGGCGTAAGCTGGGCGCAGATAAGACCGGCAGAGCTCGTGTCGTTGGTGGCGATATAGGCATCGCTCACGATATCCTCGGCGTTGTCGAGCTCAAACGCCGCGGCAATCTCTTCGGGAGTCAGCTGCTGAAACGCGTAGTCGCCCGGAATGAGCATCGAGGTGCCGCCGAGGGTAAGCTGCTGGGCAGTGGGGTCGTCAGCCAGATAAGGCTCCCCGCTGTAGAGCACGGCATCCTCAACGATAAAGTTGTTCTCGGTCAGGAAGGTATCCGCGGCGTCGATCAGGTCGACGAGGGAATTGACGGCCTCGTTCGCCACGGCATTGAAGGCTTCCTTGACCTGAGCAGTCGTAAGGTTCGCCTCGGCAAGACTCTGGGAGGCCTCGTCGATGGCAGCCTGAGTGTCTGCGTCAATGGTATCGCCCAGAGCGTTGGTCACGATGGAGAGGTCGCCGGAAAGAATCTGATCGAGCGCGGCATCGTCAAGACCAAGCATCTCCATGACCAGGGCCGCATAGTCTGCATCGGAATCTACGAGGAAATCCGGGTCGACGTCATCGGGATCGTCGGGCATGGTGGCCTGACTCGTATCCGGAGCGGGCTCGGCAATGGGAGACGCAATGGGAGTCTCGGTCGAAGACTGGCCCGAGAAACCAGAACCAAACACCGAGTTGGAAGCGGCATAAGCAGGAGCGGCAAAACAGGTGCCCGCAAGCGCCAGCGAGGCAACGGCGGCGGAGATGCCCTGGATACGATTCCTCTTCATAAGAGCGACCCTTCTCATAGCGTGTGCCCCGCTCGTTGACGGCGAGCACATCCGGTCCAACGTATGGCGCAAAGCCTACCACACGCACGTTTCAAAACCGCGTTGCGCATGTCATATGTTTCGCAGCCTCAGCCTTAATCTGGCTCATATGTGTGCTGTTTATGAATCGGATGTTTTGACTAGCCAAGAGGAGACATAGCGCGTATAGTTACTTCTCGCACATGCGGACTTGGCTCAGTTGGTAGAGCACAACCTTGCCAAGGTTGGGGTCGCGGGTTCGAGTCCCGTAGTCCGCTCCAGTGATTATTCAAGAGGCCAGCGCAAGCTGGCCTTTTTTCGTTTAGCTGGTAGTTCTCTGCCGTGGCAGTAGATTTGACATGGACAGTACGGCCCCAGAAGCTTGCCCGTATACGTTTCTTGATGAAGCGTCGCGTGTTTGCACGCCCCTTTGGGTAGCCCGACCGTACACATGACTCGTTCGAAGGCGCCGCTCGCGGCACATGCCCGACTTCTGTCGTTTCCCCCATCCCCACCTGAAATAATCCGAACGCTCACGTGTCATCGAGACAGAGGTTTACTGGACCCCACCACCACGATCCGACACGGACGCCACTTCCGCGCATTGAAATCGAGAGATAGTGCCGCAAAAGTGGGGTTCTCCAGCCGCGTTCGTGGCTGCCAATGCACAACTAATTATTGAGCGCGCCGGACATTAAATACTGGCCAGCCTATGAGCAGGCATTTTGTTGTGAGGACGCTCAAGTGATCCCAGCGCACCGCCTTCGTTGGCTGTCCCCACTCGTCTTTGGCGGCTGGAGAACCGGGGTTTTGCGGAAACACTTCGCGCAAACACGTTGCAAATTCGCAGGAAGGGCTTTGGGAAATGACAAAGTTAGCAACAACCCATATGCCCGATAACAAAAAAAGGGACCCCGCAGGGTCCCTTAGGCATTTCAAATGGTGTCGGAGGCGGGACTTGAACCCGCAAGACCGTAAAGGTCACTAGCACCTCAAGCTAGCGCGTCTGCCTATTCCGCCACTCCGACAACGCGGGGGATATAATGACACAACTTGGTGCGAATCGCATCGCGATACTTCATGACTTCGGATAATTCACAAGTTGTCGACAACTCGCGTCTGAAGCCCCGTGCCACCGCTCCCCTCGGCAAAACTTAGACCAGCATGCCCTTGGTGTGATCGATGGCGTGCTGAATGGCCTGAGCGGTGAAGCCGGAGTACTTCTTCACGCGAGAGAGCATCTTGCCGTTCTGCTCCTCCTGATAGGCCACGCGGATGAGCTGGTAACGAGTGGAGGTGCTCTCCTCGTCGAGGCTCAGGCAGCCCTCAGTGGCCTCGAAGGGCCCCATGAACTGAATGAGCTTGGGGTTGTACATGACATGGACCTTGTTGTTGTCGTCGGCAAAGGCGATGATGGCCTTGTTGTAGCCGATCTGGTTGGCAGCAAGGCAGGCGCAGCTCTCGGACAGGTGATTCATGGTGTCGACAAGGTCGGTGGCAACCTGGGCGTCCTCGATGGTTGCAGGCTCGCTGACCTGGGCAAGGAATTCCTGGTCCTTGACAATCTCTTTGATCATGGTTCTCCCTCGAAGGTGGATAGGATACGTGAGTCGCTAGATTAGCAGGTACGCGCGATGATTTGCACGCGGATACGCAACCAGACGAAGATAGCGGAATTGTGTAGAAAATGAGTTCGTTCCCCATATTTGAAAATCATCGTTGCCAAAGACTCTCTGGAGGTGCAATATATCTAAGTCCTGCAGCGAGCACCACGCAAGACGCTGACAACTGCATTCCCCGATAGCTCAATGGTAGAGCACTCGGCTGTTAACCGAGTTGTTGCAGGTTCGAGCCCTGCTCGGGGAGCCATTCGCTATTCTTACGAACCAGTTCGATACGAGCTGGTTCGTTTTTTTGTGCCTGTTGGTGGTCCCAGTTGAGGGTCACGACAGCCGCGTCATTGTCCAAGACAACAGACCACACGAAGCAGTCGATGATCTGCCTGTCGCTCATCGAGGTGCCGGAGAGCAAGAACTCCGTGAACTCCTCGACGGTGACGGTGGTCTCCTGCACCATGGCGAGCTCGGCCTCGGCGTGCGCCTTGGCGGCCTGCAGCTCGTCCATCCTCTCCCTCATGGCGGGCGTGTACAGCCCCTCCTCGATGGCGCGGACAAGGTTGCGCATGGCGTCGTCCGCCTTGCGTATGTCGGCCTGGATGCCGGCGCGCCTGCGCTCCACGGCGGCGCCGGTCTTGGATGCCACGACCATCTCTGCGATGTGCTCGGCCTCGGCGCGGTCGGACAGCATGGCGCGGATGCCCTGCACCACGGCGCGCTCGAGCCACTGCGCGCGGGTCCTCCGGATATGGTTGCGCGCGCCGCCGGCGCTGCAGGTGTAGTAGTCGTACCGCACGCTGCCCCTGCCGTGTGCGGACTCGCCCGATAGCCCGTGGCCGCATACGGCGCAGATGGCCTTGCCGACGAGCGGGTACTCCCTGTAGTCCTGCCTCTCGCGGTCGCGGCTCCTGGCGGCGACCTTCTCGTTTGCGGACTCCCACAGCGCCTCATCCACGATGGCGTCGAAGGCGTTCGGGGTCACGACCGTGCCCCACCGGTACTCCCCCACATACCGGCGCGACCTGATGATCTTCCCGACAACCTGGTCCCTCATCGGCCTGCCTTGCGCGTTGACCACCCCGCGCGCGGCAAGGTCTGCGGCGATGCGGTGGTTCGTCTCACCGGCGGCGCGGCGCTCGAAGATCTCGCGCACAACGGCGGCCTCGGCCTCGTCCACAATGTATTTCCCGCCGACGTTGCGGTACCCGTACGGCCTGGGGCCGCCGTTCGGCATCGCCTTGAGGGCATTGCCCTCCATCCCTCGCCTCGTGCGCACGGAGGTCTTGCGGCTCTCGCAGGCGGCCAGCCCCTCGAGGAGCTTCTCGTAGATGATGCCCTCCGGCGACTCGGGGATGCGCTCGAGCGCGGAGACCAGCTGCACGCCGTGGCGCTGAAGCTCGCGCTTGTATATCGGCGCGTCGAACTCGCTCCTTGAGAACCTGTCCATCATGTACACGACGACGAGGTCGGACTCCCCCGCCGAGGAGATCATACGCTGGAACTCCGGTCGCTCGTCAGTACGGCCCGACACGGCGTGGTCGCAGTACTCCCGCACGACCTCGATGCCCTCGCGTGCGCACCACGCGCGGCACTCGCGCAGCTGGTCGTCGATGGACGCCTCGCGCTGCTTCGAGCAGCTGAAGCGCGCGTAGATGACGGCCGTCCTCGCCTTGCCCTGCATGTCCACGGATGCCTCCTACTCCTAAATACTCAATTCGAAAATCAGTAATAATCCGCTACGCTAAACTTGCGCCTCGCCGAAGCCGGGTATCTCGGGCGTCACGGTCGGCGGGATCACGTCGTGCACCTTGGTGATCACGTAGCTGTCGGCCTTGTCGATGAAGATGTTCAGCCTGCGGTCGAAGGCCTGCACCTTCTTGAGGTCGACGACCATGACGGTGCCCATGGTGAAGCTCAGCGACGGCAGCGCGTCGAGGAAGCCCTTGTCCGCGATGCTTGCCGATATCGACGCGCCCGCGCTGTTGACGAAGCCCCACTTGCGGTCGGCGGACATGACGAAGTTGGTCTTCACGACGGAGAGCGACACGGCCTTCTCGACCGCCTCGCGCGTGCGCTCGCCCTCGCTCACGGGGGACGCGGCGATCGGGCCGAAGTCGTCGCGACCGACGAGCACCTCGCCCGGCGTCGACGCGCCGATGCTGAGCGACTCGACAGCCTCGTCGCCATCGAGGCTCGAGAAGGTTTCGCCCACCGCCTTGCCCGCCTTGGGGCTGTTGACGTAGAGGTTGTACGTGTTGCAGCCGACCGTGACGTTGGAGCCGTTGCCGGCAGTGACGATGACCGAGCCGTCGCCGGTCTGCCGTATCTCCTTGACGCCGCCGCCGCGCGCCACGTCGCGCCTGAAGCGGTAGAACTCGGCGGCCGTGGCCACGACGTCGGGGGCGATGGGGGCCATGCAGGCCACGACGTTTCGCAGGGCGTCCATGAGGCCCATCACCACGTCGACGTCCACCGAGACGCAGCCCGGCCGCACCGCCCGCACGTTGACGTCGACCGCCACGCGCGGGTTGATGAGCCTGGCCGCCTCCTGCACGACGGTCGCGTAGCCGAACAGCGTCGCCGTAAAGGCCCCGATGCCGACCTCCTCGGTCGGGCCCCCGAACTCGATTGTGACCCTCTCTCGTTCCATCTTCCTTCTCACTCTCAGCATGCGCGCCTCCTCGGCGCGATTGTAGGGCGCGACGGTCATTTTGCCGAAGTCGGTAAAATGATTCCCAGCCTGTCTCTCGGCGCCGCGCGCCTACGCCCGTCCTTGCTGGCCGCCCGTGAGATAGTGTCGCTCAAGATCGGCGACTTTATCGATTAGCTTCGGAAAGCCAACCTCGACAAAAAGCGACGTGAACCCAGGACACTCAAGCTTGTATCTCGAATACAGGGAATTGATGCCTTTTATAAGGCGAATCAGCTCCAGAGGCGGGAGGAAGCGTTCGAGATGGGAAATCATCTCGATGTACCCGACGTTTTTTCGGGCTCCGACCTTTGCGCAATAAAACCTCTCGTCATGGGCGCAGATATTCCTGAACCTGACCAGTATCTCAAGGCTTATGCTCGCCTTTTTGGGAGAGAAGAAGCCGAGGTACCTGTCTCCCAGAAGCGAGTTTGAGACCGCGATCATCTTGCACACCGATGACCTGTCGCTGTCCGTCATAAGGTTGAACATGTGCTCGAGATTTCCGAACGTCATGTTGTTTGAGAGCACCCAGAGCGGTATATGGGTGTGGTTCTTTTTGTAATGCTTGACGAATGGTGCATCCCTTTTGTTCTCTGCCACGTCGAACGCCAACATGAGCTTGCGCATCTCATCGGCGTATTCCCGCCTATTTGATGATTTGCGGGACAGATACTCTGATTCGGCCGCATAGTTCGAAACGTCTTTGTATGCAGCATGGCCGCGATGCTTTTCCGAGAAGCAATACGAGATCGCTGTCCTCGTGCATGCCTCGGCCTTTATCAGATAGCCGAATGTTAGATTCCGCAGCTCTCTATCAAACCTGTACAGGTCGTAGATATTGCTGAATGTGGCGCCATCGATGTATCTGTCGTCACCGGCGCTTACGGTGGCGGCCCTGTCGATAAACGGCGTTTTATATCCATTGATTATGGAGTAATAGCCTTCGCGCATGAGTATGCGCTCTGTCTCTGAGTCAGTGTGCAGCCCCCGCCTTTTTAACAGGGCCATTTGCTCGTCGATGGTGAGGAACGGCTTGTCATCCATTTTGCCCTCCAAAACCAAACAAGCGGCTACCCCGTAAGGCAGCCGCTTGTTGGTGGACCCGGGGCCCGTAGGCTACCCGAATCAATACCGCTGCCAGTAATATATCAACACGCACTTTAAAGTCAACAACTAAACCCATAGATTCATCCAACACGCCACAGCGCCTCGGCTCACCTACTGGAATCATTTTCGCGAGCTCGCGAAAATGGAAGCTTCCAGGGCTTTCGGCTCCGCGCTACGCCTCGCTGTCGAAGAGCGTCCGCTGCTCCTGCGTCGGCAGCTTCACGTACTCGAGCACGCGCTCTATGGCGTAGGACGTCGTGAGTCTGTTGTTCCTCCCGACGGACTGCTCGGTGCGCAGGTCGACCCGCAGCATGTCGCCGCCGCCGAGGCGGACGTCGCCGGAGGCGACCTTTGCGAGGAACTCCTCGTCCTCGATGGTGACGTGGCGGTAGACCGCGCCCGAGTCGCCGGGCGTGGTGAACGAGTAGCCGGACCTCCCGCCGTGGTACGACCCGGAGTCCGGGCACAGGTACATGCCATGCGTCCTGAAGACAATGCTCTTTGACATCTTCCTTCTCACTCTCAGCATGCGCGCCTCCTCGGCGCGATTGTAGGGCGCACGGGGACCATTTTCGTGACCTCACGAAAATGGGGGCTGCCTGGACTTTCGGCGGCGTGGCGGCCTATATGCCCAGGCCCTCCTGCTGGCACGGTCTGTACGGCTCGTACGAGTGCACCTTGTCGATCGTGTAGGCCCACGTCACCGCACCCATCTTGGACACCCTTTGCACGGCCGTCATGTCGACCCTGAGCGTGTCCTTTGCGAAGAGCCTCACCTCGGCGCGCTCGAGCCTCTCACGGAACTCCTCGTCCGCTATCGCGACCTTCCTGTACGTGGTCGCGTCCGCGCCGTCGCCCGTGGTGAAGGTGTAGCCGCGCTCCGCGCCGTCGTAGGAGCCCGACGCGGGGTGGAGGATCACGCCGTGCATCTCAAAGCTCGTCTTCTCCGAGGTGACCTCGTCGAGCATGTCGGAGTTGCCAGTCGCCACCTTGCGGTAGGTCGCCAAAGGCTCCCCGTCCTCCTGCGTGAACGTCGCCGGGTACCCCGCCGCCGGAGGTGTGTGCGGGTCGCCGACGTATATCTGGACGCTCTGGGCGTTTATGCTGCCCACGATCGGCCCCATGGCGGCCGTGGTGTACTGCTCGGCCACCTTCTGGGACTGCACGACCCTGTGCGTGTCCTCGTCGACCGTGACGGCGTCGTCGCCCGACCCATAGGTGTACGACCCGTCGCCGTTGTCGGAGAAACGGTCGACGCGGCCCCTCACCTTTCGGACGATGGCGGGCAGCGTGGCCGACCCACCGCCCAGGAAACCGAGAATCGCGAGGCCGGTGCTCAGCGCCCCACCTTCGCTGGACGAGAGGAACCCGAGCAGGCCGCTGGCGACCTCGGTGGCAAACTCGACTATGAACGACCCCTCGCGGAAGGGCCGCACCTTGATGGACACCTCGTCCTGGCACCCGAGCACCGTGACGGTCTCGCGCACGAGGCCGCTGAAGCTGGACAGCACCTTCGCCAGCTCCTGGGCACCGACCCCGGTCTCAGGGTCGACGCCGCAAATCCTGTAGACAACCCTCTCTCGTTCCATCTTCCTTCTCACTCTCAGCATGCGCGCCTCCTCGGCGCGATTGTAGGGCGCATTGGAACCATTTTATTGAGGTCAACAAAATGGTTCCGAACTGGGGCATCACTTACGCGACGTCGCGGGACGGAACGCGATCACGTGCGTCCCCCGGGCGGTTTTCGGGAAGCGCGCACAGGCCCTTGGCCATGGTGGCGAGGGACTCCCGGCCGTCAACGCCGTTCAGCTCCGTTCATGCCCCGTGAGTTTCCCGAGCTGCTTCTCGAAATCGTTCTTGTACGTGGCGTCCTGGCACTTGCTGAACTCGCGGAACCTCTCGCGTGCAATCGAGTCGGCAGTCTTTTTTGTGCGGCTGCCGTGGCCCTCAAGCACGTCGCGACCGTTGAACTTCAGGAAGCCGTCGAGCAGCTCCTCGCAGTCCCTCATGCTGAGCAGCACATGCCTCTCTGCCCTGTCCTCCGCGGCGTCGAGGAACATCGTCACGAGCCGGAGTAGACGGGCGGCCGCCCACTCAATCTACTTCTTTCGGAAAAATCGAAAGAAGTGGTTGAGCTGGTCTTTTCCAGCTCGCCGCTCTTGAATATGTTGTTTAAATGCTCGGAGATCGTCGGCAGGCCGACACCAAACAGCTCGGCGATGGCCTTCTGCCTCATCCAGAACGTCTCGTCTGAGTACATGACCTCGACCGAGACGTTAGCCCCGTCGGACTGGTAGAGGACGATCCCGGTCTCGATGCCCGGCTTCGTCTTGTCCTCGCCTTCTTCGTTGTTTTCAGTCTGTCCGTTACTGTTCATGGCTCCTCCTCGGTTGAACCTGATGGGCAATGGCCGTTTCGGAATCGCACGCCCCGACCACCCCTCACCTACGCGACACCCTGGGCCTGAAGGGAAGGACGTGCGTCCCCCGGGCGGTTTTCGGGAAGGGCGCTCAGGCCCTTGGCCACGCCGGCGAGGGACTCGCGGCCCGCCTGCGTCATCGAGTCGTAGGCGTCCACGACCTGCCGCTTGAGGGGGTCGTCGGGGCGGCACGCGGCCTCGGGCGCGGCGTCGTCCCCATCGTCCCACCCGCACAGGTCGTTCGGCGTGCAGCCCAGCGCCTTCGCGCAGTCCACGGCGTCGGAGAGGGACATAGCCGTATCCTCTCTCTCCCAGCAGCCGACAATTCTTTCCGTAACACCAATCATTGAAGCCAAATCGCCCTGAGTGATCTTTTTCGCTTTTCGAATCTCTCTCAGGCGCAAGGTGTACTCCTTATCCATGGGCTTCACCTCCTATGGCGAGAAATCTACCAAAACTGTGTATTCAAATCAACAAAATTGGTAGAAAACTGTTGACACAGACAAAATCTGTCTCTATTCTGCTTTTACGACGTACAGAAACTGTCTGTTTTAATTAGGAGGGTACAGATGCAGTCTCTTGAAGAGATTTTCCCGAGTCGCCTGAAGGCATACATGGACCTCTCGGGCATGGGCGCCGAGCGCCTGGCGCGCGAGACGGGCTGCTCCGTCGACGCGATTCGCAAGTACATGAGCGGCGCGATGCTGCCGCAGTTCAAGACCGCGTTCCGCCTTGCGCAGGCCCTTGGCTGCACGCCCAACGACCTGTGCGGCATCTCCCTGGACGCGCCGTCCCGACGCGACCCGCGCACGGTCGGCGACGCTGCTCAGTCTGCCGCCGCCAATGCCGCCGCCTCCCCCTACGCCGAGTCCGACCACTACACCGTCGCCGCCAAGCACGTCGCCGTCTCCCCCTTCGCCCCGGCAGTCTAAGGAGGCACGCGATGTTCAACCGACCCACTGACACGACCCCCGGCTACCTGCGCATCGGCAACGCCGAGTACCCCCTCACCAGGGACGGCATGCGCGAGGCTTTCGCCTCCCAGCTCGACGACCAAGCCCACCTGAACGAGGACGACGTGCACATGCTCGCCATGCTGGTGGGCGAGGAGCTGTGCCGCCACAACCTCAAGGACGTCGACGGCAAGACGTCGGCCTGCAGGATGTCGCTGCGCGGAGTGTACATCCCAGACACCTGCGACGAGCAAGCCAGCGCCTACGTCCGCGTCGACGGCCCCTACTTCAAGGACCGCGAGGGGATCAGCTTCGAGCCGAACGGCTTTATCGGCTTCGCGGGGTGGGCGGACTCGCGCAACGAGCGCCCGTTCCTCGTCGCCTTCGCGCGCTGGCTCGACGAGTGGCTCCTCTCGCCCGACATGCGCGACCTCGGCGGGGAGGGGGAGTAGCCATGCACACGAGGGAACTGGGTCTGACGCGCGAGGGGGTGCGGGACGGGTTCGCCCGCGCGATAGGCACGTACGACGGGCTCACCAAGAACGACGTCTGCCAGCTCGCGCACATGGTGGGCGTGGAGCTGTGCCGCCGCAACAGGCGCATCGCGGGCGGGAGGGCGAAGAGCGCGCAGATGGAGGTGGGCGCGGTCAGCGTCAGCTGCTACGAGGGCTGCGTCGAGTCCGCCCTCATCCGCGTCGACTGCTCGGACCACGTGACCCGCGAGGCGGTCGCCCTCAACCGCGACTGCTCCCTGGACATCGCCGAGTGGGCGGGCGAGAGGGACGTGATGCCGTTCCTGCGCGCGCTCGACGCCTGGATGGACGAGGTCAAGGACGAGCTGTTCTGGCAGCGCATGCACGCGGATGGGGGCGGTAGGGATGATTAGCGATCCTGGAAGCCCGCTCAACGAGCTGGGAGGGATGCCGAGCCCGCTCACGACGGGCGAGCGCGCCCGCATCGAGGAGCTGGGCGAACTCTCGAGGTTCCTGCGCGAGGTGGCCGCGTCGGAGGACGCCATCGACCCCGACTACCTCAGGTTCAATGCCGCCGCCCTCGACTTCAGGGCCGAGCTCATCGTCGAGGACGCGCGGAGGCTCATGCGCAAGGGGCCCGCGCAGATTGTCGACGGTACCAGGGTGCGCCTGAGCGTCTTCGGTGGTGCGCGCCTCGGGCCCATGGGCGCGGGCGAGGTCGAGGGCCCATGCCGCGCGCTGGAGGGCGCCGCCGTGGACGTCGTGCGCGCCGTCAACGACCTGCGCGGCCAGCAGGCGTTCAGGTACAGCGATGGCCTGGCGCTGCTCGCCAACCAGCTCCTCTCGGCAGCCCGTTACATGCGGAAGATGTCGGAAGAGATGGAGGCCGGCGATGAGTGACGAGGGAGTGCCTTGCTACAGGCGCATGTCGGCGCCGTCGAGCGCCGAGGAGCTTGAGGGGGCCGCAGGGCTCTTGCGAGACGCGGCCGCGTGCATCGACAGCGCGGCCGAGCGGATGCACTGGATGGAGGCGCACCAGTTCGGCAGCGCGCTCCTGTGGTGCAAGCAGGCGCTTTCGACCGTGTCGGCGCGGCTCGGCGAGCGCGCCGAGAGGGTCAGGGACCAGGCCAGGCGCGAGGAGCGGTTCGAGCTGGGGTATGTCGACGCGCCCGACATCGACGCGGGAATCTTCGCGCGGGCGAACCCAGGCTTTTCGGATGGGGGGCGATCTTGATGGAGACCGCAAAGGAGCATCGCATACCGCCCGAGAGCGTGAGGGCGACAGTGATGGCAAACGCGCTGTGGCCGATTTTCATGGCGTGGCGCGAGAAAAAGTCAGGCGAGACGGCCGCAAAGCGCCAGGCGGCCGCGGCGAATTAGGAGAGGTGGGAGACATGAAGGTATCGACCGAATGCGCGAGGTGCGGCCGCGCGGTGGCCATGCACAGCATAGAGGTCCCCGGCGGCAAGAAGGTGTACACGGAGAGCGACACGGGCTTCGTCGAGGCGCTCGCCATCGTCGCCGTCGACGGCACCGGCGCGTGGGCCTTCGACCTCGAGGCGGGCCCCGGCACGGGCGTGTACGCGCCACTGTGCCAAGGGTGCCTCATGGACCTCGGCAGGTGGCTGCGAGACGGCCGCGCCGGTGCGGGCAGGCATGACGTCGTGCCGCACACGGAGGACGTGGACTTTTAGGAAGCATGCCCCCGGCGCGGCCCGCCGGCACTTCGGGCCCGCGCCAATACTCTCGCGAGCCCGTCGAAACGCCGCGGCCTTGGCACCGGCGCCCACCGAGGCGGTGTGACGGCCGGCGGCCCGCGCCGGGGGCATGCGGGAAACGAAAGCGGCCCCGCGCGAGGTTGCAGCTCGCCGGGGCCATGGTCGACCGGAAGGTGACGGAAATGGATTCTAACCCAAGCATCGCGGATTTTGAAGAGGAAGACGACGGGCGCGACGGCCCGCTCGACAGGCTCTGCCTCGTGGTCGCGGCGCTCTCGATACCGGGCGTCCTGCCGGCCCTCGCGATCGCGGCCGCGCCCGTCGTGGCCGACGCGCTCGGCCCGTGGCTGCTGCCGCTCCTCGCGGCGCCCGCGGTCTACGGGTTCCTGTGGTTCATGACACGCAATTAATCGGTAAGCCTTAGCCGCCCCGCCCGGCCTTGGACCAGGCGGGGCGCACTGTTGAGATTGGAGCACATGTATGACGAGGGGATCTGCAAGGATGAGGAAGAAGGCGGCTCCCGCCGCCTATGCGGCACGCGCCGACGCGGCCGCCTGCAGCGCCGCCAAGGCGCTCGTGATCGCCGAGGACGCAGCGGAGGACGTGCGCCGCATGAAGGGCGACCTCGCGGTCATGGAGCGCTCGCTGGAGGTCGCGACCGACGGCGTGGACATTCTCTTCCGCATCGTCGAGGACGTGGAGCGGTCCTGTATGAAGATCGGGACCACCCTCTTCGTCGCGGCCATCGTGAGCTTCGTGCTCATGGTCTGCGCGGCCGTGCTCCAATAGCGGCCGGTCTCCCCTACTGAGCGTTGATGTGGAGATTTATGGGCGATGCCAAGAAAGGTGCATCGAGAAGATGCAAGCGGTGGAGCAGCGCGGAGGTCGACTACATGAGGTCGCACGCGGCCGACGGCCCGGACCTCGTCGCGGCGCACCTCGGCCGCACGGCGTCGTCGGTCAAGTCCAAGGCCCAGGAGCTCGGCGTGTCCCTCTGCCGCGTCCCATGGGCCGCCGACGGCGACCTCTGCCCCCGGTGCGGCGCGCGCCCGGTCAGGAAGGGCGCCCCGGGATGGCGCGAGGGCCTGTGCGAGGCGTGCCACTTCTCCGTCCTCTCCGAGAGGACGGACGAGAGGGCGGCCGCCGAGCGCGAGCGCCGCAGGTACGACTTGGCCCGGCGGAACTTGTCGAACGAGAGGAAAAAGAGGATGACAGATGGCGCAAAAGACTAACTGGGTCTGCCCCAAGTGCCACGCGCTCGTCGCGCGCGGCTGCGACTGCCCTCGGTGCGGTGGCGCGAGGAGGGACGACGGCAGGTACGCGTACAGGCGCGGCTACAAGGGCGCGTACGACTCGGCGAGGCAGACGGTGTGCGCCGCCCAGCACGGGGCGTGCGCGCTCTGCGGGGCACACGCCGCCGACTGCAGGGGCGGTAGGTGGTACACGCGCGGGCTCGGCGAGGTGCACCACAGGGTGCCGCTCTCGCAGGGCGGCGGGTCGGGGTGCGACAACCTCGTGCTGCTCTGCCTGTCGTGCCACGCGGCGCTCGACGGCAAGACCGGCAAGGGGGCGGTGTAGGTGGACGTCAACGTCGTCGCGTTGTCCGGCAGGGTGACGAGGGACCCGGAGCTCAGGGCGTCGGCTTCAGGCGCGTCGTTCCTGTCTTTCTGCGTCGCCTCGAACGAGCGCCGCAAGGTTGGCGCGGAGTGGCGCGACGTGCCGAACTACGTGCGGTGCACGGTCTTCGGGCCGCGCGCCGACTCGCTCGGCAGGCTGCTCGCGAAGGGCAGGCAGGTCTTCGTGACCGGCCGCCTGCGCTACTCGAGCTGGGAGGGCGCGGGTGGAGAGCGGCACAGCTCGCTCGACGTCGTGGTCTCCGACCTGTCCCTGGGCGCCGTCCCCGGAGCCGCGGGGCAGCGCCAGGCCGACGCCGCGCCGGCGGCGGGGGCGTGCGAGCCCGCGTCCGTGTACGACGACGAGATCCCCTTCTAGGAGGCCGACATGGAGATATTCGACTCGTTCGTCGAGGCTGGCCGCCAGATGGCCAAGAAGGACAGGGGCGCGTACTACGAGGCGCTCATCGACTTCATTGCCTACGGGGAGGAGCCCGAGGGGCTCACGGGCGCACCGGCGGCCGTCATGTGCGCGATCATGCCCGTGCTGCGCAACTCCCGCGCACGCGCTGAGGCAGGCGCACGCGGTGGGCGCTCGCGCAAGGCCAAGGCGCAAGCAACTGACGAAGCAAACACGCAAGCAAACACGCAAGCAAAAGCGGAAGCAAAACCGCAAGCAAAGGCAAAGGCAAAGCGGGAAACAAACACGGTACCTAATAGTAATAGTAATAGTAATACCAAAACATCAAAGAACGATGTTTCGGTATTACTGGAAGCAAACCCCGAAGCACCACTCCCCGCTCCCCCGCTCATGATCGCCGCGATGGCCGCCGCACCCTTCGAGCCGCCGACGCCTGCGCAGGTGCGGGACTACGCCCAGGCGAGCGGCATGCGCGGCTTCGACTACGCCGCCTTCGTCGACCACTACGCCGCGCAGGGGTGGCGCCGCGCGAACGGCCTGCCCGTCGCCGACTGGAAGCCGCTGTGCCGCAGCTGGGCCGCGAGGCAGGCGGAGTACGACGCCCGCGACGGAAGGGCCGCAGCCGACGAGCGCGAGCGCACCGTGTCGCGCCTCGACGCCGAGCACGGCATCGACTGGTCGGGCATGGCGGCGGGGGTGGCGAAGTGAGCGCCGCCAGGGACGAGGAGGCGGCCGCCCGCGCGAGGGACGAGGCCGACGTCGCGGCCCTCACCGAGCGCTACCTGGCATGGAGGCGGCGCAGGGACTGCGGCGTGACGTCGGTGCCGCCCACGGAGTGCGAGGCGCTCGCAAGGCGCGTGCTGTCGGGCATGGCGGCCTCGCCGGGCCGCGGGGCGTACATCTTCGGCCCCGCCGGGCGCGGCAAGACCGAGACGGCCAAGGCCATCCTCGCCATGTCCGGGCACGGGATGTTCGTGCGCGAGACCGACCTGCGCAACGAGGTGCGGGCGACCTTCTCCACGGGCGGGTACGACGCGGTCGTCGGGCCGCTCAGGAGCGCCAGGCTCCTCGTCATCGACGACGTGGGCAAGGCCTGCGACAAGGGTGCCTACGCCGACTGGTACGCCTCGACGCTCTACGACGTGGTGGACGCGCGCTGGTCGGCGAAGCTGCCGACCGTCTTCACCTCGCAGCACGACGGCGGCGCGCTCATCAGGCTCGTCGCCTCGCAGGGCATGCAGGAGGCCCTCTACTCGCGCATGTTCGGCAACTGCGAGATCGTGCCGGTCTCAGGCTCCGACAGAAGGTTCGGGGGCTCGCGGTGACGATGGTGCTCAGGGACCTCGGCGGCGGCGTGTGGCAGGCCCGCGCCTACGTCGGGCGCGACCCGGCGACGGGGCGCAAGATGCGGCCGTCGCACAAGTTCGCGGCCGCGAGCGAGGAGCAGGCCAGGGAGACGGCCCGCGAGTGGCTGCGCACGGTCGAGCCGCGCAAGGCGGGCGTGCCCGCCGCGCTGGGGCGCATGCTCGATGACTGGGTGCGCGGCCTGGAGGAGCGCGGCGCCAAGGGCAACACCGTCGCGGCGCACCGGCAGTCGCTGGCCCGCGTGAGGCGCACGGGGCTCGCCGCCATGCCCTACCTCGCGGTCACGTCGGCCGACGTGGCGAGGGCCATGGACGCGCTGGCCGCGCGGGGGTCGGCCGCAGGCGGGCCGCTCGCGCCCTCGACCGTGAAGGCGACGCTCACCACCCTGGCGGCCGCGTACCGCGACTGGGTCGAGTGCGGCTGGGCAGACGCGAACCCCGCGCGGGGCGTGAGGGTGCCGTCGGGCCGGGCGAGCTCGCCGCGCGCGAGGTCGCTGCAGCAGATGGAGCTCGCCGCCATGCAGTCCGCACTCGCCCGCGAGGCCGCCGGTGACGGCCGTGGCGCGGCACTCGCACGGCCGCTGCTGCTCGTGCTCAACTCGGGCATGCGCCTGAACGAGGCGCTCGCCCTGCGGCTCGCCGACGTGGACGTGTCGGAGTCGGGCGTGAGCGTGAGCGTGTCGGCCACCATGGTCACGAAGCCCAGGCTCTCAAGGCAGCCCGCGGCCAAGACACTCTCCGGCGAGCGGAGGGTCGCGGTGTCGGCGGGCGCAGGCCTTGAGGCCGCCGTGCGCGCGAGGCTCGCAGACGGGGCCTCGCCCGGCGACCCGCTCTTCCCCTCGCCTGCGGGCGGGTGGATGAGCGCCGACATCGTGTGGCCCTGGTTCGCGAGGTGGCGCGCGGAGCACGGCCTGCCCGCGTGGGCGACGCCGCACGTCCTGCGGCACACCTACGCCTCGCAGGCGCTGGCAGCCGGGCAGAGCCCGGTGTCTGTGCAGATGCAGCTCGGCCACGCGAGCTGGTCGACCACGCTGGCGGTCTACGGGCACGAGATCAAGGGGCAGCAGCGCGCCCTCGCGGACGCGATGGACAGGAAGTACAGGGAGGCATTGGAGGTGTTCGGGGAATGAGCAGGGCGACGGCCGCGAGGCCCGTGGGATTCGTCTTCGGGACGGAGCCCGGCGAGAGGTACAGGCTCACCGGCGAGATGGCGAGCGCCCTCGTCGGCATGGCGGACAGGGCGACCAGGGCCGCGACCGAGGCGCTTGCGGCGGCGAGGGCCGCGGAGAGGCGGGCCGCAGGCGATCGGGGACGATGACGAAGCAACGAGGGCGCGGAGCGGGGCCCGTCGGGTAAGGCATTCCCGGCGGGCCCTTTTCCATGCATTGCGGCGGTGGATTCGCGGTGGATTCGCGACGGGTCGGCCGAGGGAAAGACGCGCCGCGCTGCCAGGCCTTCGCGTGCGCCGCCCGCCCTGGACTTCGTATATCAGGTAAATATCAAGACAGAGGGATTTTATAGGTGTACTATATATGCCAAAACGCGACCATCGGAGGCTATTCGCATGGCTCAGTCAAAAGCGCAGTCGAAGGCGACCACGAAGTACCAGAAGGAGCACACCAAGACGTACGTATTCCGGGCGAACCTGGACACGGACGCCGACCTCATCGAGCACCTCTCGAAGGTCGGGAACGTGGCCGGCTACCTCAAGGAACTCGTGCGCGCCGACATGGCAAAGAATATATAGTGCACTATTGCATGCCTGATAACTATATAGTATACTATATATTGTCAGGCGGCAGCACAAGGCTACCGTCGAGAGGAGAAGGGCATGGAAGAGATGACGAAGGAAGAGATGCAGAGGTTCCTCATCAAGGAGGCTCAGCGGGGCAGCGGCGAGTTGGAGGCCTACCGCAACCTCATGGAGGTGCTTGGCATCGAGTACCCGGCCGAGAAAAAGGCCGAGTAACGGGAAGGCCCCGGGGACGCGACCCCCGGGGCCTTCTTTCTTTCAGTGCCCCGGCATGGAAGGGACGACGGCATAATACCACGTAGAACGGCATCCTGCCCGCAGGGGGAGGGTGGGTGGAAGGACGTGGGCGACCGCCCCAGGGACCAGCGAGGGGGTCTTTTTTTCTTTTCCACGAAATTGGGGGCCTGTTACGCCCGGTAACGCATCCCGCATTACGTTACATTGTGACGCGCGGGCTATCCTCGCCGCCTGAATAAGGAGGCGCGGGAAAAATGTCCGAAGAAGTGAAGACGTGCAGCTGGTGCGGCAAAAGTTACGTATCACAGAGGCCCAGCTCGAGGTTCTGCTCGCCGGCGTGCAGGGTCGCGTCGCACAGGTCCTCGGCGGGCGGGAAGGCCGTGCAGGCGGAGCCGACCATAGGCCAGGACGAGCTTGCGGCGGCGATAGTGCAACTGAAGGGCGCCGTGGCCACCCTCTCGGCCGCGTCGACGAGGGGCCCGGCCGCGATGCGGCACGCGTGCGGCGCCGTGGCGCTCGTGACCGCAAGCGCCCTGAAGGCCGAGGGGCTGTGAGGGGCCGGAAGCCCTCCGCGACCGCCGTGCGCAGGGGCGGGAGCGGCGCGCCCGCCGCGACGCCCGTGGAGGCGTGCGTCGTCTTCCCCGCGCACGCAGAGCCGACCCCGCTCGTCATGCGCGACGAGAGGGTGCTCGACGCGTGGCGCGACCTCTTCGGCGACGGCTCGGCCTACCACCCGTCCGACTCGCCGATCATGGGGCAGCTCGCGTACTGGGTCGCCGTCGGCGAGCGGTGCATGGAGGCGGCCATGGGAGAGGACGGCATAGAGGTCGTCGGCTTCTCAGAGGGCGGCGCCCTGCGGCCGAGCGAGTACCTCAGGCAGCTGAAGACCGCGACCGACATGACGCTCAAGCTGAGCGACCAGCTCGGCTGCACGCCCCTGTCGCGCGCCAGGATCGGCATAGCCGGGGCCGCCGCCGCGTCGTCGAGGCTCTCCATCATGGAGCAGGTCGACGCGATGATGCAGCGGGGTGGCGAGTAGTGTACCGGTCGCACCTCGTCAAGCCGTACACGAAGAGGGGGCTCCTGGAGGCAGACCGGCGCGAGGTCTTCGCCGCCTGCTACCTCACGCACGCAGGCAACGACGCGAACGCAGGCAAGCCGTACCTGCTCGACGACTGGATGCGCGAGAACATCTGGCGGCCGATTTTCGCGAGCGGACGCGAGGAGCCCGACGGGACGTTCCGGCGGAAGTACAGGCGCGTGTGCCTTGGCCTGTGGCGCGGCTTCGGCAAGTCGGAGGTCGCGGCCGCGATCATCCTGAGCGAGGCCGTGATGAACCCCGTGCCGAACGGCCAGTACGGCTGCGTCGCCGACACGAGGGAGAACGCCCGCATCGTCAAGAAGTACATCGCGACGATGATCAGCTCCAACGAGGAGCTCAAGGCGAGCTGGAAGCCGTACAAGGACTTCATCGTCAACCGCGAGACCGGCCAGGAGATACACGTGTACCCGTACGGCGAGGCGTCGCTGCAGGGCAAGCACTTCAACGTCGTCGTGTGCGACGAGGTGCACGTGTGGCGCGACGAGGACACGTGGAAGGCCGCCGTTTCCGGCCAGCGCAACATCGAGAACGCCCTCGCGATCATCATCACGACGGCAGGCGCGTCGAGGAACTCCGCCGGATACAGGATCATCGAGAAGCTGAAGTCCGACAAGTCCGCATACGTGTGCTGGCTCGGCCTCTCCGACGGCGAGAACATGCACGACCGGCGCACGTGGCGCAAGCTCATCGTCAACGACCGCATCAGCATGGAGGACCTCGAGGACCAGCTCGAGGCGACCGGGTGGCTCGCCTTCGAGAGGTACCAGCTGAACCGCTTCCCGATGGAGGAGGAGGAGAACCCCTTCATGCGCGGCGCCGACGTCGCGGCCTGCTGCAAGGCCAAGGACGCCGAGCTCGACACGTCGAGCTACTTCACCGTGGGCCTGGACGGCGCGACCTCGGGCGACACGCTCGCCGTCGTGGCGTACCAGAGGCAGGACGACCGCGACGTCTACCGCGAGTGGATCTGGGACGACCCGAAGGCCACGGCGGCGGGCGTCTACGACCTCACGGACGTCGCCGAGGTCGTGTGCATGCTCGCGGGGCAGCCCGGCGCCCCGACGATGGTGTGCGACCCGGCGCGCATGCAGTTCCTCGTCAACTGGCTCGACAGGAACAGGGGCGTGCAGCTGTACGCGCTCGAGCAGTCGAACAAGGTCATGTGCCCGGCGTCGGAGCTGCTCGCCCGCGCCGTCAAGACGAGGTCGGCCTGCCTCGGCGGGACGCCGAAGCTCGCCGAGCACTGCAGGAACGCCGTCGCCTCCGAGAGCAAGGCCTTCGGCCGGCGCATATCCTCGAAGCGCCACGGCCAGGGCACGAAGCGCGTCGACGCGGCCGTGGCCGCCGCCATGGCCATGTGGGCGTGGGACAACATCGAGCGCGAGGCCGCAGGGCAGGTCTACACCATCGACCTGTAGCCCGCGCCGTGTGAGCCGCGTGCGAACATCCACCGCCAGGAGGTGGTCGGAGGGATGAGAATCTTCGACAGGCTCGCCAGCCTAAGATCTACTGGCACGCTGCAGGCGGCGCCGCCGCAGCTCGACATCGGCCGACAGGGCCAGCAGGGCCAGCACAGGGGCCTCGACGTGTGGTACTCGGTGGCGTACCTCGCCTGCGAGCTCGCGAAGGCGAGGCCCATGGCCACGCTGCCGGCGCACGTGTACAGGCACACGGGAGCCGGCAGGACCGCCGTGCCGGACGACCCGCTCGGCGAGGTGCTCAAGACCTCGTGGAACCCCTGGGTGAGCGCCCCGGAGGGCATGCGGTGGCTCGTCATGCGCCGCGACACGATGGGCGTCGCCAACGTTCGAGTCGAGTACGACCGCGACGGCCAGGTGTCGGCGCTCTGGCCGGTCGAGGCGCCCGTGACGCCGATGCGCAACGGCCGCCGCGCCGTGTACCGCGTCGACGGCGGCGACGACTTCACGGCCGCCGGCACCTACCAGGCATGGGAGATGCTGCGCGTCAAGTCGCCCGTAGCGGTGGCGTGCGGCGTCGGGGGCCGCAGCCTCGCCGAGCTCAGCGCCGAGAACATCGGCCTGTCCATCGACCTTGAGGGCTTCTACTCCAAGCTCATCACGAACGGGAACCACTTCCCCGGGTACCTCGCCACGGACCAGGCGCTCTGCCCCAAGGACCTGGAGAGGATCGCGGATGGCCTGAGGGGGACGAGCGGCGTCATGGAGGCGGGCCGCGTGCGCGTCTTCGACAAGGGGCTCAAGTACCACACGGTCGAGATGACGATGGCGGACATGAACCTCATAGAGCAGCAGACGTGGGTGCTCGAGCAGACGTGCCGCGTTCTGTCCGTGCCGCCCCAGGAGGTGTACGACCTGTCCCACGCGACCTACTCGAACGTGGAGCAGGGGGCGGTCCAGTTCTGCCAGAAGACGCTCCTGCCGGAGGTCATCGACATCGAGACGGCCTTCAACTGCATCCTGCACGCGCAGGGCAAGCGCGACATGTACGTGAAGTTCGACTTGTCCGGCCTCCAGCGAGGCACCTTCGCGGAGCGCCAGGAGGGCTACCGGACGTCCGTCCTGGGCGGCTGGAAGACGCTCAACGACGTGCGCCGCGACGAGGACGAGGAGCCGCTGCCGGGCCTCGACGTCACCCTGAGGCCGCTCAGCTACGCGACGGTCGACGCCGACGGGACGGTCCACGCCGCCGACACGTCGGCCGGCGCGAGGTCGGCCCTGGACCCGGAGGGCGGGGACCACATCATCAAGGACATGAGGCGCCGCGTGCGCGAGCGCTTCGAGAACAAGGGGGACGTCGAGGCGTCGCGCGCGTTCGCGCGCCGCGTCTTCGAGCCCTACGCGCTGGCCTGCGAGGAGGCCGGCGTGCCATTCGACCTCGAAGGGGAGGTTTCCGCATGCGCGACATCTACATCTACGGGACTATAGGCCAGGGCTGCTGGTGGGACGAGGACCTCGTGAGCGCGAAGTCGGTCATATCGCAGCTCGAAGACGCAGGCGCCGAGGACGTCACCCTGCACATCAACTCCGACGGCGGCGACGTCTTCGAGGCGGTCGCGATCAACGCCGCCATCAGGCGCCACCCGGGCCGCGTCCTCGCGAGCATCGAGGGCATCGCGGCGTCCGCAGCCTCCTTCGTCGCCGTGACGGCCGAGGAGTGCACCATCAGCAACGGCAGCTTCGTCATGGTGCACAACCCCTGGGCCTTCGCGACGGGCGGCTCGGGCGACCTGAGGGCCGCCGCGGACAGGCTCGACAAGACGCGCGACTCGCTCGCGGCCGCGTACGCCGCGAAGACCGGCAGGCCGTCGAGCGAGATGGCCGCCCTCATGGACGAGGAGACGTGGATGGACGCATCGGAGGCCGTGGAGCTCGGCTTCGCCGACCGCGTCGAGGGCACGACGGCCGTCGCCGCCTGCGCGCCGCGCATGGCCGCGATGTACCGCCACGTGCCGCCCTCCGTCGACCGCGCCCGCTGTGAGGCGCCTGCGACAATCCCCGCAGCCGCGTCAGAGAGCGGGACGGCCGCCGTGTCGGCGGCCGGTGCGGGCGGGTCGCCCGCGCGCCGCCTCCTGTACGTCGGCGGGAACGTGTACTAACAGCAAACCGCGAAAGGACTCGACCATGGCAAAGACATCCTTGGAAATCCGCAACGAGATCAAGGCGCACCGAGACTCGCTCTCCGCCGCAGCGGCCCTCGCATCCAGCGAGGACTCTGCGGTGCGCGACAAGGCGCACGACGACATGCTCAGGCTCGGCGGCCACATCGACGCCCTCGAGGAGCAGCTCGACGCCGCGCTCTCCGAAGAGTCGAGCATGAGGGCCGAAGGAGCCGTCCCCATCATCGGAGGCGTGCCCGCCCGCCCCGCCCGCAGGGGCATCGCCGCGCGCGTGCTCGGCGACAAGGCACGCTTCGGCGGCCTCAATCCCGGCTACTCCGCGTCCGTGCCCATGGACGCGCTGTCGGTGACGGTGCCGGAGCTGGGCACCCCCTCCTCCGACGACCGAGGCCTGCCGACCTACGACCTCACCGGCCTGTCGCCTTTCCTGGCCACGCTGAGGCAGGGGACGTGCGACGGGGACGTGCGGTACATGCAGGCCTCGCGCATCGACAACAAGGCCGCCGGGTGGAAGCGCTCCTCCGGCGAGCAGAAGAAGCAGAGCGCCATCGACTGGGACCCCGCGACGGCCTCCATCGAGACGATCGCGCACTGGATCCCCATCGCCAAGCAGTCCGCGAAGCGCTACGGCGACCTCGAGACCACCATCAACAACGAGCTCATGGACGGCCTGCGCATGGCATGCGACGCGAAGGCGCTCTCCGGCGCCGAGGCCGGCGGCATCGGCGGCGTCCTCAAGGCGGCCAAGATCCAGAAGTACAGCGCCGTCGCTGGCGACAAGCTCACCGACCACGCACGCCGCATGATCACCAAGTCCCTCATGGCCACGGGCATCCACCCCGACCGCATCGTGGTGCACCCGCTCGTCAAGGAGGCCATGGACCTTGCGAAGGACGACACGGACGCCTACCTCGCCCTGACGATCGGCGGCACCACGTGGGGCCTGCCCGTCGTCGAGGACATCAACATGACCACGGTCGACAGCTCCGGCGCGACCAACTACGGCATGATGGCCTACTGGGGCGGCGCGGCCACCTGGCTCACCGCCGACACAGCGGAGGTGACCGTCGGCCTCGTCGACAAGCAGCTCATCGAGAACAGCTACACGCTCCTCGCCGAGAGCTCGCACGCCCTCAAGATCGTCTACCCCGAGAGCTTCGTGTACCTCGAGTCGGCCATCAACGTACCGGCGTAACCGGCGCAACGCAGGGGATGGCGGGCGGCCGAGGCGCGCCGCCCGCCATCCTGCGACAGGAGGCAGGATGGAAATCCGCGCGAACAGAATGAACAGGGTCGAGCCCGGCGAGCCGCTCGCCTTCCCGGACATGGCGGCAGGCGGCACGGCCGCCCTCACGCCGCTGTCCGGCACGCCGTGCCAGGTAGCCGACGGCGGCGCGGCCCCGACCGAGCTCGGCGGCTACTCGGCGTCGTGGCAGTCCGCCGCAGGGTCGCGCAAGACGGCGACCGTCGAGGTCGTCGCCTCCCACTACTTCACGCTCGACGAGCTCGCGGCCGAAGACCGGGACGGCGTGTGCGACGGGATGCCCGAGCGCGACCTCGCGGCGGTCAGGCAGGCCGTCGAGGAGGTCTTCGAGCGCGCCTGCAAGAGGTCCTTCACGCGCCGCGTGGCGAGGTCGGTCGTGCACGCCCATGCGACCGGCCTGGTGGAGCTCCCATGGGTCGACGTGGTGAGCGCCACGGCGACGGCCATGGACGGCAGCCCGGTCACATGCGAGCTCGTCGGCGACTGCCAGGCCCGCGTCGATGCCGACAGGGCGGTGGTCACCGCCACGTACGGGCTTGAGACGTGCCCCGACGAGGTCAGGCTCGCGTGCATCGCGTATGCGCTCTACAGGCTCAGGCCCGACTCACGGCCGAGCAACGCGGTAGGCCAGTCCACGGACTACGGCTTCGTCCGCTTCTCGCTTGCTGGCCGCGACGGCGCGACGGGCCTCGTCGAGGTCGACGCCGTCATCAAGGCATGGTCGCGCACCGGGGTGACCGTGCTGTGATGCCTGACCTCTGCGCGGCGCGCGAGGCCTTCGCGGCGACCATGGCGGCCATCGCGGCGGACGGCGCGTCAGCGGCCGACCTGGGCCTGCCGACCGACCTGGGCGTGAGCGACGGCGAGCCCGCGAGGATGCCACAGGCGGCCGTCTGGACTGACGTGTGCCCGACGGCGCTCACGACCTCGGTGGACGCCACGTGCCACAGGGCCAGGGTCTCGTGGGAGATCGTCGCCTACGCCATGGTGACGAGGGCGACCAGGGAGCAGGCCGTGTCCGACTGCCACGCCGCAGTGTCGCTGGCGGCGTGCGCCGCGCTCGCGAACCCGACCCTCGGCCGCCGCGTGAACTCATGCGCGCCGCGCGTCGACGCCATGGGGTGCGCGCCGAACGACGACAGGCGGTGGTCGTGCGCCGCAGAGGTGCACGTGGCGTGCACCGTGGCGGACGCGGCGCCGCCGAAGTCCGTAACGACACTGATGAAAGGGAAAATATGAGCATCAACACAGCCATCGGCCTCGTCGGCGTGGCGAAGCAGGCCTCGCGCACCACGCCGGCGGCAGAGCCGACCTACCTGCACGGACTCATCGGCGGGTCGCCCTTCGGGGTGACGCGGGAGATGGAGGTCGACCCCGTCGCATGCGGCGTGCGCGCGAACTCCGACTCGTACATCTCCAAGATCGAGGTGAGCCCGTCCTTCGAGTCGCGCGCATACGCCGACGCGATCGGCCTGTACCTCCTCGCGGCGCTCGGCAAGGACGTGGCCTCCGAGACGGGCGGGCACACCTCCCACGCCTTCTCGATGGGCCCGGCGCTCCCCTACCTCACCGTGTGGGGCCAGGTCGGCACGGACAACTTCACGCAGGCATCCGGTTGCAAGGTCTCCGAGCTGGAGCTGTCCTTCGACGGCAACGAGCCGCTCAAGGCCAAGGTGACCCTCACGGGCATCGACGCGACGATGGGCCTCGAGTCCATCCCGGGGGACGTGGACCCGTCGTGCTTCGGCGGCTACTTCGTGCCGACTGACGCGACCTTCCTGCTCGACATGTCGGGCGACTCCCCGGCGGAGGCCATCGTGTCCAAGGGCAGCGTCACGCTCGCCAACAACGTCACGGCTAAATACGGCGCCGGCCGCGTCATGCCGTCCGAGGTGAGCGAGGGCAAGCTCTCCGTGTCCGGCTCGGTCACCCTCCTGCCGGACGACATGACGCCGTACCGCGCCATGGTGACCGGCTCGAAGACCGGCACGAAGCCCAGCGGCAAACCCGTGTACGGCTCCTTCTCCTGGACGTTCACGCACTCTGAGGACGCCTCGATGACGCTCAAGGTAGAGGGGCACCGCATCCCCTTCACTGCGGAGTACATCTCCGTCGACCCCTCCGGTGGCGACGGGGAGGTCGAGTTCAGCTTCAGCGAGGCGCTCATAGACTCGCGCGACGGCAGCCCGGTCACAGTGACGCTCGTCAACGGCGTCAAGGCCTACTAGGAGGCGGACATGGCGACCATCACGGCAACAAACGTCACGACCGGAGCCAAGGTCGAGTGCCCGTCGACCACGGCGGCGCTCGTGCTCGCCCTCGACTACGCCGACTCGATACCGAACGCCCGCTCCGCGAAGGTGACGCTCATGAACGCAGCCTGGGCGTACCTGTCGCTGTGCCACGCGGGCCTCGCCGCCGGCATGGGGATCATGCTGTGCGCCGACCCTGGCGACTTCCCCTCGCTGGAAGGGTGCGTCATGGACCTGCTCGCCAAATACAACGTGACGACCTCGGACGGCGGCGCCACCGACGACGAGGGCGAGGGAGAAGAAGAGGGAAAAGCATAAGGCCGGGCCTCGGAGACATGATGGTGCTCGCCCTGTCGAGGGCGTGCGGCAGGGGCATCGAGGAGCTCGACTGGGCGCTCTCGCACAGGCCGCACGCCTTCGAGGCGCTGTGGGAGTCGTGCATGTCCCCGGCCGCGCCCGAAGGCTCAGCCCGCGCCGTCGGGGAGGCATACGCCGACTTGAGGGCACGCATCGCCGCAGGGCGCCGACGAAACCTCGAGAGGGCAGAGAGGGGCAGACCGTGAGCGAGTTCGAGACGATCCGCGCAGACGACCTGGCGGCGCGGGTGGAGAGCATCGTCAAGGGCCACATCGACGAGGTGCACGGCCAGATCAAGAAAGACGTGTCGGAGGCCGCAAGGTCCGTGAGGAAGACGCTGGCGTCGCGCTCGGGCTCCCCATGGAGGACGGGCACCTATGCCAGGTCGTGGAGTTCAAGGACGACGACCGGCGAGCTCGTGACGAGCTCCGTCGTCTACAACAAGGCCCACTACCAGCTCACGCACCTGCTGGAGCTCGGCCACGGCGGCCCCGCGCCCGCGCCCGCAAACCCGCACATACGGCCAGCATACGAGAAGGGCGTGGAAGCGCTGCTCGCAAGGATGAGGTGACGCCATGGCAGACGCCTACAAGGGCCTGCACATAAAGTTCGAGGGAGACGACACAAGCCTCTCGAAGGCGCTCAGCGAGGCGTCGAAGGAGGCAAGGAGCGCCGAGAAGGAGCTCAAGCGCGTCGAGTCCGCCCTAAAGCTCGACCCGGGCAACGTCGACCTGCTCGCACAGCGCGAGAAGTACTCGGCGGAACAGGCCGCCGCGCTCGCCAGGGAGATAGACATCGTCAACACCGCGCTGTCGGACCCAGCGATATCGAACAACTCGCTCGCCCACGACCGCCTGCAGAGCCAGCTCGTCACCACGAGGTCGAAGCTCTCGGCCGTGACGGACGAGACGGCGAAGTCGCGCAACGCGTGGGGCGAGCTGTCAACCGAACTCAAGAAGACCGGCGACAGCCTGCAGGACATAGGCCGCCGCGCCGAGTCTGCGGGGTCCGCCCTCACGAGGACCGTGACGGCGGCCACGGCGGGCCTCGGCCTCGTCGCCCTCAAGACGTCGATGGACTACGAGACGGCCTTCGCAGGCGTGCGCAAGACGGTCGACATGACCGAGGAGCAGTACGCGAGCCTGTACGCCGCGACCAAGGAGCTTGCGGGCACGTCCCCGGTCGGTGCCGAGCAGCTCTTCGAGATCGAGATGCTCGGCGGCCAGCTCGGCATCGTCAGCGACGCCACCGAGGACGCGCAGGGCACGCTGCTTGACTTCGCGCGCACCGTGAGCGGGCTCGACATCGCCACGGACCTCAACGCCGAGGAAGCGGCAACCCAGGTCGCCCAGTTCTCGAACATAACGCAGATGGCAACCGAAGACATAGGCCGCTTCGGCTCGGTGATCGTCGCCCTGGGCAACAACTCGGCGGCGACGGAGTCCAAGATCATGGCCATGGCGCTGCGCCTTGCAGGCGCAGGAAGCTCGGCGGGCATGTCCCAGACCGAGATACTCGCCCTCGCCGCCTCCATGGCGTCGCTCGGCATCGAGGCCGAGGCCGGCGGCTCCGCCATGAGCACGATCATCTCCAACATCGACAAGGCGGTCGCGCTCAGCTCCGACAGCGTGTCCGAATGGGCGGCTGTGTGCGGCATGAGCTGCGACGAGTTCTCCGCCGCGTGGGAGCAGGACGTCTACGGGACGCTCGCCAAGGTCATCGACGGCATGGGAGACACGCTCGACAAGGGCGGGAACCTCTCCGTGCTGCTCTCCGACCTCGGCATCAGCGAGCTGCGGCAGACCGACACCCTCAAGAGGCTCGCAGGCAGCCAGGACGGCCTCAACGCCTCCATCGCCATCGCCAACGGGGCCTGGGAGGAGAACACGGCGCTGCAGGCCGAGGTCGACGCGCGCAACGACACGACGGCCGCGAAGATAGAGACCCTGCAGAACAAGCTCTCGAACGTCGCGGACACCCTCGGCGGGCCGCTGTGCGACATGCTGGTCGAGGCGATAGACGCCGCGGAGCCCATGATCCAGGCGGCCGCGGACATCGCCCAGGGCTTCGCCGACATGGACGAGAGCGGCCAGAGGGCGATAGTGACGGTCGCAGGCATCGTGGCCGGGCTCGGCCCGATACTCACCGTGGGCGGCAAGGCGGCCCAGGGCCTGGGGGCCGTGGCGTCCGCAGCGGGCCAGCTCGCGGGCAAGCAGGCTGCGGCAGCAGGAGCCACGGCCACGGCGTCCAGCGCCATGGGCGGCGCCGCGACGGCCGCAGGCACCCTTGCATCGACCGCAGTGCCGCTCGCGGGCGCATTCGCCGCCGCAGGAGCCGCTGCGTCAGGGGCGGCGGTAGTCATCTCAGAGCAGGTCTCGAACTCGCTTTACGGCGGCGCCGAGGGCATGGCGGCGCTCGACGCCTCTTTCCAGCAGGGCGCGCAGACCATACAGGGCTTCGCGTCCACCGCAGGCATGACGTCGCAGGAGGTCGTGGCCGCGTACTCGACCATGGACCAGTCGATGGTCAACAACATCACCGCGATCAACAGCTGGGCCCAGCAGTTCGACGGGGCCTCGCAGTGGGTCTTCAACCTCATCCCCGGGTATGCCGACGGCTTCGTCGCCCAGTACCAGCAGATGTTCAACGAGATCGACGCGTCGACGCTCGCGGGGTGGCTCGCCGCCCAGGCCACGACGGTCGCGGAGGGAGGCACGCTGTCGAGCGACAACGCGGCCATCGTGGAGACGATCTGCGACACGTACAGCACACTGAACGGCTATCTGCCAGACGTGAGCATGCAGGCGCTCCAGGCCATGGCGGCGGCGATGTCCGGCAGCATCCCGGAGCTTGCAAACGCTGCGAACATGGACGCCGACCAGATCATATCGACCATGAGGTCGGCGCTCATCGGCTCCGGCGCGGCGACCAGGGTGGGTTCTGACACGGGCGCCGGGGTCGCGGGCGGCATAAGGTCCCAGACGGGCAACGTCTCCTCGGCGTCCCAAAGCATCTCCGACGCGACGAACGCGATGGCCAACAACAACTCGAGCGCGTCGTGGTGGGGCTCGGAGCTTGTCGGTAACTTCACCTCCGGCATCAGGTCGATGCTTGGCGCCGCAGCATCGGCCGCGTCCAGCGTCGCAAGCACGGTCGCCAGGTACCTGCACTTCACCGAGCCCGACGTGGGCGCCCTCGTGGGCATCAACGACTCCGGCGCGGAGATGGCGTCGAACTACGCGGCGTCGATGATGTCCAAGCGCGGCGCCATAGAGAGGGCCGCCGCGAGCCTCGCGTCAGCGGCGAACATCGAGGCCGCCTCGACGTGGGCGGAGCCCGAGTACCGCAACAGGGCCGCCGCGACGTCGGCAACCGGGGGCGGCTCCGTGACGAGCGCCGAGCTCGCCTCCGTGCTGTCACAGCTCCTCACCGCCATCAAGGACTCCTCGGGGCGCGAGGTCGTCGTGCGCTTCGACTCCGCCGGCATGGCGCACGCCCTCTCCGACGACATGGACAGGGAGCTCAGGATGAAAGGACAGGTGTTCTAGTGTACGTCGAGCCCATGGTCAACCGCACGCCCCTCAGCGACATGGGGTGGCTCGTGACGTCGCAGGACATGCCTCGCGCGACCGCAGAGCTGACGCTCGAGCATTTCCCCGGCCGCGACGGCTACGTGGACCTGTCCGCGAGGGAATCCGGCCTCCCGGCGCTGCAGCCGATGTCCGTCGAGCTCGTCCTTGCGCACTACGACGCCGACACGGAGGAGGTGGAGCGCGACATAGAGCAGCTCTGGGCGGCCATGGCGGGGCTTGAGGCGACGTACACGCCATGGGACTGCCGAGGGCTGGCGCTGCGCGGCGTGTGGCAGCTCGAGGTGACGTCGCGCACGCCGCGCAGCGCCGAGGTGCGCGCCACGGGGACGTGCCAGCCCTGGCTCGAAGGCGCGACGAGGACGTGCCAGGCCGGGGGAACCGTCCGCGTAGGCGGGACGAGGCCGACGCCGCCGAGGTTCGAGCTGACCGCCACCGGCGGCAAGCTGGCGGTGGCAAATGCGGCTACCGGCAGGAGCGTGTCGCTGCTCGACGCACAAACCGCAGGCACGGCCGTCGTGATCGACTTCGGCACGATGACCGCCAGCGCCGCTGGCTCCGCGGCGCGCGTGACGCTCGCGAGCGACTGGGCAGACCTCGTGCCCGGCGTCAACGACATCTATCTGACCGGCTGCACAGGCACCGTCACATACGTCGAGAGGTGGATGTAATGCCGTACGGCGACTGGAAGTTCTCCGCGACCGTCTACGACCGCCGGGGGGCATACGCTGGCGAGTGCGAGTGCCTGTCGGCAAGCTGGACGAAGTCCGTGCAGGGAGAGGACACCCTCACGCTCGAGTCGACGGCGGCGCTCGAAAAGGGCGACCGCGTCGTGTGGCGCGACTGGCGCGGCACATGGCACGAGAACGTCGCGGACGAGTCGACGGCGGACCGGCAGACCGGCAGGCCCGTCTACACGACCGTCTGCAGGACGCCCCTGCGCGACCTCGAGTCCTTCCACGTCGAGGACATGAGGCCGAAGAAGAAAAGCGGCAAGGCCGCGCTCGCGCAGCTGCTCTCCGGCACGACCTGGGACGCAGGCGATACCGTCTCCGACACGGCGTCGACCTCGTGGTACAGGTGCAGCGCGCTCGAGGCACTCGAGGACTTCGCCGAAAAATGGGGCACCGAGCTGTCCTACGAGGTCGACGTCGACTCGGCGGGCGTGACGGCGCGCCGGGTGCTCGCACCGAAGGCGCTTGGCACGGACTCAGGCCGCCGCTTCGACTACAGGCGCGACCTCGTCGGCGTGCGCAGGGCCGTCTCGACCGGCACGGTGTACACGGCACTCTACGGCTACGGCAAAGGCGAGGAGGTGGGCGACGGCTACGGCCGCAGGATCACCTTCGAGAAGGTGAACCCGGCAGGCACCGCGTGGGTCGGCGACGATGACGCACGCGAGGCATGGGGCGTCCCAGACGGCAAGGGAGGGATGCTCCACAGCTTCGGCAGCGTCGAGTACGACGACTGCGAGGACCCAGAGGAGCTCCTGAGGCTCACCCGCGCCGCGCTTGAGACGGCGAAGGCCCCGCAGGTCTCATACACGCTCGACGCGGCTGCGGCCAGCGCGGCGGGACTCGGCGTGGACGACACGTCCGTCGGTGACATCGTCGAGTTCGTCGACGGCGCCTTCGAACCCCCGCTCAGGGGCACGGCGCGCGTCACGTCGATGACGGTCGACCTGTCAAACGTCTCGACGGCCTCCATCGAGCTCGGTAACGCTGCGGACGGCCTCTCCAATCGCCTCGCGAGCCTCGAGCAGAGGATGACCTCGATAAGGGCGCAGAGCGCCGCCTGGCAGGCGGCCGCGAGCGCCGCGCCCGACTACATGCGCGACGTTCTCGCGGGCGTCAACTCTTTGGCGACCGCCGGCAAGAGCTACTGGGCCATCACGCCCGACAACGGCATAGTCGTCTCCAACTGCCCGCTCGACCAGGTGACCGGCCAGCCCACGCAGGTGGTCGCGAACCCCGGCGCCATCAGGCTCAGGTCTGGCGTCGTGCAGACCACGACTGCGGTCACCGGCGGCGAATGGGACTGGACGTCCGCCACGACGGCCATACGGGGCGGCGGCATCGTGGCCAACGCGATCACGACCGGCGTCATAGCGGGCGCGGACTACTGGGCGGGCAAAGGCGGCGCGCACTGGGACCTCGAACCGGGCGGCTCGCTCGTCATGGAGGGCTACGCCACGACCGAGGACCTCGCGGCGGCCAAGTGGGTGCAGGGCACTGCGACCGCGTATGCCGTGGGAAGCAGCGGCACGGAGGCGCCCGAGACCGGATGGTCCGCATCGGTGCCCGACGTGCCTGCGGGCATGTACCTCTGGGCGAGGACGTCCACAGCTTTGAGCGACGGCACGTCCTCCGTGGCGTACAGCGTGGCGTACAGGGCCGAGGACGGCAAGGACGGGGCGCCCGGCAGGGACGGCACCGACGGCGCGGCGGGCCTGCAGGGGCCCGCAGGCAAGGACGGGGCAAGCACCTACTTCCACAGGGCCTACGCCGAGAGCGCGGACGGCTCGCAGGGCTTCTCGGTCACCTACGGGGCCGGAAAGTCGTACCTCGGCACCTACGTCGACGGCGTGCCGGGCGACTCCAGCGACCCGGCGCGATACACGTGGAGCCTCATCAAGGGTGCTGACGGCAGGGACGGCGCGGACGGCGAGCCCGGCGTGGACGGAAGGGACGGCACGACCTACTACCTGCACAGGGCCTATGCGGAGAGCGCCGACGGCAAGGCCGGCTTCTCCACGACGGTCACTGCGGGAAAGTCCTACATGGGCACGTGCGTCGACACGACGAAGGGAGACCCGTCCGACCCGGCCGTCTACCAGTGGGCGCTCATAAAAGGCGCTGACGGCAAGGACGGCGTGGACGGCAAGGACGGCACACAGGGGGCAGACGGCAAGGACGGCGACTCCGTCGCATCGACATCCCAGCAGTACTACCTGTCGGACACCAAGGACGGGACGGCACCGACCGGGGGCAGGTGGGCGGACACGATGCCCGACTTCGTGCCCGGGAAGTACATATGGACGCGCCTCGCGGTGACGATGAGGCCCGCCGACGGGGACGTGTACCTCGTCTTCGCCTCCACCACATACCGCGACGACCTCACGTCGGCGGCGGAGGAGGCTGCGAAGGTCCGCAACTTCTCGGAGCTGACAGACACGGCGCTGACGCTCGGCCGCAAGCAGGCGGGGGCATTCAGCGGACTGCGCACCGTCACGGACGCCGACGGCTTCCATATCGTGTCCGAAGAAGGAGTCGAGCTCGCCAGGTACGACAATGCCGGCGAGACCTTCTTCGACTCAGACGGCAAACCAATCGGCTACGCGAGCTATAAACAGGCGTCCTACATGGACGACGGCCAGCAGGTCACGACTAACGCGATGACTTTGGGCGGTGCCGACATGGCAAAGCTGTGGGGCACGGTGCTCGCGTCGCTGGAGCTGACCAACGGCAAGACGGGCATGGACTACAAGACGGCGCACGTCTCGTGCGCATACCCGACTGGAACGACCGCCGAAGACCCTTGCGTGGACATGTACGCATACGCAGGCGGGAAGATGACGCAGTTCTTAGTGCGCCCCGACGGCTTGCTGTGCACTGGCATGGCGATCGTCAAAGGCTCTTACAGCGTCACGACCGGCATCGACGTGCGCAAGCACATGGGCGTGTGCGTCGTGACGATAAACGGGGTCAGGCCGGGCAGCACGATATACGCCGGCTCATACAGGCAGCTTTTCACGCTCAAAGAGGGGTACAGGCCATCGTCCACAGCCCGAGCAGTCGCGACGCTTGTCAACGACGACGGCGTGTCGGCGATCTTGACGGTGGGTGGCGACGGGGTCGCATACGTGCACGCGCGCGGCAGCGACCTTGAAGCCGGCGTGCTCGTGTGGGGTCAGGTGACTTTCTTCGCGGAGCAGTGACGCCCGCCGCGCTGTGACTGGAAGAAGACAATCCACCCCGACAAGACAGGAGGTGCACATGCTCGACTCTTTCAGGCGCATCGACATCGAGGTCGACTACTGCAACGACTACCTGCCGCCGGTGCGCCTATCCGGCGACGACCGAAACGGCCGCGTGATCCGCTTCTCTGTCACCGACGCAGGCGCGCCGGTGACAGGCGACGGGCTGACGGCCCGCCTGCTCTACAACTCGGCACCCGGCGTCAGCATGGGGTCGTATGTGGACATGACCACCGTCCCCGGCCAGCAGACAGCGACGTTCGAGGTGACCGTCCCGACGGATTTCGCGCGCGACGGAGACATGTGCGTGCAGCTGCGCATGGGCGACACCGAGGTGTGCACGCGGCATATACGCGTCGTGTGCGAGCGGCGCCTCATAGACGACACGTCCAGCGAGGCGTCGAACATGCAAAACGTGCTGCTGGAAATCCTCGCCATGAAAGACAGTGTGGTCGAGGTCAACGGGCATTTCGAACGCACGGAGGTCGACGGCTTCGAGACGGTCATCGTCAAGGACCTCGGCCTATACAAAGACAAAAACGGCGACATCTGCCAAATCGAGGAGGCATAGCATGGGAGTGCTCGCAAAGGAAGAGACGCTCAGGGAGGTCCTGACGCAGGTCAAAATCTTGAACAAGCAAAGCTTCGACCCGAAGAGCTGGAGGGGAATCTCCGAGATCGTGCGGTCTGGCATGGCTCGCGACTACCTCTCCGTCGGAGACCAGATCGAGACAACGGTCGAAGGAGAGACATACCTGCTCGACGTCGTGCACCACTTCGACGGCAGCGACGACGCGCACCCCCTCGTCAAGCTCGCGGACGGCTCCCTCGTCCCCGGCATGTGCCTCCAATGGCACAACGCGCTCGACTTCACGACGGCTTTCGACAGCAAAGAGGCATTCTATGCGGCGACTGACGGGCTTGCGGCGGGAAAGTACAGCTTCTCGATCGAGGTGGCATCGAAATGGGGCTCCGGCGCCTTTGCCGCGGCTGGCACAAAGACATACAGCTTCGAGCTCACCGACGCCGTCCCTGCCGGCGGTCAGCTGGTCTTCGGCGGCGACCCATACGCGTCGCAGCTGACGGCCGTGGGCGTGCAGGTGTACAAGTCTTTCGCAGACACAACCCCCGCGCAGACATGCCAGGTCTCCGAAGGCGCGGGAGGCACCGACCTCGGGACGATGAAGACGTCGGTCAACGGGAACTTCAACCAGTACCCAAGAGCGACGTACGGGTCCAACCACTGGGCCACGTCCGGCCTGCGGGAATGGGCGAACTCGTCCGCCCCGGCAGGCGGGTGGGACAAGAAGTCCACGCCGTGGGACCGCCCGCACCCGCTCGCGGCCACGAAGGGCGGCCTGCTGTCCCTGCTGCCCGCCGACATGGTCGCGGTCCTCGGCGCCGTGTCCGTGAAGACGCAGTCGCACCCAGGAGACTCCGACGGCGGCACGACCGTGGAGACCTTCGACAAGGTCTTCATCCCGAGCGCGCGACAGCACTACTTCGCCAACTACCTCGTCGCCACCAGCGACGGGTACGAGGCGGAGGGCGTGCCATGGGACTACTGGTCCGGCCTCGCAAAGGCTTCCGGGCGCACCGCCGCGTGGGCCGGATGGAACACCTATCCGGAGCTTATCACCTACTCGAGGAGCGGTAATGCGCGCTACGTGTTCGAGCGCTCGGCGAACCGCACCGGCTCGAGCGGCTACACCGTCGGCTGTGTGTACGCGTCGGGCAACGTCGGCAACTACCACGCGTACAACGGCCTGTACGTCGCCCCGGCTTGTGTGTTGATCTAACCATCCATCCAATCGGGCCCCGCCACGCGGGGCCCACGGGAGGTCAAATGAGCGTCCCCGTGGGCATGAGAAGCGAGTCGAAGCTTGAGGTCTTCGAGCTAGCGACCGAACTCGAGTGCCACACCCTGAGAATCACATCGAACCAAAACGTCTTCCGGCCGGAATACAAGGCGCTTACCGACAAGATCGTAGACGCCGCGCTTGAGATCGGCCTGTCCATATGGACGGCAAACGACATAAGGGTGACCAACGCCATGACATTGGAGGACAGGCAGTACCTCCAGAACAAGGCCGTCGTGCAATGCGACAGGCTTCTCTACCTGATAACCGTCGCCGCCCGCGCAAACCACCTTCGCGCGAAAAAGGTCGCGCACTGGTCAGAGATGACGAGGCGCGTCAAGACACTGATCAGGAAATGGAAAGATTCGGACGCAAAGAGGCTATCTCGCGGCGTCAAGTCTTGAGGGTGCCGGCTGTAATGCGCGCAACGTGTTCGAGCGCTCGGCGAACCGCAACGGCTCGAACGGCAACAACGTCGGCTGTGTGAACACGTCGGGCAACGTCGACAACAACAACGCGAACAACGGCCTGTACGTCGCCCCGGATTGTGCCTGCAGCGAGCAGAAAGGTAATCACACAGTGATCACGCCTCGTGGAGGAGACACAAGGAGCCGGCATCCGAGCGGTGCATACCGCAAACTGAATCCCGGCGACGGCAGCGGCCCCACGGCCGACATGCCTGCAAGCGCCGGCGAAACCGGCCCACGGGGCGTCATCGGCTTTGACGCCCTGTGGGCCTCGATGGAAAAATGCAAGCGCGGCGTCATATGGAAAGACTCGGTCGCCCACTTCGTGCTCAACGGTTCAGAAGAGGTCGCAAAGCTGTCGGAAGAGCTCTCGACCGGCACGTATAAGCCAAGGGCCGCGAAAAGGTTCGCCATAACGTCTCCGAAACCGCGGACGATAGTCTGCATATCTTTCCGCGACCGAGTCTTCCAAAGGTCGCTGGTCGACAACGTCGTGTACCCGGCGATGTCGAAAAGCTGGATCTACGACAACGCGGCATGCCAGAAGGGGAAGGGGACGGACTTCGCCCGCACCCGGCTCAAGGAGCACTTGAGGCGCGCGTACACGGAGAGCGGCGACGTCCTGTACGCCCTGCTGGTCGACGTCGCGGGATATTACCCGAACATGCGGCACGACGTCGCCAAGGAATGCTTCCGCCGGCGTCTCCCGGCCTGGTCGTACACCATGGTCGAGCGCATCCTCGACGAGCAGTACCCTGGCGACGTCGGCATCGACCCGGGATCGCAGCTGATACAGATTGCCGGGATATCGGTGCTCGACGG
The DNA here is from genome assembly GCA_934636245.1 of uncultured Coriobacteriales bacterium. Taxonomy (GTDB): domain Bacteria; phylum Actinomycetota; class Coriobacteriia; order Coriobacteriales; family UMGS124; genus UMGS124. The sequence goes on from CAKUAI010000006.1 coordinate 91,055, forward strand.
CATAGACCACATGGTCAAGGAGAGGCTCGGCGCGAGACATTACGTCAGGTACATGGACGACATGGTGGTCATCTCGCACGACAAGCAATGGCTGCTGACCGTCCTTGCAGGCATAGAGTCCGGACTCGCCGACCTCGGCTTCGAGACGAACAAGAAAAAGACGAGGATCGTGTCCGCAAGAGACGGGATCCCATACCTCGGCTTTACCTTCCGCCTGTCGCAGAGCGGCCGCGTGACGATGCGGGTGAAAAAATCAAACTTGCGGGCGGCGAAGAGAAGGATGAGGCGCTTCGCAGGGCTTGTGAAACGTGGCTTAAGGTCGAGACAGGAAGCCGACGCCGGGTACGCCTGCTACAGGGCGCATGTGGCAAAAGGCGATTCCTGCGGCCTCGTCAGGTCGCTTGACAAGTGGTACGAAGGATTGTGGGACGAGGCAGAAGGGAGGGTGCAGTGAGAGTCATCGCAATTGCGGACCCCTACGGCCGCAGGACCATCGAACGGCTTGAGTCGGAAGCAAAGAGACAGGCGGGGCTGCTCGACTACGTCGCCATGATGGTCGACGTCGAGCTGCCGGACAACAGCGAGACGGAATCGGAGGAGCATCCCAACGATGAGTAAGTTCGCGGAAAAGGTGTGTGGGTACCATGACGCCGGGATATGGACCGACGCCATGGTACGCAACGCGGTCGCAAAAGGCCGCATCAGTCAAGACGAATGCGACGAGATCCTCCACGGCAAAGAACACGACGACAAGGACGCGAGATGACCGGTGCCTTCCCTTTCACTGAAGTAATGGCATGGGCTGCAGCTATGGGCCTGGCCTTCATCGTGTGCGACTGGGTCACCGGCACCGGCGCCGCCGCCAAGCTCCACGAGCTGTCCAGCTCGGTCATGCGCGAGGGCCTGTGGCACAAGGCGGGCGAGGTCGCCGTCATGGCGCTCGCCTACCTGCTCGAGGTGGGCAGCGCACATCTCGACCTGGGCTTCACCGCGCCGCTTTTCGTCCCTGCGTGCGTGTACGTGATCCTCAACGAGACGGCCAGCATCCTGGAGAACATCTCCGTGCTCAACCCAGAGCTCGCCGGCACGCGTCTCATGCAACTCTTTAAGTCGTCCAAAGACAGCGAGCAATAGAAGGGTGTGATCTTACGCATGGCGTGGGCACACACAGCTGAGGCTTATGACAGCTTCAAGGCAGTCGCAGACGAATGGGTCTACGACCAGTCCTATCACTACACGAATCCATGGAAGACATGCCGCACTGACTGCAGCGGCCTGGTGTGGTGGCTCATCGACAGCCTGGACGAGACATGCGCCCAGGCGATGACCTGGCAAGGCAGCACCAACACGACAGCCATGCAGCAGACGTGCGGATTCGTCGGCCGCAACATGAACGACATCGAGATGGGCGACATCATCCTTTGCAACTACGGCAGCACGAGCAACGTCATGGGCGGGGGACACAGTGGCAGCCACTGCGCCATGTACGTCGGAGACGGAATCGTCATCGACATGTTCCCCGGCTGCGACATGCGCTCCCGCTCGGTCTGGGAGCTCGTCGGCGAGGTCGGCTGGTGGGGCATCTACCGGCCGCCTTACACCGACGTCGTGAAGGCGGAAGATGACAGCGACGGCCTTGGCGGCACCTACAGGTGCGTCGCCGAGCCGCACCTCAACGTCCGCGCGGCCCCCACGACTGCCGGGTACCTGGTGTACACGGCCGACGGCGAGCAGGTCGTGTACGAGCCCGGCGAGACGGTCGTGCTCGATGACTGGCGCGAGGAGCGCGACGGCTACGTGTGGGGTCGGTACACCGGCGGCAGCGGCCTGATGCGCTACCTCGCAGTCGGCACAGCCGACGGGTCTGAGACGTACCTGGAACGCGTGTAGTCGTATGCCTCGTTTTACGCCGCCTTGTCGATGAGCATGTACAAATTGCCGTCATAAGCTGCGTATTTGATTCGCGTATTGTTCCCGATGGGGAGCCATTGAAATCTTGTAAGAACCCGTTAGGCAAAGCGCCTAGCGGGTTCTTTTCGTTTTGGCCTAAGATCACGCGAGTACAAGACTCAATCTTGGCCCGTCACCCTACGCCACGACGAGCTCCCTCGCCTCCCGATGAGGCCGCCCCGCCTTCGGCGCCTCTGCAAGCCGGGCCATCACCGACTCTCTCGTGACAAACGTGGCACGCCCCCTGCGGAATCCCTCAAGCTGCCCGGCGGCAAGCATCTGCGACACACGCCCACGAGAAACGCCGAGCATCTCGGCGACCTCACTCGCAAGCACCGTGTCAATGGCCTCCAACGAGGTTTCAACGCCCACGACACCGATTGTGCCGCCATGTTCCGCAGTATTGCCAAACGTCGGAGAAGGCAACGGCGTGCCATTCATCAGGCTGTGTTCTACCTCACCTTTAAGCCAATCTGCCGCCATACGAACTGCCTGCGCCATGCCTCTTCCCTGGGTACCACCTTCAAGCCCAAAGGGAAAGGCAAGCACCCAACCCTCGTCTTCAAAAAACTCGAACTCATACACCGCAAACATGTACAGCACCTCCGCGATACCCTATTTGAGACCAGCCTGCTTCTTGATTTTCTCGAAGAGGACGTTCGGGATCTCACCATGCCGGGGGACCTGCGTCCACCCCTGTCACACATTTTAACGTCCGTCGCTACATGCTTGAGGTGCGGTCGGTGGTGAGGTGTTCGCCACAGTGGGCGATGACGATTTTCTTTTTGTCGTAGTCCACGAAGAAGTGCACGCGCAGGCTCTCGCCCTTGCGCACGCCGCGGCCCTTGATGTGCATCGTGGCGTCGCGCACGGTGCCCTCGTACTCCACCATGCGTTCGGCCTTCTGGTCGGGGTTGCGGTTGGCACCCTTCGAGTCGCGCAAAGCCAGCTCGTAGCCCGTACGGTCGCGGAAGGCGTTGGCCAAACCGCGCTCGCGCTCGACAAAAAGCAGGCTGTGAAGCGTCACGGCCACCGAACGCAGCACCGCCCAGACCTCGCCGGGGTCGCCCTTCACGAAGTCCTCGGCGCTTTTGCGCGCGCGGTCAAGCACGACGATGCGGTCGGAGAAAGCCTGGGCAGCCAATGAGAGCGCCTCATAGGGCGTCTCGGGCAGGTCCATGGTCTCCACAAGGCGAGCGCGGCCCTCAAGACCTTGGACGCGTTCGCGCAGCTCACGCGCCTCGTCTTCGAGCTGGCGCGTGCGAAACGCGGCGGCAGACTTCTGCGACTCGAGTTCGGCACGCAGGCGGTCGACCTCCTCCTGGAGCAGGTCGCGCTCAAGCTGGGCCTCCTCTACGCGCTCGACGTCCGCAGGCGTCGTGGCAGCCCCGGCAGCCTCGTCGGAAGCATCAACGCCCTGCATATGCGTGGCGGCCCGCCCCTCGGCCGCACCGTCATCCGCAAGCGCGGCAGCCCTCCCCTGGCCATCAGAGCCCTGCGCACGCAAGGCGGCCTGCCCCTGGAATGCAGTGCCACCAGCCGCAGCAACCCGCCCCTCAGCCTCGGCACCAGCGCCTTCTGCATGCGGGGTGATCCGTCCGGCGGCCACGCCGCCGTCCACGATTTTCCCCTCGGTTGCGACCTCCCCGGCAGACGTCGCCTGCGACGCAGCGCTCGCCTGCTCACCGGCTGAGGCAGCCTGCTCGCCATGCCCCTCCCCCACATGCACGCCCTCCACCATCTGCAGGCTCTCGGGCTTGCGGGCGCGAACCTTCACCGTCTCGCCGCGGCCCCAGCTCTGACGCACGAGTTCCACGCGCTCCGAGCACAGGGCGGCCAGAAGACGCCAAGTCACGGCGAACAGCTCGGGCTCGGAGTCGAGCGCCGAGAAGAACTCCTCGGAGGGCGCGGTGGAGAAGCCGCCCAAGCAAGCCGAGCGCTCCTCCTCAAGCACGCGGTTCGTTGCGCGGGCCGCGTCGCCAAACGTCTCACCCTGCAGCACCAGGCGTGCCTCGTAGGCAAACGTAAAGCCGAGGTTTTGGTTCACGCCCACGAACATGAGCGCGACATGGCCGTTCACGGCATTGTAGGAAGGGTAGACGAACACCTCGTCCACCACGATGTTGTAGAGCATGACGTTGAGCTTGCGCACGTCGAGCGCAACGCAGCCCGGGAAGAAGTCGAACACGCCTGCCAGCGACACCGACTGGATGAACCCAGGCTCGGAGTCGAACGCCACCGCCGCGGCACCCTCGGAGAACTCAACGCAGGCGCTGTTGTGCTCCCAGGTGCGCATAAGCTCGGGATAGACGAAGGGCGACAGGTCATCGAACTCCTTGCCCTGCTCGTCGAAGTCGCGCACGGCCATCTCATGCTGGAAGGTGAGGCAAGGTTGCAGCACAAGGCTGCCGAAGGTGGCATCGGCCACCTCAACCTCTCCCTGACGCGCTATCTCATTGATTGCCTGGATGCCTTCGTCGCTCCACCAGGGCCCCATGCTCACCTTGAGCTGGCGGGCCAGGCGGTCACCGAAGGTCTTGCCCTTCTTCTTGGCCACCTAACAGTCCACCTTGAAGCTGCACGAGCACAAGCCGCCGTGATCGAGCGCGATGACGCCCTCCTGACCCAGGCGGCAATACAGACCCGCCACGTGCCCGTTGTACTGGTAGAAGCCCGGCATCGACTGCCAGCTCTCCACGCGGCAGGGGTCCTGTCCCTCGGCGTGCTCGGGCAGCACGACATCGACGCGTGCAGGCTGGTAGAACTCCTGGGCGATATAGCCGCGGTCGAGGTTGTCGCGCACCGTACGCTCCCAGCTCTCCTGGTCGAAGTCAACGCCGGGATAGACGCCGTGCGCGCCGTAATCGTCCTCGGGCTTCACGATCCAGGCGTCCTTGTGCTGGAGCACGTCGTCGAGGTCGAGCGCGGCGTTGTCGACGCGCAGGCGATAGGTGCGCGGCACCGTGCGGTCGATGAAGGCGCACTCCTCAGGCGTGAGGAAAGCGCGGGTACGCTCGTCGAACAGCGCGACGTTGACCATCTTGGAGTGCACGACAGTGGTGCGGAAGTGACCGATAAGGCAGACTTTACCTGCGGCGACGGCGTCGATGAGCGCATCGCACTCGCCGGGGTGCTGCAGGATCTCGCTCGTGACGGCGCGGCGGTAAATCGCGTGGATCTGTGTGCCGTCGGCAGGGTCGATGAGCCTCTCGCCGTCGAACTCGAAGCTGCGCACGTCCACGAAACGGGCGGGGATGCCCGCGCGCTCGAAGGCGGCAATGAAGCGGTTGAAGTCGCTGAACACGCCCGACTCGGCAAAGTCGGTCACGCAGACGTTGGGCACAGGGGCGCTGGCAAAGCGGTCGGAACGGTACACCTGCATGAACGCCTCGACCCAGCTGTCAAAGAGCTCGAACTTCTCCACACGCCTGCCCTGCGCGAAGCGGGCGAAAGCCGGGGTCTGCTCAAGGGCGCTGGCCAGCACCAGGTCGCGCGACATGGCGCCCGACCCGTCGGTGTTGAACTCGCAGAACTTGTACGACAGGTCGTCCTCGTTGAGGAACAGGTCGAAGCGGCCCATGGGCAGCTTCTCGTCGTAGCCGCAGGGCAAAAGGATGAGGCGCTTCACTTCCTCGGGGAAACAGAACAGGTCGCGATAGGAGGGGTCGTCCACATAGCGCGCGATGACCTTGGAGAGGATGGTGTGGATCTGCGTGCAGGTGTCCTGCAAGAAGGCCACGTCGGCGGCGTTGAAGAGATAGGGCACGTAGGGGAAGCGAGCGGGAGCCCCATGCACCCAGATGTCGGAGTGCTCCACGAAATCGAGCGCCGCGCGGCGGCCCGGCAGGTCGCCGTCGAGGTCGCGGATGGCCTGGATGTACGCTGCGCGCTCTTCTTTCATGTGTGCTCCTCCTGAAATGCCCTGCTCGATGATGTGGCCCATAAACGGCAACGCGCCGCCCCTGCCCATATGGCCAAGGACGGCGCGTGTGCCACGGGGCATGCCGCGCCCGTTGCTGTGTTAGTCCAGCTCGATCTTCTTGACGTCCTTGCGGTGCGTGGGACGGTAGACCGAGAACTTGTGGCCGATGACCTGCACGGGCTCGGCGCCGGTGCGGGCGCACAGCTCGTCGCAAGCCTCGCGGGCCGTGAGCTCAGAGGCGTCCAGGACCGAGCACTTGATGAGCTCGCGGGCCTCGAGGGCCTCGTTTGCCTGGGCGATGAGGCCCTCGTTGATGTTGGACTTGCCCACGATGAGCACAGGCTCCATGTTGTGTACCATGCTGCGCAGGTGCTTGCGCTGCTTAGCGGTGAGTGCCATAGGCGGTTCGCTCCTAAAAGGAAAGTGCTGAAAAAACCAAACGCAAATCGCTAAATTATTGCAAATTCTGGACGAGTTTTGCCACTGCAGGAAGCATGCGCATAAATACGCTACCCTTTTTGCGCAAAAATGGAGAACAGCGCACACCGTATGCGGCTACAAAAGGAGAGGCCATGGCAGATTTCATCGCAACAGAGGAACAGCACGCCAAGCTCGAGGCTTTGAGGGCCCACCTCAAAAGCCTGGGCGCCGTTGCGGTGAGCTTCTCGGGCGGCGTGGACTCGACGCTGCTTCTGGCCGTAGCACACGAGCAGCTCGGCGGCCGCGTCATCGCCGTCACCGAGACCAACGCGCTCTACCCGCAGCGCGAGACCGACGAGGCTGTCGCCTTCTGCCAGGCCCGCGGCATCGAGCAGGTGCTCATCGCCCATGACGCCGAGGGGGTCGAGGGCTTCAGCCACAACCCCAAGAACCGCTGCTACCTGTGCAAGCGCGACCTGTTCGCGCACCTCAAGGAGACGGCCGATGCCAAGGCCGCGCAGATGGGCCTCATCGAGGCGGGCGCCCACATCGCCTGCGCGGAGGGCTCCAACGTTTCCGACCTCTCCGACTATCGCCCCGGATCTGCGGCCGTGAAGGAAGCCGGCGTGCTGAGCCCGCTGCTCGAGGCCGACCTCACCAAGCAGGACATCCGCGACCTGTCGCGCGAGCTGGGCCTGCCCACCTGGGACAAGCCCTCGTTTGCCTGCCTGGCCAGCCGCTTCGTCTACGGCGAGCTCATCTCCAACCCGCTGCTGGAGCGCGTGGACAAGGCCGAGCAGCTCCTCATCGACGCCGGCTTTCGCCAGGTGCGCGTGCGCATGCACGACAAGGGCGAGATGGCGCGCGTGGAGGTGGAGCCCGAGCGCATCGGCGCAGTGTTCGACTTTTTGCGAAACGGCGGCACACAAGCCCTCCACGAACTGGGATTCAAGCACGTCTCAATCGACATGGATGGCTACCGAACTGGCTCCATGAACGAATAAAATACCTGGTAATCATACGTATATCAATTTTTTCAATAGCTAGCTTGCAATAATACGTAGCTTTCGAGTTGCCCTCAAGACGCTAGACTGCGTAGCCACCTTGAGGACAACCCCGCAAGCCCCCCCCCACGCGCGGGCTTCGAGACACACGAAAGCGAGACCGTAATGGCAAAGAAGAAGCTGCCCTACGACCAGAAGTACTACGACCCCGAAATCGAGTGCATGCCCCGCCCCGAGCTCGAGCAGCTCCAGCTTGAGCGCCTGAAGGACATGGTACGCTGGTCCTATGACAACGCCCCCTACTACAAGCAGGCCTGGGACGAGGCCGGCGTGAGCCCCGAGGACATCCACACGCTCAAGGACATCGAGAAGTTCCCCTTCATCGACAAGAAGACCGAGCGCGAGACCCAGGGCGTCGGCTCCTTCTTCGGCGGGCTGTGCGCCGTGCCCGAGGAGGACGTCGTCTTCATGGCCACGAGTTCGGGCTCGACCGGCGTGCCCACGATGAGCCCGTTCACCCAGGAGGACTTCGACCTGTGGCAGGACACCGAGGCGCGCCTGTTCTGGCAGGCCGGCATGCGTCCCACCGACCGCTACGTCCACGGCCTCAACTTCGCCCTCTACGTGGGCGGGCCCGACGTCATCGGCGCTCAGAACCTGGGCGCCACGGCCATCTGGGTGGGCGCCGTGCCTTCCGACCGCCTGCTCTTCGTGCTCAAGCACTACCAGCCCACCATCATCTGGACGAGCCCGTCCTACGCCTGGCAGCTGGGCAACAAGGCGATCGAGAAGGGCCTCGACCCCAAGACCGACTTCAACATCCACACCATCATCGTCGCAGGTGAGCCCGGCGGCTCCATCGCCACCACGCGCAAGGCCATCGAGGACCTCTGGGGCGCCAAGCTCGTGGACTTCTTCGGCCTGTCCGACATCTACGGCGCCTGCGCGGCCATGTGCGAGGCCAAGGACGGCCTGCACATCGTCGAGGACCAGATCCTCGTGGAGACCGTGGACCCCGCGACGGGCGAGGTGCTCGAGCCCGGCTCGCGCGGCGAGCTCGTTTACACCACGCTGTGCAAGAAGGCCCGCCCGATGATCCGCTTCCGCTCCGGCGACATCGGCTACGTCTCCACCGACACCTGCAGCTGCGGCCGCACCCTGGCCCGCATCCACATCCAGGGCCGCAAGGACGAGATGTTCATCGTCGGCGCCGTCAACGTGTTCCCCACCGACGTCGAGTACGTGGTGCGCGCCGAGCCCGGCCTCACCGGCGAGTACCGCATCCGCGTGTACAACGAGAACTTCACCACCCGCTACGAGGTGAGCGTGGAGCGCTCCTCGGGCATCGAGGACTCCTACGAGGAGATTGCCCGCCGCGTGGAGAACGCCCTCAAGACCCACACCGGCGTGCGCCCCGCAAAGGTGCTCGTGTTCGACGAAGGCAAGCTCAACGTCTCCAGCGAGCACAAGGCGTCCCGCTTCATCGACGAGCGCAACAACTAAGGAGGGCCCACCATGGCTCAGAAATTCGCCGTCTCCGGCCAGCACTACCTGTTTGACGTGCAGGCGTTCGCCCACACCATCCTCGCCCTGGGCGGCGAGGAGTACTCCTATGCCCTGCGCGACCGCACCACGCGCGGCGTCATCGCCGACGTCGTGAAGGGCCGCAGCGAGGTGGGCGTGCTCATGCGCAACACGCGCACCGCTGCCGACATCGACCGCGAGATCGAGGCTGCCGGCCTGAAGTTCCACGAGCTTGCGACCTCGAAGCCCCGCGTGGCGCTGCCCGCAAGCCACCCGCTTTCCAACGCCACGAGCCTGACGCCCGACCAGCTCGCCGACTGGCCCTACGTCTACTTCGAGCAGGAGGACGGCGCCCCCGACTACCTGGCCGAGGAGGCCCTGGGCGATTTGCCGCACGCCAAGAGCATCGCGCTCACCGACCGCGCTTCCCTCTCGGAGCTTGCCGTGGCCATGAACGGCTACACGTTCACGAGCGGCATCCTCGTGGGCATCACCGACGGCGGCTCGCTCACCACCATCCCGCTTGAGAGCGACGTCGAGCTGTCGCTGGGCTACATCACCCGCGCCGACGAGGAGCTGAGCCCCATCGCGCAGCGCTTTGTGGAGAAGCTCGCGCGCAGCCTGGAGCTCTACGCGAAGTAAAAGGCGCAGCTGGCGTGCGGCCCTATTCACGCTGTCGCGCGCTGGAGGTACTGTGGGCGTCAAACTGCCTTAAAAGTGCGGAAACACGCAGGCAGGTAGAATGTTTGCATCCTGGCGAGGTTGCCGCGGACACCTGCGACAACCTCGCCTTTTGCTAAGAATCACACGGTTGAGGGAGCCATATGATCGAGATACTCTGGCATGGCCGCGGAGGCCAGGGCGCCTTCACGGCGGCCCGCCTGCTGGGCGCGGCATGCTCCATGGCGCCAGGCCGCCACGCGCTGGCGTTCCCGTCGTTCGGACCCGAGCGGCGCGGCGCCCCCATGCGCGCGTTCACCAAGCTCGACAACCGCCCCATCGGCGACCGCAGCGCCTCCACCAGGGCGGACTTCGTGGTCTACCTGGACGAGACGCTCTTTGCCCCGGGCTGGGAAGACGAGCTCAAGCCCGGTGGGCGCGTGCTGGTGAACAGCGCGCGCACCTGGGACGACCCGCGCGTCACGGCAATCGACGCCGACGGCATCTCGGCCGAAGTACTCGGCCGCGCCATCCCCAACACCGTCTTTCTGGGAGCGCTCGCCGCCCTGTGCGACGAGGTGCGCGCCGAGGACGTGTGCGAGGCCATCCGCCAGTACATGCCCGAAAAGCTCCATGCCAAGAACCTCGCAGTGGTTGAGCGCGTGCTGGCCGAGAGGGGCGCGTGGGGTGCAGGATGCGTCGAGGCAGTTGGCGATCCTGCCTACGGGGGCGACTACGCGCTTGCGGACGGGGACACCCCCGCCCGCACGACCGCCATGCCCAACGCAAACGCCCAGGTAACAGGCTCGGAACGCCTCACGTCTGACGCCGCACCGCAGGCCTGCGCCAGCGCCGACGCGCCCGAAAGCCACGCACCCGCGGCCCCCTCGCCTGCCCTTCTCGGCTGCGACGGCGCGCCTCGCATCATCCCCACCCTTCGTGCCGCGCACCTCGACCCGGCCGTCTTTGCCCGCACGACCTGCTTTGAGGCGGGTCACCTGGTCTCCAAGAATGCCGGCTGGCGCTCGATGCGCCCCGTGCTTGACGAGGCCGCCTGCACGCGGTGCCTGCTGTGTTACATGCAGTGCCCCGACGGCACCATCTACAAGGTGGCCGACGAAGACGGGCGCGGCGGCATCCGCCTGGCTGTGGACTACGACTTCTGCAAGGGCTGCGGCGTGTGCGCCAAAGCCTGCCGTTGCGGCGCCATCTCTATGGTGCCCGAGCACGAGGAGGCACGATGAAGCGCTTCTTGTCAGGTGACGAGGCCTTCGCCGAAGGTGTGCGCCTGGCGCGACCCCAGGTGATCAGCGCCTACCCCATCACCCCGCAAACCGTGGTGGTGGAGCGCCTCTCCGAGATGGTTGAATCCGGCGAGCTCAACGCCAAATACGTCCACGTGGAAAGCGAGCACTCGGCGCTGTGCTGCGCCATGGGCGCCAGCGCCACGGGCGCTCGCGCCTTCACGGCCACCTCGAGCCAGGGCCTTCTCTACATGGCCGAGGTCCTCACCTACGCCGCCGGCGGCCGCTTCCCCATCGTCATGATGAACGCCAACCGCTCCACGGCGCTTCCCTGGAACATCTACGGCGACCAGCGCGACTCGCTGTCGCTACTCGACCACGGCTGGATCCAGTGCTACGCGCAGGACAACCAGGAGGCGCTCGACATGGCCCTCATGGCATATCGCCTGGCAGAGGACCCGCGCGTCATGACGCCCGTCATGGTGAACCTCGACGGCTTCGCGCTCACGCACACCTACGAGACCGTGGAGGTTCCCACCCCCGAGCAGGCCGACGCGTTCCTGCCGCCCTACGCAACGACGAACAAGTTCGACTTCGACCACCCCGTGAACATGGGCTACTCGGCCGGGCCCGAGCACAACCGCTACTACAAGTACTACGCTCACAAGGACATGCTCGACGCCATCGACGTCATCGACGAGGTGGAGGTCGCCTTCGAGCGCACCTGCGGCCGCTCCTACACGGGCGCCTTCGAGGAATACCGCTGCGACGACGCCGAGTACGTCATGGTGTGCCTGGGCAGCGTCGCGGGCCTCGTGCGCCAGACCGTCGACCGCCTGCGCGAGCAAGGCATGGCGGCCGGCATGCTGCGCATTCGCTACCTGCGCCCCTTCGCCTCGCGCGACCTGGCGCTCACCCTGGCCCACACGCGCGCGGTGGGCGTGCTCGAGAAGGACGTGTCGTTCGGCGCGGAAGGCACCGTCTTCACGAACGTGAACTCGGCCCTCTTCCAGCAAGACGCCCACGTGCCCACCTGCAACTTCATCGGCGGCCTGGGCGGCGCCGACATCACGGCCGACCAGGTGGCAGGCGCGTTCAAGACGCTCACGTTTGCCGCGGGAGGGGCTGCCGAGCGCGTGCAATTCCTTGGCATCAACTCCATGGCTGACACGTTCGGCTCAAAGAAGGGCAGGTAGGCCATGACGGTAAACGCTCGCACCATCACCGACGACGAGTACTTCTACGGCCACAAGGCCTGCGCGGGATGCGCCGGTTCGCTCGTGGTGCGCCAGGCCCTCAAGGTCCTGGGACCCCGCACGATCTGCGCGCTGCCGGCCGGCTGCATGAGCGCCGTGGGCTTCAACTTCCCTCAGCTGTGCTTCGCCAACAACGCCTTCATCACGCCCTTTGCGGCCACCGCATCGGTGCTCACCGGCATTCGCGCAGGTCTTGAGGCCCAAGGCGAGGACCCCGACACATTCAACGTGGTGGGTTTCGCTGGCGACGGTGGCACGGCCGACATCGGCATCCAGGCCCTGTCGGGCGCCATCGACCGCAACGAGGACATCATCTACATCTGCTACGACAACGAGGCGTACATGAACACGGGCATCCAGAAGAGCGGCCTTACGCCCTTCGGCGCCCGCACCACCACCACGCCCGCCGGCAAAAACGACCACGGCTGCCTCACGCAGAAGAAGAACCTCTTCGAAATCGTGTGCGCCCATGGCCTGCCCTACGCCGCCACCGCAAGCGTCGGCTACCTCAACGACTTCACCGCCAAGGTGGAGAAGGCGAGCAAGATCCGCGGCACGAAGTTCATCCATGTCATCGCCCCCTGCCCCACCGGCTGGGGTCACGCCACCGACGAGACGATCGAGATCGCCAAGGAGGTCGTGGACTGCGGCCTGTGGTATCTGGCCGAGTACGAGGGGCCTGCGGTGAGCGACGTCGCCGGGGGTGCCTTCAAGCTCAACCGCAACCCCAAGGAATTCTCCGACGTGGCCCATTACCTGCGTCGACAGACACGCTTCCGCGCGCTAGACGACGAGGAGATCGCCCGCGTCGTCGCCGGCCGCGACGCCAAGTGGGAGCAGATTCGCTCCAGCTGGACCCGATAGACCCCACCACACGCACCCGAAAGGACCCCCCTCCATGAAAGCCCTCAGCACGTCGACCAATGGGTTCACCGACTCGGTCATCCGCCGCATGACCCGCGTGGCGCTCAAGCACGGCGCCGTCAACCTCTCCCAGGGTTTCCCCGACTTCGACCCGCCCAAAGAGCTCCTCGACCGCCTGGCACAGGTCGCCTACGAGGGCCCACACCAGTACGCCCTCACCTGGGGCGCGCAGAACTTCCGCGAGGCGCTCGCCGCCAAGCAACGCCGCTTCATGGGCATCGACGTCGACCCCGACAAGAACATCGTCGTCACCTGCGGCAGCACCGAGGCCATGATGTGCGCCGTGCACACCGTGTGCGACCCCGGCGACAAGGTCGTGGTGTTCTCGCCCTTCTACGAGAACTACGGTGCCGACGCGATCCTGTGCCACGCCGAACCCATCTACGTGCCCCTCGTGCCGCCCGCCTTCACCTTCAACGAGGCCGCGCTCGAGGCCGCTATGGCGCAGGACGGCGTGAAGGCGCTCATCCTGTGCAACCCCTCCAACCCCTGCGGCCGCGTCTTCACGCGCGCCGAGCTTGAGACGATCGCACGCCTGGCCGAGAAGTACGACGTGTGGGTCATCACCGACGAGGTGTACGAGCACATCGTCTACGCCCCCAACAAGCACGTGTATTTCGCCAGCCTGCCGGGCATGCAGTGCCGCACCATCTCGTGCGGGTCGCTCTCCAAGACCTACTCCATCACCGGCTGGCGCCTGGGCTACATCATCGCCCCCCAGGAAGTGGTTGAGGTCGCCAAGAAGGTGCACGACTTCCTCACCGTGGGCGCCCCCGCCCCGCTCATGGAGGCCGCCGTGGTGGGCCTCGCCATGCCCGACTCCTACTACGACGAGCTCACCGCCGAGTACACCCACAAGCGCGAGCTCTTCTGCAACGGCCTGGCCGACCTGAACATGAAGTTTGTGGAGCCTGAGGGCGCCTACTACGTGATGTGCGACATCTCCGAGGCCGGATACGCGAGCGACGAGGATTTCGCCTGTGATCTGGCACAATACGCCAAGGTGGCAGGCGTGCCGGGCAGCTGCTTCTTCCGCGAGCCCGAAAACCGCTACATCCGCTTCCACTTCGCCAAGTCCGACAAGACGCTGCTCGCCGCGCTCGAGAACCTGCGCGGCTGGCAGGACAAGCTGCCCAGGCGTTAGGGCGCGAGACTACGGCGAAGGCCGCCAAGACCACAAAGCACGCGCGCGCCGCGACCGCGCCGATGCGATAAGGTCGCATGAGGCCACCACAGCTTCGCTGAGGCAGGTCGCGCAAGCCCACCGCAAGCCCGGCGACGCATAAAGAAACCCCCTGGGTGCCACGAGATTTCTCGCCAGCCCCCAGGGGATTTCGTGTGTCTTGCGAGCCTTGTGCGGCGCTTGCCGCAGGTCGCAGCCACTTACTTAAGCAGCGGGTCGTTCTTGAGGTCCTTGATGAACGCGGAGACCATGAACGCGGAGATAACCGCCATCACGCCGCGGATGATGAGCATGATGCCCAGGTAGATGATGAAAAGGGAAGGATACATGAGAACGAGGACGCCGCAGATGACCGTGACAACGGCGCCGATGACTTCCATGACGGTCGGGCCCGTACCGATGACGCTCTTCATGCGCAGGCTCGCAACAGCATCCATCACGCCGGTGACGATAAGGGCGATGCCGCCGAGCATGGCAATGGTGATGCCGCCGATAAAGGGATGGATGAGGAACATGATGCCCACGATCACATCAAGGATGCCCATGAACAGCGACGAGCCACCGAGAAGGGCAAAGGCGCCCAGGTCGAAGAACGTGGCGATACGTGTGATGCCGCTTGCGAGGAAGCAGACGCCGACCACGGCAGCCACCACGGCAAGCGAGGCGGCAGGCCACACAAGGCATGCGATGCCAAGCAGCGCCACGACGGCGCCCAGTGCGACAAACCACCACTTATAGTGACGGGACTTCTTCTCAGGCTCAATGACTTGGGCCTGTACCTCGATGGGTTCGGACATACCGTGCCCCTTTCTCGCGTTCATGCAGTGCAGTCGCGCGCCTATACCGGCACGCCGCCACAGCTGCAACCTACATCTCTAAGCCACGTTATACCACACTTGGGGCATTTCATGCGCGCCTGTTAGCAAAGCGAAAAACAATGAAATATGTCAGCCCTATGGTGAAGTGTTACAAAAAGGCTAACGCAGTGGGTAAAAGCGAGCTTTTCCTTGCGCTAGCGCGAAACAATCGTTAATAATGCGCCACGTGCTTTCGTTGATGCTTTCGGAATGCCACAGGGCAAACCGGAAGCGGAGAAACCTCTGGAGAACTCTTAAGTGAGTGCCGAAGGGGCAAGGCGGTACAGAATGTACCAGCCGAAACTCTCAGGCAAACGGACAGAGGCGGTGCGCATCCTGGTAGCAGGGAGACTCGTATCTCCTGCGCTCAATGGGCGACAAGCCGACCTACGTCCTTTCTCCAGCCGTAAATGTATGTGTTACGACTTGGAAAGGAACGACCCAAAGTGCAAGAAGAACTGCTCGAGATCGTACAGACGATCAACTCCTACCTTTCAAATTACGTGCTCATCGTGTTGCTCATCGGCGCGGGCCTCTTTTTCACCATCCGCACCCGCGGTGTGCAGTTCCGCTGCTTCGGCGAAGGTATGCGCCGCGTGTTCGGCAATTTCTCCCTCAACGGCAAGAAGCATGAGAGCGGCATGAGCTCCTTCCAGGCGCTCGCCACCGCCGTCGCCGCCCAGGTGGGCACCGGCAACATCGTGGGCGCCTGCGGTGCCATCCTCGTGGGCGGCCCGGGTGCCATCTTCTGGATGTGGCTCATCGCCATCTTGGGCATGGCCACCAACTACGCCGAGGCGGTCCTGGCTCAGAAGACCCGCAAGGTCGACGCCGACGGCACCGTGCACGGCGGCCCGGTCTACTACATCAAGACCGCCTTCCACGGCAAGTTCGGCACCTTCCTGGCTGGCTTCTTCTCGGTCGCCATCATCCTGGCCCTGGGCTTCATGGGCTGCATGGTGCAGTCCAACTCCATTGCCTCCACCTGCGCCACCGCTTTTAGCATCCCCGCGTGGATTATCGGCCTGCTCGTGGCCGCCGTTGCCGGCTTCATCTTCCTGGGCGGCGTGAAGCGCCTCGCCTCCGTCACCGAGAAGATCGTTCCCTTCATGGCCATCATCTACATCATCGGCGGCCTGGCTGTTCTCGTCTCCCATGCCAGCCAGGTGCCCGCGGCCTTCGGCCTCATCTTCGAGTGCGCCTTTAACCCCCAGGCCCAGATCGGCGGCGTGACCTTCGGCATCATCGCCGCCATCTCCCAGGGTGCCAAGCGCGGCCTGTTCTCCAACGAGGCCGGCATGGGCTCCACCCCGCACGCCCACGCCCTCGCCAACGTCAAGACCCCTCATGAGCAGGGCGTCGTTGCTATGATCGGCGTGTTCATCGACACCATCATCGTCGTCTCCATCACCGCCCTCGTCGTCATCACCATCCTCTACACCGGCGACGGCGTGCTTGCCCAGGGCCTCTACGAGGGCGTGGACAAGACCAACATGGCTCAGATCGCGTTCTCCAGCCTCATGGGCGGCAACATCGGCAACATCTT
Organism: uncultured Coriobacteriales bacterium; assembly: GCA_934636245.1. Lineage (GTDB taxonomy): Bacteria > Actinomycetota > Coriobacteriia > Coriobacteriales > UMGS124 > UMGS124. Next base: position 107,545 of record CAKUAI010000006.1, read on the forward strand.
TGTGGCTATCTGCCTGCTGTTCTTCGCCTTCTCCACCATCCTTTCGTGGAACCTGTTCGCCAAGATCAACGTGATCTACCTGTTCGGCAAGAAGGCCGTGCCCGTGTTCTCCGCCATCGCCCTCGTGTTCATCTTCATGGGGTCGCTGCTGTCCAACGACCTCGTGTGGGAGCTGGCCGACATGTTCAACCAGCTCATGGTGCTGCCCAACGTCATCGCGCTCGTCGCTCTGTCGAGCACCGTGGCCCTGTGCGCCAAGACCAAGGGTGAGAAGTGCGACCTTCCCGCCTTTGCCCAGGCTGACGAAGCGGCCAAGCAGGACTAATCCCTCGTAGCGTTCTTTTTTCGGCTGGTGCCTTGCCCCGTCCCCTTTTCACCCGCGCGGTGCATTGGGGGCGGGGCGCTTTTGTGGACGGGGGTTGGGCGAAGGGGCCGGCCTTCCCCTCCCCGCATGCAGGCAAAATAGGTATGATTGCTTCTGACTTGGCAGCGCGACAAGCACCTGCCCGCAAGAAACCTCGGCATGAAAGGACAGCCTATGGACAACCGCACGTTTGCACCCGGCGACATCGTGCGCAACTTCAAGCGCGAGACGGTGACCGACGGCAGTCAGCGCTATCTCTACCGCGTGCTTGCGTTTGCCCGCCACACGGAGACCGACGAGGAGCTCGTGGTGTACGAGGCGCTCTATCCGCCCTTCGGCGTGTGGTGCCGACCCCGCGCGATGTTTGAAAGCGAAGTCGACCACGAGAAGTACCCCAACATCAAGCAGACATGGCGCTTCGAGAAGGTAGATGCGACGGAGCTTTAAAAAAACGGCCCGCATGCTGGGATTTTTCCCAACATGCGGGCCGTTTGCGTACGGTGCGCGAGCAGGCTATGCCTGGCTTGGCTCAACCAGCGTTGGAGGCTCCGTCGCGGCGGACTGGGCGCGCATCGCCTCGTGCTCCTGGGCCACCTCGGTGATGAGGTCCACCACCGGCCAGTCTTTGTTGGTCTTGGTGAGCACGGCCTTGTAGCCAACCTGCGCCCCCGCCTGGCGGCTGCGCAGGAGAAAGTCCTGCAGAAGCGGCTCGGAGAAATTGGCGAGCAGCATGAACTCGCATTCGGGCACGAGGCCAGCATAGGGCATGAGCGCGGGACGCATGCCCACAAGGCCCAAAGCGGCGCCGGCCGAGTCGCCCAGGCGCTCGGGCAGGACGGTCTTAGCCACCACGCCGAGTTCCTTGAGAATGGCACGCACCGCATCACCCTTAGGCGTGCCGCGGTCAAGTCCCCACAGCAGGGCCGCAGCCGTGGGCTTTGCCTTCTTGGTCTTCTGCTTTTGCGCGTTTCCCATCTTGTATGCCCCTCTCGCATGAAACCGGCATCCCAGCAGCCCGCCGACATACCCACCAACACCGCCAGCCAGGCGGCCGCCGGCTTGCGCTTGCGCCACACGACCATTGTCCCAGCGTATCTACCGTGATATGTCCACACTGGTCTGACACGCACGCCAACGTGGACATCTACTATATATAAGATGCGAACGCTGACGCACAACAATCCCGCCTAACGGAAAAAGCCCCGCAGCACCGCTCTTGTACAACGGTGCCGCGGGGCTTCAAAGGATACGCTCAGGCGTGCGCCTTAGAAGTAGCGCTCGAGCATGCCCTTGAGCGCCTTGCCGTGACGGGCCTCGTCGCGGGCCATCTCGTGCACGGTGTCGTGGATGGCATCCAGGCCGTTCTTCTTGGCGCAGGTAGCAAGCTCGACCTTGCCGGCGGTGGCACCGAACTCGCAGTCGACACGCCAAGCGAGGTTCTCCTTGGTGGAGGCGGTCATGTGCGGCTCAAGCTCGCTGCCCAGAAGCTCGGCGAACTTGGCGGCATGCTCGGCCTCCTCGAAGGCAGCCGTCTTCCAGTACTCGCCGATCTCGGGGTAGCCCTCGCGGCAGGCGATGCGGGCCATGCACAGGTACATGCCCACCTCGGAGCACTCGCCGGTGAAGTTAGCCTTGAGCTGGTCGAAGATGTACTGCTTGTCCTCGTCGGAGATGTTCTCGTTGTTCTTGACGGTCTTGGCGTACACGCCGTACTCATGCTCGGCGGCAAGCTTCAGCTCGCCCTCGACCTTCTCGAACATGGAGGCAGGGGCATGGCACACCGGGCACTCCGCCGGGGGCTCGGCGCCTTCGTAGATGTAACCGCAGACCTTGCAGACCCACTTTGCAGACATAGGTGTTCCTTCCTCTCCTTGCGAGACGGGCTGAGCCGACTCGCGTGTTTGGGTGATTTGAGCAGGCGCTTCCTCCACGCGGGCAGCCTGCAGGGCGGGCACGGAACCAACGGCCGCGCCAGCAAGCTCGGGGGTGCCCTTGCCAAGAACGGCACGGGGGCCCGCCTTGAGACGAGTGCGGTACTCGGCATACGTGAGGCTCGGGGCATCGCGCAGGCAGCGTGCCTCCACCACACGAGCGGTGATTTGCACGTGGCTGCCGAGTTCGAGCGTCTCGATGACCTCGCACGACACCACGGCGCTGGCCCGCAGGGAATAGAGCAGGTCATTGCCCGTGCGCTCGAAGCCCTCGAGGTCGGAGAACTTATCGGCGCTGCGACCCGACTGCATGCCGAAGCGCTGGAAGAACTCCGCCGGGGTGTCCTGCGCGAGAACCGACAGGTTGAAGCAGCGTGAGGAGCGGATGAGCTCGGGCGTGTAGTTGCCCGCCATGCACGACACCGTGATGCACTTGGGCTCGGCGGCGGACTGAATCACCGCGTCGACGATGCACGCGTTGTCCTTGCCTTGCCACTTCGTGCTGAGCAGGTACAGGCCATAACTCAGCTTGTAAAAAGCCTTTGAGTCGATCTGAGCCATCCTCGTCTCCCCCGTTTGCACAACCCGCCTACATCTGGACATATTAAACCTTTTTTGAGAATGATTCTCAATAAGGAATAAGACGCGCGAATTCTTCATATTGCAACGGGCCCGCAGCGCGAGATTCCGTCGCGTGAAACTGTAGGCTTCCCCGCGCCAACGTGCAATAATCAAACTGCTTGCAATAAACGCCCTATCACGGGAGGTATCGCTATGGCTGCATCGCATGGACAAACGACCGAGACGCGCCCCTATGTGCCCTGGGAGCTGATGCACGACTTTATGTGCGACGCGTTCGTGGGGTACGGCGTGCCGCGCGAGGACGCCGAGATCTGCACCGACGTGCTGCTCGAAGCCGACCGTCGCGGCATCGAGAGCCATGGATGCAACCGCTTCAAGCCCATCTACCTCGACCGCATCCGCCGCGGGACCCTGTTGCCCACCACGCAGATCGAGGTGCTCAAAGAGACGCCCACCACGCTCGTGATTGACGCGCATGACGGCATGGGCATGGTGGCTAGCCACTACATGATGACGAGGCTCATCGAAAAAGCCAAGGCGTGCGGCATGGCTGGCGGCGCCATCCGCAACTCCACGCACTACGGCATCGCCGGGTACTGGACCAACATGGCCAGCAGCCAGGGCCTCATCGGCCTCACCGGCACCAACGCCCGCCCCTCCATCGCCCCCACCTTCGGCGTGGAGAACATGATGGGCACAAACCCCCTCACCTTCTCGCTTCCCACCGACGAGGACTTCCCCTTCTGCATCGACTGCGCCACGAGCATCGTGCAGCGCGGCAAGATCGAGTATTACGCGCGCCAGGGTAAGCCCACGCCCGCCGGCATGGTGGTGGGCCACGACGGCAAGACAATGACCGACAGCGAGGAGATTCTGCGCGCGCTCGTCGCTGGCGAGGCGGCGCTCGCTCCCCTGGGCGGCGTGGGCGAAGAACTCGCAGGTTACAAGGGCTATGGCTACGCCGCCGTGGTCGAGGTCCTCTCGGCTGCCCTGTCGGGCGGCCAGTTCATGAAGGCGCTCACCGGCGTGGCGCCCGACGGCAGCCCGCAGATGTACCACCTGGGCCACTTCTTCTTCGTGGTGGACCCCGAGGCCTTCATGGGCGTCGATGTGTTCCGCGAGACGGCCGGCGACATCTGTCGTGCACTGCGTGCCTCCGAGAAAGCCCCTGGGCAGGAGCGCATCTACACCGCCGGCGAGAAGGAATACCTCGTCTGGCTCGACCGCAAGGACAAGGGCGTGCCCGTGGGCGAGTCGGTCCAACGCGAGCTCACCGCCGTGCGTGACGAGCTGGGCCTGGAGTACACGTTCCCGTTTGAGGGATAGGCAAGAAAGGGACGGGGCCAGGGTCAAAACCCTGGCCCCGACTTATGCCAATCGCATGCTCAGCAAGACAACGAGGACGATGAAGGCGCACAGGCCGAGGATGAAAAGCCAGCTGGCGGGACGGGCAAAGTTCATGGTCCAGCCAACGGAGAAGCGTTTGGCCACAAACACGGCCGGGTCGTCGGGGTTCCAGTAGAAGACGCCGGCCTTCCAGTGCTCGTCCTGGTCGGTGCGCATCTCGTCGTCGCCATGGGCGAGACCCACGGCGCGAGAACCGTTTTGCCCATAGCGCACGAACAGCACGATACTCCACACCAGGGTGGCAACGACGAGCACGGTGAGCGCGATGCCCCACGTACCCAGGCTCACCCAGCCCGCATCGCACAGGGGCAAGGTGCCGAATGCAATCATGAGCAGGACGTTCATTGCCAACGTGAAGCGACTCCATGCACGGGCGAACAACGCATAGCCCAGAGCGCTCGCGTGCGGTGCCTCAGGCGCGACGGGACGCGAAGCGCGCACGATGGAGAGATGCGCGCCGGCAACGCACAGCCACACGAACAGCTGGAGCAGCGGCGGGAACGCCACGAGCCAGAGCGACTTGTCGGCATAGGAGTTCACATTGCCTGCCAGGTCCATATGCATGGGCACCTGCTCGGGCATCTGGGGATAGAGGATGAACCCAAGGGCGACCGTAAGCGCGACAAGCGGCAAACACACCAGCTCGGCGGCAAGCGGGATCGGGCGAGGCAGCGGCGAGCCGTCGGGGTTGTCAGTCACCGTCACGCGCTCCATCGACGCGGCACGCCAGCCGCGCTCCTGCTTGAGCGCCTTCACCTTCGCGCGAAAACGCAGCATGAGGGCGAAGGAGACGACCGTCTGAAGCAACACGGCGCCAACCAGGACCCAGGCAACGGCGTCGCCCCAGCCCGTCGCGATGCCGCATGCCACAACAGCGACGATGCCGACAAGCGTGAGCAGGACGACCGCGAGCGCATAGGTGCGCTTCATGCGGCGCACCTCGGGCTCTGTGTGCGCAATCGGGGGAACGGTGACGGCAAACAGCTCGCGGCTCGACATCATGTAAGGGATGGCGGCCTGCAAGCCGCCGCTCACCACCAGCGTGCCGATGAGCAAGGCAATCATTGCAAACGTGAAATCAGCCATGATAGGGCTCCTTAGCGCGAGGGTTGGGTACGGTCAGGATTGTCGGCTTTAGGATCGGCCGATGCCGATGGCGTGCCAAACATCGTATCTGCCAGGTCTTTCGCCATCTCGAGAAAGGTCTGGCGGTCACCGCCGGCCGCCGCATAGTCGCGCGCCGCAGCGGCAAGCGCGTCGCTCAGGCGCCTGTCCGCCTCGGCGGCAAGGCCCTCGTCGCGCGAGCGCATGGGCTGGGCGACAAACGCCCCCGCACGGCCGCGCACCACCAGATAGCCATCGTCGCGCAGCAGGGCGTACGCCTTGTTGACCGTGTGCAGGTTGATGCCCAGATCCACCGCAAGCGACCTCACAGAGGGCAGCGCGTCGCCCTCGACCAGCTCCCCTGCCGCAATCGCCGCCACAACCTGGTCCCTCACCTGCTGGTATATGGGAACTCCCAGCGACTGATCAATGCGAACAATCATGCGCCCTCCCCTACGTCGCCTTCTCTTTGACTGTCAGTGTATCATGTCTGTTCTAGTTGTTCTAGTACAGATAGAACACTATGATCGCTCTATTGGTAGCAAAACGAGTTTCGGAGTAGTTTTTTCCGACCGGCTGGCAGCAAAATGAGTTTCGGAGTAGTCGCTGCAATCCCACTGGCAACAAATTGAGTTTCGGAGCAGAAGTGACCATATCAATATGCTCAAAATAGCAATGCAAGACCAGGTCAAAGTCTAAAACCGACGCCTTCTCCGACTAAAACAGTCTCAAAACCCGGTCTCCAGGTAAGACAGCGATGATTTCACTACTCCGAAACTCGATTCCCTGCCAATAGGGACCTCTCAACTACTCCGAAACTCATTTTTTAGCCAAGCTTGCAACCAAAACGCAAGCGGCAGGCCCAGCGTGAACCGGGCCTGCCGCTTTCAATGGTTAGCAGTCGTTGAACCGCTGTTTGCCATTACTTTGAGGGGTCGCTGGCGACTGCCCAATCTGCGCCGGTATCAAGGCCCCACATGTTGAAAACCTCGTTGTAGAAGGGGGGACGGGAGTAATCGAGAGCATAGTCATACTGTGCCTCGAAGTTGAACCCGAACCCAGAGACGCCCCACCCGCACGCGCAGTCCATGAAAGCCTGGAGCTTGGAGGCGGGAATGCAGAACGTGGCGTCGGTCTGCTTGGTGCGGGCGCGCACCACCTCTCCGCAGTCGGGGAAGCACACCTGGTAGTTGTTGCGGTCCATGGTGTTGACCAGTTCGTAGACGCACGAGTCGACAGATAAAAATAGTCCAACCAAGAAGGCTCCCCAGCGACAAAGCGCCAAGGAGCCTTGGGTATGAGGGTGTGTGTTTGGGCGGTTTGACTGACACATGCCGGAATCCCTGCCCCGCCCAGGCAGAGAGACCGACTGGGTTTTAAGCCTGGTTTATACCAAGTGCCACAGGGGCGCACTTGCGGCAAGGGCGTCAAACTTCAGAACCCACATGCCGCGCTCACCGCCGCTGATGAGATAGCCCTCGGGCTTTGTGGGGTGCAAGGCCAAGGAAGTTGTCTTCCAACCCGTGTGGTCAGCACGGTCAAACGGCACAACATTGGCGATGGCAACCATATCCGCGTTAAAAATCACAGCACGGCCAGCCGGATAGAATGCCTGATAGAGGTTGCCGCTCGCATCAAGTCTGCTGGAATCAGGACCGTGCAGGCCCTGTCCCTGGTACACCACACAGCAGCTCAAAAAGCCCGGCTTTGCCACGCCGTCCTTGAGCGAGACCTTGATAATGCGATTCAGCCCCGTCTCAGACACATACAGGCTCGAGCATGTGGAGTCAAACGTAATGCCGTTGGGCGTTACGAGACCGCCGATCACCTCGTTGATCTCCTGATAATCACTCTCAGCGCTTGCACGGTATACCCCACCCGTGGGATTGAACATGCCCGCGTTGAAATTGTCAAAGTACAAGTCTCCCGTGTTGGCGTCGAACACCAAGTCATTCGGCATGATTGTCGTTGCGACATCCAGGGCGTCAAGGGGTAGCTCACCGAGCGGCTCCTCGGAACCCCCTTCCGGATACAGCCAGATGTGGCCCGACATGTCGGCGACGAAGAACCTCCCGTCTTCATGGATGGCAATACCGTTGAACGAGGCGTTGGCCTTGTAGATGAAGCGCTCGACCGCACCGGCTTCGTCGATGCGGCATATTTCGGACGAGGTCACGCCCTCACCGTCGACCTTCTCACGAAAACGGTGACACACGTACATCGCGCCGTCCCGGTCAAAAACCAGCCCCTCAAGCGCATCGGTCTGACTACCCGGAGCAACCTCGGCAAAAGGCTGGGCCGTGATCGTCGGCAGCCCGGCGACATCGCTTGGCAAAGCAAGCGCGGCGCCAGCCGCCAGGGACGCAACATCGACGCTCTCTTGCGTCGAAGCGTCCGCATAAGCCTCTTCCGAAGAGAGGCAGACGCCAGCCGCAAGAGCCGCCCCAAGCGCCGATCCGACAAAAGACCTGCGAGACACTGTAACGTGCATAATGGCAGTCCCCCTTAATCATACATGGGGCCATTCACTATGCCCCCCTTGAATAATACTACAGGCTTGCGACATAGCCACCCGTGATGTAACCGAACGTAACGCAGCGACCCACGGACAGGCCCATGGTCGACAGCGAATAGTCGGTCGCCGAATAGAACGGGCCGGAGCAGTTGCCGGCAGCAAACAGGCCGGGGATGAGATTGCCCTCGGCGTCCTTGCACTGACCGTTGGGGTCGATAACGAGACCGGCCGGAATCGCCGCAATTTGGTACTCGCGAGGCATGGCGTAGAACGGCGCCTCGGCCACGGGCTGCATATACTTGGACGCCTTGCCGAAATCCACATCGGCGCCCTGCTCGCACAGCTCGTTGTAGCGCTCGACCGTGGACACAAAGGTGTCGACAGGAACGCCCATGGCCTCTGCCAGGTCCTCAAGGGTATCGGCGCTCAACAGAACGCCCTTCTCGACAAACGTCGCAATCTGCTCGGGGGTGCCATTGGCCACAGTCTTTACCGTGGGATCGCTGCCCCAGCCAAACACCTGGTCGGAATAATTGGCATCAAAGATGGAGTACATGCGGTGCTCAGGCTGGTCGCGCAGAATGGTGTTGCGTGCGCCATAGGCAACATCCTCGTACATAAAGCGCTCGCCATTGATGTTCACCGCAAGGAAGGGCTCCTCGCGGAAGCACCCCGCGCCTCCATGAATCATCTTGCAGTGGCACCCGGGCTCCATGACAGCGCCTGCGGCCATGCCCATGAGATGGCCGTCGCCCGTCTTGAAAGACTGCTTGCGACCAAAAACCTGGGCGTCTACGCAATAGTGCTCAACGAGGGCCTCGTTGTTCTGATAGTCGCCCGTAGCAAGGATGACACCCTTTGCGGCATTGAACTTAATGTAGTTGCCCTCGGCATCCTTGCCCACGACGCCCGTCACCGCGCCGTCCTCAATCACGAGCTGCACGCCGGGAGTGTTGTAGTAAATGTCAACCCCAAACTCGTCAGCCGCGCCAGCGAGAGCCTGCGTGGGGTTCATCATGCCGCCCGTGAACAGCCAGCCGCGAACCTGGCAATTGCCGTCGGCGTATTCGTGATTCTTGGAATCGCTCTCGACAAAATCGGTATACCCGATTTCGTCGAGCTTGCCCATGTACCAATCAACGGCCTCCCCGGACATCTCGGCATACTCGCGCTGCAGGGAGAGGCTCGGGCGATGGTCGTACAGGGTGTGCATCTCATGGACATACTCGGCAAGACCCACCTCGGTCGACTCTTCTTTCACCACGCGGGCACACAGCATGCCCTGGGCGAGAGCCACCTCTTCCTTCTGCAGAACGGCGACAGAGGCGCCCTTTTCGGCAGCCGCAAGGGCGGCAGGCATACCCGTGGTGCCACAGCCCACAATCACGACATCGTAGTTCTTCTCATCGGCGAAGTCGGTGATGGCGTCAATGACAACCGGAGTCGCCTCGAGCTCGGCAGGCAGGATGCCTCCCGGCAGCACGGCGCTCTCATCCAAAGCAGCCTCATCGGCAAGCGCAGGACCTGCGCAAACAGCGGCACCAACTCCCATGGCGCCGACCAACTGCAGGGCTTCGCGACGAGTCGTGGCAGTATTCATGAAACGATTTCCTTTCCCTTGGCTGCGCGTATTGGACATGCCAGCAAAAAGAGGGCCGACGATGCGGTTTGAACCGTCGGCCCTCGGTTGCCCATCAAAGTCGGATTAGTAATTCGGCAATCCGAAACCGTGGCCGCCCTGGGTCACCGTGAAGTCAATGCCGTCGGCCTGCCACACCTTGTTGCGCAGGATGTAGCGGATGGTGGGACCGTTGCCCTCGTCAGGCACGGTATAGACATCATCCTCGGTGAAGGGAGCAACGACCTCGCCGAGGGTCTTCTCGTAACCGCCGCGGAAACTCATCATCGAGGGGTCCTCGTCGATGTCGCCGTACCACTTGGCCAGGCCCACGCACTGGCTGACGCACTGGGGAATGCCGCCCTCGTCGGTAATCTCCTTGCAGAGGTTGCACTTCTGCACGACGTTCTTGTCCTCGTTGAGATAGCGCGCACCATAAGGGCAGGCCGGCACGCATGCCTGACAGCCGATGCACTGCTCGGCATCAATTTGGACCGTACCGTCGTCGAGCTTGACGGAGGCACCGGTGGGGCAAACCTGCACGCACTCGGGATTGGCGCAATGCTGGCACTGCATGGGCAGGTAGTACCAGTCGACATCGGGGAAGGCGGCACCTTCATACTTGGGATAGGGGCCCACGCGCAACACCCTGTTCCAGAAGTTACCGATCGGGACCTCGTTTACCGTCTTGCAGGCGGCGTTGCAGCCCATGCAACCGATGCAACGGTTGAGGTCGACCACCAAAGTATGCTGCGACATGGACTATTCCCTCCCCTCGTACGTAGGCGCCCATTCCTTCAGACGAGGATCGTCGGCGCTCGTGATGATTTCCGTGCCGTCGTTACCGCAAGGCACGGGGTTGTTGAACGGCGAGTTCTCAGGCGTGGCCTTATAGATGTTGACCAGGTATCCGCGCAGCTGCGGGGCGCCCTTGCCCTCGCACTGGGCAAAGGAGTCGACGAGGCAGTTGCAGCCGGAAAGCTCGAAACCATGACCGGGCTGGTCAAGCTCGGGGAACCACCAGGAGTGCTCGAGGTTCACACGGCCCTCGCCGACGCAGGCGTTGACGTCGACGTTCTGGCGAATCTTGCCGAACGGCGTCTCGATCCACGCCCAATCACCGTTTTCCAGACCGAGGTCAGCGGCATCCTTGGGGTTGATCTCCATGCGCGGGACCGGCCACACCTCGCGGCACCAGGGAAGCTGGCGATGCTCGGTATGGAAGTACACCGGAATGCGGCGACCGGTAGAGGCGATGTAGGGGTACTTGTCGAATGTATAGCCGCGAATCTTCTCGGCATTGGGGTTGTCGGGGTTGTTGCCCTGGACCTCGACATAGCCGCCTCCACCGTTAGGCGAGCTCTTGGGCTCGGTGTAGTAGGGCAGGGCGTACTTGGTGCCGTAAGGCTCGCCGGTGCACTGCTCGACCACGTTGCGGAGCTTGTTCTCGAAGTCGGTCACCCAAATCTCGTGGCGGCTCGTGTTGGTCTTAAAGCCGGGGCGGCCTTCGAAAGGCTTGCAGAGCCAGCCCGTCATGAAACGGCGGCAGCAGCCGAAGCCGTTGGGGTTGGTGACACGGGCGTCATACCAGCCCTCGCGCTCGAACTTGTCTGCGTACTCCGCCCAGGTCATGCCCGTGGACTGGACGGCCTTGTCGCGCAGGAAGTCGCCCATCTCCCACTCGTCGCCGCCATCGGTGCGCGTCGTCCAGAAAGGAACGCCCTTCTGCTTGTACCAGTCGGCAACCCAGTCGATGCCGTAGCGTGCCTCGCCGGGAGCCTCGATGCAGTGGATGTGGGCACCGTAGAAACCGTTGGAACCCTGGGCGATGCGCGTGCATCCGGGGATTTCCATCCAGTGCTGTTCGGGCAGCAAGATGTCGGCAAGCGAGGAGATGGCATCTTCCCAGAGGTTCGCGTCAACGAAGAACTCCATGTTCTTGACGCCCTCGAAAGCCTCGAGGAGGTTGCTCTGGTTGAGGATGCCGCCGGCCTGAGTAAGTCCGCCGTAAATACGGTAGGGCTCACCGGTCTGCATCGCGCGGTACACCGTGGTGGCGTCGCCGCTCTGATAGGGCTTCTTCATCGCGCGCTTCGCCTGCTCGGGGTCGGTCACGCGGTTCTTGTCGCCCACACGCAGGAACTGGCCGGTGATACGGCTGGTCTGATCGGTGTTGATCGAGGCGCAGGGCGTGTTTCCGCGGTGCCCGCCGGGCACGTCCATGTTGCCCATGATGGCGTCCAGGGCCTCCAAGGTATGGATGACCTTCATGCCGTTGCCGGTGTGCTCATGGGTCACGGCAAAGTTAATGGAACCGTTGAAAGTGCCGCTTGCCGGGTCATAGCGATGCGCATAGGCATGGAAGGCGTCGCAGATCAGCTGGGCCTTGACGCCGGTCGTCTCCTCGGCTGCCTCAGGCGTCCACTCCGCGCAGTTGTCGTAATAATGTTCGAACACCGTGCGCAGCTTGACCGTGTTGCCGCCCTTGAGCGTAATCTCAGGAATGTCATCCGAGTAAAGCGCCGGGTCGGTGGGATACGAGCACCCGTCGACGACAGGCATGTCGTCGGGGTCGGGCAGGAACTCGTCGGCGATGCCGGGTCGCTGGCTGTGGACCATCTGTCCCTTGGCCTCTTCCCACTCGTAGGCATCCCACAGGGACTTTTCCTGAAGCTCGTTGTTGGAAGGCTCGTACTGGGCAGCCTGCATATACCACTCGGAGCCGGGGACGTACTTAGGCTTGAATGCGCCCTCGCCCTCCCACAGGCCCGTGGCAGAATCCAGGTACGTGAAACGCTGGTTGGCGGCATCCCACACGATGAAGCGGTGCGGGTCTCCGTCGCCCTCAACATCCCAAGGCAGCATGGCGGGATCGACGTCGCACTCCTTGAGGAGGGCGGTGGTGTAGGTACGCTTGGCCGGCGTCGTGCCAACGAGGCCGACGATCTTGTACTCCTCGTCGGTTACGCCCGTGGGCTCCATTTCCTCGCACACAAGGAACGAGCAGTTGGTCCAGCGCTTCACATACCAGTCGTCGTACAGCTCCTCGTCGATGGCCATCTTCGTCCAGGCAAGGGCGATGGCGCTGTCGGTGCCGGGACGGGGGCCGAGGTAGTAGCCGTTGTCGCGGCTCGCGGCTTCCTTGGCGAGGTTCGACATGCGGGCATCGATGTTGATGTAGGCGTTCGCACCGTTTGCGTTGTCGACAGCCACGCGACCGGGATCGTCGTAGTTGGAGACCTCAATGCCCGATCCCCACTGCACCCACACGTTGGGCTTCCAGATGTTCTCACAGAAGTACATCTCGTTGCCGCTGCCCGAAGTCGCGCCGGTGACCGCCGTGCGCGGACCCTTGCAAACCTGACCAGGGGACACCGCGTTGGGCGAGTCGTACAGATACGCCATGGCGCTCATGCCGCTCATGGCGTAGATGCGGCTGGTACCGCCGAAGAAAGCGAGTGCCGCTCCACCGTACTTTGCTTGAATCTCGTCGAACTTGGCACACGCAGTCTCAATGGCCTCTTCCCACGTGATGCGCTCCCAGCAGGGGTTCTCTCCCTTGGGCGTCATACGCTTCATCGGATACGTCAGGCGCATCGGATGGTATGCGGCCTGCAGCGAGGCTTGGCTCTTGGCGCAGCAGTTGCCCATACCACCGGGATAGCTCGGGTCACCCTCGATCTTGACTGCACGGCCGTTCTTCACGGTCACAAGCACGCCGCACTCGAACTTGCCGCAACCGCGACATGCCGTCCTGATTACCTTGGTATCGCCATCCTCTTTAAGCGTGAAATGAATCGCTTCCTCGGCGAGTCCCTTAACGGGGGTCACATTGCTCACCGCGGCAGCCGCGCCGGCAAGTGCCGCCGCCTTCAAGAACCCTCGACGGCTCATGCTCAAACCCGACATGGCGTACCTCCTTTCCCTTTTCCCACATCCGATACCAACTGTCTTCACCGAGCGCATCCCTTGCGTCCGGCAAAATCCATTGTTCACAAGGCAGGGGATGTGACTACCCACGGTGCGTGTGGCGAACTTGGAAAGAATCTCTCGCCTTCCCACAGGCCGTGTGACATCAAGGCACTCAAAACGGTGTGATTTTGTCTCACACCACGAGTGTGAGACCCCTCACCCTTCGCGTTGCCAATCATCTAGCGCGGGTGCAGACAAGCAGTTAAAACGGCATATTCTTATCTGCGTCGCACAAAGTGCCCCCATAAGGCGCAGGGAAGAGAGGGATTGGGTATGGAAATCGAAGAGAAACAGAGCCAAGAAGAAATCCGGGTCGAAGATGACCAGCGGCTCGCTGAAAAACGCGAAACGGCCGAATCGCATGTCGAGGATGCCCCTACAGTTGCCGAGAAGCTTGCCGAGCTGCTCAACGAGATGGGTGCCCAGCGCGAGCAGATGGTCAAGATCGTCGAGTGCTGCAGTGAAGAGCGCACCGCCGAGGAAATCGACGCGGCCCTTGCTCCCCTGCGTGAGTACCGGCGCAGCGTCTACTCCCCCATCACCATGCGCTCGCTGCTTCTCAAGGCCGGAGCGCTCGAATATCACGACAACGACGAGCAACCCGAGGAGCAGACCGACGCGGAAGGCAACCTGGTGCTTCCGCAGACCACCCAGGCGACGTGGATCGCCACCACCGAGGCTCTTGAATATTGCAAGTCGCTGGACCCCTTCGCCGACCTTGCCTGCGCGCTCGATGGGATCGCCAATCGCAAGACATACATGGATGTCCTGAACTTCTGTGCAGCCGCGCCCCGCTCGGTCAGCGACGTATCGGCGCTCCTCACCGAGGCATGTCCCGAAGACGCAACCCCTCTCGATGCAGGAGGCGTTGTGGGCAAACTCGAGGAGATAGGCGCGCTTGAGTGGAGGGGCGCCTGGACCATAACCCCCCTCGGCAACGACTACCTCGGCCTCAATTCCTAACAGAACGAGAAAGGGCAATTCGATGACCGATTCACACGCCCCCGCAAACGAAGCGAGTCAGGAAGGCGTCTCCACGTTCATGGAGAGCCGTGCGACGATGTACGACCTGCTCGCACGCGTCTATCACAAGGAGGTCGACGAGGACTTCCTCGCAGAGCTACGCGCCATGCACTATCCGCAGAACTCCGACAACGCACAGGTCAACGAAGCATTCAGGCGTGTCTACGCATACCTGCGTCATGCGCCTGAGGACGTGCTCGAGGAGCTGGCAGTCGACTATGGCCTGGCGTTTCTGGGAGCCGGAAAGCTTAACCCCGAGGCGGCGTATCCGTACGAATCCGTCTACACCTCCACGCACGCCCTGCTCATGCAAGAGGCACGCGACGAGGCCCTTGCCATATATCGCTCTCAGGGAATCGACAAGAGCGATACCTGGAGGGACCCAGAGGACCACATAGCGCTCGAGCTTGAGTTTATGGCAACCTTGAGCAGGCGCACAGCCCAGGCCATAACGGATGCAGACGACGATACCGCCCGCTCCCTTATCGCCACACAACATGGGTTCCTGACACATCACCTGCTCAATTGGGCGCCCCGATTCCTTGTCGACGTCCCCCGCTATGCTCGCACCGATTTCTACAAGGCGTTCGCCCAACTGACAGACGCTTTTTTGTCCGATGATCTCGAGCTGATAGAAGACATCGCCCACAGCTCGGGCATCGAACTTGCCCAAGGGAGCGAGAGGAATGCTTAGGCCCACGTGCGCACTCACATTCGAGCTGGCCGGAGCAGACGCCAATAGCGATGTTGCCGCAGCAATCAAACGAAGCTTCGCCTTCATTGCCCCCACGCACGTTGTGCGCGCCACTGATCCCGGCGCCCTGGCAAGCAAGATTTACCTGGAAGTCCGCGCCTCGCATCACGCATTATGGGATTTCGGGCAACCCGAGAGCGACGCCACCTGGTCGCAGGCACTCATGCCTTGGCTTACAAACAAGCTCTCCAAGCTTATGGGTTGTGTTTGCGAGTGCAATAACCCGCAGCGGTCGTCATATTTTGGAGGGACGCACTTCAACACC
This sequence comes from uncultured Coriobacteriales bacterium, assembly GCA_934636245.1. Lineage (GTDB taxonomy): Bacteria > Actinomycetota > Coriobacteriia > Coriobacteriales > UMGS124 > UMGS124. Next base: position 123,080 of record CAKUAI010000006.1, read on the forward strand.
CTTGTAATTGCCCTTGCGCCCTGCGTTTTCACCTTCGAGCTTGAGCCCGACGGCAGCCTTCGCGACGTGGCAAACACACTCGACCAGCTGAGGGCACAGGTTTCAAAGGACGGCCTCGGCGCAGATCGCATCAGACGCATCCGCATACCCTCCGATGCCACCCGCGCCGGTGCAGACTGGGTCGACATGGAGCTTGACGGCGGCTCGGCACAGAGGGTGTACCTCTCCTAATGTTTTGAAACGAGGTGCCAGGGTCCATTTCTTCGCGGGCCCTGGCACCTCGTTTGGAGAACCTCCGACAAGAGCTTCTGCTCGGCAAGATGATGCAGAGCGGCGGGCTCCCAAGCTTGTCTATTGCGCCTTCTTTGCTTCGGCGAATGCCTCGTCAACCAATTTGATGAGCTCTTGCTGGGAATGAATGCCCATCTTGGAGTAAATGACGCGCATATGGGACTTTGTCGTGTTCAGAGACACGCCCAGCTCCTCAGAAATGCTGCGCGCGTTCTTGCCCTTAGAACAAAGAGACAGAACCCTGCCTTCCTGTGCAGTGAGGCCATATACGTCGCAAAGAGAGGCAACGACGTCTTTGTGTGGGGCAACAGCGTGCCTTGCAAGCGGAGGCATCTCAGCGCCTGCCAAACCCCCACCCATTGCATGGCCACACCCCGGTACCGTCTGTGCGGCCATGTCGGTCATTCGGATAATACATGCAACCGAACAGCACAATGCCAGCACGAGCGCGCCGCCCGCAATCAGGCCGACGGGAAAACCAGGGTTGGCAGCGGCAAAATTCATGACTACCGTCGAGGTCATTCGAGCGGCAAAGTTGCAGACATAGCCGAGCGCGACCACCATAAACGGGGTCCACCCATAAGGCAGGCGCGCAAAAGGCAGCGCCCACACGACAAGCATGATAAGGAATGTTCCCAAAGCCGCAAGAACCAGATAGACGGTCACAATCACGCTGTCCAGGTAGTTCACGAGCGACAGCGCGACGGTCGTCAGGGCAAACATGGCCAAAAAGAAAAGCGCAAGTGACACACGAGGCTGGCTGCGAACCTTATCGCTTGCACATGCCACAGCCAAGATGCACACGCCAGCAAGCGCATTCCCCACGGCAATGGAAAGCTGGCTCGAGAAGTTCCTCTCTTGAATGACAAGCGTGGGCTGAAGAGTCTGCCCCGTGGTAAACACAAAGCACAGCACGACGACACAAAGCAATGCAATGAGCGAGGGACGCGAGACATCTACCGTCAGCAGGTCGTCCCTTTCGCTCAAAGCCGAAGCGTCTGCATCACTCATTTTTTGAAAGCATGTTTTAAAAAGCGCAGCCGAGACAAGCGGCAGAACAACAAGCGCAAGCATGCAGGGAACTCGTTGGAACAGCGTTAAGAGGACCTGTGTTGCACCCATCCCAAGCACTGCAAGGCCAAAAACTGCGACAGTACGCTTCAGACCGCTCCTCACAATGCACTCAGCCCACGCAAGGACAAGCAGGACTCCAATGGATTCCTCCAACAGCTTGCCAACCAGCATAAGCCCAGGAACTTCGGTGATGAAAAGATATGGGGAATACCGCATCAGAAGAGCCAGCGCAAAACAGCCCGCAATGGCAAACACCCTCTTGGGGCTTGACGACAGGACAGAGCGGCTCGCGTTTTTATGCGAAAGAACAAGCACCGCAAGCGCCGCCAAAGTGGCGAGCAGATGCCGCAACGTCAGCGACAACTCAACGGGATAAATACCATCTATGGTATTCAACCTCATCCCACTCATGGCGGTCAGTGCGCACGCCAGGCCCAAAGCAGCACTCACGAGCCAGGGCTCCTCGCGAAACAACCCTTTTGCGCTGTCAAAAGTTCCCATGAATCCAATCTCCCCTCTAAGCGGCAAAAAGGGTATCACACTTTGCCTCATCGCCCGTGCGGCAGGCGGCGGTCCGAGGCCGCGCGACTCCCTATCGCGTCACGTAGGCCCGGAGCAGGTCGTAGGTGTTGCGCACGCCGTCGATGTGGGAGCGCTCGTAGTTGTGGGAGGCGTAGACACCCGGGCCGATGAGTCCGTGGCGGATGTCAAAGCCGGCACGCAGGGTAGCCTCGACGTCTGAGCCGTAGTGCGGGTAGACGTCGATGGCGTAGTCGAGGCCGAGCTCGCGGGCAAGGCCCGCCAGCTCGCTCACGACCTCGTAGTTATAGGGGCCGCCGGAATCCTTGGCGCAGATCGACACCATGCGCTCGGTGCAGCCAAGGTCGTCTCCCACGCAACCCATGTCCACCGAGATCATCTCCTCGGTGTCGGCCGGCACGAAGCTGCCGCCGTGGCCCACCTCCTCGTACACGGTGAAGAGCAGGCTCACTTTGCGGTTGAGGGCGAGGCCCTCGTCGTGCACGGCCTTGGCCAGGCCGAGCAGGATGGCAGCGGAGAGCTTGTCGTCGAGAAAGCGGCTCTTGACGTAGCCGCTCTCGGTCACAACAGTGCGCGGGTCGAGCGCGATGATGTCGCCGGGCTGCACGCCGAGCGCAAGCGTCTCCTCCTTGGTGGAGACGTTCTCGTCGAGCAGGATCTCCATGTTCTCCTCGACGGTATCCGTCTTCTTGTCGGCCACGTGCGCCGAGGGCTCCTTGTTGAGCACGACGCCCGTGTACACGCGCCCGTCGCGCGTGTGGACCGTGCAGTTCTCGCCGTCGGCCGTGCTCCACTGGTGCCCGCCGAGCGTGGTGGGGCGAAGCCTGCCGGTCTTTTTTACCGAGCGCACCATGGCGCCGAGCGTGTCGACGTGCGCAGCGAGCACGAGGGGACTTCCCTGTCCGCCCAGCTCAACCAGCACGTTGCCCTTGCGAGAGAGCTGCGGCTCGTAGCCCATGCCCTCAAGCGTGGCGCACACGTACGCGGCGGCCTGCTTGGTGAAGCCCGAGGGGCTCGGGATGGCCGTGAGCTCCTTCAGCTGCGAGCAGATGTAGTCGACAATCGGTTCCATAGGGCACTCCTTTGCTCTTCAAACATCACATGTACCAGCTAAAACATTCTATGGTGCGCCGTTGGGTGAGCATGGCCTCGTCCCGCGGAGATCAACCCATCCGCACAAAGTTGCTCCGGCTCGACGCCCGGCGGTCGTTTTTGACCGCTCGGTTGTACCCCTTTGGCCGAAACAGGTACAATCGCGCACAAAAGAGCTTGGCGTCCTTTGGGAGGGACTGCATGCGACACATTCTGACGGTGGGAGACATCCCGCTGGACACCCCTTTGCTTGAGGGGATTGACGAAGCCGACCGCGCACGCGCGCTCGCTATGCTGCGTGCTCGCTATATCGCCTATGATGCTGGCGACCTGATCCGCGACTCCGACCCGGAGAGGCGCTGTGCCGCCTACCTCGTGGAAGGCTACGCCGACGGCTACGTGTACGACGAGAACGGCAACCGCTCCATCCTGCATCTGTTCTGCCCGGGCCAAGTCATCTCGTGCGGCAAGACCCTCGGCGACCAGCCCGTACCCACCTACGACGTCGTGGCGCGCGAGGAGTGCCGCGTGCTCACCTTCACTACCGACTACGTGCCTTCCACACCCGGGCGCGGGCGCGCCTGGACCGAGGCCGTCAAGGACAACCTCGCGCGCTCGGTGGCCGCGCTGTCGTCCGAGCTCATGGCGACGCTCGACATCCGCCTGCGCCGCACCATCCGCGGTAAGGTGATGGCCTACCTCAACCACGAGGCAAAGCGACTCGGCACGCGCAGGTTCACGGTGCCCTACAACCGCCAGGAGCTGGCCGACTACCTGTGCGTGGACCGCTCGGCCCTGTCGCGCGAGCTCTCGAGCCTGCACGAAGACGGCGCGATCGACTTCTACCGCAACAACTTCGTGCTGAGATAAGGCCCCGGCACCGATGACCTGCAACCTGGCGGCGGCCCTTGCCGGGCGCGGCCACACCGTCATGCAGATTGGCTGCGGTTTCGAGACCTATGAGCGCGTCGCCTTCCGCGCGTTCAAGGCGCTCGCAAGCCGATTCGCCTACGCATCCAAGAACATGGCAGCACGACACGAGACGGCGCCCCCTCACGTCAACGCGCTGGGACTCACGGTGCAGGATTTCGTCGCAACGCTGCCCCATGAGGCAACCTCCAGCACGCTGTACGCCGACCAGGCAAAGGAACTCGCCGGCGATGCTGCCCTTTCGCACGTGCAAAGGGGTATCATGGAGCGCTGTGTGCAAAAAACGCAGGCAGAATAGCTCGCCTGCACGCAAATAAAGTGTAACGTAATCAATCTACCTGCCCCAAGCAGGCAGACAGGCAAGGATTGGAGACCAGCACCATGGATTTCATCTACGACGAGTCTCTCACCCGCACTGAGGCCCTGGCCGCGTATCGCAAGGAGTGGCAGCCCGCGCCGCGCGTCGAGGTCGTCGACCTTGCCCATGCGCGCAACCGCGTCCTGGCCGAGGATCTCACGGTCAAGTACAACCTGCCCGTGGTGCGCTCCTCCCGCATGGACGGCGTGGCCGTGCGCTCGGCCGACTTCGCCAACGGCATGCCCGACACTTCTACCTGGGTTTATGGCGTGGACTTCGCCCGCGCCGACACGGGCGACGACTTCGCCGACATCTTCGACGCCGTCATCGCCGTTGAGGACGTCACCTTCGACGAGCAGGGCCTGCCCACCTTCGATCCCAAAGTGCTCGAAAACGTCAAGCCCGGCCTCGATGTGAACCCCGCCGGCACCCTCGCAAAGGCCGGCACGCTCATCGCCCCTGCTCACACGTGCCTTACTCCCGAGGTCGTCGCCGCAGCGGCCGTGGGCGGCTATGCCCAGGTCAAGGTCTTCGCCCGCCCGCGCGTAGCCTTCGTCCCCACCGGCAACGAGCTCGTGCCGTGGGGCAGCTTCCCCAAGCGCGGCCAGAACCTCGAGGCAAACAGCCTGCTCGTGTCGGGCATGGTGGAAGAGTGGGGCGGCGAGGCCATCTGCTACCCCTTCGTGACCGACAACCAGGCCGACCTTGAGGCCGCCCTCGACCGTGCGCTCGAGGCGGCCGACATTATCATCATCAACGCCGGCTCCTCGAAGGGCTCGGAGGACTACAACTCCCAGATGCTCCAGGCCCGCAGCACCTACTTCAAGCACGGTGTGCGCTGCGTGCCCGGCCGTCCCGTGGGCATGGCTGTCATCGACGGCAAACCCGTCGTCAACGTCCCCGGCCCCGTGGCCGCCGCGTGGCTGTGCATGGACTGGCTCATCCGCAGCCTTGTGGCCCAGTGGTGGGGCATGCCTGTGGTGAGGCACGAGCACGCGAAGGCCACGCTCACCTTTGATGCCAAGATGCCCAAGCCCATGGAGCGCCTGTTCCGCCTGCGCCTGGAAGACGACGGCAAGGGCGGCCTGCTCGCCTACGACATCCCCCGCCATGCAGGCCTGCCGCAGACCATGGCGCTCACCGACGCCGTGTACACCCTGCCCCTCGAGGAGAGCTGCATGCCCGAGGGCACCGAGGTCGAGGTCGAGCTGCTCCGCCCGCTCGAGGTCATCCGCGCCGGCTGGGATCAGTAGGCCAGCTGTAGGCTGATGCGCGTAGCAGGGCAAGTCCCCCTCTGCCTGCCTCGTGCAATGCATAAGCCCATTCACCACTCGCCGCATGTTGGGGAAGACGACTCCCCTGCATGCACGCCATGCAATGTTTCCGTTGTTCTGCCAAAATCGGCACACGGTGCAAGGCGGACTCATTCAACACGCAATGACCAACCTGTTTTTTACACGCACAATAAAGGCCAACCTGCCGGGATGTTCCGGCAGGCTGGCCTTTTGTTTACGTTACGCTATCGAGCGAAGCATGGTGCCCGCCCATCTCTTCCCTACCCCAGAATCGTCTTGAGGTCGGCGTCGGGCGTGGTGGTGGGGTGGATGCCGAACTGGCTCACAAGCACGTCGAGCACAGCCGGGCTCACGAACGCGGGCAGCGTCGGGCCCAGGTAGATGCCCTTGATGCCCAGGTTGAGCAAGGTGAGCAGGATGGAAACGGCCTTCTGCTCGTACCAGGAAAGCACGAGCGTCAGGGGCAGGTCGTTCACCGTGCAGCCAAAGGCCTCGGCCAGGGCGAGCGCCACCATCACGGCGCTGTAGGCGTCGTTGCACTGCCCCATGTCGAGCAGGCGGGGAAGCCCCGTACCGGGCACGCAACCCAGGTCGAGGTCGTTGAAGCGGTACTTGCCGCAGGCAAGCGTGAGCACGAGCGTGTCGGCAGGGGTCGCCTTCACGAACTCTGTGTAGTAGTTGCGCCCGGCACGCGCACCGTCGCAGCCACCCACAAGGAAGATGTGCTTGAGGGCACCCGACTTCACAGCCTCGATGACCTGACCGGCCACGCCCATCACGGCGTCATGGCCGAAGCCGGTCGTCACCACAGAGCCGCCGTTGATGCCCGTGCGCTCCTGGCGCTCGGCATATCCGCCCAGCTCAAGGGCGCGCTCGATAACGCGAGAAAAGTCCTTCTTGCCCTCGGTGCCCTCATCCACGCGCTCCATGCCCGGGTAAGCCACGGGGCCGGTGACGAACACGCGGTCGGTATAGCTCGCCTTGGGCGGCATGAGGCAGTTCGTGGTGAACACCACGGGCGCGGGGATGTCGGCAAAGTCGGTCTGCTGGGTCTGCCAGGCGCCGCCGAAGTTGCCCTTGAGCTGCGGGTGCGCCTTGAGCGCCGGATAGGCGTGGCCGGGCAGCATCTCGCCGTGGGTGTACACGTTGACGCCGCGGCCGTCGGTCTGCTCGAGGAGCTGCTCCAGATCGGCCAGGTCATGGCCGGAAATCACGACAAAGGGACCCGGCTCCACCGAGAGCTCCACCTGTGTGGGCGCAGGCGAGCCGAAATGCTCGAGGTTACCCTCGTCGAGCAGGCGCATGCAGGTGGCGTTGACCCCGCCGGCCTCAAGTACGAGCGGCAGGAGCGCATCTGCCCCAAGGTCGTCGCCCAGGGCAGCCAGGCCGCGCATAAGGAAGGTGTCTACCTCGGCGTTTGCCGTCTTGCCCAGGATGCGGGCGTGATAGGCGTACGCCGCGATGCCGCGCATACCAAAAAGAAGAAGCGACTTCAGGCTGCGCACGTCTTCCTGGGCGTCCCACACCTGAGCCATGTCGAGCTCGACCACCGCGGCTGCACTGCCGGCGGCGTGGGCAGAGCGCTCGCGCACCTGGGCGGTGAGGGCACGAATGTCATCGGCGTCGAAGTCGACGTTGGTCAGCGTGGCAAAGAGCGCATGCTCTACGAGCGTCGAGGCGCTGTCGCACACGGTGGCCTTGCCCTTGGCGCACCACGCGCGAGCCAGGCCCACGAGCGCGCCCGTCAGCTCGTCCTGCAGGCCGGCGACCTCGGCGGTCTTTCCGCACACACCGGCGCGACCAGCGCATGCCTTGCCGCCGGCAGTCTGCTCGCACTGAAAACAGAACATCCCACAACCCATGGTGACCTCCCAGTCCAAATCGAAACACAACGCGCCCAGAGTACTGGGGTGTGCCTCATCTGTCTGTTGTAGGTACAACATGTGATATTGCAAACATTCTCTTCACAATGATGGAATACAAGGTGTTATGCGGAATGGATGTTGTTATTGCAACTTCTTGTTGCGTGACGCTATAGTGCGGGGCAACACCGGCGGCCCACACTTGGGCCCCACGACCGAAAGCAGGCTTTCATGGCACAGTGCAGTCGCATGGCCATCTCTGACACCTTGCCCGACCGCGGCGAGCAGTACAAGCGCGGCGCGCTCTTCCGGGGAATCGCCCCGCAAGACTGTGAAAAGGTACTTGGGTGTCTCGGGGCCCAGGAGCGCGCGTACAGCAAAGGCGAGTACATCGTGCGCCGCGGCGACAACGTGCGCTGCATCGGGTTCGTCATGGAGGGCCGCATCATCACCGAGCGCACCGACGCCCTGGGCAACCGCTCGATTCTGGGCAGCGCGGGTGCGGGCGACGTGTTCGCCGAGGCCTTCGCCGCAACCGGCATGACGGTCGACGTCGACGTCGTCGCAGCCGTCGACTCCACGGTGACCCTCATCGACTTCGAGCGCATCCTGTGCACCTGCCCCACGGCCTGCTCGTATCACTCGCGACTCGTGCGCAACCTCTTCAGCGCCCTCGCACAGCGCAACCTCGCGCTTTCCCGCAAGATCGCCGACGTCACGCCACGCACGATTCGCGGCCGCCTCATGAGCTACCTCTCTACCCAAAAGGCCCGCCACGGCGACGAGCAGGGTGTTTTCACCGTCCCCTACTCGCGTCAACAGCTCGCCGACTACCTGTGCGTGGACCGCAGCGCCCTGTCCAGCGAGCTCAACCGCATGAAGAAAGACGGCCTCATCGACTTCGACCGCGACAGCTTCTGGTTCGTGGGGAAGGACGCAAGCAAATAGACAGGCCAGGCGGGCACCTACCTACACCCCCAACAATGCCCATTTCCAGGCGGGAATGATGGCAACCTGCCCGCCGGCAACCTGCGCGCTCCCCTCTTCACGCAGGGTTATCACCGTCCCGTTCGAGATGCCCGTCTTCAGCATAGCCGCTTCCAGGGACCCCAATTCTCGACGGCGCGTTTTTTCGGCGGTCATGTCAACTGTTACCTGGTACAGAGCGTACGGCTCCAGTGCCAGGGCATCGCCAACGAGAAAATCAACCTTCTCCTTTTTCGCAGACGGCACCGTGTAAGATGTGACGGCTTCCACCCGACTGCCGGCCATACGGCGCATCAGCTCGATGTATACCGCCGTCTCAAGTCGCTTGCCGATATCCTGCTGATTCGCCCGCGCGGTGGCATAGGCCATGCCCGAATCGATTGCATACACCTTCTGGACCTGAGTTGAATCGGGCGAAAGCGCCACCGAGTACTCAGGCAACAGGCTGAACAAATGCGCCTGGCAAAAGAGCCGCACGACTTCGTTGACCATACCCCAGGAAGTTTTATATCCAACAGAGCGCAAGTCTTCTACCAGCTTGTTTATAGACAAATCGCATGCTGTGTTTCGCAGGCCAAATAACGCGACCTGATTGACCAGAGAGATGTCAAGGCGGCCGTAACGCTCAACGACGTCGCGCGCCACCACGTCACGCATGTACGCCTGGAGCATCGAGATGCAATCGGGGTCGGACAGTTTCTGAACACCCGGGAAGCCCCCGCGAGTCAGATACTCGTCGAACGATGCCTCCAGCTGCGTACGAACCTGAGGCGAAACCGTCCCGGCATGACGGAGCTCATCCGCCTCTGGCACAACAAGTCCCTTGAACTCGCAAAACTCACGAAACGACAAGGGAAACATCGGGTGTTCCTGAGAACGGCCGCGAAACGACGTCGCGATCTCATCGGATGACAGCTTGGAGGACGACCCAGTAATGACGAGCGTCACGCGTTCGTGCTCAGCCACACGCTGACAAAAGCCCTGCCAGTTATCAGCTTCCTGCACTTCGTCCAAGAACAGGTACGCACCCTCTCGACGAGCCTGCGGCACCTGACGCCAGTATTCTTCGAGAATGTCGTTGAGCAGCGATGCCGGAGCAGGCTTGAGACGATCGTCGGCAAAGTTGAAATAGAACATGCGATCGCGAGGCACGCCGCTGCGAAGCAAGTCGCTCATAAGCTGGAACGCATAGAACGTCTTTCCGCAACGCCTAATTCCCGTAATGATATGAACAAGGTTGAATACGGCAGGCGCAGGCAGCGGCCCCATAATGTCAGCCCGGCGCGACAAAACAGGCAGCTCAAATTCTCTCGCCTCCTGCACGAGCGCCGCATAGTCTTGAAGTGTAGGCGCCATACCCCGCTCCCCCCTCGCATGTACATGTACATCAGGCTAGTCTACAACTTCTCGCCGTTGAGGAGAAGTTATGGCTAAAACTTCTCGCCGATGACGAGAAGTTAACGCACAAACTTCTCTTGGACGAGGGGAAGTTGCGCTTAAAACTTCTCACCGCTGGGGGAAAGTTGACGCACAAACTTCTCCTAGACGAAGGGAGGTCGATAGCAATGGGTGAGGCAGGGGTCGTTGCGCTGCTCTCACAACTTTCCTCGCCTTCGACGCGAGGGCGGCCACTCGAAGTCGCCTCGGGAGCAAAAAGTCGAGATGCTTCCGCATATTGGGGGTTCTCCAGCCGCTTCGGATAGGCGGTGAGAGATCGGCGGCCGCGCGGTACGCCGTACGCAATGCAAGACAACCGTTCTACCAGGCATTTTGTTGCCGCGTTGAATTGGATTTCCGTCCCCAGCTGCGTCGCGGCCTCCGCAGCACCCTCCAGTGCGGCTGGAGAACCCCGTTTTTGCGGAAACATCTCCCCTAAAACGCAACGCCCGCCAACCTTCACACAACGTGCGGGCCGCGAGGCCGCGCGTGCGCTACCATGCAGGCAGCCGCACGAGTGAGGCGCGCATCGCGCAAAGAGAGGAAGCCGTCATGCCTACGAAGTTGCACCCAGGCCCCGTCTACGGGCCCATCCACAGCCGTCGCCTGGGAGTGTCGCTGGGCGTCAACCTCATGCCGGCGTCGGGCAAGATCTGCACGTTCGACTGCCTGTACTGCGAGGACGGCTTCAACGCGGAGCGCCGCACCCACGAGGGCTGCGTGAGCGCCGAGGAGTTCGAGGCTGCCCTTGAGACCAAGCTGCGCGAGATGAGCGAGACCGGCGTGCTGCCCGACGTCATCACGTTCTCCGGCAACGGCGAGCCCATGGCGGCACCCTCGTTTCCCGAGGCAGTGCGCGCCACGGTCCGCCTGCGCGACGAGTACGCCCCCGGCTGCAAGATTGCCGTGCTCTCCAACGCCACCCTGGCCGACCGCCCCGCCGTACGCGAGGCGCTCATGCTTGTGGACGACAACATCCTCAAGCTCGACACCGTCGATGCCGACTTCATCCAATTCCTCGACCGCCCCTGCTGCCCTTACGACGTAGAGCACCAGATTGAGACGCTCGCCTCCTACAAGGGGCATGTCATCGTGCAAACCATCTTCCTGCGCGGCTCGTATGAGGGCAGGAGCTGCGACAACACCGGCGACGAGTATGTGGCGCCCTGGCTAGAAGCACTCAAGCGCATCGCCCCGCAAGCCGTCACCATCTACACCATCGACCGCCCCACGCCCGCCCAAGGCCTCGAGAAGGCTCCAGCCGAGGTGCTCGACGCCATCGCCGAACGCGTGCGCGCGCTCGGCCTCCCCTGCCAGGTGTCGTACTAGGGAGCACGACCACCGCTGCACACACCCATCAAACGCAATCAGCCCCCGGTGACCTCGCTCGCAAGCGTTGCTACCGGGGGCTGAACCCTAAACACTATAAGCACGGCGACGTCTTTTATGCCGCCATGATTCGACCCGTTCGAACGCCGTCAGCGCGGACTCTCCGCCGGCACCGCCGTGAAAGCCCCGCCTCAGGCCCCGTCCTCGCAGCCCCTATCGGCCGTTGTAGATCTCGGCGGGAGACTTGCCGTCGAAGACGTCGTGGGGCAGCAGGTTCCAGGCCAGGATGATGCAGTAGAGCATGTCCTGGAAGGCTGCGTCGTCAAGCGAATTGAGAGCCTCGGCGTTCGGACCGAACAGGTTGCGCACCACATCGGCCGCCTCCTCGTTATCCTTGCGCGTGCGCACCGTCTCGATGACATCGGCCCAGGTAGGAGCCAGGGAGAAGTCGCGCGCAAGCAGGCCGTAGAGGCGGGCGGCGTCCATCAGGGCGCCTTCGCGACGCTCGGGCGCCACCGTCATGCCGGGCACCTCCGAGGCCGGGCCGTCAAGCACGACGCGCGGAGCCGGACGCGCAGGAGAAGGCTCGGGATCGCAATCCACACAGGCAAACTGCGTGGCGTCCACCTCGAAGGGAGCGGCCGCGTCGGGCTGGGCAGAAGAGGCGCCCGTGCCGCCGAGCTCGACAAGCGCCATGTCCAGGAAGCCAATCTGCTGGCCCATGTCCCACGTGCGCTTGAACGAAGACGCAAACGCTTCCTCGTCCAAGTCGTAGCGAAGCGCAAGCACGCCCGCCGGCAGGCGCCACTCCCCTGCGACCTCAGCCACGTGAGCTACCAGCAGATTCGTCTTGCCCTCCTCGGCAAGGGAGCGCACAAAACCGGGAGCCTCGACAACCTCGGCCGCACGGGCGCGGTCGTGCACCGTGTACATAGCGCCGTCATGGGCGTCTTCCAGCTCCAGCGTGCCCGCATGCTTGTCGGCCGCACGCACCCAAAACAAGCCAAAGCGCTGGGTGGCCGCAACCTGGCGCAACGTCTCGGCCTGCACGCGCTCCAGTTCGGTGCGGCGCGGGGCGCACAGCGCATAGTGCTCAAGCGGCGTCTTTCCGCTGGCCAGGCGGTACTCAAGCACGAACCACGTCGTGAAGGCACGCTGCACGCCAACGCCGAGAGTACCCTCGTTCAAGCCGAGCGCCTTGGAGAACTGGGCGTAGGCCGCACGTACAATGTCGGGGGCACCGCCTGCACCCTGGGCAAAGTAGGCAAACACAGGAGTCAGACTGATCTCGGGGCGCGCTCCCGGAACCAGCGGGCTTGCCGCGCGCTTCTTGCTCTTGGACTTGTTCGTTTGTGCGCTCATGGTTGCTCCATGCTTCCTTGTCGTCTGTCTTGTGCGTATCGTCGGCGCCCCACACGCAGCGCCGAGAATCCAGTCGTCCCAGTATGGCACATGTGCCGGCAAGCACAAACACCCGCGCAGGGCCAGGGGTCCAAAACAGCAGGCAGGCGCAAACGGCGGCCTGCGCTTCCAGGATGGCTTGTATGTACACACGATGTAGTGCTTTGAACCGAACGAAGACCCGCACCGACCCTCTGACATCGTCACTTCGTGAAAATAGTCACTCTACCCCCCCCCCCGAAAGACCGCAATATAATCATTCTGAAACGGGTTGATTGGCTTAGAATGTTCATTTGGCTTGAAGCCAAGGTGCAGACAAACAAACGAGCGAGCGAATGACGGGGGCGAGCATGTATCAGGTTGCAGTTCTTGACGACAACGAACCGTCGGCACACATGATCGCCGAGTTGGCACGCCAGTACGCAGACAAAACCGAGCTCGAAGTTCACTGCTTCACGCGCCTGAGCGACTTGACGCGCAGCATGACGCGCGGCCACATGGCATGCGACATCGTCTTCATGGACATCCAGCTTGCCGAAGACGAGCCCTGCGGCATCGACGCAGTCCGCACGCTCTTCAGCCCGGAAAGCGGCACGCAGGTCATCTACGTCAGCGGCCGCGAAGACATGCACGCCAAGGTGTACCGCACCAAGCACGTGTCGTTCCTCACCAAGCCCGTCGACAAGGACGACTTCAACGAGGCCCTCGACCGTGCGCTCTCAAACCTGCAGGAAAATGCCGCAAAACCCATCCGAGTGCACGTCGGCCGCAACGACCGCAAGATTTATCCCCAAGAGGTCGTCTACATCGAGAGCAAGGGTCGCGTCATCGAGATTCATCTGAGGGCAACCAAGCGCGCAGGTGTCAAGGCCGAAGGCGAGGTCATTCGCACGTACATGCAACTGGGCGAGCTTGGCGAGCTTCTGGGCGAGGGCTTTGCCCGCGTGCACCAAAGCTACCTGGTAAGCCTCGACGACGTCGCGCAGCTCGGCACCCACAGTCTCACCCTGTCAGACGGCACGACCGTCCCGGTGAGCCGCAGCCGCTCGGCTGAGGTGCGCGAGCTCTTCTTCGACCGAGTCCGCGGCCTGTAGAGCACAGGACCGAATCTCCATTCATGAGCGAACTTCTGCCCGCGCTCCTTTCTGCCGTTCCCCAGGCAGCAATAATATATGTCCAAGCGACGCTTCTGCCCATGCGGAAGCGCTGGCTGTTTGTGACGCTCAAGGCGCTGCTCTGCTGCGCGGCCCTCATCATCAGGTTTGCGACCACGGGCATTGTCACCGATATCGCCCACTTCGGTGTCGCCCTCATTGCCATGTTTGTTCTGCCGCCGCTGTTCTACCGGCGCATAATCCCTCTTTCCTGGCGACTCGTCGCCACCGCTGTGGCCGTACTCCTCATGTTCCTGGGTGAGATGGCATGCGGTGCACTGTGGGTGGCAAGCGGCCGAGAATACTCCCTGAGCGCAATACAATCGGCCCCTCTTCTGATGTCGGTGGCCATCCATCTCTTCTTTGTCGCCGTCATCCTTATCGGAGGGCACCTGTTCAGAGCGCTGTTCAAAAAACAGCGTTTTGAGAGGCGCGCGTCAAGCACCGGTGGCATGCTGCTTTGCGGCCTGCCGGTATCACAGGCGCTGCTGGTATGGGTGCTTCTCTTCATCATGGTGCATGTAAGTGACATCAATAATCGCGGTCCCATCCTGACTGCCGCGCTGATTCTCGTCGCCCTTTGCATCGTGAGCGACGTGCTGCTCATTCGCTCGGTCAACGGGTACTGGCGCACCGTGGATGAGCGCAGGTACGCAAAAAAGCTCGAGCAGCGCATGCAAGAGCAGCTCGACGGCTTCACTCGCCTCAACGCGCAGATTGCATCCACCGCTCGCTTGCGCCACGACATGCGCAACCACCTGCTGGTTCTTGGCGTCCTTGTCGATCAAGGAGAATTCGAGCAGGCGGGTGCCTACGCCGACGACTTGCTGGCCGAGCTTGAAAAAGCCGACCACAGCGAGGTGGTGTGAACATGCCGACGCCTCGTCTTATCGCCCTCGTCTTCGCAGGCATAATCACCCTGGGTTTCCTGATCATACAGTGCGTAATATGGCACCGCATGCGCGATATGCCCATCAAGCGACGCCTTGCCAATATGCTCTACCCCGCGAGCCAGCTGTTTCTCATGCTCTTCGCAATCGGCGGCAGCTGCACCTTCTCGCTCTCGACCATGGTTATCGTGGTCGCATGCCTTTTCGGCTTCGCAGCGGTCATATACGACATCGACCTGTTCAAGGTCCTCATTGTGTCCGAACTCAAGGACATGGCCATCGCCCGGTCGCGTCAACTGGAGCAACAGCTCACCGCACAGGAGAAGCGCGCCAGTGAGCTGACCGGAGAGGTCGCTCGTGCCAGAATGATACAAAAGGCGATGATTGACCAGCTCAAGCAGCTCAAAGGACACCTCGCCAACAACGACGCTCAGGCAGCGCAAGATTTGCTTGCCCAGGCCTCGCAGTCCCTCGCCCCGCGCAAGGTGCATCTGTGCGACAACCCCGCCGTGGATGCGCTTCTTGCCTCGAAGGCGTCGCAGTGCGCGGAACTTGAGATCCCGTTCAAGGTGAAAGTCGTGGTTCCGGAGGAGTCCGGCATCCCCGACTCAGAGCTGTGTGCCGCCTTTGCGAACCTCATCGACAACGCGATAAACGCGTCGAAGGAGCTTGTGCAGAGCGGTCAGGCGTGCGCTGGTGAAGGCGCGAAGGAGCCGTTCATCGAGGTAGACGCCATGGTAGCTGCCGGCTACCTCTCAGTGCGCGTGCGTAACGCCTGCCCGGAGCAGCCCGCAAAGACCCACCACAGCCGCAAGCAACCGCGCAGCATCAACGACCAACACGGCTGGGGCAAGTCAATCGTGGCCCTCATCGCCCGCCGCCACGACGGCAGTTTCACCTGCACGGCCGAAAACGGCGTATACCTCGCAAGGGTCGCGCTGAAGGTGTAACGCCGCGCAGGGCCCGAGGAGTCGCAAGACACCAGGCTTTGCGCAGGGCGCGAGGTGTTTCCCAACGAGGTTGCCAAGAGAGCGCACCGCGCTTCAATGTGCATACTTTACGCAGGGTGTCTCCAGCCTTAAACAACACAAGGCGAGGCACGCCCAACGTCCAGGCACGCCTCGCCTTGCAATTTTTATGTCGCTTGCTGCCAAGCCCGCTCGGCTTCAGGCCTCGCTTACTGCCTGTAGTAGGAGAGGAAGTCGGAGAGCTTTGCAATGGCTTCCTCGAGGACCTCAAGACGGGGCAGGTAGACGATGCGGAAGTGGTCGGGCTCGCCCCAGTTGAAGCCGGTGCCGCAGGTAATGAGCAGCTTCTTGTCATGCAGCAGGTCGAGCGCGAACTGCTCGTCGTTGGTGATGTTGAAGCGCTCGCGGTCGAGCTTGGGGAAGATGTAGAACGCCGCCTTGGGCTTCACGGCCGACACGCCGGGAATCTCGTTGAGCGCCTTCCAGATGTAATTGCGCTGCTCATAGACGCGGCCGCCGGGCACGATGTAGTCGTTCACGCTCTGGTGTCCGCCGAGGGCCGTCTGCACGATGGACTGCGCGGGCACGTTGGAGCACAGGCGCATGTTGGAGAGCATGTTGAGGCCCTCGATGTAGTCCTTCATCGCGTGCTTGTTGCCCGACAGCACCATCCAGCCGATGCGGTAGCCGGCGATCATGTGCGACTTGGAGAGGCCGGAGAACGTGACGCAGGGAAGGTCGGGGGCCAGAGAGGCGATGGAGATGTGCTCGACGCCGTCCATGCACAGGCGGTCGTAGATCTCGTCGGAGAAGATCATGAGCTGGTGGCGACGGGCGATCTCGACGATCTCCTCGAGCACCTCGCGGGGATAAACGGCGCCGGTGGGGTTGTTGGGGTTGATGATGACGATGGCCTTGGTGCGGTCGGTCACCTTCGACTCCATGTCGGCGATGTCGGGATACCAATCGGCCTGCTCATCGCACACGTAGTGCACGGCCTTGCCGCCGGCCAGCGTGGCGCACGCCGTCCACAGGGGGTAGTCGGGGCTGGGGATGAGGATCTCGTCGCCGTTCTCGAGCAGCGCCATCATACTGAGCTGGATGAGCTCGGAGACGCCGTTGCCGGTGTAGATGGTGTCCATGTCCAGGTTGGGCAGGTGCTTGAGCTGGGCGTACTGCATGATGGCCTTGCGCGCGGAGAACAAGCCGTGCGAGTTGGAGTAGCCCTCGCAGTCGACGAGCTGGCGCGACATGTCCTGCACGACCTCGTCGGGCGTGCGGAAGCCAAAGGGCGCGGGGTTTCCGATGTTGAGCTTGAGCACGTGCGTGCCCG
This sequence comes from uncultured Coriobacteriales bacterium, assembly GCA_934636245.1. Lineage (GTDB taxonomy): Bacteria > Actinomycetota > Coriobacteriia > Coriobacteriales > UMGS124 > UMGS124. Next base: position 140,021 of record CAKUAI010000006.1, read on the forward strand.
CCTGCTCCATGCGGTTGGCCTCGTCGACCACGGGGCCGCGGACGTCGTAGAGCACGTGGTCGAGCTTGGAGGACTTCTTGAACTGGCGCATGGGGGTTCCTTCCTTGGCAGGGCGGGCAAGAGTTGGGGTGGTGATACGGGGCTCGGGTAGATCCGAGAGGTCGGAAGCGGGAGGGGCAAACTCGGGGGCGCCGCGCTCGGCGCAATCGGCAGCGGTGGAATCCGTCTCCAACTCGCTGGCCAGCTCTGCGAGTGGGTTTGCACTCTGGGGTGCGGAGGGGCCGTCGCGCAGCCAATCAACGTCGACGGCAAGTGCCTCGGCCAGAAAGTTCAAAATGTCGGCGCGAGGAATCGTCTTGCCGGTGACGTACTGGCTCACGTAGCTCTTTCCCAGCTTCACGCCTTGTGCGGCGGCGGCATTCACCAGGTCGACCTGCTTCATGCCGCTTGCTTGCATGGCTTCCTTCAGACGCTCGGCAAACGTGGTGCAGTCGCCAGAAAGTTCAATTTCCATCTCTCGCCTCCTTCGGTCAAACTTGAAAAGTTCAATTTCTGCAAGGACGCTGTGCTTGCCCTCGCGTAAAAGTTCAATTTCACTGAGGGCAGTATGAACGCTCTGTTTCAAAAGTTCAATATCGAGTTCAAAGTAATTCAATCTGCGCCGCACCACCACGAAACTGGGGTGCCCAGGCAAGCACGGGCGCCCCTTACGCACGAAAAAAGGGCCCCGAGGGGCCCTTTGAACGCACTCTCATCTGAACAACGGCGCGGCACAGTGGCAGGCTCTCATGGGAGCGGGGCACCTGAAACCTGACCGTCGCGTACGACGGCGCGAACGCGCTACATTCCCGCGGCAGTCATCGCCCCCGTCGGCTTCCCTGCCCCTCCCCTACACGCCCAGCACGGTGCGGGCGATGCGCAGAAAGGCCGGGTACACGGGCAGGGACGCGCCCTTGTCCACGCGGTCGCACAGCTGGGCCAGCCAGCGGCAGAGATGCTCGGCGGCAAAATCGTCGGCGGCGTCCTGCAAGGCAACGGCGCGCGAGGTCTCTCCTGCCTCCCAGGCATCCACCTCGTCACGCGCGAGAATGGCCAGGAAGTTCAGCTCGATGGCGATGTGGTCGGGCAGGTCCACAAACTCTGCGGGCATGTCGTAGCCGGCTGCCTTGTATGCCGCACGCACGTCGAACTCGTCCTGCGTCCTGAGCCTGCCGCCCTCGCCGTCGGCGCGGGCGCTGGCGTAGTAGCTCTCGTAGGGAGGCGCGATGAGCTTGAGCGGGCCAACGAACAGGCGGTTGTACTCAACCTCGAGCTTCAGGCGCAGCTCGTCGTCGGACAGGCCGTGGTTCTCGGCACCGAACTCGGCAAGCAGCCTCAGCGACTGCATGAGGTTCATGGAAGCCTCGCCGCTCACTACAGAGCCGAGCTTGCCCACAAGCGCGCCCGACTTCAGGTTGGCGGCCAGCTCGGCCGTGGGGCGCAGCAAGCCCTGCGCAAGAGTCCCCCACAGGATCGCCGTCGAGGCAGCGCATGCCCCTTCAACGCGCGCATCCAGTGTCTCGTTGACGTCCCTGTCGGCCATCGCCGTCTCCCTTCCGTAGCACCCATCTCGTCAAAGGGGCGGGGCCGCGCCCCATCCAACCAGGCACGCCCCGCCACCTCATAGCTTTGGATCTCGCGGCGCGGGATTCTGACGCGACATTGAAGCCGCGCCGCCCCCCTGCCCCGCACGCAACCCTCAAATCTCGCGACACGGGGTGCGGTTGCGGCAACATCTGCCGTCTCGCACCCCGCCCCCGCGTGCTCAACTAGATATTACAACTCTTTCTTCGGCACGGAGTCGAAGTAATACACGTTCGGGCTCGTGCCCTCCTCGGCCATCCACTGCTCGCCGCCGTACTGGACGATGAGCTTGGAAACGTCGCTCTCAGGGTCGTCGAGATCGCCCACCGTGATGGCACGGTTGGGGCAGGTGAGCTGGCACATCGTGGTCTCGATGCCGTTATCGAGCCTGTGGAAGCACAGCGAGCACTTCTGAACGACCGGGGTGACCGGGTCAATCTGGCGTGCGCTATAGGGGCAGGCGGCGACGCATTGGCCGCAGCCGATGCAGGCCTCCTCGTCCACCACAACGATGCCGTCCTCGCGCTTGTACGTGGCGCCGGCCGGGCACACCTCAACGCACACGGGGTTGTCGCAGTGCTGGCAGGGCACGGGACGCCACGTGAACGACAGGCCGTTGGGGTACTCGCCCACAGGCACGTCGTAGGTGGTCTCGCCCGCGTCGTTCAGCACGCGGATGCGCTGGATGTTCTCGGACAGGCGGTGCTCCATCTTGCATGCGACGGTGCAGGTGCGGCAACCGATGCAGCGGTGCAGGTTGATTGCAAAACCGTACTTCATCGTCAGCCTCCTTTATGCCTTCTCGACCTGGACCAGGTTGTCGTACGGTGCGTAGTTGGTCTCGTACACGAGGTCCTGAGCGGGGTTCAGAACCATCTGGAGCAGCGTGCCGTAGTGGTTGCCCTCGGGGAAGTCCTTAGGCCACCAGCCCTGACGCTGGTTGAGGCAGCCGGGCTTGATCTCGGGCGTGACCAGGGCCTTGACCTTGTACCAGCCGCGATCGTTGAAGACCTTGACCACGTCGCCCGTCTGGATGCCGCGGGCGGCCGCGTCGTCGCAGGCCATCTCGAGCCAGGGCTCGGGCGCGATCTCGCGGATCCAGGGCAGCTGGACGTGCTGGGAGTGCGTGGTGTACACGGTGCGGCAGTTCATGAAGGTGAGCGGGTACTCCGCGGCCTTCTCGCTGCGGTTGCCCTCGAGCGGCTCGTAGTAGGTGGCCAGCTCTTCGCCCACGCCGCTCTGCCAGCCAGTGTAGACCTCGACGCGGCCGGAGGCGGTGGAGAAGCGCAGTCCCTCGTTGGCCACGTAGGGCTGGGGGTAGTTCGCGCGAGCCACGCCGTTGGCCTTGAGCTCGTCGAAGTCGATGGTGCTGAACTCAGGCGCGAGGTTGCGACCCAGGATGTAGTCGCGGCCGAAGGTCTCAGCGTCGTACTTCCAGGTGGTGTCCTCGAGAATGCCGAACTTCTCGCAGACGCCCTGAGCGATCTCGCGGTCGGTCTTGGCCTCCCACATGGGGGTGATGCACTGCTCGCGCACCTGCATGTACATGTTGCCCCAGGTAGGAACGATCTCGAACGGCTCCTCGTAGTACGAGGTAACGGGCAGCACGAGGTCGGCGTAGCGGGCGCCGGGGGTCATGATCTGCTCGGAGACGATGATGAAGTCGAGCTGCGGCAGTGCCTCGTTGACCACACGGTTCCAGTCGGGACCCTGGGTGCCCCAGCCGTACGCCACCGTCCACAGGAGCTTGATGGGATAGGGCTGCTGGGTAGACAGGATGTCGATCCACTGGGTGCCGGGCAGGGTCTTGCAGGCATGGCCCTCGCGGGGGGCCAGCGTGTCGGGCGAGCAGCAGCACAGAATCTTGAAAAGCGTGCCGCCGGCCCAGTTCACGTTGGCGTGAGCCTTGCCGATGTTGCCCGTGATGGCCGCAAGCTGGATGAGGGCGCGCATGGGCAGGTGGCCGTTCCAGTAGCGGTTGGTACCCTGGGAGCAGCGCAGGCTGCAGGGCGCCTCGGCGACGTAGAGGTCGGCCAGCTTCACGATGTCCTCAGCCGGGACCTCGCAGATCTCGCTTGCAGCCTCGGGCGTCCAGGGCTCGAGAGACTCGATAAGCAGCTGGTAGCCGGGCTTCACGGTCACGGTCGCGCCGTCAACCTCGATCTGGAACTCGCCGTAGAGGGCGGCGCCGTCGGGCATGACGCAAGCCTCGGGCATGTCGGGGTTGAACTGCACCGAAGGATAGGCGGGCTTGTTCTCGGCCGGGATGGGGGCAACGGGCACGGCCGCGCCGGCAGCCTCGTCCCACACCAGGTAGTTCTCGCCGTCCATGACGTTCATCTTGGACTCGACGTCTACCAGGAAGGCAAGGTTGGTGTAGTTGCGGATGTAGCCCTCGTCAACATGGCCCTCGTCAACGATGCGCTTCATCATGGCAAGGATCATCGCGGCGTCGGTACCGGGGCGGATCGGAATCCACCAGTCGGCCTTGGCGGCGGTGCGGGAGAAGCGCGGGTCGACCACGACGAGCTTGGCGCCGGCTTCCTGGGCGTCAAAGACGAAGTGCATGTCCTGCATGTTGGTCTCAGCGTAGTTGCAGCCGAACATGATGATGCTCTTGGAGCCCTTCATGTCCTCCCACTCGTTGGCCTCCTGCATGACGTTGAGCGTGGGAAGGAACGCCAGGTTCATGGCCAGGTCGCCCATGATGCCGAAGTTGGAAATCTCGGTGGCGTCGAAGGTGTTCGCCATCATGTTGCAATACTTCTGATGGCCCACGCCGTAGTTGCCGGTCATACCGAGGAACGCGTTGGACTCAGGCCCGTAGGTGTCCATGTTGTACTGCATCTTCTCATGGATGAGCTCGAAAGCCTCGTCCCAGGAGATGCGCTCGAACTCGCCGGAGCCGCGCTCGCCCACGCGCTTCATGGGGTACTTCACGCGGTCGGCGGAGTAAACGCGCTGCATGGCGTTGGAGATGCCGCGCAGGCAGATACGCCTGTGTGCGGGATCGGGGAACTCGGCGGGCTCGACCTTCTGGATGACGTCGTCCTTCACATAGGTCTGGATGCCGCAACTGCCGACGCAGTTGGGGGCGCACACCGAGCGGGCGGTCTTGTCGTAGGCTACCTGACCTGCGGAAAGGTCGAGCTTCTCGGCCAAGGGGTCGGGCATGGCGGCCTCGTCGGCCTTGGCGGCGGGCACGAGCACCTGGGGAACGGAAGCGACCAGACCCGCGGCGGCAGTTGCTTTGAGGAACTGGCGACGACCGAGCTTCAGCTGGCCGTGCATGTCGTTGGTGCGCTCAATCACAAGGATCCCTCCTTATTTAACGAGCTCATGGCAAATAAAGGGGCACCCACAGTCTGCAGCCCGCAAGTAAAGGGAAAAGTGCGACGCAAACACCCTGGCGGCGGTATGCATCACCGCTGCACATTGGCAGGTCTACCTGCATCTATGGCGTTTCGCTGGCGCAAATCCCCTTGTCGCCCCTCCTTAAGCCAGAAGAATACGGCCTCGCGCAGGCGCATGGCGCAAATTTGCGGGAAATCGAAAAAGTCGGAACAGGCGGGGACAGGGGCGCGGGCCGGCGGGGACAGGGGCGCGAGCAAGCCGGCGGGCGCGAAGACGCAGACACGGGCCAGGGGGCGCGGGCCGGCGGGTGCGAGCCAGGGGGTGGGCGGGCGGTCGGGTCGCCCAAAGGGCCTCCCAAACATACATCTCTTCGTCAAAAAATGAATAGGAACAGGCCCCTCGGAGCCTGCCTTGAACTGTAATGGGTGCAGAGGCACGGGCAAGCTGTGTTTGATAATCTCTAACTTCCGAAAGGCATGCTTGACTAAACACAAGCAAGCGCATTCGAAAGCACCGGGCGAACCCACATCCGCAGGATTTACGAGAAGGTTAAGGCCAGCTCCAAGCTGGAGCGCATCAATCTCATTGATAGGTACTGACACTGCCGCCAGGCAAAGGTTGACGAGCGCCGAAACATGGCCGCTTTCGCGATGATGCATGGGCAAGATATCCCGCCGGGCCCGCGAAAACGGCCGTTTCCGCGCTGTTGCGGGCAGGTGCAACCCGGACTCCCGCAAAAAAGGCCAAAAGTCTGCGTAATAATTCGACAAGGGATTGTACATCCCTGTTTTTCCATGTTGGCCGTTTGCATCATCCCAGGTAGACGGCGTGCATGTTTTGAGAGCGCAACCGCACCAGAGTTATAGCGCAGACTTTTGGCGTTTTTGGACGCCGGAGGGCGGAGGCGCAGGCAAACCGAAGGCAGGCCGGCGGACAGGGAGGTACAGACCAGCTGGCAAGTACGAGCGCAGCAGCGCGCCAGGGGGGCAGACCGGCGGGCGCGGACGAGCCAGGAGCGAAAGCACGTAAGCCAGCCAGCGGGTGCGAAGACGCGGGCGGGCGCGCCTACCCGCCGAAGGAGTCGCGGGCCACGGGGCGGTTGGGGATGAGCCTGTTCTCCAGGGTCTCGAGCAGGGCCTCAGCCTCGGGCGCGCGATAGATTCTGTTGCGGCCGAAGCCGTCCTCGGAGGCGACGATACCCGCGTCTTCCAGACGCAGGAGCGCTTCGTTGGTAGATGAGATGCTACGTCCCAGAAGCAGCGCCGCCTGGCGCACCGTGAGTACGGGCTGACCGGGCATGAGGCCCAGCAAGGCGCCCACGGCCGAACCCTTGTTGGGCTTGCCAAACCGCTCGAGCCAAGAATCGCGCAGCGAGAGAATCTCACCCAGGTACACGTCGGCGGCCTGACAGCACACGAGCACCGACTCCGCGCAGAAGCGCGCCCAGCGCCCCACGGCCTCGTCGACATTGGCGCTACCCCGGGCGCCTTCGAACCTGTAGGGCAGAAGCGACCGGGCGTGTCTGTCGGTGTCTATCGCCGGGGCCAGGCCGATGGGCGCGACAAGCCCGCGCGAAAGGCCACGCCGGTAGATGATGGCATGCGACATGAGTCTGCCTGTGCGGTCCAGGCCCGTCTTGAACGGCTTTATCTCCTCAAGCTGGAAATGCGCGACGGCCGCCTGGCCGATGGGCGAGTACAAATCCGAGCCGACAAACGCGCAGAGCTCGTCGAGCAGCGTCGGCGCCTCGGCAGGCGTGGGCGGCACGTGGAGCGGTGTGCCGTCGTCGTGCGTGCGAGGGCGGTACTCGCGCGTGCGGACCTTCGTGCCCGACTCCGATGCGAGTCGGCCAAACCGCAGCATCGAGTGGATGTCAAGCATGGTCTGCGAGGTAAACGGCGTGCCCGGGCCCATCGACCCGTAAATCATGCCAAGCGCCATCTGATAATAGACAGCCTCGATAGCGGCCTCGCGGTCTTCTTCGCCGTCGAAATCGAGCGCATCGAGGGCGGCAACCCGGTCGGCAGAATCAGTTCCGTCAAACGACAGGAGCGACTCGATCTTGAGAATCGTGGACAGACGGGGCCGACGTCCCTCGACCCTCACCGAGGAGACGGCCTCCAGGCGGGAAAGCACCCGATGCAATGCGCCGCGCACCTCGCAGCCCTCCGCCCGGTCCTCGAGCCGCACGAGAGCGGTCTCCGAGCGCGAAAGCCACGCCTGCACGTCGGCTCCCAAAAGTGGAAGTCGCTGGTTAAGGTCGATTGGCGCAAACAACTAGCCCACCCCCCCGCAGGCACGGTGCAACGCTGCCAGACAAACGCAGCATACCATCTCGCGGCAGCGAGCGCCAAGCAGGCAAGCGAGAGACCGGCGAGTCAGCCAACCCGGCGCTGCCCAGCACGTAAGACCGCCGAGCACGTAAACAGGACGTTGGCAATTCATCAGCCAACCCGGCAGCAAGACCGCAGAGCATGCGAGCAAGCTGGCAGCCCCGCAACGCCCGACAAAAAACGACGGTCAAATTCGCAAGCGAGGCGCTTACAGCCCCGCCATCCCAGCGCCGCCCAGCACACAAGACCACCAAACGCGCAAGCGGGATGCGAACAGGCCCGCAATCCCCGCAACGCCCGACAAAAAACGACGGTCAAATTCACAAGCGAGGCACCAATCGTCCCCTCTTTACACTTGCCCGTCTCATTTAACATACATTTCACCAGTCCAAATGTATGTTAAATCATCAAAACCCCAGTTGGCGCGATTTTTAAAATTCTGAAATGTATGTTAATTTCCCAGGCTCGGCGCAAAATGCGAGCCAAATGAACAGAAATCGCTCCAAACGCCCCTCATCTGCCAATCGGGTACAATGAGGGCGACGCACACAAGACTCGGCGAGGCATTGGAGTTGATTGACATGCCGCTACCGCAAGCAACTGAGTACACCGCGCAGGATTATTGGAACTTGCCCGAAGGAACGCGCGCCGAACTCATCGGCGGCGAGCTGTACAGCATGGCACCGCCGAGCAGGACGCATCAGGCTATCGTCACCAATCTTGCAAAAAAGATTGGCGTCTTCATTGATGCAAACGGCGGCCCTTGCGAGGTCTATGTCGCACCCCTCGCCGTTAATCTCAACGCCGACGACTCAACCTATGTCGAACCTGATGTCATGGTTATTTGCGATTCAAGCAAGCTCAACGATCGCGGCTGCAACGGTGCCCCCGACCTGGTGGTGGAAGTCGTCTCCCCTTCAAGCCGACGTATGGATTATGCCACCAAGACCAGCCTGTATATGAGCGCAGGGGTACGCGAGTATTGGGTCGTCGACCCCGACAAAGCCATGACAACCGTCTTTCTCTTTGAGCAGAAAGACTTTGCCCCCGCCATTTATCCATTCGCTATTCCCGTACCTGTAGGCATCTACGATGAAAAACTCCAGGTGACCATGGCGCAACTGGTAAAACAGGGGTAACGCCAAAGGGGAATAAAAAGCCGGACCGCACGTTTATATCAGCAGCTTTCCCGCGCCCCTCATGAAAACCAGCCACAGCATCGCCCTTGCTTTTTCGTGCACCCACTCGTCTCATTTAACATACATTTCACCAGTCGAAATGTATGTTAAATCATCAAAATACCAGGTGGCGCGATTTTTAAAATTCTGAAATGTATGTTAATTTCCCAGGCTCGGCGCAAAATGCGAGACAATGCGAGCGAGGGCCAGCCCCTACCCCAACGCAAAGAGGGCGCACCCGCGGCAATGGCAATGAAACCGGGGATACGCCCTCCTTTCTATGCGAACCAGGCCGGCATCGCGGATGCCGACCGCATCGACAAGTAACGATGTGCCGCTCGCAATACCCCTGAGGGAAGCCGGCGCCGCAGGGGTTGGCGCCGGTTCGCAGCGAGAATGCAATCCATATTCAAGCTGAGCCGGGCGGCGCGGGGGTGGGGCGGCCGCATCACCCTGCAACGACAGATCACTTGCAGGGCTTAAAGCCCGGCCGACGCCGTAGAGAAGCGAACGCTGGCTCGCGGTGAGAATGCGGTCCCTATTCGGGCTGGATTAGGCGGCGCCGCGGGACAGCGGTGTTACTTGGCAGTGGCAAGGTGCCCGCCACACCTCAGACGAGGTCGGGCCAGGCAGCCCCGGACGCCGGCCGGGCAGCGAGCGCTTAGTTCTCGTCGCCAGAGAGGTACTTGCCCACGGAGTAACGTTTAGTTCCATGGAGTCGCTGAGGCGTATTTTATCAGGCATTATGTTTCTGTGGCCTTATGTTGGCTGTGGGGTTTTGGCCATTTAGGACACGACAGGGACACAAAAAGGCCGCCCGCAGTAGTGGGCGGCCGTTTTGTGGAACCCTTTAGCGAGCCAAGACCGCGCGGATGCGGCCGACGCTGCCCGCTTTGTCGAACTTGTAGGTCGGCATGGTGGAGCCGTCCTTCTCGTAGACGCCGCGCACGCTCTCAAGCTCGCCGCCCGTCTTGATCTCGTGCAGACCGTGGCCGTCCCAAAGGTAGCGGCCCTCCGGGGCCTCGATGATGCTTGCCATGTTCATAGTTGCCTCCTTGATGTCGTCTTCATCCTGCGGCTCCTGCCCCGAGCCACCGGGGCACCACACGCCCTCGCCCACGTCCCAGCCGACGTCGAGCTGCATGGCCATGTGCACGCGCTCGTTGAGCAGGCAGTCGCCCGGCAGCAGGTGCGCGTCCGACCCCACGAAGAAGTCGCCCGTGAGCACCTGGAACCCTGCGGCCTCGTAGCGCTCGCGCGCGTTGGCCGTGTACGTCGTGTCCCCGTATGGGTCGGGGTCGAGCCGCTTGAGGGCCTCGATGCCGTGGCGCTCCCCCACGGCCTGCCAGACCGTTGTGCAGTCGCGGCAGCAGTCCCCCTCGCATGGCTCCGCGATGTCGGCGGGGTCCCAGGTGCCTGTCTCGGCCAGGCGCTCGTAAAAAGTGTTGCGGTGCGCCTGGCAGTAGCCGATGAGGTCGTTGCCCGCCGCATGCCTGCCGAGCTCGGCGGCCTCAGCCGCGAGCGCCTGGTCGGGCCAGCGCAGGACGCAGTCCCAGGGCGAGGAAAACCACTCGCGCACGCAGCACTCCCCGCCCGTCTGGTCGCCCGGCTCGCCCCAGGCGTACGCGCCGCGCTCGTCGTGGCCGCTATTCCATATCATCCCCGGCCCCCATCTCGTCAGGCGACGTCGCCTTTATGTGCTCGTACCCGAGCAGCGCCCACACCTTGTTCTCGATGCGCTCGCAGCAGATGTCGGCACCGGTTTCCTCGTCGTAGTCCTCGGGGTTCACGCACGCGCTCGACTCCACCAGCACGTAGCCGCACGGCATGCGCATGGCCACGACCGTGCACGTGCCGAACAGCGTCATGACGCGGTACTCCGAAGCCTGCATGACCTCGGAGACCTCCTCCGGGTCGACCCTCACGCCCGCCATCACTCGCCGTCCTTTCCGTCGACGGCCTTGGTCGACTTGAAAAGCTGCATGAGCCGCGTGCCTGCAAGCTCCGGGTTGAGCACGGCGATGTTCTCAAGAATCGAGGCCGTCTCGTTGAGCACGATGTAGACGCAGGCGGGGACGAACAGCGGCACCGTGAAGCCGAGGTCGATGTGCGCGCTGCCCACCTCAAGCATGTAGGCGAGCACCATCACGGCCACCTCACCCGCCTTGTGCCACAGCCCCTCCCTCATGGTGGAACTGCACAGCTCGCGCCGCTTCGCGCCCTTCGCGGTGCCCGTCACCCAGTCGCACAGGATGAAGGCCAACGCCAACGCCAGCGCCCACTGCATGGCCTCGGTGAAGGGAAGCCACCCGCCCATTAGACGGCCTCCAGGAGCTTCTCCACCTCTGCGCGCCAGCGCTGGGGTACCTTTTCCATCGTCCACTTGCCCTCTCTCACGAGGGTCGCGTAAATCTTCGCCATTACTCTGCCCCCTTCTCGCTAATCGCCGCGCCAAGCTCGGCCACGGCCAGCATGATGTCCTCCACGCTCGATGAGACGTCCTCAAGCGTCGCTTGCGCGGCCTCAAGGCCCTCGGCACTGCCTGCTGCAAGCACGCCCAACTCCGCGACGGCCTGGGCGCTGTCGGCCCCGGCTTGCTCGCACTCCTCGACGCGCTCGGGCACGCTCATGGACGCGCGGCGCGCCTGCTCCCACAGCTCGTCGAAGTGCAGCTCGCACCAGGCGGCGTCGTAGCGGCCCACGAGGTGCACCTCCTCGGCGCGCCACGCCCTCTGCACGCCGCCGCCGTCGAGCGGCATGTCGCATGCCTCTATGCCGCGCCTGAGGTACACGTCGGCTAGGCCGTCGGGGCGCTGCACGACCTCAAGCGCGCCCGGCTCTACCATGGACTGCATCGCAGCCCTCCCTTCTTACTGGGCCCCGGCGGGGCCTTCGGGGAGCATGGTCGCCTCGCGGTAACGCCGCGCCTCGAACGACGCCGTGCGCCCCGCCCTCGCGACCAGCTCGTGGGCGCGCATGCGCCGCGCGACGAGGTACGAGTCGGAGTTCCTCAGGTACCCCCAGTAGGACGTGACCCGCGCCGCGAGGCGCGTGCTCCCGGGCCTCGCCGAGTAGCGCCGGAACGCCCTGCGAAGCCGCAGGAACGTCCCCGCGCGCACGGCGGTGCGGCCCGGTCGGCTCACGAACCCGCCCAGGTCGACGGGCTCCCCCTCGCCCGTGCGGCACACCTTCCAGGGCTTCATCTCAAGCCCCAGGCTGTCGCGCATGAAGCATTCGGGCGAGCGCATGGCACGCGCGACCCCGGCCTTTGATGAGCCCATGAGCACCATGTCGTCGAGGTGCCACACTTGGTGGCGTGCGTCCGGCACCCACTTCCCGCGCCTGCGCCTGCCCAGCCCCTCCACGAAGTGGTAGGCGTCCGACAGCAGGAGCGTCGCAATGAAGAGCGAGGCGTGCCCGCCGAGGTTTAGGCCGCACGTGCCGTAGCTGTCGAGCAGCGCGTCCACGATGTAGCGCAGGTCCGCGCTCCCCATGTGCCTCGCGAACCACCCCCGCACCACGTCGTGCCGCACGCTTTGGTAGCACTTGTGCAAGTCGCTCTTCGACCAGTACCGGCAGTCTCCCCTGTCGAGCCACCGCCTGACGGCCCGCGCAGCGTAGGTCTGCCCGCGCCCGGCAACCCCGGCGCACTGGTAGCGCCCGACGCGCGCCTCGAACAGCGGCCTCGCGCACATGATGAGCACCTGCCCCGCCACCTGCTGCTTGACGGACTCGACGCCGATGCGGCGCATCTTCCCGCCCTCCAGGCGCTCCTCGCAGCGTGTCGGGCGGAACTTGAGGCGACGCCCCCGTACCTCGTCGAACACCTCGCGCACGAGCGCCTCGCGGCTACCGTGCTCCCTCGGCACCCTCCATGCGTTCTTTCTCCCCGCCCGCGTGCCCTCCCACTCCTCAAGGGCGCGCATGACGGTCGCCTCGTCCACGACGAGGCCCCTGCAATAAGTCTTCATCCACAACCTTTCGTCGGCTTTCTGGTTGCCCTGCCGAGCTGTCGCGCCCAAGCGCTACCGGCCCGGGGTCGAATAGGGCGATTTTGCTCATGTCGAGCGGGCGTGCCGGCTCCCGCCCGTGTGGGCGGGGCCGGTAGACTGGCCCCAGGTGTTTCTCTTTGCCGACCAGATAGGCGGCCCGCAATGTTCCAGTTCGCCCTGTCAAGCCTGTCGTTGCCGTTCACGTAGAACAACCCGGCGTTCAGACCGTTCCTCAGGTTGCCGAGGCCAAGAGCCAAAGCGGGCCAGGGGCCAGAATCCCCAAAACACAAAACCTCAAAACGCTACAGCAGGGGGCGCGCCCCCTCTCGCCTTCCGGCGATTCACCCCCACTCGTCGGCTACGCCGCCGAGCGACGGATTCCAGAAAGGCGGCCCGCAATGCTCCAGACCGCCCTGTCAAGCCTGCCGTTGCCGGCCACGTAGAACAACCCGGCGTTCAGACCGCTCCCCAGGCTGCCGAGGCCAAGAAACTCGCGGTAACCCTTGCTGTCGGCGACGTCCTGATACGTCGCGTCGCCCGTGCCGGTCGAGGAGGACGCACCCGTCCCCACGCCAAGGAGCAGCCCCCCGACGTTCTCCACGTCGGCCTCCCAGACCCATCCCGCCGACGCTGCGGTCGGCAGCGTCGCGCCCGTCGCCGTGTAGTCGGCGCTCACGCCGTCCTTGACGAGCTTGTCGCAGTCGTAGCACACGTACACGTCCTCGCGCAGGGAGCCGTCGTCGGCCTCGCGGGCGTCGAGCACCACGTTGCCCACGATCTCGTAGGCACCGTAGCTCCCCTCGATGCCCTGGATGCGGAACGGCTCCTTGCCCGACGTGCACGACGTGGGCGAGCCGTCGGAGCCCTGCACGGCGTCGCATGCGCCCGTCTGCCAGGGCGCGGTGCTCAGAAGCTGCGTGGTCGCCGTGTCGAAAGACTCGGACGTGTCGAGGTACACGGCCTTGTTGGATGCGTCGTACGCCTCGACGCGCGCGATGCGCGCGCTCAGCGTCACGTCGTGGTTGTAGGACTGGGCCCGGTCCGTACTGGAGTTGCTGCCCTTGTTGCCCAACATGACCGCGCTGCCCACGAGCAGCTTTGCGGCGTCCGCGTTGGCGAGCACGACGCGCCTTACCGCCGTCTCGGCAACCGTCGGCGTGACCTGAACGTCGTAGGACGAGCAGCCGGAGAACACCTCCTGGCTCGACTTGGTGGCGTACTTGAGCAGGAACATGGCCTTGACGTACCAGTCGTCCGCGTGCGTCTTGGACGTGAGGCCGTCGCCCGCCGCCTTGCAGATGTCGATGAGGCTCTTGTAGCTCACGTCGGTCGTGCGCAGCGGCACGCCGGAGACGCTTGCGTACTTTCCGCCGTACATGCCGCCGCCGTATGCCGCGTACAGCATGTACGGGCGCACTGTGCCGTCGGGGCGCTTCGCCCCGGGCTGGGGCGACAGGCCCTCGCGGGGCGTGTCGCACACTGTGAGCTTGTAGTGCGTGCCCGTGTCGGTGTAGCTCCACCACAGCGTGGGCGCGAGCACCCAGACGTTGCCGTTGGAGCCGTCGCGCTTGAACATGCCGTCGCCGTCGATGGCCGTGACCGTCCAGCCGTCCTCGCCGTCCGGGCCGCCGTTGACGTGGTGCCACTCGAACGGGTGCAAGTCGCGGTAGTCGTCACGGCCTGCGGCCGTCGCCGTGGACGGCTCGCACACCAGGCCGTAGTTCGCGTCGGCCTTGACGCACTTCGTGTCGTGCGAGTACCCCCACTTGGGGACGAGCACGCTGTAGAGCTTGCCGTCGCGGCGCAGGTCGAGCCACGCGGCGATGTTGTCGTACTTCTCCCCGCCCCAATGCGGCGAAAGCGCAGACGGGTCTGCCTGCGCCTTCGCGGCGCGGGCGATGAGCTTGGCCGTCTGCTCAAGCGTCATGAACCTGCTGGTGTTTACAGTCATTCCCTACCCCTTCGCAATCATGTCCAGCGCCCAGGCGTACTCCTCGGGCGTCAGGTCGTCTGCGGGCGCGCTGCCAGCGATGGCCGGCTGCACGACCTCTTCCCACGCGGCGTCGATGTCCGCCTCCGTGGCGGCCTCGGCACCGGCTGCGGCGCATGCCGCCACCTTGGCCCGCGCGTCGTCGGTGAGGTCGTCCCAACCCACCGAGAACGACGCCATGAACTGCTCGCACCTGTCGGCGCTCGTGGCCGCGCGGCCCGCCACTTCAAGGGCCTTCTCGGCCGCCTCAAGCGAGGCGTCCGTCGCCGCGCCGACGTCATCAAGGGCCTTGTCCACGCGCGACGCCACCGTGTCCGCCGGGTCCGCCGACACGTCCGCGCGCGGGAGCACCTCAAGCTCGAACTCGGCCGAGGAGCCGACCTCGCCGCCGTCCTGCCTCATCAGCACGTACACGCGCCGCATCGTGCCCGCAGCGCCCGCCCATGCGCCGTCGAGCAGGCACGTGCACACGGAGTCGGCCCCGACCTCCATGGCCTGCTCGCAGTACGCGCCGTCCGGGCGCGTGCCAACCAGGTACACGGAGCAGCCCCCCAGGTCGGCCGGTTGGCCGCCAGCCGAGTCCGTGACGCGCACCTCCACGCGCGTCGTCCGCGCGTCTCCCTGCCTCAGGCACACGCGCCCCTTCGGGCCGCCCGAGGCCTTGTCGAGCGGAAGCTCAAGCGACACTTCAGTCACCTGCACGTCCGTCTCCCTTCTCTAGTCAACGACGCCGATGGCGAACCACCGGCCTGCCTGCCCGGCCACGGCCAGCGTCTGCCCGGCGCTGCACGACGTCCCCGCCAGCTGCACCTTCGTCAGCGCCGAGGAGTCGCCCGCCAGCACGCACTGGGCGCAGCCCCCCGACACGCTCGACACCTTCGCCGTGGTCACGCGCGCCGGGGCGGCGGCCTGCCCAGCCCCTCCCGAAAGCGCGCGCGCCAGGTCGTCCCTGAGCGACTCGCCTGCCATGCGAGCACCCCCTATCCCACGTCCACGAACCGGCGCACCGTCGTGGCGCACCGCATGCCGGGCGACAGCTCCACCGTGCGGGACTTGGCGGAGAAGCTGCCGGAGATGCCGTACGAGGGCAGCTCAAGGCCGATTGCGTCGCCCATCGCGAACGGCCTCCAGAAGTGCTCAAGCTCCACCGTCTCCACCAGCATCGCCTCCTCCCTCAGGTACGCCTCGGCCTTGGCCTGCAATGCTGCCTGCGTGGTAACGTCGGCCACCTGCTCGTAGCGGCTCACGACCCTCATGCGGCTCGCCGTGCTCCACCTGCTCGCCGCCGAGTCGTTGCGCGCCTGGGCCCGCAGCGGCGCGCCGTCGGCGTCCGTCCCCGTGAGCGTCACGACGTTGTGCACCGACGAGGAGGCGCGCGTGCGGGTCACGTCGGGCGAGCACAGCAGGCCGCCGCCCGCCTCCCCCAGCGAGAAGGCGAGCGGCCTGCCGCTCGGGTCGCGGTACGGCTCCATGACCACGCGCCCGTAGGCGTCCGTCCTTGCCGACGCGTACCCGGCCGCCGAGAGGAGCCTGTTGACCACCGACAGGTACGACGTCCCCGCGTCGAACACGACGTCGCCGGGCAGCCCCACGCCGTAGGCCTCGGCCGTCACCCGCAGGTGCCTCTCCTCGCACGCCGCCTTCGCCCACGCGACGGGGTCTGTGCCCGCCGCGACCGTCAGCGTCTCGTCGGTCAGCTCGTCGGACAGCACCCTGAGCATGCCGTAGAGCGTCACCTGCGACTTTCCGACGGCCGACGTGTAGGCCGTCTGGTCGGCGCTCGCCGCCATCGTGAAGTGGCATGTGCTCACCTCCTCGCCGTCGAGGCTTGAGACGCTGTAGGCCCTCAGCATGTCGTCCCCGAGGTCGACCGTGCCCAGCAACGTCGCCTGCCCGCCCACGTACAGGTCGCTCAGCATGTTCTCCGTGTACTTGCACGACCCGGCCCACACCTCGCCCACCTCCTCGTAGGTCGGCCACACCACCCGCACGAAGCGGAACCGGTCGAGCCTGCCCGGCCTAGTCCAGTCCACCGCACACCTCCTCGAAGTCGACCGACACCGTCGCCACGCCGTACACCTCGCCGCGCTCGTGCGAGATGTCGGCGCGCACCCGCACGGCGTCGCCGCCGCCGGGCATCCTCAGCGCGTAGTCCCCGGCGTGCTCCTCGGCCTCGACCCACGCCGGGAGAAGGGCCGGCTCCCCCGCCCCGTCGAGGTCGCCAATCCAGTCCACGTCTGCGCTCAGGCTCCCCGTGGCCCCAACGTGCTCGCCGTACATGGTCGCGGGCCTGGCCTGGCCGAAGACGCTCATCGACTCGTACTCGCGCCTCGTCTGCCTGTCGGGGCGCAGGTTGCGGGCGGCCTTGCACACCCGCGACCACCCCGCGCCGAAGTTCAGGAACATGAACGAGCGCGACTCGACCTCGACGCTGACGGGCATGCGCGACGTCGCCCCGGACGAGGCGTGCGCCACGACCTCGTACGGCACCGGGCGGTCGAGCGGCGGCAGCGGGTCCGTGACCTCGCAGCCGTCCGGCAGGCCCGCCCCCAGGCAGTGCCCGTCCCTCCACACGCTCAGGCTCTCGGTGGGCACGCCGCCCGCCGTCATGCCCACGACGAGGGACACCGCGCCGCGCTCCCGGTCGACCGACACCGACACGCTGGGCACGCCGGGCGCGTCGTATGCGACCGCGAACTCTGCGGTGCCCTCGCCCGCGAGGCCGTACGTGCTGGTCACCGACACCCGCACCGCGTAGGTCTCGCCGTCGCGCGGCACGAGCTGGTCGGCGCGGACCTCGCACGACCCCGCGCCCTGGCCCAGCGTCAGCGTCAGCGCTGCGGCCCCGCCCCTCGGCGACACCTCCACCACGGCCCTCTGCACGCCGCCCGACATCGACCCGCACGACCACGACACCGAGAACGGGCACGCCTTGACCACGGGGTCGACCGAGACGCCCACCTGCGGCGCTATGCGGCTGTAGAAGGACACCTGCGCCCACGGCGACCAGTCGGGGTGCAGGCCCCTCGTGCGCACCCTCAGGAGCACGTCCCGCTCCCCGTCCAACGCGACGGGGCACCCCGTCTCGGACGTGCCGCTCGCCAGGCCGGCCCACGTGCCGCCGCCGTCGTAGGAGGCCTGCGCCTCCCATGCGCTCTGCGACGTGCCGTCCGTCGGGCTGTGCGACCAGCGCAGCTCCGCCTGGGTGCCCGAGGCCATGACAGCGCCCGAGGCGGGCGACGATATCGACGGCGCGTTCGGCGCGCTCATCGGCGTCACCCACGCGGCCTCCTCGGCCCACGCGCTCGCGAGTTCGCCCCGCGTGGCGCGCGCCCTGTAGCGCCACGTGCCCGCCCCGGGCTCGTCCGTCACCCCGGACTGCGACGTGCCGTACGTCCCGACGGCCTCCCATGCGCCGCCCTGCTTCTGGCGCTGCACCTCGACTGCCGTCGCCGTCCGCGACACCGACCCGATCGTGACGCGCACCTGCGTGCCGCCCACGCGCTCCGTCGACACGCTCGGTGCCGTCGGCGTGTTGTACGTCTCGGCCGTCGCCGCAGACCAGGCGGCCCCCGCCGTGTTCCTGGCCCCCACGCGGTAGCGGTAGCTGTGCCCCGCCGACGTGCCCGTGTCCACCCAGCTCGTCGTCGAGCCGGAGAGCCCGGACTTGACGTCCTCCCAGTCGCCGCCGTCCGTGGAGCGCTGCACCGACTGCGAGGCGTACACCTCCGCGTCGGCCCTGTTCACGGCCCACGTGACCGTGTTCTGCGCGTCGGAGTTGCGCACGTGGGACGCCTTCGAGGGAGCGTTCGGCGTGTTGAGCGTCTTCGCCGACGCCGCCGAGGCGGCCGAGCCGCTCGCATTCTGCGCGACCACCCTGTAGCTGTAGGAGTGACCTGCGGAGGTCGACCTGTCCGAATAGGACCTCGCCGACCCCGCAAGCGTCGCGGCGTCCGCCCACGCCCCGCCGTCGACCGAGCGCTGCAGCGCCTGCGAGGCGTACAGCGCCGCGTCCGGGCACACACCCGCCCAGCTCACGTCGTTGCGGTTGTCCGACACGCGCGAGGCTTTGACGTCGGTTGGCGCGCTGGGCGTGTTGAGCGTCTTCGCGGTCGCGCCCGAGGCCGCAGTGCCCGCCGAGTTGCCCGCCACCACGCGGTACATGTACGAGTGGCCCGCAGAGGTCGACGTGTCCGCGTAGGACGTCGCCGCCGCGCCCAAAGACGCCACCTGCGCCCAGTCGCCGCCGTCCGTGGAGCGCTGCACGCGGAGCTCGGCGTACGGGCGGGCGGGCCGCGTGTCGTTCTTCCAGCTCACGACGTTCTTTGTGTCGGAGGCGCGTGTGTGCGACGCCCCGGTGGGCGCGTACGGGGCCCACACGGGCGTGTCGGGCGTCCAGGTCACATGGCACGCCGAGCTGTACTCGTTGCCCGACCCGCCCGTGTACCACGCCGACGGGTCGGCCTGCAGCGCGCTGCCCCAGTCGTGCCAGCCCCAGTCGACCCACCCCGTGTCGTAGTAGGTCCCAGCGCCGTAGACCTGCGCGTCGCCGCCGAAGTTGGAGTGGAAGAGCGTCCCGTAGAAGTTTCCGGTCGCCTCCATCCAGTAGCGCGCGCTCGCCCTGTACTGCTTGTCTCCCTGCTCCGTGACCTTGAAGTCGACGCACACCCTGAAGAGGGCGCTGTCGCTCGGGCCGTCGTATGCTCCGTACCAGGCCATGAGGCCCCCTTATCCCTCGTACATACCGGCGCGGCGCAGCACGTCGCGCATGAACTCCTCGAAGTCGCCCGCCTCCATCGCGTCGCGCGCCTGCACCACCACGTCGCCGCAGCGGTAGGTGACGCTCGCCGCAGACGCCCGGGCGGCCGCAGGCGCCGCCGCCCTCGACAGCGCGGCGCTCGCCGCCCGCCAAGGCTCCTCAAGCGCCGTCAGGCCCGCCGACACGCCCTCAAGGGCGGCGACCATCGCGCCCTCGTCGGGCCTCACCCAGCGCGTGTCCGGGAGGCCGCCCGCGTCCTCTAGCTCCTCGGCGATTGCCTGCGCGAAGGGCCGCATGCGCTCGCTTGAGAGCGGCACGACCGCCTCGGGGCCGCGCTCGCCGACGCCGATGACGCTCGGCCCGTCGAAGACGCCGCCGCGCGCGTACCAGTCCACGCCGAAGGACGGCGGGCTGCCGTACCCGCCGATGCCCCACGGGGCCTCGCCCCCGTTGACCCAGAAGTGCGGCAGGGCGAAGTGCGGCAGGTTGAGGTCGAGGCCGGTAACAATCGACGAGATGTTGCCGAGGGCGTCGGAGATGAAGCCCTGCGCCGAGCCGATGGGGTCTTCCATGAAGCTCTTCACGTTCTGGAAGATGCCGTTCACCGTGTCGGCGACCGTCCACCCCTCGAACTGGGAGGCCACCCCCGAGATGAACCCGGAGATGCTGGAGTCGAGCGTGCCTATCGGGTTGTCGATGAAGCCCTTGAGGCTCGTCCAGATGGTGTTGGTGACCCCGTCGATGCCCCAGGCGCTGAACTGAGACGACGCCGTGTCGACGAAGCCCTTCGCCGCGTCGCCCGCCTGCCCCGACAGGTCGTCCACCGTCGAGCTGATGGAGTCCCACACGTCGTCGGCCGTGTCGTCGATGCCCCACGAGCCGAACCACCCGGCCGCGTCGTCGATGAAGCCCGAGATGGCCGTTCCCGCCTGCCCGGCCAGGTCGCCCACCGTCGAGGTGATGCCGTCCCACGTGGCCTGCGCCGTCTCGGCGATGCCCCACGAGTCGAACGCCGCCTGCGCGCCGCTCACGAGGCCGCCTATCACCTCGGTCGTCTGCGGGAACGCCGTCTGCGCGCCCGCCAGGATGCCGTCCATGACGGCACCGGCGGCGTCCTGCGCGCCCTGCCACGCCGAGCCCCAGTCGCCCTCGCCCAGCGAGCCGACCACTCCGCCCACGGCGTCCGTGAGGCCCGGGAACGCCTCGTCGGCGGCCGCCTGCACGCCCTGCCCGAACTCGTCGAGCGCCGTGCCAGCGGCCTCCCAGGCCCCGTCCCAGGTCTCGCCCACCGTGTCGCACACGCCGCCGATTCCCTCGACCAGGCCGGGGAACAGCGTGTCCACCATCCCGTTGAGCGTGGTGCCGACCGTCTCGAAGACGCCCGTGAGGTTCTCCCAAGCGCCGTCGAAGTCGCCGCTCACGAGGTCAGCGACCGTCGAGATGAGGCCCGAGAGCGCCTCAAGCGCTCCGTTGAGCGCCGTCCCGCCAGCGCCCGCGAGCATCTCGCCCACCTCGCCAAGCGTCCCCGACACGGCGTCGAACGCGCCCTGAATCTCGGGCAGGTGGTCGGCCACGGCGTCGAACGCGTCGCCCAGGGCGGGGAGCAGGCTGTCGTTTATGGTCGTGAAGGCGTCGCCCAGCGCGCCGCCCACGACGTCGGCAACGCCCTGGAAGGCCGCCGTCAGCGACGACAGGTCGAAGCCCTCGAAGAACGTCTGCAAGGCCGGGCCGGTCTCCTCGGCGAGCGTGGCGAAGAGGCCCGACACGTCGCCGACACCGCCCATCACGCCCTCTGCGACGCCGCACAGGGTTTCGAAAGCGCCCGACAGCGCGCCCCCGAGGAAGTCGCCCGCCGCCTGCATGGCGGGCTGCAGGTCGCCGAAGGCCTGCGAGAGGTTCCCGCCCACCGTGTCGGCCATGCCCTGCGCCGCCGTGGCCAGCTCGTCGAACTTCGGCCCCACGTAGTCGGCCAGGCCCTGCAGCGCCGTCCTGGCCCCCTCGATGCCCGGCGCGGCCGCCTCGCCCAGGCCCGCAAGCGCCCCGGCGAGGCCCCCCGTGCGCTCCGTCGTGGTGCCCACCTGGGTGCCCAGCTCGTCGTACACCGGCACGGACTGCTCAATGCCGAAGAGCGCGTCGGTTAGCGCCGGGATGAGGTCGTCCGTCGCCGCGCCCGCAAGCCCTCGGAGCGCGGGCTGGACGGCGTCGAAGCACTTGAGCTGCAGCTCCTCGAAGGCCGAGCTGAGCGACTTCAGGTCGCCCTGCAGGTTGTCGTTCATGGTCGCGGCCATGTCCGCCGCCGCGCCGTCGCAGCCGCGCAGGCCGTCCTCGAAGGCGGCCGCCTCGCCCACGCCCGCGTTGAGGACGAGGTTCAGGCCCTTCGTGCTGTCCGCCGTGAACGTCGCGGAGAGGGCCGCCGCGCGCTCCGCGTCGCCCATGCCCGCCGTCGCGGCCTCAACGTCGGCCAGGATGTCCGTGAGGTCGCGGAAGTTGCCCTGGGCGTCGGTGACCGCGACCGTCGTGTCGCCGATTTGAATCGCGCCGTCCTGCATGGACGACGTGACGTCGCGCATGATGGCCGCGAGCGCCGTGCCCGCCTCGGAGCCCTTCAGGCCCTGGTTCGCCATCATGGCGAGCAGGCTCGTGACCGTCTCCACGTCCTGCCCGGCGGCGTTGAGGTTCGCCGCGCAGTTCTTGTAGGCCTCGCCGAGCGCGGCCGCCGTCGTGTTGGAGTTCGCCTGCGCGTACGCGAGCATGTCGGCGAACCTCGCCGAGTCCTTCGCCTCAAGCCCGAAGGCGCTCAGGTAGTCCGTCACCATGTCCGACGCCTGCGCGAGGCCCATCCCCGCCGCAGCCGCCAGGTTGAGCACGCCCGGCAGGCCGTCTATCGACTCCTGCGTGTCCCAACCAGCCAGCGCCATGTACCCCAGGGCGTCGGCCGCCTCGGTCGCGCTGAACTGCGTCGTCGCGCCGAACTCTCGCGCCGTCTCCTCAAGCTGCGCGAGCTGGTCGCCCGTCGCCCCCGACAGGGCCGCGACGTTCGACATCGACGACTCGAACGCCGAGCCCACCTCGTACACGCCCTGCGCGAAGTCGCCCACCGCCGATATCGCCGACGAAAACGCCTGCGCGCCTATGCTGCCTATGAAAGTGCCCGCCGCGACCGCGCAGGCGTCGAGGCTTCCCTTGAGGCCGCCCGCGCTCCCGCTCGCCTGCCCCAGGGCCTTCTCCGCCTCGGCCCCCAGCGACTTGACCGCCTTCTTGTAGTCGGCCACGTCGCCCTTTACCGATACAGTTACGCTACCGTCTGCCACATTGTCACCACCTGTCGAATTCGGCCCGGGCCCTCGCCCTCATCTCGGCCTCCGTCGGCGGCAGCGCCCATGCCTCCCGCAGCGCCTCAAGCCTCTTGCGCTCGTCCCCCTTGGCCCCGGCGAGCTTCGCCGAGCGCGCCGCCACCGCCTCGTGCAGCAGGCTCCCGGGCGTCCGCGCGGCGCTCAGCACCAGGCCGCAGAAGCGCCACCAGTGCATGCGCGACAGGTCGAGGTCTATCCGGTAGAGCCGCTGGAAGTCGGCCGCGACGATTGCCGCGTCCGCGTCGAGGTCGATGAGCCTGCGCGGCTGGGCGGCTCGCCTGCGCCTCCCCGCCCCGTAGGGCATGCGCTCCCATCCCCTCCGGTGCCACTCCATGCCCGCCTCGAAGGCGGCCGCCGCGTCCTGCGCGACGGCCTCCGGCAGCATCCCCGACGAGTCCGCGAACATCATGCGCAGGGCCCTGTACCTGCCCCGCCCGTCCGACAGGTCGGCGAGCTCAAGCCGCACCCCGGCGCGCCACCCCCAGTTCACGCACACCTCTCGCCCCGCGACCTCGACCGTGCGGGGCGGGGCCTCGTCGAGCATGCCCACCCCTACTCGGCCTTGCCGTTGGCTGCCTGGTAGGCGGGGGAGGACATGACCGCGCGGGCGATGCCGATGAGGCGCGTCACCTCCACGACGTCGACCGTGCCCTCGCCGAGCAGACCCTCGTCGCCGAACACGTCGCGGGCCATTGCGCGGGAGGCCTCGTCGAGCTTGGCCGCCTCCGCCTCAAGGTCTGAGGCGTCGCCCTCCATGGCCGCCTGCACGGCGCGCGACTGCGTGAGCACGCGCTTGATTGCCAGCGTCACCGCGAGGGCGTTCGTGCTGACGCCACATGCCTTGCCGTCGATGTCGACGGGCACCATCTGGGGTCGGCCCCCGCGCAGGGTGAAGCTGAGCACGTCGCCGCTCTTGTTGTTGGTTGCCATTTCGTTTCCGCCTTCCCAGGTCGCGGGGCGGCCCGGTGCCGCCCCATCTCGCGCCCCATGGTCGGGGGCAGGTAACGCGGCACGAAAAAAGGCGGCCCGGCTCGGTGCCGGTGCCGCCTCCCTGGGAAGGGCCCCCTGTGGCGTCCTGCGCTAGGCCTTCGGCGTGAAGGTGCCCGTGGTCGGGTCGTAGGTGCCGCGCTCCCACGCGTCGGCGTCCTGCACGATCTCGCCGGAGAAGGTGCACAGCTCGCCGAACGCGCCGTCCATCGGGTCCATGTTGACCATGACCGGCACTCGCTTGGCCACGAGGGCCGACGGGTCGCACTTCTTCTCGTTCTCGAAGTCGTAGGCCTGCGTGCGGATGAGGCGCGCGGGCACGTTGGAGGTGTCCTCGATGGCGGCCAGGCGCTTCTGCACGCCGCCCGGGCCCACCGCGTCAATCGTGAACGTGAAGCTGTCCTTCGTGGCCGTCACGACCGTGCGGCCCGTCCTGTTGCACAGGTAGTTCGCGTCGTAGCTGCTCTTGTCGCGGCTCGGCGCGAACTCCTTGTCCTCGGTGATGCGGACGGGCTTGTCGTAGACGCCCTGGTCGTTCTGGAACTCCAGGTAGTACTGCATCTCGTAGGTGAACATGTAGTCCATGGCACCCTCCTATCTGTCTGTGGTCTTGACGTATTCGAGCCGCGCCGTCAGCTGGTACACGGCCTCGTCGCGGCCCGTCTGGGCGTAGAGCGCGGGGGCGTTGGTCACCTCGTGGGCGCAGTAGCGCGCCGGGCCGTCGGGGGCCTCGCCGCCCTGGATTCGCGCCGCCAGGCCGCGCAGCAGCTCAAGCCCGGCTATGCGCCCCTCCTGGGAGGGGGCGTGCACCTTGAGGTAGACCTCGTAGGCCGTGCGGTACACGCCGCCGCCCGAGCGGTAGCGCCTCACGAGCGGGTCGCCCGGCGACACCTTGACCATCGCGCACGGCAGCGGCCCCGGCGCGAACTCACCGTACTCGGTCGGCACGCCCAGCGCGCCGCCGACCCAGCGCGCGAGCGCGCCCTGGATGTCCTCAGCCATTGACCCTCCTCGCATACTCGCCCGCGAACATCTTTCGCCAGGCGTCCTTCCTCACGGCCTTCGCCGCGTCGAACCAGTGGCGGCACGCCCTCGGCGCGTTGAGCGCGTTCTGGGCCGTGCCGTGGTCGAAGTCCCCGTAGTACTGCACGCGGGCGTAGCGCGCCGTCTCCGAGTCGGTGCCCCACATGACGACGCCCTCGCCCCCGCGCACGGAGGCCTTGCCCGAGGCCCTCAGCGCGCCGAGGTCGTAGGGCACGTACTCGGTGCAGTCGGCCAGGACGTTCTCGGCCACGACGCCCAGGGCCGCGTCCCTCGCCTTGTCGGCACGCGAGAGCATCCCGCCGACGTCGCACGCCTTGACCGAGAGCCTCACCGCGCCGTCACCTCCACGTGGTGCGCCCTGCCCATGAGCGTGAGCGGCAGCACCGACTCGACGACGAACGCGCCATCCGGCGGCTCGCCCGCCCGCACGGCCCCGGCCGCGACCCTGTCGCCCGGCCTCACGTCGGGCGAGCCGGGCACGTACGCCGCGAGGCCGTCGGACTGCGTGCCGCCCTGCGCGAGCGGCCCCACCGCCCCGGCCTTCGCGTGCGCGGCTGCCTCGACCCTCGCGGGCGAGACCTCCCGGCGCTCCCAGCCGCCCGCGACCCTGCGCCATACCGTCAGCGTGCCGTCGTAGAGCGCCATCAGAACACCGCCGTGCACAGCAGCCCCGTGCCCGCAAGCCACGGCCACACGGCCGCGAGGTCCGCCTCCTCGGGGCTGCGCTGGCACGCCTGCGAGTAGGTGACCGACGTGGAGCCGACCGACTCGCTGGCGACCGTGCCGCCGTCGTCGGCACCCGCCGCGCGGTCGACCAGGGCGCACGCGGCGTGCATCCACCGCGCCGCGCGCGGGTCGCCGTCCTCAATCGGCCCGACCATCCCCTCAAGGCGGGCGCACGCCGACGGCAGCACGTCGGCGAAGGCGTCGGGGCCTAGCCCTCCTCGGTGCTCCCCTGAGTAGAACTCGTAGGACGGCCGCATTCGCCGCCTCCCTCCTCCGCCCTGCCCGTGTCCCCCTCGGCCTCCTTGCGCCCCTTCTTGGGGGCTTTGGCGGCCTTCGGGGCGTCGGGGAAGGTGATTCCCACCGTCCGGCAGCCCATGGCTAGGCCTTGTGGCTGTAGGCGACGGCGACGGCCTTGTTCTCGTACACGTCCACGAGGCCGTACTTGCGGTACTTCATCATGTAGGCGTCGAGGTCCTCAAGCTCGTCGGGGTTGAAGATGCGGCTGGCGACGTGCTTGTCGACCTTGATTACGGCCGTCGGGTGGACGATGAGCCAGTTGAGGTCCTTGCCGCCTACGGCCGCCTTGGAGTAGCCGAACTTCTCCTTGCCGTCCGCCAGGTCGATTGCCGTGTAGAAGCGCACCTGCGGCACCTCCACGACCTTGGCGAAGTTCGCCATGACGTTGGCCTTGTCCACGTCGCCCGTGAGCTGGTTGTAGGCGTTAATCTTGCCCATGAGCGTGGGCGTGATGTACAGGATGCGGCCCTGCGGCACGCTGCCCTCGTCCATCTTGGTCGACGCCTCGGACAGGGCCTTGAGCAGCGTTGCCGCGTCGTCGTACGTGACGCCCGCCTTGTCGACGTCGCACTCGGCACCGGCGCACTGCACGACCTTGGCGAAGGTGTAGGCGTCGCCCTCGGGGGCGACGTGCAGGCGCTCAAGCTCGCTGCCCGCCCTGACGAAGGGCCCGACGCCGTTGGCCTCGTCGTTGTCCATGGCGTCGACCGTAATCTTGGTTCCTCGGTCGTAGTCGAAGGCGACCGTCTCCCACTCCAGCGTCACGGCGCTGGAGGTGTAGCCGGAGGAGCGGTCGTAGTCGCCCAGGCCGTCGACCTTGATTTTGGGAATCATGATCTCCTTGGCGTTCGCGCCAGCTCGCACGAGGTCGGTGGAGGTCCTCAGGTCGCCCGTCAGGGACGCGGCGCAGTACACCTCGTCGAGGACGGTCGTGACCGCTGCCTGCGCGGTGATGCTGTTTGGCATGCTGTTCTCCTATTCCTTGGTCTTGAGTCCGGCAATCCTGCGCAGGCGCTCCATCCCGTCGGACGGCGCGTCGCCGACCGGCTTGCCGCCGGTGCTCGCAGTCTTGCGCTCCTGCTGCCCGAAGAGGTACGGGCACGCCTCCTTGAGCTTGGCGGGGTCGCCGCCGTAGTCCTCAAGGAGCGCCTTCGCCGCCTTGACGTTGACGCAGCCGATTGCCTTCAAGCCGCTTGCGGTCTTCTCCTCCTCAAGCGCCCTCTCGCTCGCGGCGAGCTTGGCCTCGACCTCCGCCAGGCGCTGCTCGACGGTCTTGGCGCTCCCACCGGCGGCCGCGAGCTGCTCCTCAAGCTCCTTGATGCGCTTGTTCCGGTTCTCCACGTCGCGTTCGAGCTTGTGCAGGTTGGATTCCCTGCCCTCTCCCTGCGCGGGCTCCTGGGGCTGCGCGCCCTCCCCCGGCTCGGGGTCTTGGGGCTTCTCGGCCGCGTCCTGGGGCTTCTCGCCCTCGGCGGCCTTGTTCTCGTCCTCCATGCCTTCCCCTTCGGTCTCGCCGGGGCGGATTCCCCGGCACGCCGCACATGTTCGGGGGCGGGTAACGCGGCACGAGAAGGCCCGCCCCGCTTTCCTGCGGGACGGGCCCGGTGTGGCGGTTATGCCGCCGGTGTGTCGGTTTGTTTTCGTTACAGAAGCTTGTCGGCGATGCCCAGGGCCACGTTCGCGCACTTGCGCATGACGCCGTTCTCGTGCAGGTACTCAAGCCCCTTGAGCGTGATGCGCGGCGCGCCCACGCGCGCGTGCGGCCACGGGTCTGCGCTTGAGCGGTACCGCACGGCCTCCACGCCGTCAACGTAGCCGTTCTCGGCCAGCATCACGAGCAGCGCGTTGAGCCTGCGCGGCGCGACCCCCAGCTCCTCGGCGGAGAGCCGCGCGGGGTCGAACTCGTCGTCGTCGATTGCGTCGGAGAGCGTCTTCAGTATGCGGTACACGGCCTTGAAGTCGCCCACGCCTACCCCTCCTCGCCTTCCTCGAGGAGGCACTCGAACTCGTCGGCCCACACGCACCCCATCGCCCCCGGCTCGGTTGCGATGCTGATGCAGCCCACGCCGCGCGGGTCGTCCCACCGCGACTCGATGTTCACGAGCGGCCCCGAGCAGGTGCGCCCGTCCTTGGCCCTGACTGTGCCGTGGCCCACTTCGTCAAGATAGTCGCATGCCTCGTCGTAGTCCCTAATCATCGCCCCTCCTCCATGACGGCCTCGCGGGCACCACGTGCGTGCCCTTCTTGGAATAGTGGATGGTGAAAGAATCCGTCTCGCTGGCGTTGCCCTTTCTGTCTCTCCACGTGCCGATTATACGCCCCTTGGCTGTTACCGTCTCCTTGACCTGCGGCGGGTTCTTGCCGGACACGTTGAGCCTGCCCGTGCCCGCGTATTCGTACACGAGCGCCTGTATCTCCTCAATCGTCAGCGCCACCTCGCTCTGCTGCGCCGCGCCGCCCTGCCTCTCGCACCTCTCGCGCCATTCCTTCGTGCCGTTTATGTGCTGGTTCTGCTTGCTTGCCACGATTTTCTTCGGCTGCGCGCCCGAGCGGAGGTACGCGCGGACTTCCTCGGGCGTCGCGTCCTGCCTCAGCCGTTTGCGTTCCAGGCCCCTGAGGGCCGCCGTGAGCGCCGCACTCTGTCGAGCCGGTGTAAGTTCCTCGAACGGCACGGAAAGGCCCTCTATGTGGCTCTCAAGGGCCGCCAGGGCCTCCTTCTGCGTCACGCCCGCCTCTTTGGCCGCCTGCCTGAACTCTTCCGACCTCGCGAACGCCGAGAGGGACTTGCCCGGCGTCCCCAGCCCGAGCGCGCGGGGACGCCCCTGCAGCCCGTAAGCCCTCTCGCGCGAGTAGTCGCGCCGCAGGGTGTTGGCCTCGCAGTGCTCGCGAAGGCGGCGCTGGAGCACGCCCAGCCGCATGCGCTGCGCGGCCATGTCGCGCCCGTCCCGCTGCCCCAGGCCCACCTCGCGCTTCACCTTGCGCACCTCGCGCTCGTAGGCGCGCTGCCTCTGCGTCGCGGCGTAGTACTCGTCGCTCGTCAGCCCCGTGCGCGCCTCCTGCTCGGAGAAGTCCCTGCTGGGCAGCTTCGTCTGCTTGGTGTAGGGGAAGAACGAGTGGCGGCAGTTGCACCCGCACAGGCCCGACGGCGAGCCGTACCCCGTGCCCTCGGCCAGCGTCCGGTACCCCGGCGCGGCCCCCGTGCGCGAGAACACGCGCCCCTGCCAGGGACGGTGCGACGGCCGCGCGCCGTAGTGCGAGCTGGTGTAGACCAGGTCGTGGCCCCACTCGTCCATGCGCCGCTCAAGCAGGTCGGCCCTGCACTGCGACTGCTGCGTCACCACGTGCCGACGCACCGCCGCGTCGATGGTCGTGCGCCTGCCGCTCCTGTAGTCGACCGTCTCGATTCCGGCGTCCGCCATCGCGGCCATCGCCCGCGCCATGACCGCCTCGCGCCCCTCGCCCATCTCAAGCCGCGTCAGGGCCTCGCCCAGCGCCGCGTAGTAGGCGTCGGACGCGGTCTGCGACAGGGCCACGTTCTGCCTGCGCACGATTGACGCCGTGGCGCGGGCGGCCTCGCCTATGGCGTTGGCGGCCGTCGCGGTCGCCTGCGCGCGCAGAAGCGGCGACACGCCGTCCGAGTGCGCGGCCGCGAGCGACTCCACGATCTGCTCGTCGGCCTGGCCCAGCGCCTCCCTGAAGGCCGCCTCGACCTCCGCCGAGACGCGCCCCTCCCAGCGCGCCCACACGCCCATGCACTCCGCGTGCGCGGCCGCCAGCGCCACCGCGTACCGGTCGGGCTCGGCGACGCCCGCCTTGAACATCTCGACCAGCCTCTCGGTCAGCTCCGCCACGAACCGCTCCTGCGCGCCGTGCACGATGCGCTCGGCCAGGTCGTCGTAAAGGTCCGGCTGCACGCCTTACGCCTCCTCGGGCGCGTCGGCGGCGGCCAGCCCCGGCACCCCGTCGCCCTCGCCCGTCAGGGCGCGCGCGTCGGCCTCGCCCATGCCGTAGTACCGCACCGGGTACACCCACGCCGGGCACAGCCCGCGCGCGATGTCGTCCTTCATGGCCGCGCGCTCGGTCTCCTCGTCGACGATTACCGAGTCGTCCCAGGCCACGTCCACCTGCGGCACGTCTGCGTCGGCCACGTGCCCGCCAGTCCCGGCCGCAAGCTCCATGGCGTATGCGCCGCGCACGGCCGCGCATATCGCCCTCCCGAAGGCCCTCTGGTGCCTGCGGATGTTGCGCGCCAGCTGCGAGTTCGAGGCCACGACCTCCGTCGCGGTCTTCAGCCCCGTGGCCCGGTCGAACGAGAAGTAGCCGTTGCCCAGGCCGCACCTCCACGACAGCAGCGACAGCGCGTCGTTGATGGCCTGCTCCGTCGACGCCGTGCGCAGGTCGGGGTTGAACACGGTCACGGGCATCTGCTCGCCCACGCCGCCCTCAAGCGCGCGGTACAGCCTCTTGTCCACCGTGTCCAGGCCCTTGACCTTGCCCGTCTTCGAGTCGCGCACGAGCGCGCGCTCGTCCACCAGCACGCGGGTCTTGCCGAGCTTCATGTTCCAGTAGAAGAGGTCGAACGCCTCGTCGACGGCCTTGATGGCGTCCTCGGCGCGGTCGTACACGCTCACGCCCAGCGGCGTCCAGTCCTCGTACGTGTTGGCTATGGCGGGGGCGACGAACGTGAAGGTGGGCAGCTCCGAGCCCGTCACGTACACCGGCTCGACCCCCTCGACGGCCAGCGGCGCGTCGTGGTTGGACGTGTCGAAGAGCAGCGTCGTGACGACCCACGAGTCGGCGACCGTCGGCTCGCCGCCCACCTCGTACACACCGCCGAACGTGTGCACCTGCAGCTGGTCGTACCTGCGCCCCGACACCTCCACCCTGTCGACGAACGCCGCGCCGCCAGACTCCAGCGGCACCGCGAACCCGGCGTCGTGGCTGCGCACGACCGCCAGCCCGTCCACGAGGTCGACCGACCACGCCCCCGACCCCAGCGCGAACACGCGCGCCACGAAGTCCGCCTGCTCCTCCGTGAAGCCCGGCAGCCTCTCGCCCGCCCACTCGCACAGCGCCGGGTCGGCTATCTCAAGCTCCGTCTTCTCGTTGAGTATGAGGCTCGCCCACTCCTGGGCCACGGCCTGCGCCGGGTAGAGCGTCTTGTGCCGCTCGCCGTCCGCGTTCTTGTCGCCGTCGTAGAACCTGCCCTGCGCGCAGAAGAGGTTCCACCATCGCGCCACCTCGTCGTCCATGACGTTGCCGGGCGTGTGCCCCATCCTCTTCACGTGCTCGATTGCCCACGCGGGCACGGCACCCCTCGTTGCCGTCATCGCGGCCCCCTCCCATCCGGGCGGGGGCCTCGCCCGCGCCCCTAGACGACGCTCCTGTCGTCGATGAGGGTCGCGCACGCGTAACGCAGCGCGTCTATCGCGTGGTTGTCGGCGTCCACGAGCCTGCTCGTCAGCTCGCCCTGCGCGGTGCGCGCGTACTGGTAGCCCACGAGCTCGCGCGCCGCCACCCTGCACGACGGGTCGACCACGATCGCGGCCCTGTCCTGCAGCCACCTCACGCCCGAGCGCACGCTGTGCGCCCCCTGCTTGGGCGCGGCCTCGGCCCTGATGCCCAGGTTGAGCCACTCGTCGATGCTCTTCGGCTCGGCGCTGTCGCACATCACGCGCGCGTACGGCTCCGCGTCCTCCACGACGCGGCCGTCGGCCCCCAGCCTGTCGGCGCGCATCCTGCCCGACACGAGCCGCGCGCTCTCCGGGTTCGACAACCCCAGCCCGCTCACCTCGTCGAGCACGTACAGCGTGCGCGTGCCCGGCTGGTACGCCGCCTTGAGCCACACGAACGGGTCGGACGCGAAGCCCCAGTCCACGCCGTACACGAACCGCTCCAGCCGCCTGCGCTCCTCGTCCGTCACCTGCCGCACCACGGCGCGCGGGAAGACCTCCGCCCCGTAGCCCACCGCCTCGCCCAGGTACTCGTGGCGGTAGCTCTCCTCGTCGACCTCCTTGAGCGCCAGCGCGTCGGCCCTGAACTGCTCGGGCACCCACTCGGGCGGCATGTCCAGGTAGCTCGACGTGTACACGGGCAGGCCGCGCGCCAGGCGGTCGGCTATGACCTTGTTCGACCAGCTGTCGCGCGAGCGCGGCGGGTTGAACGAGTAGAAGCGGAAGAACGGCGCGCCCGCGCCGCGCGTCGCGGACTGCTGCACCGTGCGTATCTCGGAGAGGCCCGAGAACTGGTCGGCCTCCTCGAACCACTGCACGGCGAAGTACGTCCCCACGGGTGCCTTCAGCGACTTCGACTTCGTCGCCTTGTCGCAGCCCCTGAAGACGATTGCCTGCCCGGTTGAGGGCCTCACGATGCGCATGGGGCTGACGGTCGCCACCCACTCGTCTACCACGCCCATCTTGTCGAGCGCCCAAAGCATCTGCTCGTAGACGCCGCCGCGCATGTCGCGGCCCACCTTCATGCACACCAGCGCCGAGTAGTCCTCGTGCTGCATCAGCAGGTTCACGACCTCAAGCGAGATGTACGACGACTTGCCCGACAGTCGCCCGCCGTACAGCCACAGGTCGCACCCCAGCCCCGCGCCCACCGCGCGGTGCGGCGCGAGGTGCGGAGGTGCCACGAGCAGGCCGAAGTCGCGCACGAAGCCCGTCCCGGCCCCGCCGCCCGCCTCGGCGGCCCTCGCCCTGTCCTGCGTGGCCATCAGCGCCTCGTACGCCCTCGTGGAGCCCTTGGCGGCCGCCTGCACCTGCCCGGCCACGGCAGCCGCCGCCCAGGTCACGTCCTCGTCGCCTATCCCGTCGAACATGGCCCGCACCGTGGCGGCGGGCTTGCCCTTCAGCGTGCTCGACAGCGCCGCGTCCGTCAGCTCGGAGACGGCGCGGGCCCTGCGGCGCGCCGACGCCGCAGCCTTGCCGCCCATGCTGGCTATCGCCCTGGCCCTGTCCGTGCCCGCCTCAAGCGGGCGCAGGTTCGCCCTGCCGTCCGTCTTCCCCATGCCGCCCAGGGTACGGCCCCGGAAACGCGAGGGGGCCGCCCCGAAGGACGGCCCCCTGGTCGCGCCTGATGTTCGATTCCGTTACGCTACGCCGCAGTCCTGCCGCGCGCGGCCTTGCGGTCGTCCTCCTCGTTCATGCGCTCCACGAGCCACATCTTCACGAGCGCCTGCCTCGGCACGTCGTACTCCTCGGCGTAGGCGTCCAGCCGGTCGAGCGCGTCGCCCGACATGTCGATGCTCACGCGCCTGCGCCCGTCCTGGCGGCCCACCTTGCGCACGCTCGACTGGTCGAGGTAGTCCATCATGTCCTCGCCCTCGTCGAACCTGCGGTCGAACTCCTCAACGGTGATTCCTGGCATAGAAGTCAGCCTCCCTCTTCGCCGCCCTGCGCGCCGAGATGATGCGCACCGTCTCGCCGTCCTCGCCCCGGTACGTCACCACGACCGACCACAGCGCCGCGTGGGCGCGGCCTATAACCATCCAGCGTTCCTCGCCCTCGCGGGCGACGTGCACGTCGATGGCCTCCGGGTCGTCCCACACGGCCTGCGCGTCCTCGAAGTCGATGCCGTGCTTGCGCAGGTTCGCGGCGCTCTTGGCCGGGTCGTACTCGAACAGCATGCAGGGCTCCTTTTGTGTGCCGATACTGTGCCTATCATACACACTTCACGGCGCAAACTCAAGCATCGCCAGACAAGGCGGCCTTTGCGAACCGCGCCCGGCTTTACGCAAGTTCAGCCTGCACAGTCAGCTCGCGCTCGCTCAGTGCCCACATGTGGGCAGCAGCCCGCTCGGCAGCAGCCCGCTCGGCAGCAGCCCGCTCGGCAGCAGCCCGCTCGGCAGCAGCCCGCTCGGCAGCAGCCCGCCTCGAGAGCAGCAAGCCGCCGCCGAAGATGCTCGGCTTGCCGGCCGCCTTCATGGCGTCTAGGCTCCCGACGAAGGCGCACTCGTCGGCCATGACCCGCAGCGGCTCGCCGTGCCCGGACATCCACTGCAGGCGCGCCGCCGTGAGCACGGAGTCCGGGAACTCGTACTTCGGCAGCGGCACGGCCGCCTTGAGGCCCATGCGCACCTTCGCCGCGTCGGCGGCCTCGCCGACCAGGCGGCCGAGGTTCGGCTCCGACTCGCAGGCGACGCCCGGCAGCAGGCTCGTGAGGAAGGCCGTCCGCACCGTCGCGCCGTTCTCGTAGGTCACGTCGGAGTCGCTCAGGAGCGCCGTCACCCTGCCCAGGTGGCGGCGAAGCGGCCCGAAGCACGTGAGCGAGGGCGCGAAGAGGAAGAACGGCACGGAGCGGGAGACGTAGAAGCCCACGATCTCCGACAGGATGGAGAAGGGCGGGTTGTCCACCACGCAGCAGCCCTCGGGGTACTCGAACGCCTCGTAGTCGCCCTCGGGGTAGAACGGGCGCACGGCGCGGGCGGGGTCTATCCCGAAGCGCTCGACGCAGTAGCCAAGCACGGCGTCGTAGACCTCGGGCGGCGTGTAGCAGTCGTCGGTGGTCTTCTTTGGTTTGAACTTGTCGACGAAGCCCTCGTAGTCCTCAAACTCGGCCCTTGTCTTGCCTGCCATGCGCACCCCATGCGGAAAGGGGCCTCGCGGCCCCATAGGTTTCGTTACCCCTTCTTTCTACCGCGCCCGCGACGCGCCTTGAACTCGCGCTGCCTGCGGCGGTTGTCCTCGCCCGCCTCGAGCGCCCGCAGGCGCATCTCCTCATTGAAGCAGCCGTGGCACAGGTGCATGCGCCTGGCACGCGCGCTCTCCTCCCACACCACGCGCCCGCACCCCGGCGTGCAGCACACCCGCTCGCGCACGTCCTCGGGCCACTCCACGCCCTGCGCCTTGAGCCTGCACAGCTCCATGCGCACGGCCCCGTAGGAGCGCCCCAGGCGCTTCGCCACGGCCCGCAGCGGCATGCGCCGGTACTGGGACATCAGGAACTCGCGCTCGGCCTGCGCCCACCGCCTGCACTGCCTGCGGGGCGCTTGTTGTGCGCGTTTCGCGCATGTGACACCTGCAACACCCACGGGCCGCAAAGGCCTCCTCGAATCGCCCTCCAGGGGCCTTTGCCCGCCCATTGCACCCGCCTTCCCCCGGCCCCTAACGGCCGGGCCTCGCCTTCCCCTGCCTATTGCCGCGCGCCGCCTTGGGCCGCACTCCCGCGTTCCTGAGCGCCCGCGTCCTCATCTCGCCGCGCCTCACGAGCGCCTCGGCGAGCGCGGCGGGCAGCGCGTAGCCGCCCCCCTCCGCCACGAGGAACCTCATGCCGACCATGGCTTCTCCCTCTTCTCCTCGCCCCTGCGCCTGAACAGGGCGCACGCGTGGTCGCAGTCCCCGACCCTCGGCCGAATGCTCAGATGCCTGCACCCGTGTGCCAGGAACTCGTCCTTGGGCGGGAGCCCGTGGCACGTCCCGAAGCGGTTGAACTCGCAGTCCCCGCACCTGTCCACCTACTCCACCCCCGCCAGCGCCTTGGCGCGGCGCACGACGTCGGTCGCGCGGGCCTGCCCGCAGTCGACCTTGGCCTCAAGCGCGGGGCACCCGTCGCAGGACTCCACGTCGCCGCGGCCTTGGAAGTACTCGCAGCACCCGGGCTTCGCGACGTCGGCCCGCAGCCGCTCCCAGCTGTCCGCCGCTTCCTGCGGCTCCTGAGACTCCTGGGGCTCGCCCTCAAGCCACGCCTTGAGCCCCTCCACGCAGTCCGGGCAGAGCACCGTGAACTCGCAACTGTCCCTGGTCACCATGTCGTTGCTGCTCGCCTCCGTCACCGCCGCGCAGGGCGTGTAGTAGGCGATCGTCCCGTCGGCGAACTGCCTTCTTCTCGTCTTCACCAGCGCGCCGCAGCGGCCGCACCTTGCCATGAACTCCATCCTCACTCGCCCCCCAGCTCCAGCTCGGGCTGGACGGGCGCGACGGCCACCACGACGGGCCTGCCCGCCATGCGCACGACGTCGAACGCGCCCTGGGCGTCGGCCAGCACCTCAAGCGTCAGCACGACGACCCCCCCTTGACCGTGGCTTGCCTGAAGTCGGCCCTGACGACCCTCTCGCCCAGGGCCGTGTTCCCGTTCACGTAAAGCATGGCTTCTCCTCTCTGAAACGGCGGCACCCCGGCAAAGGGCCCCGGCCTCGCCCTTCCCGTCCCTGCGTCTCCCGGCTCCCGTGCCGGGGCCCGCCTTGGATTTATTTCTTAATGGATGGATGGATAGATATATAGGCTTCGTTTTTGCTTTGCACTTTGCTTGAAGCAGGTGCTTCACTTACTGCTTGAAGCAGGTGCTTCATTGCGTGCTTTCTTGCGCCTTGTCTCGCCCGATGCTTTGCCGCCGCTTCTTCCTGCTTCTGCTTTTCCTTGCAGGTACGCGGCCCTCTCGGCCACGTCCTCGATGCCGACGAAGCCCGCCTCCAGGGCCTCGGGGTCGATGAGGCGCGCGTCGGCCATCGCCCGCAGGCAATCGGCCGCCCCCGCCTCGTCCATGCCCCAGTCCTCGCTCAGGTCGAGCACGTCGGCGACCTCGGCGTGCTGGCCGTACTGGTAGGCGGTCGCCGCCATGATGCGCAGCTCGTAGTACATCAGCACCGCGCCCGGCCCGAACCGCCTGCGCAGCCTGCGGACGCTCGGCAGCGAGGGCAGGTCGAGCGGGAACCAGGCGTAGAAGTCCCTCGCCACCTCGCGCCCCCTAGAACGGAATCTCGTCGTCGTAGATTGCGGCCTGCGGCGGGTTGGCCGCGTAGCAGGCGTTCACGGCCGCCTGCAGGCCCGGGTCGTACTGGCTCGGCGGCGGCGTCTGGGGCGCGGGTGCCTGCTGTGCCGCCCCCTGCTGCCTGGGCGGCAGCTCCACGTTGTCGGCCACCACCTCAAGCGCCTCGCGCCTCGCGCCGTCCTTGTCGGCCCACTCGCGCCAGCGCAGCCGCCCCTGCACCGTGACCCGCGACCCCCTGGCCAGGATGCGCGCCAGGGCCTCGGCCCGCGCGCCCCACACCGTGACCCCCAGGAAGCACGGCTCGTCCTCCCACTGGCCCGTCTGCGAGTTCCTGCGCCTGCCGTTGGACGCCATCCTCAGCGACAGCACCGCCGTGCCGCCCTGCGTCTGCCTCAGCTCCGGGTCGCGCGTGAGGTTGCCGCTCACGACCACGCTGTTGATGTTCTCGCTCATCGCTCCTCTTCCTCCGTCGTCGCCGTCGCCATGGCGGCCGCCGTGGCCGCCCTCTCCCTGAACTCGCGCGCCGCCCTGCTCGCCAGCGCCAGCACCGCCGCGTTGTCGGAGCGGTCGGGCACGCCGCGCACCGCGTCGAACACCGCGCGCTTGGCGTCGGCCTCGTCGGCCCCGCACGCCTGGGCGGCGACCCGCGCCATGTCGGCCATCGCCTGCAGCGCGCCCTCGGAGAAGCCCGAGGACGCGGGCTGGGGCCTGGGCCGGGGCTTGGGCGCGGGGCCGTCGCAGGCGCCCGTTTCCGGCGGCTCAGGGGCGCTCTGCGGGGCGTCCTCGAAGACCGGCTCGACCTCCACGGCCGCGCGCTGCGCCGCCTCGCCCTGCTCGCCCATCTCGTCGGCGTCGTAGGTGCCCTGGAACCGCTCCGGGTAGCTCTCGCGCAGCGCCTGCACCAGCGCCACCTTGCGCACCATGGTGGCGGGCTTCGAGCGCCACATGCTCCTGCCGGTGGAGTACTCCTGCAGCGACACGACGGCCTTCACCGGGTGGCTGCGCGCCTTGTCGTAGACGGTCGCCCACCCGCCCAGGAGTTGCTCGCCGGGCGCGACCATCGCGCCGTCGCGGTGCACCACGCGGCCGTCGCCGCCCATCACGACCACGCCCGCGTCGAAGCCGTCGAACGCGGGCTGCTCGCAGGCCGTGCGCACGTAGAAGTCCTTCCCCACGATGACGCTCGCGGGGCCGTCGCCGTACTTGACCAGGTGGCAGTCGCCCGCGAACGGGTTGAGCCCGCGCGCCTTGCAGATGCCCAGGAAGCGCGCCATCTCCTGCTCGGTGACCCGCGTGTTCGGCGCGACCACGTAGCGCGCCACCGCCTCGGGGGTCAGCAGCACCTCCTGGCCGTCGCCCGCCGTGTACTCGGCGCGCATGATGTCCTCTCCCACCTACATCGCCTCCTCGGTGTGCGCCACGCCCCGCGAGTCCAGCAGGCCGCAAACCTCGCGCACCACGTTGGCCGGGGCCATGTACAGGTTGATTCGCAGGTTCGAGCACGGCTCGTCGACGGTGTGGCCGCACACGCCCCAGCCCTCGCCCTGCGGCTCGGGCGGCGTCTGCACCGGCTGCGGCGCGGGGGCCTGCACCGGCTGCGCCTGCGGCGCGGGCGTCGGCGCGGCCTGCGCGGCGGCCAGGGCCTGCGC
>CAKUAI010000007.1 GCA_934636245.1 uncultured Coriobacteriales bacterium
TGGAGGTGACGGTGGCGCCGGAGACGGCGTCGACGCCCTCGGTGCCGCCGGCGGCCACGATGGCGTCGGGCAGTTGCTCGATGGCCTTGGTGCCGATGCCCTGGGTCTCGGAGTTGTCGCCAACCTCGACGGCGGTGATTCTGCCATTCTCGATGGCCACTGTGACGGGCACCTTGCCACCGATACCCTTGCCCTCGGCGGTATAGAAACCGTCAGTGTTTCCATCGCTGGCAATCCAGCCCCAGGGGAGGTTCTCTCTCGTGAAGACACCGGCATGGCATGAAGTGCACGCGGCAACAGACTTCTCGGCATGGCAGGTCTGGCAGCTGAAGTCCTCGACAAAGTTCTCGTGGACAGCCTTCACGCCATCAGGCATAGAGTGGAAGTTGAAGGGACCATCGTTCCAGGAGTACTTGGCCTCAACGCTGGCCATATCGAGCTTGCAGGCCACGGTTCCGTCATGGCAGGTGACACATGTGCCAACAGGGACAGCATCCATGTGGTCGCCCAAGGCGTTGACCTTGACCTCGGGGGTAGCCCAGCCTTCAGGAACCTCAACTATGCCGTCGTGGCACTGGGCACACGTCATGGTAGAGGGGCCATCCACACTGTGACAATCACCGCAGTCGGTACTCAGACCGGCATGGGCATCAATATCAGGCATTGCGTGCGGGTCGATGACTAGGTCCTCGGTAGACCGCCGCTCACTGGGGGCATGGTTTACCGTATCAAGATTGTCGTCATGACAGCGATAACAGGTCCAAAAATCAACATCGTCCTGCACCGGAAGCCCCTCGCGTGCAGCCGCGTCAAACGGACACGCTGTAGCCCGTACCAGGCACTCTTCTGTCGCGTAGAGAATAATCTGACTCGTCAGGGTCGCCCCGGAAACGACATCGACTCCCTCGATGCCATTGGCGGCCACGATAGCAGAAGGCAGCTGCTCGATGGCATCTACGCCAAAGCCAAGGTACGCGAGGCCATCGCTCACCTCCACGGCAACGACCTTGCCATCGGTCACTTGAAGGCAAACCACAGAGGAATCGCCCGCCCAATCACGTGTGTAGCTTTCGTAATAGCCATCTTTATAGGGGCCAGTCTCCTTGTTCCCATACGTAATACCACTTGCCGCAAGCGCATCCTCGCTAAGCTTGTAGTCCTCTTCAAATTCGGCCTCAATCATCTCGGACGTCGTGTACCCATCCCCCACTTGCAGCGAGGGGATTACGTTATCAATGACCGACATGGCACCCGCGTTTTGGGAAAGCTCGAACGCAAAGGCGATTGTGGACACATATCCGGAAGGGAGGGGGACGAACCCCACCACGCAGCCCACGCGCAGAAAATAGTTGCTGAAGCAGAAGAACGTCAGCGGCTGTTCTTCCACATCGTAATGAAGGCAGCCGACATACCGCACCGCAGTCGTCAAAAGGGCGTCGCTGCCAACGAGTTGGCGGGCAAACCACTCGCCGCGCTCCTGCAGGGCAATTTCATCCGTCGCGTTGTTTGCCCAAGCCACATCGTCAGCGTCGATGAGCGCCCGGCACGCGTACACGTACACAACCGTCCCATCGGCGGCGTCGATACGGCACAGCGCGCCCTGATTGATTGTGCCGCTGAAAGGGCCCGATTCTTGCAACGTAGAGTCAACCTCGGTCGGATCGAGCGTCTCGCACGTCGCGTCCTGGGGATGGGTGAAGGCGAAGTTGCCGCAAACGGCCCAAGTCTGAGATCCCGTTCCCCCTACGCCCTCATCAGCGAGGGCCGGGACCGGCGAGAGGGGCGCATACGCCGCCAGCATGAATATCAACGCGAACAAAGCGCCAAGCAAGCCACATCCATGCTTGGAAATTCCGGTGCGAGCAGAAACGGAAGAGCACGCCATTTCCTTCCCCTCTCCATTCCCCTTTGCCCGAGACCCCCATCCCAGGCGGAACAGGTCAACATTACGCTTCTGTCGTCCCCATTGACAAGGCCCTGAGTCGATTCCGCCTCGTATGGCGCGGTTTTTCCGAGCTGGGGGCATAAGAATCGACAGCCCTACAAAACTAGGGCACCCCAGCCTGAAGAAACCAGCGCATGTACCAGCAGTTACACGAAACGGACGGCCTAATCGCCCGTGAACATACACGAAATGGACGGTCTAACAAGTCATAGATATACACGAAATGGACGGTTTGCGCCAAGACACTCGTGCCCCCCTGCAGGCAAAGCCATGGCAAAATTACGCCCTCGGCAGGCCCATGCGCAAGCCCCATCACCCAGTTGGCCTGGTGTTTTAGTTTGCCGGGACTTACCTGCCTGGTTTGGGCTCGCGGCCTGCGCTATCCTCTTGTCATGCACGCGACCCGCTGGGAGGCGGGTCCATGGGAGATGGGAGAGAACGCCATGACCACCAACGCACCTGAGCCTCAGCTCGGCACAGACATCAAGAAGCTCGGCTTTGGCCTTATGCGCTTGCCGCAGCTGCAGCCCCAGGTAGAAGGCGAGAAGGGCACCATCGACATCGAGCAGACCAAGCAGATGGTCGACATGTTCCTCGACGCCGGCTTCACCTACTTCGACACCGCCTGGGCCTACGAGGGCAGCGAGGACGCCATCCGCCAGGCGCTCGTTGAGCGCCACCCGCGCGAGAGCTACCAGCTTGCCACCAAGAGCGCCGCGTGGGTCAACTGCGCCAGCAAAGAGGAGGCCGAGGCGCGCTTCGACGAGTCGCTCGCCCGCACCGGCGCCGGCTACTTCGACTTCTACCTGCTGCACAACCTGGGCGAGACGCGTACGCACTTCTTCGACGACTTCGGCCAGTGGGAATTTGTGCAACGCAAGAAGGCCGAGGGGCTCATCCGCCATGTGGGGTTCTCGTTTCACTCCACGCCCGAGGAGCTCGACGAGATCCTGCGCGCCCACCCCGAGATGGAGTTCGTGCAGCTGCAGATAAACTACGCCGACTGGGACTTCGCCGCCGTGCAGTCGTGCCGCTGCTACGAGGTGGCCCGCGCCCACGGCAAGCCCGTCATCGTGATGGAGCCCGTCAAGGGAGGCCTGCTTGCCAACCCGCCCGCGTCCGTGCGCGAGGTGTTTGAGCAGGCAAAACCGCAGCTCTCCCCCGCGGCGTGGGCCATCCGCTTCGCCGCCGACCAACCCGGCGTTATCACCGTGCTCTCGGGCATGAGCAACATCGAGCAGATGCGCGACAACATTGCCGTCATGGCAGACTTCACGGGCCTGAGCAGCGAGGAGCGCTCCACGCTCGACGCCGCCCGCCAAAAGCTGGCCGAGATTCCGCTTATCCCCTGCACTACCTGCAACTATTGCGCCAAAGTGTGCCCCATGGATATCGGCGTCTCGGGCACGTTCACGGGCATGAACTACCTCACGATTTACGGCGACATGGACGCGGCACTACGCCAAGAGGGCTGGCTCGTGGGCAAGCACGGCCACAAGCGCGCCAGCGAGTGCATCGGTTGCGGCGCCTGCGAGCAAGCCTGCCCCCAGCACATCGCCATCCGCTCCGAGCTCGCCTGCTGCGTGAAGGCGCTGGGAATCGAGGGATAGGGGGCGCATCGATTCCGGGGTCTTTTTGGCAGCGAAACGAGTTTCGGAGTAGTTTTCCCGGGTGCCATGGCAGGCAAACGAGTTTCGGAGTAGTCAAAACGCGCCATGTGCATCTCACGGCTCTTTTTCAGGGGGATTTGAGGTCCTAAAAGAGGCGTCATCCATCCATTCTGTTGTTTTAACAACAGAATTCTTCGTCACACAGCGCCAGGCAGCACTCTCGTCCAGAAATCATTACTCCGAAACTCATTTCGTTGCCAGCGGGGCCCTCGGGACTACTCCGAAACTCGATTTGCTGCCAGCATGAGCCTGAGCGAATGTGCCTGCAATGGGTACCTCGATAGATGTTTGTTCCGCTTGAAGGAGCTGGACGAGAACCAGACGCAAGGTGCTACACTATAGGACGATGGCCTCGGGAATGACCTCTGATTCAAGTCACCGGGGCTCAGTTTGTTTATGGGGTAAGCGCGACATATAAACACACCTCAGCGCGGAGGAGTGCTGAACGCGGCCGGTAGACATGCCATTAGTTATATACTTTCACTCGCTTAAACTGATCCTCCTTGGGAACGGTCAGGCAGCACATCGGTGGGCAGGGCATGGGAGCAGGTTCATGGCACGAAGCTGCACGTCGGAAGAAGCGGCCAGGCTTGAAAGAACCCATCGGGCACTTCTGGCGCAAATCGATACCGCGCTCGACTCCTCGCCTAACTATGAGCAGGAAATCGCCAACGAGCTGAGTGCACTTCTTTACAGCGGCCAGCTTGCCGACGAAATAGCAAGAGACCTATGATCCGGCAATCTCACAAACGGAGTCAGGCCGCAAAACCTTCCGCTCATTGTCGCCATAGCGAGGCAAAAAGCCAGCGCAGCCCCCATCGACCATTTGCTAAGAGCCCGAGATTTCGGAAGGACCAACGTTCTTCCCGCCATTGAGATGATGAACGCTGCCCAGGGTGGTACGCTCAAGCGCCTCTTCACCAGCAAGAAAGTCAGGAGCTCTGCCGACGAGGCGTTCACGTATCTCTCCTCC
This sequence comes from uncultured Coriobacteriales bacterium, assembly GCA_934636245.1. GTDB lineage: Bacteria > Actinomycetota > Coriobacteriia > Coriobacteriales > UMGS124 > UMGS124. Next base: position 4,589 of record CAKUAI010000007.1, read on the forward strand.
TTGCTTGGCAACGACTATGCCGCAGCCACAAGAAATGCCATCAGGCTCCTCTGGGCAATAGGGCAATCTGAAACCAAAGACGCCCTCGACGCCCTCTCACAAGATCGAATGTCCTTCATTAAGGCCCTTCACAAATGGTCCTCCAGGCTTCATATGGACAGGCCCGCCATAGCAGAGGACGTAATCCAAAGGCACGTTGCAATCCAAGACAAGGCCGCTGCTCTCCAAGGAATGATCAGCATAGCGGTGCATGACATCCAGGAGTCAACCGACGCCTGCATCGACAGCGCAGTCATGCAAACACTCGCAGGCATTCCGATAGAGGACATCGGACGCGGCGGTCGCAATATCAGGGTGAGCGCTCTGCGTGACGGCGGCTTCAAGACAGTTGCAGACCTCTGTGGTCCTTGGGGAAAACGGGTTGCTTCATGCAGGGGCATCGGGGCCTCCACCGCCAAAAGCATCGAGGATATGGCGCGTGAGCTCAAAGCCGAAACAAGGAATTCCACCAGAATCCGCCTGAGCGCAGACAATAGGGACTCAGAATCCACTCGCCTGGTGATGGCCATCGCCAAATACAGAGAGCTCAGTGCCATCAATGACGATTGCGGCACGGTATTTGAGCAAGCCTACGGTGCCGTGTCCACCGACATCCATACGCTACAAACCTTTGAAGGATGGATGCTCTGGCCTGTCCTCGAGGCGAACGGAAAGGCATCGATAACAGGGGCGTACCGACGTCTTGCGTCCTTGCTCTACGACGACTACGGGAAAGCGGCCGAGCATCTGTTCGATAGGCTTAAGGCTTTAGTGAACATGAAGCCTGACGATGCTTGGGAGGACTTTGCCCACAACAGCATCGCCTTTATAAACACCCTTGAGGAAATTGTCCCGGGCGCGACCGCAGGCAGCGACAAGTTCTATGGCTTGCCGGAAGACCTGGCCGCTGCGGTTCAGAACGAGTGCTTCTACCCCGAGGGACTTCTGTGCACACTGCGTCGCTACCAGGAATGGGGTGTCAAATACATCCTTCATCAGGAGCGAGTCTTGCTTGGCGACGAGATGGGTCTGGGCAAAACCGTCCAGGCCATTGCAACAATGGTGTCGCTGCGCAACACGGGAGCCACGCACTTCATGGTGGTATGCCCGGCAAGCGTAGTTGCCAACTGGTGCCGCGAAATCGAAAAACACAGCACGCTTCGTGCCATCAAATTGCATGGGCGGGAACGAGATTACGCGGTAGCCGCCTGGGAGGAGATGGGCGGCGTAGCTGTAACCACATACGAAACACTTGGAGCAATCGATCTGTCCGATACTTGCCCCCTCGACTTTCTTACCGTGGACGAAGCCCACTACGTGAAGAATCGCGAGGCGATACGCACCAAAAACGTCGAAAAGCTCTGCAAGCGAACGCAACGAGTCCTCTTCATGACAGGCACCGCCCTGGAGAACAAAGTTGATGAGATGATTGACCTCATCGGACTGCTCCGGCCAAAAATAGCCCAGGAGCTCAGGCTTCTCGCCTTCATGGCCTCGGCCCCGGCCTTCAGGCTCAAGGCGGCGCCAGTCTATTACCGAAGGCGTCGTGCAGACGTGCTCGCAGAGCTGCCCGAACTCATCGAGAACGAGGAATGGTGCCAGATGGGCGCCAGGGAAACCGCCGTGTATGAGGAGGCTGCGTTCGCCAGGAAGCATGCATTGGTAAGGCGGGTATCCTGGAGCGTAGGCGAACCCAAGTACTCCAGCAAGGCGCAAAGGCTAAAGGAAATCGTGACCGAGGCGGCGGAAGACGGACGGAAAGCAATCGTCTTCTCGTTCTTCCTCGACACCTTGGAGATGGTGCGCAGGACGCTCGGACCCGCCTGCATGGAAACAATCACGGGGTCCGTCAGCCCTCAGCGCCGCCAGGAGATCATCGACGAGTTCGACGAGGCGCAGGCAGGTACCGCGCTCGCGTTGCAGATCCAGGCGGGCGGCACCGGCCTGAACATCCAGTCGGCAAGCGTCGTGGTAATCTGCGAGCCCCAGCTCAAGCCCTCCATTGAGAACCAGGCGATATCTCGCGCCTACCGTATGGGCCAGGCAAGGAATGTCCTGGTACATCGCTTGTTGTGCCCCGACTCAATAGACGAGCGAATGATGGACCTCCTCGAGAAAAAGCAACGAGAATTTGACGTCTTCGCCGATATATCGGTGGCCGCGGAGAAATCTGCCGAGCTTGATGAGACGACACTGGGCGACCTCATCGAGGAGGAGATTGAGCGCATCCAGAAGAGGCACGCTGAAAGCACGGGAGCGGAGGGCGAGTAGCGAGGGCAGGGCAATCGGGCCCCACTGGCTCCCCGTGCACGGAAAGGCTACCCTGGGCTACGGGCTCACTCGCACCCGAGACGGCCGCTGGCCCCGCACGCAAAAGGCTACCGCCGGTCCTGCGCAGCTATGGCAGCGTCGCGAAACTCGAGGTAGCGCAGGAAGTCATCGAGCATCTCTCGACCGGGACGGCTGAGCTTGCCCGCACGGGCATCGATCGTGGCCTCCCGAGGCGCATCGATATCCTCGCGGCCGACGACCAGATCGATGGAACAGCCCAGCCTGTCGGCCATTGCCCACGCCGCCGGCAACGGGATGCCGCAATCGGGACCCTCGGGGGCGCGCTCATAACGCGAGTACGTCGCCAACGGAATGCCCATCTCGCATGTTTGCGTTTTAATTCCGGTTGGGCAGATAAGGGCAAAGCGCGCACGTTATCTACCTGGGGCGATGCATCACCCAAGCAGCTATATACTGTCCCGCTGCGGATTAAAACGCAAACATGTTCGATTTTTTGCGAGCACTGCGGCACTGCGCGCCTAAGAGAGGGCCCTCGCGTCCTCTCCCTTCCCAAAACCCTCGACAAGCTCGATGGCGTCTTGGCGCGAGTGAATCTGCAACTTGCGGTAGAGGTTGCGCATGTGGGTGCGCACGGTGTTGTCGCTCACATCGAGTTTGCCGGCGATGCCGCGCTGGCTGTACCCCTTGGCAAGAAGAAGCAGCACGTCTGCCTCACGCGCGGTCAGGAAATACTCGCTCGCAATCTTCTCCACGTTCTCGCGGCGAGACTCGCCCGGAGCCGCCTGGGTCGGAAGGATGAGTTGCTCCTCCTCGATGAGAACCTCGTGGCGGCGGCGGAAGCGCGTCTGTCGCTGCAGGTAGAAGTACGCAAGAAGCATGGCATACGTTATCGCAAGCGCACAGACAAGCAGCGTCGTTACGTTGACCACGCCCTCCTGGTAGACAAGCCAGGCAAGGAACGTCGACACCCCCACCGACAGAAACACGCTGGCGCCAAAGACCAGCACGGCAACGGTTTGCTCGGCGCTCTTCGCAGGGCACGTGCGCACGGCAACAACGGGCAAGAACGCGAGAATCGTAAAGAAGACCGCATGCAGAACGGCGGCCGCGACAAGCAGAATCGGCCCAGACAGCACGGGCATAAGCACCGCCAGGGTCGCAATCGCCGGGAACATCACCTGGTAAGGCAGGACACTTCCATCGCCAAGCAATTCGTCCTTCGCGCCCGACACAAAGCGAAACCAAACGAACGCGGCAACGGACGCCCCGAGCATAAGGACGTTGGCGAGGTTGTTGAGATTCGCCTTGTCGTCAATCTCGGCAAGCACCGTGGTACGCACAAACGAGAAACCAAACACGAGGGCCACCATGCAGACGGCCTGAGCTCGAATCGGCGAGTCGTCGCCAAGCAGCGCCCGCAGACCCGTGGGTTCAATGGCCGCTCCTGAATCGGCGCAGGCCCTCCTTGCTGCAACCACATAAAGAGGAACGGAAACGAGCAGCGTGACGATGAGCATCCAAACTCGTGCTATGTTGGGAAAAGCGTATGCGACCAGGCTCAAAAGCGTGGTGGTTAACAGCGATATGGGCGCGCAGCCCAAAACCGCCTGGCCACGGGAAATAACGACGCCCCAAGCAGAGAACAGGGCGCCCATTGCCGCACCCACCAGGCATGCGGTTCCAATTGAGACGGCATCCTCGTCCATTCGCTGGGCAGCAGGAACGGCCGCCGACGCGAGGAGCGTCACAAGCACCGCAACGGTCACAAGCACTGCCACAAGATGAGAACCGATAAGACCCCGCTTTCCAGGATGTCGGCGAGACCACTTCCACGTGAGTGCGGCAATGACCGCAAACGTGCTCAACGCCTGCGGAGCCGTCTTCATAAGAAGCATGTCGGGAAGCTCCACGCCCAGCAATTGGGTCCACGGCAGGCCGCCCCAGTTTGTAAGGCCCATGGCAAAGAGCGCAATCCCAAAACCAACGCCCGTGCACAGCATATCCAGCAAGCGAATTCCCCTTCGCATCAAATGCAGTAGATGACTCGCATGCAGGATAACCCCTCGCTCACGCTCTTTCTCGCATCGATTATGCGAAAGGCTGTTTGAGCAGATAGATATAGTCGAAAGCAGCCCGCAGGGGGCGGGATTCAAGAAACATTCGACAGAAGGGGTACCACATGAGTGCATCGCTTGACCGTCGAGACTTCATCAAAGCAGCCGGGGCCACCGGAGCAGCCGTCGCCATGGCCAGCGGCGCGACCGTCGCGCTTGCCGACGAGGCGCAGCCCGAGCCGCTCCAGATTATGCCCGGCGACCTCACCGCCCTCGGCGAAGCACCCCAGATCGCCGAGGCCGACATCGCCCAGACCAAGGACTGCGACATCCTCGTCATCGGCGCGGGTCTCACCGGCCTGTGCGCGGCTCGCTCGGCGGCAGAAGCCGGCGCCAAGGTCATCGTGCTTGAGAAGAACGCCCAGATAGAGATCCACGGTTTTGGATGCGGCGTTGTGAACAGTACCTTCGCCCTCGACCTCGGCATTGAGGTGGACCCGGCCGCCGTCATGAACGAGTACGAGCGCCGCAGCTACGGCCGCGTGAACATGCCACTTGTCAGCTTGTGGGCCAATCATTCTGGTGAGGCGTTCGACTGGTATAGCGCCGTGGCCGACGACTTCGTCAAAGAGAACATGACCCTCAACTACTACCCGCCCTTCGAGGAGCATGACACCACGAAGGACCAGTTCCAGACCTTCCTGGGCTGCATCGACTTCAAGGAAGACCCGCTCAAGCAGTTCGAGACCTCGCCGTGGGTGAAGCTCGGCCAGCTCAACCAGGCCAAGGCCGAGGAGGAGGGCGTCGAGTTCCTCTTCTCCACCGCCGCCCAGAAGCTCCTGACCGACGAGTCAGGTGCCGTTGTGGGTGCCATCGGCTTGGACGAGTCGGGCGCATACACGCAGGTAAACGCCGCTAAGGGCGTTATTCTCACCACGGGCGGCTTCTGCCAGTTCGGTGCGGGCGCCGAGGTCATGTGCAAGGTTTTCACGCCCAACATGTACAAGAACTACAAGCTCATCCGCGGCTCCGAGCCCACCTGGCAGCCCATGTTCACCGTCAACCCCGGTCCCATCCAGGGCTCCGTTGGCGACGGTCAACTCATGGCAATCTGGGTCGGTGCCGAGATGGACCCGTTCTGCGACGCGGGCATGGGCTCGTGCGAGACGGGCATCGGCGGCACCGTGGCCCTGTGCGTGAACAAGAACGGCGAGCGCTTCTTCAACGAGGACATCGGCATTTGGGAGAAGCACGACCAGGTGCTGCGCCAGCCTGAGCAGACCTGCTTCGACATCATCGACGTCAACTGGCGCGACCGCCTGCCCTACCAGGCCACGGGTCACCGCAACTTCGACTACCACGAGCACCAGGTGGCCAACGGATTCGACGGCATCACGTACGTGAACACGTTCCATGAGGAGTTTATGTCCTCCGTCGGCAATCCGGAAGGAGTCGTGCCCTCGCTGGACCGTCACGCCGGCACGGTCTACGGCGCCGAGACGCTCGAGGAGCTCGCCGAGATCATTGGTGTGCCGCAGGACACCTTCCTGGCAACGGTCGCCCGCTACAACGAGCTCGTCGCCCAAGGCCATGACGACGACTTTGGCTGCGACCCCCAGAAGCTGTTCCCCATCGACACGCCACCGTTCTTCGCCTGCAGCGCGACGGCCGCACCCAACTTCGCCGCTTACGCCGGCCTCAAGACCGACGGCAAGATGCGCGTCCTCGGCCATGACGGCAAGCCGATCGCAGGCCTGTGGGCTGCCGGCAACTGCTGCGGCGGCAAGTTCGGCCCCAGCTACTTCACGCCCATCCCTGGCATGAACCACGGCAACGCCGTCACGCACGGATACTACGTGGGCCAGTACGCCGCGGAGTAGGTTTTTCGAAACGGCAGGTTAGCAATGAGCGACGGCCGGCGCTTCCGATTTGGAGGCGCCGGCCGTTTTGGTGGAACCGGCGGGCAAGGCCGCCAGGAAGAAGCAGGAAGCACGACGGGTTGGAATCCGGGCGGACCAAACTGGGCCTGAGGTGCCACCGCAAGCAATGCGCCAGGGACGAAACGGAACAGACGTTAGGCTAGCATGCCCGCGGGACCCTTCCGGGCCGCACCCAGCTCCGCTGGCCAGACAAAAACACCGCGAGTTTGCGTTTTATTTCCGACTGGGTGCATAGGGGAAATACGCGTACGCCAACTACCTGGGGTGATGCGAAGAAGCGACGGCAGTCTACTAACCCGGGGCGAATTAAAACGCAAACACGCCCGATTTTTCGCGAAGAGCGAAGCTGGAGGACGCCTGGGAGAGAGGATGCGAGGCGCACAGGAACGTCCTCTCCCCTCGCGAGGCCTCCCGTCAAACCTGATGGGCATCTTGGCGGAAGTAAATCTGCAACCTACAGCAGGGGTCGCGCTGTTGGCGCGCACGGTGGCATCGCTCGAGTCGGGCTTCCCGCCCCTCCCCCGCGTCTTCCCCCGACATCCGCCTACAAACAAGGCCCAAGGCTCAACCATCGGCAACATCTTTCCCTTCGAAACCGTTGTGCACCAGATATAGTGGCAAAATAACCGGCAGAGTCATATGCGGCAGAAACTCTGGCGCCGTGCAAGTGCGCATGGCCCAGAACGCTAGAGGAAAGGCATGCCTCATGAGCTACGTTCTAAACAAGGCTTCGTACGAAAGCGCCGAGAGCCTGGTCAAGAAGGACCTCCTGGCGTATATCGACTACGGCTCCCCCCAAGGCAGCCGCATCTTCAGCTGGCCGCAATATGTCATAGAGAACGATACGGTCTCGCCGATTGACCCCTCGACCTTTCCCGATGTTGGCTGCCTGCCGATGACCGTGGCCGGTGGCTCACAGGAAAAAGACAAGCTCGAAAACGGCTGCGGAAGTCTTGTCGTCATGAAGATCAACGACAGCGACTTCAAAAACAATTACTACTACGGGCCCGGCGGGGAACCCCATGCGTATAACTCCATCATCGACCCCGCACGGAAGCCCGGTAAGTCCATCATTGAGTTCAAGACCTTTGCAAGCCAATCCGCCTCATGTCGCCTCGTGCAAGTCATCTATCTCGACGGCGGCAGCATGGACTTCTCCACAAGGCCCGACAAGCCCGTGTTCCCGTATGCCGATCAGGCAAGCCCCGTTGCCAAATATGTGATGATTGCCCAGGTAGAGGGCCGCAAGCGTCTTCTCTATGGACCTTTCGAGATGCAACAGGCAGCAGGCGCGAACGACTTTTACACGATTGACGCCTCTCCGACCTTCGATCGCTATGTATACGCCATTGATGAGGCATCGTTTGCGTTCAACATCGAGCTGGCCGACAAGGACAAAACGCCTTTTGCCCAGTTCATCGACATCGACGAGCTGCGGGAACTTATCCGCGCCACCGAGCCCCGCTATGACTGGATTCCCGACTCCGAGCTCGTCGACGCCTACGGCAGGCTGGCAAAAACCGCGCTGCCGGACCTCTCAAAGGCCGACGTAAAATCGCTGAAGACGGCCCTTGAATCCGCAACCGACCTCGACACCAAGATCAAGATGTCCGACGAGCGCCGGGGGCGCATGCTCCACATGATGGACTCCTATGAGTCCTGGGAGGAGCTCTCCAGCGAGCGCAAGGCCGAGGCGGTTGGCTCCATACCTGCGGAAAAGCTTGCCGAATACGTGCTGACCGACGATCATTTCGCCGGATTCTATGAGATGGTCGCCGCAAACGACCAGGTGAGGCGCAAGGTCGAGGCACTCGAGGCCGACATGAACGCCAAGGCCGACGCTGCCAAAAAACGCGCGGAGGAGGCCCTTGCCCGCGCCAGGGCCGCCGAGGAGGAATGTGCCAAGGCGGAATCCGCCCGCGACGAGCAGAAGCGTCAGATCATCCAAGAGGCCCAGGCCGAGCTCGATAAAACCATGAAGGAGACGACCGAGCTCCAAAAGACCAAAAAGGAACTTGAAGCGCACATCGAGGAACTGAGGGAAGGCGAGTACGCCGCCAGGAGCGCCATCAGGAAGGTCGTCAACGACTTCCAAGAGGAGCAGGCGGTAAGCGAGCATATCCTGAAGTCCGTCGCAGTCCAGGAGCTGGTCCAATCGCTGGGAGGGGCCAGCGGCACTGCGACGCCGGGATCGGCGGCCGCACCTCAGCCAGAGCCCGCCGAGGTCAACGCGCCCGTCCTGCTTGCGGGACAAGATGAGATGACACCCGGCGCCATTCTCGACCGGGTATATGACGCTGTCAGCGTTCGGGCCGGCCGCGAGCTGCCCCGAAACGAGATTGCCAACCTGCTCATCTGCCTCACACAGGGCTACATCACGACGTTTGCCGGCTATCCCGGCACGGGCAAGACGTCGCTTGCCGGCCTTATCGCTGGCGCCCTGGGACTCACCCAGCCCAATGCCAAGCGGTATTGCGAGGTCTCGGTCGAACGCGGATGGACGAGCTACAAGGACTTCATCGGGTACTACAACCCGTTCTCCCAGCGTGTGGAACCCGCGAACAGCTCGGCCTTCTCGGCGTTCGCGGCGCTTGACACCGAGCGTGCCTCAGCGGCACCCCACGTTCCCTACCTGATGCTGCTTGACGAGGCCAACCTGAGTTCCATTGAGCACTACTGGTCCCCGTTCCTCCTTGCCTGCGACAGGAAGGACGGCAGCGCCGAGCTCAACCTCTCGCTTGGCGGTGGCGCGTCCTTCTCCGTTCCGAACTGGCTGAGGTTCATCGCCACCGTCAACTTTGACCACACGACGGAGGAGCTCTCCCCGCGCTTCCTTGACCGCAGCTGGGTCATCATGCTTGAACCCCAGGACTTCGATTTCGACAACGACGACTTCCAGCAAGAAGACACCGACTTCTCGGCTCAGGAAGCCCTCGGGATCGACGCCCTTCAGGCGGCATTCGGCCCCAGGCGCAGCTCGATCGACGTTGCCCCCAGCTCGCGCCTGCGCGAAGTGATTGAGACCTGCAAGGCCGCAGGCATGAACGTCAGCCCAAGGAGCCAGCTCATGATGAGGAATTACGTGAGCGCGGCCCTCTCGGTCATGGACACCTCGACTGCCGCAACGGCCGACGACCCGGTGGACTTCGCCGTCTGCCAGAAAGTGCTGCCGCGCGTGTCGGGCAGCGAGGAAAACGCAAAGCAGCTTCTTGAAGCCATCTGCAAGATCAACAACCTCCCGAGGACCAGGGCTCAGGCGGAGAGGATGCTGAAAGCGGGTGAGGGAAGTGGCTTCTACCAGTTCTTCGCCTAGGCTCGACGACGCAAGGTTTGCGCTCAAGCTCGTAGACACGAAGAACAACACGTCGATAGTGCTCGCGTGCGCCGATTCTTGGCCGCAAGGGGACATGGACCTCGAGCATGCCGTCGCCGACAGAGGCATCTACCGTGCCTCTGTCCTCTCCTCTGTCGACTTTGGCCCGGCAACCCTCTCGTTTACTTGTGGCTCGGAAGTCATCTATCCCGCGCTCTCGACGCCCAAGCCCGTCACAGAGGATGGCTTTACCAGCGAATATGCCCTCCCAACAGGGGATACATGGCAGCCGTTCAAGCTTGCGTATGGCTTTGTCACCCCTGGCGTGTCGGTTTCGATCCCAGGCGAAGGCTCGCGAAGCGTCTCGACCCGCAGCATTCCCTGCTCGTGCTGCATCGCCAACCTCAAGAAGCACGTCGTCGGCATGCTCGACGCACTTCTGGGGCCAGATTTGGCACCTGCGATGAAGCTCATGACCGTGAAGGGCGACGACGGCAGCCCCAACGAGTCGACGGCCCAGGGAGAGGGAAGCTCGTCGGTCGAGGTGTTCGTGGCGCATGCCGACTCGGTCCTGACCCTGGTCGAAGAGGCGATACCGGCCCTCAAGCTCAGGCCGCGCACGAAGTCGCGCAGCGCCCAGGAAGTGGTTGACCCCAAACGCGCGCGCAACGTCGGCCGCACCGAGGCCGAGTGGCTCACGCGCAACCCCGACGCGATTACCGTTGGCAAGGGTGGCCCGATCGCACCCGCAAGCCAGGGCCCCAACTGGCATGTCTCGCGCGTCCAGACATCGGTGGAGCGCATCTCCCTCGACGTGCCTGAGAACATGGCGGTTCTCGGCCTTCTTCAGGACATCGTTCGCGCCTCGTCTTCCCTGCTCATCACCCTCAACGAGGGCATAGGGGGATTGGAGGCCGCCAAATCGAAGTTGGCCGCCATTTCCGTCAATGAGGGATGCCTGCCCTCAATGGTGATCATCGATGCCCAGCTAGAACGGGCGCGCCCGCGCATCACGCTGGTGGAGGCGCTCCGGCTTCGCGCCAAGCGCGATTTGAGGACGCTCGAAGTGGTCTGGGGGCTGCAGGCCCCGAGGAAATACATCCTGCCCAGGAGGAGCAAGGCGTTCCAGGAAATCCCGCATTACGTGCGGGTCTACAAGGCCATGCTCGAATGGTTCGAATACGGCAAGGTCAACGCGGAGAAGGAGGCGCTCATGCTCGAGATTCGAAGCATGCCGCGCCTCTACGAGCTGTTCTGCCTGGCGAACCTCGTGGACTACCACCTGAAGCTTGGCTATGCGGCGTCCGAGCCGGAGCTGGTTACGTACTCGCTCTCGTCGCGCTACTTCTCAAACGAGAGGCGTGTGGCCAACAAGTACTCGTTCACCAAGGGCCAGACCTCTTCCACCCTGTGGTACCAGGCGGTCTTTTACAGCGACAAACGGGAAGAAGGCGGCCTGGACGTCCATCGCACCACGAAGTCGACGAGCGGGAGCCGAACGATGGACTCGTATTGGACACCCGACTTTGTGCTCCGCCAAGCCGGCCCAGACGACGCCGAGCGCATGATTGTGCTCGACTCGAAGTACAGCGAGCCTGAGTACTGCCGCGACTATTACGCCGACTGCGTGGACAAGTACAAACACTGCTCCATACGGTCCAATGGGCGGCCGATAGACTCCGTATGGCTGCTGTGCGGAAGAGGCGAGCAAGACCAGGGATGGGCAGAGGAGCTGGGCACTTGGGCGTTCGAGGCAGGCATGCTGGCAGACGGACTGTGCGTCTTCAGCCCGTTTGTCAACGAGCTTGACCATGCGATTCCCGCCGCAGATGCGATGCGCGGGATTCATCGTGAGGCGGCGTCTGCCGCGACGCAAGCCGCAAATGGCGCGCGCGGGCGGATGGCGGAGCCAGAGCCCGCCGACGAGGTGGCGGGTCCCGCCGTCGGCAGGACGGCGGGACCCGCCGAGCGGGCGGTGGAGGCCGCTGGCGGGACGGCGGAACTGCCTGGCAAGGCAGAATCTGGACCCGGTAGCGAGGTGGTGGAAGCTGATAGCCCGGAGCAGTCTCTTGCTGACAAGTCGGACCTCGAGCCCGATCCGGCTGGACGAACGGCTGCGGAGTCAGGCGGGGCAAAGGCCATTGGTGAGGCGAAAGCCGCTGGTCAGGTGAGGCCTCTTGCTAACCGCGTGACATCTCCTGCCGAGCAGGCGAAGTCTCCTGTCGGCGCAACAGAACCCGTGGGCCGAACGGCGAAGTCGACCGGCAAGGTGAAGACGTCTGCTGGTCAGACAGCCATGTCCAAGGCCAAGCCTGAAATCTCATATGAAGTTGTCAGAATGTTGTCCGCTCTCGCGCAAACCCCATTCTTCAAAGACAAGCTTACCGACGCAAGGATGTCTCAGATGCAGTTTGGCGTGAGCCATCCAATCTGCAGGACGCGCCAACCGGATGAAAAAGACAAGAAGCGCTACACGAGGCAGCCCGTGAACATCGCTGGAACAGAGTATTACCTGTACAAGGACTGGCGCCCAGATCAGCTGAACAAGCTCAAGAGGACTTTTGTCAAGCGTTCGTCCTGAATCAGGCATCAAAAGGGGGCAGGCGTACATGAGATTGTGCCGCCCCCTGCCCCGACACATGGGCAGGGGGCGGCACATGTAGGAGATTGCATGCGCCCGCCCCTGCGTATGGGCCAGCCAACCGTGCATGCGAAGTACCTTCGGAATACCAGGGTGTGTGTGCATACAAAATAGGCTCGCCACCTTGCCCATAGGACCATTTCTGCCTTGTCAGGCAGGATTCAACCACCGTGCAACCATCAACAATGTTCGCCAGGTTCTTTCAGGCAGTGCCCGGGCTACACCTGCTGGGCAAAAACACCGCGAGTTTGCGTTTTAATTCCGACGGGGTGCGTAGGGGAAATACGCGCACCTCATCTACCTGGGGTGATGAGAGGGGCCAGTGCCAGTCTACTACGCAGCCCCGGATTAAAACGCAAACATACCCGGTTTTTCGCGAGGGCGAGGCGCAATGGGGCACAGTGCTATGATGTGCGGCCGTAATCCCGAGCGAATTGGAGCGGCATGAGCCCCTTTGTCACGTATCTTGTCGTCGCGAACGTGGTGGCGTTCCTTGCATACACCATCGACTTCTTCTTGTGCGGGCTCTTCCCCCAGCTGGACGACACCAAGGCCAACGCCATCGTCATGGACCTGTTCCCGGTGGCCGGCGGTGCCGCGGGCACGCTGCTGGCGCTGTTCATATGGAGCGGCAGGCTCCCCGGGCACCGGATTAACAAGGGCAACGTGGCCTGGTGGTTTCTCGCCTTTGCCTGCCTGATTGTATGGGGCGCAATCGCAGTCGTCGTCACGGGCCTGATGCACGTGAGCCTAGAGGAGCTCCTCGCCTCTTGGAACTTGGCTGCGCTCAAGGTGCTGGGCATATACCTGGCGGTGATAAACCTGGTCACGCTGGTAGTCTTCATCACAGACAAGGCAGCAGCCACAAACGGCAACGACCCCAGAAAGCGCATGCCCGAAGCATGCCTTTTGGGGCTCTGCCTGGCAGGCGGCTCCGTCGGTGGCCTCATCGGCATGTACGTCACAAGGCACAAGACAAAGAAGTGGTACTTCGTCTACGGGCTGCCGGTGTTCCTGGTGCTGGACGTGGGCCTCGTGGTCTTCGCCCACGGCGCGGGGTTGATTTAGACCGAGGGACCACAGGGGCCCATCAGTGTCTGGACGCAGTCGGTCATGCCCCAGCATGCACTTGCCCCAGCCGCTGAACCCCAGCCCTGCGGTCACTAACGCCTGGACGCCCGCAACCTAAGCTCCTAGCGCGCGCACCGGAATGACGTACACGCCCTCCTCTGCCCGCCAAGCGTATTCGCCAGTACCCGTAAGAACCGCAAGGAACTCGGGGGGACGCGTGCGTGCCTGGGGATTGGTCATTAACTTTGAGCGAAGGCGTTTGAGTGACGCAATGCCCTGGTCGGCCTTCGCCGATCCCAATTTGCACTCAAATGCTGCCCACCGGCCATCGGGCAACTCAATAACGGCGTCGGCCTCAAGGCCGGTGTCATCGCGGTAATACATCACTTCTGCAGGGCCACCCGGAAGCGCCTGCGCATACACCGCCAGATCACGCATGCAAAGGTTCTCATATACCAGGCCAAACGTCTGCCAATCCTCCAGGAGCGACCCCTCATTCATGCCAAGAAACGCCACCGCAAGAGAGGGGTCGGCAAGATAGCGCTTTGGTTTGACGGCCAAGCGCTTTGGAGATCTCCACTCGGGCACCCAACCAGGCACCTCTTCTACAAAATACAGGTCCTTGAGCAGGGAAACGTAGGATGCAAGCGTCTGAGCACTCACGAGGGGCTCATCTCCCGCCGATATATCAGCGAGCAAAACCTTGTACGTAACGGCCTGGCCCACATTTCGGGCAATGGAGCGGGCAATGCGCCGCGCGATAGAAGCGTCCTTGCCATGGCGGGGGATGCTCTCCTCAAAGAGGAGTTTAAGATACTCCCGCGCGGTCACCTGTGCCTGACTGGCAGAGAGATCGAGGACTTCGGGCCAGCCTCCCCTGCAGACAAGACGGGCCATTGTCGCAGCATCCCCCTGCACTACGGCATTGGTGAACTTGCCATCAAAAAGCCCGGCGAGCGACACGGCCGCACTTGAGTCACCCGATTCTTGGAGAGACATAGGCCTCATCCGAATTCTGCCGATCCGCCCCGATCCACTGTGAAGCGCGGCCGCCTCGTCTGCGTTCTTTACCATCGGCGTTGACGATCCCGTCAGAATCCAGGCGCCGCGCAGGCCCCTCTGCATATCCACATCGTGACGCACGGCATTCCAAATCATCGGGGCTTTCTGCCACTCATCGACAACGTGGGGGCGCTCGCCCACCAACATCGCGCGTGGGTCGGAGCGTGCCAGCGAGAGCGCCTCATCCACGTAGCTCACACTGTTCGCTTGACTGCATGCCGTCCAGGTCTTGCCGCACCACTTGGTTCCAGCCACTTCGACAGCACCAAAAATGCCCAGGTACTGACGCACCTGCTCGTCAACGATGCGGGGCATGTACTGATCCCTGGATGGCAAGACATTCGGCATTGGTTGCTCCTTACGATGGAAACGCTAGCAATGCCAGTATAGGCCTTGACAATCTCTTTTACCAGGCGCGTTATCGATTTTCCGATAATCTCATTAACGATTTTCCGACAATTCCATTCGTCATTTTCCGTTAATCTCATTAACGATTTTCCGACTATTTGACCTGTCACTTGCCGAATGGATGAATAGAACCGACTGGACCCAGCGTCTGCACGTTCGCGGAATAATCGTGCTAAACGGACCAAAACAGGCTCCGGAATCGTCCTGAAATGGTCCATTCTGCACGCATGGCCAAACAAACGTGCCGACTGGACCAACTTGTCTTCAAGCCTCCTTGAGACACGCCCCGGGAGATCAGGAAGAAAGATGATCGCGGTTACCCAAAGACCGCCTTGAAGCGCTCAACCTTCTTGAGCAGATCCGGAAGTCTATCCTCCAACCCGCCGAGATACTTGTTCACCCTCAACCAGACCGGAAGGGCGGCGTAAAACTCCGGTTGGGGAGCCGTAATCACCGGCACATTCTGGAAAAGCTGCAATTCGCGGCAAAATAACCTTGGAAAAGCTGCAGGTCGTGGGCAATATAACCCTGGAAAATCTGCAAGTTGGGAGCAAGGGGGTCCAGGATGCGTCGCAAAATGGCCGATACAATACGCGCATGGCGAGCAAACAGAGGCGAAGAATGTCTGCTCATCAAGGGAGCACGGCAGGTTGGAAAGACCTACATCGTCCGCGAGGTCGGACGGGAGGACTATGAGAGCTTCGTCGAAGTCAACTTCATCGAGCAACCCGCCGCACGTCAGGCCTTCGAGTCGGACCTGTCATCTCCCGAAATCCTCAAACGGCTGAGCCTGGTCATTCCCAATGTCTCCTTCCCTGCCGGCAAGACGCTGCTCTTTCTCGACGAAATCCAAGAATGCCCCCATGCCCGCGCGGCACTCAAGTTTCTCGCCCAAGACCCCTCCATCGACGTAATCGCATCCGGATCGCTCCTGGGCATCTCCTATAAGGACGTGCCTTCCATCCCGGTGGGGTACGAGCGAACGCTGACCATGCACGGGCTGGATTTCGAGGAGTATCTCTGGGCGACAGGCTTCTCGGACACGACCGGAAAGACCCTGCTGGAATATGCAACGGGCCTCGAGGCCGTGCCCACAGAAATCAACGCCCGGATGCTGCGAGTCCTACGGGAGAATACATGGCGGTCGGCGGCATGCCCGCCGTAGTGGAACGTTTTGTCCAAACGAATAATTTCCAGGCGGCCTATGCTGAACAGGAGTCGATACTGGCCTCGTACCTCGACGACATCGCCAAATACGGCGAGCCCCGAGACAGGGCGAAGGCGCGCGCGTGCTACCAGTCGATTCCACGCCAGCTCGCCAAAGAGAACACGAAGTTCCAGTACAGCGTCGTTGAAAAAGGCGGGACCGCCAGAAAGTTCGACACATCTCTGGATTGGCTCATCGACGCCGAGATGGCTCGGCCGTGCCACTGCGTGAGCACACCGTCATTTCCCCTCGCCGCTTACGAGCGGGACGACCGCTTTCGCATCTACCTGGGCGACCCAGGTCTGTTGTGCGCAATGTACGGCTCGCAGCTCGCCGGGCCGCTCGTAGAAGACACGCTCGCCGGCCCCATGAAGGGCGGCCTGTTAGAGAACGTTGTGGCCGACATGCTCGCAAAATCCGGCAGGAAACTGCGTTACTGGATGAGCGACAAGGGCGACAGGGAGATTGAGTTCCTCATCGACGGCCCCGGGTCCGCCATCCCCATCGAAGTGAAGGCCAAGAGGGGCGCATCGGCCTCGTTGGACGCCATGCTCGAAGAGGGTTCCGTGGAGGTAGGTTACAAACTGGGCAACGTCAACGTCGGCAAGGCGGGGAAGAAGGTTACCCTGCCGCTCTACATGGCAGCGTTCGCCTTTGCGGGCCCCGAACTGCCAGGCCTTGCGAGAGACTAGCAAACGCTATCGGCAACGTACGTCAGCGTTCGACCTGGAGTGCGCAATGGCCACTCGTTGCCTCTTCCGCATGCATTTCACCCTCCTGCCGCCCATTTCTGGACCGCACTTCTTGCCCTACCCCATGCGACACCAAGAGGGGCTGGCCCGGGAATACCTTCGGGCCAGCCTCTCGTTTGCTGCAAACTATGTCATTCTGCCTGCTATGCGCGGCAGGTCGAGCCTCAATCCGCTGCGGAACTTTAGGCCTCGAAGGCGCTCTTGGCGGCGATGCGGCCGAAGATGACGCACTCGCTGACGTTGGTGCCGCCCTGGTACATGAAGTTGTGGATGGAGCCGAACTCGCCGGAAGAGAACAGGCCGGCGATGGGGTTGCCGTCAACGTTGAGAATCTCGGCCTTGGCGGAACGACGGGGGCCGCCGTCGGTGTTCAGGAAGCAGGGTGTGAGCTTGATGGCGTAGAACGGGGGCGTGTCGAGAGCCACCATGCTGTCGGCCGGGCGGTACTGGGCCAGGTCGGCGCCACCCTCGCAGAAGCCGTTCCAGGTCTCGACGCTCTTGACGAGCTCGTCTGCAGGCAGGCCGCAGGCCTCGGCGAGCTCCTCAATCGTTTCGCCCATGAAAGCGTCGCCGTTCTCGACCGGGTCGCCCTCATAGGTCATGCCGGCCGGGGAGTTGAAGCTAAACGACGCGTAGGAGTTGGCATCGAGAATCTTGTAGGCCTCGGGCAGGGGCAGGTGCGTGAACTCGCCGCCGAAGTTCTGGTGGCCGTGACGGTCGCCCACCGCCGTGGCGATCGGCACCTCCTGGTAGCCCTCGGGCACCGACTGACCGTCGTAGTAGAAGCGGCGACCGCTCTTGCCGACGACGATGTTGCCGGCGAAGCAGTACCAGGGCAGGTCGCTGGCGTCGACGTGGCAGTACCAGAAGCCACCGGCACCGTTCATGTGCCAGGAGTCGGCACCGATCTTGGTGCACATCTTGTGACCGTCGCCCGTGTTGAGCGTAGCGGCAACAGACTTCAGGTTGAGGATGCCGAAGGTGTCCTCGAGCATCGTGGTGTTGTTCTCGAAGCCACCGCAGCACATGACGACGCCCTTGGTGGCGTGGATGCGCTCGCCGTTTGCCACGACGCCCACCACGCGGCCGGTCTCATCCTGGATAAGCTCGCTCACCGGGAACTCGGTGCGGTAGTCAACGGCGTCAGCGTGCTCCTCAACCCACTGCTGCAGGAAGATGTAGAGCGAGCGGGGGCCCTGTGCGCCCTCGGCGGTGCCTACGCGGAAGTTGCCCACGGCTTGGGCTCCCTCAAGCTCGGGATACTCGGGGTAGGTGGTTGGCTGGGTGGGGCTGGGGGTGCCGGGAGCCTCGACGGACATCTCGTCGACATTGACGCCGAGGGACTTCACCCAGTCGAGGACCTCGACGGAACCCTGAGCGAAAGCCCCGAGCACGTCAGTGGGGGTGTTGGTGCGACCGCCCTCGAGCTCCTCCATGTAGGTGAGGAAGCCGTCGTAGTCGTCGGTGTACACGCAGCGGCACACGGAGAATGGGCTGCAGCCGCCGGGGATGGAGCCCTTCTCGGCCAGCAGGACGCTCGTGGCACCGCAGTCGTTCACGGCCGCGACGGCGGTGGAGAAGCCAGCAAGGCCGCCACCGACGACGACAAGCTCGAACTCCTCGTCCCAAGCGGCCTCATCGGCCAGCGCGGTGCCGGCGCTCAGGGCCACGGTCGACGCGGCGGCGACGCCGGCGGCTTTCACGAAGTTGCGACGCGTGGTGCAAGAGGTGCTGCTGTTCATTGTGTTGAGCCCCTTCTCGATTGGACCCGCGGCTCGGCGGCCCCGGGCGGTGGATTGTTTCCGCGACGCCCACGGCGCTGCGGCTGATTCCACCATGGCACGTTCTGGGGCTGTCGCACATGGCCCGAATAGTGCCCAAATCGAGAAAATGTCACTGACCCGCTTCGGGCCCCTCGCCGTTTACCAGGGACAACAAGCTTTGGCGGTCATGAATGCCCAACTTGGTGTAAATATGCTTCACATGGTTGCGCACCGTGTTCTCCGACAGGTAGAGCGTCTCGGCGATGTAAGGACGCGAGCGACCGCGGCACAGCAGCACCAGCACCTCCGACTCGCGGGCAGTGAGACCATGCTCCTCGGAGAGCTCGGAGCATCGGGCGGCCACGTCGACCTCACCGCCCGATGCGGCTGCGACGCGGGCCTGTGGCACAAGGCGCGCCAAGATGCGCTCGGAACCCACGCGGTTGGCCACCACCGCAACCACGAGCACGACGAGCAGTGCATAGACAAGCGCGAGGGCAAGCGTCGGGGTCATCGTGAGGCCCGCGAGCTGGGCCACGGCCCCGCCGGCGACGAAGAACGCCGACCGCAGGCCCCAACCGGCAGCGGCGATGGCCATGGCGGGAAGCGACGAGCGCTGGGAGACGTCGACCAGCAAGATCCACAGGAACATGGTGAGAAGGCTGTGGTCGACGTTGAGCAAGACGAACATCGGCATGTCGGCCTGGTCGCCAAGAAGGGCGAGGATCAGCAGACCAGAGGCGATGACGATGGAGAGCACGCAGCAGATACCCGACGCGCTGAGGCTGCGATAGGACCGGCAAACCCACATCCACAAGGCGAGCGCGGCCAAGACCTCGGGGATGAAGCCGGCGACGCGCGCGACGGCACCCACGGGACCGGCGGCGCCCTCCACGTTGTAGGCCACGCCGAGCACGAAGCACAGCATGCCCAGGGCAACGGCCATGCCGCCGAGCTCCTCGCGCATGCGGCCGTCGAGGGAGTGCTTTCCCTGGGAGGCACGCGCATCGGGCGAGGCGCCGGCCACGGCGGCGGGGCAGATGGCGGCAAACCGCAGGAGCGCTACCAGGCCCAGAAGCGCGAGGGCGCATCCGAAAACAGACGAGGCCGCGCCCTCAAGCGGAGCCGCGAGAATCTTGATGATCGAAGCAAGCGCCACCGAGCCGCAGATGCAGGCTATCGCGTTGCGCAGGCCGAGGCGGGCATAGAGCGCAAGCCACCGGCAATACGGCCAGGCGACGCCGACGCCCGCGAGCGCCGCCGCGAGGCTGATGCACGCCGGCGACGCATACGGCAGGATGCCCGCCGCCACGAGGGTGACGGCAGAGCAGACGTCAAGGATGCGTACGAGACGCTTGCCGGGCTCGGCATCGGGAAGGGCGGCCAATGCACCCCTGGAACGACCGGCGAGGATGCTAAGCAAGATCGCAATGCAGGCGACGACGAAGCCGGGATACAGGCTGCGCGCCAGGAAGGGGGCGTCGCTTGCCGACGACGGACCCGTGAGGAACCACGCAATCCAGGCGTAGGGCACCGCCATGCCGATGGAGCACAGGCCCAGGAACCCAAGCGGCCCTCCCCCATCGCCCTCGCGTTGAAATAGACGTTTTGTATCCATGCTTTGACCTCCTGCGTTTGACCTCAGAAGTATAGCGGCATTTCTGGGACCACGGAGGAGTTTCGGAGACGGTCAGACCGCGCTCGGCCACGCAAGGCCCAAGCCCCCGGCGCTCAAAATCTGGCGAGCACGGAAAGTCGACCCACCCTCTGCTTTTTTGCCAAAACAGGCCCTATCAAGGTCTGCATTTTTGTCACTTTGGGCCTGTTTTAACTTTGCATTTTTGTCACTCCCATGCGTGGCCCCATCACTTTGAGTGATTCTGCAACATGTAACAATTTCACTCAAAGTGATTCAATATGAAGCTGCGCTTCCAATGCCACCCATGGTCTCAATGCTCCCCAAGCGGGCAACCCGTGCGAGTCATTCGCAGTAGGGCCATCCGCCTCTCGTCAGCACTATGCAAGCAGCGCGTCTACCTGCACGTTCTTTAGGCGGTTGACGGCATCGAGCTTCCAGGCGGGGTAGTCGTAGCCTGAGTCGGTGTACTCGAAATCCTTGAGCCCAATGAGCTTGGCGCGAATCTGCGGGGTCATGAGCTCGCGGGCGATGGGGATGAAGCCGGTGCCGATCTTCGGGCCGATCATGGAAAGATACCAGTCGAAGTCGTCATGCTCCATCATCATGGGCAGGCAGGCCATGTTGTGATCGAACAGGGGCGCCATCCGCAGGACCTCGCCTGTATCGTTGTCCACCATGAAGCCATAGTTGCCCGCATGGCGATCGACATTTGCCATGACGGCGTCCATGGCGATCATCTCGCGAAAAGACTCCTCGGCGTTGTGCTGGGAGCAAAAGTCAAGCATGTCACGCACGCCAAACACGCGGTCGAAGAATCGATGCGCCGAGACAAACCCTTCTTTTTCGGACGTAAACAAGGGGCATTTGCAGGCAAGCTGCCCATGGAACTTCATAAGCGAATACGGCACGTGAGAGACTTTTGCCGCCCTCAGCAGGTCCGCCGCCAACACCTCGGAATATGGCTCGAAACCGGCGTTGGCATAGCCCCATGAGCCCCGCTTGAGCAGGGATATCTCGTTTCCTTCTCGAATCCAGCACTTGGCAAATGACCCCGACGTCGCAAACTCAGGCGAGGTGGGAGAATTCGCCCGGCCATACATACCCGTGCCGTCAAAGGCGATGCGCGCGATGACGTCATCGAACGGGTTCCTATAAAGTGAGACGTCGTCCCAGGTCAGCGGCTCGTCATCGCACTTCATCCAAAACGTGTCGGTCAGCGACAGGCAGCGCGCCATTCCAATAAAATCATGGCGCGTCGTGAGGCCCAGCTCGCGCATGAGGCGCTCAATCGAATTGCGATGCTTGGCAATCTGGCGACCGTCAATCCAGTCGTTGATATCAACAAAACCATACGGCAAATACGAGCCCAACCGTTCGACCTCGTCGTAGAAATACTCGTCGAAGTCTTTGCGCTCACGATACGTCGCAACGACCGTGTCCTTGTTCATCAACTGATACAGCATCCCGCACCTCCTCCGATGCCTCCCGGCACGCACTCAAAGCTGGCGATATTATACGGCAGCAAAACTGATCGGCGTCATGATCGGTGAATACCACGCTAGCAGAAGCTCGGCCGCCACAAAACTCATGCCCCGTTTGTCACATTCTTCCTAATACATCTGCCATATTCTTACTAATGAATCTGTCACATTCTTACTGATAGAAATCTCCCTCCCCCGAAAGGCCAGGCCTCATGAAACTCCAGCAGCTTGTGTATGCAACGAAGGTCGCCGAGTGCGGCAGCGTGGCTGAGGCGGCACGCAGGCTTTTTGTGGCTCAGCCCTCCATCACGGCGGCCATCCGCGAGCTGGAACGCGAGATGGGTGTGCGCATCTTCGAGCGCACCAACAAGGGCATGACCGTCTCCGAGGAGGGGTCGACGTTTCTGGGCTATGCCCGCCAGGTCATCGAGCAGGCAGAGCTGCTCGAAAGCAAGTACAAGACCGACCAGCGTCGCGCCCCGCACTTCAGCGTGTCGTGCCAGCACTATTCGTTTGCGGTAAACGCGTTCGTCGACGTGATACGCCAGTTTGACGCCGCGAGCTACGACTTCACCTTGCGCGAGGAGCAGACGCACGAGATCATCGAGGACGTCTCGCATATCCGCAGCGAGCTGGGGATTCTCT
This sequence comes from uncultured Coriobacteriales bacterium, assembly GCA_934636245.1. Lineage (GTDB taxonomy): Bacteria > Actinomycetota > Coriobacteriia > Coriobacteriales > UMGS124 > UMGS124. Next base: position 26,896 of record CAKUAI010000007.1, read on the forward strand.
ACCTGTCGGGGCGCAACCGCGAGGTCATCCAGAAGATGCTCGCCGCCAACGAGCTCGTCTTTGAGACGCTGTTTCGCGCCGAGCCGCATGTGTTCGTGTGCAGCGCCCACCCGCTTGCGCGGGCCCCCAAGGTCACGCTGGACGACCTGGCCGATTACCCGTTTCTGTCATATGAGCAGGGAGAATACAACTCGTTCTACTTCTCCGAGGAACTCACCTCCACGCTCGACAGGCGCAAGAACATTCGCGTGCGCGACCGGGCGACGCTGTTTAACCTGCTCATCGGCCTCAACGGCTACACCGTGTGCTCGGGAGTCATCAGCGCCGAGCTCAACGGCACCTCCATCGTCTCGGTGCCGCTCGACATCGACGAGTACATGGAGATCGGCGTGATCTCGCGCAAGGGAACGCAACGCACGCCGTATGGAGAGGCGTACATTGAGGCGCTTCATCGGCACATTCCCATGGATGAGCAATAGATAATTCCTATAGCAACCTCTAGATAAACGGTATTTTGCGATTGCAGCGGCGAGCCCCATACTGTTCCCCGCAAATCCGGCGGGCATCGCCGGACATCAATCGCTCAATACCCGACGCTTTGACAGGCGTCTCCCGAATACGGAGGTTCACCCATGGCTTCTTGCACCAACGCCCCTTTCCGCTGCGACATCGTCGGCAGCTTCCTGCGCCCCGACGTCCTCAAACAGGCCCGCGCCGACTTCAATGCAGGCGTGATCGACGCCGCCCAGCTCAAGACCGTGGAGGACGTCGCCATCCGCGACCTGGTGGCCAAGCAGAAAGTCGCCGGGCTCAAGGTGGTGACCGACGGAGAGTTCCGCCGCAGCTACTGGCACCTCGACTTCATGTGGGGCCTGGGCGGCATCGAGCGCCGCACGAGCCGCGAGGGCTATAAGTTCCACGGCGAGGAGACCACGGCCGACACCGCCGTGGTGGTGGGACCCATCTCGGGCGAAAACCACCCCTTCGTCGAGCACTTCAAGTTCGTGCAGGCGCTCGCAGGTAGCGACCACGTCGCTCGCCAGACCATCCCGGCACCCATCCAGACGTTCTCCGAGGTGACGCTTGACCGATGCGACGGTCAGCAAGAGAGCCTGCGCAGCGTCTACCCCACCGACGGGGCGCTCTTTGACGCCATCGCCGCCGCCTATCGCACGGTCATCGCCGACCTGTACGCGGCCGGGTGTCGCAACATCCAATTCGACGACTGCACGTGGGGTATCTACTGCGACACCGACTTCGTCGCCAAGACGGGGATGAGCCCGGTCGACATCCAAAAGGTGAGCGAGCCGGGCGTCGCGCTCAACAACGCCGCCATCGAGGGCGCGCCGGCCGACCTGGTCATCAACACCCACGTGTGCCGCGGCAACTACCACTCGACCTACGCCTTCGAGGGCGGCTACGACCCCGTCGCCCCCCACCTGTTCGCCCATGAGAACGTGCAGGCCTTCTACCTGGAGTTTGACACGCCGCGCGCCGGCAGCTTTGAGCCTCTTCGCTATGTCGCCGAGGGCAAGAAGGTCGTGCTGGGTCTCGTCACGTCCAAGCAGCCGGGCCTGGAAGACGAAGATACGCTCGTCGCACGCATCAACGAGGCCGCCCAGTACGTCCCGCTCGAGAACCTCTGCCTGTCGCCCCAGTGCGGCTTTGCAAGCTGCGAGATCGGCAACAAGCTGACCGAAGAGGAGCAGTGGGCCAAGATCGCCCTCATCCAGAGGGTGGCCAAGCGGGTGTGGGGCAAGTAGGGCAGCGCGGGCATGCAAACACGGAAAACCGGGCGGCGGGGATGGGCAGGAGCGAGCAGAGAGGCGGCTGCGGGTCCTGCCCGCCCGCCGCTCTGGGGCGCTCAGACCAGGACGGCGAGCCCCTTGACGTCATGTCGAGGCGCAACGCCTGTCCATTGAGCAGACACTTGCGAATCTCTCATGCGCGCGGCAAATCTCACAACTTGCTTGACAAATCTGAAACAGAACACCTGGTATATTCCACCGCCGTACATATTCCCTTTTTGCCTATTTGTTTTATAGGGAATTAGTCAGCACGGGTATGGAGGTCATGTCATGGCATATGCATGCAAGCTGAAGTCTCACGTTGTCGAGACGGCCTTTGCGGCGCTGCTTGTTGCCGCGAGCCTCGCGCTTGCGGGGTGCGGATCGCAGGGAGCGACGCCGTCGCAGTCGGGCACGCTCAATGGCAGCGAGGTCAAATTCTCGCTGGCAAACCTGGATAAAGGTGTGCAATTCTTCACCTATCAGACTGCCGGCGGCAACGTTGGCCTACTGGCGGTCAAGGACTCAACGGGCGCCACGCGTGTGGCGCTCGACACCTGCCAGGTCTGCAACGGCTCGCCCAAGGCGTACTTCCTCGAGAAGGACGGCGTCCTGCAGTGCCAGAACTGCGGCAACACGTTCTCCTACGACATCGTGGGCGACGCGAGCCAGGGTTGCGAACCGATGCCGTTGGACAGCGCAAGCTGGCGTGTCGACGGCGACACCCTCTCGGTCGATGAGGCCGCCCTCGAAAACGTCGCCCCCCTCTTCAGCGCATGGGCCAAGCAGTAACGAGACACTACCGCGTGGAGGGCATGGTCTGCGCGGCGTGCCAGGCAACTGTCGAGCGGGCGGCCATGCGCCTTGCACAGGTGTCTTCGGCGCAGGCATCGGCAAGCAAGGGCACGCTCGAGGTGACCTATGCCGCCGGCGTCGATGTCGACGCAGCTGAGATCGCGCTGGCCCAGGCGCTTCTCGACAGTGGATACGAGCTTGTGGGCGAGAGACGCGCCAAGGAGTCGCTGCCCAGTGGCCCCGCCGCGCGTGCCGGCATACCAGAACCCGCGGGATCCGCCGCCCATGCAGGCACACCGCAAGCCGCCGGTTCCACCGCGCGCTATGTCCTCACATCGCTTCTCATCCTCGCCGCAATCGGCGCAGCGCTGCTGGTAGCGCACGCATTGGGACTGACGGACGTCTTCCTCGCCTTCCCCACGGTCGGCTCCGCCACAACCTACCCGGCGCTCTTCGTGGTGGGGCTCTTCACCTCGTTGCACTGCGTCGCCATGTGCGGTGGGCTCAACCTGAGCCAGAGCCTTGCCAGCCCCGCCCAAGCTGACACCCCTTCCAAAGAGGCGCTTTCCCCGCAGGCAAGCCGTCGGCATGCAACTCTACAGACGCTACGCCCCAACGCGCTCTACAACCTGGGCCGCCTCATCAGCTACTCCGCCATCGGCGGTGTGCTCGGCCTGCTCGGTTCGGCCTTTGCCCTATCTGCGCAGATGCGCGCTGTCATCGGCGTGGCCGCCGGTGCGTTCATGGTCGCGATGGGCCTCACGCTCATGGGAATCCTGCGGCCGGGCGTGCTCTCGAGGCTTCTCCCCAGAGGGGCCGTGCGCAAAGTGGCGAGCGCGACCGCCGCCCTGCGCCAACGCGGGCCGTTCCTGCTCGGATTGGTCAACGGGCTCATGCCCTGCGGGCCCCTGCAGGCCATGCAGGTCTATGCGGTAACAACCGGCAGCGCGGCGGCGGGAGCCCTCTCGCTTTTTGTCTTCTGCCTCGGCACGGTTCCGCTCATGTTTGTCGCCGGTAGCGTCATCTCCGTGCTCAAGGCCCGCTGGCGGCGCGGCCTCATGCGCGTGGGCGGGGCGATGCTTGTCGTGTTTGGCCTGGTAGCAGCCAGCAATGGCACGGCGCTGCTGGGAATCGACGCATTCGGCGCGCTACAGCATGGCTCCGACGCAATCGTTGCCGCAACAGGTGCCGACGGGGTGCAGCGCGCCACGATCGAGGTGGACTACGGCTCATACCAAGACGTGCGCCTCAAGGCCGGCGTGCCCGCCGAGCTCACCTTCCATGTGGCCGAAGGCAAGCTCATCGGCTGCAACTCGTCGCTTTCCATTCCCGCCTTCGACATCCATGTCGACCTTGCGACAGGAGACACCGTCGTCTCCTTCACCCCGACCCAGGCGGGCACCTACCCGTATGCCTGCTGGATGGGCATGATCAAGGCGACTATCACAGTCGAGGAATAGCGGAGACACAGCAGCTCAACCGCCACGACCCCGCTCTCAGGAAACCCGGTCGCCATCATGGCGCAACGACGATGCGACCGAATCGACCACAGGCAGACCAGGACCCTTTACGCAGACGTACCCCTCCGCGCTAGCTGCTTGAAGCGGCAGCAACCAACCGGCCGCCCCCGTCAAACAAACTCGGACATACACCCGCCCGACCCTGGCCACGCGCCGAGGTCGGGCGGGCTTCGTTCTTATGGGAAAAGACGGGCGCGGTTCTTGGGCATTACCACGACATACGGCTCGCCCGCCCAGCATATGCCTCCGCCACCGCATGTCAACTTGGGACAGTGAAAACGCGTTCCTTTGCAGCCGCCCTGGGACAAACCTCCCTTTATCTGCCTCATTTGCCTTGTATTTGCATCATTTGACTATAAAATGATGCAAATACTTTTGGAATGAGGCAATTGAGCATGAGGACTTTCGATTATACGACCCTGTCAGAGACACTCCAGTCACCGGAGGTCATCAACCTCCTCCTTGCCGCAAGAGAGCTCAAGGGCAGACAGGTCGCCCTCGGCTCCGTGAAGCCCGACATCCTCAACGCCCTCATTGAGCAGGCGAAGTACGCGAGCACCAAGGCGTCCAACCAGATTGAGGGCATCGTGACCACTGAGATTCGTCTGAAAGCCCTTATGCAGGAGTCAACAGCGCCACGCAACCGCAACGAGGAGGAAATTGCTGGATACCGCGACGTCCTCGCGCTTATCCACGAGCAGCACGACCACATCGACGTCAAACCCCCTGTCCTCCTCCAACTGCACCGCAACCTCCTGGCGCACACCGGCTACTCCTACGGTGGGGCATGGAAAGACTCGGACAACCAAATCGTCGCCCGCAATCCCGACGGCACAATGTACGTACGCTTCACACCGACTCCCGCCATGCTCACGCCTGGTGCAATCGAGAATCTTTGCGCCGCATATCGCTCAGCCCTTCAGGCCCAAAGGTACGACCCGCTACTTCTGTCGATGCTCTTCGTCTTCGACTTCGTCAGTATCCACCCGTTCAATGACGGCAACGGCAGGATGAGCAGGCTCATCACCGTGCTTTTGCTGGAGCGGTGCGGCTACGAAGTCCCCCGCTACATCAGCGTCGAAAAACTGATTGAGCAGAGCAAGGAATCGTACTACGAGGCGCTGGCGGCAAGCTCGCAGGGTTGGGACACTGGCGGCAACGACGCTTCGCCGTTCGTCCGCTACATGCTCGGGATCGTTGTCAAGGCATACCGGGAGCTCTTCGACCGCATCGACGGACAGTCCGCCACGGCCTCGAAAGCGAATGCCGTGGCCGCGGTCTTCGACCGCCGTCTGGGCAAAGTGACGAAGTCTGACATCCGCAGCGAATGCCCTGGGATAAGCGACATCACGATAGAACGCGAGCTCAAGCGCATGCTCGACGCCGGCGAAATCGCCAAGGTCGGGGCCGGCAGGGGCACGGGGTATGTGAAGAGGTAGGCGCTAACTTTGATCAATCGGCCAGACGGCCGGCTAATCTGCGAAGCGGGTCTAACACGCGGCGTTTGAGCTGAAGTTGGAAAAGCGTGCCAAATTGCCCAAAACTGTGTTGGAAAAGCGTGTCGAATTGGCCGGAATCATGTTGGAAAAGCGTATCAAAAAGGGGTAAACTGTGTTGGAAAAGCGTTAAACCAGCAGTTGAAAGGCAGTTTTATGCTTTATCGTTCAGCAATCGAAGGGCTGCGCGATTGGAAACGCACGAAAACGCAGCAGGCCCTGATGGTCATGGGCGCACGTCAGGTTGGCAAGACCACGTTGATACGAGAGTTTGCACGCCAGGAATACGAGTCAATCGCGGAAATCAACTTTTTCAGCAACAAGATTGCCGCTCAGACACTCTCCGATGCGGTCGACGTCGATGACCTCATGCTGCGTATATCCGCCCTCGCCGGCGTCTCAATCATCCCCGGCAAGACTCTGCTCTTTCTCGACGAGATCCAGGAATGCAAGGACATGCTCACCTGGATCAAGTTCCTGGCAGAAAAAAACGGGGCCGACATGATTCTGTCCGGCTCGCTGCTAGGCCTGGATGCGTACGTCCACACACGGTCCCTGCCTGTCGGCTTTTTGCGCAAGATGTGCATGTATCCCCTCACGTTCGAGGAGTACTGCCGGGCGCGAGGGGTCGTCCCGGAACTATGGCACACCATGGAAGAAGCAGTCCTCGCCCACAGACCGGTACCTGACTTCATCCATGAGCTGCTGTCTCGCCGTTTCAGAGAATATCTGCTTGTCGGTGGTATGCCCGATGCCGTACAGACATACTGCGAGACATCTCAAATCGTGCCAGTCCGCAACGCCCAAAGGGACCTCTTTGATCTCTACGAGAGCGACATTGTCAAATACGTGGAGGACCCAGTCGAGGCCCGACAGATCAAGATGGTTTATGAGGCAATACCTGCGCAGCTCAACGCCCCAACGAAGAGGTTCAAATATGCCCGGCTTGACCGCAACCTACGCTTCGCCAACCTGGAGACGGCTTTCGACTGGCTCACAAGCGCAGGCATCGCCATACAAGCAACGAGGGTTGGGCAGGTAAGCTACCCTATCGGCCTCTCTGAAGATCGCACATCGTTCAAGTTTTTCCTCAACGACATCGGCATCCTCACCTCTCGGCTCATGGGAAAGGTCGACCTGGACATCATCAACGGCAAAACAGGAATCAACTATGGTTCCCTTTTTGAGGCGGCCGTCGCTCAAGAGCTACTCGCACGCGGGTTCGCGCCGCACTACTACTCGTCGAAAAAAGGCGGAGAGGTTGACTTCGTCATCGAGGATTCCGCAACGGGCGACACTCGGCTCATCGAGGTCAAGTCTGGCAAGGACTATCGTCGTCACAGCGCACTATCGAACCTGCTCGAATCAGGCGAGGCGAAGAGTGCAATTGTGCTGCATGACGGTAACATCGAGCTGGCAGAAAACCGCATCTACGCCCCGGTCTATGCCGCCCATCTCGCCATGGAGTGCCGCTAGCCCTGGCCGCCTGCTGCGCCGGGGTGCTCGGGCCAGGGCGGCGGGTCCATCACGGTCATGTCGAGGCGCAGGGTCTGCGCGATGAGCAGAGCCAGCTCGTCGTCGGTGATGTCAGGCTTGGCCTTCATCATGCCTACCAGGCCGAATATGAGCAGACCGAACGTCTCGGGCACCAGCTGGATCTCTATGGTGCGGTAGGCCATGTACTCGGAAACGATGTAGCTCTGGATGCACGCGACGATCTCGCGGACGGCTTGGGTGGCGAACTGGTCGCGCACGCCCAGCTCGTCGAGCACGGCAAACATGGGGCGCGGGGAGCCCGAGGCGGTGTAGAGCGCCCGGCGCAGCATTGACACGCAGTTCTTCAACTCCGAAGGAGTATCGCCGAACGCCCGCAGCTCATTCCAGGTGGACACGCTCTCTACCAGGTCCTCGAGGTAGTCATCGAGCACAGCGTCGGTCACGGCCTGCTTGTCGGGGAAGTAGTAGTACACGAGGGTGCGCGTCACGCCCGCCTTGCGGGCGATGGCCGCCAGGCTGGTGGCGGCCACCCCCTCGGTCTCGTATAAATCGCGGGCAGCCAGCATGATGTCGCCAGCCATGCCGCCCAGCCGCGCACTGTGCCTGACCTGCCGCGTCACGGGATGCGGCAGGTCAGGGTCGAACCCAGGTATCGACGCGCTTCTCTGCACCGGCACGGCAGCACCCCCATCCGCCAAGGCACCGCCGCGCCCGGCATGGCACGCACATAACGGCAGCTAAACGCTAGCGGTTCTCCTCGACGACCTCACGATACTTCTCCATGTCATTATAAATCTCGTCCTTGAGCGGGTTAAGGCCGCGAGCGCGGATGCGACGGAACTGGTAAATGGCCAGCGCACTGTTTGCAACGAGCGCCACGAGACTCACGGCAAAGAACGCGGTGGGGTTGTGCGTCGTGGGAATCTCGGCAAAGGTGTAGAACTGCGGCAACGCCATGGCAAACATGGCATAGAGCGCCAACGTCTGTGCGCGATGCTGCAGCCAAGCGCCGCGCTTGGTGAAGAACGTGGGCACGGTGCAAGCGATGAGCAGGGCCAGACCGGTGTACGTGGAGTGATCGGACATGCAGTTGTAGGTGTAGGCGAAGTTCCACAGGTCGTAGGCGATGATCCACATCCACAGCATGTCGGGCCAAATCATGTCGCGCGACTTGTCCTTCGAAATGAAGATGCCGAACCAGCCGCAGATGGTAATGATGTTCAGGATGCCGGCGATTGCGTTCATGATGTTCCAGGGGCCGGAGATCATCCACACGTGATCGACGACGGCGCCGCCCCACAGGCCGTAGGAGAACATCTGCACGTCGCGTATCACAGCCTCGCAGATGTTGATGGCAAGGATGAGCGGCGGGAAGCACAGGGCCCAGCGCTTCTCATACAGGTGATGCTCGCGTCCGTCGGCACCGCGCCACTTCACAAACCGCAGCGCCATGAAGCCGACGCAGCCCGCCAAGGCCGAGTACGTCTTGACCCAGTTGAACCAGTTGCCCGTGCCGTATTCGTTGCCGGGCGCAGCGGTGTTGGGCCATACGAAAATGGTAAACACGATGGGGGCGACGACGAACAGCGCCACGCCACCCCAAACGCTCGTACGGCCGAACTCGTTGAATGCCATGAGGGCGAACACGACAAAGAGCCAGATCGCCCACACCATAGGGTCGGATGCCTGGTACAGGATACCCATGGGTTTCCTCCTCGGAATACAGGGGCGCACCGCCGCAACACCGCGGGCGCGGGTGCGGCGATGCGGGGGTCGCCAGACGTTTACGGACGCGTCACCATGGTCTTGACGCGGCCCTTCTCATCCCAGGCTGCCTTGTAGCCGAACTCCTCCAGGTTCGCCAGGGCGGCCTCGCGCTGGTCCTCGGGAACGTCGATGTTGTCGAGGTACACCTTGCGGAAACCGGGATTGTCGATGTAAAGCTCCTGCTTGAAGGGGTTGCGCTTCTTGACTGCGATGGTATAGGCCTGGTAGACGAACACACCGGCGTTGAACAGCAGCGCGATGACCGAGATGGTCATGTGGGCCGCCGGGTCGTTCGTGGAATGCACGATGAAGGCGGGGTGCAGGAAGAACCACGGCACCGTCATGGTCACGATCATGTTCACGGCAAGCGTGCGCACGCGGTGCTGCGCGTAGGCGCCGCGCTTGATGAAGAACGCCGGGATGGTGCAGGCCGCCAGCAGCACCAGGCCGCAGTACATGGAACGGTCGGAGACGCTGTTGTAGGTGTAGGCAAAGTTCCACAGGTCGTAGCCGATGATCCAGAACCACAGCTGGTCGGGCCAGACAAAGTCCTTCTTCTTGCCGCGGCTGACGATGATGCCGAAGAAACCGCAGATGCACAGAGCATTCAGGATGCCGGCGATGCCGTTGATGACGTTCCAGGGGCCGCCGACCACCATGTAGCCGTCCACGATGCCGTTGACACCCGTGAGCTGGAAGTCGCGGATGCAAGCCTCAAGGATGTTGATGGCGAAGATGATGGGCGGGATGCAGACGACGTACTTCTTCTGGAAGGCGGGGAAGTACACGATGAGCCATCCCAGAATCGCGCCCGCCAGACACGAGTAGGTCTTCACCCACTGGAACCACGTGCCCGCGCCCGTGCCCTCGACCGCCGTGTGCGGCCAGACAAATATCGTGAGCACCGTGGGCAAAGCGATGAAGATTGCGCCGCCCACCCATTTGTTGAGGCGCGACAGCTCGTTCATGCCAATAAGAAACACCAGGTAGAGCAAGACACTCACTATCGCCGTCCCCGAAAGCGGCTCATAAAAGAACATGGGGGTCCCCTTCCTCCTTGCACTTTGCGAGCCCATCGAACCAGCGTGCGAACGCCCCCGTCGCGCACGTCCAATCAATGCGGCCCGCCCCTTTGGCGGGAGTGTATCAGGGAGATTTTTTGTCGGTTTGACGCTTAGGGGTTGATTCGTCAAGGAGGGAGGTGGAGAGCGGGAAGGCAAATGAAGGGCCTGCGGCTCAGCGTCAAGCGTCCAAAACGCAGTCGACTTCCTGCAGAAAAGGTGACGGAATGAAATTAGTTTGCTGTACCTAACTAAATGAGTATACTTGGCAATCGTGTTTGCTATATCAAACTTTTACCAAGGAGGCGCTCCATGGAACTCACCCGTCGTTCGCTCGTCTCACTTTTCGCTGCCGGCGCCCTCGCCAGCATCGCCCCCATCTCCGCCTTCGCCGACGAAGCCGCAGGGACCGAGGAGGAGAGCGTCATCACCGCCCCCGCAGGCTCCGAAGAGGCGGCAGCCCAGCTCATCGACGCCATTCAGGGCGACTATGTCGAGCTCTTCCCCGTCCTTCGCCAGTATCCTGACATCTGGCACGAGCAGTGCGCCGCCATCGTGGGCGAAGACGACGCCGACGACACGGCAGAGATGCTGCAGGCATCCGTGGAGGGCACGCTTCGCGGCGAGGAGGCGGCCGAAGCCTACGAGGCCGACCCCGACTCCATGGCGTTTGACTGCTACTTCCCCGACGGCGTCGCGACGCTGCACTTCGACGGAGCTACCGTGAGCGGAACCGCACAGGACGGCACCGAGGTCTTCTCCCATGAGTACGAATATCTGTGCTACTCCCCCGTCGTCGACTTCTACGCGTTCCGCACCGCCGACGAGGACGCCGGCGAGTACCGCTACTTCGTGAGCCGCTCAGACAATCCTGCCGACACGTTCCACCTCGAGATGCGCTTCGGCAGCGACCTCAACGACCTGTTCGACTTCTTCACGGGGGCCTACGCCTACACCATGCCCGCCGCCATTCCAGCCGACGCGAGCGACGAGCTCATCGAGCAGTGCATCACCCTCTTCGTGACCGAGAATCTCGAGGGGTAGACCGGCGAGGCCGCGTGCCGCCCGCACGGGCCCACCCCGCAAGCAAGGCGACTCCCAACCAGAACAGCCGCCCCCTTCCGAATGCATCCGGGAGGGGGCGGCTTCGCTTATCAAGAGGGGCTATCGAGCATCACCGCGTCGTCGGCGTCGCATCGGGCAGGTCCGTTTATCGAGGGAGTCCTACTTACACTCGTTGCCCACACACCGCAGGTACAAGACGTACCGCAATGCGAACTCACTCATTAAAGTGTAGCCAATTGCCAAAAACTCGCTCATGTTTTTGCATTACCTGGTAAAACGGCACCACTGCTTTATTCCGGATTGCGCTGGGAACGAGGGCCCTTTCACGGCTTGAGCTTGAAGCGTAGCCCGTTGACATCTCTGCCAGTTATTCCTTGTCTAATTGAGCCCCGCAAACAGAAACGCGCCAAGGGTGCTCGCATGTGCCCGAGCATGAGAACTTCAAGGGACAGTGCTTCAGCATGTCTGCGGCGACCCGGGCGGCCACGGGGCTGGCGCAATCACAAAGCTGCTCTCCAGCTATAGATAAATGCATGTGCTCGATAAGGCCCCTTGTCGCCCCGGCTTAGCACCCCGCCTCTCCAAAGCTTCTGTTCCAAACAATCTACCAGCAAAAACACAACTATCGTCAGATTTCTGTCGATGGCAAATTGTTGCCAAATCACTATCTTTTTTTGTCCTGAGCGCCCTTTTCTGCGCAAAGAGGTGCAAGAGAACAGTTCGAAACCGAGAGGGATGGAGAAGGGAACATGAAACGACCGACAACCATGCAACGGCAAAAGGCGACGGCATTCGTGGGCGGCATCCTGGCGTGTGTCTTACTCGCAGGCGGCTCACTGGCTGCGCAGGCCGAGCCCGGCACCGCCACTGAGATTCCAGCCGCACAGGCATCGCAAGCCGCAGATACCCAAGGCGACGGCCTCCAAGCGGCACGCGAGGCGTATGCCAAGGCAACCCCCGCCGCAAGCGGCAACTGCGCTACCTGCCATACCAACATCGACATGCTCGAGGCGTCGCTCTCCTCCAGCAACCTCAGCGCAAGCACGTATCTCGTGAGCGACACCTATGTCACCTCCACCCATGGGCAGCTCGGCTGCACGTTCTGTCACGGCGGCGACGCCGACGCAACCGACGCCGCCACGGCCATGGAAGGCATCACTGCCGACCCTTCGGTCGACGCCGGCGTGACCGTGTGCGGCCAGTGCCATGAGGACGTGACCGATGTGTACAAAACAAGCCTGCATTACACCACGGCGGGCCTGTCCGCCAAATACCTGGTACGCACCGGCCTTGCGGAGGACGCCACAGGCGAGTGCCTCTACAACGACAACTGGCAGCAAAGCTCCTGCATGGACTGTCATCAGTCCTGCGCCATGTGCCATGTGACCCAGGCAAAGGAGGACAAACCCGGGCACGACTTCATGCTGTCCGACAACAACGAGGACGCCCAGCAGAGTTGCTTGGCCTATTGCCACTCTGGCGGCCTAGGCACCTGCTTCCCCAATACCGACGTGCACTACAAGGCGGGCATGAGCTGCATGGACTGTCACAACGTGACCGAGATTCACGGTGACGGCATCTATCGCACCACAATGATTCATTCGGGCATCGTGACCACCGAATGCCAGGACTGTCACGATGAGGACTCGCTTGAGGGTGAATGGCACTCCGCCGAGCACCTCGCCAAGGCCACGTGCTGGTCGTGCCATAGTGGCGAGTACCGCACCTGCTCCAACTGCCACAGCTGGACGCCCAGCCGCGACACGGACAGCCCGCTTGCCGGTGCCGAGGAGTCCTTCGGCGTGACCTTGGGCACCGATGAGCAGACGGGTCAGATCACCACGCTGGCCATTGCGCCCGTAGGCAGCGAGATGTTCCAGGACGGCGGCGTTGAAAGCGTCGACATGGCCCTGCTCAACACGACGAGCGCCATCTACCCCGCCATGTTCCACGCCACGATTGTGCCCGAGGTAAACCAGGAGTTCTGCAACGAGTGCCACGGCGAGGGCACCTACCTCATCACCGAGGACCAGCTGCTCTTCCCTGATTACGAGAGCGGCTTCCTCACCGACCCGCTTCCCGCAGTCGACGTCAACGACTACCTGGAGAAGTAGTGCGGCCGAAACTCTATATGATTAGCTAGACAACATTTTGTGGCCAGCGCAGGGCCGGGGGGGGCGACCGTGTCATCTACGGGCGCCCCCTACACGTTCAGCCCCGGGCGGTGTATGATACGGCACCGCATGCACACATTTTCTCGCCAGAGACCATAGCGCTACAGGAGGACAAACGATGAACGGCGCGCGGCAACGCATAGGGGCAAGCGCACATGCCGTTTATGCGGCGACCGGCATATGGGTGGCATGGAACCTGTCCGCGTTTCTCTCCCCCGCAAGCACTGCGGCCCTTGCCTGCGCCACCCTAATCTGCTCGTTGGCCCTCAGCATTCTCGTTGGTTGGGAAAAGCGGTGGAGGATACCCAGGAAAAATGTGTTTGGCGCCCTGTTTGCAGCATGCGCCCCGGCAGGGACACTGCTTTCATATCTTGGCGCGGCGTCGTTGAACCCCCTGGCTCTCGTGCTTGGCGCGATTCTTGCAGGCATGGGGTGCGCAGGCGCGTTTCTCGCCATCGGGGGCGCTTTGGGCGGGCAGGATGTCGGCCGTAACATGCACAGCGTTCCAATCGCCGCAGGACTGGGGGCTCTGCTGTACCTGGCGCTGTCCCAGCTCCCCCCTCTTGCTCGCTCGTTCTCCTTTGTTGCCCTGCCCCTTTTGGCCGGCACCCTGCTGACCGCTTCCGCGCACATTCGAATATCCCCAAGCAATGCCAGCGCAAGAGGCCTCGCGCCTGGGGGCACCGGGCCCAAGGCCGCCACCCCGCAAAACTCCGGACGCACCGTGGCCAACACGCCGTTCGACCGCTGGGAGATTACCGTCAAGATTGCCGGTTTCTGGCTTGCGTTCGGGTTTATCTGGGGACTGGGACTCAACGGTCAACTGGCACAGAACGATTGGTCCCTACATGTCATTTGCGCAGGCCTTGCCTGCGTCATGGCCGGAGTCATGTACGTCTCCTTCAACAAAGCAGGCAAGAATTTTATGGCCGCCTTCTGGAGCCTGTCGGCGATCATGGTTATCGGGGTTGCCGCGGTGGCCGTCATGGGGGGCCAAGCCAGCAAGCCGTTCTTCGCGCTTGCCCTCGTTGAACGCCTCTTCATCCAGCTCGTCCTCTTCATCCACTTTGCCGGGCTATCCCACAAGAGCGGCTACCCCACCACACTTCTTTTTGGGCGATCGTTCGAGGCCCTCTGCGCGGCGGAGGCATCGGGGCTGCTCCTTGGAAAGCTCTGCGCGCCCCTCGTCGCCCATTGGCTCGCTCTCGTCCTGTTGGGGGTTCTCTGCATTGTCATCATGAGCTACATTGCCCTCATCATGCAGGTCAACAACGGGCTGCATCGCACGGAGCTCGAGCGAGCCGTGGAAGTCGCCCGGCAAGAGGCACTCGCTCAGGCGCAGACGGCTTCAAAGGAAGCGGAGATCCCCGATAGAGACGCCCTGAACTTGGGGGATGTATTCAGGCTCTCCGCGCGCGAGATCGAAGTCTGCTCCCTTCTGCTTGATAGCAGAAGCGCCTCATACATCGCGGATAAGCTCAGCGTCAGCCTGTCCACTGCAAACACCCACATCAGGCACATTTATGCAAAGGTGGGTGTCTCGAGCAGGCAGCAGCTCGGCGCAACCGCAGAAAGCCTGCGCGAGAGGAGAGAGCCCTAACCGAGCTTGCGCCTTACGCTTGGGCATGTCGCCCCCCCAAGTGAAAACCGCCCGTATCCTCGTGATTTCACACTCTTCCGTGTTCCACAAGTACTCCTGGGCGCATTTTCCCAAGATTGGAAATGGCTGTTATAAACACTTTTCCAAGTTGAGGCAGCACCGAACGAATGGCCCTGCGACGAGAACTCGCTCATGAAAGTGTGACTGTAGGCCAAAAATTCGCTCCTGTTTTTGCATTACCTGGTAAAACGGCAGCCACTTGCCTTATTCCGGATTGCACTGGAAACGAGGGCCCTTTCACGGCTTGAGCTTGAAAAGGTGCCGGCACCTCTTCTTGGACCGCAACGCCCTCAGCGCATGCCGGCTGTCGTGCATACGAGAGGCCTCCTTGCGCCAGCCGAGGCAAAGGCTAAATAATAGGACCGCCAAGTCCCTGCGCGCCTTCATTGAGTCTAATGTCTATCCGGACATCGACTGGGGCTCGAACTGTGCGGCAGCAACGTCAGCCACGAGGATTCCGTGCTGGCGCCGCCGTGCTTCACCGCGTTTCTCCTGCACAGGTACCTGGTGGGGAAATTGCAGGACTTCCTGGGCTTGACAAACCACGTCGTAGGCGGCGGCACCTACAACGAGGGAGACGGGCTTTCCATGTGCCAGTCCGTGGGCTACTGTCTGTGGCACATGAACGTCTACGAGGGCATCGGCGCCGGCTGGTTGTACGACCCGAGCAGGCTCTCGTTCACGCGCCTGCCCAACGGCATCAACGCCGGCTCCTCCATCTACGTGGGCAACGAGGGGCGCCGCTTCTACAACGAGACTCTCCAGCTGCGCCACGGCCACGCCGACCCTGGCAACGGCCGTTGGGAGAACCCCGAGTGGCCCGAGGCGATTTACGTCGTGTTTGACCAGGCGAAGATGGACGAGCTGACAAACACCGCCCCCTTGGACGACGCGGCGGCCGACGCCATCATGCAATGTGCGAGCGTCGCCGAGGCGGCCGAGGCCATCGGCTGCCCGGAGGAGAATCTCCAGCAGACAATCGACGACTTCAACGCCTTCGTGGAAGGCGGGCGCGACTTCACCTGCGGCCGCGACGTGACCACAATGCGCGCCTTCGACGGGGTTGCCTACTATGTGGTGCGCGCCACGGGCGGCATTCTGAACACGCAGGGCGGCCCCGAACGCGACGCCCAGGCTCAGGTGCTGGACACCGCCGGCAACCCCATCCCGCACCTGTACAGCGCCGGCGAACTGGGCGGAATCACGGCCTGCATGTACCAGGGCGGAACGAACGTGGCCGAGTGCTTCATCTTCGGCGACATCGCCAGCACGAACGCCGCCGCCAAGAAGGACCTGCTGCCGGCCTACGTCCCGCTCGAGGAGGCGGCCTGCACCCCGGCCGGCCCGGGCGATGAGACGGACCTGACGGCCGACACCGACGGCACGAGCTCCTCCGCAAACGCCGACGGCACGCTCTCGGGCTCGGCCAAGGGCATGGGCGGCCAGGTCCCCGTCACCGTGACGTTGGACGCCGACGGAAAGATTGTCTCCGCCGAGGTAGGCGAGAACACCGAGACCGAGGGCATCGGCTCCAAGGCCATCGAGCAGATGCCGGCGGAGTTTGTGGGACTTTCCACCGCCGAGGAGATCGACGGCGTGGACGGCGCCTCCGGTACCACCGTCACAAGCAAGACTCTCAAGGACGCCGTGAGGGCAGCGATGGGCCTGTAAAACGAATGTTTTGCCCGTGTCGTCTGGGGTACCGAGCGCGTCCTGGACGGCACGAACAACACCTGTCGCGTAAAAGAGCCCGAAGCGGCCCAGTCGTTAACGGAAGCAATCCCTACTTCTTCTCTGCCTGGTATTTCTTCACAAGCGCCAGAAGATCCTCGCGCGAGTGACAGCGGGTTTTGGTGTAGATGTGGTTGACGTGGGAGCGAACAGTACCGGAGGCGACGCCCAACTCCTGGGCGACGTGGCCTTGCGTGTGGCCCTGAGCAAGGAGGGCAGGACCTGCGCCTCGCGCGCCGAGAGCCCAAAGTCATCGGCAATCCGACGGTATACGTAGGCCAGGGCCTCCTGAGACTCGGCGATAACCTCTTGGACGAATGCTTCGTGATCTCGCATGGATGCGAGACGCATGAGAGAGGCGGAAGAGTAGAGGCAAAGCAGCAGGACACCAGTGGCCAACGCCGGGACGGTGGCAACTGAGGCAGCCGCAGGCTCGCCCAACCGCCCGAATAGCCAGGCACCACAGATCTGGCCAATCAATATCGCGAACAGAACGAGCGCCTTTTCGCCGAGCGCAAGGCCGAGCGGCCTCCTGCCAAGGAAATACTTGAGCTCGGAAAGCTGCACGGAAGACAGACATATCCATGCGAGCCACAGGCAGGGGTACATCAACTCGACGCGCGTGACACCCTCGGCGGCCCCGATAACGGGCAGCATCAGAGTGGCAATTGGAACAAGCGGAACAAACCGCATGGCATTGCCCACTCCCCATCCGCCGGCCAAACACACGATGCACAGCAGGGCAAGTGCACCGGACGAGACGGCAGACACGGCCGATCCGTAGGCTATCGGCCCAGCGCCCGCGGCCAGCAACGCAGCCTGAAGCACCCCGAGTCCCGACCCAAGCGCAATGCGCGAGAAAATAAACTCCACACGCGTTCGGGCCGTACATGAGTCCTGCTCCACCTGGAAATTCACTAAAGGCTCTCTCGCCTGCAAATGCACAAGAATGCCGGCTGAAATCACCCAATAGAGACTTGTGATGGATGAGAACATCCCGGGCAAAGGGCCAAACACCTGATCGACCGCGATCGCCACGCACTGCAGGGCGAGAGCGAGCAGCGCCGCACCCGAAACCGCGGCAAAGGCACGGCCCCGCGTCACCGACACAAACCTCGCGCTCCACAAAAGCATGAGCAGGCTGCCGCCGACATTGCGCAATCTGCCCGGCAAGACCATAGCAGCACCGGATGCGGCGAGCAGCATGCCTAGACTACCAACAGCGCACAGCGCCAGACCTACACCGGCCGCGAGGGCACCAAATTCGTGGGCTCCACCTTCGACACGGGCGACGGCATCGACATGGCCGCAGAGGTCGGTGCGCAACTCTGGCACATGAACTGCCTGTCGGGCCCCTTCGTGAACCCGCCCAAGCCGGGCAGCGAACAGGCGTGATGGTGCGGCGGTGGCCTCAACCGTGCGACCGACACCGGCAACTCCATCTTCGTCACCGCCAACGGCAAGCGCTTCATGCGCGAGTGTGGCATGAACCACCACGGCTTCATGCCGGTGGGCGACACGTACATGAACATGCAGCTCCCCAAGAAGTTCTTCGCGGTGATGGACGCCGACGGCTTCGCCACCTCGCAGTTCCACGGCAAGCCAACCTACGTCGTCGTGGGGATGGACAACATCTCCCAGGCCGACACCGTCGAAGAGCTCGCCGAGAAGCTGGGTGTGGACCCCGAGGGTCTCGCCCAGACCGTGGCGGACTACAACGCCTACTGCGACCAGGGCTTCGACACCGACTTCGCCCGCTACCCCGAGACCCTGGTCAAGATCGAGAGCGGCCCGTTCTACGGCATCGAGTACACCGGCGCGTTCGTAAACGCCCAGGGCGGAGCCAAGCGCGACGCAAACTGCCAGGTGCTCGACTGGGACGATAAGCCCATCGCCCACCTGTACGAGGCCGGTGAGCTCGGCTCCTTCTGGGGCGGCGTCTACATCGCGGGCGGCAACATCGGCGAGACCATGTACTCCGGCCGCATCGCCGGTGCCAACGCCGCAGCCGCAAAGGACGACGCAACGGAGGAACCTGCGGGCGCCGCGGCGCCGGTCAACGAAATCACGGCCTTCGACGCCGACGCGATTGTCGCCTCCTATGAGTGCGGCGAGAACGAGCATGTGGGCGTCGCCCTGGGCATCCACGCCCCCATCGTCGTTAAGGTCACGCTCGACGGCCAGACCGTCACCGCCGTCGAGGTGCTGAGCCAGATGGAGTCCCCCGATGTCGTGCTCGACCTGTTCACCGACATGCCCGCGCGCATGGTCGAGGCCGGCAGCGCCGACGTCGACCTTCAGACAGGCGCAACCATCGCCAGCCGCGGATTGCAGGACGCCGTCAAGGACGCCATGGCCCGCGCGGGTGTGGTGATTGAGGGATAGCGCCATCAACCCAAGCGCACTCAAAAAGGGGCTGTAACAAAAGCCTCGATAACGAAATCGAGCCCCGTTCGGACCGCTCCGGTCCGAACGGGGCTTTTTTGGCTGGCCGGCGCCTCGAGGGGCGACGAAGAAAGGGGGCGCTAGGCCCCCGCCTTCTCCCTGTGCCTCACCTCCGGCTTGGGGTGAGTGACTCCGTTGGAAGCCCGCCTTCGATAACAACACCGCCTCTTTGGTCACTCTCATCTCCAACACTCGCTCGTCGTTCCTGGTAAATACGTCATCGACACTTTTGGTCGATATCTCTTTTGTCCCCCAGCCAATCGCACGACCTCTCTTTCTGTCGATTTCCCACAGGTTCCCCTGGGGTTTCATGGGCCGCATCAGGCAGGCACGGAGCCTGCCGGCACAGTCGAAAGGACACGCTCATGCAAACCAGCGCCTGCAAGGGAATCACCCGACGCCAGCTCGTTGCCGCAGGGGCGGCGGCGTCGGCCGCCCTCCTCGCCGCACCAGTCGCACCCCGCAGCTCCCTCGCCGAGCAGCCGGCAGCCGACTCGGTTGAACAGGCCTACACCCCCGGCACCTACACCGGCTCCGCAATGGGCCGCAAGGGCCCGATCGGCGTCGAGGTGACCTTCTCCGACCACGCCATCGAGTCCATCGAGGTCACCGAGTCGCACGAAACACCGCGCATCGCAAACGGGGCCTACCAGACGATTCCCCAGCTCGTCATCGAGTACCAGTCCCTTGGCATCGACTCGGTCGCCGGTGCCACCCTCTCCAGCATGGGCTTGATCAACGCCATCGGCGACTGCGTCGAACAGGCCGGGGGCAACGTGTCCGACCTCGAGAAGGCCGCAGGCCCCGAGAAGGCGTCCGACACCGTGGAGCTCGACGCCGACATCGTCGTCATCGGCGCAGGCGCGGCGGGCATGCCGTGCGCAATCGAGGGCGCCCTGCGCGGCGCCAAGGTCGTCGTCTTCGAGAAGAGCTCCAACGTCGGAGGCAACGCCCTGGTGTCCGGCGGCGTGCTGGTGTACGTGAACGCCCCCGACGACCTGCGCCAGGACATGACCGACGGTTACAGGGCCTATTTCGAGCAAACGCTCCAGAACGCCCTGGCGATCGGCGCGCCCCAGGAGCTCGTGGACTCCATCCAGAAGGAGTTCGACGACTACTACGCCGCCGGCAACACCAAGGTCTTCAACTCGTACACCTGGCAGGCAATCTACAACATGATCGCCGCCGACGAGACCGAGTACACCGACGACCTCTACCAGGTCTACCTCTCCACGGCGCAGAACGGCGACCTCCTCATGGACTGGCTCGCGCAGACCGACATCCAGTACCGCTCCCTGGTCCCCGCCGGCGGCTACCCCTGGCCCGACAACACGAGTCCCCAGGCCGGGGAATGCGGCGAGGGCTACTTCGCCGCGATGGACGACTTCATCGCCGAGAAGGGCCTGGACATCACCTTCCTCATGGCCACCCCCGCGAGCGAGCTCGTCACCGAGAACGGGAGGGTCACTGGGGCCAAGGGAACCTCGTCGGACGGCACCAGCTACACCGTGCACGCCTCCAAGGGCGTGGCCATCGCCACGGGAGGCTTCTCGGGCAACCCCGACATGATTGTCGAGCACGACGACGGCTGGGACTTCGCAGGCTTCGACTCCATCCCCACCGACAACGCGTACGGCCACACGGGGGACGGCCTGAAGCTCGCCCAGTCCGTGGGCGGCGCGTATGCCGACTCGGGCGCCAACTTCATGATTCTCATCGCCAACGGCGCCGACATCTCGGTTGAGTCCCAGGTCGGGGCCGGCAAGAGCACCCTCATGGTCAACAAGGAGGGCAGGCGCTTCTGCGACGAGTCCGGCACGCGCAACGGCAAGGTCCGCGCCGTCATGGAGCAGACCGACGACTTCGACTACAGCATCTCCGACGCCCCCATCGCCGCCTTCGAGGACGGCAAGAACCAGTTCGGCATCGAGGAGGACATGCTGCTGCTCATGAACAAGCTCTACAAGGCCGACACCGTGGAGGAGTTGGCGCAGCAGATCGACATCGACCCCGACACGCTCGCCGAGACGGTGGCGACCTTCAACGAGTACGTGCGCCAGGGCTCGGACCCCGACTTCGGCCGCACGCTGCTCGACGAGCTGTACGTCATCGACGAGCCGCCCTACTACGCCTGCCCCGGCACGTGGGCGATGCACATCACCAACTCCGGCGTCCAGGTAGACATGGAGACCTACGCCGTGCTCGACGAGTCCGGCAAGGCCGTCGAGGGCCTGTACGCGATCGGCGAGGTGAAGGTCGGCGACTCGGGCATCACCGTCATGGCCGACGGCATCAAGCTCGCACGCCAGCTGGCCTAGCCCCAGGCCTTACCGCCGCGATTGCGATACAATTCGCAGGACGCGAGGCACCTGTCCCCGATTGCGTGGGCCGGCGCCTCGCGTCTATTCCGGCCGTGCAACCACAGGGGGACGCGCTCGTGCGAGAGGGAACAGCAGAGAACACCGGGTTGGGCGGCGAGCCGAAGGGCCCGGCGAGCTTGGCTCACTACTTCATCGGGCTGGGACTCGTCTGGGCGTGGGTGTACTGCATGCGGGGCAACCCGTCTCTTTTCAGCGGCCTCGTCGCCTCGCAGATTGCCGAGGGTGCCGGCTGGGCGGTGGGGCCAGCCGCCGTGACCGTCGCCCTCTTCGCGCTCGGCTTCCTGCTTCGCCGCACGCCCCTGTGCGCCAGCAGGGCGCTCTGCCTCTCCTTCACCTGCCTGTTCACCCTGGGAACGGCCCTGCTCTGCGCCCCCGTCGGCCCGATAGGGGCACCGTGGCTTTTGCACTCGTTCGCCCGCGTACTTGCGGGCGTCGGCTACGCGGGACTGTGCATCCTCTGGGGCTCGGCGATTTGTTCGCTGGGCATCGAGGAAGCCGAGACCGTAGTCCTGGCCGCCTCGGGCGTCACGACGGTCTGCGCCCTGTGCCTGCAGTTTCTCGAGCGCACCCCGATCCTTTCCGCCGTCACCGTTGCGGTGCCGGCCGTCTCGGGGCTGTTGCTGGTGCGCGCAGGATCGTCGGGGGCACCTGCCCCCAACCGGGCCCGCCACGACGCCGTCGCCCCCGGCAGGGGCAGAGTCAGCTGGACGGGTAAGTTCCCCCCGATGCAGATGCTCGCCTTCATCGTCGCGTGCTACCTCGCCATCGGGGCGAGCGACGTCGTGCAGGGGCCGTCGGTCGGGCTCGACCTGCCGGTGGACGTCCCCACCGTTCTCGGCACGGGGGTCGGGGTCGTCCTGTCGGCCTGCGTCGTGTTCTTCTCGACCCGTATAGACCTCACCTTCCTGTACCGCTGGATGCTCCCGGTGCTTACCGCGGCGCTCGTGCTGAGCCCCTGGGACAACGCCTGCGCGCAGATTGCGGGCCAGACGCTCTTTTGGGCGGGCGACACCTGCGTGCAGGCGGTCGTCCTGCTGTGCTTCATCCGCCTGGCGAAGAAGGGGGCACTTCCCGTTTCCGTCGGCATCGGCATCGGCCAGGGTTGCATTCAGCTGGGAGTCCTCCTGGGGGCGGCGTTGAGGCCGGCACTGCTGGCCCTTGACCTTGAAGGCGCATCCGCACAAAGCGTCGCGATGGCGCTCGTCCTCCTGCTTGTGTGCATCGCCTCCTCTATGCCCCGCCCCTATTTTGAGACGGGGTCTTCGAGCGTGGAGGGTGCCGCGTGCGAAACCAGCCCGACAGGGCCCCATGGATGCGCCGACATTGCCGGCACATCCATCCCAGCCCAAACCGCGCAACGCTACGGGCTCACCGAGAGGGAGACGCAGATCCTCGGCTATCTCGCCCGCGGGCGCTCCGCCCCGTTCATCCGCGAGGAGCTGTCGCTGTCCAAAAGCACCGTCGCCACCCACATCCGCCACATTTACGACAAGCTCGGCGTGCACAGCAAGCAGGAGCTGCTGAGCTTGCTCGAACAGGAAGGGCGGCCGTAGGATACGACCGCGACCCCCGCACGGGGCCTTCGCGCCGCGGAACCGGCGTATTTTTCAGCCCCACCCGCGCACCGGCATGAGCTCCGGCCAGTCCGGCACCATCGAGACCGACCCCTGGAGTCCCGGCTTCATCGTGCTGAACCAGCGCGGCATGCGCTTCTGCGACAAGTGCGCCGGCGGCACCGAGGACTCGGACTACCAGTCCTGCCGCCAGCCCCGCGGCGCCATCGTCTCCATCTGCGACGCCAACTACCTCGACACCGTGTACTGCATGCCCCCGGCCCACGGCGCGGTCGAGCTCACCCACGGCGTGACCTTCAACGGCATCGACCCGCTCATGGCCAAGATGGAGGCCGCCGACCCCACGCTCGACGGCGCCGACGACAACGGCATCTTCTGTGCCGACACCGTCGAGGGGCTCCTGGACAAGCTGGGCTGCTACACCGACGAGCAGAAGGCCATCGCCCTCTCCGAGATCGAGAAGTGGAACCAGTACTGCGAGGCCAGCCTCGACGACGACTTCGCGATGGACCCGCGCATCATGCATCCCATCGCCACCCCGCCCTTCTACGCCTCCGTGGGCCAGTCCGACGACTTCTACGCGGGCCTGTGCATGACCATCGGCCTCGACACAGACTTCAACGGCTGCGTCCTGGACAGCGACCTCATGCCCATCCCCGGTCTCTACGCCGTGGGCAACAACTCCGGCGGCCGTTACATCGTCAACTACGCCACCCCCATCAGCGGCATGAGCCTTGGCCTGTGCATGGTCGAGGGCTGCCTCATGGGCTACCGACTCGCCCAGGACCTCATCTAATAAGGGCATAGCTGCGCCAACAGGCGGCGGGACAGCGAGAATACCAGCGGGGGAGTCGCGCAAACACGCGATGCCCCCGCTTTGGCACATCGGCTGCGGCCGACACCTCGTCGGATGGTCGCACAACGCATGCCCCACCGACATAACAAGGCATTCTCACCGACACCAAATTTCAGCCATCCCTAGAGGCTGGTGCCGAAAAGAGGGAGACCGGGCGCAAACTCGTTCATGAAAGTGTGGCTGGTTGACGAGAACTCGCTCATAAAAGTGTAGCCAGGCGCCAAAACTCACTCATGAAAGTGTAACTACAAGCCAAAAACTCGCTCATGTTTTTGCATTACCTGGCAAAACGTCATTTGGTCACCCTGCTCTAGAATACACTGGGGCGACAGTCTTTTCGCAGTCCCAGCTTAAAGTGCGGCGGCCCCTCTTGGACCACTTCGCTCTCGGCGGTATGCTAGCTATCGCGCACACGCAGACCGCCTAGCGCCGGTCGAGGCGAAGGCCAAGAACGGAACGGCCAAGTCCCCGCGCTGCGCCCCCCATTGAGTCAGACGCCTATCCGGACATCGACTGGGGGATTCGGCTGCACCGCGGCAATGTTGACCGCAAGGGTCCCGTACTGATGTTACCGTATCTCACGGCGTTTCTCCTGCGCAGGTATCCGACGGGGAGACAGAGCGACGCGAGCTGCGCGAGAACCCGCGTTCTAGGAGGGAAAATGGACGAGCACACCAGGGAGACCATAGGCTACTACGACGCCAACGCGGCGGGCTACGTGGCGGAAACCGCAAGCGTCGAGTTCGGCGCGCTCCAGCGCGAGTTCGCGCGGCGCCTGCCGGAGGGCGGCCGCGTCCTCGACCTGGGCTGCGGGTCGGGCCGCGACTCCCTCGCGTTCCTGAGGGCGGGGCTCGAAGTCGACGCCGTCGACGGGAGCGAACAGATGGTCGAGGCGGCGAGCGGGCTCACGGGGCTCCCCGTCGTACACGCGCTCTTCTCCGACTACGAGCCGCAAGGCCCCTACGACGGTATCTGGGCGTGCAGCAGCCTGCTCCACGTGCCGGTGGCCGAGCTTCCCGACGTCATCTCCAAGTACGCCCAGGCCCTCGCACCCGGCGGCACCTTCTACCTCAGCTTCAAGCTGGGCGCCCACGACGGCATGCGCGGCGTCCGCTGGTTCACCGACCTCGACGAGCCTGCCCTGCGCGCCCTTATCGCCGAGGTTCCCGGGCTCGAAGTCGACGCCGTCGAGATCACAGGCGACGCCCGCCCCGGCCGCTCCGGCGAGAAGTGGCTCAACGCCTGGTGCGTGAGGGGGTAGCCAAGCCCGAGCCTTGCGGCAAACACAGCAAACGGCGCCCAGACCCGGGCAATACAAAAGAAGACCACGCTCCCACGTATCGCTACTTGGCGCAGGCCTTCGGCACCGTTGCCGCCAACGACAGCCCAGCGAAGAGCCTCAGTTTTGCCGCTCGCCCATGAGTTGGCACAGGTCGATGAGCTCGTCTTTACTGTGAATGCCAGCCTTGCGATAGGCGGATCTGGAGTAACCCTGCGCGGTGCCCTTCGTTATCTCGAGCTCCTCTGCGCTGTTGCACAGTCAGATGTAAACTCATATATGCAAGACATCGTAGTATAAGCGTCGCCTTAATCAAAGGAGGTAGCAGTGAGCACAGCATCGGTAACCATCAAGGTTGATGAGTCCACGAAGCAGCCCATGAGCGCCATAGTCGAGGACTTCGGCTTCGACACCTCGCCCATCACTCGCGCCTTCTACAAGCAGATCGAGCGCGAGCAGAGGATTCCCCTGAGCCTCGAATACCCCAAGCCCAACAACGAGTCGCTCGAGTCCATCCGCGAGGCGGAGAAGATCATCACAGAGAAGCGCCCGGGCTATGCCACGGCGGAAGAGATGCTCGACGCCATGGGTGCGTAGCGACTGCCGAAGGCGGAATTCACCCCGCAGTTCCAACGGGACGCCAAAATGGCCCATCCAGCACGTTCGTCAGACCGTCGTGCCCAATGGACCAAAACAAGCTCGTAAATCAGCCCGAAATGGTCCATTCAGCACGCATGGCCCGCCATTAACACCCAACCGAGCCCTCGTCACGCACTCCGCGCCCAAAAAATTGAGGCGCAACCAAGGCATTGACAAACTCATCTGGAACGGAAAGCCATATCGCGCTCTGCGGCTCGGCGCGCAACCATACTGTTAGCAGGGCACCCGAGGCCGACTCAGAGCCCGACGCACGACACCACCGCGTCGCACCGGCATGCATATACGAGGAAATATCGCAGGTTGCCCGCGACAACAAGACGGGATATAAAGGCCGGGCCTGCGATATGCATCCCCTGCGCTTGCGCCGCCTCGCCCCGGACGACACAGGCAATGCGTTTTGAGCGAAAGCAAAATGCCCAGAAGCCAACATGGCGCGCCCATCTCCGTCGGCAAACAATGCAACAAAGGCGTGGGGTCAAGACTGGGCCACCTGAAAAATGACAAGGCGAGTTACTCTCGCCGCTCCATGAGCTGGATGAGCTCCTCTCGACTCGTTACGCCCAGCTTTGTATAGATATGTCGTACATGCGTCTTGGCAGTATTTTTAGAGATGCAGAGCTGGTCTGCAACATAATCCACCTGATGGCCAGTTGCCCAGAGCGTGAGCACATCGAGCTCGCGTTGGGATAGGTTTGCCCTTTTTGCAAGGTTGTCTAACGCGTCTGTCGATGCACCCGCGGCAACAGGCGCACGGCCATTAGGAGCGTCATCATATCCAGCTTGCTTGCCTAACAAGAAAGCGCCGACAAGAGCAATGAACAGGGAAACCATCGTTGCGGACGCACCACTATGGGTGAACATGCCAAGCATTGTTCCGCAGGCAATGCCAATGTTTGCCCAGCACAAAAGGGCACCCCCGGAATGTTTGGGCATCTTCGGCGCAGGCCGCTGCGTTAAGACAAGAGCGAGCAGAATGTACTCCGCAATAAATACAACAAGGTGGAACAGGCTGCCAAAACCATGGTCAAGCAGGTTTTGCCCAAAGTCAGTAAGCGTCATAAGACCTTGCAAGAGTACGCCCAAGGCAATTACCAGGGCACACGAAGTCGTGATGTAATGACGACTTGCATGCGTTTGACGCAGGAGGAAAATGACCGCGGCACCGCCGATTATTCCAAGAGACACGCCCACAATCATGACGACAGGAATCACAAAAGAATTGACCTCAGCCATGCCATTGAAAATGTGGGCCGCGGCCATGACGAATGCAACGGCAGCATCCTGACTTGTGGAGCAGCCAACAACTGGGGTCCTCACGTGATCGATGCGACTTGAGGGCATAAGGGCAAGCGACACGAGAGGAATGAGCGAGTAAAGGGGCCGGCACATCACAGAAGGGATAAGCTCCAGAACAACGTACACGAAAACACCCAAGACGGCAGGCCCAACCAGTTTGCGAATGCCAGCGTCTGCTCTATCTAGAAAACCCACCAAGGCAAACTGAAGCACGACCGCAGCAATGCCCGATGAGGCGAATGAACAAGCAAACAAAATAGATGAAACATGGCCAATACAAGCAAAAGCCCAGTTGATGAGCCCGGCCATGCAACACATCGCAGCGGCAAGAAAAGCAGTGGTGCGTTTGCCCATACTGTTGGCGATTCGCGGGACACAGGCCACAACCGCCGTCGCTGCAAGGGCCGCATAGAACGAAAGGCGCGCCAACCCGAAAAAATCCGCCATGGCTGCGTCCCTTGCTGAACCGGCAATCATGGGGGCCAATGACATGGCAAGCCAACCAATGACAAGTCCGTATGCCACACTGGTACGAAACTCTGTTTGCCGATCACGGCCGTTCATGCATGCGCCCCCTTAGTTACAGGAGGGCAGTATACCAAAAGGTGGCTTCGGGAACAAAATTTCCCCGAAGCCACCAGTCCAATCAGTTCGCCGGGTGTAGCCGCGCTACGTGATCAACAAGTCACAAGAGAGAGCCAGACTACGCAATTTCCCCAGCAGCCAGGCGCTCGCCAAACAACGTGCCCTCAGTCATGCAGTATCCAAGGCTCATGCCGGAAAGCGGCGTTGCATACTGCACGATGAAGCGGTTGCCCGAGCTGTTGCCCAGCGCGAAGAGACCCGGGATAGGCTCGCGGGCAATATCCACCACATGATGGTCGTCGTCTACGTCAAGACCGGTGGTCTGGCACAGACCCGTAGAGATGGAAGAGGTCGATGCAACAACTGCGTAGAACGGAGGAGTGTCGAGCTTCGTGACGGCCAGAATGCGCGGGTCCTTTGCATAGTCCTCGTCCAGGCCTGCCGTTGCCATGTCCTGATAACGCTTGATCTCCTCGAGCGCCTTGGCCTTCTGTCCATCATCCCAGACGCCAACCATGTCCACGAGCTCTTCCATGGTGTCAGCGCAGTACACCTCATAAATGTCGTCCTGGTTGTTGCACTCAGCAGGCGCATCTCCAGGCTTCACCTGACCCATCGTCTCAACCAGCATCGGCCAGTTATTGGCATGAGCCACATCCACTGCGCCATGCGCGGGAGGCATGGCATAGACGAGATCCTCCCAGTTGGCATCTTCAAATGTTACGACCACGCCCTTCGGCTGGCGAGGAACCATGTAACCGATGCCCTCGGTGCCGCCGGCGCACTCATCACAGAAACGCTTGCCCTTCTGGTTAAGCGTAAGGCTACCGGGGCCCCAAGGCGTGTTGATGCCTGCCATGCCAGTGTTCATGCCGGCATGCGGACCAACCTCGATATGACCGCCAGCCCAGACGCCCATGGCAATGGCCGATCCGTCACGGCTGTAGAAAATCGGCAGGGGCATAGCGATTTCGATGTCCCCCAGGCTTTCTGCCAGGTGGCGATACTCATCGTTGATGTCGCGCAGCATGTCGGTGTTGCCGTTGAAGTCACCGCCGCAAAGAACAACGGCTTTCGTGGCAGCAACACGCTGGCACGCACCGTCATCGACGTTCTTGGCAACAGCCGAAACAACGCGACCCGAGTCGTCCTTTTCCAGGTACTCCGCGTGGTTGGAGAAGAACCACACAGCACCTGCGTCGCGCGCATCCTGAGCCATCTTGTGCATGACATCATTCCAGGCCCAAGCCTCACGCTTCATCGACGGAGGACGGAAGATGATGGTACCAGTATAGAAATTGAAACCAGAGGGATCCATGACCATGCGCTCGTCATGGGGGCACGAACCCACATGTGAGTTCTCAGCAACCCAGTCCTCGCCCAATTCCTCGATGACCTTCTGGAGAATCTCACCCGAATGATTTACATAATCGCGGATAAAGGCCTGATTGCTGCGCGTGGCGTTGCGGCGGAAGATCTCGCGCATAAATGCCTGGCCGTCAATCTCGTCCGCACCATGCTCAAGAGCCCACTTGTTGTTGATGGTGCCGACCTCGCCACCGATGTACTGCATGCTCTCTTCAGCCTGCTGCTCGATGACGGCCACCGAGAGACCGTTCTCAGCACACGACTTTGCCGCCCACGTACCAGCCTGGCCGCCACCCACAATGACGACGTCGAATGTGCCCGCGTCCTTAATCTCATCATCAGACACAGGGTCGCAGGGCGTACGCCATGCCGCGCTTGCCTCGCTCGTCCAGCGGTTCTCAGGCGTAGCGTGAACGTACTCGGCAGAAACATTCTGGTCGGTTGTCGCCTTGAGCTTGTCTTGAGAATCCTTGGAAGCAATAGGCTCGCCACCATCTTGAGCTTCGTCAGCAAAACCCAGCGAAGGAACAGCGGCAGCCCCAATAGCCGCGCCAACCGCAGCCGTCTTGATGAAGTCCCTACGGGAAGCACTCTTCGTATACATACGGTACATCCTCCAATTTTGCCCTGCGCCACCCGCTGCGGCGCAACCTGGTCAAAGCATGCCTTTCGCTGCATGGCGGGTAATCGCACTTGAGACGTGATTGTGACGCAGAGACAGAATCACTCTTGAGGCATGATGGCGGTAACCTGGTCTTTCAATAACCAAGCCCGTCAAGATGTGCCTTTTGCCGCATCAAGAAGCCCCGCCGGCATGGAAGCACATGGCTCTTTGCCGACGGGGCCTTTCGGATGGGCGCTTCTGTTGATGTTGCTCACAGTCGCAGGACCCTCGCGGCCGCGGACAACATCACCTGCTACAAAGCCAGCTGACTAGTCCCTACCGATACTCCTTGCCGCTGTCCTTGCGCAGGCTGCCCAGCGTCTTGTCCTTGCGGGCCTTCCTGCCATCAGGGTTCCTGATTGTGCCCGTGGGGAAATCATGCTTCTTCTCGTAGGTCCCCACCGTGCAGTCGCTCCTGGTCTTCCTCACATGCCCGAACATTGCCTACCTCCGTTTTCTCATGACCTCGCAAGCCCACGGGCCCTCGCCGCCCCGACACCCCCGCCCCCGGCCTTCGCCCAGAAGCGCGGGGCAATTCACTTGCTTGGCGTACAAAACCCGGCCCAAAGCAGGAACCTGCCGCCTGCCGCTCGTCACTCGTCCACTTCAACGACCTCGTAGTCGCAGTCGTCGGTTTCGCCAAACGGGTAGTCCCCGGGATTTGACAGATAGAGGATCTCCCCACCCTCGCGATAGCAAGCGCAGGTGTCTATCCCGGCATCATTTGCCTCCTTCTCGGTGTCGTAGACCTCTTCGAGCTCCTCGTCCACTCCGTCGGAATAGTGCATAACAACCTTGTACTTCACCCTGCATCCCCTCCACTCGCGACCCGGGCGAATGCGCTGCGGCGTTCCTCTTCCGCATCGCAAATCATACGTTCCGTCTCGCGGCTTATCCTCAGTTGCCAACTGAGTTTTAACGATTGAGGAAGAAGCGCGCCCATCCCCTACTGCCCCTGCGCAACTCGCTGGTCGATGTAACCCAGCAGGTGTCCTCATGATGTATGCCGAGCTTGACGCACACATGGGCGATGTGGGCTTTGGTCGTGCCGTCGGAAACGTCGAGAGCCTCCCGTTATGCCGAGGTGTTCGGCATCGACGGCGAGCCCATCCTGCACCTCTACGGCGCCGGCGAGCTGGGCGGCATCTGCGCCTTCCAGTACAACTCGGGCGGCAACCTGGGCGAGTGCATGGTCTTCGGCAAGATTGCCGGCACCAACGCAGCAATCGAGAGGGGCCCGCTGCCCGCGCTTGTTGCCATACCCATCGCTTAACAGGCGCCCCCGCCGAGCGTCAGGCACCCCTGTGCGGCATCGCCTGCGACCCCAAAACAAACGCCACACCTGCGCAATCGAGGAAGCATGGCGCTGTTGACTTGCCCCGGCCAGTCATCTACTATGTACGGTGATTCACCGCACAAAGGAGGATGCATGCCAACCGCCACACTAGAACGCAAGACGAGCCGCATCGATTTACGCATGACCGACGAGCAAAAGCGGCAGATAGAGAGCGCCGCCGCCCTGTGTGGGACGAGCGTCTCCCAGTGGTCCATCGACCGGCTGCTCGATTCGGCGCGCAGCGACATCGCAAAAGCCCGCACGACCACCCTGTCCAGCCAGGCGTTCGATGAGTTCGCCCGTCAGCTCGCCGAGCCGGTCGACCCAACGTTCGAGGCGTTTGCAAAGCGGAAGTCCATATGGGAAGCCTAGCGTTCACCGCGCCCAGGCCGTTAGAACCCAACGACCCGCTTGACGGGTTCTCATGCGGGATCTCCCTGGTAGACACCTGGCTGCATACGCGAGCACGGAACGCACGCGCAGCAGGCACAGCCGTCGTCTATGTGTCGTATGCCACAGACGGCCGCCTCGCTGGCTTCTACACCCTCAGCGCCCATTCACTTGAACGCGGTGCGACACGCGGTTGGATGGCCCGCAATGCTCCCGAGCAGATACCGGGGATCCTTCTGGGAATGCTTGGCGTTGACGCATCCTTCCAAGGCATGCATCTAGGTTCAAACCTGCTGCTCGATGCCGTGCACCGAGCCATGGCAGTCGCCGACACCATCGGGGCGCGCGCACTCTTGGTCGATCCTATCGACGACGCCTCGCGGGCCTTTTACGCCCATCACGGGTTCAGGCCCCTGCCGGAATCAACCAGGATGTATGCAAAGCTCATGTAAGATTATCTATCACCACACACATCGGCCCTACCTTCTACGCTCGATACATCAGCACGGCCATCACGTCGGAGACGGTGCGGACGCGCCCTTGCAGACCCTGCTCGATGTATGAGAAAGACATCGTCAAGTATGCAGAGGGCCTTGACCAGGGACGCATCCTCAACGTGTTCCGCAGCATCCCCCTCCAGCTGGCGAAGGAGAACAAGAAGTTCCAGATATCAAAGGTCGCCCGCGCGGCACGGTTCAAGGACTACCGCGGGTGCATCGAGTGGCTCGAAACCGCAGGCATGATAGGCGTGTGCCACCGCCTCAACTACCCCGAGCTCTCCCTTAAGGGCAACTGCGACGAGGGCAAGTACAAGATTTACTATCGAGACAACGGCATGTTCGTCGCAAGCCTCGACGGCGAGGCGAGCGAGGACCTGCGGGCGAACAAGAACCTCGGCGTGTACAAAGGCGCCATGTACGAGAGCGTCGTGGGCGAGGCGCTGCAGAAATCCGGCTACGGCCTGTTCTACTACAAGAAGGAGAACTCGACGCTCGAGGAGAACTTCTTCGTGCGCACGAGAGACCGCCTCGTGCCAGTCGAGGTGAAGGCCAAGAACGGGACGGCGAAATCCCTGCGCACCC
The DNA here is from genome assembly GCA_934636245.1 of uncultured Coriobacteriales bacterium. GTDB lineage: Bacteria > Actinomycetota > Coriobacteriia > Coriobacteriales > UMGS124 > UMGS124. The sequence goes on from CAKUAI010000007.1 coordinate 59,365, forward strand.
TCATCGAGTCGGACGCCTACCCGGACATCGACTGGGGGATCAAGCTGTGCGGCGGCAACGTCGGCCGCGAGGGCTCCGTTCTGACGCAGCCGTACTTCACGGCGTTTCTCCTGCGCAGGTATCTGGCGGGGAAATAGCGTGGACGAGCAGCGCAAGACGCCCGCGTTCCAGGAGGGAAGAAGTGGACGAGAGCACCAGGGAGACCATAGGCTATTACGACGCCAACGCGGCGAGCTACGTGGCGGAAACCGCCGACGTCGAGTTCGGCCCGCTGCAGCGCGAGTTCGCGCGGCGACTGCCGGAGGGCGGCCGCGTCCTCGACCTGGGCTGCGGGTCGGGCCGCGACTCCCTCGCGTTCCTGAGGGCGGGGCTCGAGGTGGACGCCGTCGACGGCAGCGCGCAGTTGCCGCCAACGACAGCCCAGCGAAGAGCCTCAGTTTTGCCGCTCGCCCAGGAGTTGGCGCAGGTCGATGAGCTCGTCTTTACTGTGAATGCCAGCCTTGCGATAGGCGAATCTTGAATAGCCCTGCGCGGTGCCCTTCGTTATCTCGAGCCCCTCTGCGGCGTTGCACAGTCAGATATGAACTGATATATGTAAGACATCGTGATATAATCGTCCTACATTCATCAAGGGAGGCGGCAATGAGCACAGCATCGGTAACCATCAGAGTTGACGAGTCCACGAAGCGGGCCGTGAGCGCCATAGCCGAGGACTTCGGCTTCGACATCTCCTCCATCACCCGCGCCTTCTACAAGCAGATCGAGCGCGAGCAGAGGATTCCCCTGAGCCTCGAGTACCCCAAGCCCAACAACGAGTCGCTGGAGTCCATCCGCGAGGCGGAGAAGATTATCGCGGAGAAGCGCCCGGGCTATGCCACGGCGGAAGAGATGTTCGACGCCATGGGGGTGTAGCGATTGCTGAGGGCGGAATTCACCCCGCAGTTTCAGCGAGACACCAAACGGCTGAAGGCGAAACACGTTGACCTTGCGCCCCTGAAATCCCTGGTCAACCTTGTTCTCCAGAACACACCCGAGGCGCTCGAGGAACTGCGTCGACGATACCGCATGCACGACCTCAAAGGGAGCTGGGCGGGCAGCCGAGAGTGTCACGTAGCCAATGCCGGCGACTGGCTGGTCGTCTGGCGAGAGGGCGAAGGGCTGGCGGTCTTTCAACGAACGGGATCGCACGACGAGCTGTTCAGGTAGCGCTGGCCATTTTGAGAGACCTTCATAGCAGCAAGACGATTGACGTCCTGTCCGACGAAATCCTTGTCGCCCGGGGTGTCGAGAATGTAGGCGACGCTGACCGCGCAACCATTTCCTCGCGAGCCATCGGGGCCGCCGCCGACGCCATGGAGCAGTCGGAGCCTTGAATTGCCGACCCGCCTGCCGATGGCTGCGGGAGCCGGTGCAAGCAGGGGTGGACCGAACTGGGCCGGCCCCTCGAAATGGTCCATCCAGCACGTTCGTCAAACAGTCGTGCTCAATGGACCAAAACAAGCTCGAAAATCAACCAAAAATGGTCCATCCAGCACGCATGGTCCGCCATCGTGTTGAATGGACCAGAAAACCGCCTCGCGCCGGTCGAGGTGAAGGCCAAGAACGGGACGGCCAGGTCCCTGCGCGCCCTTGTCGCCGAGGTCCCCGGGCTCAGGGTCGGCCGCGTCGAGATCACGGGCGACGCCCGCCCCGGCCGCTCCAGCGAGTAGTGGCTCAACGCCTGGTGCGTGAGGGGGTAGTCAAGCCTGAACCCCGCGCCAACCAGTACGCCTGCTAACCCCGATCGAACATCTCCTCGTCCGGGTCGGATGAGTCGCTGATGACGAAATGCGTCGTCGCACGGGCATCACCCCATCCGACGACGCATATTTACATATTTACAAAGCTGGAAGCCTACTTCGCCGCGAGGGCCTTGCCCACCATGTAGCCCTGCGTGTAAGAGCGCCCGATTGAAAGACCGGTGATATCCAGCGGGTAGTCCACACCGCCATAGAAACGCGATGCGTTACCGCAGGCGTACAGGCCCTCGATGACCTCGCCCTCCGGCGTGAGGCACTGCTGTTCGGCGTTCACGTCGCAGCCCGCGCAAATGGCACTGATGCGCACATGGCGATGGATGGCGTAGAATGGCGGGTTCACTACCGGTGCCAAAAACTTGGAATCCTTGCCGAAATCCACGTCACTGCCGGTCTCACAAATCTCGTTGTAACGTGCAACCGTGGACAAGAACTGCTCGACGTCAGTGATGCCTACCTTCTCGGCAAGCTCCTCGAGCGTGTCAGCCCTGAAGGTGTTGACGAGACCCGGATAGACGCCCTTCTTCTCGTTGTCGAGCTCGGGCATGTAGTTCTCCATGTCCTCGGGACTGCTGGCATGCATGCCCCAGGCATCGCCTACGGAGACATAGTCGGAGTCAAAGACCTGCGAGTACCAACCGGCGTCCTGAGGACCGCGGAGGAAGTTGTTGAGCAGCGACATCTCCACGGACTCATCTACGAATCGCGTGCCGTCATCCTTCACAGCGAGATAAGGCATATCGGCCATGTTGCCAGGACCGCCGTCGTAGTCGTGCAGCATCTTGGTATGGCAGGGCTCCTCCATCTTACCGCCCGCCCACACAATCATCTTGTGGCCGTCGCCCGTCTTGTTGAACTGCTTGCGCTCCATGTTAACGAGCTCGGGCAGATAGTAGCTGCACATCTCCTCGTCGTTTTGATAGTCGCCCGTACAAATAACGACACCCTTGCTGGCATTGAACTGGGCGTAGGTGCCGTCCTCACGCTGGGCGATGACGCCAGTTACTGCGCCGGATACGTCCTGCACAAGCTGGCATGCCGGCGTGCTGAAGTACGCCTCAACACCCACGGAGACACCGTACTCGCACAGCTCGCCCATGGCTTCATTGTTGGCATACGGCTTGTTCGTAAACGTGTTCTTAACGAACGTTACCGTCTTACCGTTGAACTCCATGGTGGCACTACTGGGTTTGCAGAAACTCAGGTGCTCTTGGGCGCGATCGATAACCCATTGCATGGCCTCGCCGGAGTTGTCGGCCCACGCCTGGAGGCACTCACGACGGGAGCGGAACGCGTTCTCTTCCATGAGCATGGAGACCATGGCCGCCACTGCCTCGGGATCGGAGTTCTCCAAATCAACGCCTGCGGAGGAACCGCCCTGCGAGCAAGCCCACGCCTCCTTCTGCAGCAGTGCGACCTTGGCGCCCATCTCGGCAGCAACGGCGGCGCACACAACGCCCGCAGAGCCTGCGCCTACGACCACAATTTCGTAGTCGAGCTCTTCGGCCACGTCAGCGATAGCCTCAGGCTTCTCGAAGAAACTGGGGACGAAGGCGCCGGCCGCCTTGGCATCCTCAGCCTGCGCAAGACTCGTCAGCAAGCCGGCCGATGCAGCCACGCCCATGGCAGCGCCGACACCCTTCAACACGTCACGACGGGTAACATCCTGCATTTGCATTCTCCTTTGTCGTATGGAACGGACGGCCCCTATAATGGGACAGCAAAAACGCACCCATGCGGTTTAGAAAAGGATGAGTCGTGGCGCACGATAGGATGAAAAAAGTCATCCCACCCAATACTACCTGCGAAAATGTCACCGATGCGACGCCATCGGGACACAAACCGGCCGACTTGCGGCGAAGCATTCTCATTCAGCCCTCAAGCTTTGCATTGCTTGGCTTTTTCCTCACAATATCCTATGGAACGCTTCTCGGCCATGTGCTTTGGGGACCGCTCGTAGCTCAAACATCACTAAGCGTCGGCCTAGTCATTGCCCGCAGAACACTAGAAGCGCTCGGCTTCTTGGGAATCGCCCTCTGCAGGAAACGACTTGCGCAACTATCCGACAAGCGCAGCCTGCTGCTATTTGCCTGCACTATGTGTACCATGGCCGCACTGCTCAGCAGCGCGGCACGCATGGACCCCTCATTGCTTGTCCCTGCCATTGCAGCGGGCCTTATAGGGTTTGTGGCGCACACACTTTTATGGATGGCATGGGCCGAGCTCTACGCACGCATGGATATGCTCCATGTCATCGTGCTCTGCCTGCTTGCACACGCATGCTCGGCCCTGCTGTCCTTCCCGACGGCTCATGTGGCCGTCTGGTGTGCAGGGGTTACGGCGACGCTCGCCCCAGCACTCTCCGTCCTCTTGCTGCAAAGGGCCTCCGGGCTATTGGATGCTGCTGGGTTCTCGAAGGAAAAGGCTACCGACACAGTACCCTGCTCATTTCCCACTCGTCCTGTTGCGCTCATGGCGTCTTTCTCGCTCTGCAACCAATTCGTTCGCAGCGGGCTTGCCCAAGCGGAACAAACGTATGCAATGCTTGGCGTCATCCTCGTTTGCTCGGGCACGGCCGTCGTGGCCCTGAGACGAGGAATGGGTCGTTTCAATCTATGGATGGTCGCAGGCTTGGCCTTCACGCTTGAACTTGCAGGGGCCTTCGGCCCGCTTTTGAACCAGGCCGGACCCCTTGTGGCCGCATCCGTTTGCACAACAACGGGCTCGGCACTGTTCTCGACATTCATCACCGTTACCCTATGCAATGTCTCGTTCCGCTACGGAACCAGCGCCCTCTTCCTCTTCGGTGTGACGCAGGCGGCGGAACGCCTGGCAAGCCTTGCCGGGCAGGCGCTCTCCTGGACATCCGCTGGCTGGAACCAGGGCGCCATCACTTGCGCCGTAATGGCAACATGCCTGCTCCTGGCACTCACATACGTACTGGCTATGACGCATGGCACCGGCGACGTCGCTCCCGGAGAAACTCCCACCTGGGGCGCAACGTCCTTCCGCAACGAGGGCGGCGGCACTTCCGAGGCTGAGATTGAACGCCGATGTTCAACCCTTGCCCGGGCGGCCGGCCTGACGCGACGCGAGGAAGAAGTTCTTCTCCTGTTGGCCCAGGATCTGTGCGCGTCAGATATCCAAGCTCGTCTTATCCTGGCCAACGCTACGGTGAAAACGCACACGCAAGCCGTGTACCGCAAGCTTGGAGTACACAGCCGACAGGAAGTCGTCGATTTGGTTCAAGGCCAACTCGGCAAGTAACGCCAGGCTATTAACAAGGCCCCGCCGGCATGGAAGCACAAGGCTCTCTGCCGACGGGACCTTTCGGATGGGCGCTTCTGTTGATGGTGTCCCCAACCACGGGATTCTCTCCCACCTCCCCGTCTTTGCCCAGAGGTGCAAGACGGTTCACTGGAATGGCGCGCAAAACCTGGCCCAAAACAAAAGCCCGCTTCCTGCCAATTGCTATTCGTCCACATCCACACCGCGACTCGGACGAATGCGCCGCGGCGTTCCCCTTCCGCATCGCAAATCATACGTTCCGCCTCGCGGCTCATCCTCAGTTGCCAACTGAGTTTTAGCGATTGAGGAAGAGGCGCGCCTGCAGCCCTACTTCCCCTGCGCGAACCAGTACGCCCGGGCGACCCAACCGAGCATCTCCTCGTCCAGGTCGGAGGGGTCGCTGATGACGAAGTGGGTCGTCCAGCGGCCGGGGTACGGCTCGGTCTTTGCCGCGACCCGGGCCGACTCCAGGGGCGCGGGCAGGCCCAGCGTGAGCACGAAGTAGCTATCTGGCAGCTCCGCCTTCTTCCTTACCTTCAGGAAGGATACGCACGCATACAGGTGCCGATTGTAGAAAGAAATCTGAGACTTCTGCACCTTGACCTGCGTGTCGGGGAACTCGGCGAGCAGCTTCTCGCAAAAGAGCTCGTACAGGGGGTAGACGGCCTCGTACTGGGCAAAGAAGGCCGCCGCGTCCCTGGTCACATCATCCATCTCAGTCTCCTCCGCAGGTTCGGACGGTTCTGCTCGGGTGCATCATAGCGCCTCGGGGCAAGCCCCATACGCCCTCGCCCCCCTATATCCCCACTTGCCTGTAACGCGACATGTACTCGGCGAACTGTTGCATACATACGGCCGTCGAATGACTCGCCTACCCCTGCGCGACTCGCTGGTCGATGTAGCCCAGCAGGTCGTCCTTGTGGTGTATGCCGAGCTTGGCGTACACATGGGCAATGTGGGCTTTGGCCGTGCCGTCGGAAACGTCGAGCGCCTCCCGGATATACGCGCGGGTGTAGCCCTCGGCAAGCATGCCCATCACCTCGCGCTCGCGCGGCGTGAGGCCGTGCTCGCTGGCAACCCGATCGTATACCTCCTCGGTGCGCTCGCGCCTCGAACGCGCAAGCTCGTCGCGCATCTGGTCTTCCGCCCGCTCGCCGATAAGGCGGCCGGCCGCGTACACAGTCGCAAGAATCAGGAAACAGCTCGCGGAGAACAGGCAGAGCTCGAGCACGTGCAGTGCATCCGGAACCGCTGGAATCAGCGGCCCGCAAAGGTGAAACAGCGCAATGCCCACAGCCATAGAGCAGGAGAGGACAAACTTCTCCTGCAGGCAAAGCGACAGCTCGGAAATCCCGTAGCGTTCCTTGAGGTCCGAGAGCTGAAACGCGGAGAACTCCGCCCAAGCCAGCCAAACGGCTCCCGTGGCAGCCTTGGCCGCCGCCGCAAGTCCACCCTCAAAGAATGGCAGGTAGGAGACACCGATGGTCAGCACAATGAGCGTCGGGAGGGCAAAGTACAGCTGTGAGGACGCATGCCGGTGCATGGCGAGGGCCGCTACGAGAACAAGACCGCCCAAAAGCGTCAGCGGCAGGGAGACATCGCCAGGAACCAGTTGAAAAGGTGCCTCGATGCACAGGCCCATCGTGAGACCGAAGGCCACGCGGGAAAGGACGAACGGGACCTCTTGCTTCCATGCGGGCTTCTCGCGGTTGGGAGTCTCGCGGTAGAGGTTCCTGAACCGCACGCGACCGGTGAGCAGGATGGCCCCCGATGCCAGCATCAAGGCGCGAGTCACAAGGCTTCGGGGGACAAACCCAACGAGCGCCAGGGCGCCCAGAACAACCGCAGTCGCAAGCAGCATGGTGACCGCGACGTTCTGGCCAGCTTGCCTCTTGTCCATGGAGGCAAAAGCAAAGCCCCAGAGCACCATGAGCATGGCCACTGAGAAGAGGTGGCAGACAATGCCCACTTGAGCCAGAACAGCACTGGCGGAAGTCCCCAGAAAAGAAATAGCCTCGGCCAAGGCCGCCGCGGCCATCATGCCGCACAAGATTACCCGCCTGCCGCGCTCCGTTGAAAAAGCCTTGGGCGCGGCAAACCCAAGGGCCACGAACAGGGCGAGCAGAACGTAGCGCGCCAGCGACCCCGCAAAAAGCGACGACGACCGAGAGGCTTGATCGGGCAAAAGAAACGAGACCACAATGGCACCCCAGTAGAGTGCGGCCCCGATGACCAACCACGGTTCGACCGCACCGTTTTGCTTCATCGCCGCCACGCCGACCTCCCCCAAAGCAAACCCCTCATTCGGCCCTCATTGTAAACCCCCATGCCATATGCCTGAACAAGAATGCAAACCAGCAGGTAGTGTGTCAATAAGTCTTTCGGGTGAGTACTGGTTTGTTGGACTTCGATCTCTCGATTAAGGCTTTGGGCCGATGACTCCCCGACGCTGCCGGAGCATGCTGATTTCAGCGCGACGCCAAGACAGCGGGTCTCCGGCGTCGCCAGATGACCAAACCAACGAAAGGGGAATGTCATGAGTACAGCATGCACGATGAATCGTCGCACGTTCCTGAGGGATGCAGCTTGCGTAGGTGCAGCGGGCGCAGGCGTTCTGGCAACCAGCAAGTCCGCCAAGGCTGACGAGGCCGCTGGGGTCACGTTTGCAGACACGGTCGCATGGAACGCTGAGTACGACGTCGTCGTCGTTGGTTTCGGTGGCGCAGGCGGCGTTGCCTCCGTCTATGCGGCCGACGCTGGGGCAAAGGTCCTGCTGTGCGACTCCGCCCCCGAGGGCAGCGAAGGCGGCAACACTCGCTTCGCCGCGCAGATGTGCGTTTCCGGCGACGACCCCGAGAAGCTGTACGGCTATTACAAGGACGGCCTGTACTGGCACTATGACATCGATGAGGCTACGCTGCGCGCCTACACCGACGGGCTGTGCGACATGGAGAACCTCATGAAGTACATTGAGGCAGAGGACCCCATGGTCATGCTGCCCAACGGCACCATCGTCACGCCGGAGTACCCCGAGTTCAACGAGATCGGCGGCGACACGGTCGTCGAGTGGTTCGTGCACAAGGGAATGTTCGACTCGGGCCTGTGGAAGACCATCCGCGCCGCCGTCGAGAAGCGCTCCGACTCCATCGACGTATGGCTCGAGTCGCCTGCAATCCACATGATTCAGGACCCGCAGAGCAAGACCGTTGTGGGCGCCGAGATTCAGCGAGCCGGTGAGAGCGTGCTCGTGCACGCCAAGAACGGCGTGGTACTTGCTTGTGGCGGCTTTGAGAACAACCCCAAGATGATCCAGGACTACATCGGCGCCGTGCGCCTGACGCCGTTCGGCACGACGTACAACATGGGCGACGGCATCAAGTTCGGTCGCGAGGTGGGTGCCGACATGTGGCACATGGAAGCCTACGAGTCCATCGGCATCCTCTCAGGCAACGCCTGGGCCACGGACAACGGGCGTCTTGCCTTTGAGAAGAAGCCCGGCGGCGGCAACCCCCTGTCGCTTGAGAGCGGCGACTACGGCGTGGGCAGCGTCATCCTCGTTGGCGACGACGGCAGCCGCTTCATCGACGAGAACGCCAAGAGCCGCCACGGCCACGTGTACAGCTGCGGCGTGTGGCGCATGCCCATCGCCAACTGGGCCCCGCACCTCATCTTCGACCAGACGCAGTATGACGTGCTCGACGCCGACGGCTACCTCACCGAGGACCGCAAGGCCAAGCTCGTAAGCGCCGACACCGCCGAGGAGCTCGCCGAGCTTATCGGAGCCGACCCGGCGATCCTGGCCCAGACCATCGCCGACTTCAACTACTATGCTGAGAACGGCCGCGACTACCATCTGGGCCGCGACCCGGAGAGCATGCGCGCCTTTGACGGCGGCTCCCTCTACGCGGCTGAATTCCGTCCCGGCATTCTCAACACCCAGGGCGGCCCCCGTCGAAACGCCAACGCCGAGGTGCTCGGCGTCGACGGCGAGCCCATCCCGCACCTCTACAGCGCCGGCGAGCTGGGCGGCATCTGCGCCTTCCAGTACAATTCGGGTGGCAACCTGGGCGAGTGCATGGTCTTTGGCAAGATCGCTGGCACCAACGCAGCAACCGAGAAGGACCCACTGCCGGCGCTTGTGGCCCCGGCCGCCGTGGACGCGGACATCAAGTTCCAGCCCGGCGACGTGACCGACCTCGGCGCCGTGGCCGACGATTCGGCATATGAGGCCGGCGAGAACCAGTACATCGGCACCGACCCCAACGGCATCGGCGGAAAGATCGTCGTGCGCGTCACCTATGCCGACGGCACCATCCAGGATGTCGAGGTCCTGGAGCAGAACGAGACGCCCGAGTTCGGCGGCGCGGCCCTCGAGGAGCTGCCCGGCAAGGTCGTGGAAGCCAACTCCACCGACATCGACGGCGTGACCGGTGCCACCATCACGAGCAAGGCGTTCTTCGCCGCAGTCCAGAACGCCATCGCCAAGGCGTAGACGATTAGCTGGCAATAACAGCCCTGGTCAATCATTCACGCAAAGAGGGGGCCGGCTCGCACGCAGCTAGCCGGCCCCCTCGTGTGTCATGCAACGTAGGTAGGTTGCCAATACCAAAGCACGCAGCCAATAAGCGAAAGACGTCATGCGTCGCAACTACAAGCCCGCGATGTACGCCCCTGCTGCACGGGCGGCGTTCCTGCCCGAGTTCACGTTGTGCCCCATCATGGTGCCGGGGATGTCCTGGGTGTAGATGTTGCGCCACATCATCGCGCCGTCCAGGCCGACGGCGTACAGGCCGGGGATGGCCCGCAGGTCGTCGTCGAGCGCCTCGGCGCGCACGTTGGTGGGAATGCCGCCGTCGATGGCGACAAACATGAAGCACATACGCGCCATGTACAGCGGGCCGTTGTCCTCCAGCCACGAGAGGTTCTCCGCGGAGTTGCCGATCATGTTCAGCCACAGGGAGGCGTCCACGCGGTACTGGGCCCCTTCGAGCTCGCTCTTCAGGATGTCGGAGGGCTCAATCTCGATGCCGAGCGACTGCTGGATCGTCGAGCCGACCGCAAAGATGCCCTCCACGCCATTGCCGTTGCCGCCGGCGGTATCCGCCTTCTCAAGAACGACGACGTTCAGACCGTCCTGCGCCGCCTGCACGGCCGCCGCAAGGCCGGAGATGCCGGCACCCACGACGACGACGTCGCAAGTCAGCGTCTCCGCAGGCTCCGCAACTGCAGCGTCGGCCGCACCGTCGGCAAGCGCCGCGCCGGTGCCCGCAGCCCCCAAAACTACCGCCGTCGTCGCACCTGCGACAAAAGTCCTCCGATTCAATGATGCTGTCCTGGCCATTGGCTTCTCCCCTCTTCGGTTCCTTTGGTTACCGGCCGCATTTTGCAACCCGGTTCAAGATGGAGATTAGCCGCGACATTTGGTTATTCCCATTATCAGTGTGCATGCTTTTTCTTATATAAAATGCCTGCTCACAGCCGTGTCGTGAAACAGAAGAGCGCGATTTATTTACTGTCGTCGCTGCAATTTGCGAGCCAGTGCCTCAGGTTTGCGTACATGCGCATGTACCACACGTTGAGAGTGAGCGCCTCGTCGCATGTCAAATGGGGATGCGCCTGCGCGGTGACGACCTCGAACTGCGGCCTGGCCTTCCTCACGCATGCAGAGCCCGCCGCGGTCGCGGCGCATGACACGACCCTGCCGTCGGTCAGTGAGGGCTGGTCCTGCACCAACCCCATGCGAATCAGGTCACGCTTGACAAGAGAGAATCTGCTCGGACGCATAGCGAGAAGGTCCGCCGCCTGACCCGCTCCCATCGCCCCGCATTCGCAGAGAAGCTCGAGCAGGCGATAGGCGCGCAGGGAGGGAAAGCCCGCTTGCGCCGCGACCGTAGACCACGATTCCCTTAGGATCCTCCAGTACAAAAAGAAAGACAGGTCGAGAAAGGAGCAGCTCGTCTCAACCCCGTCAAACCCGCTCACCCGGTACCCGCGCAGCGCATCAACCGTCACCCACATCTTGGAGCGTGCCAGCTCCACCTCGTCAAGGGAGGCAAGGAGCGCACAGGCAAGGTGTCGTTTGACCGACTTGTTTGCCTGCAACTCCAGTACCAGCCCCTTTTGTGTGAGCGAGCACGCCATCTCGCGTCCGTCCCCGGCCGAGACGACTTTTTGCACGCACCCACGGTCCTCAAGTCCCAGGAGTATCTTGCGGACCGTCGTACGTTCGAGCATCAAGAGCCCGGCCAGGCCCTCGGAGCCCGCCTGCCCACCGCCCGCCCCCGCAAGGGCCTGCAGGCAGCAGTACTCCCCGTACGACAGGCCATAACGCTTGCGCAGATGTTGGGCGGCAAGCCGCTCGTTGGCCAGGATGACTGTCACGAGCTGTCTGCAATACAAAATCGGTTCGCTACCCCTTGCGTCGCTGCGCATCCCATCCCCAATCATTTCCCCGGCGCATGGCCGCCCTGTTGTGCCCCTTAACAGCCAAAATGGTTCCCTATGCACCTCAACACCCCGACACACGCCCCTGCGAGCCCTACGGCAAGAAAAACGGTCGCAGGGCCAAGCGCTACGAAAGCGCGGGGCCCGGCGCCGAACAGCACTGGACCCCGCGCTTGTTGCCATATATACCGCCCGGTTACGCGATTCCCAGCGCGTGGCGTGCGGCGACGCGACCCGAGTAGACGTTGTTGGCGTTGCAGCCGCCGGCGATGTTCATCGTGTACACGTTCGCCCACAGCATGGCACCCTCCACGCCCACGACGTAGAGCCCCTCGATTGGCTCACCAGCCTCGCTCAGCGCACGGAAGCGGCGGTCCGTGGCGATGGAACCGATGGAGACCTGCACGTCGATGGTGATGTGCACGGCATAGAAGGGGGCCTGGCGCACCGGCATGAGGAGCTCGGAGGGCTTGCCGTAGTCCTCGTCCACCCCCTCGTCGCAGTAGCCGTTGTAACGCTCGACGGTCGCGCTCAGGGCCGCGGCGTCCACGCCCATGAGCCCGGCGAGCTCCTCCAGGGTGTCTGCCTGGCGAATCTCGCCATTGTCGAGACCCTGCTGGAGCTGAGAGAGCGCCTCGGCGTCGCCGCCCGTGTAGACATCCATGGAAGCCTGGTCGAACACGACGTTCGTGTCGCCGTTGCCGCGCGTGGGCAGGGTCATCAGCATCACGTTGCCGCCGGCAAAGTCCTCGTTGGTGAAGCGCTCGCCGTTGCCGTCGATCCACAAAGCGAAGGGCGATGCGACGCCGATGAGGAAGCTGAACTTGCCGTTGTTGAAGAAGTCAGGCAGGCCCTTCACGCTCATGGCCGACAGATAGGCGGTACGGTCGACCGTGCTGCGGGCGCCGACGGCGACGGCCATGTTGTGACCCGTCGCGTCGTGCCCCGCCATGCCCACATAGTTGCAGTTATCGACGTTAAACCCGTTGGCGACAATCATGTCGAAGTCCTCGGCGAAGCCGCCCGTCGCCACGATCACGCCCTTGGCAGCGTTCACCTGCACGCGCTTGCCCTCTGCATCCGTTGCACGAACGCCGCGAACGGCGCCGCTCTCGTCGACGACCAATTCGTCGGCCAGGCACTCGTACATGAAGGTCGCGCCCGCATCGGCCGCGGCCTTCTCCATGGCGGGAACGTAGCCCACGCCGCCGGCGTCGCCCTCAAAGCGATGGAACAGCCTGGCAGTACCGGTGTCGGAGTCAACGCCCTGGAAGGTCACGCCGTGCTCAAGCAGCCAGTCAATGTTCACGCCCGTCGCGTGCACGAGGTCCACATAGGCTGGGCCGCTTGCGCGCTGCTGGCTCGCCGCGAGCTCGGCGCGAATCATCTCGCCGGCGGAAATCTCGATGCCCTCCTCCTTCTGCATCGACGAGCCCACGGCAAAGATGCCCTCGACGCCCGCCTCGCCGCCGCCCGCGAAGGACATGCGCTCGAACACGACGACGTTCGCACCAGCCTCGGCCGCCTCGACTGCAGCAGCCAAGCCCGAGCCGCCTGCGCCTACGATGACAAGGTCGCACTCAATGGTCGAGTCCACGGGGGCCTCCTGGGCCCCGTCGGCAAGTGCCTGTCCGGTTGCGCCGACGCCTGCGCCCAGCATGCACGCCGCCGCGCCGGTACCTGCCACAAATCCCCTTCTGGTGAATTCCATGTCAAAATCCCCTTTCGTCTCGGCTGCCTGGTCTGCAACCCATCGTCGACATAGGCTACGAAGAAGAGCCGCGCAGGCCAAGAAGCGGCAGGCCCGCCAGTCCCAGCCCATGGGACAACGTTGGCTTTTGTCCCATATAATGGAGCGGGGATACGAGGCGTCCCGGTGCCGCCTGGCTTTTGGGCGCACTGGTCGGACCGCCATGGGGAAGGGAATTGGATGGGCAACGCAACACCTGAGTGCTTCGTCAACCTCGCTCAAAGGAAGACAGTGCTCGCCGCGCTTCTCGAGATACTTGACGAGAAGCCCCTCAGCGACGTGAAAACCGACGAGCTATGCGCCCGCTGCGGCATCTCCCGGACGTCGTTCTACCGGTTTTTCTCCGGCGTGAGGGACATCGCGCGCTGGTACCAGAGCTACGGGGCGGAGCTCGGCATGCACAGGATCGGTCTGACGCTGGATTGCGTCAGCGGGCACCGCGTGTCGCTGGAGCTGATCGCACGAGCCTATCCCATGTACCGGGACTTCGTCCATTTTTGGAACCACGACTACTCATTGGCCGCCGTGCGCGGACAGTGCGATGCGATGCGCGACGTGCTCGTCAGGCGGGGCATCGAGGTCGACCCCGTGCGAACCTACGAGCTCGAAGGGGTCTCGTTTAGCTGCCATGAGACGGTGTCCTCATGGATCAACCGCGGGATGGACGTACCGGCCGGACGCCTGGCGGAGGTACTTGCCTCGTTTTACCCGCCTGAGCTCAGGAAAATCTTGGACGACCCACTGGACCCATCGGGCGCCATTGACGTAGCCATGGAACTGCTCGCAGGGGCGTAGCCATCGGTCGGCCTACCGATGGCTACGGGCGCCGACGCAAGCCGGGACAGACCGGGCGGGGCCGGCCCCTAAAAATGGTCCGTTCTGCACGTTCGTCAACCAATCGTGCTGAATGGACCAAATCAGGCTCGAAAATCAGCCCGAAATGGTCCATTCAGCACGCATGGCCCGCCATCGTGCTCAATGGACCAGAAAGCAAGTCAGACCTCCCGGGATTCGGCGACGATTTCTTGGACGAACACCTTGTGGCCTCGCGCAGAAGCCAGACGCGTGGGAGAGATGGACGAGCAGGGGCCGCCCGTTTGGACGAACGCCTCGCAGCCTCGCGCAGAGGCCAGGCACGTGTGAGAGAGATATAGACGAGTGGGGGCCGAGTAGCAAGACGCCAGCGGCCAACGCCAGAATGGCGGCGACCAAGGCAGGCGCAGACTCGCCGAATCGCCCAAACAACCAGGCCTCTTTTCCAGGGCACAGGTGCGGACGCTTGCCAAAACCCGCCTGGGCACCGTGCCCATGCAGACGCTAGCTAGCCGAGGGACGTTTCTCCCCCAGCAAATAGCCCCAAAGATTTACCGCCCGCCATGCACCAGTGCCATCAAGTCTTTACGGCTATGGCAATCCGTTTTCTGATAGATATGCTGCACGTGCGCCTTGACCGTTCCCTCCGCCAGGGAGAGCTTGATGGCTATGGAACCCGACGTGGCGCCCTCGGCGAGTAGCCCAAGCACTTCGACCTCCCTTTTTGAGAGTCCAAACGTAGAGCCGACCTCGCAAATGCGGCTGTCAGGCGTCTCGCCCATATAGGGGGCGGCGACGTTCTTTGGGAAAATACCCCAGTTCGCGTTCCCACCATGCTCGCTGATCAGCATAAAGCTCACTACGGCGATGCAGACGATGAGTACCACGGAAGTGCACGCCGCTTCGCCCAAACCGCCCGTTGTCCTCACGAACAGCCATCCCAGCAACAGTCCGGCGTACCGAAAGGCCCTGACGATGCAGAAGAGCCAAAGAGGCTGTATCTTGAGCCGGCTGGACAACTCGGCAACCATGAGGAACTCTGTCAAAACAGCAGTTGAGAAGCTTATCTCGAGGCAAGCTTTGGCAAATTGGCCAGAAGACGCCCCAAAAGCAGCAGGGAGCAGAATGGCCGCCATCATGGTCGGACAGGCAATGAGATAAAACGAGCCGAAGTTGAAGCGTCCGGAAAGGTACAAACTGCAGGCAAGAAAAACAATGGGTGGCACAGCAGCGCACGCAGTCGCCGGATAAGCAAGGAAAGCCGTTCCCGAGGCAGGGCAGGAGACCGCATATGCGAAGGCATAGACCAACATGAAGGCGGCAGGTTTCCAGGGAAACGGCCGTGACCCGTCCGTCTCAGCCTGCCTCATGGCACCATCGGGCAAATTGACGCTATGCCGGAGGCAGAGATAAGACACGAGGGGAGACAGAGCGAGGGCGCCCGCAAGATAGGCTTCGTTGAAGCCTGCATACATAAAGATGATTCCTTCGCTGAGAACCCTCGCAAGGCAGAACAGCATCACCGCCCTCAGAGGGCCATATCTTACGTACAAGCAGGCCCATGCAGTCGACATGACAAAGAAGCCTGCTCCGCCAACGGCGGCCCCCACGTAGCCGAGCATCCCGCCGGACGAAACGGGAGCAAACACCGACAGCAGGGGGATCAGGCCCATGGTGAGGGATGCCACAAGCAGAAGCCTGTCATGCCGAAACAGCTCACCAATTTTGGGGGCTACACTCGCCAGGACAAGGGCCGCCGCAAGACACGCGAAATCATAGAAAGGCCTGCATGTCAAAAATGATGCACCCGAATCGAGGGCATCCATCGATGCAACCGCCCACTGAGACCATGCCCGGCAGAAAGCGAGGCCGAGCAGAGGCAGCGGCGTATCGGCAAGCAGCCTACGAAGCGGATTCGAGGCGTTTTCCTGCAGCGACGACAACGGCACCTCCAACTTGCGGGACAGCACTTGCATGCCCGCTTTTCACATATACATGCGCACGAAAGGCGGGTTATAGCCGGCGGTTATCCGGAATAACCCGTTGATTATAAACGTCAGATTGCTTAACCGTCGGGTTATTTTGCTAAATGGGCCTCGAACGGGCAGCGCAACAGGAACCGCCCGTACCCAAGCAGAAAGGATTGCAGATCATGTCAGTCTCCAGCATCACGCGCAGGGACCTCGTCAAAGCAGGCGGATTTGTAGCAGCAGGAACCGTCGGCGCCACGGCATTCGGAGCATCGAGCGCCCAGGCCATGGTCAACTCGACCATCCATGAGCTCCCCAGCTTTTTCTATGCCCCCGACCCCGTAGCTGATTCGGACATCGTCGCCACCCATGAGTACGACATCGTCGTCGTAGGCGCCGGCCAGGCCGGCAACGGCGCGGCAGTCTCCGCACTTAAGAACGGCGCGAGCGTCTGCGTTGTGGAGAAGATGCCGCAGGCTAACACCCAGGGTCTCGAGGGAGCTGCCGTCGACCTGGCAAACAGCGATGACGCGGCAGTGAAGTACCTGGTTAGCCGCCACATTGAGCAAAACGACTTCCGCCCCGTACGTGAGGTCGTCGACACGTGGGCGTACCGTTCCGCCGAGGCCTTCGAGTGCCTGAGGGAAGCCACCAGCGACGGCGAGAACCCCCTTGTCTATGATGACGGCATGGCCTGGGACCTGGAGTACCCGGGAACCGACATGAAGGCCCATGTGATTTACCTGATCCCCAGCAGCGGGAACTACATCGCGGCCGGCCCCGCAGTTGCCGATGCAATTGCGGCAAAGGGCGCAGACTATTACTACGAGATGCCTGCCAGCCAGCTGGTGAAGGATGCCGACGGCCGGGTGACCGGTGTTGTGTGCACCAATGCGGACGGAAAGTACGAGCTGTTCACCGCGAACAAGGGCGTCATCCTGGCCGCCGGCGACTATCAGAACGATCCCGAGATGGTTGGCTACTTCCTCCCCGACGTCATGAACGGCCTGTGCCGACAGATCGGCAAGACGGGCGACGGCATCAAGATGGCCATGTGGGCCGGCGGCGTGATTGAGCCCGTCGGGCACACCAAGATGTGCCACGGCTACGGAAACGGCCCGCTGGGCGACGAGCCGTTCCTGCGCGTCAACATGAAGGGCGAGCGCTTCAGCAACGAGGACATGGACCTGTGGCTTGTCCAGACCCTGTTCCGCCTGGACGAGACCACCGACGGGTACTGCCAGATCTTTGACAGCAACTACGAGGAGCAGATCAAGTCCTGGGACGGCGGCTCGACTAACGGCGGCTGGGCCGAGTATGACACCGCGTCCATGAACGCCTATGTCGTGGACGACCCCGAGTACGCCGGGCGCGGCAAGGTGTACCGGGCCGACAGCATTGAGGAGCTCGCCGAGCTTCTGGGCATCTCTGACGCTGCGGCGCTTGCCTCGACCGTCCAGCGTTACAACGAGCTGGTTGCTGCAGGCGCGGACACCGACTTCGGCAAGCCCGTCAAGTACCTCCAGCCCATCGACACGCCTCCGTTCTACGGCATCTACCGCACCCAGAACCTGACGGCCATTACCTCGGGCATCATGACCGACGGTGCGCAGCACGTCCTCGACGCAAACGCGCAGCCCATCCCCGGCCTCTATGCGGCTGGCAACAACGCGGGCGGGTTCTACGGGGCCGTCGACTACCCCCTGTACGACGTGGAGGGCATCTCCATCGGCAGGTCGATCACGGGTGGCTACGTCGCCGCAGAGAACATCTGCGCAGGCATTTAAGGCAATCCTGCAAGACCGCTCAAAGCGCGCCTGAACCTCAGGCAACTCAAGCAAAACCCTGCAACAAGGGGCTGGGCCCGGAACTCCGCCGGGAACAGCCCCTTTCGCTTTATCAGTCCGGTGTTCCAGCAGATAATGCAACCCAGCAGGCCATCTCTGCGGTGCATGCCGAGCTTGGCGTACACATGGGCGATGTGGGCTTTGGCCGTGCCGTCGGAGACGTTGAGAGCTTCCGGATATACGCGCGGGTGTAGCCCGGCAAGCATGACCACCACTTCGCGCTCGCACAAAGAGGGGGCCGACTCGCACGCAGCGGGCTGGCCCCCTCATCTTCATGTATGGCAGCCGCAAGCGGCACGCGAGGCTTTAGGCCTCGGCGATCTCCTTGGCGGCCGTCTCGCCGGCAAGCCAGCCGGAGGACAGGCAGAAGCCGTGGGCCGATCCGCCCAGGGCGTAGGGCACGCTCCACAGGTCGGCGTCCGTGCCAGCGACGAACAGGTTGGGCACGATGTCGTTGTTGACGTCCAGGGCGTGGCAGCCGGCGTCGCACTTGATGCCGCCCATGGTCAGGTAGCCGGAGGGGTTGTACTCGATGAGGTAGTAGGGCTCCTGCGTCAGCGGGATGAGGTACTCAGGCGTCTTGAAGAACTGGTCGTCAAGGCCGGCCTCGCAGTACTCGTTGTACTGGGCGACGCTGGCCTCGAGGTTCTCCAGACCGAAGGCCTCGGCGACCTCGGCGAGAGTGCCCTTGGCGGCCCAGCCCTCCTCGACAGCGGCGTCCACGTCATCCTCAATCGCGGTGAGCTCCAGGTCAACGAGGTTGTTTGCCACGTTGGTGGGCTCAGAGGTGTCCACAAAGTTGCCGTAGGGCTCGCTCTTGATGCGATCGATGAACGCCTGGTCGGCGAGGATGTAGTAGGTGCTGTTGCGCAGGAGCGGCTCGGCAGAGTACATGACATGGCCGTTCATGATGCCCTCGTCGAGGAAGCGGTTGCCGTGCTTGTCGAATGCAGGCAGGCCGAGAATCTGCAGGCGCAACGCGGAGTTGCACTCAGCCTGCGGACCACGAGCGGTCTGAGGGACGGCCTTGAGGTTGGAGCCGCCGAACTCGTTGACGGAGGTGGAGAAGTTCTTGCCCATCTGAGCGCCCAGCGAGAGGGCGATGTTGGTGCCGTCGCCCTTGTCGGCCGGCATGCCGCACGAAACAATGTCCGCGCCGGCGTAGTACTGCTTGACCATCTCGGTGTTGCTGATGAAGCCGCCGCAGCAGAGGATGACGCGCTTGGCATGGATGTCGAGGTCGCCGTCGGCCGTGGTGCAATGGATGCCGGCGAGCGTGCCGTCATCGGCCAGAATGGCGCTCTCGGCCGTGGTGCCGTAGCGATAGTCCACGCCGGCCTCGTCCCACATGGCCTCCCACAGGGCGCCGCGCTCGGCGCCGCGGACCGTGTAGATGCAGCCGCACTTGTTCTTGAAGGGAGCGTCGGCGTCAACAGTGGTGTTGGCGAACATGAACGGGAAGCCTGCAGCCACCATCTCGTCGACAACAATGCCGCTGCGGCGAATCATCTCGCGCAGAAGCAGGCCGTTCTCCTGATAATGCGTCAGCGGGTAGAGATACTCGAACGCGTCCTGCTCCGTGACGGGCACATCGGGGTTGGCCTCGTTCTGGGCCTTGGAGCCAAACATTGCAGGAGCGGTGCAGTGGCTCGTGCCGCCGGCGCCGGTGATGTCGTCGGCCGTCTCAATGGCGATGACCTTCGCGCCGCCACGTGCGGCAGCCACGGCCGCAGTGGCACCCGAAGCGCCCAGGCCGCATACGAGGACGTCGCACTCAAGCGTGTCGCCCGAAGTCGCGCCGTCCGTCTTTGCCTCGTCAGCGTTGGCGGTTGCCGTGCCGAGTGCGATGCCCGTAGCCGCAGTGGCGGCAGCGGTGGCAACAAAGGAGCGGCGGCTCATAGATGTGGAGATAGCCATGTCTGAATCCCTTCTGTTCGATCTTTCGCTGGTCAATATCACGTTGTCCGTATCAGTTGCTTGTTTGCACGGCCTTCGCGACAGGGCAAGTAAAGCATCGCGCCGAGCGGCTTTTAGACACCATGCGGGTGGGGGCACTACCCCCAATGCGGGTAATAGACAATGAAAGACCAGCTACATGCCACTATTGTAATTTGTCGTTCATGCTACAATCCATCGGGCGTGGCATGGGGCAAGGGAGGGCGCATGATGTCTGGTGGGCAATCGTCAATGCGAAGCGCGGGGTCCTTTGACCCCCGCTGTTTGGGATACGGCATTCAGTGGGGTATGCGTCTGACGCTCCTGTTTGCCGACACGCTTTTCGTTGGGCGCGCAAATCGTGGGGCGGATTCATTCTGCGATGCACTCATGCTTGCAACGATTGCTGTCTACGCCGTCATGTTTCTCCTTTGCTGGAGGCGCGACGAGAGCCAGCCTCTCACAAGCCGCTTTCTCAACCGATCCTGCCTGGCTCAGGTCGCACTTATCGTTTGCGGCCTGGTCTTGATTGTCCTCGCCTCGTTTGTTGAACAATTCCAAGTCGCCAGCATCGCAGCGGGCATCTGCCTCGGATGTGGCATGGGACTCGCTGTATACGAATGGGTTTATTTGTTCATGCGGCGCGGCGCGATGGCTGCGCGCCAGTCGCTTGTCGCCTCATGGCTGCTCGGCGTAGGCATATTCGCGCTGCTAGCGCTGGTGCCTTCCTTGCTACGGCTCATATTGCTTTGCGTTCTCGGGATTGCCAGCGTCGCGTTGGAATTGGGGTATGCGCGCACGACCCATGGGCTCGACGCTTCGGAATCAGGCGCTTCGCAGGATTCCACTTTGGAGCGACGTGCCGGCGCCGATGGACATGGCACGACCCGTGAGCTGCGACAGTTCGCACCCATTGCCGTCGCCGCGACGGTTCTTGGGTTTGCCTATGGCATGAGCGGCCCTCTGCAGCTCAGCGGAGGCGGGGCGTCGACGGGCGACGCGGCTTTGCTGGCAAACCATGTGGGCACGGCGCTCATCGCCGCTCTCGTTGCTTCCCTCATCTTGTTCGCAAGCGTCGGCCGCCTCAACCTGCTGCCCGTCTTTCTCGCCGCCTTTACGCTCGACACAACGGCAGCAATTGCCCTGCCTTTCGCGGGCGACGGCTACTTCCCCCTTTGTGCCAGCATTTTCGGGATGGTCAACCGCGTCGCAGGGATGCTCGTACTTTATTCGTGTGTCACGCTTCCCAATCTGCGCATCTTCTATCGAGTGGCACCGTTTTTGCTTGGCGCATCGAGCCTGGGGCTCACGGCAGGCGTAGCCATCGGCAACGCGCTGTTTGCCAGCATTGCCAACGGGTATGTGGTGCTTATGGTGGTCACGCTGGCCATCATGTACGTCATGTTCGTGGCGCTCACCGTTGCGCTTGTCACACGCGGATGGCGCGGCGAGCCAATTGCCAACGCCACCATGCCTGCCTCTAGTCCAGCGGAAAAACCAGCCTCGGAGGCGGATTCCCACACGTCGGCTTCCGAGATTGCCTCCCTCTACGGACTGTCAGAGCGCGAGGTCGAGGTGATGGGCTACCTGTCCAAGGGCCGGGGCGTGTCTTTCACCGCCGAGCAGCTCGGCCTGTCGCAGAACACCGTGAAAGCGTACGCCAAGTCGCTCTACAAGAAGCTGGATGTCCACTCCCGCGAGGAGCTCATCGACCTCGTGGACGAGTTCGGGCGCAATTGACGTTGCCATGGAACTGCTCACGAGGTCGTAGCCATCGGTCGGCCTGCCGATGGTTGCGGGCACCGGCATGAGCGAGTAGGGGCGGCCCGGAATGTAGGCGCTCTTGCAGCCCGGCACTCAACTCATCGCACACACACAAGTGCAGGTGGCGCTTCGGGGTATGATTGCTAGGCAGATGAAGTGTACGACGAAAGGCGGGGCGGCATGGGCGTGTTTCTCAACCCAGGTGCGGGAATGCTGAGGCGTGGGCGCAACTCGAATCCCTATGTGGACAAGAGCATGCTCATCGCGCATCTCAACTCCGTCGTGAACACCGAGCATCTCTACGTGTGCGTGAGCCGCCCGCGCCGCTTCGGCAAGTCCATGGCCGCCAACATGGTGAGCGCCTACTACGACCGCACGGTAGATGGCGCGGCCGAGTTTGCCGGGCTCGCCATCGCTTCCGACCCATCGTTTGGCAGGCAACGCAACAGCTACGACGTGCTTAAGCTCAACATGCAGGAGTTTTGGACAAAATCAAAGCACAACGTTGTCGCCATGGTCACCGATTTGCAAGATGCCATCTTGTTCGACCTGTTAAACGAGTATGCCGACCTGCGTTTCCGCAATACATCCGACATGGTCGAGGTGCTCTCCTCCGTCTACGCCCAAACCGGCCGCCAGTTCGTCGTCGTCATCGACGAGTGGGACTGCATCATGCGCGAGAGCGCCGACGACCACGACGCGCAGAAAGCCTACCTCGACTTCTTGCGCGCCTGGCTCAAAGACCAGCCGTTCGTCGCGCTCGCGTACATGACGGGGATCCTGCCCGTCAAAAAATACGGCAGCCACTCAGCGCTCAACATGTTCGACGAGTTCAGCATGGTCGACCCGCTCGAGATGGCGCCTTTCATGGGCTTCACCTCCGACGAGGTCGCCGCGCTGTGCCAAGAGTGGGGCCGCGACCTGAACGAGTGCAAGGCCTGGTACGACGGCTACCGCCTGCCCGGCGTGGGCGAGGTGTATGCGCCGCGCTCGGTGGTGCGCGCCATGATGTCGGGCGAATTCTCCAGCTACTGGACTCAGACCGAGACGTTCGAGGCGCTGCGCAAATACATCGACATGGACCTCGACGGCCTGCACGGCAAGGTGGTCGAACTCATGGGCGGTGGCCGCGTCGAGGTGAACACGCAGACCTACTCCAACGACATGACGACGCTCAACAGCGCCGACGACGTACTCACGCTGCTCGTCCACCTGGGGTACCTCGCCTACGACAAAGACACCCGCGAGGCGTTCGTGCCCAACCGCGAGGTGGCGGGCGAGTATGCCAACGCCACGCAGGACAAGGGCTGGTCGGAGATCGCGCGCAGCATAGCGGCCTCCGAGAAGCTGCTCCGCGCCCTGCTTGCAGGCGACGCCGAGGCAGTGGCCGCAGGCGTTGAGCGGGCCCATTCGGACGCCGCGAGTATCATCGCCTACAACCACGAGGAGGACCTGGCCTGCACGCTGAGGCTCGCGTTCTACTCAGCCATGCGCCGCTACCGCCTCGTGCGCGAGGCCCCCGCCGGCAAGGGCTATGCCGACCTGCTCATGGTGCCGCTCAAAAGCTCCGGCGACATACCCGGCGTGGTCGTCGAGCTCAAATGGGGCGCGTCGGCCCAAGACGCCATCGCCCAGATGCGCGAGCGCGACTATGCCGCCGCCTTCCGCGGCACCCCCGCCGAGCGCCAGACACTCCTGTGCGGCATCGCCTACGACCCCAAAACCAAGCGCCACACCTGCGCGATCGAGCAAGCTTGACGCGTGCAGGCGGGCCCTCTCGCCTGCACGCGTCGGCCCCGCCCGCCTCGCCGGAACGCGGGGCGAGTCCGGTTCGGAAGCCTTTTTGGCAGCGAAACGAGTTTCGGAGTAGTTTTCCCGGACCTATTGGCAGGCAAACGAGTTTCGGAGTAGTCAAAACGCTCCCTTCACGCCCCAGAGACCCTTTTTAGGGGAATCTGAGGCCTTAAAAGGGGCACCTGTCATTCAATCCGTTGTTAAAACGACAGATTTCCGCCCCACACAGGGCCAAGTGGGTTCCCCATTCGGAAATCATTACTCCGAAACTCGTTTCGCTGCCGACGGGGGCATCAGGACTACTCCGAAACTCGATTTGTTGCCAGCGCGATCCCGGGTGGGCAGTGAACAAGTCGTCCGACGCCCCCTCCCAGGCCAGTTTTCAGTGCCGGGGCGGAATGGGTTGAAGCTGGGGGTTACTCGCTCATTGCTTACCTAGAGGTTAGCGTCGAAAAGAGGGAAGCCAGGCTCAAGCTCGCTCATGAAAAGGGAGCCGAGCGCAAATACTCGCTCATAAAAGTGTGCCATCCCCCTTAAAACTCGCTCATAAAAGTGTAACGAGTAGGCAAAAACTCGCTCATGTTTTTGCATCACCTGGTAAAATGACACTCGTTCATTCTATTTCAGATTGCACTGGGGGCGAGGCGGATGACCTATCTGGCGCGTAACATAGACCGGTTCCTGGCCGAGTGGAAGGCCTCCGACGACAGGCTCCCCGTTATCGTCAAAGGGCCGCGCCAGGTGGGCAAGACCGAATCCATCAGGAGATTCGCCCAGTCGACATACCGCAACTTGGTCGAGATCAACTTTGTGGAAGAGCCGCGCTACAAGCACATCTGCGACGACGGGTACGACACGGCGAGCATCTTGCGCAACATCTCCCTGCTCGACCCCTCGACGCGACTCGAGCCGGGCGAAACGCTGCTCTTCTTCGACGAGCTGCAGGAATATCCCGAAATCGCGACGGCCCTCAAGTTTTTCCACCAGGACGGCCGCTTCGACGTCATATGCAGCGGCTCGATGCTCGGCATCAGCTACAGGCGCATAGAGAGCAACAGCGTGGGACACAAAGTCGACTACGAGATGCACTCCCTTGACTTCGGCGAGTTCCTCGCGGCAAAGGGGTATGGGGACGAGCTCGCGGCGGACATGCTCTCCCATATCGAGGAAGCGAGGGCCTTCTCGCAGCTTGAGCTCGAGACGTACCAGCAGCTCTTCCTGGACTACTGCATCCTCGGCGGCATGCCGGCCGTCGTGCGACCCTACACCGAGCGGGGGACGTTCGAGGGGTGCCTGGCAACGCAGCGGCAGCTCCTGCTCGATTACGAGGAAGACATCGTCAAGTATGCAGAGGGCCTTGACCAGGGGCGCATCCTCAACGTGTTCCGCAGCATCCCCCTCCAGCTGGCGAAGGAGAACAAGAAGTTCCAGATATCGAAGGTCGCGCGCGCGGCGCGGTTCACGGACTACCGAGGGTGCATCGAGTGGCTCGAGACCGCGGGCATGATAGGCGTGTGCCACTGCCTCAACTACCCCGAGCTCCCCCTTAAGGGCAACTACGACGAGGGCAAGTACAAGATCTACTATCGAGACAACGGCATGTTCGTCGCAAACCTCGACGACGAGGCGAGCGAGGACCTGCGGGCGAACAAGAACCTCGGCGTGTACAAGGGCGCCATGTACGAAAGCGTCGTCGGCGAGGCGCTGCAGAAATCCGGCTACGGCCTTTTCTACTACAAGAAGGAGAACTCGACGCTCGAGGAGGACTTCTTCGTGCGCACGAGAGACCGCCTCGTGCCGGTCGAGGTGAAGGCCAAGAACGGGACGGCGAAGTCCCTGCGCACCCTCATCGAGTCAGACGCCTATCCGGACATCGACTGGGGGATCAAACTGTGCGGCGGCAATGTCGGGCGCGAGGGCTCCGTGCTGACGCTGCCGTACTTCACGGCGTTTCTCCTGCGCAGGTATCTGGCGGGGAAATAGGGCGGGGCAAGGGGATAACGGACGCCTCCCCGGACACCAGACGCGCCCCACTGACATGGGCGACGCCCTCCTCGGCTGCTCCGACGAGAAGTGGTTCAACGCCTAGTGTGTGAGGGGGCAGACAAGCCCGGCCCTACTTTCCCTGCGCGAAGCAGTACGCTTGCGCGACCCAGCCGAGCAGCTCTTCGTCCAGGTCGGAGGGGTCGCTGATGACGAAGTGGGTCGTCCAGCGGCCGGGGTAGGGCCCGGTCTTCGCCGCGACCCGGGCCGACTCCAGGGGCGCGGGCAGGCCGAGCGTGAGCACGAAGTAGCTGGCCGGCAGCCCCGCCTTCCTCCTCACCTTCAGGAATGACACGCAGGCGAAGATGTGACGGTTGTAGAAGGGGATCTGCGACTTCTGCACCTTGACCCGAGTGTCGGGGAACTCGCTGAGCAGCTTCTCATAAAAGAGCTCGTACAGGGGATAGACGGCTTTGTGCCGGGCAAAGAAAGCAGCCGCGTCCTGGGCCATGGAATCCATCTCGGTTGCCTCCACGGGTTTCGACTGGTTCACCCCAAGCGAATCACTCATCTTTCCAACCGCCCCCATACGCCCTTGCCCCTATATCCCCGACTGCCGGTAGCGCGACATGTACTCGACGAACTGCCGCTCGTGCTCGAGCAGCCCACGGTCGGCGCGCCAGTAGAGCGAGAAGCTCACGGGAAGCTCGGGAAACGGGACTCCGGCGAGGCGGGAGGACGCAATCGCCTCGACGTGGCTGCGGCAGGTAAGGCCCAGGCCCTCCCCGCTCAGTGCGTACTCGTAGACCGTGACCATCTGGGAGCAGAACTTCACGTGGGCGTGCACGCCGCGCTCGTGAACGAGGTCGAGGAGCTGGCACGGAGCGTGGTAGTCGGCCCCCACCGTCATGACCGAACGGCCCTCGAGGTCCTCGACCGAAAGCGTCTCCCTCTCGCCCAGCGGGTCATCGCGGCCGACCCAGAGATAGTGACAGTCACGGGCGAGCCTGATGCCGCGCATGCGCTCCGGGGCTTCCTTGGGATCCACCACAATGGCGAAATCCACGTCGCCCTCCAGCAGGTCCTCCTCACAGATGCTATCGGGTAGCTCGCCCATAAACTCGACGTAGGAGCCCCCGGCATAATCCCCGAAACCCCCGAGCCATTGGCGCAGGCCCTCGCTCACGATCCCGATGGCACCGATGACGCGCACCGGTTTGCGCTCCCGCTCGGCTATCTCGGCGAACCGGGCGCGCAGGCCCTCGGCACGGGCCACCTCCTCCTCGGCATACTCGAGGAACGCCTCGCCGTACGAGGTTGGCCTGATGGGCCCATGGCGCCCGTCGACGAGCTGCGCTCCAAGCTCCTTCTCCAAGCGTCGGATGGCAAGGTTCAGCCCCTGCGGGGTGATGCACAGCTCACGCGCGGCGGCCGAGTAGCTGCCGAAACGGCAGAGCCCCACGAAGTACCTGCACACGCGCTCGTCCATCGAAACCATCCCCCCTGAATGGCATGCGAAAAGGCCCGACCGGCCCCACCTGCAAAGATGGTAGCACGGCCGGGCCGAGAAACGCGAGGTTAGCAGTGCGAGCGTGACGTCCAGGCCTCCTGTGTCTTACGCCAGGGCAGCCTGCTCGCCGGCGACGTAGGCGTGCGTGGCCGCCAGGCCATTCGAGCCGCCGTGCAGCAGCGTCTCATAGCTTGCGCCGAAGCGGTAGCCCACAGTGTTGCCGCCGGCGTACAGGCCGGGGATGGGGTTCCAGTCGGCGTCGAGGACCTGGAGGTTCTCGTTGCAGCGAACGCCACCCAGCGTGCAGTAGAAGTAGTAGTTCATCTTCCAGGCCTGGTAGGGGCCGTCGTCAATCGGGTCGAGGTAACGGGCGGCCTTCATGTAGTCGGTGTCCTCGCCAGCCTCACACAGCTCGTTGTAGCGCGAGACGGTGGCAGACAGTGCCTCGGGGTCAACGCCAATCATCTCGGCGAGCTCCTCGATGGTGTCGGCCTCATAATGCTCGTTGGTCTCGATGTCGAAGACCTTGGCGGCCGTCTCCTTGTCGTAGCCGAAGGAGGAGGGCATGGCGAAGTCGTTGGTGGGGATGATCTGCCACACGTAGTTGCCGTGGCCGGGCAGGTCGGCGATGATGTGGGCCGAGGTCAGAAGCGAGGTGGCCTCGTTCATGAAGCGGTTGCCCTGCGTGTCGACAAGCAGGTAGGGGAACGAGCGCCAGCCGGTGGTCTGCCAGGAGGCGTAGCCGCAGAGCTCCTCCATCTCGGCGCCGGCCCAGCACAGCATCCTGTGGCCCAGGCCGTCGTCCATGTCGTAGTCGGTGATCGGGTCGTCGAGCATGTAGCAGTTGTACGTGTTGTAGTTCTTGGCGAACTCGGCGAAATTCTTGGTGTAGAAGCGCTCCATCATTGCGTCGTTGCCGCCGAAGGAGCCGGTGCACATGACGACGCCCTTGGAGGCCTGGTAGTACACGTGGTCGCCCGCAGCGTTCGTGGCGATGACGCCGGTGACGCGGCCGCTCTCGTCCTTGACGAGCAGCTCGCCCTTAACCTCGAAGTCGTAGCGCACGCCCTGGTCAACCAGGAACTTCTGGATGTTGTGAGTGAAGTCGGTGAGGATGTCGGTGTCCTCGGAGAAGGCGACGCCCGTGGAGATGTAGGAGTTGATCTCCTGGGTGGGGTCGGGGAAGATGCCCTCGAGGCTCAGCGGCAGGTAATACTGGCCGTAGGGCTCGAGGAAGTCCTCCACCATGTTGTCGAGAATCTCGCCGGAGCGGTTGCACCACAGGGCGTTGAGCTTCATGTCGGAGCGGTACTGGGTGAGATTGAACATCTGGTTGGCAACATTGACCTTGTCGTACTCGGGAAGTCCCGCGTCGAGCTGGGTCTTGGAGTTGAGGAACGAGATGGTCATGCCGCCGATGTGCGGGGCGGCGTTACGCTCGATGACGACGACCTTGGCGCCGTTCTTCACCGCGCCGTAGGCAGCCATGGAACCAGCAAGGGCGGAACCCACGACGAGGACCTCGCACTCGACGGTCTCGACGCAGTCGTCAACGGTGAGGGCAGGGGCCTCGCCGAGCCACTCCTCGGGCTTTGCAGCGGCGGCCTCGTCGGCACGCGCGGCTGCAGGCGCGGCAGCGGCGACAGCGGCCGCAGCCGTGGCGGCAGCGCCGGACTTCAAGAGCGAACGCCTCGAAATGTTCTCCATGAGAATGCTCCTTTGCACGTCATATCGCCCCGCATATCAGGGCGATCCCTTGCCATGTATTCAACAACGGCAAGGCCGCAAAGGCCATAAACAAGGAATTGCAGGTTCTCAAGGGGATGTTGCGGGAGAGGAAGGAGAGGCGCGACGGCGTGGCGGGCCATACCAGCAGGACCCGAGCGCGACGGCAGGCGGCGCATGCCAACAGGGCGTGAGCAGAGCGGGGACAATGGCCCAGCTCTGACAGGTTTTTGCCATGCTTCTGCAAGAACATGTTGCGAAAGCAGGCTTATAACCTACAACTGCAACATGAAGAAAACGGACCACATATCAACGATTGCCGAGCTCTCCGAGTCGGAAGGCGTGTTCACCACGGCCCAGGCAGCCCGGATGGGCATACCGCGGGACGCCCTCCACGACGCGGCGGCAGCCGGCCGCATTGAGCGGATTGCGCACGGCGCCTATCGACTCGTCGGCTCGGGCTCCGAACAGACCGACGAGCTCGCTGCGATGTGGAAGCTCACGGCACCGGATAGGTTCACCCATGAGAGGATGCAAGCCGAGGCGTGGGACGGCGTCGCGGTGGGAGGGGCCACGGCGGCCTCCCTGCTCGGCATCGGAGGCTTCTACCTCAGCCCGTATCGCATCTACGCGCCCAGGCGCATCAACTCAAGAAACAAGGCCGCCAGCTTCGCGGTGCGGAAAGTGGCCCGTGACGAGGTGTCGTTCGCAAGCGGCCTTCCCGTGACCACGCCGGAGAGGACGATTTTCGACCTTGTGGCAGATGACGAGGACCTGTCCCTGGTCGCCGACGCGCTTCGCAGCGCCTGCGCCGGCAGCAGGCCGTTCGACTTCAACAAGCTGGAAGCACTATTTGATGGCAAATACGGCAAGAACAAGGCAAACCGAATCCTTACGTCACTGCTTGCGGACGCGGGGATAGCCGAAAGGGGTTGACGTATGGCGTACAAATCCGCCGCAGCATTGGAGATGGCAGTCAAGGAGGCAGCGAAGGCCTCGACACCTGCGACTACCTCGTCTATCCGGTCGGCGCGGTGCTGACGGACAAGCTCTGCACCCAGACGGGCATCCCCAAACACCTTTGCGACATCGGGGCGGCCTCGGAACTCGCCGCCAGGCTATTCAACCACGTCTTGAATCAGCAGTGCAGCGGATTGCGATGGAGCCACGCAGACTTGGACTGGAAATAGGTGTCAGCTCATTGAGGCTGCCGAGCGACGACGCCGGACCCGACTTCGCCCGCCCCCCTACCGGCAGTCCTGCACCGTCGGGGGGGATGCGCACGCTCAGCTCCTGGGCGGCCTCGGGCGAGACGGTCACGTTGAACGCGACCTCGGCGGGCGCTCCGATCTGGACGTGGGCCTCGCCGCACACCACCTGCAGCCCCCTGCAGGTCTTGTCGTCCGCAAAGACGAACTGCCCGTTGCTGCTCGTGACCTCGATGCGGCCGCCCGCCGGCGCGTAGAGGTTGAGCACCTCGAGCATGTCGTCCTCGGAGCGCTTGGACCTCGACCGCGTCATCATCCGCTCAGGCTCGCAGCTCGCCATGCGCGACATCGACGAACCGGGCATCCGCCTGTGGAAGACCTACTCGGCAGCAAGCGCTTCGTCAGCTGCGACCACGCCGACGAGACCATCGAGATAATCCACTCGAGCTGCGACACGGCCCTCGCGCTCATGCCGCTCGACATAGACCCCGGTAAGCTTGCCCGCGTGGTGCTCGAGCCGTTCGAGCCCGTCACCATCGGCACCGGCCACCTCAAGCAGTACAAGACCGATGACCTGCGCGCCCTGGTCGAGGTGCTGCCCGAGGTGTACCGCGACGGCGACGGCAAGCCCGTCGACCAAGGCGGCATCCCCGCCGGCGGCCTGGCCCCGGTGTTCAAGTAAGGGGCGCCGGAGGGGCCCGTGAGCGGACGCCGTGCCCGCCTGCTCGCGGACACGGCGCGGACACATTGCGGACATGTCCGTCTTGATGACCGCAACGTGTCCGCAATGTCATACTCCTCACGCACTTGGACTTGAACTCCGGCGGGTACGCCTTGTGGGACTTCCCCTTCTCCGACATGCCCTTTCGCCTCCCTTTCACTCCGTCACCGGAGATGGTAGGGTTTTTCCTTCGAAGGGCTCTGTCGTGTCCAGAAATCGCGAGCCATATTACCTCGCCGGTGTAGAGGTTGAACGCGGCGGCGGAGACGGACCTGGCGTGCACGTCGAGCCCTACTGATGTAACATGCGGCATTGGGGAGCCCCCTCCCGTGCGTGCGGTGTCGGGCACCGCAGGGACCGATACGACGAGCCCATTGTGGCAGCCCCAGCCCGCGAAAACCACACGACGTGGGTGGCACGAGGAGAGGGGGCTCCCCCAATGGCCCTCTCATATCGTCTTTATAAGGGACATTCAGTTACCTGACGAGCGCTTACACCAACATTTCTGACACGATTGAACCCGGCGTTGTCAAAACCTATACAGATATGCTAAGGTTTTGACATGACACATTTCGACGACATATACGACATCGCAGCAGACGGGTACGGCATCGTCACCGCGGCGCAGGCGCAGAAGGCCGGCGTGGCACCCAGCGAGCTCAACCGGTGGTGCGCCGACGGCAGGCTCGTGCGACGCGGCCACGGCGTCTACAAGCTCGTCCGCTGGGTGCCCACGCCCTACGACCAGTACGCCGAGGCCGTGGCGCTCGTGGGCGAGGGCGGCTACCTGTGGGGCCAGTCCGTGCTCGCCATGCACGGCCTGGCGCTCGTGGACCCCCGCGCAATAGAAGTGGCCACGCCCAGGCGGGTGCGTCGCAGGCTGCCCGCGTGGGTGGAGCCCGTGGCTGCGCCCAAGGGCGAGCGGGCCACGCTCTACGAGGGCATCCCCTCCCAGCGCGTGGCCGACGCCATCGAAACCTGTATGCGCTCCGTGATGCCCGGGCGGCTGCGCGAAGCCGCGAAGCAGGCGCGCGAGGAGGGCCTGGTCACCGCCGACGAATACGACAGACTGGAGAAGGAGCTGGCATGACGCAGCCCAAGAAGCCGAACAGCAGGAGGAATCTCGACCTGGCCAAAAACGGCTACGACGTTTCCTTCTTACCGATACAGATTCGATACATTTAAAGCAACCTTAACAAGTCCTATATGGCACTTTTGATTCGAGGTCGCTATAATAGGCTTCGTATCTAGATGTGGTGTTCGCACTATACATCTCGATGCGGACAGTTTATAAGCAAGGCCTTCTTCATTGAGGTTAGGTGGGATTACCCACTATTGGCCGAGATGTCGAAGGCCTTCTTATATTTCAGGAAGTCATACATCCTAATGAGTCTCTTCAACTCGCTATTCCCATAGATGACCTTTCGGTCTTTCCCAATGAGCTCCCTCAGATAATTGAGCAGATCAGTCAAATCAATCTCTGCTTCTTCAAGAAGAACGAGCTTTTTGTAGGCCTCCCGAAGACCCTCTTCTTGAACCACTGATTCAACAGACCGACCCGTCGAGTTCGCGTGGTAGTTCTTCTTTGACTTGCGCAGACTATTGTTCAGAAAGGCATTGAGTTCTTTCTTCTGGGCAATTTCCCCTAAAATTCTGCGGTCCAAAACCTCGCCTGTGTAGGCGCTCAGATACTTGTACATTGGCAGGCCACCGGAGTTGGTGGCAAGCAATGCCGGTAGATACTCCTCAACGGCTAACTTGGGAGCAACGTGCTCATCATCAAAAACAACGTCGCAATAGAGGAGCTCCGCCTTGATCATATGCCCGTGCCCGGCCGAAGTATTAGCAACGCCCACACCCAGCAAGAAGGACGTCCCTTCTGGCATACGCTCCAAATCACTGAAGCTTGCCTCAACTACCAGGGAACCGCTCGGTTCCCCCGCATCAACCATCTCATAGATGCTTCTGCGAAGTTCACGGACCACTCTCGGCGAGAAAGAGCACTTTGACTGCCCAATCGCCTCATATACCGCGCCGAAATCGTTCGTCTCAATCTTCGTCATGCTTATTTCGCCAATATCGGAATAGGCAATTGAGTGCGTCGAGATTTGATCTTCACCACGAGCTACGAACATGAAACGATTCCTGAGCAACGAAAGATTATCCGGACCGAGACAGCGTGCAATTGACTTCAGGATACTTTGGATGTCGGGATCGTTCAGTGAATACCCAATGAATACGATGGGGTACTCCATAAAGATAGTAAGCAGCTTAGCCGCCAGATAATCCTGAGTTTCAGTAAGCTTCTCGTAGTCCGATTCTTCGAGAACCATCGACTCTGGCTCATCCACCGAACCATGAATCTTATAGATCTCTCCAACCTCAAAGGTTCTATGGAATATCAAATCGCTCTGCCCAACAAAGACTTTGAACTCCGGGAACAGAGTCTCGAGCAGGCAGTCGTAATTCGTGGTGATAACACCGGACACGCGCCATCTGCCGACTTCCCGCAGAATATCCAATTCTTGCGCCATCAAGTGCGCCGTAAACGTATTGAGCCTTTCAGCCGCCATGATTTTGAGCACGGAGCGACGTGAGCGAATTTCATTGGCATACTTATCACGAAAAGAAGAAAAGCGGCTGTCCTCGAGGACGGCTATGCGCAAATCCTTATCCAGCATTGTCGCAACGGCAGGCAAATCTCCGTATGTGGGACTGCCTTCGTGGCGCGCAACATATGCATCAAACGAGAAAGGGTCATCGGAAAGACGGGAACAGAGATGTCTAAGCAGTCCCTCCCAATCGTCGGTGCCCATGTACCTGCGCGAAAAACCCGAGCCCACAAAGAGATAGGGGCTACGTCCGGCATTGTTTATCAGACGGGTGACCGCCTCTTTAATATCTTCTCTCGCCAAGACAGCCTCTCATTCCACCGACGCGGCCGATCTCCATTAGCATGACCGGAACAGACGCAGTATACCGCCAATGGTCTCTTTTGAAAGACCACCCCCCTCCCCCAAACCGCGAAGCGGCCGCGGGGGCGCCGGCGGCCGCTTCGGTTCGCGGGTCCGTTTGGTTCGCTCGCGCCCCTAGCCCTGCGCAAGGGGGGTCTGGTGGTACTCGAGCTCGGAGGCGCCGGGGGCCACGGTGACGCAAACGGCCGTCGTGGGTGCACAAGTCATTTCGGGGAATCCGCCCGAATAAGAGTGCGACCCCCGCTCAACTCACCCGTTGAACGTACTGAGCCCGAGCGCCCCGCCTCCCCTACCGGTAGTCCCGCACCGTCGGGGGGATGCGCACGCTCAGCTCCTGGGCGGCCTCGGGCGAGACGGTCACGTTGAACGTTATCTCCGCGGGCGCGCCGATCTGGACGTGGGCCTCGCCGCACACCACCTGCAGCCCCCTGTAGGCCTTGTCGCCCGCGAGGTCGACCTGCCCGTTGCTGCCCACGACCTCGATGCGGCCGCCCGCCGGCGCGTAGAGGTTGAGCACCTCGAGCATGTCGTCCTCGGATCGCTTCGCCGGGTTGCCGCCCGTGATGACGGCGTTGCTCGCCTCGAGCTCCTCGGGCGTCATGGCGTTGGCGAGCCGCAGGCTGCAGGGGTACGTCCTCGAGCCGTCGGCGTTGGCCGCGGCCTCGCCCATGGAGAAGTCGATATTGAGGTACCACTCGAACTTCGACCAGGAGCCGTTGTTGAGGTAGACGCCGAGCTGGGGCGCGGCGGGGTCGAGCGTCACCTCTCTCGAGGCCCCGAGCCCCTCGATGATGGCCTGCTCGTCGGCGTCGGCGGCCCACATGAGCAGGTGGCCGCCGTCGATGCCGCGCCTTATGACCTGCAGCAGGGCCCCCGGGTCCATGGAGGGGACGCCCCCCATGATGCAGTCGAGCGCCGCCGAGGCCGCCTCGGCGAAGTAGGCGTCCGTGGCCGCGTAGTCGTCGAGGTTCCTCCAGTACGTGTCGTGCATGAGCACGCGCACGGTGCTCTCTCCGTCGAGCACGGTGCCGTCGCTCGTCTGGGTCCCCTGCGTGAGCCCCATGAGCGCCTGCAGGAGGATGGGGTCGATCGCGACGAAGCCGTCCACGCGCTCGCCGTTGGTGGCGGACCACAATTGGTTGAAGATGTCGCACACGCGGGGGAAGTCGGGGATGCAGTTGGTGTTGACCGACATGTAGCCCACCGACCTGCTGTAGAGCGCGACCTCCTCGTCGGTCAGGGGGACGCACATCACCTCGTCGTCGCCCGGGTTCATGAAGTTCCTGATCCCCTCGACCTCGCTCAGGCTGACGAGCCCATCCTTTACCGCGACGCGGCAGCACTGGCCGGCGAGGCCGCCCGTGGAGCGGATCTCCACGTTGTTCTGCGCGAGCACGCCGTACACGCGCTCCCCCGAGGCGCCCAGGAGCCCGGGGAGCACCCCGAGCAGGCCGGCGGCCTCGTCCAGCTCGCCCGCCAGGGGGGCGATCCTCTCCTTGGCCGTGTCCACGGCCTCGGTGAGCTGGGCGATGTGGGTCTCGCCCATACCGCCGACCGCGGAGGCGGCCTCGTCGAGCACGGGAGCCGCTTGCTTGATGGCATCTGCCACGGCCTGGATCGCCGCGACGTCGAACTGTATCCGGTCAGAGCCGTCCGCGACGACGAGCCTGTCGAGCTCGACGGTGGAGAGCGCCTGGGACACGGGCACGAGGGCGCCGTCCACCAGGCCGGCGAGCGTGTCCACGAGGGCGCGCGCAGCCTTCACGTCCCCGCCCAGGACGGGGACCCACTCGGCCGCGCCCCACAGGGGCCCCTGCATCTGCGACCGGAGGTCCGAGACGGCGGCGGAGGTCCTCGCCGCGAGCTCATTTGCGCTTACGAAGTCGAGCCCCTTGAGCGCGGCGAGCGTCTCGTTGAGCAGGTCGGACACGTCGCCGGCCTTGGCCTTGAGCCCGTCGACGAAGTCCGCCGCCGTGGCGGGAGTGGCAGCGCCTGCGACGGCGACCGCCGCCAGGCAGATGCCGCCCGCGACGAAGGCGCGGCGCGTATGGCCGTGCGGCTTCTCGCCCGAGTGCCGGCCACAGCCCTTCTCGCCTATCGGATCGCAAGGCGCGCATTCATCCGAGCGAACCCGCTCGACATCCTGCCTGAAATGAGCCGCCATCAAGAACCTCCCACGTCAACCGCCCACGTACCAGGGCATTTTAATAAAACAAGCTGTACACCCTCAGGGACTCACCAGCATCTACGGCAAGCCATACAGTAAACGACCATGCAGCCGCTCCTACAATATTCAGGCATAACCACCGAAAGGGCGGCGGGATGCGGGGACACTCATCCCACAAGACGTGGCAGTTTCCCGGTCATCATCCCACACCGCCCATGCCGTCAACCAAATCCGCATCTCTTAAGCGGACTCAGAGCCCACAACCTCATGTTTGGAAACATCGTGCGCGACCACCACTCCGGCTCCTACGATGGAGTATTAGCCGACCCTCGCATCCAGCATTGTTGGGCACCGCAGCCAATCCAGACATCGTCGCCCATGGCAATGTTGGCCATGCCGTTGTCCTACTGCATCATAAACAAGTCGATGCGGTCATGGCGGTGCATGTCAGTCCTGAAGCATACGCCGCAGGAAAGCATTCGGTCCCTCTATCATGATTCGGACGTTCTCGGAAGCGACCCCCATTCTGCCATTGATATAAGAGCGTGCCCGACGTGCACGTTATCGGGAAAGTGCACGTCGACGTTCGTCGCGACACAGCCTTTACCGCCGTTCTCAAGCAAGACTTCGCTCGACAAAGCCTCGTATGCGGCGGACATTTTCCCACACACGTAATCGAGCATGCGGTTCACTATCTTGCCTGCGCCTTCCCCCTCCCGCCTGGCTAGTCCCTCTTGAACAGATCGCGCGTGTACACCTTGCCCGCCACGTCTGCCAAATCATCGCTCCAACGGTTAGCCACGATTACGTCGCACTTCGCCTTGAACTCCGCCAGGTCGTGCGTCACCTCGGATTCGTAGAAATCCGACGCGTCGAGCGTGGGCTCATACACAATAACAGGCACACCCTTGACTTTGACGCGCCTCATGATGCCTTGAATGGAGCTTGCGCGGAAGT
Source organism: uncultured Coriobacteriales bacterium (assembly GCA_934636245.1). Lineage (GTDB taxonomy): Bacteria > Actinomycetota > Coriobacteriia > Coriobacteriales > UMGS124 > UMGS124. The sequence continues at coordinate 96,012 of CAKUAI010000007.1, forward strand.
TATCAGACCCGCTCTTCATGGTCAGACGATACACTCCCACCACAGGTTTGGGCTTGCCCTCGTATACCAGCCGCATCACGCGATCCATCACTTGCTCAGCAACCCAGTCCTTGCGGGTACGGTTTGCCTGAACAATAGCCCCGATGAGGTTCTGGGGAACATCCCGGTAGTTGGCCAGCAACTGCTTGGTGTCCTTGGGAAGGCAGTACCCGCCGTAGCCGAAAGAGGGGTTGTTGTAGAAGCTGCCGATGCGCGGCTCCAGGCACACGCCCTTGATGACGTCGGCGGAAGACAGGCCCCTCGCCTCGCAGTAGGTGTCCAGCTCATTGAAGTACGCCACACGGAGCGCCAAGTAGGTGTTGGCGAACAGCTTCACGGCCTCGGCCTCGGTGGTGCCAAGCACCAGCTTGGGGATGCCCGTCGTGCCGTCGGCGTTGGTGCGGGAAAGCTCAGCGGGGTCGGCGCCCTGGGCTAGCAGCCCGGCAAACGTCTCCGCGGCCTTCACGGCCTCCCCGTCGTCCTTGGGTGCTCCCACCACGATACGGCTGGGGTGCAGGTTGTCGTAGAGGGCTTTGCTCTCACGAAGGAACTCGGGGCTGAATACAATACGCTTGTCATTCAATTTCTCACGAAGGCTGGCGGTATAGCCCACGGGGATAGTCGACTTGATGACGATCCACACAGTGGGATTCACCTCGCGGATGGCCGCGATGGCGGCTTCTACGCTAGACGTGTCGAAGAAGTTCCTGTCCGAGTCGTAGTTGGTGGGCGTAGCCACGATGGCGTAGTCCGCGCCCTTATAGGCCTCCGCGGCATCCAGCGTCACGTGCAAGTCGAGCTCGCGCTCACCCGCCTTGGCCTCGCCCAGGAAGCGCTCTATCTCGTCGTCCTGGATGGGACTCTCGTAGCGTTGCAGCTTCTCCACCTTCTCGGGTACGATGTCCAGCGCACGCACCTCGTTGTGCTGCGACAAAAGGACGGCCAGGGAAAGCCCCACGTAGCCGGTACCTGCGACTGCTATCTTCATATCGATTTTCCTCCTTGAATAGAGCAAGCGCATGGCAATGCCAAAACGCTTGAAACAGAAACCGCTAACGCTTTATCAGGGCTTTCAGATAGCCCAGCTGCCCGGTCGCCTTGTAACCCACGGCAAGCAGGACGACCACAAGGCCGATTTTGGCGAAAAAAGCGCCCAGCAAGGGCAGTTCGAAAAAACCGAGCGAAAGGGTCACCACCACTGCCGCGACGACCCCGACGGTAATCTCAGGTAGAAAGGCTTTCATGCACCCAAGTCCCTTTCCGAACCCACGGCGAACGAGAAACCATGCGAGCGCGAACATGTGCAGGCAGTACGCCACGGCGATGCCGCAGGCCACAGTCGTTATCGTGCCCCCCGCAAGCCCAGCAGCGAGCCCGATGAGTGTGATAGCGGTGTTGATGAGCCCGACGCGAAACATGTAGTCGGTCCTCCCTAGGCTCTGAAAGAATGCACCGGAAGGGTTTCCCATCATCTGGCAGTAGACGCTGACTCCCAGAATCGAGAACGCCGGAATGGCCGCCTCCCATCCGGGCCCGTAAAACACCTGGATGATCTCGGAGGATGCACAGAAGAACACCGTCGCCACGCCGACGCCGACGAGCGAGATAATCTTCTCAACGCGCTCCCAGCAGTGAAAGATCCTGTCGGGGTCGTCCTGATGCTCAGCCATAAAGGGCTGGATGACTGATCCGATCACGCTCGAGAAGGCGGAGAGCGGATAGCCGGTAAGCTTGTAGGCCTTGTCGTAGTACCCAAGCTGCGCCGTCCCCATGAACCGTCCCATGAGCATGTTGTCCAGGTTGCGCGAGAAATAGTTAATCAGACTGAACCCGAACTGATAGGCACTGTAGGAGAATATCCTGCGCAGCGGCCCCATGAAATGGAAGCTCACGTGATGGATCCGCCGCGTCGCCAGGTTCCAAGCAAGAACGACGAGTGAGGAAAGCGCCGACTGGATGACAAGCGCGTAACATCCCGCGCCTGCAAGGGCGAGGCAGACGGCCGCGGTTCCTGATACAGCGGTGGCGCACACGAGCCTGATTCCAATGACATCAAAGCGGCGCGCCTTGAGCATAAGCCCCTCAGGGACCATGTTCAAGGTCGAGAAAAGCAGCATCGGAGCAGCGGCGCAGCACAGCGACACGAGCCTGCCGTCTCCGTAAAACCAGGCAATGAGCGGCGAGACGGCGCAAAAAGCGGCGGTGAGCGCAGCGGCGAGGACGATTGAGAATCCGAAAAGGCAACCGTAATCCTCTTCCGACAAGTCGCGATACTGGATTATCGCCGTGCCAACGCCCATGTCGCACAAAAGCGAGAAGAGTCCCGTGAACACAGCGACAATGGCGACGAGGCCGAAGTCCTCGGGGGCGATAAGCCTGGCCAAGACGGCCGTGATGACAATCTGGGCACCCATACTTATATACTTTGAGCCGAACTGCAGCAGGGCGGCGCCGCGCATGCTCAGCTCTCTCCTACCGCCCATCAGTGTCCACCTCCACGGTCACGTTGCAGCGGTCGGCCAAAGCAAACCTGGAAAAGCTGAAGCCGAGCTCCCCCTCGATTGCGTGGATGGCCGTGTCGTTGCCACCCATGGCCCCGTTCGTAGCGTAGAGGGCGCCTCCCTGCGTGCCGTCGATCTCGTATGGGTGGATGAATCCCCTCCGGCACGGTGCCCACGCGACGTCCCTACCGCACAGAAGCTCTTGGGCCTTCAGCCATATGTCGTCATTACCCAACGAGGTGCGCCTAATCGCAGCAAGATCAAACGCCTCCTCGCCGAAGCATTTGGGCGGGTACAGGACCCCGCCAACGCCGGTTGCAAGTAGGTCCCTTCTAGGGCGGCCGCCTTCCGACCACTGGAACTCCCACTGCTCGTACGGTCGAAGCTTCTCCTCGACGAAAGACATCCTGTTCACGCGCCGGGCAACAACCGCCTCGGGATGCTCCCTGTGGGCCCGCATGAGGCTTCCCACGGTATCCCTCGGATAAATGACGTCATCGTCGATGGTGATGACGCAGCAATCTGCGAACTCTCTCAGCGCCCAGTAATACTTCTTGTGGCCCTTGATGTCCTCGCACCCGCAGCGTATGTCCAGCCCGTAAGGCTCGAGACGACGCAAAGACGCAGGGACGTCCGCACCCTCCGTGCCTTTATCAAGCCAAAGAACGATGGCGTCGGGCTTAGTGCTCTGATGCATCATGGAAAGGACCGCGAGGTACACGGTGTCGAGGCGCTTGCCAAAGGTCGTGAGCGAGACAACGACGCCCGAAAGCCTATCGGCCCCCGAAAGGCTAGGCACCGGCGCATGCTCGATGAGCACGCGCCTTGCCCAGCCCGCCAAAGGCTTCGCCCATATAGTCGGGTGTCGTAGCGCCCTCGCCGCCAGAATGAGCCTATCGCGCATTCGGCCCCCTAAGCACCGCTTTCATCGCCTGCTTCGCGACGTGGCATGCGGACCAGGCAAGCTTCTTGCAGGCCGAAACCGGCTCATCGACGAACGCAGACGCGTAAAGCGGGAACGCCTCGCTCCTTGCATGCTGTGCCCAGAGCAAAGTTGCCTCTCTCCATTTCATGGCGTGATCGAGCTTTCGCCTCTGACTCGGGGTGAACCTGTCGAACGAGTCACGAATCATCTTTGCGTACTTCCTCTCGCCGACGAGGGTCTTCCCCCTAGTGCTTATGCGTGCGACCCCCTCGTCCTCGTGATAGAGGGAGAGGATCTCGGAGACGCAGCAGACCGTGTAACCTGCCAGCAGAAGCTTGTAGAGGAGGATGGAGTCCTGCTTCGAGGGGGTGTCGGTGAAGCAGCCCACGGCAAAAAGCGCGTCCTTGCGCACGAGCCATTGGCTCGTCGCCGCGATGCAGCCGCAGTACGCCTGCTCGAAGAGGGGCACGCCCTCGCAGACGCGGCGGTAGTAGATCTCCTTGCCCGTTCCGTCAACAACGGTCTTGCAGTGCGCATAGCAAAAAGCCGCTCCGGAATCACGGAGCGCTTGCATCTGCAGCTCGACTTTAGAAGGCAGGTACTCGTCGTCATCGTCTAGGAAGGCGATGTAGTCTCCAACTGCGGCCTCGATACCGGTGTTTCGCGCCATCGCCCCGCCTCCGTTTTTGGCACGCGCAACGTATTTCAGGGAAATGCCCGCGCGCGGCGAAAAAGACGAGACTCGCGCTTGGGTCTCAAGCTGTTGCTCGCATCCCGCGCCGTTGTCGTCCACGACAATGATTTCCAACGGCGAGTATGTCTGACGGTTCAAGCTATCAAGAGCCCTGAGCAGCATCTCTGAGCGGGCATATGTCGGAACGACAACGCTGACAAGCTCGCCGTCTTTCGTTTGCTTATCCATTCATCTTCCCCAATCCATCTGGAATTCCCAAGATCAGCGCCTATCTCCTGATTCCGACGAAATGCCTTCTTCCTGCTTAGGCAAGGAGCTCCTTTGGTTGAGCGAATTGCAGCAAATCCCAAAGAGTGCCATCAAAAGATAGGTATCGGGCATGGTCACGAGGCCGTTGAACGTCGAGAAGTACACGAGCGTCATCACACCCATGAAGGCGATGGTCCAGTTGCCAGTTGCGCGGGCTATAGAAAAGGCAGGCCATAGGAGCAGAATGCAAGCCAGGCCAACGTACACAATGCCGAACTTGTAGCAAAGAGCCAGCAAAGAGTACTCGGCGAACATCGACGCATAGTCGGTTCCAATCAAGGAGGCCGTATGAGCCGAGAAGCGCTCCCCGCAGCCTCCAATCAGCCTTGGCAGTTCGGCAGAGAACATGGCCCGCGTTGAGTCGTTGCGCCCACTGGAGAGGTCATCTGCCCCAAAGCGCTCAAGAACAATGTCGAAAGCTCCCAAGTAGTAAAGCGCGAGAAGAAAAGCGGTGAGGGCCGCCGCATTTCTCACGCCGTGCCGCGAAGTAAGGTTAATCCAAACGATGGAGACGAGGTAGATGACCAGCGCGGTTTTGCCGCCAGTACTGAGAACGCCGAGAGTAGCCACCACATAAAGAATACGAACGTCTATAAGATACTCGCCCTCCACCTTGGCATAAGCGACGTTGACGAAGAGGAATACGAGGTAGAACCCTGCGGTGATAAGGTAGTGTCCCCAGATAGACGCATGCCTCTCGAAAAGCCCTGCCGATATCCAGCTGGTCATTTCCGGCATGAACTTCGATGTCAGGAAGCCCATAACGGCAGAACCGGAAACCAAGTCCAGCACAAGGATGAAAAAGACCGACAGCACCCCGGCGTTGAAAATCCTGATGATCGTGCGTGCGAATCCCTTTGCGCCGCCGCGGCCGAAACTGAGTTGACAAGCAAGCAGTGGAGCGCAATACAGGAAGAAGAACTTCAAAATGTCCTTCCATCCCACACCGGCAAAAATCTCGGCAAACAGAAACATGCACGTGCCGACCGCCCAAAGAACCGCGTTGAGAACGCCAACCTTGCCATGAAACCGGAACGCCAGCAAGACCAGCGCAAGGTAGAAGGGCACGTTGATGTACGCCAGCTCAGAGCTGACGTTTATCCTGGCATAGAACGTAAACACTACGACGGAACCGACGAGGACGAGCAGGAGCAGGTTTCGGACCGTAAAGAGCGGCGTGTTCAGGATGTACCTTTTAATCTGTCCGCAGCTGCTCATTCCCCCTCCTTGATTGGAAGGGCCATAGCAACGGGGAGGCCCAAGACGGCAAGGGGTTTGCTCTTCGCCTCGCGGATGAGCTCCATTATCGGCTTGCCGCCGAAGCGCCCGTAGCGCATGTAGTTAACGGCGGAATTGAGCTTCATACCCAACGGCGCATGGGTCCCCAAAGTGAAGTTGTCCACGAAAGAACGCCCCAGCGGACTCCTTCGCATAATCTCGCGCATGTTAGCGGTGAGCCCGTCGTCGAGGTAATCGCCGCAGTAAGTCGGCTTGTTGAACCAACGGAGCTTCAGCCCCTCCTCGGAGATGGACTGCCACAGGTAGTACTCGGAGACGAACCGCTCACCCTCGAAGGAGGGGAACGGGTACTTCCTCACCAGCTCGGTTCTCACGACCTCCGCACGGTCGCCGGGCATCTTCAACTCCGAGCGATATTCCTGGGAAGTGGCGTCTATGTACTCCAGCGAGAAAAGCCCCCGCACGCGCGAATCCATGCCCTCCAAGCTCAGCCCTTGGCCGAGAAGCCAAGAACCGTCCGCGCGGGCGCACACACCAGAGACCCCGGCGTAACCGGGATCTTCCTCAATCTGCGCGAGGTACCGCTCATTCGTTTCGATGGAATCAGGGGGGAGGTAATCGTCCGAGTCCACGATGAAAAACCACTCGCCCCTCGCCTCTGCGGCGCCCCGGTTGATTGCGACGTGCTTGCCCGCGTTCTCCTGGCGCATATAGCGCACCGGGAAGCTCGCGCCCCTGACGAAACCAGCGCACAACTCCTGGGTCCCGTCAGTCGACCCGTCGTCTACGATGAGCCACTCGAAGCCCAGATCGCTCTGCCCCTGCAGGGAGTCGAACAGCTTTAGCAGGGTATGCGCCCTGTTGTAACTTGGGGTAAAAACGGTAATCAACGGACGTCCTTCCGGTATTTCAAAAGTGTCAGAATCCTCGCCGTCTTGCGCGCGGCAAAGTCGCCCATGTAAGGTGCCCACTTGTTGATGAAACCGACACGAAAACGCTCACCGGCCGACATCCAACTTGCCGTGCCTATATGCGTCGAATAGGTATTTTTCGTGCATTTGAATCCACCGAAATCGAGTTTCGGGCAGAAATACTCGCTAGGGTAAACCGTAAATCCTTCGTATTCCCAAAGTGAGTCGACGCCGCTTTTATAGCCATAACGAGCGAGGACGTCGCTGAAAATCTGGTTAACCGTATGGGCAAGCAAGAACTCGGCTGAGTCTTCGAATCCCATGTTCCAGTATGTCTCAATGACCTCGCCGAACAGAGGGCAGTGAGCCCCGGCCGAGAGCACTAGGCCGGGGCTCACTGCCCGCGCCTCCCAGTCGCGTGCAGTAAACCCGGATTTCTCGACAAGCGGGTCTATCGACTTCAAGAGCTCGCTGCCGATGTCCATGTAAGTGCCACCGTTGTCGTAGACGATTTTAAAGCGCGCGTAATCGCTTACGAAAGCCCATTTCCGTGCCATATAGGCATCGCGGGCATACGCGCACTCGTCAATATCGAAGTTTGTCTCGTCCCAGCGAACGATTTCATATTCCGGCATGAGCTCGTGCCATCGAGCGACGGTGGCCTCGACCTTGTTAGGCAAAGGTGCACCGCCGAACCAGCAATAGTGGAGGATTTTGGGTGTCGGGTTGCAGGCAGTCATTGCTTAAGCCGCGATCCTATGACCTTGGCGGGCACCCCCCCCGCAATCGAATAAGGGGGCAAGTCTTTGACAACAACGGCGCCAGCCGCGACAATGCAGCCGTCGCCGATACGCACGCCCGGCATCACCATCACACGGCGGCCAAGCCAGACGTCGTTACCGACGTAGGTCGGCTTCATTACCGTGTCACCCTGCGAGTCCATGGGAACATCGAGGCTTCTGTGCTCATGGTTAACGGTGTAGAAGACTACCTCTGGCGCCATCAGGACATGTTCCCCCAGGTGGACCTCACCGTGAAGCTCACAATCGCACCCTATGCGGGCGTAGTCGCCCATATGGACCTTCGAGGAGAAGGTCGAATTGCGGTCAACGACGATATGCGTTGCGGTCTCCGCGCATATGCGGCGCGCAAAGAACGCCCGCACCTTTGCCGCAGGCGGGAACCACTGGTTCTGGGGCCACCATTTAACAAGCACGGCATAAGCTACGCGCCATATATTCCGAGTCGTCTCACTCATGCGTGTGCCTCCTCGTACAGTCCCTGGTAAATGTCGACAAGCCCCTCGATGGCAGCATGTATGCTGAACTTGCTTTCGATTTTCCTTCTGCCCGCAAGACCAATCTCACCCCGCAGCTCAGACGAACTTGCGAGCCTCAACAGGAGGCTGGAAAGCCCCTCCACGTCGTCAACGTCCATGAGGAGACCGTCCACACCGTCCTCGATGAGCTGAGGCACGCCACCTACTCGGCTCGATATCACCGGCACGCCGTGCGACATCGCCTCCATGACGCTCATAGGCATGGCCTCGTTCTTTGACGGCAGGCAGTAAATCCCGGATTGGGCGAACAGCTCCTCTTTGTCCTCTCCGGTCACCCAGCCGAGAAAGCAGCACCTGTCGGCGATTCCAAGCTCACGAGCTATAGCCTTGTAAAGCCCGAGGTCTCCGTCGCCAGCGAAGACGAGTCGCGCACTAGGACAGGCAGCGAGCATGTTCCTTGATGCGCGCATAAGCACGTCAGGGCTCTTGTTCGCATCAAGGCGCCCTAAAAAGAGGACGTCTTGATGCGAACAAGGTGAACAAGGTTCCTCCGGCATAAGAACGCCGTTGTGCAGGACGAAAAGCCTTCCAGCATCGCGCACGACGTTCTCCGCGAAGTAGTCGCGCCATTCCTCAGAGAGGACGACCACACGGTCTGCCGCATTGAACGTCTCTCGCACCCCCTCACGGTAAGCATCGCCACCCGCTTCAAAGTCGCGCGCGAACTCCCCGCTGTGCTCGTGAAGAATGACCCTCCTCCCCGCCTTCCTCGCCATGGCGGCCATCAAAGACTTGCGCTTGAACGAACCTTTCGCGCTTATGTGGAGATGCACGATGTCGCAATCGCGAAGAGCACGCTTATAAGCTGGCAAGACCCCCGCAAAGGCCAGGCTCTTAGTAAGCAGGTTCGACCCCACCCCGGTGCCCTGATATGACAGGGCAGCGCACCGCTCAGAAAGCCCTGCATCGAAATAACCGTCCACAACAGTCACGATGCCTCCCCTGAGGGAGCGATCCGGCCCCACCATGAGGATCCTCGCGTCCGTTCGGCTAATAGGCATACGATTCACCCCCGTTGTCCACCAGCACGTCCGCGATGCGTTCGCTGGCATGCCCGTCGCCATAGGGGTTCGAGGCATGACTCATGGCCGCATACTCCTCGTCATCGGAAAGAAGCCTGCTGAACTCGAGGTAGATGGTCCCCTCTTCCGTCCCTACCAGCTTCAGCGTGCCGGCCGCCACACCCTCAGGACGCTCGGTGGTGTCGCGCATGACGAGCACGGGCTTGCCCAGACTGGGCGCCTCTTCCTGTATGCCGCCCGAGTCGGTCAGTATCAGGTGGCTCGCAGCCAGGAAATTGTGGAAGTCCAGCACCTCCAAAGGGTCGATGATGTGCAGCCTGCCGAAGCCGTCCAACTCCTCGCGGGCGGCCTTGCGAACCAGGGGGTTCATGTGTATGGGGTAGATGGCCTTGGTGTCGGGGTGCTCCTCCATAACCCTGCGTATGGCACGGAACATCCTATGCATGGGCTCGCCCAAGTTCTCGCGGCGATGTGCCGTGATAAGTATGAGACGGCTGCCTTTGGCCCACTCCAGCTCGGGATGGGTGTAGCCCTGCCGTACCGTGGTGCGCAGCGCGTCGATGCCAGTGTTGCCCGTGACCCAAATCTTGGACTCGAGCTTGCCCTCGCACAGGAGGTTCTGCCTGCTTGCCTCGGTGGGCGCGAAATAGTAATCCGTCACGATGTCCACAGCCTGGCGATTGAACTCCTCGGGCCAGGGGCTGTAGATGTTGTGGGTGCGCAGGCCTGCCTCCACGTGCCCCACGGGAATCTGCAGATAGAAGCATGCAAGGGCAGCCGCAAAAGAAGTCGTGGTATCACCGTGGACCAGCACCACATCTGGCTTCTCGTCCTCCAGCACGGTCTTTATCTTCAGCAGCACGTCGCAAGTTACGTCGAACAAAGTCTGCCCCGGCTTCATGACGGCCAGGTCGTGGTCGGGGACGACGCCGAACACCCTCAGCACTTGGTCGAGCATCTCGCGGTGCTGGCCCGTGACCGTGACCACCGTGTTGAACTCATCTGGTCGGCCCTTCATCTCGTTGACGAGCGGGCACATCTTGATGGCCTCTGGGCGGGTGCCGAAGACGAGCATCACTTTCTTCTTATCCATTGTTCGTCTTGCCCCTCTTTGTCTCCTTGCGGAGAAGCAGCCAGAAACGGGTGTTGCCCACCACGTAGCGCTTAATCAGCCGCCTGGGCTCCTGCATCATGCGGAAGAGCCACTCAAGGTTGGCACGCCGCATCCACATGGGCGCGCGGGGTATGTTGCCGGAGACCACGTCGAACGAGCCGCCCACGCCCACGAACGCGCCCTTCGCACCAAGCTCGCGGAACCGCTCAATCAGCCTCTCCTTCTTGGGCGAGGTGATGCCCACGAATACGATGTCGGGCTTCGCTTCCTCCACCTCGTTCACCACGGCGTCAAACTCCTCGTCCTTAAAGTAGCCGTCACGGTAGCCGGCGATGGGCATGCTCGGATACCTCTTGGCGAGAACCTCGGCGGTCTTGGTGACCACCTCAACCTTGGCACCCAGCAGGTACACCCTGTGGCCCTCGCGCTCGGCCAAGGCGCACAACTCCCACAACAGGTCGATTCCGGCGACACGCCCAGGCAAGTCCACGCCCAACCTCTTCGCCGCCATCACCATCGATGCGCCGTCAGCGTTCACCACCTCACAGCGGCGCACACAGGCGTCCATCTCCGGGTCGTCGCGCATCTGCAGCAGCTTGTCGGCGTTTACGCCTATCAGGTGGGCGAAGCGCCCGTCCTTGATGAGAGCATCGGTAGCCTCGACAGTCTGCTCGATAGTCCAGGGGTCCACGGGCGCGCCCATTACGTCGACGCGGACAGGTAGGTTCATTTTTTCGAAAAAGCCTGCGCAAGTAGGCATTCCTAACTCCCCTGCGCCGTCAACACGACGCCTATCGTTTGAATTACCAGCTTCAAGTCGTTCCACACCGAGCACTTCTCGATGTAGAGCAGGTCCAGATCAACCCACTCGTCGAAGGTGACGGCGTCGCGGTTACGGTGCGCTTGCCAGTAGCAGGTCAATCCTGGCTTCACGAGCTGGCGTTGGGCCTGGTAGGCGTCATAGGTTGCCGCCTCAACAGGCAGCGCGGGACGCGGGCCCACCACGCTCATGTCGCCGAGCAGCACGTTGACGAACTGCGGCAGCTCGTCGAGCGACAGCTTGCGCAGCCACTTGCCCACGTGAGTCACGCGCGGGTCGTCGCGCATCTTGAACACGGGGCCCGTCTTCTCGTTGAGGACCTTCAGCTCGGCGAGTTTCTCTTCGGCGTCCACGCACATGCTGCGGAACTTGTACATGTAGAACGTGCGGCCGTCCTTGCCGACGCGCTCCTGGCGGAAGAACACCGGTCCCTTCGGGTCGTCCAGCTTTATGAGCAGGGCGATGATTGCGAACAGCCAGCAGAACGCCACGAACACGAGCAGGCTGAACACCACGTCAAACGCCCGCTTCACGAAGCGGTACGCATGCCTGTCTTCGATTCCGGTCACGGCCTTGCCCGCGAACTTCTTCTCGTAGCGAGCGGCGCACGCACCATCCGAGAGCACGGCTCCGGCCGCGGTCATATCCACGTTCACTACGCCACACCGCCCTCTTGGACTGCGCGCAGGCCAAGCTTCTGCTCGACACGCCTTCCGGCCAGGTCAGCCGGCACGCAGGCGCGCCTGCGGCAGCCACCCGTGCTGCCCGTCAGGCCCTCGCGCCCAGGGAGCACCCCCGTCGCGTACGTCGCCATATACCTGGTGCCTCCCTTCACGCCAGAACCCTCCTCAAAATCAGTCGCCAAAAATCGGCCCCCGCGGGATGTGCGGGGCCCGCCTGCTTCCTTCGATGCGCTTCGTTTGAAAACCGCCCGCACGCGCGTCACCGCTTCACCGGCACGTCGATGGCGAGCACCTCGGCGGGCGCCTTGGGCCCGTCGCCCATGGTCACCAGGGCCGTGCGCTTGTGGCGGTCCACCTTCAGCACGCGCGCCTCCTGGCCCACGAGCGGCCCGGACGTCACGCGCAGCTCGCCGCCCACGATCTCGGCGACGCTGGAGCGCACGCACCAGGCCGCGTCGGCGCTGGCCTCGAGCCACGCGCGCACGCCGTCGTCCAGGGGCACGATCCCGCGACCCTCCAAACCAGCGGGCTCCACGCGGAAGCTCAGCGCGCGCAGCGCGTCTGCCAGCGCGGCCGCGTCGCCGCTCTCGGCGAAGAGGTACTGCGGCCACATGGGCTTGGTCACCAGGAACCAGTTCCCCTGGCGCTTCATCCAGCACTCCTTGCGCAGGGCGAAGGCCCTCGTGAGACACGTGCCGCCGAGGATCTTGTTCAGCCTGTCGGCCGTGGAGGCCTCCGCGCCCTGGGGCACGTGCAGCACGTACCAGCGGCTGCGGCCGCGCGGCGACCTCCTGCCGCAAGGCAGGGGCATGCGCGCCACGTGCTCCCTCTCGAACAACAGCGCCGAACCCATCGACCAGATCCCTCCCGCGCACCTGGCGGCCCCATGCGACGCGTGTGCGGTCCGTCCCACTCGGTCCGGTTGCGCGCATCCGCTGCGGAAGTCGTCAAAAAGTACACTTTTTGAGGAGGGGTAAGAAAAACTAAGATGGATGTAACAAAAGGAAGTCGACCTGCGGTTTTGTCCTCGGAGGGTCGTGTATAATGTCTCAGTTATTGAGAAGTGGAAAAGTGTACTTTTTGCGACGTAAAATAGCGGCCGTGAGCTGCGCCTTTATCGGTTGTGCCGCAACTGTGTTTTCTCCGCCCACAACTTTTGAGCCACGTCGCGCCTTCAAATACGAGGGCTCTCGAACACATTGCGTGCAAACTTTTAGCCAGGGCAAACATCCTTGAGCGCTGCCCCTCGTCCTCGTCCTCGTCCTGCGCCTAATCGACGTCATTCCGCTTGACAAGCCCGTCCTCACGCACCCACCGGTCGAACGTGGACGTGCTCACGCGGCAGCGCTCGGCCGCCTCCTTGCGCGTCAGACAACCGTCCAAATAGCCCGCGCTGGCCGCCTTGTACGCACGCGGCCTCTTCTTTCTCGGACGCCCAAACTGCACGCCGCGCGCCTTCGCGCACGCGATGCCCTCGGCCTGCCGCTGGCGTATGCTCTCGCGCTCCACCTGCGCCACGTAGCTCAGAAGCTGCAGCACGATGTCCGATATCAGCCTGCCGGTCACGCCCTTGCCGCCGTCGCGCGTGTCCAGAAGCGGCATGTCGAGCACCACCACGGCGCAGCCCGCCTCCTTGGTGAGCCAGCGCCACTGCTCCAGGATTTCGTCGTAGTCGCGTCCAAGCCGGTCGATGCTCTTTACCGCGAGCACGTCGCCCGCCGAGAGCCGCTGCCGCAGCGCCTGCCACGCATGCCGCTCGAAGTCCTTGCCGCTGGCCTTGTCCGCGAACACGTTCTCCGCGGCCACGCCGAAAGCCGCAAGGGCCTCCAGCTGCCTATCCAGGTTCTGCTCCCTGCTGCTCACGCGAGCGTACCCGTACACCCTGCCCACAACGCCCGTGGAAACGCCACTAATTCCCGCCATCAACCACGCCTTTCTCTCGAATACCGACCCTTCGAAGAGAAAAGCCTATTGGGCTGCTGTGACTCCGGCGCCGAGGCGTTTGATGACGGCTGAGAGCCGATAGCCGCCGCCTGCGCCCGCCTTCGATTGGGCTGAATGACGGCCGTGTGGGTGCGCTTGAGCTCGGATGATGGGTGGGCAAGGCGTCGGTGCCTGAGCGATGCAACGCCTGTGCGCCAGCGCACGTGCGGCAGCGCCCACAAGGCAGCGCCCACAAGGCAGCGCCCACAAGGCAGCGCCCGCGCGGCGCAGCGCTTGTGCGGCGCAGCGCTCGTGCGCCAGCTGCCGCGCGGCACCAGCGCGGCAGTCCAACTAGCATGCGCGGCCTGCATAAATCTTGGCCTGTTCGGTATATTGAGTAATTTTACTCAATATACTGAGTAAAATTACTCAATAGGGTACTTTGCAATGGCCATCCCTCATCGGTGCCGCATCCTCAATATGTTCCGCAGCGCCCCTGGATGGCAAGGCAAACCAAGAAGTCCTCGACACCAAAACAGCCGGTGAACCTGCGAGCCGGACCTCTTACTCCCCGATCATCGGGAGCTGCTCGTCCCAGAACACCTGCGCCGCCGGGGTGTGCGCCGCGCCGGTCCTGCGCACGGCGTAGGTCCCGAACTCCTCCGAACCCGGGAAGTCGACGCGGACGGCGACGCACCCCTCAGGCGGCTTGCGTATGCGCGGGTCGAAGGCGAAGCACACCGCGCCGTACTGTCGGCTGAGGCTTCTCATGAACTCGCCATCGGTCGAGGTGGCGATAACGTTGGGGGCGATTCCAGCTCGGCGGCACTCCTCCATGACGAAGCGCGGGAGGTGGTTCGTCGCCCCTGCCGTCACCATGGGCAGGCCGTCGAGTGCGCCCAGCCCCACGTGCCGGACACCCCGCTCAAGGGGTGCCTTCGCAAGGGGGTGTCCCTCGGGAACCGCGAGCCAAACCCCCATGCGCACAATCGCCTTGCTCTCGAAGCCCGCCAGCAGGCCAGGATGCGTGCCCAGCACACCGACGTCGAACTCCCCGGCCTTGACGGCCGAGAGCACCCGGTCGGAGTTCATCTCCTCGATGACGAGCGCCACGCCGGGGTGCGCCAGGGTGTATGCCTCGAAGAAGCCTTCGGGCAGCCCGGCATTGCCTCCCGTGACGAGGGCGACCGAGAGCTCCCCCTCGCCGGCGGCGCGGCGCGGCAGCGCCGCGTACTTCCGCTCGAACTCGGCGAACGCCTGCTCCAGGCCGGCCGCGTCGCGCAGGAACTCGAGCCCGAAGTCGGTCGCAACCAGCCGCGCGCCATCGCGCCGGAACAGCTGCTTTCGTACCTGGCGGTTGATGCGGCCCATCGCCTTGGACACCGACTGGTGGGTGACCCCGAGCATGTCGGCCGCCTTGTTGTAGCTCTTCGCCGCCGCCACGGCCGTCACTATCTGTATATCGCGAATGTCCATCCCCGGCCCCCTTCAGCCATGCCCGTAGGATAGCAGCCTGCGGGAGACTTGCAACCTTTGGTTGCAAGCCACGGCAACCAACAGGGACTGTTTGCATCGACGACCGGGCGGTACATTTACATTAGCGATAACAGTTGGCCGCAACGGCCGCATCACCAAGGCCGACGACACCACGGTGAGGCGCGCCGTTATCGAGGGGCTGGCGAGCCTGCCCAACCACACCGGCGCGAAGAAGCGCGAGCGCAAGAGGCGCGAGCAGACCGCCGACAGGCAGCCGGCCCCACATAGACCATCCCAGGGCCCGGACCCCGGTCCGGGGGCGCAGGGGGCTCGCGCGACCATTTTGCACACCGTCCCACCGGGCGGCGCGTGTGCCCGCAGAGTACGCGAATGGCGACAAGCCCCGTGCCGAATCATGCGAAGTGCGGGCCGGCCGAGAGGCCGGTGCCCGCGGATCTGAAACTGCCAACGCTTTGGGCGCCTTCAGCGGGACGCCTGTTCCGATTGGGAGTTCCGGGCCCTGAGATGCAGGCCCGCCCCTCCGCCCTCCGACGGGAGAGGCCGAGGGGTGGGCCGACCTGCGCCTTGACAAGGGTGCGGAGCTGAAGCGGCGGGCTTGCAGATCGTCCGTAGCCCGCGCAATCTTCTTGGCCTAGTGGCCCCTCGACTCCGTGATCCTGTCGAAAGCCCTGGCGGAGGCCTGCCTATCCGAGAAGTACCTACGCTCCCGCAGCGCTGCCTCCACCGATGCCATGACGTCCCCCGGCGCTGTCGGTCGTGGGCATGTCTTTGAGGGGCTGCGCAATCAGCCCGCCCTTGAGAGAGCGCAGCCTGTTGCGGGCACAGTCGGAGCGCTGCTTGCAACAGTACCTCGCGTCGTTGCGGTGCTTCTTGTACGTGTGCACGCCGCCAGCCTTCGACTTGAACCATCTGCCGCACGAGCGATCGGCGCACTGCCTCCACAGATCGGGGCTCGCGACGCGTTCGACGAGCTGCGAGCATATATCCTCGCCGCGAGCGTGCCCTCGTGACGGCGGTCGGACGTTCAACCGGGCAGAACATCCTCGAAGAACTCAGGGCAGCCGTACGCGGCGGGCGCGCACTCGACGGCATGCGGCGCGAGGGGCATGCCGACTCGGCGGGATGTTCCAAATCTGCGACACCCCCATGCGCCGCATCTTGGAAGAGTGGACGGGCAACCCCATCTTCGGCCTGCCCACCGAGTCCGAGATCACGGGCGAGACCCTCGAGGAACTGGGCGCTGCTATCGCCGAGAAGTAGCCCAAGTTCGACGCCGCCCAGATGGTCGGGACGGCCAACGTCTACAGCCAGTACGTGCGCGACGGCGAGAACCTCGAGTTCGGGCGCACCAACATCAGCGGGACGTCGGGTGAGCCGCCCCCCATTGAGGAGGAGCCGTTCTACGCGGTGGCGACCATGCCGGAAACCACGCACTTCAACGGCGGCCTGGCTACCGACGCGGACATGCGCGTGGTCGAGGGGATCAGCGGCGAGCCCATCCTCAGCCTCTACGCCGCGGTCGAGGTCACGGGCGGCTTCCACGGCTTCGGCTACATGAGCGCTGCGGTCTTCGGCAAGGCGCTCATCCACGGCGTCATCGCCGCCAAGAGCCTGGGGGCTGACAACTAGCAGCGAGGGGCGACCGCCCTGCGGGCGCCGGAAGGCGTCGGGCATATCGACGCTGCGCACCAGACTCGACACCAGCAGAGCCGGGCCGACTCGCGCCCGAATCAGCCCGGCCCTATCTGTCATCTATGGTTTCGGTAGGCGTCGGACATGCCATCAGTCCACCCGGACGGGTACGGCCGAGGGGTCTATCCGAGCGTCGGGAAATACTCTTCGACGATGTGCGTGCCGGCGAAGTACCCAGTCTGCCGGTCCCACATCTGGTTGGATCCGGGGCACGTGGTGACGTCGTAGGTGCCACCGAACAGGCCGCCGGCGTCGCATCCGAGGGCGTAGAGACCGGGAATGGGGTCATGGCCGACCTTGTCAAGGACGCGCGCGTTCTCATCGACCTTGAGGCCGCCGACGGTCGTGTAGAAGGCGAGCATCGTCTTGAAGCCGTAGAACGGCGGGGTCTGGACCTTGCGCATGTTTTCGGGCGACTTCAGGAAGTCCTCGTCCTTGCCGTTGTCGACGTAGCCGTTCCACTGGTCGATCGTCTCGAGCATGGTCGCGGCGTCGACGTCGAGCTTCTCGGCAAGCTCCTCGAGAGTGTCGCACTTGAAGACGCGCGGGTTCTCGCGTGTAATCGCGACCTCGATCTCGTCGCGGAATTCAGGCACGCCGTACCCGGGCTCCAGGTAGTTCGAACGCTTGGTGACCGCGCCCTCGTTGCAGATCTTCTCGACGAAATCGTCATCGACCACCACGTAGATGTGCTTCTGCTGGGTTCCGGCGTTGCCCGAAATTGCCCAGTCTTTGATGCACTCCTCGTTGCAGAAACGCCTGCCCTTTTGGTTGAGGAAAATCGTGTCGGCTTGGTTGCAACCGCACAGCACGAGCATGCTCTTGTTGAAGTGCCCGGGCAGCACGGGGCTGCAGAACATGACGGCCTCGGGGTGGTGCAGCGCCGCGCCGACCGAGGTGCCCATGTTGATGGCGTCGCCGCGCTGCGTGCCGGAGGTCCCGTAGGGAATAAGGGAGTCGTAGTCGTAGTTCGTGAACCGCTCGAACATCTCCTTGTTCGAGGCGAAGCCACCGGTCGCGAGCATTACAGCTTTCGCCCGCACAACCATCATCGAGCCGTCGAGGTGCTGGCACACGACACCGCCCATCGAGCCGTCCTCGTTGACGACAAGCTGAACGGCACGGGAGTCAAAGTGGAAGTCGACCCCCATGTCGATCAGCTTCGAGTACATGGTATAGATCGCGTTGAGGCCTCCGTTGAGCAGACCGTCCTCGCTGGGCGCGTACGAAATGGGGGGTGCCATCTGGGTCGAATTCTGGGGAATGTCGATGCCCTTGAACGCGACCCCGAGGTCGTCGTGGGTCCACTCGAGGGTCATCGCGAGGTGCTGGATGAACTTGCGGAGGATGGGCAGGTTGGAACCGCCGTGCTGGAAGTCGTCGATGATGGTGTAGCCATGGTCGAGCAGGTCCTGGTCGGTGCCGACGGTCAGCGTGTCGGTCTCGGGGTCGTAGGAGCACCCGCCTGAGCTCATACCCTCCACGTAGCGCGAGTTGCCACCGACGCCGTCCTCGGAGAGCGACTCCACCAGGATGACGCTCGCCCCGAGCTCGCGGGCGCGCCACGCGCCACAAAGGCCGGCCGTGCCCGATCCACAAACCACGACGTCCACATCGTACGCCTCAGTGTAGTCGGGCACATCGGCGGCCGCGATCGAGCCGACCTCGACCGATGTGGCCGCTTGGGCGGCCTGTGGCCCACCGGTTGCCATGCCCGCTATCAAACCGACTGCCGCCGCCCCGGCCACGAAGGTACGCCGCGAAATTACGTTCTCACTCATGTTCAACACTCCTCGTGTGGTCACTTCATTGTCCGGTTATCAGGGCCACGGGCTAGAAGTAGCCCAGCCAGCCGTCCGGCACGGTGATATCGTGGCACTGGGCGCAAGTGAGGACCTGCTCGGAGTGCATGGCATGGCAGTCCCCGCAATCCGCGTCACCGCGGTGGTTGGAATGGGGGTTGTAGATGCCGGTGGGATTGTAGACCGTGACCTTGCCGACCCAGCCGGAGGTCGCATCCTCGATGGCCTCCCAGTCGCTGTGGCACACGAGGCAGGTCGCGCGCTTCCCCGAGGGGTTTGCCGCACCCGGATCGGCATCCTCGTCAGTTGCGTGGCAGCTAACGCATGTCAGACCCGCCGCCTTGTGTATCCCCATGAGGGAGTCGTCATCCGCGTCCAGATACGACTGTGCATAGGTAACGACCTCGTCCATTGTTGCGTTGTCGAACGTGCTCTCCACCGCTAGGGCGCTGCTTGCCGCGCCAAGCGTGAGTCCGACTGCGACGCACGCCAGCACTAGTCGCGGTGACTTTCCCGCCAAGAGATTCCGAACGTCCATCTCTCCTCCTTATTGTGAGGATGCGCGCCCCCATGGCGTCGCATGCCGTCGAGCGTGAGGATAGGCTCTCATGCTGCCGCCTCGCTACCCATACAACATGTGCTTGGACCCCAAGTTTTGTGGGGAGCCGTGCTCCCATAAAAGTTGGGTGCGGCCTTGAGCTGCGTCTATGAAAATAACCCTCGCCGGAGCGGCCAGGTAGTGGCATGGGGGCGCTACAATGAGAAGGGGCTGGGATGCTTAGGAGGCGTGATGGAAAGTGCACACGATCAGGACCGAGGTGCCGTGCGGCTTTCGCTCGCCGCCCTGGTCGTGGGGCTGGCTCTCCACTGGTCTGCGTTCAAGCAGTACGAGCTGACGAGCATACTCGGCGGGACGGGGGCGGACTCCTGGGCGATGCTCGCTGTCCCAGCGGCCGTGGCCGCGGGGTTTGCGGCCTTGGCGACGCTCGCGGTGATCAGGAGGCGTGCCGTCGAGGCCGCTGCTGCTGAGAAGGGGCCACTCCTCTGCGCGCTGAGCTGCCTCGGCACGCTGGGCTACCTGCTGCTGAAGCTCGCGTCGGCAGGCGCTTTCGGGCCGCTCGAGCCAAGTCTCACGCTGCTCGCATCCATGCTCGTCGCGGTCGGGTACGCCTCGGCGACGTTCGGCTTTATGGACGCCCTGGTGCGCCGGGGCGGCCGCGAGGCCATCATGGTGGTCGCTGTCTCGTACCTCCTCTCTGCGGCGCTCGCCATAGCCTCCTACCTGCCCGGCCCAATTATTCTCGCAGTCACCGCCGCGTCCCCAGTCGTCTGCGGCGCCTGCCTGCTTTTCCAGCGCGGGGAGCGGAGGCACGGCGTCGACTGGTCGTTCTCCGTCCTGAAGGGCATGCCCCTCCTGCCCCCCGTCACACTGGGCTTGTTCATCGTCGTCGCGCGTGTGGCGATAGGGACGTTCAACAATGTGGGCACCCTCATCACCCCTGCGCAGCGCCTGATTACCCTCGGCCTTCTCGCGGCCGTGTCCCTATGGCTGTCGATCGTGCTGCGGAACCCGTCTTCCGACCGCCTCGAATGGATGCTGAGGGTCGGCTGGATCACCCCCTCGATTCTGGCCGTCGCCGGGGTATTCCTGCTCGTCTCGTCGGAGGAGGCGTATGTGCAGGCGGGTTTGGGCGCGCTCGGTGCGTCGCTGGACTGCCTGGAGATGTTCCTCCTGTTGAACCTCATGCTGTCGACCATAGAGCGGCGCGCGTCGTCCGTGCTGGTGTTCTCACTTGCGTTCACTCTGTTCAAGATGCTTCCGCTCGTGCTCGGCAAAGTCGCCGTGCCCCTCCTCGTGCCCGGGGGAGAGTTCGACGTCTTCCCCATGGCGCTCGCGATGCTCCTGATTATGGTGACCGCCGCATTCGCCTTCCTCACATCCGAAGTCCTCGGCCTCCAGGCGTCGATTGTGCCCAGCGACCTGCCGGTGGACCCCCGGGGCGACACAATCGAGGAGCTGACGACCGAGTTCGGCCTGACGGCTCGTGAGGCGGAGTTGTTGGACTACCTGACGCAGGGTTACAGCTTCCAGGCGATCGCGGACGCCCTGGGAATCACCGTCGGCACCGCCCAGAGCTACTCGAAGACCCTCTATCGCAAGCTGGAGGTCCACGCGAAGCAAGGACTCGTCGAGATGGTCCACGAGAGACTGGGGCGGCGGGCGGGAGGCGCATCGCCCGCCCACGGGGGGTCGCCTCTGGGTGGCTGACACTCATGTGGCAGAGTTCGGCGCCATCCGCCCCAAATGCCCAGACCCTGCCCCGACCTCCTGTTAGATTTGTAGCGGGCGAGGGCTATACTGCCCTCGCTTGATTATCACGCACCATGCACCGATACACTTCAGCCCGGCATTGCCTCCCGTGACGAGGGCGACCGAGAGCTCCCCCTCGCCGGCGGCGCGGCGCGGCAGCGCCGCGTACTTCCGCTCGAACTCGGCGAACGCCTGCTCCAGGCCGGCCGCGTCGCGCAGGAACTCGAGCCCGAAGTCGGTCGCAACCAGCCGCGCGCCATCGCGCCGGAACAGCTGCTTTCGTACCTGGCGGTTGATGCGGCCCATCGCCTTGGACACCGACTGGTGGGTGACCCCGAGCATGTCGGCCGCCTTGTTGTAGCTCTTCGCCGCCGCCACGGCCGTCACTATCTGTATATCGCGAATGTCCATCCCCGGCCCCCTTCAGCCATGCCCGTAGGATAGCAGCCTGCGGGAGACTTGCAACCTTTGGTTGCAAGCCACGGCAACCAACAGGGACTGCCCGGGGCGGCGACCAGGCGGTACATTTGGCCCAGCGGGGCACGAGGGGGTGCCCCGACGGACTTAGGAGGATTCCATGAACAAGCTCTCCCGCCGCTCCTTCCTCGCAGGCGCCTCCATGGCTGCCGTCGCCGCCACCGGCGCCGCCAGCGCCCTGGCGGACTCGGTTCCTTCCGACACCGCGATGAGCGACGCCCAGAACCTCGCCCTCACCAACGTCAACGGCATCGCCACCGACCCCGGCTACGTCATCGACATCGCCAACGGCGAACCCCGCTGGGCGTTCGAGATCGCGCCCGACCCCATCCCTGCCGAGAAGACTGCTGAGACGATCGAGGACGACGTCATCGTCATCGGCGGCGGCATGGCTGGCTTCGTGACGGCTGCCTCCGCGGCTGAGCAGGGCGCCTCGGTCACCCTGTTCACCGCCTCCGCGACGCCCATCTCCCGCGGCGGTTCCAACTTCTCCGCCTACAACAAGGTCATCGAGGAGTACGGCATCGAGAAGCTCGACCCGGTCCCCTTCTTCTATAAGGAGATGCGCGCGGCGTCCTACACCATCGACCAGCAGATGTGGATGCGCGCCTACAACAACTCCGAGGAAGCCATGAACTGGCTCATCGACCTCGTCCGTGACAAGGGCGTCGAGGTCTTCCTCGAGCGCGACAACATCAACGACGGCGGCCCCGACTACGCCATCGCGTTCGGTGCCGGCGACGGCGAGGGCTCGGCCTCCACGGGTCAGCAGAACGCCGTCGAGGCGGTCGCCAAGTTCGCCGAGGAGAACGGCGTCAAGATCCAGTACAACGTGGTGGCCAAGCAGCTCGTCAAGGACGAGTCCGGCGCCGTGGTGGGCGTCGTCGCGCAGAACGCCGACGAGAGCTACGTCGAGTACAGGGGCAAGTACGTCGTCATGGCGACGGGCGGCTTCTGCGCCGATAAGAACATGGTCGCCAAGTACATCCCGCAGGTCATCCCGCTTGTCGGCACCGATCCCGTGGACGTCGACTACAACACCGGCTTCGCGCTGACCGGCATTTACGCCGGCGACGGCCAGAAGATGGGCCTGTGGGCCGGCGCCTCCTGGCAGAAGTGCTCCGCCGCCCCCATCATGCAGGGTGCCTGGTCCGGCTCCAACGAGCCCCTGACGTTCCACCAGGGACTCAACGTCAACCTCAACACCGAGCGCTACCAGCGCGAGGACGTGAGCTCGCCCTATACCGCCAACCACCTGCTCCAGCAGCCCGGCCGCCTCGCCTACGGCATCTGGACGGCCAACTTCGCCCAGGACGTCATCGACACCGGCCGCGAGTTCTACTACTTCAACACCCGCTACGACGTGCCCGCCGCCACCGCCGACGAGGTCATCGCGAAGTGGGACACCGAGTGCGAGAAGTTCGACACGCTCGCCGAGCTCGCCGAGGCCCACGGCCTCGACGCCGACAAGCTGCAGGCCGTCGTGGACCGCTACAACGAGCTCGTCGACCTCGGCGAGGACCTCGACTTCCACAAGAACCCCGACTACCTGGTGCGTATCGACCCGGCAGGCCCCTTCTACTGCGCCATGAACTACCCCATGTTCATGTCCACCGAGGCCGGCCTCAACACCAACGTCAACGCCCAGGTGTGCGACGCCGACGACCGCCCCATCCCCGGCCTCTTCAACGTCGGCCAGATGATGGGCAACATGTACGCCAACAACTACAACTTCGCGATCCCCGGCATGAGCTACGGCCTGAACTGCATCACGTTCGGCTACCTGCTCGGCCGCGACCTGGCCGCCGGCAAGTTCTAAACGACGAACAAGTCCCCCTAACGGCCCCTCCCGCCCGGTTTTTGGCACCGGGTGGGAGGGGTTGCCCGTTGGGGGGACTTTTCCATTGACTTTCTAGGGTCGCGCTGGCAGCAAATCGAGTTTCGGAGTAGTCCCAAGGTTCCCGATGGCAGCAAAACGAGTTTCGGAGTAATGGCTTCGGACGTGGGAGCCGCTCAGCCCCGTGTGGCTTAGAATTCCGTTGTAAAAACAACAGAATGGGTGAAAAATACCCCGTTTGAGGCCTCATATTCCTCTCGAAAGGGGCCATGGGGCACGCGAGGGGCGTTTCGACTACTCCGAAACTCGTTTGTCTGCCAATGGGGCCGGGAAAACTGCACCGAAACTCGTTTCGCTGCCAAAAAGGCCCCGGAACCGACCGGCGGCGCGCCTTGCGCTACCCCGACAAGGCGGGCACCCGTCCCAGGCGACCGCATCAAAAGCGGCAGTTGGCATCGACGCGGCAATCAAGCGCAGCCGACCTCACCAAACGCGTTCTCTGCCAGCACCGCAATGATGCGTCGAGCGGGGCGGAGTGAGGAAGGAGCCACGCAAACGGGAACTTGCACCGGCAGGCTTTCGCATCTTTCGCATGTTTTCGCAAGTTTTGCAAAGGGTGGTTTAGCTGGGGATATGCACAGCTTCAGGTGTCATTCGCATCCCGCAATTCACTGTCGCACTCGAAAAGGCCACCGCATCGTCAACCATGACGCGCGACGGCCCTACTAGTTGCGTGAACAAGGCTAAACCTACGCCCCTGCCGCGCCCAACTCCTCGCACCTCCATGCAGCGATGTTGTGCCTCTCGCAGTCGAAGGAAATGCCGAGCAGCTGGACTCGGCGCGGGTCGCATGCGAAGCGCTCGGCATAGCCGCGCTCATGAATCTGTCGCATGGCCTCGTCAGCCGCACGCTCGCCCGCTTCCTGGCCGCTCGCAACCTTAAGCTCAACGATCACAACATTGCCGGGCGCAAAACAGACCATGTCGATACGCCCACGGGATGTGGTCATCTCAGCCGAGAGATCGACGCCAATGTAGCGCAGGATGGCGACCACGACACACTGATAGGCCTGCTCAGAGAGTCTGTCGGTGAGGTCGTACCCGATGCTTGCGAAAAGCGACGAGAGCGCATTGACGAAACTGGCACAGTCTCCATTGCGAACCGAATGGTAACAGGCATTGCGCCATGCGCTCGTCGCAGCGGCGTCCCTGGTATAGGCGTCAGCCAGCCAAGCGTTGAATCCGTCCTCCACCTCGTGGTTGGGGAAGCCCAGGGTATAGGAACGGCGGCGCCCCCGCTCCTCATAGCCCCTGATGGTCAGGTAGCCGGTCTGGAAAAGGACGGCGGGCATGAAGGGGTCGGCCGGCTCAAAGGTGCCCAGCTGCTCCTCGGAGACTTCGACGGACTCGACCTCCATGGGCTGCCTCTTGGCATACGACATGAGCCAGCCGGGCGTTCCCGTCTCGAACCAGTACGAGCGGATGTCGGCGGAGTCCAGGCAACGGCCGAGCGACACGGGGTTGAACACGCGGGTCATGGAGCGGTCGAAACAATACCCGTCATACATATCCACCAAGCGTGCAAACGCCCCGTCGACATCGGTGCCGAGGCTTTGCGCGAGGGCCGCGAGCCTCTGCGGGAAATACGACCGCACCTCGTCGTGCGTGTAGCCCAACAAGCTGGAGAAACGAACGTCCATCGTGATGTCGGTCATGTTGTTGAGGTCTGAGAAAATGGAGACCTTCGAGAACTTGGAGACGCCCGTCATGAGGCAGAAGCGCTGCTTGGACTCGGTGGCCTTGACAACCGAGTAAAACGACTTCAGGAAGGTCTGGAAGGGCAGGACCTCCTGCGTGCCCGCCCAGCGGGTGAGGGGCTTGTCATACTCGTCGATTAGCAGGACAAACCGACCGGTCAGGCTGCTTTCGGCAACGTCCTCGGCGAAGGCGGCGAAACGGTCGCGCACGTTCCCTTCGTCACGCAAGGGCACGCCGAGCCTCTCCGACTCCCTGCGCAGCGTTGCCGCGACGGCAGCCTCGACCTCCTCGACCGTCTCTCCCGAGCACAGGCTCATATCAAGCCTGATGACCGGGTACCGGGTCGACCAGTCCCACGGCAGGGAGTCTATCGCCAGCCCCTCGAACAGGTCGCGCCTGCCCTCGAAAAGGTTCTGCAGCGTGGAGATGAGCAGCGATTTGCCGAAGCGACGGGGGCGCGAGAGAAAGAACTGCTTGCCGAAGGACTCGTCTACCAGGGGATACAGAATCCCCGTCTTGTCGACGTACGTGAAGCCCTTCGACCTCACGTACTCGAAATCGTATGTATCCGTCGCAATCTTTTCCATGGCAGGCCTTTCGCCGCAGAACACATCTCGGGCGCAATCTTACCATCCACCGCGCGCCTGCATCCGGAACGATCATCCCGACACAACCCCCCTACCCTGCGACGAACCCCTCGACTCCGCGGCCCGCGAGGCGTCGGGCGTACGACGTGCAGTGCGCGACCAGCACCTCTTCCTGCTCAGACAGCGCACGGCCCTTGCACCACGAGATGCCAAAACCCCAGGGCAGCCCCTCGAAGCGACGCGCCACAATCTGGCTGTCCTGGTCGAACAAGCTCGCCACGTGCTTGGCGGAAAAGGCCACGCAGCCTGCGTTGTGCGCGTATCGACTGAGCCAGAGCATCTCGGAGGCGGCATCCACGGAGGCAAACTCCACTCCGTGGGCGGAGGCCAGGTCGAGAAGACCCCCGTAGTTCTTGAACGTCGGCCCCATCACACCCACATGGCGGCCTGCCAGGTCCTCAATGCAGACGCACTCGGCCTTTGCCAGGCGATCCGTGCGCGGCACCCACACGTATCGGTCCATCTCGTATAGTGGACGTGTCTCAAAGGCGTCATCGTAAGGAAGCACCGTCAGCGCCAGGTCAAACTCCCCATTGGCGAGACCCGCGTCGCAACGCAGGTCGGCGACCTCTTCCTCGATGACATCGATCTGAGGGTTCCCCTCCCTAAACGTCCCCAGGAAACCGATGCCCAACATTCCCAGGACACCCGTCGAGGCCCCCAGGCGAATGGTGTTCCCCGCACGGGATATGCGCTCGAACTCGGTCTCGAGCGCCGATTGTCTGGCCTGCACGTCAACCGCAAAAGCGTGAAACGCTTCAGCGTAAGACGTGGGGGCCACCGTGCTCGACCCTTCCGCAGTGCAGAACAGCGGAACTCCCAGCTCGCCTTGCAGGGCGACCATGGACTTAAGCAGGCCCTGATGGGACATTGGGATGTCTTTTGCCGCAGTGGCATACGAACGCCTCGCGTATACGGCCTCGAAGTATTCGAGCTGTGCCAGGTTCATAGCCGGCCCCCTTCCGACAGCAACAGCCATTGTACGCATACGTCGCACATTGCGCAAAACACTTCCTGACCTGCCCATTTAACAAACGCTTGCCAGTTGGCAACCATCGGTTGGCCCCCTTGGGCCCCCAAATCGCACGCCTGCTCGTATTGTGTGTGGCGTCGCCTAGACAGGTCGACACCACAGAGCGGTGGGCGGTCTCACGACCGTCCCCAACGAATCCAAGGGGGTTCACATGTACGGAAACAACGTCGCAAGCCAGGTGTCGCGCAGGATGTTCGTAGCCGGCGCCGCTTCGGCAGCCATGGTCGGCGCCGCAAGCGCTGCCCTGAGCACAACCACGCCCGCGCGCGCCGATGAGGCGGTCAAGACCGACGCTTGGGCCATCGAGGAGCTCGGCGAGCCCACGGAGACCATCGACGCCGACGTGTGCGTGCTCGGTGCCGGCGGAACCGGCCTGGCCGCAGCCATCCAGGCCACCCAGCTGGGCCTCAAGGCCATCGTTCTCGAGAAGCAGGCCATGGTCGGCGGCTCGTTCATCGGTACCGAGGGCCTGTTCGCCGTCGGTTCGCATTGGCAGGACGAGGCCGGCGAGACCTTCACGGCCGACGAGGTCATCATCGAGTGCCTCGACTACCATCACTGGATTCCGGACCCCCAGCTCTACGAGGAGTTCTTCACCCGTACGGCCGAGACGGTCGACTGGCTCGAGCAGCTGGGCGTCGTGTTCGACCACGTGCAGTCCCTGGGCGACTCCCACAACTGCTGGCACGTCTATGAGGGCAACGGCGCCGAGGGCACGGGCGTCACGTTCATGAAGTCCTTCAGCGAGGCCGCCGACTCCCTCGGCATCCAGATCGAGCTCGAGTGCTCCGGCAAGAAGCTCATCGTGGAGGACGGCAAGGCCGCCGGCGTCCTGGCCGTGCGCAAGGACGGTACCGTGGTGCAGGTCAACGCCCCCGTCGTCATCGTAGGCACGGGCGGCTACGCTAACAACGGCGACGTCATCCGCGACCTGAACGGCGCTGACCCCACCCGCATCACGCCCTCCGGTATGGCCGGCCGCGACGCCGACGGCCTCAAGCTCATGCGCGCCGCAGGCGGCAAGCTGGCGGCCCAGGCCGGCACCGTCATGTTCTATGGCCCCATCCTCCCCGGCACCTCCTATGGCTCCGAGATTCAGGCCGCCACGTCCATGCAGCCCCACCTGTGGGTGAACCAGGACGCCGAGCGCTTTGTCAACGAGAACATGTTCCTCAAGAACTTCGCCTACGCCGGCAACGCGGTGCATAACCAGAAGCGCACGCTCACCGTCTGCAACCAGGCACTGCTCGACCGCTACGCCCAGGAGGGCCCCGACGTGGGCGTGGGCGTGTACGTGAACATCGGCACGCCGCTCTCCAAGCTTCCCGAGCAGCTCGAAGACGCTATGGCAAGCGAGGACAGCGCACCTTACATCTTCAAGGCGGACACCATCGCCGAGCTGGCCGAAGCCGCTGGCCTCGATGCCGACAAGCTCCAGGAGACGGTGGACACCTACAACGGCTACTGCGCCGCTGGTGCCGACGCCCGCTTTGCCAAGCCTGCCGAGTACCTGAATGCCCTGGAGGAGGGCCCGTTCTACGCCTTCGAGGTGTTCAACGGCTACTTCACCACCGTCGGTGGCATTAAGGTGACCCCCGCAACCGAGGTCCTCGACGAGAACGACCAGGTCATCCCCGGTCTTTACGCCGGCGGCTCCGACGCGGGCGGCCTGTACGGCGACACCTACGACGTGGGCATCGCCGCTGGCTCCCAGGCAAGCTGGGCCATCAACTCCGGCCGCCTCGCCGCCAAGAACGGCGCTCGCTACCTGGGCAAGGACGTGCAGGAGTAAGTCCTGAACAGCGGCTGAGCCGCAGAGTTTACTGAGTCAAGCAGTGCCCCGCATCCGGCAACAGGATGCGGGGCACTTTCAGTTGACAAGGGAGCCGAGGACCGCACGCCCTTCCTACTCCGCCAGCCCACCCTACTCCCCTGCCCCGCCTTACTCCCCCGCCTCGTCCACTCGTCCCTGCAGGTAGCCCCTGAACCCCGGCAGGTCGAAGCGGAAGGTATTGTGGCCGCAGCCGCCGATGACGCCAGACTCGAGCAGCCGCTCCTTGTACTTGGAGGCGTAGTTGCTGGCAACGCCCATACGGGCGGCGATGTCGGCGAGAGAACTCTCGTCTTCTGGGAGCATAGCCGCAAGAAAGCGCAGGTCACCCTTAGAGAGCTCGCGATACGTCGCGGCCAGCACGCCGTCCTCGAAATCGCGCGCGGCCATGCGGACGCCCCTCTCGACGTCGGCCAGGCCGATGCTGCTCGACGCGCTCTCCTCCCAGGTCCAGTACCCGACGAGCTGCATCATGTACGGGAAGCCGTCGATGGACGAGACGGCCAGGTCGAGACCCCCGTCGTCAATCCCTCCGCCCGCCGCCAGGACGGTCTTGCGGAAGGCGCTCGCCACCTCGACGTCGGCAATGCGGCCCAAATGGCGCTGGCGGGCGCGACGAAGGAACGACACGTACTTGCTGCTGATGAGGCTCGAGACGTTCGGGGGCAGGCCCGCCATGAGCAAGGCGACCCTGCGCCCCTCCTGCACGAAGTGCTGGTATACCGAAGCAAGCTGAACCATCTCGTCGAGGTCGGCCTGCACCCCGTCGACGGTGATGAGCAAGCCGGTCTCGTATCGGTCGAGCTGCTTGAGCACGGCGTTCATCTTGGAACGCCAGTTGCCCTGCAGCCTCTGGGCGCGGTCGAACTCGAGCCCCACGGACTGGCCGAAGGTGGCCCCCTTCAGGCGCAGGTGCTCGCTGTTGTCCAGCAGCTCCTCGGCCGACTCGCACGTGCGCTCGATGACGTCGTCGAGCATGCCGGGCACGGCCGAGACGCTCGCGGTGACCCAGCCGCTCGCCGAGGCGTCCTGCGCGATTCGGGAGAGAAGGGCGGTCTTTCCCGTGCCGCGGGGCCCGATGATGATGGTCGACAGGTTTGGGTCGCCCTTGCCTCGCTCAAAGGCGCGACGCATGTCCTCGAGCAGCCCCTCGCGACCCGCAAGGTACGGCGGCACGCTTCCGAAACCCGGCGTGAACGGGTTCTCAAGCCTCATGCGAATCACTCCCTACGGCAATGCAATCTGGTGTGATTTTCGCATCTTTCGCATCTTTTCGCAAGCTTCGCATGTTTTCGCAAGTTTTGCAAAGGGTGGTTTAACTGGGATGATGTGTGATTTCCTTCATCTCGCACATCCCGCAATCGCACAAAACGCCCTCTCAGCGACCCCACCCCACCCCTTCCAAACAGAAGGCCCCGCGACGCGCTCGCATCGCGGGGCCCTCCCCCATCTGGAGGGTCGATTGTTTACGCCAGCTCCTCGGCAAGGGCCTTGCCAACGATAGCGCCCGTGCAGTTGGAGATGGTCACGCTCGAGAAGGTCGCGGTCCAGGAACCCACGCCAGGCTCGTCGGCAGTGTCGCCGAACATGTTGCCGAACATGAGCACGCCCACCGCGTAGAGGTTCTCAACAGGATTACCGTCCTGAGCGCACACACGGAAGTCCTGATCAATCTTCGGACCGGGAAGGGTCAGGATGTTGCAGGGATGCTGGACAATGCCGTAGAGGGGAGCCGCTTCGACGCCGTACTCGGCGCAACCGGCCGCGAGCGCCTCCTCGGAGATACCCCACTCGGCGGCCGCGTCGGCCAGGGTCTCGAACTTCGAGACGAAACCCTCCTCGAAGGCCTTGGCACAACGGTCGCGATACTGGCTGGCAGAGTCGATGAGGCCGTAACCGCAGCAACCCGGGGTCTTGGCGAGCTCGTCGATGCCGATCTGCTCGGCACCAAGGACGTTGCCGTCGGCATCGAACACAACCTGCGGGTGCTTGGCCAAATCGCCCGTGGGGCCGTACCAGCCAAGGACCGGGCCAGTGCCGCAGATACCGGCGGCACCGCCGACACCCACAATCGGGACGCCAAGCTCGCGGCACATGACGAGGCCGTCGCCCGTGCAGCCGGCGCCCGCAAAAGCAACCAGGCCGGCGAAAGAGGCGTTGTACTCATCCATGAGGGACTGGCTGCACTGGAAACCGCCGGTGGCGAGGACGACCTTCTTGGCGTTCACCGTGTAAACGCTCTCCTTGTCCTCGACGGTCACGCCTGTGATGGCGGAGATGTCGCCAACAAGACCGGTCACCTTGGAGTTCAGTCGCACCTCGATGCCCAGGGCGTCGGCCATAGGAGTGAGGGAATCGTAGAGGCCGGTCTCGCCGGTCTCCCAGGTGTAGTCGGAGTAGCCGTAGCAGTCGAAGCACACGACGCGCCCGCCCAGCTCTTCGTCGCGATACCAGTCGTTCGGGTTGAGGGGCATGCCGTTCTCAACGTAGTAATCAAAGACCTCGGGGCAGATGCGGTAGACCTCGCGCAGACGCTCCTCGGAGTGCTCGTCGCTGAACTCGGTGATGAGCGGGGCGATGAACTCGTCCTCGGTGCAGTCCTCCCCCGCCTGCTGGTTGAGCGTGGTGCCGTTCATCACGCTGATGCAGCCACCGATGTGACGGGAGCTGCCTCCGCGGTAGGCCTCCTTCTCGAGCACAAGGATGCTCTTGGCACCGTTGCGCGCAGCCATGATGGCGCATGCCATGCCGCTGAAACCGGAGCCCACGATGACGAGGTCGTAGCTCTCCTCGGAGCCGGCCTGCTTGTCCTCGGTGGCAAGCGCGTCGCCGCCCTTGGAGAAGGCTTCGACGTCGAGACCAGCCTGCTCAAGGCAGTCGATAACGGCGTTCTTGATTGCAAGGCTGGTGAAGGTGGCACCGGTCGTGACATCGACCTCGACGTTCTGCTGGGCCACGATGCGGGCGGGAACATCGGCGATAGCGGCGTCGCTCACCACGGCCGAATCCACACAGTTGGTAACCTTGACGTCGAGGATCTCGCCGCCAGAAATCAGAACGGCAACAGTCATGTCGCCCTTGATGCTTCCAACGGTCGTGGTGTAGAGCTCAGGTGCGGCAGCCTCATCGGCGAGGGCAACCTGGGGCAGGGAGGCCACAGCGGCAAGAGCAGCGGAGCCCTTGACAAACGAGGCACGCGAAATGCGGGTCTTCTCAGACATTTGTACATCCTCCAGATGGATTGTGTGAAACAGTCGGTCATTGCTATCAACAGTCATTGTCAATGGCCTGGCAGGATGCGCATCCCTTTTACCGGCACCTACTATACGGACCGCACGCGTCAAGCGGTAGCAAGCCTTAGAAGATGCCCCTCAACCATGAGTTGATAGGGGAAGACTCCAGACGGCCCCGGGGCGCCAGGACGCTTAAATCCGCGACGTAACACCGTCTTGACCCCCTAAAACCAGCCATCACCCACAATTGCAGGGATTTTGCTGGAAAGTTCACCTAAACATACCGTGCGACGCGCTATGATTCGATTATCGCGAACACGAGGGGGAGGAGACCCTATGGCAAACACGACACCTGAACTCACCAAGGAAGAGCGCGCGGCGGCACTCGCCAAGGCCGCGAAGGCCCGCACCGAGAGGGCGGCTCTCAAGGACGACATCAAGGCCGGCAAGGTCAGCGTGGCGGAGGTCCTCGACATGGAGGGCGACGTCGCCCGCCGCATGAAGGTGAAGGACCTTATCTGCTCTGTTCCCGGCTACGGCGAGGCCAAGGCCGCCAAGCTCATGGACCGCATCGGCATCGCCGAGTCCCGCAGGGTCCAGGGTCTGGGCATCCGCCAGCGCGAGGCACTCCTGGCCGCCCTCGAGGACTAGACGGTACGCAAGTAACCCCCCGACAACCCTTCCCGCGCCGATGTCAAAGCCCGCCGGGAGGGGCCGTCGGAGGTTTGTTCATCGTCTTCCTCGGGCCGCGCTGGCAGCGAATCGAGTTTCGGAGTAGTCCCGAGGTCCCCGATGGCAGCAAAACGAGTTTCGGAGTAATGATTTCTGGGCAAGAGCGTCGCCTGGGACCGCGAGACGCGGAATTCTGTTGTTTAAACAACGGAATGACTGGGCGGAGTCCCTTTTGACGCCTCATATTCCTCTCGAAAGGGGTCGCAAAGCGCGCAGGGAGCGTTTTGACTACTCCGAAACTCGTTTGTCTGCCAATGGGCTTGTGAAAACTACTCCGAAACTCATTTCGTTGCCAAAACCCCAGAACCAACCCGCGTCGCCCGGCAAGGCAGACGCTCACTTTGGGCGACCAGCGCTAGGCATGACTCGCCACCAACCAAAGCACGATTAGCCTAATTTATCTTTGGCTAATCGTGCTTTGGTTGACAGCCAAGAAGCAAAGACTTCGTTTGCCCAGCGCAGCAACACCAGAGCGCCCGGCTACAGCCCCTCGCCCACCCAGGCACCCACGTTGTGCGTGAGGCAGTCGAAAGCCACGCCCAGCAGATGGACCTCGTTGCCCGAGCTGCGATAAGGTTCGGCATAACCCCGCTCGCGAATCTGGGCGAGGGCAGCCTGCGCGGCGGCATTGCCAGCCCCCTCCCCCGAGGCAACTTTCATCTCCATAACGAACACGTGACCCGGCGCGCGCATCACCATGTCGATGCGACCACGCGAGGTTGTCACCTCAGCATCCAGGTAGATGCCGATAAAACGCAGGATGGCAACGGCCACGCACTGGTAGGCCTGCTCAGACAAGCGATCGGTGAGGTCATAGCCAATGGCAGAGAAGAAAGACTCGAGTGCCTCCATGAAGCCGTCTGTGTCACCGCGACGCAGCGAGCGCTGACACGCCACCGCCCAACCACTCGTCTTGGAGACGTCCGTGCCAGGACGCATGTAGGCGTTGGCAAGCCAGCGATTGAAGCCTGCAGAGACCTCCCTGTTGGGGAACCCCAGGTCGTAGATCATGCCCATGTCCTGGCCCCAAGCCTCTTTGATGGTGAGGTAACCTGTTTGGAAGAGAACCGCCGGCATGGAAGGATTGGCCGGCTCAAAAGTGCCCAGGTCGGCATCGCCTAGCGTGAAAGAATCGACGTCGATGGGCTCCTTCTTTGCATACGACATGAGCCAGCCCGGGGTGCCCGTCTCAAACCAGTAGGCACGCATGTCGGCCGAGTCGAGGCAGCGGCCCAGCGAAACGGGGTTGAAGACGCGCGTCATCGAGCGATCGAAGCAATAGCCGTCGTACATGGAGACAAGGCGGGCGAACGCGCCTTCGACGTCGGTGCCCAACGTTTGGGCAAGTGCCGCAAGCCTCCCGGGAAAGTTCGCACGGACCTCGTCGTGCGTATAGCCGAGCAGCGAGGAAAACCTCATGTCCATTGTGATGTCGGTAAGGTTGTTGAGGTCCGAGAAAATCGAGACCTTCGAGAACTTGGAGACGCCCGTCATAAGACAGAAGCGCTGCTTGGACTCGGTGAGCTTGACGACGGAATAGAACGACTTGAGAAACGCCTGAAACGGCAAAACCCCGGGCGTGCCCACCCAACGAGTGAGGGGCTTATCGTACTCGTCGATAAGAAGCACGAGTTGGCCGCCAGGGCCCGTAGCAGCGACATCATCAACAAAGAGCGCGAACTGCTCGCGCAGCTCGACGCCCTCACGCAGAGGCACCCCCAGGCGCTCGGACTCGCGGCGCAACGTGACCGCGACTGCGTCCTGCACTTCCTCCACCGTTGCCCCTGAGCACATGCTCATATCGAGGCGAACAACGGGATACTTGGCCGACCAATCCCAGGACAGCGAATCGATGTCCAGGCCCTGAAATAGGTCATGCCTGCCCTCGAAGAGTTTTTGGATGGTGGAGATAAGCAGCGACTTGCCGAAGCGGCGGGGGCGGGAGAGGAAGAACTGAAAGCCGATAGAACCATCTACCAGCGAGTACAGCTGGTCAGTCTTGTCGACGTATGTGAAACCCATCGCCCGTACGCGCTCAAAATCGTACGTGTCCGTCGCAATCCGCTCGACTCCCATAGCTTCCTCCGGCATCCCGCTCAACCGCACACAACCATGTACCAGCTTGAAAGATACCATGAATGAGAGCAACGAACTAAGTGGCGCGGCCTTTGGACAATCGAGCGCACATCTGGGTCATACCTGGGAGCGCCGTGCCACACGACAACCGCGCCCTACGACAAGGCCCCCGTTCCCGCCAAATAACCATTACTCTATCGCCTCCGACTGTCCCCCGCCCACGCATGCCCTATCGCACCATCTCCTCGAACGTGACGAGCTGGGCCGACGGCAGGTCCAGCGCGAATGCCTTGCATGCATCGGTATAAGCCGACTTGGAGAACAGCCATCTCGGGGTCTGGGCCTCGGCGCCTGCAAGCCACGCTCGGGCGTCCAGCTTGCGCAGTTGGTCAACGTCGGTGGGCTCGCCGCGCCATTTGCACTCCCCCACGAGCGTGGTTGTGGAGCCGTCGACGGCGACGATGTCAATCTCGGCTTGAGAGCGCTCCTTGGGGTCATTGCCCCACCAGCATCCCACGTCTGTCATGGGGAAATCCAGGCTGCCCGCCGCGCACTCGCGCCACAACCAATCCCGGCACATTGTCTCGAACACCGGCCCCATGAAAAGCGGCAGGCCTTGCTCGATGGCGGAAACCGCCATGTCTCCCATCCCTCGCTCAATCATGGCGCGACGCGGCCCGATGAAGCGATACCAGAAACGGAACAGGTTGTCCTTGATTTGCCAAAGGGCCTTGCGCCCGCCCTTGCCGCCAATAGGCTCGACCCTCTGCAGCAGGTCAATGCGAGCCAGTCCCTTGAGGTAGTAATCCAGGGCGCTCGTTTCCATTCCTGCCTTGGCTGCTATCTCGTTGTGCTGCGCTGCTCCCCCGGCTATTGCCGCAATGACAGCATTGTACGGGGCTGCTTTGCTTACTTCCTGCTTGATAAGGTTTGAGGGCTCCTCATACAAGATGGAACCCGGGTCAAGGAACATGGCCGAGATGTTCTCCGTCAAGCTTAGGCTTGCCGAATACTGGCGCAGATACAAAGGTATGCCGCCGACCATGCCGTACACACAGGCCGCTTCCTGCGGATCGACCCCAGGAAAAAACTCCAGAGCCTCGAAGAAATCGAACGGCTTGAGCTCAATCTGTGCCGTCCGCCGCCCATACAGCGGGCTCTTGCCATCGAGAAGCTGCTCCTTCATGAACGACAAGGATGAGCCGCAGAGGATGAGAAAGAGTTTGGAGGTGTCCTTGTTCCGGTCGATTGCCGACTGCAAAATCGAGGGGAAGGCCGGATAAGCCTTTGCGAGATAAGGGAACTCGTCAATGACGAGAACGGCGCGTCGTCCGCGAGTGGCCTCGAACGCTGCCTCAATCGCGCTCTCGAAGTTCGGGTAGACGGGCGTCTCGGCAAACGCGTCAACACCGGCATTCGGGTCTTGCAGGGAGAACACCGCCCTGCTCAGGAGACGCAGGTTCGCCTCCCGGTCGTCTTCGACCGCCATGCAGTACCCGCAAGGCAAATCACGTACAAACTCGTTGATGAGCGACGTCTTTCCCACTCTGCGCCTGCCATAGATTCCTACAAGCTCAAAATCCGATGACTTGTAGCGTTTCCTGAGCAGCGACAGCTCGCGCTCGCGTCCAATGAACAAGGCAGCCTCCTTAGCCAAAGTGAAATTAGCCTGATTCATCTTTGGCTAATTGTACTTTGGCTAATTGTGAATCGCAAGACGGGACAAAACGGACACTGCGCGGCCACCGCTCCCGATGCCGGCAGTCCAGGGTAAACGCCCGCCTTGCCGGATTGAAACGCGCCGTGGGGTCGGTTCTGGGACCTTTTTAGGGCTTCGGGACTACTCCGAAACTCAATCTGCCGCCAGAGCGCGACCCTGGGGGACGATAGGCGGGCCCGGCAGCTCCTTCCAGGCCAGTTTTCGACACCGGCGCAAGAAGAATTGCGGTTGGGGGCTACTCGTCCATCGCTTTCCTGTGGCCCATCGACGTATAATTCTCCATCGGCAAATTGGGGCCCGTGGCTGACATCGAGGATGGCTCGATGGACATTCCGCCCATCGGCTTACAGTAGCACCGCACGAACAGGGGGCGTTACATGCAAGACAACCAGCAAGCAGGGGGCAAGCTCGACTCTGCCCACCCAGGCGAGCAAAGTTCCTCGAGCCTCTTGGTGCTCATCGCCTCAGCCTTGTTCTGGTCCTGGTTTGACTCGAGTGTATTCAGACCTACGTTTTTGGCCCCCTTTGCGTCGTCGGCCTGGATGTTTTCTCCTTATCTCATAACTGCGATAGCTGCAGGCGGAATCGTGCTTTTGATTGCGTGCCTGAAAAGCGGGCACTTGTCAAACCGCGCCGCGTCTTCGCCCGTGCCCCACACCAACCGGCGGCGCTGGATATGTGCCGCCGCCTCGGCCCTTCTCGGTGCCGTCGCCTCTCTTTTCGGCGCGGCACTCGGCCTGCTGCCGCTTATCCTGCTTGGCGCCGCAGGCACAGGAGCGTCGTGCGGCATTTTTCAGCTTGCATGGGGAACGATATATGCCCGCGGGGGCTCCGGCTTTGCAGGGCGCACCGTCTCTCTGTCCATCGCGTTGGGCGTTCTCGTCGATGCCGTCGTCATGGGCCTTGGAGCCTGGTTCGCTGTGGCCTTTACCGTGGCGCTGCCCCTCATATCGTGCGGCCTGGTCTTGTTCCTCATGCACGACGGCGCGTTGCCTCAGGCCACGTCCCAAAAACAAGCAGGTCAAAAGGACCGCGAGGCCATCTTCGGTTCCCATCGCACCCTGGGCGGCCTGCCCATCTCATTGCTAGTGGCATTTGCCCTTTTTGGGCTGTCTTTTGGATACTGCCAACAAAATGCCGTGTTCTCGCCGGCCGGCCTTGCCGATTACTCCTCAGACGCTCTCATTGCTGCGCGCGGTGCAACTTCGCTCGTCATCTTTATACTGCTCACTCTCTTCCCCCTCAAGTCGTACGCAATCTTCAAGGTTGGCACCCTTGTTGGCATCGCAGGATTCGTCGCGGCACCGCTGCTTGGTCTCATCGACACGCAAGGATTTGCTCAAAGCATCGTAATCGCCATCGGTTACACGACTTTCGACGTTGCCACCTGGGCCCTCATGATCCAACTTGTCATCGCGACCGGCTGCCAGCCAGTCCAACTTATCGGCTGTGGGCGCTTCACCATTCATGCGGCCGAGGTCCTCGCCATCGTTGCCTGCAATGCCTTGATCGCCTTCCCCGGCGCGAACGACGCTCTCAACTCCATGTTCGGATATGGCTGCGTCATCGCCGAGATGCTCCTTCTGGCCGACAACTCAGCCCTGTGGCTGCTCATCCGTACAGGCGACCACCTCGAAGGCAACGAGGATGCGGCACTCGAGCCCCAGCCCGGTACCCGCGAGTCCGCTGTTTCCCAGACGGCTTCTGCCTATGGTTTGACCGAACGAGAGTCTGAGGTGCTTGCCTTACTGGCCGCAGGCCACGGGCGTGCGCGCGTTGCCCAGGCGCTGGGAATTTCTGAGAACACGCTGGGCACCCATATTCAGCAGCTCTATCGAAAGCTTGACGTACATAGCCGGCAGGAGCTTCTCGACAAGCTCAACAACTAGCCAAGCGGTCTTGCAGAGCCAGCCATCCCGTGGCTTCCGAGCACCACAAAAAGGCCCGGCCCTCCCCTACGGGAAGACCGGGCCTTGGCATGCCTTGGTCTTACGCTAGTGCGATCGGCATCTAACCGATGTAGGCGGCCGCACTCTCGCCAGCCACATAACCCTCGACGTCGGCGAAGCCGTTGGACAGGCCGGTCATGTTGTTGGTGTACACCATGCCGAAGCGCTCACCCACGGTGTTGCCGGCAGCAAACAGACCGGGAATCTTCTCGCCGTCCTCGTTCAGGACTGCGCCCGACACGGGGTCGCACTTCACGCCACCGCAGGCGACGTCCACGAAGTAGGGCATCTCCATGCCCCAGTAGGGACCCTCGGCGGGAGCGACGACAGAAAGGAAGCGCTGGGGCACGCCGAACTCGTCGTCGTGGCCGGCCTCGGCCATGGCGAGGTAGTTGTCGACGGTGGCCTGCAGGCCGTCCGGGTCAATGCCCAGGGCCTCGGCGAGCTCAGGGATGGTGTCACCCTTGGTGGCAGTCTCCTCAAACAGCTTGATCTTTTCGTCATTGTACAGGTAGGTGCCCATCCAGGTCTGCATGGCGAGCTCATTGATTGCCTCAGCGTAGTTGGCACCAAAGATCTGATAGGCGACCTTGCCGGGCTGGTTGATGATGGCCATGGGGACGCAGAAGGAGCTCGTGGCTTCGTTCATGAAGCGCTCGCCGTTGCGGTTGACAACGATGAAGGGGATGGGGCTGGGCACGTTGGGGGCGTCCGGGCTGATAGCAGTGTTTGCCATCGTGCAGATGGGGGCGTTCTGCATCTGGCCACCGGCCCACACGGCCATCTGAATGGCGCTGCCGTCACCGGGAGCATAGTTGGAGCAGTCGATGGGATACACCTGGGGGCAGAACTCCTTGAACATCTCGTCATTGCCCTCGATGGAACCACCAGCAAGGATGACAGCAGCAGCGTTCACCTTGAGGTAGGAGCCATCCTCCTTGAGGGCGTACAGGCCGGCGACCTTGCCGTCCTCCATGATGAGTTGCTCGCCCTTGGTGCTGTAACGAATCTCGCCGCCCTGCTCCTGGATCCATGCGGTCAGGCCGTCAATGAGCGGGGTGTTGACGTCGCCGCTGGATACCTGCAGACCCTGGCCCGGGTACACCGACTCGGAGAAGTACTCGTCGGCCTTCTGGTCATAAGGGGCCTTGCCGTTGTTCACCAGATGCACGTACTGGGTGTCGAAGCACTCGCAAATGTGCTCAAAAACCTCGCGGGAGCGGTTGGCCCAGACGCGATAATAGCGCTCGTCGGCACGCATGCAGGAGGCGATCATCTCGTCCTTGATCATGGCGTCGATCTCTTCGGGCGTCCAGGTGATGCCGATCTCGTCGGACCACTGGGAACCAAGGATGCCATGGACGCCGCCTCCGACGCGGGAGTACTCCATCTTCTCAAGCACGAGGACGTTCTTTACGCCGTTCTGGATAGCGCTCGTCGCAGCGACGAGACCGGCGTCGCCGGCACCGACGACAACGACATCGGCATCAAGCGTCTCGGAAACCTGGTCATCGGCGGGCACAGCGGGAGCGTCGCGCCACGTCTTTCCCTCAACGGCCTCGTCGGCCTGCGCGCTCGCAACAATGGCACCGCTTGCTGCAACAGCAGCACCGGCGATACCGGCGGTCTCGACAAAGCTCCTGCGAGAAATGTTCTGCATGGTAGTACCCCTTCTGTCAAGCCAATAGATTCGCCGCGCTTCGCAGGGGCATGCCGGCAAGTCCGTGCTTGCTCAAGCCTCTGCCGTCGCTGCGACTGACTCAAACATTGGCACTGCCGCCGTCGGCACAGAAGACTTCAAACCGACCATTTGCTCTCGCCACATGGCCAAAAACAAGCCTCACCTAAAAGAAGTGAGGCTATGAGCTGGGATGCGCTCAAAACCACCCGTGCAGACACACACGCCGTTGAGGGCGCACACATTGCGCGCCTCGCCCCTGCGATTGACGCTCACGCCCAAGACGGTTCCGTCGGCGGGATCCTGGATGAGCGAGACGCCGGGCGTCTCGAACCAAACGTCCACCTTGTCGGCGTAGTCTGCGGCCAGGCGGTCACGCATGGACTGGTAGAGGAACGAGTCAGCCAGATCCTCGTGCGAAGACCACAGGCCCATGGCCTCGGATCCGGGCTTCTCGGGGTATTCGGGCGACATGAAGCCGAAGGCAGGGTGGATTTTCTGGTTGGTGAATACAGACGCGTCCAAGCCGTACTTCTCAGAGAGCGTGTCACCCATCCCCGCGATGCCGTTGACGAGGATTTCCAGCATGTCCTCCGGAATGGCGCGACCGGCAGTCAAGGCCGTGTAATAGTCGCGTGCGGCCTCGACGTCGCCCTGCGTCCAGGCGAACAGCCGCCCGCAAATCTTGGAGTTGCCGCCGGCCCCCATATCGGACGCCTTTTCGCAGATGAGGACGGTCGCCCCCTCGTCTGCGGCCGCCATGGCGCTCACCAAGCCGGAAAAGCCCATACCGAGGACGACGACGTCGTACTCAGCGGCCCACTCGACCGTGTCGGCAAACGTACGGGCGGCTTCGTCGGCAAATGCCGGACGAACGGCGGCCGTGCCAAGAGCCGCGGCACCAGCGGCGACAGTGACGAACCCGCGGCGAGACACAGTGGAATCGATCATGGTGTACCCCTTGTTGACGTGGGCGCCCCCTTTGACGCCCAATGTGCACGTGCGACTTGCCCGTCCGACAGATGCACTGCGAACCTGCGGCAAAATCGTTGGCACCATTACGTCCTGTCTACCGTAGGCATAGCAAGGGGGATAAGCCTGCATACAGTAGGCAACTTGAGGCGGCGGGAGAATCAAGGCTGGTACGCGGCGCAATCGAGGGCCGCGGGCATGGCCGCCGCGATGCCGTGGCTACAGCTGGGACAAATCGCTGCAAGAAACCTAAATTGAAGCCAATGCCTGCAGTTTTGCCCCACCTACATCACCACTGCCCTTGCCATCGCAGGCTATGCTCCTCTACCCCAGCCCCTCGACGAGGTCAAGCAGTTCCTGCTTCGAGTGAACCCCGAACTTGTCGTAGATGCGCCGTACGTGGGAACGCACGGTGTTTTCGGAGATGGCGAGGGCCCCAGCCACATAGGGGATGCTCCGGCCCCGTGCGATGAGCCCGAACACGTCGGCCTCACGCCGGGAGAGATGATATTCGAACGCCAACGCTTCGATACGCTGGGCAAAGGGGGAACCGGTTGCTTCGTTTGCCTGAAGTTGCATGCCGTCGGCACCAGGCAGACCTGCGGGATCATCCACTGGCCCAACGACCTGGTCTTGTGTCCGCCCGGTTGTGCCGGTCAGATGCTGCGGGACATCCTCGCGTACCCCGCGCATGTGTGAAAGGTACAGCGAGCAGCACAGGATGAGTAAATAGGTGACGCTCACGATGAAGACGATGATGTCGACCGAACCCGACCAAATGCTCTCGGCCAAGAGGGCCCCCGCCGCTCGGCCCACCGTGATCATGCCAACGGTAACCCCGCGTGCAAGGCCGCCCACAATGGCGCCGGAGGTCTGCCAGTCGAACGCGGCATGCGTGATAGCGCACATCACAACAACGTCAATGACCATCATCCCCACGTTGATAAGCACGGCCGCTGCGGTAAGCCCGGCCTGCTCGCCAGAGTTGATGACGATGGGCAAAGCCAGAAATCCCGCTGAGACGAGCGCCATCACGAGGGCGTATATCTTGTTGACCTCGAGGCTCTTGTTGTACCGCAGGGCAAGGTAGAGCAATGCAACTGCAACGAGCTCGAAGGCAAGCATGACGACATGCAGAGAGTTAAAGTCCGCCCGCGCCAAGGCAATTTCTTGCACGCACCCGCTAACGAAAAAGAAAGCGAGCGACCCGGTTATAGGCCACACGAGCGCGCCCGCAATATGCCGTGCATCATGCCGCGCACGCGTTACCTGCTCAGGGGTGAGCGCCCCCTCCTTTTGTCTGTGACATGCGGCCAGCGCGGCGGCGCTTGCGAGGGGAAGCAGAACGATGACGGCGACGCTCAAGACGGGGGAGACCTGTCCCAGAAGGACAAGGAGCTGATAACCCAAAAGCGCCAGACAGATGGAGGCGCATATCGCTCGCCCTGACTTGCTTGCCTCCAGGCCGCCGAGCACCTGCATCCACCGTACGTCAAGCATGGCGCTCGAGACACCGCTCATAATCCCGAGAACCGCGAAGCCCAAGGGCATCCCGGCGGGAACCACCATGAGGGCGGCGATGGAGAGCGATGTCACTACGGCACTTATCCAGGGAGGCCGGTCGCATACTTTGGGACGAGCGGCAAAAACGAACGCCCAAAGAGGATGGGCAACCACGGTAGCCACCAGCGAGAAGCCGAAGAACTCACCGTGCGAGCTTAACGCCGACTCAAGCCCGCCGCCGAACGGCATGAAGGCGACCGTGCTCTGAAAGCAAAGCAGGGTCCACATCCAATACAGGCCGTAGCCAAGATGCCGGGGCGCCAGCCTTGCGTTGTCCATCTATGCGGCTCCTTACTCCGTTTTTCGCGCGTTTCCCCTCTATCAAACCTATATTGTGCCTTCTGAGCGCCGTCGCCGCTCCTCGCAAGTCATTCACTTCATGCGATTTCATCTGTTTTCGATACCTGGGAGCCAAGGGCGAGGCGCGCCGCCACATCACCCGGAAATGACGTATGGACAAGAAAACCCGTTCGACACCCCAGCTAGAAGCCTATGTTTTCCTTTCATATATTTCGGGTCAAGTGTTTTTGGGAGCGTTTGGCTAGAGTGCCAATCGACGTGGCCCACACGGGGCCACATGTTGCAAAGCATTGGAGGACGCACTATGAGCTCTGATATGACTCGTCGTTCGTTTCTTGGCGTAGGCGCAGCCGCGGTGGCCGCCTCAGCTCTGACTGGCGCCGCCCTGGCCGACGAGGCCGCCGACGTCACCACTGCCGTCAGCGAGCAGGGCAACACCCACCTCGCCGTCAACGAGACGGGCAACCCCGGATACTGGGACGAGAACGGCCTGTGGATTCCTGGTTGGCTTGTGGCCCCGGCGGCTCCCAAGACGGCAGACGAGGAGCTTGACTGCGACGTGCTCGTCGTGGGCTTGGGCGTAGCCGGCCTGTGCGCCGCTCGCGCTGCCGTCGAGGCCGGCGCGAAGGTCATCTGCGTCGAGCAGTCCGAGAGCTATAACTGCCGCGCCGCCCAGTTCGGCAACATCAACTCCAGCTTCTCCGTGGGCGCGGGTGTCGAGTTCACTCCCGAGGAAAAGATCGGCATGCTCAACGCCGAGATGCAGGCCAACAGCTGGCGCCCCGACCCGCGCATC
This sequence comes from uncultured Coriobacteriales bacterium, assembly GCA_934636245.1. Taxonomy (GTDB): domain Bacteria; phylum Actinomycetota; class Coriobacteriia; order Coriobacteriales; family UMGS124; genus UMGS124. The sequence continues at coordinate 139,435 of CAKUAI010000007.1, forward strand.
TGGAACTACTGGATCAACAACTCCGGCGAGGCCTTCGACTGGCACGTGTCGGCAAACCCCGACATCATCTTCCTCGACCCGAACCTCACTCCCTCTGAGTCCGGCGTGAGCGGCGCCGACGTTCCATCCAGCGGCATGGGTGCCGAGTCAATCGATGGCAACATGTACATGACCTGCTTCAACAACCCCTTGAACCCCGAGTATGACTATGACTCTGAGCTCTATCCCATGTACTCCGACGTCATCTGCTTCCGTCCTGATCAGATTGCCCTGAACGACAAGATCATGGAGATTATCCAGGCCAGCGCCGACGTCCACTTCAACACGAAGTGCGATCTGCTCATCAACGGCAACGACGGCGCCGTCACGGGCGCATGGTGCACCGATGCAGACGGCAAGGTCCTCAAGATCAATGCCAAGGCCGTTGTGGACTCCTGCGGCGACTACGGCTCGAACACCGAGATGCGCTCCTATTTCAGCCATGAATCGTTCTCGATGACCAGTTGGATATGGAGCTCCATGGACGCCGATGGCAACCCCACCAACATGGGTATGGGCCTGAAGCTGGCTGCTTGGGCGGGCGCCGGTATGGACTTTTCCGCCGCCCCGATGATCACCCACTCCTTCGGCGGCGCCCTGGGCTGCGATCCGTTCCTGCTCGTTGACAAGAATGGTCAGCGCTTCTGTAATGAGGACGTGCCCGGTCACTTGCTGTCACAGGTCGCCGTGCGTACCCCGGGCAAGGTCGTCTTCCAGATCTTCGACAGCAAGTACCCTGAGCAGGTGCACACGATGCCTACCGGACACGCCTGCTACTGGAAGATTGTTGACGATGTGGAAGAGGAGCCCTGGGGCAACTACATCGAGAAGATCGGCATGCGCACGCCTGACGAGGTCACGGAGGCCGCCACGGCCGTGTGCGACACCCTTGAGGAGCTCGCCGAACAGCTCGGCATCGACGCCGACGGCCTGAAGGCCACCATCGAGCGTTACAACAAGCTCGCTGAGCAGGGTCGCGACGACGACTTCGGCAAGCGCGCCGACCGTCTGTACCCCATCGTGGAGCCGCCGTTCTACGGCACGAAGATGGATGGCGCTTTCGCCTTCTGCATGACCCACGGCGTTCTAGCCGACGCCGACTGCCACGCTCTCGACGAAGACCACAATATTATCCCGGGTCTCTACGTCGCCGGCAATACCATGGGCTGCCGTTTCGCTCAGGACTACCCCACCACCATCATGGGCGCCTCCCACGGTATGGCAGTGACCTTCGGGCGTCTAGCCGGTATCAACGCCGCCGCTGGCAAATAAAGTAATCTGCTGGATCTGATGTGATTGAGCGCACGGGGGAGGGCCGACCCAAACCCGTGCGCCCTGTTCAACTTGTTCGTTCCTTTGAGGAGGATATGAGTCATGGCACAGGCGGGCACGCGCGGACAACGCAACTTCTTGGGCGACTTTGAGGCAATGCTCAAGGCGCTGAGCTTGGACTACGTGGACTGCGCGCGCTACGAGACGTCCGGCTACGCCGAATTTATCGGCAAGCTGTATGCCATGAACCCCTCCATGTTCCAGAGCCCCATTTACTGCGATCACACGCTCACGCAAATGGCACTGCACTATCTTTCTTGGTTCCAAGACCCGGCAATCCGATTCGAGGTGGGGCCGAACGCCTCTTGGCACGTGGACCTCGACGCTTGGAAGCTTCAGCGCCACGGTGACGAACTGTACGTGATCGCCGCCCCTGCAGAATCCGGCATCAGGCATGGCGAGCGGATTGTCGCCGTCAACGGCTCGTCTCTTGCCGACATACGGCCCGAGGTGGAGCGACTACTGCGCACCACTGTCGAGCCGGCGGACCCGGAACGCGAGGATTGGTCTGGCGTGTTGGCCTTCGCCAAGCATGCCACTGTCCAGGACGAGAACGGCGCGCGCCGCACAGTAAATCTCGTGCCCGGCGAATCCGCCGTCACCGGCCGCATGCGCAAGCTCTACGCCAAGCGTACGGGACAGGAGGCGCATGCTGACGAGGTCCGTATCGACGCAGGCCCGGAAATGGGCGCTTCCACCGAAGCGGTACCCGCATGTTCGTTGCTGACTTTCGACGACGTATGCGTTCTTCGCCTTTCGGCCCCAGGCAACTCCGAGTTTAGCAAGGAGCTCGCCGAGTGCCTGACCCGCCTCGCCTCCTCCTGTGCCGAGGCCCCACGTCAGGGCGCGATAAAGGGCCTCGTCATCGATGTGCGCGGCGCACGGGGCGGCGCACAGGAAGACATGTACCCGCTTGTGAACTGGGTCCTTGCCCCCGGAACGACCGCAACGCCGGCCGACCTTTTCGGCAAGCCAGGTATCCTGCTCAATTGCTCGCGCCGCAACGTTGCGGCCAAGCTCGACGAACTCGAAATCGTGCGCTCCAAGCTTGACCAGGCCGGGGATGCCGCAGGCTTGGCAGAGCTCGATGCACTCGCAAGCGACCTCGCAACCAAGCGAGGCGCCGGTCTTATCGCCGACGAGACGGACTTCTACCCTGCGGTTACGTTCGTCTCGGCACAACCGGCTGGCCAGGCGGATGGGCAACTGCCGGTGATCATCCTCACAGACCGCGACACCTCCGACGCGGCAGAGTGGCTCGTGCGTGCCGCCAAGTCGGCAGGTTACGCCCGCGTCGCAGGCCGCGCCACGCGCGGCTCCATCGACAACACCTGCCTGCGCACCGTGAGGCTCGACAGCGACTTCTCCCTCACATTCCCCACGGCACGCTACCTGGCAGCCACCGGCCCCCTCGCCACGCTTGGCCACGGCATCACCCCTGACGTGCACATCCCTTGGACACCAGCCCAGCTCACTTGTGACGTCGAACTTGAACGGGCTTGCGAGCTGCTTGGGGCGCAGTAGGCAAAGGCTGTGCTCAGGGGAACCGCTTGGTAGCGTCGCGCACATCTGCCGCCGCCGACGTGCATCTCGCAGCGCCTCTGCTCCCCTACAGCTTCAGCGCGCCTTTCTTGCAGGCTTTCACGCACTCGAGGCACAGGATGCACTCGGTGGCGTTGCGGCGGGAGCGGGAGTCGTCGAGCACGTCGACGTCCATGGGGCAGGCGCGCAGGCAGGCCTGACAACCCACGCACTTGTCGTGATCGCAGGTCACGCGCATGAGGCTGACGTGGGCGGCGGGCTTCATGAGCAGGCCGACCGGGCAAGCGTACTTGCAGAAGGCCCGGTTGTCGTGCAGCAGCGCGGCAAGTGCGATGCCGACAGCGTAATAGACAACGTTGCCGACGACGAAAGCGATGAACGTCGACCGCTCGTCAAGCAGGCCGAACGCCATGCCGGCGGCGACGAAGAGAAGCGAGGCGACCAGCACGGCATAGCGAATCCGCCCCAGACCGGGCTTGCGGCCGGGACTTTTCTTCCAGGGAAGCAGCTCGAGAAAGGCGGCCGTCCAGCATGCGTAGCCACACCACCCGCGCCCGAAGAGGGCCGGGCCTGCAATCTTGGCAATGAGGTAGTGGATCGTCGCGCCTTCGAACACGCCAAGGACCAGGTAGTACCAGAAGCCCTCGATCTGCATGTTCTCGCCCTGCACAAATCCCAGGTAGACAAGCATGTACATGCCGACCGCGAACATGACGAAGCGACGCGCGTGCCTCCAGCCGCGCGTGAAGAGGATGAGGCCCACCCCCAGGCAGGAGCCGATGTAGGAGAAGTTGAAGAGGTAGAACGGGTTGCCCAGCCCAAGCCACAGCGCGACGGCGACGGCCTCGAACGCCGCCCAAATCACAACGGCAGGCAGGTAGTTGGGCTTCTTGCTTCCATGCATCGGCAGGCTCCTCGCAGCTGGCACAATCAGACCCGCGAAGTTTAGCAGCCGTTCGTGCAGGGGTGGTAAAGGGAGCGTCGAGCGGGGGTAAAGTCGGGGGAGAGTCAAACGCAACAGATGCGTCGAAAGTACCGTAACGAAGGGACGCACATGAGGCAAGGAGATGCACGTGGGACTAGGGGTGGCAGTGGTTTTTCGCACCCTTCCTCACACCTCCCGCCCTTGGTCTTGCCGTCATCGGCATGCCCGACCACCGCAATCTCTCCCGGAGAGGCAACGGACAGCGTCAGCAGAATCTGAAGGCGAGCCACGGGTTGAAGAATTTAACGGCACAGCGTCAACTTCCCCCAAAAAACGTTGTATATCTCAACCTATGGCTCGCTAACCAGACTCGAACGCTCCCCCTCGGGTTTTAACCCCCATATATGCTGTCCAAGTCTTCACGCAGCTCAGTCGACGTCCAGGGGCAAGCGCGCAGGCAGACCCTGCAGCCCACACACCTGTCGTAGTCACAGGCGACGCGCATGAGACTGACGTGGGCCACCGGTTTCATGGGCAGACCCACCGGGCAGACGCACTTGCAGAAGACCCGGTTGTCGCGCAGCGGCACGGCGAGGGCGATGCCGACGACCTCGAACGCCGCCCGTGTCACGAAGGCGGGCAGGTAGTTGGGCTTCTTGCTTCCATGCATCGGCAGGCTCCTCGCAGCTGGCAATCGAAGGTGCGAGGTGCAGCAGTTGGTCGTGCAGGGGCGGCAAAGAGGGCGTCGGGCGGGGATGAAGTCGGAGGAGAACCGGTCATCCGCAGCCAATATTACAGCAATAAGCAGGCAAAACACCATCCGTAACCGACCGGACATCCCGTGGAATCCAATTTGCCACCAGCACGACCACGTGTTCTCACTCGTCCCTAACGCGCCCGTCTTCCATCGGCAAACTCCCAACCCTATCGTGGGCACCGTCGTTTTGGGATAACCCGAAGGGAGACCACCATGTTTGAGAGCACCACTTGCCGCGCTGCCGACGACGCGTTCGCTGGCACCGCGGAAAAGCAGTCGGGCATGACGCGCAGGGCAGCCGTCGGCTGCCTGGCTGGGGCCGCGCTCGCCGCGGGCGCCAGCCTTGCGCTTGACTCCAGCCCGCTCGCCGGCACCGCCCAAGCCGAGGAGGCCTCCCCCACCCTCCCGGCGGCAACCGGCTTCGCCCTGCCCGAGGGGCTCGCTCTCGCTGCGGACGGGACCTTGGGCGACGTTCTGGTGGTCGTGGACATGCAGAACGCCTACTTGGAGGACCAGTGTTGGGCCTGCACGAAGACGAGCGCGTGCGCCGAGAACATCGTCGCCCTCATCGAGGGAGGTGTCTGCGACAACGTCGTTTTCACCGAGTACCTGGCCCCGGAGAATCCCGTGGGCACCTGGGTGACCTACAACGAGGTGAACGCCGAGGTGAACGAGGACGCCTGGCTCAACGAGATAGTCGACACTCTCAAGCCGTACACCGAGACGTACCCGCTCTACTCCAAGTCGACCTACTCGTCGTTTGGCAACCCCGACTTCAAGTCCCTCATGGCGCGCGCCGGCCGCATCGTCATCACAGGCGTCATGAGCGAGTGCTGCGTGCTCGCCACAGCCATTGACGCCATCGACACGGGTACGCCCGTCGTCTACCTGACCGACGCCTGCTCGGGCTCCACCGAGGAGTACGAGGACATGGCCACGGCCATGATGGAATTCGCCTCGCCCACCCACACCGCCGTCATGACCTGCGAGGAATACACCGCGCTCAGGCAGGGGTAAAGAGCCGTATCGGGCAGATTCAATCACAGGCCGAAATCACGGCTTTGGAATGTTCAGCCGATTGAAACGAGTTGCCCACCAGGCACCCAGGTACCCAAGAAAGCCCTGGCACCGCCGACCCTTCCGGCTGTCGCGAGGCTCCCGGTGCCCAAGGCAACATCCTGTCCAGGAACACGCAACATGCGGCGCCGCTTCCAAGCAACGCGCCGACGGCGGACCCACCTGGCCGTCGGTGCCCATTACCCTCCGATTCGGTATCCGAACCCAAAGACGGTCTGTAGCAAAACGGGCTCCGAGGGATCGAGCTCGATCTTCTCGCGAATCCGGCGCACGTACGTCGGTATGCTGATTGCATTCCCCTTCTGGTACTCGTCACCCCAGACGCACGCAATGATGTCATCACGCGTATAAACATTGCCCGGATGGCTAGCAAGTAGTTCAACGATGCGAAACTCTTTGGGCGTAAGCTGAACCACCTCGCCCCGCACGACAACCTCGCGACGGGCGGAGTCGACCTCGAGCTCAAGTGACGCTCGGCCTGCCCGCTGTCCGACACTCGCGGAAACTATGTCCTCCTTCGGCATCGCCGACGCAACACCCGCTCGCTCAAGGCCCTTTCTGCGAAGCAGTGCTTCAATCCGCAACAACAATTCCTCTTCGTCAAACGGTTTAGCGAGATAATCGTCCGCGCCCGATTTGAACCCGACGCGCTTGTCGACAATGTCGCTTTTGGCCGATAGCATGAGAATGGGCAAGCTCGGTGAGGCCGCCCGCAAGTGTTCGCACAGCTCAAAGCCGTCCATGCCGGGCAGCATTACGTCGAGCACGGCCAAATCAGGCCTCTCATGAGAAAACAGCCTCAGCGCCTCGTTCCCGTCGCCGGCGCAAACAAAACCGTATCCAGCGCGCTCGATGATAAGCCCGAGAGCCGTGCACAGACTCTTCTCATCGTCCACCAGCATGACTTTCACGAGTTCCCCCCAACCTCCCCCGGCGCGGCAACCGGAAGAAGCACACTGAACGTACTGCCCGCACCGGGCGCGCTCTCAAGCATTATGGACCCGCCCAGCCGCTCCACAAGCGATTTTGCCAGGAACAACCCCAATCCACTGCCGGCAGAACGACCGCTCTTACCATCCCCCGCCTGCTCAAAACGCTCGAAGATGCGCTCTTGCTGGTCAGCGGGGATACCAATCCCTTCATCACGCACCGACACGCGCACGACGTCTCCCTCGGGTGCAACCTCGATGAACACCCGGCTGTCCTCGCGCGAGAACTTAAGCGCGTTGCCGACAATGTTCATGAACACCTTGCGCAGGGCCTCGGAGTCCGAGTAGATGATGGGCGTGTCCGAAGCTATGCTCTTGCGAATCTCGATGCCGTTCTTACTGGCAAGAGGGCCGACAGCCGCCGTAATGGATTGAATGACATCCACAAGATCAACCTCGTCGTACGATAAACTGAAATGCCCGCTCTCCAGCTTCGCCACATCGATAGTGTTGTTCACGAGGTTGAGCAGGTGGCGGCTGTTCTCCTTAATTTCTCCGACCATCCGGCGCTCCTGCTCGTCGTGGTGCTCGCCATCCTTCTCCCAGAGATCCGTGAAAGCAATAATCGAAGAAAGCGGCGTGCGTAGCTCGTGGCTCATAACCGCGAGAAACTCCTGTTGGGCCTTGTTCTCGTCGTGCAGGCGCAGGTTCGAATCGCTCAGAGGTTTGACGACCCACCTCTTGAGCGCAAGGTGCACTACCAGCACAATCGTCAACCCAAGCACAAGGAAAAAAGCGACGTTGCCCAAGGTCGCCTGGCGAGCATCGGCGGTATAGGCGTCGAGTGGGATGATGACGCTTGCAACGCCGGCGAGGTCGCCGAGCCGCATGCCCTCTTTGAGATAGCCGGTCTCGTCTTTCTCCCCGGCAGGGGTACCGTGACAGTCAAGGCAGTTGCTCTTAATCTCAAGCGCCGACGCGTAGCGGAACACGTCGCGGCCGTCCTCGCTCTCAATGCGGTAGAACTCGGTGGCCCCACCCGCCTCGAACAGCGCGATCGCCTCTGCCTCAAACGGGTCGGGCTCGTCGGTTCCTGAGCGCGGGTTGGTGCGCGCGTAGCGAATTTCATAACCTTGTGCCTGATTGGTAAACCGGCGGGCGATGTTCTTTGCTGCGACGGCGCAATACACGTCTTTGAAATCGTACGAGCCGTCCGCGTTGTAGTTGATGGCAAACTGGGCGTCGTCAATGTAATCCCAACAGGCCTTCATCTGCAGATTGAGTGTCCTGGCTTCCGCGAGGGCTTTGTCACCAATAGTCTCAGACTGAGACGATATGTCGCGAACGACATATAGGCAGGTAGCAACGACAAAAACCGCCATGACCGCGATTGTAAACTTCAATGACAACCGCTTGTTGTCAACGTCCATGGCCCTCCCATCGCCCCCTTGGACGCAACAGTTCCACTATAGCACAGGGGGAGGCTCGCATCTCAGCGAACCTCCCCCGTCCTCCGCCTGTCAGGCCTCTCTGCCATCATCGAAGTTACAAGCGGCTACACCTTCCTACTTGCCGGCCTCGATAAGATCAAACGAGTCTGCGACGAGCTTCTCAGCACGAGTCAGATAATCGTCCACCGCCGTAGGGTTGTGGGCAACTTTGATGCCCGGCTGCGCATACGAACCAATGCAGTACTCGTTGTAGAAATCAGCCGTGAACAGGTTGCTCCGCAAAGTGTCGAGCGTCTCGTCAGAATACTTGCCAGAGTGGATAGCGGAGCGAACGGCATCTTCCAACACGTTGAGGCTGGAACGCAATGCAGTCTCGCGGTCGGCCACCTCCTGCTGCTTGGCGCGAACCATGGCGACCATGGCATCGGCATCCTCGATACCCTGGGACTCATGGCAGCTCAGGCACGCCTCGAGCGAAGCCGTATTCTCAAGCGGGGACTGCGAGGCGTTGTGATTCGTGTAAACCGTGCCGTCCGCAGCCGTCTCCTGGGGCATGTGGCACGTGACGCAGTCGACCCCGAGCGAATCGTGCACGCTGTTATGGAAAAGCTCGACGTCGCCGTGCATGCCGCCCACGCGTGAGATTCCGTCCTCGTCCGGGTAGGTCATTCCATCCTCAGTCTGGGCCTTGATGAGGACGTCGGCGTCCATGCCGTAGCGGAAGGGCTTCTCAGACTTGAAGTACTCGTCATCGGTGCATTTGCTCGTGAAGAAGGTCTGGTTGTGGCACTGGCCACAGATCTTCTCACCGGTGCTCAGGTCTTCACCGTCGTCGCCGATAACCGTGTTCCAGAAGACATGCTGCGGCGCGACGTCAGAGGTGGGGCTATCGGCATCCTCGTGGCACGAGCCGCAGCTCATAAACTCGCCGCCGACGAAGTCCATAACTTGCTTGTCCATGGGCATGCCGAATGCCTCGGAGCCGTATTGCTCGTACATGTCATTGAACCGCACGCTCTTGCAGGAATAACAGCGGGCTGAGAAGCCGTACGACGCGAAGTCATCGGGATAGTTGACCGTCCAGGTGTTCGTTTCCTTGTCCCATGTGGTCCCGGCGATGAGCATGTGGCCGTCTTCATCGTACACGGGCTGGCCGCCGCCGAAGTAGCGCACCCACGGGCCCTCGACCTTGCCCTGGTTCGTCGAGTGACCGGCGTCCTTGCCGTCGCGGGACTTCTCGGTAGCAAACGTCCAGTACTGGTACGGGTATCGTTCGGCACGTTCCTGCTCGAAATCGCGCGCAATACCCTCCTCGTAATGGTTGCGATCGTCCGCACCGTTCGTCATGTAGGCGAGCGCGTCAAAGTCGTCATCCGCGCCGTGAACTACCGTGCTCGCCTCCTGGCCCTGCGTCGCATCGTTCGCGCCCGCAGTGCTCGCATACGTCGCAGCGCTCACGCCAGCAACCACCAGCGCACCAAGAAACAGGCCGGCACCCACCGTCATTGCACAACGCGCACTCAGCTTGCCCATCCCGAACCATCCCCTTTCCCCGCCATCCCATACCGTGCCATAGCACGCCAGCGAGGCCCTCCCGTCCTCGATGCGAACATCTCGACGTTTCCGATGCCTCACCCGGCAGGCATAGAATACGATGCTATCGACATCGGCACCCTTGAGACGACATTGCAATCTGATTGCAAACGGAGGGCATCAGACAGCGCCGTCGCCAACACGCGCCCGAGGCTTTGTTGGCGCGAAAGGGGGGAAGCTGCCTTGCGGGAATAAGTCCCAGCGCTCACACCCTTGCATGCCTCAACGCCAGGGCCTTGCCTTCAATACGATCCGTCACGCGCATCATTGCCCATCGCTTCCCTCACCGGCAGCCGACGCCGTTGTGGCGGCCGCCCAATGAGCACGGAGCCCCTCTGAAATCCCAGGCCTCCCACAATACTTCAGGAACTCCGACAGCAGGGGAGACGCCTTGTCCTCGCGGTATACGAGGACAAGATCGCAGTGGAAGACATGGCAGTTCACGGGGACCCAACGGACCGAAGGGTTGCCTGGAATAGTAAGAAACATCGGCATGGGAGCAACACCCATGCCCGACGCCGCCATAGCGATAGCCCCGTCGACGTCCTCGGTCAACCTTATCCTCTCCTTTTTAAGCCCCTCTGCCAGCAGCATCCGGTACATGGCGTCCATGCTGGACGACGAATAGCCGCTCATGAGAAGCGTCCTGCCCTCGACCCGCTCAACGTCAACGCTGGAGCACGACGCGATGGGGTCGGAAGAGGACACCGCGACGCAGAACTCGTCCACCCGCACAAGGGGCATGGACGACAACTCCGGCCGGAGCTGGGTCTCGTGGACCTCCACGACTGCGGCGTCGAGATCCCCCGAGGCCACCATATTGGTAAGCTGCAGCCATTCGGCCACGCGCACTGATACGTCTATGTCTGGGTGCAGCTCGTGAAATCCCTGGAAAAGAGGCGCAAACGCGGTGTGCGCGCCATGGAAGCCGACCCTGAGTTTGCCTGAAGTCTTCGAGATTGCGCCCCGAACCCGGCTGAGGGAACTTTCATAGAGGTCGAGCATGCTCGCGAAGCAGTCCCTCATCATGGCACCCGCGTCGGTCAGCCCAATCCGCTCGTGTTCCCTGGTAAGGAGCTGGACGCCGCACTCGCGTTCTATCTCTCGCATTTGGACCGACATCGCCGGCTGCGTGATGCCGCATTCGCCCGCGGCGCGAGTCAGGTTGAGGTGTGTGGCCACGCTCACAAAGCAGCGCATCCTAAACAAGTCCATCATTGCCTCCGAGGCGGAAGGGCCGGCAGGGCATTTGGCATAAACACAGTTTATGCCACAATGAGGAACCTTCAGTTCACAAATGGAAAACGGCCCGCTAAAGTATGGGACACAAAGACAAAGCGCCTGGTACTGGCCAGACGGGCGCCCTGTCTTCCATTTCATCCATTGGCATTATTTATATCCGCTCTTCTTTGGGGGGTTCCATCATGAACATGGACCGTAGGAGCTTCATTGCCAGTTCTAGCGTCGTTGCCGCGGCGGCAGCCGCCGGGACGGCAGCCTCCATCGCCTTGGCCGAGGAGGCCGGATTCACCTGGCCCGGGGTCGAACCGGAAATCGGCGATGCCGATATCGTCGAGACCGTCGACACCGAAATCCTCATCTGCGGCGCAGGCCACTGCGGCATGATTGCCGCCGTCTCCGCAGCCACCGAGGGAGCCAAGACCGTCGTCATCGAGAAAAACCCCACGGTCGGCACCACCCGCTCCTATATCGGTGCTATCGGCAGCCGCGCCCAGCGCGAGCTCGGCATCGAAATCGACAAGCAGGCCGTTGCAAACGACCTCGTCCGCTATGCATCCGGCCGATGCGACCAGCGTCTCATCAACATGTGGGCCAACGAGTCGGGGGAGACCCTCGACTGGCTTGAGGAGCAGGTCGCTCCCTACGGCATCGAGATGCGGTCCGAGTACACCGTCGGCGACGGCAAGGAGGGCGTGTACGACCGTTCCCAGATTCACCACCGTCCCATTCTCTCCACTACGCTCGACATAGAGCCCGTATTCGACGAGGACGGCGCGTGCGACACCGTCGTGTACTGGCTCACCAAGCTCGACCAGACCGAGCTTAACAACGCGCTGGTCGAGGTCGCCGAAAATGCCGGTGCCGAGTTCCGCTTCGAGACGACCTTGGTCAAGGTCGTGAAAGAGGACGGCGCCGTGGTCGGCGCCATCGCCCAGACCGAGGCGGGCTATGTGAGAATCAACGCCTCAAAGGGCGTCATCCTGTGCTGCGGAGGTTATGCCGCCGACGCCGAGGTCTACGCCCATCTTAACCCGGCGGACTCCTCCGGCACGAACTTCGCCCTCGTCCAGCCCGGCTGCGACGGGTCGGGCATCCGCGCGGGCATCTGGGCCGGCGGCGAGAAGGACTGCGTGCCCACCGCCATGCTCTTCGACCGCGGCGGCGTGGCCCCAGGCGTTGAGGTCGGCGCCCCCTACATGGGCTACCCCGTGTGGTACGGCAGCCAGCCGTTCCTTAAGCTAGACCTCAACGGCAAGCGCTTCTGCAACGAGAGCACCCCTTACGACGTCTCCCTGCACATGCTCAACACCCGCAAGGGCAAGCTCGAGTGCCTGATTTTCGACTCCAACGTCTGGACCGCGATCGAGAGCTGGGACACCGTCAGCTGCTCGCGCCTGGCCCCCTCCGAGGCCCAGCCGGCAACAGGCGAAGGCGTCGGCGAGGACGTTTTCTGGGGCTGGGTGAAGGAGGGCGTCCGGATGGGAATCGTCTTTGAGTGCGAGACCCTAGAGGAGCTTGTGGACCAGCTCCAGATTCCCGCAGAGCGCGCCCTGGAGTCAATCTCCAGGTATAACGCCGCCTGCGAGGCCGGCGTCGACGACGAGTTCGGTAAGCCCGCGAAGGACCTCTTTGCGGTAAACCAGCCCCCGTACTACGGCGTCCGAGTCGGCTCCTGGACCCTGTGCACCCTCGATGGTCTCGTCATCGACGAGGACTGCCAGGTCCTGGACTGCAAGACCTTCGACCCCATCCCCGGCCTCTATGCCTGCGGCAACAACTCGGGTGCCTTCTTCAGTAACAACTACCCCGAGCTGAACCCCGGCATCGCATGCGGCCGCGGCATGGCCGAGGCGCGCCACGCCACCCTGCACGCCATCAAGCGCTAAGGCCGAAACTGCCGAAGAGACCGAGCTCGACGAGCTTCGCATTGCAAGCCGCGGGATCCGAATAAGGCAACGATGAGGAGGGCCGGACTCAGTCCCGAGTCTGGCCCTCCTTCCTTTCTGCACCTCGGCCCACAAGGCAAAACTCGCCAGTCGGCAGGCCGATGGGCGAATGCGCAGCCCGCAGCCACACGACTGGCCCGAACAATCCAAGCAGAGTCCGAGCGGCCGCACCGTCCACCGGAGCGCACGAGATGCAGGCTGAACCGAAAGGAACGGGCCCGAAGCGGTTCCATCCGACACCTCGGAAACGTGGCCCCACTCATGCCGCCCAGGCCCTAGGGGCAGCTCGGCCCCCTCGCCTACAACAGGACGCCGTCCTTCGCCACGACCTTCCCGCCCTTGACCACGTAGAGCTTCTTTGCCTGGCCGATCAGGGCCAGGTCCGCGCTGGGGGCGTCGAGGACCACGAGGTCGGCGTTGCAGCCCTCCTCGACGCCGTAGCCTTCCACCAGGGCGTTTTTCGCCGCGTTGTAGGTGCCCATCTTCCAGACGGTCTCGAGCTCGTCGGGGAACGCGTACTGCATGCAGTGGGCGGCCACCATCGCCTCCTGCATCATGTCGGCGTTGCCGTAGGGGCGCCAGGCGTCTCGGATGTTGTCGCTGGCGTAGCAGCAGTTGACCCCCGCCGCCATGAGCTGCTTGAGCCTCGTGGGCCCGCGGCGGACCGGGTTTTCCGCCTTGCGCCCCATGAGGTACATGTTGCACGACGCGAGCGAGGTGACGTTCGCCTGGGCCTTGGCGGCCTTCTCGATCACGGCGGCGAGCTCGTCCTCGTCGATGCCGGGGGCGTCCAGGGCGGTGAGGTGGCCGAACGTGACCCTGCCCTCCATGCCGTACTCGACGGTCTTGTCGAGGAAGTAGTCGAAGGGCCTGAGCAGGGGCACGTCGGTCTCGAGGACGTGGACGTCGATGGGCAGGCCGTACTTGGAGGCGAGTTCGAACAGGCCGTCGATGCTCTCGTAGCCGTAGTCCCCGTCGAAGTAGCCGCCCAGGAAGTCGACGGCCCCGGAGGCGCAGTACTCCTCCAGCGCCGCCGCGGTCATGGTGCAGGAGTCGCCCTCCTCGGTATTGTCGGTGTAGATCACGATGTTCTTGATGTCCAGCCTGCCGGCGTACTCCTGCTTGAGCCCCTCGACCACCTCGACCGAGAGCGGGCCCCAGGTGTTGTTCGTCTTGATGAGGCCGGTGCCGTTGGCAATCGCCATGTCGCACGCCCGGCTGATGCGGGTGCGGATGACCTCTCGCAGGCTGTCCTCGTCGTTGCGCTCCTTGAGCAACCCCATGAGGTAGGACTCGGAGCCCCCGCAGACGGGGTAGCCGTAGTCGACCTCGTCACCCGCGTAGTACTCGGCCTCGAGCTCGCGGACCTTGTCGCGGTACTCGGGGTACTCCATCTGAAAGGCCTTGTCGAGATGGGTGTGGGTGTCGCAGAAGCTGGGCGACACGAGGCAGCCGCCGGCGTCGACCACCTCGGCGGCTTCCTCGGCCGAGACCTCGCCGACCGCCGCGACGACGCCGTCCTTCACCGCGACGTCGAGGGGACCCTCGGCCCCGAACACGTTGCCGCCCTTGATCAGGAGGTCGTAGGCCGCCTCGGACCCGGAGGCGGAGACAGACAACGCGTCGGCAAACGCAAGGCCCCTTCTTCCCGCCAGGGCCGAGCCCGCAGCCGCGATGCCCGCGGCCGCGCCCATCCCGATGAGCCCGCGGCGGGTGATCTCGCTCTCCTCGTGTGCGTTCATACCCTTCTCCTTCCGACACGCGCCCTCAGCGCTGCCCGATTGACGCCCGCCATGATGGGCGCGCTCCGTGTCGGGGAGGTTTAACGCACGTTGCGAAGAGGAAAGCCCTCGGTTGAATCTTTGCGTCAAAAGCGTCGCGGGGAGATGGCGTAGGTGTGTACGGAAGATGAACGGGGGGTGGGATAGCTGAAAGACGGGCGACGGGCTTGCGGTACGCCTCACAAAAACGAAGGTCCCGCTTGAATCGCGCGATTCAAGCGGGACCAAATCCGAAATGTGGCTCGCGTCAATGCTTGGCTGTGGCGCACAAGCCCTTTTTCGTCAGAACATCCAGTCGTGATGTGACCAGGTCATGTTCCTAAACAGCCAACCTACAGTGCCCTGCCTGCATCGTTGCCGCTGCGGATTGCCAGGGCAATGTTGAAGGGCTCTTTGGCGTCACCAATCACATATGTTTCGGCAACGCCAGCCGCCTCGGCCAAAGTGGCATTAGGCACCATATCGCTTGCGTCCAGAATGGTATCGCAGGCAAGGACCGTAGTAATGCCATTGGACTCCACGGTTATCTCCCCATCGCCCACTTCGCCAATCTGCGCTTCGGCCCAGACGCGCATTCCGCGCGCATACAGCATGGAGAGGATGAACTCCTTCTCGTGGTTGGACTGGCCCTTGCCCACATTATCCGCAGCGTCCGCCGTGACCATGGTGACCTTCTTGCCTTGATTCTGCAGGTAGACGGCGCAGTCAACCGCACGGTCATTCGAGCCCAACACGCACACGCGCTCGCCGAACTCGCCCGAGGCGATATCCGCAACGGCCACGACATTCGTGCCAGCCGTTCCCTCGAGGCCGCACGGGGCGTAAGACCCGCCACACGCCACCACCAAGGCGTCGGGAGCCTCGTCAGCGACAAATTCGGTCGTCACCTCCGTATCGAGCCGCACGGTGACGCCGGCCAATTCGAGCTGGCGCTCCAAATAGGCCTTGAGCTGGGCGAGGTTCTCGTGCGGGCCCTTGATGGCAGCGGCAAAGTCAAGCATGCCGCCCAAGAAGCCCGACTTCTCGCACAGCGTCACATCATGTCCACGCAGCGCCGCGATGCGCGCCGCCTCCATGCCAGCGGGGCCACCACCAGCGATGAGCACCCTCTTCCTGCTCTCGGCCATGGGCAGCTCATAGTTTGCGGGGCCACCCTCACGGTACACGCGCTGCGTCAGGGCGTTTACGCGGCAATAGCCATACTGTGCGTTCGCAGCGTTGCCCATGATGTGGCAGTGGACGCAGCGAGTGCAGGGAGCAATCTCGTCCAGGCGCCCCTCGCGAAGCTTGTTGACGTACTCCGTGTCGACGGTCAGCGGGCGCGTCATCAAGAAGAAGTCCACCTCGCCGTCCGCAATCGCCGAGTTGAAGAAATCCGGGCCCATAGCCGGATCGAGATAGCTGACTGTGCCCACCGGCACCGAGAGCACCTTTTTGTATTCGGCGGCCACGGCGAGCGTGAGGCCTGCGCCCGAATGCGCACCGTCCACTTTGCCCTGCCAGTGCTGAGAGAAATCGAAGCGCGTGCCATAGCTCGTGGTGCCTTCTATGCCCTGTTCGATGAAGTACAGGTCGCCGGCAAACTGGCACACGTGCTGATGCAGCGCGCCAAGACGGATGTGGAACGAATCAGCCCCGGCTGCCTCGAGTTGCTTGGCGATTTCAATGCCTTCCTCGATGGAGAGGACGTTAGCGCTGTTGCCGATGTTCTGGTCGTCCTCCTCCACGCCGTTCATCAGCACCTGGACGACAAAATCCGCCCCGCAAGCCTCTTTGACCTGCTGGATGGTCTCGCTGACGAAACGGGCGCGATTCTCGAAGCTCTGGGGGCCGTACTCATCATCGCGGTGGTTGTTGGCGCGGGAGAAAAACATGGCACCCAGGTTGGCACCGGCGGCGTTGATTTCCAGCGCCTCGAAGCCCTGCTCCTTGAGGAACGTCGCTGCGTTCACGATGTCTGCCTGGATGCCATGAATCTCTTCGAGCGTCATCGCATTGTGGTCAACGCCGCTAAAAGCCGGCATGAAGTAGGTTTGGAAACCAAGATGGGCGCCGTATTTCTTGCACTCCTCGACAAGTGGGGTCAAGTCCAAATCGAGCAGCCAGTCGGGGGACTCCCCGCCCCGGTCGGTAAGATGACGGGCGAAGTTCTCCACCCAAATCATCTCCACGCCGCCCTTGGCGAAGTTCGCGTAGTAGTCAATGAGCTCCTGCCCAAAACCCGCAAGGAACGTGGCCGAGCCGGCAGCGGACTTAACGATGCGGTGGCTCAGCTCGAGCGGGCCCAGTTTCCAAGGCGAAAGAACGTCGGACAAATCGTCACCCACGCCCCTCCAGCCTTCGTCCTGTGGGTTGAGCTGAAAGGACTCCGACGCGGGCGCACCCACCTCCTCGTCCGCACGAGCCACACCAGCGCCCGCAACGACATGCGCAGCGGCAGCGCAAGCGGCAGCCCCCGCTGCGGATTCGACGAACGCGCGACGCGAAATCCTACCGTCCATGTATATCCCCTCTCCTTCTTGCCGGGTCCTCGGCTACAACGCCCGGCGGTCCTTCGCCCTTCATCAATGCAGGCGTCTGCATCGGGGGCTTGCGACTCATAATGGCGTCAGGAGAAAGGTTCGTCACTCGTCAGGCAGGTGTGAGCCGCGCCCCAATCCTGCCAAATCGACGAGGTTTAGAACCTCACACTTGGTGTGGTATGGACAGCATCCGGGCTGGCAGCGGTACGGCCGACAACTCAAGGCGGCTGTCGGTTCCAAACGATCGGCGGTATCGTCAACGCGAAGAGAGCACTTACACCGAGCGCGCCTCCAATTGCTCCTGATTCTCATTGGAAATCAGAAGCAGAATATCTTGCTTGGAGTGAACGCCCAACTTCTTGTATGCGTTGCGCTTATGCGTGCGCACGGTGTTGTCTGAAACGGACAAGCTGCGCGCAATAGCCGGAGAGTCCAAACCGCACGCCGTGAGCGCCACGATTTGTTCCTCGCGTGGGGTTAGGCCGCACGCCTCAGACAAAACGTGGACGCGCGCTGCATAGATATCCCGGGGCTCGAGACTCACGGGTGTGAAATTCGGCGCGGCAGCCTGCCCTTCGGCACGGTGGCGCAACATCACAATGAGCGGCACCGAGAGCAGGTACACGCACAGGGCAACCGTCACGCCAAACACTGAGGCGGTGCTTCCCTCACCGCGGCAAAGCAAGAGACCCAGCGCCGTGCCCGCCGCCATTGCGAGATACGCGCAGCCAGTCTGTACGCCAAACACAGTAAGAGAGCTTTGCCCGGCGCCCACTGCACAGTCCGGACCCTCGACCATAACGATGACGAGGGCGAACTCAAAGAGCAGGTATGGGAAACACGCCAGCGTCGATGTAAAGCCGTGTGTTAAAGCAAGCGATGCAACCAGAATCGTAGCCGTGAGCGCAAAGCCAGCCTGGTAAAACCTCACTACGCTGAGATGCACCTTGAACACACGCCAAGCGACAAGTAAGGCAAGCGCAATGGCAAACATGCATACCAAAGACCCCGCCATGATACCGGCGCTACTGTCCTCGGCAGAAAGCGCCGATGTCCGAAGAATGCCCGCTACGAAACCAAGGGAAACAAGGCACAGCACTGCGGAGAGGCTCTCTCGCAGCAGATCCGACAAGGCGCACGGCGGGTCGTCACATGCACGCGCATCTCCCAAGTCAGCGGGCGTTTCCAGCGCACCCCAGGCGCAAGCAAGCGACGCGGCGGTCAAGGCGGCCACAACGGCGAAAGCCCATGCCGAACGCACGAAGGCGAAAACAAGAGGGACAAACGGGAACAACAGGCACGCAGTCGAAACGACGGATACTTGCTCTCCGTATGAAAAACGCGCCAGTATGCCGCGCCATACAAGAAGGGACAAAGCGATGCCAGCCCCCACGATGATGCCTGCCACTGCCAGCATAATCAGAGAGCGCGTGCCCGTCACGTGCAAAGCGCAAAGCAGCACGTCGCCCGCAATCATGCACGCCGCGCCAGCGGCGGTCGCCGCTGGGACAAATCTACGAAAGCGACTGAGCATGGCTGGGCCGACTACGAGCAAAAAACCCAGCACCGTCATGCTCGGTATGGTATAGACATACCGGATTTCCTCCGAGACGAAAGTAGCGGCGTACTCATGCATGGTAAACGCCCCGCCCCAGAGCAAAAAGTCTATCGTCGCGAGCAAAGAGGCTAGCCCGATTGCACACGAGCGGCTCTTCGCAGATACGGTTCCCACTTAACATCTCCCTCGCACCTTGAAGGGCATTTCCAAGCAATTGTATGCGAGAAGGCACGAAAAAACAGGCGAATGGCCCTAAAAGCGACTGCAGGTTGAGATGGGCAGAGCAGCAGGGCGGTCCATGCGAGATGGGGAGTCTTCCCATTTTATCAAACAGAAAATGGGCTGCTCTCCTACCCCTGCTCCACACGTGCGAGCAGTTCCTCGCGCGTGTGCACGTCAAGTTTACGGTAGATCGCCTTCGTGTGCGCCTTGGCGGTATTCTCGCTCACACCGAGCTCACCTGCGATGGTTGCGATGGTACGGCCGCGAACGAGTTCGGAGAGCACGTCGCGCTCCCTCCCCGACAGACCAAAGCGTTGCCCGACGCTTGCACAACGCTCGGCGATGGCCTGTAAGACGCCATCGGCACCCTGGGCTCCGTCTGTGAAGGAGGACGCACCGACCACCGGGGCCGCAATGCACTCGAAGGAATACTCATGGTGGACAAGAACGGACAGCGCTTCATGAACGAGGACGTGCTGGGCGGCGTGGCGTGCGCGACCATCATGCACCTGCCCGAAAACACCTGCTACTGCATCTGGGGCTCCAACCGCGCGGCCGAAGGCGCTCCGTGGGGCAAGCCCAACTACGTCCACGGCGAGTACTTCGCCGACGAGGCGGAGTTCATCGCGACCTGGGACAACGACTCATACGGCTACGGCATCGTCAAGGCGGACACCGTCGAGGAGCTCGTCGCCCAGCTCGGCCTCCCCGAGGCGGCCGTGGACACGGTGAACCATTACAACGAGCTGTGCGCCGCAGGGCAGGACACCGACTTCTACAAGTCGCCCGAGAAGCTCATCGGCGTCACCGACGGGCCCTTCTACGGCTGCTCCTACAAGCCGATGCTTCTCGTCGTCCTGGGCGGCACGCGCACCAACATCGACCTGCAGGCGCTCGACGCAAACGACGAGCCCATCCCGGGCCTCTTCAACGTGGGAACGATGATCGGCGACTTCTACTCCGGCGTGTACACCTTCGCGATGGAGGGCATGAACTACGGGGCCGCATGCATCACCCTGCCCTACCTGCTGGGACGCGACCTCGCGACGGGCAAGTTCGACGAGTAGGGACTTGTAGGGAAGCGGTTCGGCCATAGGCGCCCCCTGCGACGCTTGCTGCGACGCGGGGGGCACTTTGCTGGCTGTGCTTGATTTTCACCAGTGAGTTACCAGACTTATCTCTTCTTTTGACTCGCAACTCTTTCGTGTTCACACAGATATAGAAGCCGCTGCTCCAATTCAAATTCGGAACAGCGGCTTCTATGGAAGGGATTACTTTGTCATTAACAGCTTATTGGTTCTGCCTGCCTCTTGGCACGGCAACCTTATGCATGGCATGTGAAGCACTCGTATACGCCCTGGTGGTGACATGAATTGCACTTCGCCTTTGCCAGCTCTGATGCCAGGCGGTCCTGATGCATATAGTGGCACGACGCACAGGTTATCCCCTGATGCTCCTCGTTATTTGGAAGGTCGTGGGGGTTGACTGTGGTGCCCCTATCGTCGGTAAGTAGACCGAGTCCCGCCGTCGCTTCAATGAGGCCTTCGCGATTGTGGCAGGCAAGACACAGCTCTTCGCCCACATTCGACTTCTTGAGACGCTTCACCTCCTTCTCCTTGACTGGGGCACCCTCATGGATTTTTTCGAGTGTCGCCACGTCATCGTGACATGCAGCACACGCTATATTCGCGTGTCTAGCGATTAAGCATGACGCATCCGGCTCGGCGAGATTCGCATGGCACGTAGTGCACGCCACATCCGTCTCCCACGTCGGTTCGAGCAGCTCATCAAGACTCCTCGTTAGCTCCGCATCGGCTGGCACGTCGCCATCCGTGCGCACTTCTCCCGTTCCCTTTGCCGTCTCCGCGACCCCGGGGCCGTCGCCCATCTTCTCCACCGCCTGGATGGACGGGGCCGCCATCGCGGGAAGTGCCACCGCAAGCATCAATGCACAGGCCAACGTGCCCATCGCCGCAAACCCGCCCCTTTTCATGACAGGCCCATCCCCTTCGTTATTTGCAGCCATTTGTGACCGCTCGTCCTCAGTCCTACTCCCATGGGTCCAAGGCCGCGGCATCCTCTGCCGCAATCTTGCCACTCATGCACGCCTCGGTGGTGTTGCCCGAGCCATGGTATACAAGACCGAAACGGCTGCCCAGCTCGCCGGCCGAATACAAGCGTGGAATCTCGTTGCCCTCTTCGTCAAGCACCCGGCTCGTCAGCGACTTACGCACGGGGCCTCCCTGCGTATTAAGCAGGCTTGGCCAAACCTCGATAGCATAGAAAGGCGCCGTCTCTATCTTGACCATGCTCGCAGGATCGCGACCGAAGTCCTCGTCCATCCCCGCGTCGACAAAACCGTTGTAGCGAGCCACGGTATCGGCAAACACATCCGCGTCCACAAATCCCAACTTAACAGCCAATTCTTCTAGTGTATCGGCCTGCACGATAATACCGCTTGCAAGCTCGGCGGAATTGTCGTCGCTCCACTTGTACAAATCGTGCTGGCCAAACCAGCCCATGGCAAGTTTGTCGGTCCCGCCATAGAAATTGCCGGCGCCCTCCTCGAAACGTGCCTGGTCGAATATGGCAAAGGCCGGGGCACCGGCGTAGTCGTTAATCGTGTCGGTGCTGTCAGCAAAGCCGTCGAACTCGGTGCCCGGGAAGGTCCGCGTGTGCCCCATGCGCTTGTCTTCGCGATAGAAGCGCTTGCCGTACTTGTTGACCATAATGATACGGTTCTCAGTGTGCCAGTTGGTCGAGGTGGTGACCATGAACATGACGGGGTCGTTAGGGAAAAGACGAATGCCGTAACCCTGCCACTCATAGCAGGACATATGGCGCAGCTTGGCCCCCGCATGTGCGGCCATGCGTACGCCATCACCGCGGTTATATGGGCCACCGGTAACGCCAATGTTCATGTTGGGCAAAACGTAGTTGTCGGTATACTCGTGGTTTGCCTCATAACCACCGCATGCCAAAATAACGCCCCTACGCGCCTTGATGTACATAATGGAGCCATTGGAATCCTCGGCCTTCACACCGAGGATCTCACCGGTCTGAAGGTTCTGCACAAGCTCGAGGCCACGTGTCTCGTAGAGCACCTCTCCCCCGAGCCCCTCATAGGCCGATGCCATGGGCTCATAGAAATACTTGCCGCCCATGGCCTGGTTGCCGTCGGCATCGGCCATGGCATGGTGCTCCATGCCCGTCTCGGCGACACCGTGCATGCTGTTGTTCATGGTGTCGGCCATCTCCGGGAACGACTTGGGGTAGAAGTTGAACCCTGTGCGGTGCGTGTCCATCCAGTCAATCTCAAGCTCGTCCATCCAGTCGCACATGCCGCTAAGCGACTCGGCGAACTCCCTGAGCTCATCTTTATCGTCGACGCACAGATTGAGACGGTACAGGAATTCCGCATAGGCATCTGCATCTGTGGGACAAATCCACCCACCGCCGCATACACCAGAGTTGCCGCCACGCAACTCGCGAGGTGCCGCCTCGAGGATGAGCGGTTCTGCGCCGGCCTTGATGGCCGCAATGCCCGCATTGGCACCTGCGGCTCCAAACCCGACGATGACGATATCCGACTCGCGGTCCCAAGCCGCAGGCATCCAAAATGCCCCTCCCGCAGCCTCCCCGGCCAAGGCGGCGCCATTTGTCGTCGCCATGCATGCCGCAGTTCCCGCGCCGATAACAAAACTTCTCCTACTGACGGTCTGTGCCATGATGCCCTCCTCGTCAAACGTGTGGCGGCGCCCGTGCTTCTGGGCCCTCAGCCCTGCGGCGCCTCATCTAGACCTTAAGGCCGCAAAGCGGATGCCCGCTGCATGAGGGACGCTGAAATCCAGTCGCACTTTTTAAGCGATATTGCCTCATGAGCCTCATTCGCGCAGGTGGCGAGATACTTAAGCGCCTAAGCGCCCCGTTGAGCGCATCACGATGTCACCGTGGTTTATCATGGGAAGAACCTAAGGACGACAAGCGGGGGAGTCAGGGAGCCATCGTGAAAAGCAACGCCAGCATCCTGGGCGAAAGAATCGCCACTTTCGTAGATGCCGCCGATCGCAATCGATTCCTGCTCATGGCCGTCCTGGGGTATGGCCTGTGCCGACTGTTGTCAAACTATCCCACAGGTTTTAGTGGATTCGAATCTGTTCGAGTCCTCTCTGAGATAAGCAAGGTTGCAGGTATAGTTGCCTTCGCTGCTCTCCAAATGATTTTTGACAAGGGAAACACGAACAGGATTCTCTTTTTTCTTCCAATGACTCTAACCCTACTTGGGTGCGGCGGCATTGCCGCCCAATATGCCCTGCCAGCAAAGGCATCTCTTCCACTTCTTGAAGGGGCCTCGGTCGCATTATCAGCGTCCGGCTCGGCGGCGCTCATGCTTCAGTGGCTTGAGCTTTTTGCGCTGGCACCCATGCGCCACATCGCGTTAGCCATTGCGGGGGCCGAGCTCGTTAACTCCATGATCGCACTTCTCGCAGGCGAAAATTCACCAGCGATGTTGGCCCTCGCCTTGTTCACATCATGTCTGTTGCTCATCGCCTGTCGGCGTGGCTGGGAACTCACCCCTGGCCGTGCGCCACAGAGCCTTCCACGCGCGGCACAGCCGCTCGGCCGCGTTGTATCATGGGAGACCGTGCTTTGGGTGGGGATTTTTTCGCTTGCCTACGGTTACGTAACCTCTTCAGCCGGACTCACTCTTTCGTCGGCGGCAAATAATGTGGGCAATGTGCTCCCGAGCGCCGTCGTCCTTCTCATGGCAGCCCTGCTACCTCAGAAGTTCGACCTTCGGCTACTCAAAGGCACGGCCCTCGCATTCATGACAGCGGGACTGTTGCTTACAGGGGTGGACGCTGCAGGGGGCTGGCCGATGCAAATGTTTGCAAGCGCCGGCGCTGCGAGCTGCCGGCTCTTCGCCTACTCACTGGCCTGCATTCATTCCCACAGCAAAAGGGCTTCGGCGTTGCCCTCTTGCGCGGCTGTGAAAATCGCCATTATCGCGGCCACATCCCTTGGCATAACGGCCGGTGCAGGCAATTTCGTTCATGCCAAACCCTATTTTTTCGTTGGGTTTGTCGTAGCCCTCAGCCTTATGAGCGCGTTTCTCTCCCCCATCGCACGCGACGATGAGAGCCAGGCGGCCAGCAGCGCTCCCCAAGCAGGAGGAAGCAACGATCCCGAAGCCGCCCGGGCCCGACTTGCCAAACAGGCGGGGCTGACCGAACGAGAGCGCGACGTATTCGAACTTATGGCACAAGGACTCTCGACGGCGGCCATCTGTGACGAGCTCTTCATATCAAAAAGCACGGTACGGGCACATCAAAGTCGCATCTACGGCAAATTGGGCGTTCACACCCAACAAGAACTCGCCAACCTCATCGGCCATAGGACCGAGTGCCCAGCTGCTCGATAGAATCGCGGGGCTGAATAACATGCGTCTTCTTGATGAAATCCTCTCGGGGGATTGGGAGGTCGCCGTCACACATGGGCTCATTGCCAATCGGACACATGTGCGAGCAACAAGCACCTATTGAAGTTGAGAAAAGCCCTTGGGTTCCGTCCTCATTCGTCTCTCGACAACGAGGCACGTGTTCGGGAGGCCCTTTGGCCGACCCGACCGGCCGCGAGGAACAGCTTTCGCGCTGTTCCTCGCAGGTTGCGGCTTTACGTCGTCCGCACCCTCGCCTTGGTTGAGACCGCTAAGATCCCTCGCGGCGAAAGCCCCTGGCGGATTGAGCTGATTCTGCTTGTGGCGATGTCCACGTGCGTCCTGTTCGGCTTCTTGCTTACGAGGCTTGTCGTCGGAACCGACGTAGGGGCAACGGACGCACTCTCTGGGGCGGCGCTGCTCTTGGTATCCGCCGACGCCTTCTGGCTCGCGTCGACACTGTCGCAGGCTGAAAGCAAAATGCCCGAACGCGACTCAATCCCGTCCGTTGCCGATACGCTGTGGCTCGCCGAAACCTTCGGCCTCACACCGAGGGAGACAGAGATCGCCGCCTTGCTGTGCGAGAACCGAAGCGTGCCTTACATCTACGAAAGGCTCGGCTTGGCAACCAGCACGACCAAGACGCACGTGTCAAGAATCTATGAGGA
This sequence comes from uncultured Coriobacteriales bacterium, assembly GCA_934636245.1. Taxonomy (GTDB): domain Bacteria; phylum Actinomycetota; class Coriobacteriia; order Coriobacteriales; family UMGS124; genus UMGS124. Next base: position 164,456 of record CAKUAI010000007.1, read on the forward strand.
GGCCGGCGTCCACAGCAGGGACGCCCTCCAGCTGCTCGCGACTTCCAGGGGGACAGAGGCGACGTCCCACAGCGAGTCCACGTCGAGGAGGCGCTCGTGCGACCTGCGCAGGGTGCGCGCCCAGTAAAACGCGCGCAAACCCCCCTCATCAAAAAAGCCTTCGAGCGTGAACCCACGACACGACAGCGGCACGGAGCGCAGAAGCGCCACCTGGTTGTCCGACTTGACGTCGCGGATGTCCACGGACTCGCGCTCGTCAAAATAGAACAACCACTCCGGGCACTCAACCACCTCAAACGTCGCCTCGCCGGTCGGGCGCGCCTCGAGGGTCGCCCCTCTCAGCGCGGCAAGGTTCTCGATTTTAGCCTGGATGGCGTCGCGTTGATATGCCAGGCGCTCGATGTACCCGTCGATATGGCTCACGCCCATGACCTCGTCGCCTTGCAGCATCTCGGCCGCCTCGGCCACGCTGTAGCCCATGGACGTGAGCATGGTGCAGCACATCACGTCGAGCAGATCGCCGCGGGAATAGGACCGGTAGCCGTTCTCGTCGCGCGCGGGGCTGACGGCACCGTGGCTCTCGTAGTTAATGAGAGCATTGCGTGAGATACCCGCCGCCTTCGTGACCATGGAGCCCGTCATGCGGGGTTCCTCGTACCAGCTCGCAACCTCAACCACGGCCCATGCCTCCCTCGCTCGCCACCACATGACGAAGGCGCCCCCGACCCTGCAGGCCGGAGGCACCGCATGCACCCATGGTACGCCAAGTTCTCTGGGGGGCGGAACGAATGCCGGGCCTCTCGCCATGCGAGCGTGCCCACACGGGCGGGCGATTCTGCGGCAAGGACCCGGGCGATTACTACTTCTCCGCTGCAGCGTTCTCGCCGGCAATGCGGCCGAAGATGAGGCACTCGGACAGGTTGCAGCCGCCTTGATACTGGAAGGCGTTCATGCTGCCGAGCTCGCCGGCAGAGTACAGGTGCGGGATGGGCTCGCCGTCGGCGCCCATGACCTGGGCGTCCTTGTTGCGGCGCGGGCCGCCCTGCGTGTTGAGGATGAGCGGGATGCCGGGCATGGCATAGTAGGGGCCGCCGTCGAAGGCGCGGATGGTGGCAGCGTCGCGGCCGAACTGGTAGTCGCGGCCCTGCTCGGCAAAGAAGCCCCAGTCCGCGACCTGCGCCATGAGCACGTCGGCGTCCATGCCGCACGCCTCGGCGAGCTCCTCGAGCGTGTCGGCCTTGATGTACTGCTCGCCCGCCAACACGGGGAGCGCGTCGACGATGCCCATACCCGCCAGCTCGTCCATGCGCGTCTGGTCCCAGAGGAACCAGGTCTTGTCGGGGTGGTCGACCGGGCGGAACTCGCCGGCGATCTTGGCGCGGCCGTGACGGTTCTCGCCGACCTCGTTGTAGTAGCGCGCGCCGTCGGGACCGACGAACATGGTGGAGCCGCTCACGGGGATGGCGCCCGCGGCCAGGGGGCTCGTGCCGTCGCCCGGGTTGAACATGAGCGTGTTGGAACCGGGCTCGTAGCTCTTCATGTGCCACAGGTCGGCGCCCACCTCGAGCGCCATGCGGATGCCGTCTCCCCTGTTGTAGGGGGTGCCGATGCCGGCGACCTGGGCCACGCCCGCGAAGTCGCGCAGCATCTCCGGGTTGAACTCGTAGCCGCCGCACGCCAGGACCACGCCGTTGCGCGCCGCGACGCGGACCTCGGAACCCTCGTGCTCGATGATGACACCCACGATGGCACGCGTCTGAGCCTCCTGCACCAGGTGGTGGGCAGGCGATGCAAGCCACACGTCGATGGACTCGGCGCGCTCGGCGACGAGGCCCTGGACGTTGATCCACAGCGCCCCGTCGCCGCTCGTGTCCGTAATCGTGTAGGCGTCGAAGTCCTCCGCACCCGGGAGCTCGGGGTACTCGGGCACGAAGGGCGCAAGCACGGGGTCCGAGGTGTCGCCAATCCAGGAGTGGAGGCTCTCCACGCCGAGGAAGTCGCGGCAGTAGTTGGGGATGTCCACCATGCGCTCGGCGAAGAGCTGGACCATCTCCGGGTCGACCGCGAAGGCCCCGTTGAGAGCGGTGAGGTAGGCGACGGTGCTCTCAACACTGTGCCCCGAGGCGAGCAGTTGCTTGGCGTACTTGGAGTTGCCGCCCTCCCCACCCTCGGGCGCCCCGTCGATGAGCAGGACCTTTGCTCCAGCGTCAGCAGCATGGCGCGCCGCTTCGCGGGCAGCGTACACCTGACCACAGTGGTCAGGTCAAACAGGAAAACGGGACCTTCGTAGGCAACAAGGCTCCGTGAGGAACAACACCTGAGATACGCCCCACAAACACCGCGCGTTAAAAGATCCCGCCACCCCCGTCAATAAACCCAATACCATGGCGTTTACCAGTAGTAACGCTCTTATCATACCTTTGCCCCGATACCGCCTGGAACCACTGCAAGGCACGATGCAGACGTTCGGCCTTAGCACACGGGCCAAGCTCGCCTATACCGTGCCCATGCGGTCAATATCGTGCGGACGCATTTGGCACAATCCGCATGTCCGTCACATCCGAGCAGGCCACCTCGACGTTCATGTCTATCCCAGCCCTACTGCCAACAATCACCCTGATCGCTGCTTCTGCTGCCACCACCGCCGTACTGCGTCTGTGCCGCCTCAACATTTCCCGCATCGTGGAGATTGCCGCCCCTCTGATCGCAATCTCGGTGGCACTCCCAGTGTTTGACGGCCCCCTTTCCTCGGGTGTTTTCTCTTATCTGCTCGTTTACGCAGGCTGTGAGGTGCTGCTCCTCTTCGCTTGGGTGCCCATCATCTCGGCAGCACACGAGAGGCGTTGCGAGGCGCTGTTCTGTTTTTCTCTCTTGGAGCTTTTCCAATGGGCGGGCAGCCTGGCGGGTAACGCCATCTACTTTTAGCAAACTCCTACGACCGGGCTACCGTGCTCGTGCTGCTTGCCCTCATAACGTGCCTGCTAGCTACATTGCGCCGAAGTAGCCCCAAATCAAAAATCATCATTGCAGACGCAAACACCCCAACGGCTGTCCCAGGAAGGAAGCCTGGCATACAAGATCGCTGTGACACGCTGGAGACGAGATGCGGCCTTTCAAACCGCAAAATCGCGGTCTACTATCTATGTCGAGCACGCAACCATCCCGTCCAGCACAAGCCCATGTAAGGCGCGCAGCCGCACCGCCCCGCACAGGCCTGCGCTGCGCACGCGGCCACTGCGCCCGGCGCAAACATGCATCGATTGCGCGAGCCACGGGTTGAAAAAACCAACGGTATGACGCCCGTCGCCTCCGAAAAACGTTGCATATCTCAACCCGTTGCTCGCAAGACAAACTCGGACGGTCCACCTTGGCCGCAGGAACCACCGCAGCCGGGCGACTGCCCGCCCAACAAGCGCCCAGATGCGCGCATGGGCCACCGCAGCGCCCCCGCCCAACGCAAAGCGCCCCACGCGCAGGCCGCCAGGGGTTGTCGTCCTATAGATGACGCAAGGAGCTGAAGAGGCAGAACGGGTTGCCCAGCCCAAGCCACAGCGCGACGGCAATTACCGCGAACACCACCCAAAATCACAATGGTAGGCAGGTAATTGGGCTTCTTGCTTCCATGCATCGGTGGGCTCCTCGCGGCTGGCACAATCAGGCGTGCGAAGTGTGGCAGCCGTTCGTGCAGAGGCAGCGAAAGAACAGTACCCAGTGCGCGCTTCGAACATTGCGCGCCCACCATGTGTCACACGCTTAAGCGGCTCTCACGGTCAACAGACTCGGCGCGGACCAGCTCGGGGACACGCATGCACAGGAAAAATCCCAAAGCCCGCGCCAGAGAATACAGCGAAAGCGCCGTTCACCTAGTCAACAAACCAAGCCCTACCCTTTAGCCCCGAGTTTTCAAGTCAATGTCGCCTCCCCCGCCAGGTCGGTCATCGTCTCCTCCACGACGTCGAGAAGGGCCTGCTGGGACTTGCCCCGAGCTTTTTGTAGATGTGGGAAATGTGGGGCCGCGCCGTGCCGTCCGAGATGCTGAGTGCCTTTTGAATGTAGGCGGACGTCCTGCCGCGCGCCAGCAGGCCGAACACGTCCATCTCGCGCGCAGTCAGGCCGAAGTCGTCCTGCACCTTGGCGCAGGCCAGGGCGAAGTAGTCCCGCTCGGCAGGCGCCGCGACGGGTCCCTCCTGCTGGCGCTCACGGCTGCGGGCCACAAACTGCACAACAGTGAGCGCCATGAGTGCGGCCAGGGCGCACACGGTCGTCGCCGTCGCCAGCCAGGGCACCCGCAGCGTCGCCAGGGTGAGGACCCCCACGTACCACCCGGCCTTGTAGGCCAGGAACCCCGCGCACAGCCACACGGAGACCCCCAGGCCCCTGGCCCCGTGGAGGGGCTCCAGCCAGACAATCGCCAGAATGATGGCGTACGCGACGTCGAAGAGCAGCACGGGGAGGGACGCCCCCGGCCCGCTGAACAGCGTCGAGAGGTAGACCGCGGCCAACGCCGCGGGAAAGGCGACGTCGAGGAGGGCTGAGCCTTCAAGGCCGACACGCTGGCCGAGGTCGCGGAGCACTTCGGCCTCGTCAACCTCGTGGCCACGGTCGAGGAGTACAACGGCTACTGCGAGAGCGGCTCCGACGAGCAGTTCTTCAAGGACGCCGCCTACCTCAACCCTGTCGCCGAGGGCCCCTTCTACGCCGTGCAGTCCATGCCCGCCGGGTGGCTGTCGCTCGGAGGCATCAAGACCAACGCCGCCGGCCAGGCCCTCGACGCCCACAACCACGCCGTTGCGGGCCTCTACGTCGCCGGCGCCGACGCGGACCTGTTCACGTCGCCCTACTACCAGATGGCCTCCTGCAACGGCTTCTGCCTCGGCTCCGGCATCGTGACCGGCGAGGCAGCCGCAGCTTACGCACTGGCATAAGGCCCAACGAAAGACACTCAAGAACTCGCCCTTAGCGCGCCGTCGGCCACCTCTTCGTATGAGGCAAAGGCCGACGGCACATTTCTATGCACGCATTTCCCTACCATGGCGACTTGGTCTCGTCCAAGCTATCCTGCTTCTGTGCGACGATCTCGGATAACCCTTTGAACGAGACCCGTCCGGCTCGCTACTCACAGTCGGCCCTGCACATATGGCCTTGAGTCTTACTCACCATGCGTGGTCGATATTTACCGGCAGTTGAATTCTTGCCACCTTGTTAGTTGCCTCATGGGGGTTAAAAGGAACCAGAACGTCACCCTCGTCAAGCATGTCACCACGAATGTCGTAGCCGTGCTCTCGAGCATACGAAGCGAGCCTGCATATTGCGCGATACTCAAGGGAGCCACCATTGGCGTCGGCAACCATGTGCTCGCTCGTCGTCAGGTAAAACCCCTCGGGCAACATGACGAAGTTGGAGTATCGAGCAGCATACGCAGTATCCACAGGAATATAAAGGCGTGAAAAACGCACCTCGCCACACACAAGGGCCTCGGCATCGATGCAGATAGACACGTCGTGATAAAGCGCCAGCGGAATGTTCATTCTAATCATGGCGTCCTTCACCGCATGCATGTGCCGATACCAATCGTTCACCTCCACTTGGGTAAGCCTGGGAGAGAACGCCTGAGGCTTGATATCGAACACCAGTATGCCACGCCGACCCTGCCACCGCAGTATCACCGACCCAAACTCCGGCCTATCCCCCTCAACGATACCGCCGGCGGAAAGCGGCGAGGGATGGTTGAACGCATAGCGAATCGAATCGCTGGCCGATTTGAGCTCTCCCATGCGCCGTTCAATAGCCTCAAGCTTATGATGCAGGAAGCGCAACCGATCAAGCTCCTTATCCATACCGAGATACGATTTCACCTCAGAGAGGGAGAACCCCATGCTTTGCAAGCGCTGAATGAAATCGAACTCAAGCGACTGCTCGGCATAATACGCCCTATATCCTGTCTGTGGATTGATCGCGGCGGGTTCGATAAGCCCCATCTCGTGATATAGGCGCAACGTTTTGACGGTGGTACCGTTGAGCTGCGCCATCTTACCTATAGAGAGCGGCCTCGCGCCGCCCACCGACTCGAAGCCGCCCCGCATATCTGAAGTTGCCATAGACCGTCCTCCTCCCCACGCTCGTCTTGCGAATTGTGCCCACTCGGTCAGAGGGGGTCAAGGAGGGTGGACGAACTCGTTATCGCATCGCCTAAGCACCGACCCCTGAGACGACCGAGACGGAGGGCGTCATGCCTATATCTGCAATATCGGGCCTGTCGGGCTCTTGGTCGCGCGACTCAAACCGAATCTGGATCACATCGCGGGCGTAATAGCTTGCCGCCGTAGAGCCAAGCCACAGCTGGCAGGTACCGCCCATGCTGTTCGCCACTGGTTCACCGTTAAGCTCATAGGCAAGAATCGTAAAGTGTTGCTTAACATAGAAAAGGGGTAGCGCCACTTCATAGCCGTCTGCGCTGGTGAACACCACCGTATTGACGCCCTCGGCAACACCTGCACGCTCGACGACCGAAGCGAGCGATATGCCCAAAACATCAGCGTTGGCACTTGCCCTGCCGTCCACGGGGTTGCCCAAACATGAGCAACCCATGACCAGGCTCGCCGTGCCCTGCACGTCCGACATTTCGGCCAGGGTAGCAGTAAACGGGTTGGAGACCTCTCCCGTCACCTCGACGACCCAATCCTCGTAGCTCACAGCCTCCCCCGTCGCAACGACCTCGTTTCCGCAGAGGACGGCAGACGAACCGGATAGATTCCGCGCAATGACACCCGTCGGCGTCACCTCACCTTGAGTGAACGCGAAGCTGCCTTCAACCTTGTCCCGCTCGACCACGCCAGAACCCGCGGTGGTTTCGTTCGCCTCAGTTGCGATAGAAGTCGAGCCCCGCAAGTCCCCCGTCTGCGCGTCAACGGCAAGAGCTGAGGCGTTACCAGCGAGCAAGGCCACTGCGGCGCCCGCAACTAGGCTTGCGTTTTTTACCATGTAAGTAGTCATGGAGTCTCTCCTTGAGCATATCCACAAAACGATTGCAACGAACAGGCTATTGGACGTTGATCAGGAACTGGGGGTTACGCGCGCAAACATGCTCCTCGCCATTGTCGCCGATAGACGTAACACGCATTTCCACCAGATAGGCACCCGCCGCGCTAAACGCAGGAACGTCCATCTGCCAATACACCCACTGGTCGATGTCGGCGTTTTCGACGGGAACCTCAACCCAGGTCTGGCCATGGTCGAAGCTAAACTCCATCTTGACAACTTGCTCGTCAAAACCATAGGCATAGCCCTCGAGGTGCACGGGCTCCCCTGCGGTAAAAATCTGTCCACTCTGGGCGGAAAGCACACCAATATTGGGGGTACTGATAAGTTCACCCTCATAGATGCCATAGGGATAGAGGTAGTCGGCATGGAGCGCCTCGTAGAAGTTGTTCGTAATGTCAGGAGCGTGAGGGGCGTCCTCGGGAGTCGTAAACACGATTTCACTCAAATACTCGGTTCCCGCCCCTGCCGCTGTTCCATGGTCGAACCACAGTGCCAGAGGATATCCCTGCTCGTCACTCAGTTCCTCGCCATTAATCTCAAACACCAGCAAGCCATCGGTGGCACGGTAGCTGTCGACAGATGTGACGAGCGCGTACCCGTCATATCCATTGGTCTGCATGAGGGTGTCGCCCCCGTTGACCTCAAGGTAGTCGAGCACCTTGTTGAACGGGATGCCCGTAACCTCTGCTTGGAAGATGAGTGGAGCACCCGGGCCAAGCAAGGTACAGGCCCGCGTCATGGTGCGCTTCTCGGTACCGAACAAATCTATCATCTCTTGAATCGTGAGCTCGCAGGGGTTCCCAAGCTCACCCACGAACGAAACCGTGTAGACGTCGCGGATGTCGTCTCGATGTTCGACGTAGTCATCCTCAAAACCGTTCTCAGCGTGTTCGACGGTAAACATGTTCTCAGTAGATGTTATTTCTTCCTGGTTATAAGTGACTTTTGCCTGAGACTCATCGGCCGCAACGTCGATGATGCCCTTGAGGACATCGTATTTGACTTCGTCCCACAAAACCATCGAGCCGTCTTCCTCGATGTAGTGGCACGACAAGCACGAACCGTTCATCGCCTTGAATGTCTCGTTGTTCATATGCCCGTGGATGAAGTCCATAGTGTTGACGCCATAGGCATAGTGGCACGCCAAACAACTGTCCTCGTAGTTCATAGTCGCCGTGGGGTAGCCCGCCAGATAGAACTGATGGGAGCCGTCTGCCAGCAAGCCGTTCTTCACCACATCCACCAAATCGTGGCACGAGTTGCAGCCGCGCGCGTCGGCGTTTAGCACGTAGTTGTTGTAGTAGGGGAAATCAAGAGAGTACCCAAACCCCCAGCCGAGCAGGCCACCGCTGGACCAAGGCGTCTGCTGAATCTCGTTGCCGTATTCGTTGGTAAACACCCGAGGAGCATATTGGCTGTATTCCTCAGCATACGGGTTTTCGATTCCTTCCGTCTCGCCGTCCTGAGCGGTGCCCTCGGCCAAAGCATCTACGGTTGGCATAAGCGCAAGCGCCAAACAGGCACCGGCGGCGCACACCAACATGCCCGCCGCACATGCCAATGAGGGCACGCTACCCAATCGCCGTACTTGGAAACTCATGTGATGTCCCCTTTCAATCTATCTGACTGAACTGGGCAACGTCTGGGATTTCCGGTTCCCAAATGTTGCCAAAACGCAATATCATGCTAAATCAGGACCAAAGGGACGAATCAAGGGCAGAATTTTGGCAGTGCCCCGGAGATGCGGGAAACGCAGTGGGACTGTTTCGCCAGAGCGATATTACGAGCTATGGGGCCATTTCAGGCAATATGAAGCTGACACACAGAATACTGGCGGGGGAAATCTGAAGCACCAGACCGAACGGCATGTGCATGTATTGAAACGCGGCGACCCCGCCCTATGGGATGAGTATGAACTCTCGTGCAGGCCGCCTCAATGACCCCGCGCCGCCTCGCCGACACCTCCATATCTGCTGCGGTGGCTCTGCCGCCCTCAAAGTCGATGCCATCATTGAGCTGATAGATGGAGCGCTGGGCTACCCTTAAATCAAGTCCGGCGAAAGTAAGAGCCAGTCCTGGCCTTTTTTATATCGTCGACCGGCGTGCCGCCCGCTGAGTCGCGTGTCTGTTCGACGCTCGCCTTGCTGTTTAATATCCGCCCGTGGCGCTGTCGCGCTGTGCATCTCGTAGCTACGGCTGGGCCGACCAGCTGCCCCCTCGCCGGAGGCTTGGCGCGCCGCGAGGCGTTGGCGAAGTGCCAAGCGGCCTCGACGAGGAGCCTCCTCAACCCTGCAGGCACGATAGGCGGCCGCAAGGCTCCGAGAGTGCCCCGGCATCATCAGGTTCAGCAGTCAATAGGAGAGACCACCATGCCCATGTATGCCGACCCCACCGCATCGATCATCCTTCTCGTTGTTTCCATCGTGCTTGCCGCGTGTGTCGTCGTGGCATGGTGCCTGTGGATTGCGCTCACGGTCGACTCGGCCGTGGCCAAGGGATGCACGTGGGGCAAGGGGTGGCAGTGGTTCATCGGGCTTTTCCTCATGCCGCTCGCCCTTGGCCTTGCCGTCATCGGCATGCCCGACCGCCGCAACCTCCCCTAGCGAGGCAACGAACACTGCTGATTGAGCTCGAAGGCGAGCCACGGGTTGAAAAATCCAACGGCATAACGCCCGTCGCCTCCGAAAAACGTTGCATATCTCAACCCGTTGCTCGCAAGACAAACCCGAACAGTCCACCTTGGTCGCAGGAACCACTGTACCGGCCGATTGCTTGCCCAACAAGCGCCTCGATGTGCGCTTGAGCCACCGCACTGCCCCATCCATGCGCAGAACACCCCGCATGCAAACCGTCAGGGGTTGCCACTCCTGGTCCAAAAACCGGTCTATTGGGTCGCCCTGGCCTTGCCTGCCGCGGGCGCCGCGCTGGCACTCGACGGCGCGCGCAAGATTCGCGGCCAAGAAGGCCCCGCCGCACATCAATGACGACGCCGTCCCAATACGCGTCCCACCCTGCGGCGGCTTCGGACCCGCCTGGCCACTTCGCCGCCCCAAAACAGGCGCCAAGGGCATCCCAACGTGCTTTTCGCACCAAACCCCCAGCTAGACCTGTCCATCCCCCGGCCGTGGTGAGGGCTCACCACCCCGGGGCCAAAG
>CAKUAI010000008.1 GCA_934636245.1 uncultured Coriobacteriales bacterium
TGATTACCTTGATCAGATCGTCATCGTAGAACGGCCGGATCTTTTTCAGATATTGCTCGCGATGGTACAGTTTCATGCAAATCGCCTCCTCTGCCAAGTTTATCAGAGGAGGCGATAATCGTCAGTTAAGACACCAATATTTTTGATTTTTCAGAAGTTGGTTCCTTAAACCTTATTCCCACTCGATGGTTGCCGGGGGCTTGCTCGTGATGTCGTAGCAGACGCGGTTGGCGCCGGGGACCTCGGCCACGATGCGGCCGGAGACCTTGGCCAGCACGTCGTAGGGCAGCTTGGCCCAGTCGGCGGTCATGGCGTCGGAGCTCTCAACGGCGCGCAGGATGATGGGTCGCTGATAGGTGCGCTCGTCGCCCATGACACCCACGCTCTTGATGTCGGGAAGCACCGCGAAGTACTGCCAGCAGCTGTGCTCGGAGTTGCGCTCGCCCGTCTCCTGGAGAAGGCGCTCGTTGTAGGCGTCGAGCTCCTCGCGCACAATGGCGTCGGCGTTCTTGAGGATCTCGAGCTTCTCGGCGTCGATGGAGCCGATGATGCGGATGGCCAGGCCAGGGCCGGGGAAAGGCTGGCGGTACACGATGTGGTCGGGCAGGCCGAGGGCAAGGCCAAGCTCGCGCACCTCGTCCTTGAAGAAGTGGTCGAGCGGCTCGATGAGGTCGAAGTGCACGCCCTCGGGGAACGGGATGAGGTTGTGGTGGCTCTTGATGGTAGCCGTCTTGCCGCCCGTCTTGCGCGCACCGCTCTCGATGATGTCGGGGTAGATGGTGCCCTGCGCCATGAACTGAACGGGGCGACCGTCCTCGGCGATATCCTGAGCCACGGTGAAGAACTCGTTCCAGAACTGGGTGCCGATGATGTGACGCTTCTGCTCGGGGTCGACTACGCCCTCGAGAAGCTTGAGGTAGCGCTCCTCGGCATGCACGTGCACGAAGTCGACGTCAAACTGCTTGGTGAAGACTTCCTCGACCTGCTCGGGCTCGCCCTTGCGCAGAAGGCCATGGTTCACGAAGACGCAGGTGAGCTGCTTACCGATGGCGCGGGCGCACAGAGCTGCGACCACGGAGGAGTCAACACCGCCCGAAAGACCCAGGATGACGCGGGCGTCGCCCACCTGCTCGCGAATCTCGGCGACCTTCTGCTCAACGATGTTGTCCATGGTCCACGTGGGCTCAAGGCCGGCAATGTTGAACAGGAAGTTGGAAAGCAGCTCCTTACCATGGGGGGTGTGGCGCACCTCAGGATGGAACTGCGTGGTATAGATGCGCTTGCTCGCGCACTCCATGGCGGCCACGGGGCACACGTCGGTGGAAGCGGTAACCGTGAAGCCCTCCGGCACCACGGACACGGCGTCGCGGTGGCTCATCCAAACGCTCTGCTCCTCAGGGGTGCCGTCGAACAGCTGCGAGGCGCCCTTGCGGTGCAGGTCGGCATGGCCGTACTCGCCCACCTCGGAGTGGCCGACAGTGCCGCCCAGCGTGACAGCCGTGATCTGATGGCCATAGCAGAAACCAAGAACGGGAACACCGAGCTCAAAGATGGCAGGATCGACCTTGGGGGCATCCTCGGCGTACACGCTGGCGGGGCCACCCGACAGGATGAGGGCAGCGGGGTGCATGTCGGCAAGCTCGGCTGCCGAGATGTCGCACGGGACGATCTCGGAATAGACATGGAGGTCACGCACACGGCGGGCGATAAGCTGGCCGTACTGCGCGCCAAAGTCAAGAACGTAGACTACCTGGTCGGTGGTCGCCATCGGTTTGTGCTCCCTACTTCTACAAAAACAGATACACGTGCTTTAGAACTCAAAGAAAATTGCAACCGCTTTGACAAACACGTGATTATGGCATCCCGACGCACAGCGTTGCGCGTCGGGATGCAAATCCTAATCAGATGCAGTCAAAAAACAGTTGCAGAATTTAAACGTTGAAGCGGAAGTGCATAACGTCGCCGTCCTGCACCACATAATCCTTACCTTCGACGCGCAGCTTACCAGCAGCCTTGGCGCCAGCCTCACCGCCAAGCTCGACGTAGTCATCGTAGGCAATCGTCTCGGCACGGATGAAGCCGCGCTCAAAGTCGGAGTGAATGACGCCAGCTGCCTGGGGGGCGGTGTCGCCGATGTGGATGGTCCAGGCCTTGACCTCCATCTCGCCCGCCGTGAAGTAGGACTGCAGGCCCAGCAGGTTGTAGGCAGCCTTGGCCAGACGGCTGAGACCAGACTCTTTCAGGCCAAGGTCAGCCAGGTACATGGCCGCGTCTTCCTCATCAAGCTCAGCGAGCTCGCTCTCGATCTTGGCGCACAGCGGCAGCGGCTTGATGCCGCCGATTTCGGGAAGGTCGGCCGTGACCTGGTCCTCGTCGACGTTTGCAAGCACCATGATGGGCTTCATGGTCATGAGGTGCAGGTCGTAGAGGTGGGCGCGTTCCTCATCGTCCATCTCCATGGAGCGAGCAGGGTTGCCCTCGTTCATCCAGGCAGCGACGCGCTTCACGGTCTCGTACTTGGCAGAGAGCTCCTTGTCGCGCTTCGCATCCTTCTCAAGGCGCGGCAGGGCCTTCTCCACCGTGGCAAGGTCGGCCAGAACAAGCTCAGTGCGGATGATGTCAAAGTCGCTCTCGGGGTTGGTGCAGCAGTCGGAACGCACAATGTCGGGATCCTCAAAGTAGCGCACGACCTCGCAGATGGCGTCGCACTCACGAATGTTCGCAAGGAACTGGTTGCCCAGGCCCTCGCCCTGGCTGGCACCTTTTACCAAACCGGCGATGTCAACGAACTCGACGGTTGCGGGCACGATGCGGCCGGGATGCACGATGTCGGCAAGCTTCTGGAGTCGCTCGTCAGGCACGGGCACGATGCCCTGGTTGGGCTCGATAGTCGCAAAGGGATAGTTCGCCGCCAAGATGTTCTGCTTGGTGAGCGAGTTGAAGAGCGTCGACTTGCCCACGTTGGGCAGGCCGACGATGCCGATGGAGAGGGCCATGTCACTCCTTGCAGTCGCAAACGCGCTTCGATACGGGCAGATGCTAAATCAATCAGAAGGAAATTATAGGTCCAAGCGAACAAAAAAGGGCCGCCCCTAGGGGCGACCCATAGAATCACTTGCCTGGTGCTTGGTATCCGCGCTTAGACCTAAGCCTGAGCGAGAGCCTCGTCAACGGCCGAGAAGATGGCCTGGGAGGTGACGGTAGCACCGGAGACAGCGTCAACACCGGCAGTGCCGTTGGCGGCAACGATGGCCTCGGGAAGCTGCTCGATGGCCTTGGTGCCGATACCCTGGGTCTCGGCGTTGTCGCCGACGGTGACCTCAGCGACCTTGCCGTCCTTGACGGTGACGGTCACAGGGACGTCGCCGCCAATGCCCTTGCCGGAAGCGGTGTACTCGCCGTCGGTGTAGGTGGCGTCGGAAGCGGCGACCTCGGTGTCAGCGGACTCCTCAGCAGCGGGCTCCTCGGCGGCCTCGGCGGTCCAACCCTCGGGGAGGTTCTCCTCGGTGAAGACGCCGGCGTGGCAGGTGGCGCAAGCAGCAACAGACTTCTCAGCGTGGCAGGTCTGGCAGCTGAAGTCCTCGATGAAGCCCTCGTGAGCGGTCTTCATCTCGTCAGACATGGAGTGGAAGTTGAAGGGCTGGTCGTTCCAGGTGTACTTAGCCTCAACGCCGGCCATGTCGAGCTCGCGAACCTTGGTGCCGTTGTGGCAGGTGGCGCACTGATCCATGGGAACGGCGCTCATGTGGTCGGCCATGGCGTTGACCTTGACCTCGGGGGTGGTCCAACCCTCGGGAACCTCAACAACACCGTCGTGGCACTGAGCGCACACCATGGTAGAGGTCTTGTGCACGCTGTGGCAGTCGCCGCAGGTGATGTTCAGACCAGCGTGGGCGTCAATGGCGGGCATGTTGTGGGGGTCGATGACCTGGTCCTTGGTGGACTCTTCCTTGGTGGGAGCATGGTTGAACTCATCAAGGTTACCGTCGTGGCAAGAACCGCAGAACTCGTCGTTGACGAACTCGGTGTGGTCGGTCAGCGGGTCGGTGTAGGAATCGCTGACGTAGAGGACGACCTCATGCACGAGGTCCATCATCTTAGCCTGGCTCCAGTGGCAGCCAAGGCAGGTAACGTCGGCCTCAGCATGCTTGGAGACGAGCAGGGCGTCATCCTCGCTGTAGTAGCCGTCGACGTACTTCGTCATGTTGTTGTGGCAGATGGCGCTGCAGAAGCTCGGCTCCTCGTGCCAATGCAGGAACGCCGTGAAAAACGCGATGACGGCAATGAAAATCACGGAGAGAACGATGGGCCAAACCTTGGTCTTGGGGGCCTTGGTCTTCTTCATCGTCTCAGACTCCGTCGTCACCTTCTCCTCTTCGGACATGGGTAACTCCTCCTCTTCCTGGCACGGGCCAGTCTGCCCGCGTCCCTTACCTAACCTAGTTGATGATAGTTTTAGCCGCGAACTCGGGCAACAATCAAATGCGCGGAACCTTGCTCAAGCCGCCGAATTCTGCCTAACCGCCACAAATTGTTGCCATTCGACAACAATTATAGAGGGCGGGTGGTTTCTTTCAAGGCGCTAGAGCTTCTCTCCGCGGGCCTCAGCCTCGTCGGCTTCCTTCTCCAGCATGTCGATCATCTTCTGACCGTACTTCTTGGCCTTCTCGCGGTTCTCGGCTTCTTTCTGGCGCTGCTTCTCGTCTTCCTCGACCTTTTTCTTGGTCTCGGGGTCGTCGACGATAAGGCGGTTGCCGTCGACCTCGATGAACTCAATGGCATCGAGGGGGCAGACGTCGGAGCACAGGGCGCATGCAACGCAATGCGTGGTGAGCACCGAGATCTTTCCGTCCACGATGTCGATGGCGTTCATGGGGCACGCGTCGGCGCACTCGCCGCAGCCGTCGCACTTGTCAGTGGACTGGGGGGCGTCAAGCAGGATGTTGCCGGCCGTCTTGGGATGGTTGGCAAGGGCCACGAGCATGAGCTGGCGAGTGTTGGTAAGCACGCGCTTCTTGTTCTCGGTATTCTGCGCGCCAGTCAGACGGTCGAGCGACTTCTGCAGCTCAGTAATCTGCTTGGAATGCTTGGCGAGCTTCTCGGCACCGCGGGCGAGCTTGGCGGTAAGAGGGTTCACCTTCGATGCCGTCATGCCGAGCGACTTGAGGGAACCGTTGACAAAGGCCTTGCGCTCGGCCTGGTGGTCGACCTCAAGCACCATGTCGCGCTCGCGCTCCACAAGGTCGACGGTCTCACCGCTCCACTGCTCGCCCAACGTGATGGCGTCGGTGTAGCACTCCTCGCCCGTGGTGGTGCGGCACTTGTCGCAGATGCCGCGCGGCAGGTAGATGCCGACGTTGCCATACTCGCACAGAATCGAGTACCACACCTCGGCCGAGACGTCGCCCACGCAGGGCAGGACCACCTGAGCCGCCTCGGGCACGTGGCCAAGGGCGCGTGTGCAGGTGACGTAGACCATCTCGTTGGCCTCGGCGGCCTTGCAGATCTTGTCGTAGAGCATCTTGGGGGCGTGCATGCTCGACACAAGGGCGTCGGTGGGACAGGCAGCCACGCACAGGCCGCACTTGCGGCAGTCGCTCTTGATTTCAAGCGCACCGTCGTCGTCGAAGAAGATGGAGTCGGTCGGGCAGACCTGCAGGCACAGGTCGCAGCTGGCGTCCTCCTTCTTGCAACGCACGCACATGGCGGAGTTGCCCTTGGGGACTACCTTGTAATCCGACGGCGTCCACACGGGCTCAGCGCTCTCCTCCGTGGTGGCCCCGCGCACAAAAGCGGTCTCATCGGAGATCTCGCCCGTGATGGCCTGGAACTCCTTCTGCAGGCCTATGAGTTCGTCGAGGAAGTCTGCCATTCTGTGTGCCTTTCCCTCTTAGCAGCCCTATGTCCCAATATGAAACGGGCCCGCAGGTCTTGCGCCCGCGGGCCCGAGGTGCAGCGTACCCATTTTACGCCGCACCCGTACGCCTAAGATCCGTTTTAGTAGAGCTTGGCACCCGCGGGGATGGCGTCGCTCACCATCAGCAGGTTAAGGCGCTCCTCGTCGGCCACCTTGTGGATGGCGGAAAGCAGCATGCCGCACGAGTCGACGCCCATCATCTTGCGCGGGGGCAGGTTCGTGATGGCCACGAGGGTCTTGCCCACGAGCTGCTCGGGCTCGTAGTAGGCATGGATGCCCGACAGGATCGTGCGGTCGGTACCCGTGCCGTCGTCAAGCGTGAACTGCAGGAGCTTCTTGGACTTGGGCACCGCGGCGCAGGCCTTGACCTTCACGGCGCGGAAGTCGGACTTGGAGAACGTCTCGAAGTCGACGGTGTCCTCGAAGAGCGGCTCAATCTGGATGTTCTCCAAATCTGCGGCGGCGATGGGCTCGCAAGCCTCCTCGACGGGCGCGCTTGCCGCGGCAGCCTGCTCGGCGGCCTTGGCAGCGGCCGCACCGCTCTTGGCGCCGGCCTCGGGCTTCATGTGCGGGAACAGCAGCACGTCGCGGATGGAGGCGGAGTTGGTGAGCAGCATGACAACGCGGTCGATGCCGATGCCGATGCCGCCGGCGGGAGGCATGCCGTACTCGAGGGCGCGCACGTAGTCCTCGTCATACTCCATGGCCTCGTCGTCGCCGGCAGACTTCTCCTCAACCTGCTTGCGGAAGCGCTCGGCCTGGTCGACGGGGTCGTTGAGCTCGGAGAACGCGTTGGCGTACTCGTGGCCGGCGATGACGAGCTCGAAGCGGTGCGTGAGGCGCGGGTCGTCCTCGAAGCGCTTGGCCAGGGGCGACACCTCGATGGGATAGTCGCACACGAAGGTGGGGTTCACGATCGTGTCCTCGCCCAGCTCGTCGTAGATCTCGGCGATGATCTTGCCGGCGGTCCAGTCGGGCTTGACCTCGATGCCCTTGGCGCGGGCGGCGCCGGCAAGCTCCTCGACGGGCGTGTCGAGCGTGACCTTGTAGCCGAGCACGTCGGAGACGATGTCGGTCATGGGGCGGCAGGCCCACTCGCCCGACAGGTCGATGGTCTGGCCCTGGTACTCGATGACCTCGGGGTTGCCCACGGCCTTGTTCGCGGCCTTGATGACGCCCTCGGCGAGCCTCTTCATGCCCTCGAGGTCAGAGTAGGCGCGGTAGGCCTCCATCGAGGTGAACTCGGGGTTGTGCGTGAGGTCCATGCCCTCGTTGCGGAAGATGCGGCCAACCTCGAACACAGCCTCGAAACCGCCCACAAGCAGGCGCTTGAGGTGCAGCTCGGTGGCGATGCGCAGGTAGCACTCCTGGTTGAGGGCATTGAAGTGCGTGATGAACGGCTTTGCGGTGGCACCACCCTGGATGGTCTGCAGGATGGGGGTCTCCACCTCCATGTAGCCGTCGGCCTCCATGTAGCGGCGGAACGTCGACAGGATGATCGAGCGCTTGCGGAAAGTCTCGCGCACGTCGTCGTTCACGATGAGGTCCACGTAGCGCTGACGATAGCGCGTCTCCTTGTCGGACAGGCCGTGGAACTTCTCAGGCAGGGGGCGCACGCTCTTGGAGAGAAGGCGCACGGCCTCAGGGGCAATGGAAAGCTCGCCGCGACGGGTGCGCACGACAATGCCCTTGGCCTCGACGATATCGCCCAGGTCGAAGGCCTTGACGGCGGCAAGACCTTCCTCGCCCAGGTCGTTGATGCGGCAGAAGAGCTGGATGGTGCCCGTGGAATCCTGAAGCTCGATGAAGATGACCTTGCCCTGGCCGCGCTTGGCGCGCACGCGACCGGCAACGCTCACGACGTCGGCCGTGTCGGCGCCGTCCTCGAGGGTGGCATAACGCTCCACCAGGTCGGCGACATGGTCGCTGACCTCGCAGTGCTCGGGATACGGGTTGACGCCGGCCTCGATGAGAGCAGAGCGGCGACCAAGGCGCACGCTGCGCTCATCGAGCAGGGCGACGTCGCCCTGGGGCTGATCGGCTGCCATTAGCGGGCCTCGACAGCCGTGACGGTGTAGACGAGCGTCTTGCCGGCCGGGCTCACGAACGACACGGTGTCGCCGGCCTTGTGGTCCATGAGGGCCTTGCCCAGCGGGGACTCGTTGGAAATCTTGCCCTCGCGAGGACTGGCCTCGGCGGTGCCCACGAGGGTGTAGACGCGCTCCTTGCCGGCGGCGTCCTGCAGGTGCACGACGTGGCCGATGGTGATGCGACCGCCCCTGGTGGGAGCGGCGACGACGACGCAGTTGGCGAGCTGCTGCTTGAGCACCTGGATGCGGTTCTCGTTGGAAGCCTGCTCGTCCTTGGCGTCGTCGTACTCAGAGTTCTCGGAAAGGTCGCCGAAATCGCGGGCCACGGCGATGGCCTCGGTGATGCGCTCGCGCTCGGTGGTCTCGCGCCAGGCAAGCTCCTCCTCAAGCTTGAGCTTGCCTTCGGGGGAAAGCACGATTGCCTTGCCTACTTCCATGGTAAATCTCCTTGTGTCAGCCCTGGCACGGGCCTTGCCGGCAGCAGGGGCGTACTTGTTTACGACAAGTGCCCGTCACACATGGCGGGCACCGTTAGAACCTCTCAATAAACGCGGCGCGGCGCACGCCTTCGGGAGAAGACGTGCGCCACGTTGTTTAATGCTTGTGATACGACAGATTTACTCGTCGTCGTCAGCGGCAGCCTTCTTGGCAGCAGCGCTGCGCTTCTTGGCTGCGGGCTTCTTGGGAGCCTCGTCCTCCACGACGTCGGCGTCGTCCTCGTCGACAACCTCGACCTCTTCCTCAACGGCAGCGGTCTTCTTGGAAGGAGTCTCTTCGTCCTCGTCAGACATACCCTTGCGCAGGTTCTTCACGGTCTTGCCCAGGGAGGCGCCGAGCTTCGGGAGGTTCTTGGGCCCGAAGATCAGAAGAACAACGACAAGGATGATGAGGAGCTCAGGAACGCCCATACCCAGAATCTTCATACCACAATCCTCCATTAACGGTGGCGGACTAGAATGTGCCTGCGTCTTCGCAAGAACCCGCCGGTTTTCGGTACGGGGGTATAGTACCCCACGAACCACGCCTATACACGCAAATTTGCGATGCTTTGCGACCAATTTTTCTAACAGGCGCAATTCATAGCAAAAAAGGGCCGTTGCCCATAAGAAGCAACGACCCTTGCATGTACCAAACTGGTCGGGTTGACTGGATTTGAACCAGCGACCTCTGCGTCCCGAACGCAGCGCTCTACCAAGCTGAGCCACAACCCGGACTTCGATATAGTAGCAGACTTTTCCCAACGTCAACCCAACTTCTTTGAATTGTGGAGAAAGTGGGGCTGCGCGTCACAAATGCCGGTCGAGGAGCCGCGCACCCCGGACAGGGCGGCGGCGCCCCCCATTCTCAGAGAACGGCCGCTGCAATACAGCCGAGCACGAGGATGTGGGCGGGGTAGTACAGATAGAAGAACCACTTGAGGGACCTGCCCCGCGATCCGTTGTAGGCGCGCAGCAGGCACAGCGCCCCCACCCCGCCCACAAGCTCGTACAAAAGCTCGGGCAGCGCGGCCAAATCACCTTGAAACACGCAACCCAGCGCAGGCAGACCCAAAGCCAGGATGGCAAGGAGGGTCGGGTAGGTGCGGCGGTCGGACTCGGACAGCACATGGGCCATGAAGATCATGATGGGCCCCAAGACCCCCCAGTCGAGAACGACGCTTGCAGCCGTGCTGGCCGCAAACAGCGCCCAGAACGCCGGCCGGCACTTCATCCGGTCGTAGGCGACAATCATCGCAAGACCCAGCAAAAGGGTAAACAAGACGTTGCCGGTGCAGGGAAGCTGAAGCGAGGCCTCGCCCAAATCAAGTACGACGGGTTCAAAGAAGAGGCCGTACGGGACCTGCGAGACAAGGGCAAAGGCGAGAAGGCGGCTCGCGTAGCGGCGCACGTCGTGCGTGTAGCGGTACCCCTCGCTCACAAGGAACGCCATAATGGGAAACGTGAGGCCGCCGAAGGCCTCGCAGACGCAATATGCCCAGAACGGCAGCACGGCCTGAAAGATGACGCCCACGTGGCACAGCGTCATGCCTACAATGGCTGCCATCTTGAGAGAAAACGACGTGACATGAGAAAGGGGGCGAGGCGACATGGGCATTCCCGATTCTAGCGACGAGGTTGGCAAGCGGGGGACGAAGAAAGGAAGACCGCTCGGTGCCCCGGCGGCAGCGGCCTTGTGCTTTGCGGCCACCATGCTTTTGTACCACATACCGCTGGGGTCAAGCATGGCCGCAGACGCCCTCCATGCCTGCCTTGCCGGCGTGGCGGCGCTTGTGTGCCTGGCGCTTTGGGCAGGGCGAGGAGAAGCGGGCAAAGACGCGCCAAGCGCCTGCCCCGCGCAGGCGGGCAGGGCACGCGAGGCCAAAAGCGCACATGCCGGGAAAGCATGCGCCAAGGCCGCCCATGCAGAAGAAAGCGATACGGTCGAGGAAACATGCACGGGAGCAGACGAGGGGCATCCAAAGCCGCCTCGCGGCCTTCCCGCAGGCCCGATCGCACTGCTGTGCCTTGCGGGGGCGCTCGTCAGCGTCGCCGTGCCGCTAGCAACAAGCGGCACGGCGGGCGCCGGGGCGCAAGCCGCGCCCGCCTCACCGCAAGGCTTCCTTGCGCTGCTCGCAGTGCTTGCCGCATCCTGTTTGGGAACCGCAGTATGGGAGGAAATCGCCTTCCGTCGGCTTGCGATGGAGGCGGTCGCGGGTGCGCTCGAAGAGAGGCCCCATCGCCGGCTTTTGGCGGCCTGCATTTGCTCGGCAGTGTTTGCGACGCTGCACCTGCCCGAGATGGGAGAGGCGCTACCCACAGCCTTACGCGGGGTGCAGGTGGCCCTCTTCGCGCTTGCCATGGTGGGACTCGTGGAGCAAACCGGCCGCCTGGCACCGGCCGTTGCAGCACACGCGGTCTACGACGTCATATGCTTTGCGCCCGCCGTGCTCGGCACCTCCGGCAGCGCCTGGGAGATACCGGCATCTTCCCTTATGACCCTAGAAACAAGCATGTTGGGAATGTTGGCGAGCCTTCTGTTTTTGGCACCAGCGGCGGCACTGGGAGTGCGCAGGCTTCTTGCGGCGCGCTAGGCCAGCGTCGTGCTGGCGCATGCCCACCAACCATGCTCGCGCGCCTGAACCGCAAGACGCTCGGCTGCGGCAAGGTCACCCACGAAGGCGCACACGCATGAGCCGCTGCCGCACAAAAGAGGACCCGCCTGGCAAGCGCCGCTGTCTTGCAGGAAAGCAAAGACCTCCGCGATTGCAGGGGCAAGCTGCAGGGCAGCGGGCTCCATGTTGTTGGCGAGGGCGGCAAGGGCAGACGGCGCATCGCCGGCACGCAAGGCTTCAAGCATCGGCTCCACCTGGGGGGCTGGGGTCGCCATCTCGTCGAGCAGGCGGTAACAGGCGCCGGTGGAGACGCCCTGGTCGGGTTTCACGAGCACGACAGGCGCGCTGAAGGGCGCAAACGTCTCGCGCAGCACGTCTCCCCTGCCATCGAGATACGACGGCACCTCATGCAGGAAAAACGCCACGTCGGCGCCGAGAGACTGTGCCAAGCGCACCACGCGCTCGTCGTCGAGGCCGATCTGCCACATGCGGGCAAGGCCGCGCATCACCGCAGCCGCATCGGAGGAGCCCCCTCCCAAGCCTGCCTGCGACGGGACATGCTTGCGCAGCGCCACGCTCATGTCGAGCGGCTTTTCAAATGCCTCGGCCATGCCAACAGCGGCACGATACGCAAGGTTCGTCGCAGGGTCGGCGCCTGCAGGCAAGGGATCGGGCTCGCATGAAAAAACGAGGCCCTCCCCTGCCGCAAGCTCGCAGAGTTCGACCTCGTCATGGAGTTCGAGCGCACACATGACCGTGCGCACCTCGTGGTAGGCACCCTCGCATACCCCGGGCGTTACCGAGAGAACCAGGTTGACCTTGGCATGGGCGCGTTCGTGCACGGCGTGGCCTCCTTTATAAAGAAACGCTGCCGCCGGGCGCTCAAAGCCATTCGCACCGAATGTGCAAGGCCCGTGTGAGGCACGGCTGCAGCGTTTGTGCAGACGGTATTACTGCTGGTCTTCGACGGGCTCAAAGATGAGCTCGCCAGATGCCGGGTCGGAAAGCTCCACGGCGCCGGTCAGCACGTCGACGTACTGGTAGGACTGGCGGGCGCGACGGCCGCGGCGCTCCTCCACCTCGACGATGAAGAGAGAGTCGTGGGTCTGCAACAGCACGCCGTCACGCTCGACGACGCGCGAGCGGCCCATGTTGGCGCGCACCTTGAAGTGCGAGCCGGTCATATGAGAAAGCTTGTCGTGGATTTCCGCAATCTTGTTTGCGTGCTCTTCGAGTTCCATGTGCATAACCTTCCGGGGGGCGCGCAATGAGCGCACTCCCAGTGCTATCAGGGTGTTTTGGGGACGTGGATAGTACCAGCCGCAGGCGCAGATAATATGGATTCACCGGAATACTACGCGCTGCAAGCCCATGTGGGGCTATATACGCACCTTTTAAATCATGTCCGGATCGAAGATGGCACGCTTTTTCTTGGGCTTGGCGCACTTCTTGGCTGCAGCGGGAACCGAAGACTCGGCAGGGCGATAACGCTCGGGCACAACGCCGTCGCGAAGCGCCAATGCAAGGCCAATGAACTGGTCTTTTGTGAGCGATTCAGCGCGGCAGCCGCCGTCGATGGCCATAAGGTCGAACGCGGCGTCGAGTTGGGCGCGCTCCCACTTCTCGCATGCCGCCATGGAGTTGCGCAGGGTCTTGCGGCGCTGGGCGAATGCGGCATCGACGACCTCGACGGTCGCCGCGGCGTCTTCTGCGCTCAGGGCATCACAGGCGGGCACGCGCTGCAGGCGCACCACGGCGCTCTCCACATGAGGCTCGGGGAAGAAGCTGCGCGGAGGAACCTGGAAGCGCCCAACAACCTGGGCGAACAGCTGGAGCTTCACCGTATAGGCGCCATAGATCTTAGACGAGGGAGACGCGCAGATACGGTCGGCCACCTCGCTTTGCACCATGACCGTGGCATCCTGGATGAACGGCCACTCCTGAAAATACTGCAGAATGAGCGTGGCAGCCACCGCATAAGGAAGGTTGGCGACCCAAGCGCTCGGATAGTCGGGCAAGTCGGCGAGGGCGGCGTTCTTGGCGCGCAGGCCCGCAAGCGCCTCAGAAATCTGGGCAGGCGCGACCTTCGTGGCGTCTCCCATCACCAAGGCGAAACGCTCGGAATACTCGGCCGTCACTTCGCCCAAGGGACCCTGCATGTCGGTATCGGCCTCGATGGCGACTACGGCAGCGGCGCGAGGCAGAAGCGCGCAAGTGAGCGTGCCGCAGCCGGGACCAACCTCAAGTACCGTCTGCGTGGGAGCAACGTCGGCAAGCTCGAGGATATGGGCGACGACGGTATCGTCTACCAGGAAGTTCTGTCCTAGCTCGTACTTCGCCTCAAGCCCGAAGGCGTCGAGCATGGAGCGGATCGCGCTGCGGTTTGCCATCTTGGACACAGCCATCGGGTTGTCCCCCTGTCGGAATCGTCGGTGGTACTAACGTAGGTCGTGTGCAGCCTGGGCGGCATGCACAAGGTCGCTTGCCCAGGCAGATACGTTGGAAAGCAGGGCTGCGTCAAAGTCGGGGCCATAGGTGCAGCCAGGCCTCGGGGCTTGCCCGAAGCCCACGAGGTCATGCGTGGCATGCAGCTCGAAGTCGGCCATGCGAAGCGAGGAGCGGGCGCAGCTCACCAGTGCGTCATGACCAAAGGGATCGCCTCCCGCGCCCACCACAAAGAGGTCGAGCGGGCGTCGGCACTCCAGGGGACACACGGGGCGCTGCCCCAACAGGTAGCGCTGGCACCACAGGGGCTGCATGCGGTCGAGCACGGCTTTGAGCTGCGAAGGCGGTCCCGAGAAGTACACGGGAGCCACCAAGGCGAGCGCATCTGCCGCTTGCAGGCGCTTGAGCAAGCACGCAAAGCCAGGGCGGCCCCCGGCCCCCTCACGCGCATCGAGCACGCAGGCACCGGTGCGCTCGCACGCACCGCAGCCCACGCAACCCAGCACCTCGTAATCAGAGAGGAACAGCAGCTCGGCCACGGCGCCGGCCCCATGCAGGGCATCCTCAAGCTCGGCGGCGAAGCGGGCACATGCGCCGGTCTTGCGGGGGCTACCCACAAGCACGGCGACGCGAAGCATGTCTGCGCCCTCGCTATGCACGACCCCTCCCCTACCCTCGTGCACCCGCGAGCGGCGCGGGACGGTCGAAGATGCGCCGCGCGAGCTCGTAGGCATCGCGATACGTATCAGCAGGCTTGTCCCCGCAACGCTCGCGCCTCAACTCTGCCACGAACTCAGCGGTGCGGGCGATGTAGGCAGGCTCGCACTGCGTGCCGCGCAGGGGTTCGGGTGCCATGTAGGGCGCGTCGGTCTCAAAGACGAGCTGGCCGGGACGAAGGGCGGCCACGGCGTCGCGCGTGGAGTCGTTTCGCTTGAAGCTCACGGCGCCGCCGATGCCCAGCACGCAGCCCATCTCCAAAAACGGAGCAGCGTCTTCGGGCCCAAGGTCGAAGCAGTGCAAGACAACTCCGCCCTCACGAGGCAGGCCGACCTCGGACATGATCTGCGCGGCCTCGTCGTGCGCCTCGCGCACATGCAGCGAAAGTGACGCGTTCAGGTTGCATGCCAGCTCAAGCTGCTCGCGGAACACCTCGCGCTGCACCTCGCGCGGCGAGAGGTCGTAGTGGTAGTCCAGGCCGATCTCGCCCACGCCGCAGCAGATGGGCTCGGCCAGAAGGCGCTGCATGGCCTCATGTGCCTGGACATCGAAGTCCTTAGCATTGTGCGGGTGACATCCCACCAGAAGGCGCACCTCCGGCATCACCGGGGGCTCGCCGAGCGCGTCAAGCACACCGTTGGCGCGCCATGCGTCGAGAATCTCGGCGCACTCACACTGCCAGCGGCAAAGGTCCGCAAGCACCGCTTCAGGGTCGCGCGCGTCATCGGCAGGGTCGACGACCGTCACCAAAAAGCGCACGCCAGCCACAGCAGCTCGCGCAAGGGCAAGCGCGGCATCGATGTGCCTCAAGCTCGTGAGATGCGTGTGGCTCTCGGCGATGGGGGCCGCCGCCGCAGGAAGCGCGAGCGACGCCTGCTTCTTCGTGCGGAAGAAGCAGGCGTGCTCGGCATGGGCAGGCAACAAGAGCTCGGGATTTAGCACGGCAGGTTGGCCATGTCGAGGCGCGGGAAGAGGGCGTCGCCCTTCTCCACAGGCTGGCCACCCTCGAACTGGCCCCAGGCGCAGGCGGCCTCAAGGTCGCAGCAAGGCTCGCTGGGCAGGCCGATGCGGCGCATGACCTCGGCCGACGTTGCCGGCGTGAAGGGCTCGAGCAGCGTGGCGGCGATGCGGATGGCCTCGATGAGGCCCCAGATAACGAAGGCAAGCTCCTCGGCGTTGGCCGGGTCCTTGGCGAGCGCCCAGGGAGCCATGTCCTCGATGTAGTGGTTGGCGACGGCCACGAACTCCATGACGTCCTTCGCGGCGCCCTGGTAGTCGAAAGCGGCCATCTTCTGCGCATAGCGGCCGTAGATGCCCTGGGCAGCCTCGAGCAGCGGGCTCGTGCGCTGCTCCCAGCCCTCAGCGCGGGCAGGGCTTGCGCCCTCGAAGTACTTGGCGCTCATGTTGAGCGAGCGGCTCACGAGGTTGCCCCAGCTGTTGGCCAGGTCGGCGTTGTAGACCTGCGCCATGCGCTCGAAGCTGATGGCGCCGTCCATACCGTGCGACACGTCGGTCATGAAGTAGTAGCGGTAGCCCTCAACGCCAAGAAAGTCGATGACCTGCTGGGGGAAGATGGAGTTGCCACGGCTCTTCGACATCTTCTCGCCCTTGCCCGTCTCGGGGTTCTTGACGAGCAGGAAGCCGTGCGCCAGCACGTGCTCGGTCACAGGCAGACCGGCGGCCATGAGCATCGCGGGCCAGATCACGCAGTGGAAGCGGATGATGTCCTTGCCCACGATGTGCTGCTGGGCAGGCCAGAAGCGCGCAAAGCGCTCGGCGGCCTCGGGATCACCGTAACCGGCGGCGGTGATGTAGTTGATGAGGGCGTCGAACCACACGTAGGTCACGTGGTCGGGGTCGAAGGGCAGCGGGATGCCCCAATCGAACGTGGTGCGCGTGACGGAGAGGTCCTTCAGGCCGCCCTCGACGAAGCTCACGACCTCGTTGCGGCGAATCTCAGGCTCGATGAAGTCGGGGTGGGCGGCATAGAAGTCCAGCAGCGGCTGCTGGAACTCGGAAAGCTTGAAGAACCAGCTCTCCTCCTGGATACGCTCGAGCGGGCGCTTGCAGTCGGGGCACAGCGGGATGGCGGTCTCGTCGTAGTTGCCGTCCTCGTCGGTGTTGGCGTGGCGCACGTCGGTCTCGGTGAAGTAGGTCTCCTCGGGCACGCAGTACCAGCCCTCGTAGGTGCCCTTGTAGATGTAGCCCTTCTCCTTGAGATCCTCCCAGAAGTGCTGCACCGCCTTGACGTGACGCTCCTGGGTGGTGCGGATGAAGTCGTCGTTGGTGATCTCGAGCGTGCGCCAAAGCTCCTGGAAGGCAGGGGCCTGGGAGTCGCACCACTGCTGGGGCGTCATGTCGTGTGCGGCGGCGGAGTCGGCGACCTTCTGGCCGTGCTCGTCGACGCCGGTGAGGAACAGCGTGTCGTAGCCGTCCATGCGACGGAAACGCGCCTGGACGTCGGCCACGATGGTGGAGTAGGCCGTGCCCAGGTGCGGGGCGGCGTTCACGTAGTAGATAGGCGTGGTGATGAAATACGTGCCCTTGCCTTCGGGCTTGTGGTCGGCGCAGCCGCAATCGCACATGGTGGGTAGCCTTTCGACGCATTGCGCCGGGACACTCCCGGCGCTTTCTAGACAGATGGGATAATCGTATCATCTGCGCTTCCCTGCAAAGCAGCTGGCGAACGTGGTCACATACAAGCTGCGCCACGGGCAGGCAAAGAAAGGGGGCCAGCAACGGGTACGATTCGTCGCCAGCCCCCTTGAGATGCGATTGTTGGCAAGCAAGCAAGCAAGCGCGCATGCCCGCCCGGCCCCGCGACGCGTTGCAGCCGCCGGCAGGCCCTCGCCCACCTTGGCCTGCGGCGCGGCGCTGTTCTGCGCAGCCGCCCTGCTTTACTCCTGCGCGGACGCCTCGGCTGCGGCCTTCGCCTCGGCCTCGGCCTTCTTCTTGGCTGCCATCTCGGCCTTGAGCTTGGCTGCCTTGGCGGCCTTCTCGGCTGCGGCCTGCTCGCGGCGCTGGCGCTCCTGCGGGCTCACCTCGTAGACCTCCACCACGCGCTCCTGGGCGGGGTCGGTGTAGTGGTTGAGCATGCTGAGGGCCCCCTCGTGGCACGCCTCGATGCAGCTACGGCACTGGATGCAGCGGAAGCGGTCGATCGACCAGGTCAGAGCCTTGCGATCGACGTCAAGCGCCTGGGTGGGGCACACGTTTGCGCACAGGCCGCAATACCTGCACGAATCGGGCTCGAGGTGCACGCGCCCCTTGGTCTGCTCAAAGAAGTGCGGCTTCTCCAGGGGATAGAGCTTCGTTGCGGGCTTGGAGAACAGACTCTTGAGGGTCATGCGCCCGAGCTTGAATTCTGCCACGATGTGTTGCCTCCCTTAGCGCTCGGTGCAGCTGATGCACGGGTCGATGGTCAGGATGATGTTGGGAACGTCGGCCAGGTCGCAGCCGGCGAGCGCGCCCGCCATGCCGGGGATGTTGGCCGATGTGGGGGTGCGCACGCGGAAACGATCGAGGAACTTGGTGCCGTTGCCGCGCACGTAGTAGAAGGCCTCACCGCGGGGCTGCTCAACGCGCATGACAGCCGAAGATCCTTCCTCGGGGTTGCCCTTCACGTCGACGCGCACCTCGCCTGCGGGAATGCGGCCCACCATCTCGTTGATGATGTCGATGGACTGGCGCACCTCCTCGATGCGCACCTTGCAGCGGGCGTAGCAGTCGCCCTCGGTGGACACAACGGGGTGGAAATCATACAGCTTTGAGTAGGCGTCGATGCCCGCCATACGCACGTCCATCTCGATGCCACTTGCGCGGCCGAACGGGCCCACGCAGCCGTAGTTGATGGCGTCCTGCTTCGAGAGATAACCCACGCCCACCAGGCGGTTCTTCACCGAGTCGTCCATGAGGAACGTGTTGGCGATCTGGTCGTACTCCTCGAGCAGGCTCGCCAGGACACCGCAGATAGCGTTGAGCTCGGTGTTCTCGATGTCCTTGAAAACGCCGCCGGGGGTGCAGACCGACAGGATCACGCGGCCGCCGGCCGTCTTCTCGAAGATGTCGAGCACGTGCTCGCGCAGGCGCCAGGTGTGCATGAAGAGGCTCTCGAAACCCATGGCGTCGGCTGCAAGGCCCAGCCACAGAAGGTGCGAGTGGATGCGCGACAGCTCGTGCCAGATGACGCGCAGGTACTGGCCGCGCTCGGGCACCTCGATGCCCATGAGGCGCTCGACGGCCTGGCTGTAGCCCATGGAGTGGCCGAAGCTGCAGATGCCGCAGATGCGCTCGGCCACGTGCACGAAGTGCTTGTAGTCGCGCTTCTCGACGAGCTTCTCAAGGCCACGGTGCACAAATCCGACCTGAGGGACGGCCTCAACCACGCGCTCGTCCTCTAGCACAAGGTCGAGGTGTACGGGCTCGGGCAGCACGGGGTGCTGGGGGCCGAAGGGCATGACGGTCCTGGTTGCCATAGCTCGGCCTCCTATTCCGCCGCCGCAGCGGGCTTGGCAGCTGCGACAGGCTTGGCCTTGCCTTGCGGGGCCTGGGCCATGGGTGCGGGAATGTGCAGGTGATAGAAGCCTCCGCGGTAGTCGAAGTTCATGTCGACCACAGTGAGGCCATAGAGGTCGTGCATCTCGTTCTCAAACATGAACGCCACGGGGTAGATGCCGCCCACGCTGGGAATCTCGTCGGAAGAACTCACGCAAACACGCAGGTTGGCCACCTCGTTGGTCGCGTCGTCCACGAAGGAATAGAGCAACTCGAAGGCGTCGTCGCCGTTGCGCGAGGCGCAGCACTGGGCGAAACGCCAGCCCTTGGCCTTGTACGCTTGAGCAGCACCGACGAGCTCGCCCAAGGTCGTCTCGATGAAGTCTACCTGTGCCATGCCTTAAGCCTCCTCATGGACGACGTCTGCCTCATGGGCAATCTGCTCGTCCTGCTGGGTCGTCATGTGAACGCGGCGCAGCGTCTGCTCCTGCTCGCCGGGGGCCGACATATGGCCCTGCGGAAGCGGTGCGCCCGCAACGAGAGCCGCACGCTTCTCCTCGAGCACCGCCAGGCCCTTCACCACGCCGTCGATGATGGCCTGGGGACGCGCGGCGCAACCGGGCACGTACACGTCAACGGGAATGACCTTGTCCACGCCGCCCTTCACGTTGTAGCAGTCGTGGAAGATGCCGCCCGAGCAGGCGCAGATGCCCACGGCCACAACGACCTTGGGCTCGACCATCTGGTCGTAAATCTGCTTGATGACGCCCTCGGCCTGCTCGTTTACCGAGCCGGTGACCAGGAAGATGTCGGCGTGCTTGGGGTTGCCCGTGTTGATGATTCCGAAGCGCTCCACGTCGTAGAGAGGCGTGAGGCACGCCAGGACCTCGATGTCGCAGCCGTTGCAGCTTGCGCCGTCGTAGTGGATGAGCCACGGGGACTTGGTTGCAAAAGACATGTGCCCCCTCCTAGAAGATGATGACGCCGCTGCTCAGATAGTAGAACAGCGAGAAGTTGACGATGCTGGCCACGAGCGCCACGCCCCAGGCGCCCTTGAGCATGACCTGCCACTTGACGCGGGCGAAGTTGTTGTCGATCAGGATCTCGATGAACCAGACGATGGCGACGACAACGATAGCGAGCAGGATGGACAGCGGGTTGGCGTTGATGAAGAACATGCCGACCCAGCCCAAGAAGAGCACATTCTCGTACCAGTGCGTGACCTCGACGATGGCCAGCACGCGGCCGCTCATCTCGGTGGTGGCGCCACGGACGAGCTCCTGGTGGGCATGATGGGCCATCGACAGGTCGAAGGGCGACTTGCGCAGCTTGATGGTAAGCACGAAGAGCAGACCCAGGAAGATGAGGGGCATGCACACGGCAAGCGTGGCGTCGCCGGCAAAGAGCGAGGAGACCTCGAAGGAGCCCTTGCCCTGAGTGGCAGAGGTGGTGAGGTAGAGCGCAACGCCCACGAAGAGCACCATAGGCTCGTAGGACATGACCTGCAGGATCTCGCGCTGGGCGCCGGTCTGGGCCATGGGAGAGGGCGACAGGTAGCACGCCAGGATGAAGAACAGGCTCGACAGCGTGATGAGGAAGACGCACAGCAGGAAGTTGCCGCCGCAGAAGAAAACCGCGCCCGCGACGATGGCGGCGAGAAGCGCCAACACGACCAGGCAGGTCATCACGGGGTCGAGTCGGCCGGCGTCCTTCTCGAGCAGCTTGCGCACGTCGTAGTAGGGCTGCAGCAGAACCGGGCCGCGCCTGCCCTGCATGCGGGCCGTGATGATGCGGTCGGCGCCAGCCAGAAGGCAACCCAGCACGGGCGCCAAGACGATGAAGGCGCACACCGCCACAATGGTGAGGGCCATTTAGATCACGCTCCCCATGAGGTTGATGAAGACGTAGCTGAGGCCCACAGAGCAGGCGATGCCCGCCAAGGCAACGAGGATGCAGACGACAGAGCCGATGCGAGAGAGCTGCTTCTCGTCGAAGATGGACTCCATGTACCAGGCGCGCTGAGCCGTGGAGACCTCGCCGCCCAGGGCGCCGGCGAAGCTCGTCTGCGACAGGCCCACGCCGCCCAGATGCGGCATCTCGACCGCAGTAGAGCGCTTCTTGGCGCGCAGGGCCACGATGAGCGGCACGATCACGACGACCACGGCGCTCACGGCCATGATGGTGAGGTCGGACAGGCTGGGAGCAAGCATGGAGCCGCCCACGAGACGCTTGACATAGGGAGTCACGATCGTCGAGCTCACGCAGGGCAGAGCCACGGCGAGCGCAACCACACCGAAGGCCATGACGGCCAGCGCCACCCACTCGCTCTTGTGGACGTCCCTCTCAAGGTTATCTTGACCCTGAACGTTGCACAGGATCTTGCCGAGCCACTTGGCCCAGAAGAAGAACGTGGCGGCGCTGCCGAAGCCCATCATGACGATGAGCACGAGCACGCCCGAGTCGATGAAGGCGCCCAGGGCAGCCCACTTGGAGATGAGCATGCCGAAGGGGGCGACGGACATGCCGCAGATGCCCAGTGCCATGAGGCACGCGAGCTTGGGCATGCGAGAAACGAGCGCGTCCATGCTCTCGATGTCGCGGGAGCCGATGTGGTGCTCGGCGGTGCCTACGCACAGGAAGAGCAGCGACTTGGCCACGGCGTGGAAGATGAGCAGGAACACGCCCGCCCACACGGCCGCCGCCGTGCCGATACCGGCGCAGGTGACGATGAGGCCGAGGTTGGCGACGGTGGAGTAGGCCAGCACGCGCTTGGCGTTGGACTGGGAGATGGCGATGAGCGAGCACACGAGGAACGTGGTGGCGCCCACAAGCATCACCGAGATGCCCACGGGGTTGAGCATGGTCGTGTTGCCGCCCGTGGCGAGGTAGGTACCCATGAGGGGCGACAGGCGAATCAGCAGGAAGACGCCGGCCTTGACCATCGTGGAGGAGTGCAAAAGGGCGCTCGTGGGCGTGGGTGCGACCATGGCGCCGAGCAACCACGTATGGAAGGGCATCTGGGCGGCCTTGGTAAGCGCCGCGAAAGCGAGCAGCGCCAGCGGCAGCATGGCGAGGCTGGCAGAGGCGCCGCCGCGGCTCACGAAGGTGCTGAGCTCGAGGGTGTGCATCTGCGAGCCCATGTAGATGAGGGCAAGCGTGAACGCGATGCCGCCGAGCATGTTCATCCAGATCTGACGGAACGAGTTGGCCGTGGCCTCCTCGGTCTTGGTGTAGCCGATGAGGAAGAACGAGCAGACGGTGGTGACCTCCCACATCGTGAGCATCCACATCAGGTTGTTGAAGAGCACGAGACCGAACATGGCGGAGAGGAAGGCGAACATCACCGCGAAGAAGACAGGCTGGCGATCGGGCGCAGACTCCTTGCCCTGAGCGGCGAGCTCGTCTTGATGATGCTGGAAGTCACGCATGTAGCCGCAGGCATACACGATGATGCCGCTGCCGATGATGCCCACGATGAGCACCATGATGGAGCTGAGCGTGTCGATGTAGACCGGGCGCAGCACGTGCACGCCGTGCGCGACGCCGAACTCGAGCACGCACACCGCGATGGCCTGGATGCATGCGAGCGCCAGCACGCCCATGCGGCGGGCGTTGACGGCGCGCCAGGCAACGTAGGCGGCGAGCAGCAGGTCGATGGCGAAGCACACCCAGTCGAGCCACGGCATGCTGTCCCTGTAGTACGTGCCCGCGCCCCTGAGATGGGCGCTCGCCAGGGTGATGCTGGCGACGATGATGACGGCGGCCGAAACGTACACGACCACCTCGCGCACCCTGCGCCCCGGGGCCAGCAGGCAAAGAACTGCCGCCACCAGCGGGATGAGGATGAGCAGGCCGATGATACCCACGTTGCCTCCACTCTCGAATAGATCCTTCAAGCAGACGGGAAGAGCCCCGTCCGTCTTTACGTAATATCACGAGTTAGCCGTCTGCAATGTGTGGGTGCTGTGACCCTCCCGACGTTGCCGTTATTTGTCGGCAGGCGGGCAAAGCGGCGGGCAAACGGGCATGGCCGACGGTAGAATGTGGGGCGTGAAAGGAAACGCGTTCTGAGCAGCCCTGCAGGGCAACGGGAGGTCGGCATGACAATCGGCGCATCGCAAGAGGCCAAAGGATCGCTCACACTCGTAGGCACCCCCATCGGCAACCGCGCCGATCTGTCGAGCCGCGGGCTTGAGGCCTTGCGCCAGGCCGACACCGTGCTCGCCGAGGACACCCGCGTCTCGGGCAAGCTTTTGAGCTCGCTGGGCGTGGAGGCCAAGCTCGAGCGCTGCGACGAGAACGTCATCGCCGAGCGCGCCCCGCAGCTCGTGCGCCGCATGACGGCCGGCGAGCGCATGGCGTTCGTCTCCGACGCCGGCATGCCCGCCGTGGCCGACCCGGGGGCGCGCCTGGTGGACGCATGCCGCGATGCCGGCGTGCCCGTCGACGTGATCCCCGGGCCCTCGGCCGTGACCTGCGCGCTTGCGCAGTCGGGCTTTGCCTGCGAGGCGTTCTACTTCGGCGGCTTCTTGCCCCGAAAGGACGGCGAGAGGGCGCGCGTGCTGAAGGCGCTGGCAGGCCTGCCCGCGGTGCTCGTGTTCTACGAGTCGCCCCACCGCGTGGCCAACTCGCTGGACGCCATCGCCGGGGTGTTCCCGCGCCGCCGCGTGGCGCTGGCCCGCGAGCTCACGAAGATGTTCCAGGAAGTGGTGCGCGCGAGCGCGACCGAGATGGTGGAGCTGATGGCCGAGCGCGGCGAGCCCAAGGGCGAGTGCGTGCTGCTCGTAGACGCCCCCGATGCCGAGGAGCTTGCCGCCTGGGAGCGCAAGATGGCGGCGTTGGCGCTGGGAGCCGCAGGCGCCGGCGTCAACGAGGGCGAGGGCGAGGAGTTCGACCTTGACCGCGCCATCCGCGCAGGCCTTGCCGCCGGCAAGCGCGCGACGGCCCTGGCCAAAGAGCTCGCCCACTGCTGCGACACCCCGCGCCCGGAGATTTACGAGCGGATTTGCGAGCTGGGGAAAGAGGGGTAGCGAGAGGGTGCCGGCAGGCGTGCGGGGACGGGCGCGTGCGGGCAAGCGGGTAACGCGCGTGGGAACGCACGTCTTGGCGGATTAACATACATTTCAGGATTTTAAAAAACGCGCCAACTGGTGTTTTGACGATTTAACATACATTTGGAGCAGTGAAATGTATGTTAAATCGCATGGCTCGGCCTTTTCTTACGCAAAGACGGCCCCATCAAGCGCATGCCTGATGGGGCCGTCGTCAATGTAAGCTGCCCGGGACGCCGCTGCGCCCCTGTTCCGCCTATGCACGCATCCGCCAACGTGCGTCCGCGGCATACAAGCTCTCAACTCAATGGCACGCAGCCTTGGTCGACAAACTATTCTCCGGATTGTAGCCGCGTGTCTGTCCCGTCCGGTGAGAAAACGCGCAGGCTCCACTCAACTGGAATCTCGCTGGTTGCATAGGTCCCCTCATCAACAAGCGTGAATGGTGCGCCCGCCATAAAAGGGGTGAGCAGGTGAGACTGGGACTTGAAAGTTGCATAGCAAGACACTGCTATATACGCCAAGTCGCCCATAAACTCGCCTACAAATTCAGTCGTGCGGATGCCAAGATTCTCCTCGCTATCACACTGCTCGTCTTTCCAGATGAGCTTATAGGAGGACTCTTCAGGCCGGAATGCCATGAAACGCATGCCCGCGACGATCTCTTCGGCCGTTCCTTCAGGATATTCTGCCTGGAGCGTTGCCCCGTAAAAATGCCATCGGTCGTCCTCGGAAAAGTCGCTGTAGTACCAGTTTCCCGTGATTGAACACGGGCTGCCCTCGTACACGTCATGCTCATCGAGCTCGTATGTCCCCTGTGCCTGGCCGCCGTCAGCTGGAAGGGCATATTGCTCAACAAATGCAGCGTCATCTGCAGAAATCACGTCGTTGATTTGATACCGGCCAAAAATCTTCTGGAACCGGGCGGCCAGCATGTCCCCGTCTGGCTCGTCGGCATGGGCCATAGGCACGCAGCCAACGCCAGCCCCCACCGCCATCGCGGCCCCTGCCACCTTGACTAGTTCACGACGAGAGATAGCCATGCCAACCACCCTTTCTATCGTTGCCTGTCACAGCAATTATATCAAGGGGGGGGTGCTTTAGTACAGTCCAGTCGTGAGGGCGAAGTCGAGGGCGCGGGGGCGGATGCCGGGGTAGTGGCCGAGCCAGGTTTGAGCAAAGTGGAGCTGGTCGAACCCTGCGGAGAGGCAGGCTTCGTCGGAGGGAAACTCGCAGGCGCAGATGTCGGCTAGGCGCAGGGAGATGAGGGCGCGGGTCCAGGAAAGCGTGGACGCGTCCATGGCCTTGACGGCGGCGGCGCAGGCGCACTCGGGGCACACCACGCCGCCCTCGCTGATGTCGAAGGCGACCCTGCCCGCCTGCGCCAGCTCCACCGGCTCGCCGCAGCGCACGCAGGTGTCCAGGCACGGCCGAAAGCCCTGCATGGCGGCCGCCTTGAAGATAAAGGCGGCCGTAAGCAGGGGTAATACGGCAGACGATGCCACCTCGAGGGCCTCCAGCGAGGCCGCCAACAGGGGCAACAGGCGCGGGTCGTGGTTGCCCTCCACCGTAAGCTCGCAGGCGCAGTCGAGCGCCGCGTCGACGAGCACCGCCCGGTCGTAGTCGGCGGCAACATTGGCATGCGAGCGCACAAGGCGCGCCTCACTCACGATAGGCAGGCCCCTCCCCTCGCTCACCAAAAGCTCCACCTCGTTGCCCAGGTTCATGGCACCGGCCAGCTTGGCTGAAGGCTTGCGTGCGCCCTTGGCGACGACGCGCAGCTGCCCTGCGCAATCGGCCAGTAAGGTAACGATGAGGTCGCACTCGGCGAGCTTTGTGCGGCGAAGGACTATGCCATGTGCCTTGAACTTGCCCGACAAGGAAACGTCCTAGAGACTCGTGGCTAGGCGGTCGAAGTCGAGCAGAATCTGACCGGCATGCAGGCACATGAGCTCGACGGCGCCTGCCTCGAAGAGCTCGACGGCCTCGGCAACGGTGCGAGCGTCGGTGGTGGCGCGCACGGCAACGCCGGGCTCGACGGTGGCGCACACAAGGCGCACGTCCTCAGGCGTGGCGCAGCGCTCGGCGCCCGTGCAGGCGACGATGTAGTCGGGGTATGCAGACGAGATGACGTCGACGGCCTGGCAGAGCATCTGCGGAGTCAGTTGACCGCACTCGATGGCCACACCCACCGCAAGGGCTCCCTCGCAGCAGTCGTCATCATCGTGGCCGCAGCCGTGGTCGTGATCGCAGGCACAGTCATCGTCACCGCAGTCGCAGGCGCACTCGCGGTCGTGCTCGCAGTCACAATCGTCGTCGCAGGTACAAGCCTCGTCGTCGCAACCACAGGCACTCTCGTGGTCGTGCCCGCAAGCGCAGGCATCCCCGTCGTCGCACTCGTCGTCGGCGCGGGCGGTGCGGATCACGCTGAGCACGGGGTCCATGGCCTCGTCGAACTCACCTTCGACAAGAGCGGCGGTGTTGGCGGCAAGGCACACCTCACCCACGCCCACCGAGGCAAGCATGGCGCACTCGAAGCACAGGGCGTCGCCGAGCACACGCCCGTAGGGCCATCCGAGAAGCGCGGTGACGCTCACGGGCAAGCCCTCCTCGCCAAACGACCAGGCGAGACGCGGCGCGTCCCCCACCCAGGTAGCAAGCGCCTCATGGCCCGAACCGGCAGCCTCAAACGCCTGCTGCAGCGTGGCGCCCGGACCCGCAAGGGGACTGGCGAGCAGCGGGATAAGCCTGGCTGCGAGCTCTTGGCCCAGGCCTTCCAGGTCGACTTCCTCGCCTTCGCACAAGCAAGACGCCAAACGCCCCAGTGTCTCTTCTGCCTGCGACATTTCGATCCCCTTCTCTTTGGTGGGCTGCCGTTTCTGGCGGCAAGCTGTCAGATGGCCCCGGCATCCCCCGGGCCAATACAAAACGGGCGCCCTGCCGTGGCCGCTTGCCACCTGCAGGACGCCCTGTGTCTCAAAGCCTTACGCGCCCTCGCCGTAGCCGAAGCGCTTGATCTGCGCGGCGTCGCTGCGCCAGCCGGGCTTCACCTTGACGTTGAGTTTGAGCATGACCTGGTTGCCAAGCAGGCGCTCCAGGTCGTGGCGGGCCTGCGAGCCAATGCGCTTGATCATCTTGCCGCCGGCGCCGATGACGATGCCCTTCTGGCCCTCGCGCTCCACGTACACGGTGGCGTTGATGTGCGAGATGTTGGCCTTCTCGTCGTAGCTCGTAGAGTCGACCTCCACGCCCACGGAGTGCGGCACCTCGTCGCGGGTGTTGAGCAGGACCTTCTCGCGGATGAACTCGGCCACCACGACCTCGGGGGTCATGTCGGTCTGCATGTCCACCGGAAACCACCGGGGACCCTGCGGCAGGTGCGCGGCCACGACCTGCAGGAACCCGTCGACGTTGAAGCCCTCCTGGGCGCTCACGACGATGGCCTCGTCAAACGGGCAGAACTCGCGCATGCGCTCCACCTGGGCGCGGGCCTGGTCCTGGTCGATGATGTCGGCCTTGGTCACCACAAGCACCTTGTAGGCGCGGCTCTCGGCCACGTGCTGGGCCACCCACTCGTCGCCGCGGCCCGCAGGCTGCGAGCCGTCGAGCACCATGGCGACCACGTCGACGTCCTTGAGCGCGTTGAGCGCAGAGATGTTGAGCTCCTCGCCAAGGGCATCCACCGGCTTGTGCAGACCGGGGGTGTCCACAAGCACGACCTGCATGTTCGGCTCGTTGTACACGGCCGAGATGCGATGGCGCGTGGTCTGCGCGGTGGGCGAGGTAATGAGCAGCTTGTCGCCCACGATGGCGTTGATGAGCGTGGACTTGCCGGCGTTGGGGCGGCCCACCAGGCTCACGAAGCCGCTCTTGAACGGGCCCTCGTAGGTGGCCGGGTGCATGAAACGCGCCTCGTCCTCGTCGTCTTCCTGCGGAGCCTGGGCGCCGGCGGCACCCTGGGAGGCAAAGAAGGCGTCGATGAGGGCGGTGCCGGACAAGCCGTCGGGGTTGTCGAAGCCAACGACATCGTCGTCCTCGTCGTCCCAGTCCTCGTCATCGTCGTCGAAGT
This sequence comes from uncultured Coriobacteriales bacterium, assembly GCA_934636245.1. Lineage (GTDB taxonomy): Bacteria > Actinomycetota > Coriobacteriia > Coriobacteriales > UMGS124 > UMGS124. The sequence goes on from CAKUAI010000008.1 coordinate 27,875, forward strand.
CCTCGTCGCCCTCAGAGGGCAGGTCCTGCCAAAGAACGGGCTGGCTGGTGGCCGGCTTGGCGACGGGATGGGCGTCGGTGCCTTCGGCGGCGTGGTCCACCGTGGGGCCGATGTTGATCTGCTCAGGCGGCACGCCCGTAAAATCGGCCAGGTAGGAGCGCTCGAGCGCCTCCATCTCCTCAGCCTCGCGCGTGTCCTCGTGGTCGTAGCCCATGAGGTGCAGGCAGCCGTGCGACAGCAAGAGACGCATCTCGTCGGCCGGGTCGTTGCCAAACTCAGGAGCCTGCTTGGCCACAACCGAGGGGCAGATGATGAGGTCGCCCACCATGAAGGGCTCGCCGTCCTCCACGTCGTCGGGGTCGTCGATGTTGAACGACAGCACGTCGGTGGGCTTGTCGATGCCGCGGTACTCCAGGTTCAGGCGGTGAATCTCGTCGGCGTCGACGAAACTGACCGAAACCTCGCAAGGCTCGGGGCAACCCTCCCCCTCGAGCACGCACGCCACCAGGCGCTCGATTTCCTCGGCGCTCAGGATGTCCTGTCCTACCTCGTCGTTTATCTCAATGCGCATGTCCATGCTGTCGCAGCCTTTCTTGTCATACGGCAACTCGGATGTGATACGGGGCCGCCACGGCGCGGCGGGCAAAGGTGACGCTCAAGGCGCGGGCCTTCGTCAGACGCGGCCGCAACGGTCCCGCGGGATTCTATTCCGTGGCTCCCTGGTAGCCGTTGGGGTTGGTGCTCTGCCACTTCCAGGAGTGGGCGCACATGTCGTCGATGTCGTACTGGGCTTCCCAGCCCATGAGCTCCTTGGCCTTCGAGGCGTCGCAGTAGGTCTCGGCGATGTCGCCGTCGCGGCGCAGGCAGATCTCGTAGGGCAGCTCCTTGCCGCAGGCGCGCTCGAAGGCATGGATGACGTCGAGCACGCTGTAGCCGTGGCCCGTACCCAGGTTGAACACATGCACGCCGTGCTTGCCGCGCATGTAGTTGAGGGCCGACACATGGCCGCGCGCCAGGTCGACAACGTGGATGTAGTCGCGCACGCCGGTGCCGTCGGGCGTGGGGTAGTCGTCGCCGAAGACGTTGATGTGGTCGAGCTGGCCCACGGCAACCTTGGCCACGTAGGGCACGAGGTTGTTCGGGATGCCCTTGGGGTCCTCGCCGATGAGACCGCTCTCGTGAGCGCCAATCGGGTTGAAGTAGCGAAGGAGCATGACGTTCCAGCGCTCGTCGGCCGTGTAAAGGTCGCGCAGCATCTGCTCGTTCATCGTCTTGGTGCGGCCGTAAGGGTTCGTGGCCGGCTTGAGCTCGGAATCCTCGCGCACGGGCACGTGATCGGGCTGGCCATAGACGGTGGCCGAAGAGGAGAACACGATGTCGTACACGCCGTGGTCGCGAAGGGCACGCGCAAGCTCAAGCGTGCCGCCCAGGTTGTTCTGGTAGTACTCGATGGGCTTGTGCACCGACTCGCCCACCGCCTTGTACGCGGCGAAGTGGATGGCACCGCAGATGGGCTGCTCGTCGAAAATGCGGTCGAGAAGTGCCCCGTCTTTCACGTCGCCCTGGTAGAAAGCGCGAACCTTCTTGCCCGTGATGCGCTCGACGCGCTTGAGGGCAACCTCGCTGGCGTTGGACAGGTCGTCGATCACGACGACGTCATAGCCGGCGTTGAGCAGCTCAACGCAGGTGTGGCTGCCGATGAAACCGGCGCCGCCCGTGACAAGGATGCAGGGCTTCTCGGACTCAGATACCGTATCAGTCATACATGTCCCTTTCTCAATCAAAAGCGTTTTCTGGCACAATCCCTTGGGCCATGAGCGGCCCTCTTCGAACGTAAACGTATGCGCGCAGCGGCAAGGCCACGAGGGCCGTGGACACAGGTGCGTCCGAGCACGACCAGCCGACCCGGATGCTCGTCGGCCTTGGTCTTGACGGGCGTCGCGTGCTCCACAAGAGCCGCCACCTCGTCCATGGTACGCCGCAGATGTTTCTTTTTAAGTCTGCATTCCCAGACAACAACAACTGTCCAGCCGGCATCGACAAGCTCGCTTGAATCGCGCCTGTCCCTTGCCTGGTTGCGGGCGAACTTCGCCGACCAGAACTCGACGTTGGACGACGGCGTGCTGGGATGGCAGTAGGGACACCGATGCCAAAAGCAGCCGTGCACGAAGATTGCCACGCGCTTGCCCGGATAGGCCACGTCAGGCTTGCCGGGGGCCTTCTTCCACTGCAGGCGATACCCACTGAGACCGCGTTTGCGCAGGTAGGTGCGCACTACAATCTCAGGCTTGGTATCACGGCTGCGGTTGCCCTGCATCGAGTGACGCACGGCAAGGCTCGTCGCGGCAGGTACGGCGGGTGAGGGCATGCCGGGCGGCTCCCCTACTGCTGGACGGGCTCGGCCGCGCCCTGACCCTCGGCGTCGACCGGGGCGATGGCCTCCTCGCCCTCGCCCGCGTCTGCAGGCTGGGCCTCGGCGTCAGCAGGAGCGGCGTCTGCTGCAGGCGCGGCAGGATCGCTTGCTGCCACAAGCTCGTCCTGCGAGGCAACGCTTGCCTGCGCAGGGTCGAGGCCGCCCAGAAGGGCGCGCACAAGCTCGTCGGAATCCTGGAGCTTCCAGAGGGCGCCGTCTTTGACATAGACAAGCTCGACGGTCTGCGAAACCACTGGCACGTCAGGATTTGCCAGGCACGACGTGAGCACCGAGGCCAGGTGGGCCGTGAGCGCGGCGTCATCCATGGCCGCGAGAGCGTTGCGGGTCTCGGCGGTCGCAAGCTCGTTGGTCACCTGGGCCGTATAGTCTTGGAAAACCTGGTTGAGATCCTTGTTCGAGACGTTGACAACGACATGGGCCGTGTTGTTCTCAATCGAGATGGAGCTCACCTCGTAGGCAAGGCTGGAGAACATGGGGCCGTACACATCGAGCGGGTCGACACCGGCATCCACGAGGTCGCTGGTGTAGTCGGAGGCGAACAGCGAGGTGGCCGTGTCGCTCGTGAGGTCGGTGAGCTGGGCCATGTCGGCCTTGACGCCGTCGTTGAGGGCCTGGGCGGCATCGGAGAAGCTCTGGCCGCAGCCCGACGCCATGAGCGTGCAGGCAAGCGCGCAGCAGGCAAAGATAGCCGGCACGGCGCGCATCTTCTTGGTAGACGAGAAAAGCATGTGCGCTCCTTCCCTAAGAAGCGTCAGTAACTATTGAACGTGCACGGCACAATTATGCGCAGTCCTCGGTGGGTTTGGGGCAGGCAATGCCTTTTTCCAACGCGCCCACCACATCGAGAGCCTCTTCAAGCCCAGCGTGCAGCACGCACGCGCCATTGGGCAGCACCTCAACGCTGCTTGACAGGGCACCCAGCGGGCTCTCCCACAAGCCGCAGGCAAACCCACGGGCGTCCTCGGCAGGCTTGAACGCCACGCGCCAGCCAAAGCCGTGCTCCATGCTGCGGCGAGCCTCGGCATTGGAGGCATCTTCGGCCAGACCCGGGTAACGCACCCACACGACGCGCGGGTGATGCGCAAGGAACTGGGCAGCAACGAGAGCCCGGTCGCAACGCGCCTGAGTGACGAGGGCAAGCTGAGGCAGCATGTGTGCCAGAAGATCGCGCGCGCCGGGCAGGACCGGTGCGGCCGCGTCCGGCGCGTCTGCCCCGATTGCCCTCAGGAACCGCTCGAGGGCCCCCTCGCTGCGCGAGGCCACAAAAGCAAGGCCATCAAAGGCCCTGCCGAAAAGGTCGCCAAGGTCCTCCACCGCGATGTCAGCGCCCATCTGGGGCGGACGACACAGATAGGGTCCCGCGCCCTCGTTGACCACGACGCGCAGGCCATCGCCAGAAGCGGGGGCCTTGAGCCAGGGGCGCAGCTCGTCAGCCTCGATGGAACCCGTTGGTTCCACGCGCAGGGTCCTTCGCACCTCGAGCGGCTCGGCACAGGCGTGCGTGTCGCAAAAAAGCGCCCTGCGCGCGGGTCCACCCGCAAGCAGGGCGCCAGTCTTGGCGTGCTCAAGTTGTGCCATGACCTGCTCGACAGCGAGACCCTGGCTAGCGATGGTAGAGAAGTTGCGGTCAGGATGCAGCACTGCCAAACCTAACGATTAGTCCAGGTCGTCGATGGCGGCCTGCACCTGGGTGCCATAGGGGTTGACGGCGGCCTGCAGCTGCGTGGCAGCAGCGCTGGGGGCGGCCGCAACGGCCTCGGAACCCGAGGGGGCAGACGTAATCAGCGGGAAGTTGGCCGAAGCAGCATCGGAGAACTTCTGGATGAGGGCGAGGTACTCGGTGCGGAAGTTCTCGCGGGAAACCTTGAGGCGCTCGATCTCGTCGAGCTCGGTCTGCTTCTCGTCGAGAGCCTGGCGGATGACCTTGCGGGCCTGGTTGTCAGCGTCGAGACGAATGCGCTCGGCGTTGGACTTGGCCTCGGCAACGATGCGGTCGGCGGTCTGCTGGGCAACGATGAGGGCGGCGGAGAGCTGCTCCTCGGTGGCGCTGTAGATGTTGGGCTTGCCGTTGTTGGCAGGATCGGCGGGAGCTGCAGCGGGCGCGGCGGCGCGAGCGTCGGCCACGGCCTTGTCAGCCTCGGCGCGAACCTTCTCAATCTCGCCCTGGAGCTCGCCGTTCTTGGCCTCGGCGGCGGTCAGGCGGTTCTTGAGGTCTGCAATCTTGCGCAGCATCGCGTCGATGTCGCGGCTGATCTGCTCGAGGAACTCGTCGACCTCGCTGGGCTCGTATCCACGGCGCTTGGCCTCGGAGAACGTCTTCTGCTGAATCTCGGCGGGAGTGATGGGCATGGTAAGACCTTTCCTTCGTGCATTGCAGCCTCACGGCATCAGCCGAAGGCATCGGTAAACGGATGGCTAAAGTATAGCCAGAATCAGGCTCTCGGCGAGCTGCAGAACGATAATCGCAACCACAGGCGAAAAATCAATCATGCCCAGGGGCGGGATGATGCGCCTGAAGAGGCCCAGATACGGCTCAGAGATGGAAGCGAGCACCGAACGGATGTCCTCGACCCACTTGGACGCGCCGTAGGGAATCCAGCTCATGAGCACATAGACGAGCAGGATGACGGAGTAAATGCGGAAGAGCTGGGCAATGGCAATAGAAAGCATCGGCTACCTCATCAGGCCCTGGCGCTTGAGGTCGGCCATGGTAACGTCGGAGACCTTCACGCCCTTGGGACAGACGGCGAAAAGCTTCTGCCCAAGCTCCTCAATCGTGGCGCCGCTGGCACAGCACACACCGAACGTGAAGTCGAGGATGCGCTGGCAGGTGGCATCCGAAGAGCTGCGCATTGCGAGCACCACAGGGCGATGGTCGCCCAGCAGCACCTCGGCGACGCGACGGACGTCGTCGTAGCCACGCGTGCGCACGATGACGGCATCGCTGGAAAACGTCGGCGGCTCAGTCACATGAGCGCTTGCAGCGGCCGAAGCGGGCGCAGGAGCAGGAGCGGCGGCGGGCTTGGCGGAAGCCGCGGCGCGAGGCTCTGCGGCGGCGGGCCTGGCAACGGGCGCAGCAGGCTCCTGCATGGGAACCGGGCGCTTGGACGGCGCAGGGACAGGAGCGGGAGCAGGCTGAGGAGCGGGACGAGTTGCCGCATCGGCGGCGACACGTTCGCGCAGGCGCTCGGCGTAAGACTTCTGGGGAGCGCTTGCGCCCGCAGCGCTGCGCGCGGGGCGGGCATCGCTGCGCGGCATCACCTGAATGCCCTCGTCATCGATGGGCCTCCTCGGAGCAGGGGCGTCACCGGCAAGCTTGGCCGCGGCGCGACCAGCAGCGGAACCCTCGATGACGCGGAAGCCGCCCTCGGAGCGGGTGCTGCCAGCCGCGCGCACGACCGACCAGTCGGCGCGGCCCTCGCCCGCATGCTCCTGCACGAAGGCGTCGGCCTCGGCGTGCGGGTCGGGGTCGGGATAGGCAGGTAAAAACGTGCCCGTGTTGTCCATGAGCTGGAAGTCGCTGACGCCCTCAGGCCAGCTGCCCTCGCGAAGGCCGCGCTGAAACTCCTGCTCAACGGCCTGCTCGTTGTTCTTCTTATGGGACTTGAAGTTATCTAGAAAGCTCATATATGCAGCCTCTCTTCGATAGAAAACGTCGGATCGAAGGCAACCCTACCAAGCCGGACTATCGTAGCACCCTGACGGATGCCCGCCTCGAAGTCCTCGCTCATACCCATAGAAAGGACTTCCAAGCTTGCCTGCGGATACGCCTGCGCGAGCTCGTCGCGAAGGGTGCGCAGGCCCTCGAACGTGCGCTCGGCGACAGCCATGTCGCCTTGCGGCGCCATGGTCATCAGACCGCGCACCTCGATTCCCTCAAGCCCCTGAGCCATCTCGAACATGGCCTTGAGCTCGTCGGGGTCCATGCCTTGCTTGGAAAGCTCACCCGAGACGTTTGCCTCGAGCAGCACGGGCTGCACGATGCCCGCGACCACGGCACGCTTCGAGACGGCCTGAGCAAGCTTTGCCGAGGAGATGGAGTGCACCAGGCACGGCCGTGCCGCCAGGACATGGTTGATCTTGTTCTCCTGGAGATTGCCGATCATGTGCCAGCGCGCGCCTTCAAAAGCCGCATCGCCGGCAATGAGAGCGAGCTTGCGCTCGAGCTCCTGCGGGCGGTTTTCGGCAAAGTCAGTGTACCCAGCAGCGCGGGCAGCAGCCACCTGCGGCACGTCGACCGTCTTGCTCACCGCACAGACAACAACATCTTCAGGTTTGCGGCCAGAAGCCTCGCATGCACGTTCCACAAGCTCTGCGATTTGAGCGCGGCGCTGCCGCAGCTGGGCGGCATAAGCCCCGTCGAACTCGATAGAAGACATCTACAACCTCCCCTAAGCTCTCATGAAGGCAACGGCGGCATGGCGGCCGGTCTTACCGTTCTCAGCGCGATGAGAGAAGAACCGATCGGTGAGCTTGGCGGTACACAGCTGCGTGTCGCTCACCAATTCGGGCGCCACCCCGGCCTCCTCCAGGCTCGCACGCACGCAGGCCGACATGTCGAGATGCCGCGGACCCCAACAGGCAATGTCCCCAAAACGCTGCACGAATGTGTCGAGCAGCTCCTGGGAGACTTCGTAGGACTCTCCAGAGATATGCGGGCCGATGAAGGCCTGCACGTCCGAGGTGTCGCAGCCGCAGGCCTGGGCCAGCGCGCGAGCGGTCTTGCCTGCGATGCCGGCAAGCGTCCCGCGCCAGCCGGAGTGCGCCACGGCGAAGCCACCGGGCGCCACGAGCACGACAGGCGTGCAATCGGCAAAGAGCAGCATGACCGCCTGGTTGGGAACCGTGCACACCACAGCGTCGGCCCCCGCCTCGAGGCAAGCCGGACGTTCGCCCGCACTCGTGATGAGCGCGACCTCGTCGCCGTGCACCTGGTTCGGCACGACGAGCGTGTCGGCCAGCTCGGGCGCCCCAAGCGCCTCCATGACGCGCCTGCGGTTTTCCGCAACACAGGCAGGGCCGTCACCGCCTTTCGTGCCCAGGTTCAAGCTGGCGAAAGGCGGGTGCGACACGCCGCCCGTACGTTCCGTGAAACAAAACGTGACCCCGCCCGGCACTGCGCTGCAAGTACCGAGAAGGGCCACGCCGTCGTCTACGAAACGCTTGATGTGAATGCGTTCGTTGGCTATCAAGCGAAGTGCCGCCTGTTCTCCTAGAACCTGCTGCGCTTCAGGAAGTCCGGAATGTCGAACTCGGAAGAGGGGGCCTGCGTCGAAGGAGCGGAAGGACGCGAGGAGCCGCCGGCAGGCGTGCTGTTGAGGAAGCTGGGGCGACGGTCGGCGCCCAGGTCGAGCTTGGACTGACCGGAGGCCTTGGTGTCGCCGCCGAAGCCCGTGGCGATAACGGTGACGCGCACGGTGTCGCCCAGATTCTCGTCGATGACAGTGCCGAAGATGAGGTTGACGTCCTGGCTCACGGCGTCGCTCACGATGCCAGCAGCCTCGTTGACCTCGAAGAGGCCCAGGTTGGAACCACCGGCGATGGAGAGAAGCACGCGGTCGGCACCGTCGATGGCGCTCTCGAGCAGCGGGCTGGAGATGGCCTGATTGGCAGCGTCGGCGGCGCGGTTGTCACCCGAGCCAACGCCGATGCCCATCATGGCCGTGCCGGCGTCGCTCATGATGGTGCGCACGTCAGCGAAGTCGAGGTTGATGAGACCAGGGACGGTGATGAGGTCGGTGATGCCCTGGATGCCCTGACGAAGCACCTCGTCGGCCATGGTGAAGGCATCGAGGAAGGAGACCTTCTTGTCGGCGACGTCGAGCAGGCGATCGTTGGGGATGGTGATGAGGGTGTCGACGTTGGCGCCGAGCTCCTCGATGCCGCTCAGGGCGTTGCGACGACGGACCGCACCCTCAAAGGTGAAGGGCTTCGTGACGACACCCACGGTCAGGGCGCCCACGTCGTTGCGGGCGATGTCGGCCACGACGGGAGCGGCGCCCGTACCCGTGCCGCCACCCTCGCCGGCGGTGACGAAGACCATGTCGGCGCCCTCGAGGGCAGCCTTGATCTGATCGCGAGACTCCTCGGCGGCGTCGCGGCCGACCTCGGGCTTGGCGCCAGCGCCCAGGCCCTTGGTAAGGTCGGTGCCGATGTGCACCTTCGTCTCGGCGTCGGAGTTGAGGAGAGCCTGGGCGTCGGTGTTGACGGTCACGAACTCAACACCCTGCACACCGGAGGCAATCATACGGTTCACGGCGTTGCAACCGCCACCGCCCACGCCAACGACCTTGATTACCGCCATATAGTTGTTGGTGGCGTCGCCCTGTCCGTACATCCTGACCTCCATAGTCTTTGTAAACTGTAATGCTCGACTTTACAGTTAGATAGCTCGCATATCATTTTATAATCGCACGCACACCCTAGACTGTCAATGAAGGCCTTGACCTTCTTGACATTGCCCCAGGTAGCGCACGAGAGAAACACACTAACCTAAATCAACCCACGTCTCGTTGCCTGACTCGTCCACCTTATAGTACCCGTGTACGAGGTTACCATCTTCGTAGTAATAGTTAACCCACGTTTCACCATCGGACAAATAGTAGCCTCCATTGTACGCCGCGTCCGAGGGCACGTCGGAGTCGCTCGTCGCCGTGGATCCATCGGCTGCGGCATCGGTGGAAGACACAGCGGCAGCATCCGCAGTCGCGCTGTCCGCCTGTGCCTGGTAGGGCAGCGCATCGGCCGAGACGGTCGTGCCATCTTGGGTGGCAGTGCCCTCCGTAAGGCCACGGTAGGTGGGATTTGCGGGCGTACGTACGTTGATATAGCTTATCTGGCCCTGGAACTTGTCAAGGATTCCCAGCACCGTCTGCTCCTTGAGGGCGATGTCGTCCGGCGCGCCCAGCGACACCTTGATGCCATTTGAGAGCACAACGGCGATGGACTCCTTGCTCGTGGCGCAAGCGCTCACAATCTGGTCGCGCAAGGCCGACGAGAATCCCTCGATGTACTGAATGAGGCCGAGGAGTCCCGCGTCGGTGCACTTGTCGCCTGCCTGCGGAGAAAGCGCCGCAGACACCTCGCTCACGTACACCACACCGGCCTGAGCTGCCGCGTCCTTGGCTTGGACGTCATAGGCCTGCACGCCGTTGTCGGCCGTGACGACGGAAAGCTCCACGGGCTCAAGCCATACGCCGTCCGTCGAAAGCTTCCAAGCGCTTTGCCCGTTTGAGAGCATGGCAATTGCCGCGACGCTGCGCTCCTCCACCTCGACGGTAAGCGTGTCGGGCAAGTTGCGCGTCAGACGCACCGACTTGATCCAGGGGTTAGCAAGCAGGCGCTTCTCAACACCGCTCTCGTCGAACCCGAAGAGCGTGGATCCAGCAGGGATGGCGGCAAGCTCACTCACCTGGGCGCTGCTCACCTGCACGGTGGGCATGACGACGATGCGCCTGATCTGGAAGAGGGGCGACCACACGCACACCACGTAGGCAAGGAAGAGCGCGGCTATCGCGACGATGGAGAGCACGAAGATGCTCTTGCGCCTGTCAAACGACTTGCCCCCCGAGCCGCCCGCACGACCGCGCGTGCCGGGGCGAGACGTTTCACGCGCAGCCGAAGAGGTGCTGCCCCGTTGTGGCCGGCGAGATGAGGCGCTCTCTCGAGGGGTTCGGTCGCGCTGTGGCTCACGCGGGGAAGCCGAGGAACTTGACCTCGGGTCTGAGTTCGACGCCATGGCGTTTTCTTACCTCCTCGAGTACATGAATGATGACGCGGGCGACATCGGCTGCCGTTGCGCCGCCCAGGTTGACGATAAAGTTTGCGTGCACGGTCGACACCTCGGCGTTGCCGACCCGGTATCCCTTAAGGCCGCACGCATCAATGAGGCGGGCCGCCTTGAGGTCTGAAGAGTTGCGGAACACGCTACCGCATGACGGCAGGTTGAGCGGTTGCGCCGCGCGTCGGCGCTGCAGGACCGCCTCCATCGTCTCCTTGACCACGGCGGCATCCCCGGGGACAAGCTCAAGCACGACCTCAAGGATGATCTCGGTGCCGGGAAGGTCGGTTGCGCGGTAGTACCACGAGATGTCGCTGCGTGCGTAATGCACGAGGCCTGTACCAGGGCGGAAGACCACGACCTCAGCAATGACGGAGTCCATCCAATGGTTGGCCGTGCCCGCGTTCATCGAGACGGCGCCGCCCACGGTGCCGGGAATGCCCACTGCAAACTCCAGCCCCGACAGGCCTTTGTCGAACGCTTCGGTCACAACACGTTGCAGCACCGCACCTGCGCCCACGTGCATCCGCCCCGTCTCGTCGACAGTGAAGCGACGAAAGTCGCGGCCAAGCACGAGGACGGCGCCTTGGTAGCCCTCGTCGCTCACAAGCACGTTGGAACCGCGGCCCATGATGACCCACGGCACGCGCTCCTGGCCCAATATCTCAACGGCCTGGCGAACGTCGGCATAGTCGTCGCAGGTCACGAACAGCGCCGCCGGGCCACCGATGCGGTAGCTCGTATGGCGGCTCATGCGCTCATCAGCAGTGACGGTGCCATGCAGGCACCCCTCGAGACGTTCTTTTGCTTCGAGAAGACCCATGGCACTCCTCACCTTTACTCGACAGCGACTGATACCGGCGCCCCCCACGCGGCGCGCAAGCCAGTGTGCGCTCGGTCACGCCGCCTTGCGCGCCCTCATGGGCATACGTGCGAAAACTACCTCGACTTGAGGCCCTCGACGATGGCCGGGCCCAGCAGCGTGACGTCGCCGGCGCCCATCGTGATGATGAGGTCGCCGGGGCGGGCCGTCTCCACCATGTGGTCGACCACGGCGTGACGGTCGGGTATGTAGGTGGCCTGCGCATCGGGGCGATGCTTGAGCACGGCATTGGAGACCGTCTTGCCCGAGACGCCCGGAATGGGCACCTCGCCCGCGGCGAACACGTTGAGAACCACGAGCTCGTCGGCATTGTCGAACGCAGGGCCGAACTCAGCGGCAAGCGACTCGGTGCGCGAGTAGCGATGGGGCTGGAACGCGACGCGCACGCGCTCGAAGCCGAGGCTCTTGGCCGCGGCGAGCGTGGCCGCGATCTCGGTGGGATGGTGGCCGTAGTCGTCGATGACGCGCACGCCGTCCACCTCGCCCACGAGCTCGAAGCGGCGGTGCACGCCGGCAAAGCTCGAGATTGCCTGGGCGGCCTCGTCGCACGGCAGGCCGAGCACGTAGGCAAGCGTCAGCACAGCGGTGGCGTTGAGGCAGTTGTGCAGGCCGGGGTTGTGGTCGAGATGCAGGCCGTACTCATGGCCGTTGGGCAGGCGCACGGAGAAGGCGTTGACACCCTCGCCCTCTTTGGGCGTGCAGACGACATCGTTGCCCTCGCCAAAGCCATAGGTGAGAACGGGGCGGCCGCAGGAGCGGGCAAGCTCGGGCACATGGGGGTTCTCGCCGCACACGATGACATGGCCGTCCTCGGGGACGGAGCCCATGAACTGCACGAACGTCTTCTCGATAGCCTCAAGCGAGCCATAGTGGTCGAGGTGGTCGGCCTCGATGTTGGTGACGATGACGACGTTGGGGTCGAGGTTCAAGAACGACCCGTCGCTCTCGTCGGCCTCGGCGACGAAGTAGGGGCCCTCGCCGGAGTTACCGTTCGTCTCGTAACCGTCGATGATGCCGCCGATGAGGAACGTCGGCTTGAGGTTCATGCGCTCGAGCATCGTGGCAGCCAGCGACGAGGTCGTGGTCTTGCCATGGGTGCCGGCGCAGGCAATCGTGATGGCGTCGCCCGACAGGAACGACAGCATCTTGGCGCGATGCCACACCTCAATACCCAGCTCGCGGGCACGCACAAGCTCGGGGTTGGACTGGGGGATGGCCGTGGAGATGACCACGACATCGGGCTTGACCTCGTCGATGGTGCGGGCATGGTGGCCCACGAAGACCTCGATTCCCTCCTTGACCAGGGCGCGGGTGTACTTCGAGGCCTTCAGGTCGCTACCGGTGACATGGAAGCCACGCTGGTGCAGCACCAGTGCAATGCCGGACATGCCGGCACCGCCGATACCGATGAAATGGACACGCTCAAAGGGGCGAGCGTTGGTTTCTTGAGCCATGATGTCAGACCTTCCTTCGTACTCCCCTTATGCGGGAAGCGATATAGGCAATCCGCCCTATTCTAGCCGCGTTGCACCTGCGGGCACAACGAGCAGGACTAACGTGCGACAGCTTCTACAGCATCTGCCAAACGTGCCGTGGCACCCGAGTAGCCAAGCGCCTCGACATTGGAGCGCATAGCCGCAAGACGTGCGGCGTCGTCAAGCAGCGCCAGGAAGTTGCCCACGAACTCGGGGGCATCGAGCGCGTCGTCTTCCACGACAACCGCACCGTCGACATCGCTGAGCAGAAGCGCGTTCTGGGCCTGGTGGTTCTCCGTGGCATACGGATACGGGACCAGCACCGAAGGCACGCCGCATGCGGCAATCTCGGCGATGGAAGAGGCTCCGGCACGCGAGAACACCAGGTCGGCGGCGGCAAGGCACGAACCCATGTCGTCGATGTAGGGCATGAGGCGCCAGCGGGTGGCCTCGGCGTCGGTAAGCGCAAGGGCCTGCTTGGCCTGCTCGTAGTCGCGCTTGCCAGCCGCGTGGATGACATAGACGTCAGGGCGCCCGAGCAGTTCGGACTTTAGGGCGACGGCGGCCTGGTTGAGATGCACGGCACCCAGGCTTCCGCCAAACACAAGCAGCACGCGCGCCTGGGCGGAAATGCCCAATGCGGCACGGCCCTCTTCGCGGGTGGGCGCCAGGACAGACGCCCTCACAGGATTGCCGACGACCTCGACGCGCGTTGCGGCGCCCAGCTTGCCTTCGAACTTTGCCTGAGAGACGGGATAGGTAAGGGCGAGCACGGCAGCGTCCTTGGCAAGCGCCTTGTTGGCCATGCCAGGCACGGAATTCTGCTCATGGAGCACCAGCGGAACCCCGGCCTTTGCGGCAGCCGCGGCGAGGGGGAAGCACACGTATGCCCCGAAGCCCACAGCTGCGGCAGGCTTGCCGTCGCGCGCGAACTCGGTGAGCAGGGCCTTGCGGGCACGCTGCATCTTGATCAGGGCCGTGACGGCCGTCCAAGGGCGCGACCGGTCGAAACCGCTGACGTCGAGACCCTCGAACGAGAAACCCTCCTGCGGCACAAGCGTGGCCTCCATACCCTTCTTCGTGCCGTAAAAACGCACCTCATGGCCGCGGTTGCGCAACTCATGGGCAAGTGCCAACGCCGGGTTGATATGACCGGCGGTGCCGCCGGCCGCAATGGCAAACACGCTCATCGTCTGCTTCCCTCCTGGCGCCTGGACCGCTCGGCGGTCTCAGACCCCTGTGACTGTCTTGCCTGTTCCCGTGCGCCATAATCCTCTTGGTTGCGACTGGTGTCAGGGCGCATACGCACAACCTCGCCGGGCACGCGCAGGGCGGGCCTGGCCGGCGCCATGTCTTCCTGATATGGGCGACCGCCCTCAACCACCGACATGCGCTGCTTGGCACGGGCGCGCCTGCGCTCGCGACCCTCGCGCACGTCGCGCGCGTTGTCTTGCGCCACGCCCGCGATGAGACCCGCCATGATGAGACAGGCAAGAACGGATGAGCCACCGGCCGTGATGAAGGGAAGCGGCCTGCCCGTTAGCGGCAAGATGCCCGTGACGCCCGCCATGTTAAGGAACGCCTGGAACTCGATGAGCACGGTGAGCGAAGCGGCCAGCAGGCTCGCCGAAAGGTCGCCGCGCTTGCGGGCATCAAACGCAATGCGCAGACCGCAATACGCGAAGAACACGAACAGCCCGATGAGCACCATACAGCCCAAGAACCCCAGCTCCTCGCCGATGATGGCAAAGATGTAGTCGTTCTCGGCCTCGGGCAGGTAGGCGTACTTCTGACGCGACTCCCCCAGGCCCATCCCAAAGAAGCCTCCCGAGGCAAGCGCGCGGAAGCCATGAATCGACTGCCAGCCGTTTCCGTAATAGTCCGACTCAGGATCGAGCCAAATGGAGAAGCGCGCAGAGCGATAGCTTGCAATGGAGATGGCCGCAACGACAAACAGGAGGGCTACGATGGCAGCTCCCACAAGATAGCGGGGCTTGACGCCAGCCAGATACAGCATGGCAAACAGGGCCACACCGATGATGATGATCGTGCCGAGGTCCTTCTCGGCAAAAATCAGGCCGAAGGGGACAACAACAGGCAGCAGCAAGCGTATGGCACAAACGGACGGACGAATATCGCCCTGGGCACAGCGCCCCACGTAATGCGCGCACGCCATGACGATGGTGATCTTTGCGAACTCAGAGGGCTGCAGCGTGAAGTTGCCGATAGGCAGCCAGCGCGTGGCACCGTTTGTGTTCTTGCCCACCACAAGCACCAGGATAAGAAGCACGATGGCGAGGGCCGAGAGTCCCACAAGCCACTTGAACTGCATGAACCGATTTGCGCCCGCATGCCTCAGGACACAGAATGCGACCGTTCCCAATGCCATGTAAATGGCCTGCATCTTGAAGGTATGGTAGCTGTCGCCGCCCGCCATCACCAGCTCGATGGAGGAAGCCGAGAACACCATCGTGAGACCGAAAACGCACAGAAGCACCGTGGCGACCTCGAGCAAGAAGAGGGGCGACGTCAGGTGGCCAATGGTCCAAAACGTACCGGCGTTAACCCTGTGCGACACCTTGGCGCGTGCCTCACTCATGCGCGGCCTCGCACACAGCCCCGTTGGCAGCAAGAGCAGCCACCCAGCCCTGGAACACCTCACCGCGCTGCACATAACCCGTGAACTCGTCAAACGACGAGCATGCCGGCGAAAGCAGGACCACGTCGCCAGACACGGCAAGCTCGCATGCAGCCTCGAAGGCGCCGCGCATCTTAGGAACAAGACGCAGCTCGCAGCCAGGATGGGCCAACACCGCCTCTTCAAGCGCGCGATGGATGCGCTGGCCGGCCTCGCCGTAGCACACGGCCGCCTTGCAGTTCGCGGCTACCGTTGAGGCAAGTTCCGACAAATCGGTGCCCTTGTCGTGGCCGCCCAGCAGCACGACGGTACGACCCGGCTCGAACGACTTGACAGCCTTGATGGTGGCATCGACGTTTGTGCCCTTGGAATCGTCGAAGAACTCGACGCCGCGCACCTGCCCGCAGGGCTCGATGCGGTGCGCCAGGGGCGCGAAGTCGCGCAGACCCTGGGCGACAGCGGCCTCCTCGGCGCCGAGCTCAAGGGCGCATGCCGCTGCTGCCAGGGCATTCTGCACATTGTGCGGACCCTTGATACGCATGTCGGAAACACCGCAGAGCACATGGTCGCACCCAGAGAGGCGCACGACGAGCAGACCCTGGGCATCGACCCAGGCAGCGTCGGTCTCGTCGGCCAGCGGCGCGCGGCCAAGCACGGCAACGCGCACGCCGCGAGCGCGCAGGCGCTCCCCCGCCGCTCGGCACGTCTCATCGTCGCCGAGCACGGCAAGGTCGTCGCCGGACATGTTGGCGAAAAGCTTCTCCTTGGCCTGGGCATAGGCCTCAAGGCTGCCGTGCCACTCCACATGGTCAGGCGTGACATTGAGCAACACGCCCACATGCGGGGCAAACTGTTTGGAACTCTCAAGCTGGAAGCTGGACAGCTCAGCGACAAACACCTCGTCGGCAGCGCGGTCTTCCACACAGGCAATAGGCGGCAGGCCGATGTTGCCCACCGTGCGGGCAGCCATGCCGGCGGCGCGCAAGAGCTCACAGGCAAGCGTCGTCGTGGTTGTCTTGCCGTTCGTGCCCGTGATGCCCACCCAATGCTGCGGGCTCACACGCCAGGCCAGCTCGGGCTCGCTGATAAGCTCGGCGCAGTGCGCAAGGCCAGAACGGTAGAAACCGCCCGTGCAGGGAATGCCGGGGCTCACAACGCCCAGGTCGAAGTCGCAGGAAAGCTCCTCGGAGCCGACCTCGATGCGCACGCCCATCTCCTCGAGCTCGTGCGCCTTGACCTTCTGGGCCTCGTTCAGCGAGGGCACTACGAGCGTGACCGAGTCAACGTGGCTCGGCTTGTGTGCGGCGAGATAGCGCGCAGCGGCCTCGGTGGAAGCGCCGAGGCCGAGTAAGACGATATTGCCTGTAGGTTCAAACATGGGAAGATCCCCTTACCCGATGGTCTGGAAGTACAACGCAAATCCCAGCGCAGCGCATGCGGCGCTGATGATCCAGAACCTCGTGACGACTTTCGTCTCCGCCCAACCCTTCTTCTCGAAGTGATGGTGCAGGGGCGCCATAAGGAACACGCGCTTGTGGGTGAGCTTGAAGCTTGCCACCTGAATGATGACGCTCATGACCTCGACGATGAAGATGCCGCCGATCACAATGGAAGCAACCTCGCTCTTGGTAAGCACCGCAATGGCGGCGAAGGCCGTGCCCAGGGCGAGAGAGCCGGTGTCACCCATGAAGATGGATGCCGGATAGCAGTTGAACCACAGAAAGCCGATGCACGCGCCCACGCAGGCAAAGGCAAAAACCGATAGGCCGAGGTTGCCCTGGGCAAACGCCACCATGCCCATGACGCCCAAGGTCACTGCCGAGCAGCCACCGCACAGACCGTCAAGGCCGTCGTTGAGGTTGACGGCATTGGAGAAGCCCGCCATAAGCAAGTAGACGAACACGAGGTAGAGCCAAGGCACCTGCACACCGGCAATCGTGGTGGTAAGAACGCCCAAATCGATGTTGGCCAGGCCAAAGAGGCTCACGACCGGCGACACGCCGGCCACGTTGACAGCCGCAAGCGTGAAGATGATGACGATAAGCGCCTGGCCGATAAGCTTGGCGGAAGGCGTGAGGCCAAGCGAGCGCTTGTGGGCCACCGACTCGAAGTCGTCGGCAAAACCCAGAAGGCCGGTGAGGACGGTTGCGAGCATCGCGAGCGCAAGCGGGGCGTTCATCGGGGCCAGCACGAGCGTCGCCACGATGACGGCAGTGAGGATGACGACGCCGCCCATGGTGGGCGTGCCCTGCTTCTGCAGGTGGCGCTGCGGACCGTCGGCCCTGATCTGCTGGCCAATCTTGTTGCGACGCAACAGCTTGATCCAGCCGGGCATGAGAACGCACACGATCGCCGCCGCCACGAAGATCGCGACGAAAATTACGTAGCTCGGGTAGTTAGATGCTATGCCCATGCCTGGGTCACCGCCTCGACAGTCTTTTCCAATCCGGTTGAATGCGAGGCCTTGACGAGCAACGCGTCGCCCTCACATGCAAGTTCCTTCAAAACGTTCGCGGCACCGGCGGCATCTGCAACCTCGACCACGTTGTTCTCGCTCATGCCCATGAGCAGGGCCGCCTGAGCCATGGAGCGCGACAGCGGCCCCACAGCCACGAGCACGTCGACGCCCTTGCCGGCGGCATACCCTCCCACGGCGGCATGGATGACCTCGGAGTCCTCGCCCAGCTCGCCCATGTCGCCCAAGCAGGCAATGCGACGGGTTGCCTTGAGGCTACAGAGCACGTCGAGTGCGCGGCGCATCGAGTCGGCGTTTGCGTTGTAGCAGTCGTTGATGAGCGTTATGCCGGCAGCGCAGCGCACGACCTGCTGACGGTTGCCCTCCAGGCGCAGGCCCGCAAGCGCCTGGGAGATTTGCTCGGCAGCGATACCAAGCAGGTCGCCCATGGCGGCCGCAGCCAGTGCGTCGCTCACGTTGTGGACACCGGGAAGGCCCAGGTCGAGTTGCATGGAAGCGCTACTTGGCAGCGTCGCCGTGCCATGGGCGCACCCCAGCTCGTCAAGCTCGACGTTTGCGCACGATGCGTCGTCGGTCTCGCTTGTGCCGAACGTAAGGGCGCGCACGCCCGCGGGGGCGGCAACGTTGCTGGCAATCCAAGGGGTGTAGTCGTCCTGGCCCCACAGAAGCACGCAAGGCTCAACGTCCAAGGAGTTGCCCGCCTGCTGTCCCAAGGCCGCGACCAGCTCGGACTTTGCACGGGCGATGTTGAGGCGGCTGCCAAGGATGCCGATGTGCGCCGTGCCCACGTTCGTGATGATGCCGATGTGGGGACGGGCAACAGCGGCAATGGTCTCAATCTCATGCATGGCGTTCATGCCCATCTCCACCACGAGCGCCTCGGCGTCGAGCGGGCACGACAGCACCGTGAGGGGCGCACCGAGCGTGGAGTTGAGGTTGCCAGCGGTGGCATGCGTCTTGAACTTGGTCGCAAGGACGCGTGCGCACATCTCCTTCGTCGTGGTCTTGCCCGACGACCCCGTGACGCCAACCACCACGCAATGCAGCTTGTCGCGCCACCAGGAGGCAAGGTCCTGCAGGGCCTTCTCTCCCGAAGCGGCCAGGAGCAGGGCCGCGTTGCGGGCGCGGGCGCACGCAAACTCAGCCTCGGTAGGCTCGCGGGTCATGATGACCGCCGCCGCACCTGCCTCAAGTGCCCGCTCAACGTAGTCGTTGCCGTCGACGCGCTCACCCACAAGGGCGACGAACAGGCAACCGTCCTCAACCTTGCGCGAGTCGATGGCGACCCCCACAACACGTCGGGGCTGCCCCGGGCACTCTATGACGCGCGCGCAAACCGCCTGGGCAATCTCGCGCGGCTCGGCGTTAAACATCGAGCCTCTCCTTTCGTGCTAACAACCTAATATGAAGGCGGGATCTGAAGCTTTTTCAGAGCCGTCTCCATGATGACGGACCACACGGGACCCGCAGCCTCCGAGCCCGTGGCGCCGGTTACATAGTCGATCATGACGTATACAAGAACCTTCGGGTCGTCGGTAGGGCCAAAGCCGATGAACGACACCGTGTTCGTGTTCGCGAAGTACAAGCCGGTTGTATCGTCAACGCGCTCGGCCGTACCGGTCTTACCCGACAGGCGATACCCCTCGACCTTGCCGGTGTTGCCGTAGCCGTTCTCGATGACGCTGTACATCATCTCAGAGACCTGGCGGGCCGTATCGGACGAAATGGCCCTGCCTACCTCGGGATAGTTCTGCTGCTGCCCGGCGATGCTCACAAGGAAATGCGGCTGCACGAGCACGCCGTCGTTGGCGATGGCGCTGATGGCGCGGGCCATCTGGAACGGGGGCACGGCGAGTGCCTGGCCAAACGCCATGGACGCCCAAGCACCGGTGTACTCGCTGTACTCAGGCACGATGCCCGAGACCTCACCAGGGTAATCGATGCCCGTGAGGGTGCCGATTTTGAAGCGCTGCGTGTAGTCGTAGAAGTTCCGGGAGCCGAGACCCTCGGCGCACTCGACCATACCGACGTTGCTCGAGCGCTCGAGTACCTCGGTGAGCGTGAGGTCGATATCGTAATCGCGCTTGTCTGAGTCACCGACCCAGTCGTCACCGACCTGAATCTCGGAGGGGCAATAGTAGTTTGTCGTTGGCGTGGCGATACCCAGGTCGATAGCGGCAGAGGCCGTGATCGGCTTGAAAGTGGAACCAGGCTCATAGGAGTCGCTCACGCATTTGACGTTGAACGCCTCGGTCGTGGCGGCCTTGATGTTGGACAGGTCGAGGTAGGGCGTGGAGACGCATGCAAAAACCTCGCCGGTCTCGGGCTGCATCACGATGGCAACGCCCGAGCGGGCGCCCCATTCAGCCACAGCCTTCGCAATCTGCTCCTGCGCCGTACGCTGGATGTCGAGGTCGATGGATATGACGATGTTCTCGCCGTCGACGGGGTCGATGCGCACGGCCTCGCCTCCCACGATGGGATCGCCATCGCGGGAACGCTCCTGCACGAGGTAGCCGTCGGTGCCGGAGAGCACTTCTTCGTATTGGAGCTCAAGGCCTGTGATGCCCTTGTTCTCATCGCCACCGATAATGCCGATGACGTTGCCAGCGACCTCGCCTTGCGTGTACACGCGCTTTTGCACGTCCTCGTACTCAAAACCCGAAATCGCGACAAGGCCTGCCTTTTTGCGCTCGAGGTTGGCCGTCTCAAGGGCTGCCTTGAGGTTCGCCTTCAGCAGGGGGTCGGCATTTTTGACCAGGTACTCGTACACCGAATCGCGCGAGCAAATGTCGGCATAGGTGCTCGCATCGCCGCCGAGCACCTCGGCAATGAGGTTGGCCGTCGCGTTGATCGCGTCGTTGTCCTGAACCACATTGGGGTGGATGGCAATGTTGACGGCGTCGACCGAGCGGGCAAGCACGTTGCCGTTGCGGTCGTAAATGGCACCGCGCCTATGGGGCAGCGTGAGGTTTGCCGTACGCTCCTCCGAGGCGTCCGTCGAAATCTCACCCGTCTCTATCGCCTGAAGACCGAAGAGTTTGATGGTCACGGCAAAAAAGGCCAGGCCGAGAACGCCACCCACCACCGCTTCGCGGGAGTAGGGTGTCTCGTAGAACCACGACAAGGCATGTTGAGCAAGCTTGCCAGGCACGCTGTCTTGAGCGCGCCTGGCACTGGGACGCTTATCAGCTGAAACGGTGTTGGGGGCATCGTTGCGCTCAGGGGCGCCTGGTCTGCTGGTACCGGGAGCGGTCTTGGACGAGTCGCGCCCGGAGGAGCTGCGCACCCGCGATTCTTCATCGCGCGCGGACATGGCTACTCGGTTTCTGCGGTCATATCAGCCGGGACGCCGGATAGGTCCACCTCGGCACTCTGCTCAGGATAGGTCATGCCGTAGACCTGCGTCGCAATCGACCAGACGCGATCCTTGTCGCTGTAGATCGAGTTCTGCACCTCAAGTTCGGAGGCGCTGTAGCGCGCTGCCTCAAGCTGAGTGTCGAGGTCGGTGTTCTGGGAAAGGTAGCCAAACGTCGCCGCGACAAGGAACACCTTGACAAGGCCCGTAAGCAGCACGGTAGCAAGAAGAGCGCCGACGCACTTAGCAACAGTGATAACAACAGGCGACAGCGGCGTTGTGGCATGCGGGGAGTTTCCACCCTCCACGACGTTCCAATCGCGGCGCACGCGCTCGTGCTGTGGCGCGGTCTGCTCAGGCATAGCATAGGCATGCATATCGTAAGCTGTGTTGTCGTCGTATCGTGCCAACCCTGTCACCTCCTTATGTCATCGCGTGCCGTCGTGTGCGGCACAGGGGTAGTGATTCTAGACCAATTTCACCGCGGATCGGACCTTAGCGGAGCGAGAGCGCGGATTACGTACAATCTCTTCTTCACTGGGAACGCGAGGCTTGCGTTCTTGGAGTTTCAGTACAGATTTGCAGCCGCACACGCACACCGGAAGGCCAGGCGGGCACGTGCACCTCTCCGTGAAGGACTTGAACGTCTCCTTCACGATGCGGTCCTCAAGCGAGTGGTAACTGATGACGCAGATGCGACCACCCGGGTTGAGCCAACGCACGGCGGCGTCCAAGCCGGACTTGAGCGCATCCATCTCGTGGTTGACCTCGATACGGATGGCCTGGAACGTCTTGCGCGCCGGATGGTGGCCGCCGCTTCGGCGCTCGGCCGCCGGGATGCCCTCTTTGATGACATCGACTAGCTGCAGCGTCGTTGCGATCGGGGCAGAGGCCCTGCGGGAGACGATGCGCGAGGCAATGCGGGAGGCCCACTTTTCCTCGCCGTAGACGCGGAGAATACGCGCCAGGTCGGCCTCGGTGTAGTGGTTCACGACCTCATAGGCGGTCAGCGTGTTGTTGGCCGTGTCCATGCGCATGTCAAGCGGGGCGTCCTCGTGATAGGAGAAGCCGCGCTCGGGGATGTCGAGCTGGGGCGAGCTCACGCCCAGGTCGAACAGGAAGCAATCGACACCGGGGACCTCGGCCTGCTGCAGCAAGCGATCAAGCTCGGAGAAGTTGCCCTTGAGCTGCAGAGACCTTAGCTCGGGCAGTTGCTCCCGAATGCGCGCGCCAGCATTTGCCAGGGCGAGGTCGTCCTGGTCGACGCCGATGAGCATGCCCGTGGGACCGCACAGCTTGCCCATCTCAAGAGAGTGCCCGGCACCACCGAGCGTGCAGTCGCACACGACGTCGCCATCGGTGGGGCGCAGCGTCTCGAGAACCTCGTCGAGCATGACGGGGATGTGATGAAATTCAACCTGAGGGGCTTCGGCCCCGGCGAGTTCCTGTGTAGTCACCTGCTACTCCTCCAAAAAATCCAGGGCGAGCAGGTCTTCCTCCGCACGCCGATAGGCAGCTCCGTCGCAAACCTCGAGATGGTCCCCGCCACCCACGATGGCGACGTCCTTGTCGAGGCCCACGATTTGGCGCAACCTGCCTGGGATGCCGATGCGACCGGCCGAGTCGATGGCGGTCTCTTCGGTAAATGCGAGCAGGCGCGTGCGAAGCTGCACGTCGCGCGTGGAGCGCGGGTTGAAGCCCTCGCTGAAGAACGACTTGACCCATGCGTCGTAGGCCTCGGGCGCGAAGACGTAGACCGCCTTTTTGTCCAGAGACAGAACGCACTTCACAATCTCAGGCAAATAGCGGCGCGCCTTGGCAGGAAGCGAGACACGACCCTTTGCGTCGAGCGTGTGCTCGGCAACGCCGGTAAAGCACGTATCTTGTGCCTCGATATCCATGTGCGCCTCCTCTCAGCCTGATTTTGAGCCGAATCGTCCAACTTGACTGTCAGGATACACCATAGCGGAGTGCTTTTATCCCACTCCATGCAACTTCATAGCTCTTTTCCCCCACTTCATCCCACCCCACACACAGCAAACCCCGCGCATGAGGTTCCGCACCTCCATAAAAAGCGGGTTCTGATGCGCAAGGCGCACGGAGCCGATGTGTACTGGAGTACTCTAGGTATCGCGGAACGCAGCGCGTGAGGTTCTGCAGCTCATTAAAAGGCAGGGTTCTCACGCGCAAGGCGCGCGATGCCGACGTGTACTGGAGTACTCTAGGTATCGCGGAACGCAGCGCGTGAGGTTCTGCAGCTCATTACAGGTGGGCGCGGGGGTGAGAGAGGTAGTACTCCTCGCGTATATGCTCCCTATCCACGTGCGTGTAGATCTGCGTCGTGGAGATGTCGGCATGGCCGAGAATCTCCTGGAGAACGCGCAGGTCGGCACCGCCGGCGAGCATGTGGCTCGCAAAGGCGTGGCGCAGCACGTGGGGATGCAGGCCGGCTATGCCCACGGCGGTGCCAGAGCGCTCCACCACGGTGAAGATGCTCTGCCGGCTGATGCGCCCGCCGCGGGCGTTGAGAAAGACCGCATGGGGGTCTTGCGAGGACGCCGACGACGCCAGATGCAGGAAGGGGCGCGCCTCGTCGAGATACGTCCGCAGGGCATCGAGCGCGCTGCCCACAATGGGCACGAGCCGCTCCTTGCTGCCCTTGCCGAAGATACGCAGGAATCCGGCGTCGAGATAGCAGGCAGAAAGGTCGAGACCTGCAAGCTCGCTCACACGCAGGCCGCAGCCGTAGAGCACCTCGAGCATCGTCTTGTCGCGCATGCCGATGGGCGTTTCAGGAAACGGCTGGTCAAGCAACTCGAAGGCTTTCTCCACCGAGATGGTCTCAGGCAGACGCTGGGGCCTGCGGGGAGCTTTCACCTCGGAGGTGGGAAGCTTCTCTGCAAGCCCGTCGACATAGAGGAACTTATGCAAGCCCTTGATGGCCGAGACGGCCCTCTGGATGCTCGTGGCGGCCTTGCCCTCGTCGTGCAGGTGAGCCTGATACGCTTCCACAAGACCGCGTTCCACCTGGTCGGGACCGTTGACATTGTGCTCGTCTGCTAGCCATGCAACCCAGGCGGTAAGGTCGCGTCTATAGGCATCCACCGTATTCTTGGAGGAGCCCTTCTCAACGCGCAGGTAATCGATATAGTCGGCCAAGCCCGCCTCAAGGGCGGACCTGGCCTGATTCGCCATGTCAGTCTTCGGCGCCGTCACAGCTTACCGCTCGTCGGCCCGAGCGCAGGAGGCCTTGATGAAGTCGCGGAACAAGGGATGCGGCTTGGTGGGACGGCTGCAAAACTCGGGGTGGAACTGGCCTGCGACAAACCAGGGATGAACATCGCGAGGAAGCTCGATCATCTCAACGAGGCGGCCGTCGGGCGAGGTGCCCGACACCACCAGACCCGCCTCCACAAGCTGGGGGCGGAACTCGTTGTTCACCTCGAAACGATGACGATGACGCTCGGAGATATGCTCCTGGCCATAGGCCTCGGCACCCAGCGTGCCGGCAACAACGTCGCAGGGATAGGCGCCCAGGCGCATGGTGCCGCCCATGTCGACGATGCCGGCCTGGTCGGGCATGAGGGCAATGACGGGATGCTGAGTCGTCTCGCTGAACTCGGCAGAGTTGGCGTCAGCCCAACCGAGCACGTCGCGGGCAAACTCGGTCACGGCAACCTGAAGGCCCAGGCAGATGCCGAGGTAGGGAATCTTGTGCGTGCGGGCATAGCGGGCAGCGCAAATCTTGCCCTCGAATGCACGCGAGCCAAAGCCGCCGGGCACGAGGATGCCGTCGGCGGCACCCAGGACCTCGTCGGCGTTGGCGTCGCAAAGCGTCTCGCCGTCGATGAGCTCGATGTCAACGGCGCGGCCGTTGGCGACGCCGGCGTGGTGCAGGGCCTCGATGACCGACAGATATGCGTCAGGAAGCTGGGTGTACTTGCCCACAAGCTTGATCTTGACCTCGCCGAGCGTGTCGCGGGTTGCCTCGGCGGCCGCCTTGGCATCGAGGAAGGCGTCCCACTCGGTCATGTCGGACGTACGGGGGTCCAAGCCCAGGCGCTCGCAGACCTTGAGGTCAAAGCCCTGGTCGGCAAGCATCTTGGGCACGTCGTAGATGGAGGGGCAGTCGCCGTTCACAAAGACCTCGTCGGGGTCGACGTCGCAGAACGACGCAATCTTGTGACAGATCTTTTCGTCCACCTCGTGGTCGGCACGCAAGACAATGATGTCAGGAGAGACACCCAGGCCGCGCAGCTCCTTGACGGAGTGCTGGGTGGGCTTGGTCTTCACCTCGTGCGATGCGGCGATGTAGGGAAGCAGCGACACGTGGATGTAGCAGACGTTCTCGTATCCCACATCCTTGCGGAACTGGCGGATGGCCTCGATGAAAGGCTGCGACTCGATGTCGCCGATGGTACCGCCGATCTCAGTGATGACGACGTCGGCACCGGCCTTGTCGGCCACGCGGTGCATGCGAGCCTTGATTTCGTTGGTGACGTGGGGAATGACCTGCACCGTGCCGCCGAGGAAGTCACCATGGCGCTCGCGGTTGATGAGGGTCTGGTACACCGAACCCTGCGTGACATTGGAGTCACGGTTGAGGCTCTCGTCGATAAAACGCTCGTAGTGGCCCAGGTCGAGGTCGCCCTCGTGGCCGTCGTCGGTCACAAAGACCTCGCCATGCTGGAAGGGGCTCATCGTGCCAGGGTCGACGTTGAGGTAGGGATCCATCTTCTGCATCGTGACCTTGTAGCCGCGGCTCTTGAGAAGGCGGCCCAAAGACGCTGCGGTAATGCCCTTACCCAGGGACGATACGACTCCGCCAGTCACGAATACATGTTTTGTCATAGGTGAGTTCCCGTTCCTCTCGCCATGCCGTACGCGGCGGCAGCCGTTAAGTTACGGGGTTTCATTTTAGCACGGCCATGTTTCAAGTCGTGTTCGCCGCAGATATCAATAAAATATTGAAAATATTGCCAATCCAAGGAGAGCACTGTGCCTCCCCTACTCGCCCTTACCTTCGACCAAGTCGATAAGCTCCTGGTGAGAGTGGATGTCGAGCTTGGCATAGATATGCTTGACGTGGGCCTTGACAGTGTTGCGCGACACACTTAGGCGCTCCTCGATGTACTCGCGGTTGCGCCCGCGCGCAAGCATCTCGAACACCTCGGCCTCGCGGGGCGTGAGCTGGTGAGAGGCCGCCACCTGGGCACAGCGCTCGGCAAAAATCTCATCAGCAGAAACATGCACCTCGATGTCGGGCTCGGGGGGCACGACGCCTTCGATGGTGGCGCGCAGCGAAAAGCCGCGCAGGCCGAAAAGCATGTAGGCGACAAGGGCAAGCAGCAAAAGGGCAACAAACTGGGCCAGCTGCTGGTGGCCATCCGTGACCTCGATGCGGTTAGCCGTGGTACCCAGAAGAGCGCCCAGTGTCGTGGCCAGGCCCGACATGCCCTGGCCCCATCCCATGATGGACAGTGCGGCAAGGGGGTTGCGGGCGGCAAGGGCGACAAGCGTTGAATTGAGGGCGACACCAAACACGCAGGTACCGACCGTCAGAAGGCCATTTGCCAGCACCGCGCTACTCGGCCCAACCACTATGACAAGCAAAAAGCCCGCGGTGAGAGCCAAAAGCGACACGTCGACAATCTCATCGCCAATGAATCGCCCGCGAAGCGCAAGCGTCACGAACGTCAGCACGCCCGCAAACACAAGGCCGAGGTTGCCGAAGGACGGGGATCCCGCCACTTCGCCAAAGCGCAGCGCAAAGCCAAACGCCGCCTGCACAAAAATGATGCAGACATAGAGGTTGCTCGTAAGCGGCAGATACGAGGCGGGACGCGTGACGGAGAGCTCCGTGGCGGCAGGGCCGGCGGCTATCTCGTCGGCAAGGGCGCCGGCGCGACGATGGGCGCATGCGAGACAGACGGGAACAAGCGCCACAAGCAAAATGGCGCACACTTGTTGGGGAAGCGCGACAATGCGCACGATCAGGTCAAACAGCTGAGCAAACACGGCGCCCAGCGCGATGGCAACAACCGCTTGGGGGGCCGGCAGCGACACGGCCGCCAGGTTCGAGCTGATGGAGGCCCATCCGCGGCTCGTCACAAACAGGCATGCGCCCAACACCAAAAGGGCTGGGACGCGCAGGATCAAACCCATGAACATGCCAATGACGCCGAGGGCCCAGAAAGCCAGCATGATAGAAAAGAGCCGTTTGCCACTCAAAAGCGCAGGCCGGGCAAGCGAGATGAGACCGAGCGCAATGGAGACAAGCGAGCTGCACGTAATCGAGATGTCACGCGCGTAGGTAAACACATCGTCAAACAAGGGGAAGAGCGAGCGGTTCATAAGCTGCACGGTAAGACCCGCCAGTCCCATCGCACAGCAGACGAGCCAGAACTCACGGTTGGCAAACGTCTCCCGACAGAATTCGCGTACGTGCTGCACCGCCCGTGCCACTCCCCGCCCCCTTCGCGCGCAAACCGCCCCGACACCCGCGATTCTACACGCGAAAGGGGCAGCCCCCAGCCCATGGCCGAAGACTGCCCTCTCAATCACTCAAACTTCCCTCGAACCCCACATCACACAGCGCCATGCTCGGAGCAGGTCTTGCGACGAGTCCCGTGGACAACGCAGCGGACGAGGTTCCGCATCCCACCAAAAGCGGGTTCTCAGGCGCAAGGCGCACAGGTGCGATGTGTACTGGAGTACATGAGCACCTGTGGAACGCAGCGCCTGAGGTTCCGCAACTCACTAGTTGGCGAACTCCTGGCCAAGGATGTAGGCCTCGGTGGTAGTCCGCCCGCACGCAAGGCCGGTGAACAGGTTGGGGTAGCTCACGCAGAAGAAGCCGCCCGAGCAGTCACCGATGGCATAGAGGCCCTCGATGGGGTTGTTGTCCTGGTCAAGCACCTGCATGTGGGTGTTGATGAGCAGGCCGTCGAACGTGGCGAGGTGCCAGGAGCCGGTGCGCACGCCGTAGAAGGGAGGCGTGTCGAGCTTCGTGAGGCGATAGGCCTCCTTGTAGTAATCGGGGTCGGCGCCCTCGTCGCAGTACCCGTTGTACTTCTCAACCGTAGCCACGAGGTTCTCAGCGGGAATGTTGAGCTTCTCGGCGAGCTCTTCGATGGTGTCGGCCTGCTGGATGTAGCCGTCCTCGATGAGCTTGGCGTTCATGTTGTTCCACACCACGTCGAACGGGATGTTGTTCTGAGCGCCGTTGTCGAAGGGGAACAGGCGGCAGCAACCAACCTCGTTGAGCTGCTCGGCCTTGGCCTTGGCGTCGGAATCCCAAATGTCGCAATAGGTGTGGTAGGGCTGGCTCCACGTGGAGTGCAGCATGTAGTCGTAGGGGCCGCTCTCGTTGCAGAAGCGCTCGCCGTTGAGGTTGACCTTGAGGAAGGGCTGCTCGCCGAACCAGAACCAACGGCCCACAACGCCGTTGCCAGCGACCTCATCGGGCATGACGCAGCAGCGGTTGAAGAGAATCGACGTGCCGATCGGGTCCTTGCGGGCACCGAGCCACATGCCGGCCTTGATGCCCGAACCGTCGTCGGTGGAGCCGGAGGTGCACAGGATGCGGCCGTCGACGATCTCGGGCTGCAATGCCTCCATCATCTCGGTGTTCGTGGAGTAGCCACCCGTGGCAAGCACGACGCCCTTGGAGGCGTTGACGCGCACATAGTGGCCGTCAGTGGTGTCCTGGGCGATGGCGCCGGTCACGCGGCCGGTCTCGTCCTGCTCGAGCTTGACCATGGGGCAGCTCCAGCGCACCTCGGCGCCGGCGTCGATGGCAGCCTGACGCATGACCTTGGTGTAGGAGTCGTCATCGCCGGCAGCCTCGGTCTTCTGGGGGCTATGGCCAGTGGCGTAAGCACGGTCGCGGCCCTCGCCGTCCTGGTTGCCGACGCCACCCTCGAACTCCATGACGAACTTGCCCGTGGCCTCGATGGTGTCGGTGACCCAGTCAATGACCTCGCCGGAGCGCTGGGCCCACATCTTGATGAGGTCGTAGTTGCAGAAACCGTTGGCATAGCGGACGATGTCCTCGACGGCGTCCTTCTCCTCGATCTTGAACTCGGGGAACTCGTCGAAGGAGGCGAGCTGGAGCTTGGAGTTCATAGCGCCGATGTCCTCGCGCATCTTCTGGCAGGTCTCCTCGGCGTCACGCTCGATGACGAGCGTCTTGCTGCCGTTCTGGGCGCAAGAAAGCGCGCAGGGCACGCCGCCGGTGTTGAAGCCGCAGATGAGAACCTCGGTCTCGAGGGTCTCAGTGATGTCGGACTCGGCGATCTGGGGTGCCTCGCCCAGCCAAGCGGGGTTGCCCTCGGCGGTCAGGGCGTCCTGGGCCTGGGCGGCAGAAGCGCCAGCCAGGCTGGCGGCAGCGGCGACGCCTGCACCGGCAAGTGCGGCGCCGGCGACAAAGTTGCGGCGGGTCAGGGTCTCGTTCATGGTCAATGTCCTTCCGTTGCGTTCAGCTTATATGGGAACACACTCGTTCGCGGCGCACGCCCGCAGGCATCCCTGCGCTTGGCCGCGTCGCTGACACCCATAATGGCCCGCCTGCCCCCTAGGAGCCATTGCCCAGCCGGGGTAATCTTTTATTTGCGTATCTACCAGGTAAAATAGAAACAATTACCCTGCCTGGGTAAGCAAGTTTTCCCACTGGAATACCCTTGAGGGTAATCGCCCGATGCGCTCAAAAACCGCGCGCCGATTCCAAACGCCCAAAGGGGTGCACCGCTTGATCGCCAGACCGGCGGGCAATCGCCCTTCGGCGATGAGCCCCTTCAAAGACCACGCACACCTCCGGGGCAGCACCCGCTGCGCACGCGCGCTCTCGCACAAAGCGATTTGAGTCGAACTTGATTGACTGGAGAGAGCGGCGCCCACATGCGTGCGTATAGCGCCCACAGCTCAGCTCCAGCGACGCATGGCCCCTTTCAACGCGGCGTCCGTGTGTATGCATAGAGCCGCCCCCATATGTAAAGCCGTGCGCTGCGTGGTCAAACACGCGGGCCTATGTATGTCCATGCTTGGCCCAGCAAGCATCTCACATGACAGCGTGCAACAAAAAACGCCCGGAGGCCTAAGCCTTCCGGGCGTTTTGAAGTTCATATGGTGCGCCGTCAGGGATTCGAACCCTGGACCTTGGGATTAAGAGTCCCCTGCTCTGGCCAGCTGAGCTAACGGCGCAAATGGGGTGAGAAAAGGGGCTCGAACCCTCGACCTTCGGAGCCACAATCCGACGCTCTGCCAACTGAGCTACTCCCACCACGTGCTGCAGGAGAATATTTTGCAGGAAGACACGATGGAAGGCAAGTACTTTCTCAAAGAAATACCTTTCACCACTAGATGCACAAAACTAGGCCGTCACTGCGTTCTGTTCCATCTTGCTCGTGAGAATTGCCTCGACCCCGCGCTCGCCAGTGTGGATGCGAATGGCCTCTTCCACGGGGTAGATGAAGATCTTGCCGTCGCCCACCTCCCCTTCCTTGCCGGTACGGGCGGCGTCCAAAATGATGCCGGCAACCGTATCGACACGCTCGTCGGGCAAGACGATCTCAATCTTGACCTTTGCCCGCATTCGCACGAGCACTTCGGTTCCCCGGTAATACTCGGTCCATCCATGCTGGTTGCCGGCCCCCTGTACCTGCGAGATCGTCATTCCTTCGACGTTTGCAGCAAACAGGGCACTCTTGACCTCTTCGACGGCCTCGGGGCGAACGATTGCCTCTATCTTCTTCATGCATCCCGTCCTTTCCGGTGAGAGCGACGCGTTACACGGCCTTTAAGCCATCCTCACAGTAAGGCGGCAAGATTTCTCAAGCATTTCCGTAAACATCCGTTAACACAGCATTCGCCCAGCGGAAAACCGGCGGCGGCGACTGAAACCCCGCGCATCTCAGATTCGCTCGCAGCACAAAAAGGCCCGCAGGGGTTCCTGCGGGCCTTTCCAAAGACTTGTGTGCAGGCGGCATCGAGCCTGCCTTTGCAGGGTACTTAGGCGTTTACGGCTGCCTCAGCAGCAGACCGGCCCTGCACCTGGCCCGACATGTCGTAGCCGTAGCCGTAGCCGGGGGCATAGAAGAAGCCATAGCCCCAGCCGGGCATCGCATAACCGTAGCCCTGGCCATAGCCATAGCCATAGCCATCCCCGGCGCCGTACCCATAGCCCTGGCCATAGCCGTAATCGGAACCATAGCCCCCCTCAGAGCCGGAGCCATATGCGCCGTCATAGGAGTCCTGGCCGGAGAACACGCCAGAGGGGCCCTCGGCGTCGCTGGAAGACTCACCGTCGGCACTGCCGAACAGGTAGTCGATGATGCTCTTCACCTTGCCGCTGCCGTCTTGCCCAGTGGCATCGGAGGCCTCTTCCTCAACGTAATCGGTGTCCTTGCCCAGCGTGACCTCAATCTCCTGCCCCTCGCCGTCACGCTCGACCGTAAGGGTCACCGTGTCGCCGATCTTGTGCGAACGCACCTGGATGATGAGGTCATTGGCGGAGTAAATCTGCTCGCCGTCGCACGCGGTGATGACGTCGCCGGCCTGAATGCCTGCCTCTTCAGCGCC
The DNA here is from genome assembly GCA_934636245.1 of uncultured Coriobacteriales bacterium. Lineage (GTDB taxonomy): Bacteria > Actinomycetota > Coriobacteriia > Coriobacteriales > UMGS124 > UMGS124. The sequence goes on from CAKUAI010000008.1 coordinate 59,497, forward strand.
CGAGCCCTTCATGACATCCTGCACGTAGGCGCCGACGAGCGTCGAGGACGTGGTGTTGGACGAGCCGACCTGGCTGTAATAGGCGTAGTAATCGTTCATGTTGGACACGTGCATGCCAAGCTGCGGGTGGCTCGCCACACCGTCGTTCAGGAGCTGGTCAACGACGTCTCTGATGTAGTTGGAGGGAATGGCGTAGCTCATGCCTGCCCAATCGCCGGTGCTGGAGGCGTTGTAGGTGGTCATGCCCACAAGCTCACCGTTGGAGTTGACCATGGCGCCGCCCGAGGAGCCCTCGTTGATCATAGCGTCGGACTGAATGGCGCCCACGTAGTAGGCGGTGGTATCGGTCAGCTGAATGGTGGTGGCGCGGTTGATACCCGAGACGATGCCGGTGGAGACCGAGGTGTCCTCGCCCATGGGGCTGCCCACCGTCATGACCCACGAACCCACCTTCAGGGCGTCGGAATCACCAAACTCGATGGGGGTCAGCTGCTCGTCGCCCGGCTCAATCTTAAGTACGGCAATGTCGCTCGTGGGGTCGGTGCCCACAATGGTGGCATCATAGGCCACGTCCCCCATGACAACCTGAATGACAGGCCCATCCTGCTCGTCCACGTTGTCGTATCCTTCGATGACGTGGTAGTTCGTGAGGATGTGGCCCTCGGTGTCAAGAGCAACGCACGAGCCGCTCGACACACCCACCGAACCCTGCGTGCCCACGAGGGCATAAACGCTGCCCACCGAAGGCAGGACCTTTTCGGCCACGCTCTCAGCCAGCGTGGGATCGGTGTCGACGGCGGCGGCCGTACTGGCGGCATTCTCGTCGGCAGACGCGGCGGCAACCGTGGAGCTCTCATCGGCAACAGCCAGGTTGGAGGATGCGGCGTTCGTCATGAACGCGCCGCCCGCAAGGCCAATCGACAACGCAAGTGCGCCGGCAACGATCTTGCCGGACAGGCCCATACGCGCACGGGCGCGGGCGCTTTCAGGAGCGAACTCGACAATCGGCTCGTTGTTCTTGTTGAAGGTACTCATATGCTGTGTCCTTCCTACTCCCAGGCCCTCAAAGGAGCCGTCGTTTTTTGACTATTGCAGGTTTACCCGAAACGGCTGAAACATGCGTGAATCAAGCAACCCACAAAGACCTACCAGATACCTGAGGCACCTTTCAGAAAGAGTGGGCGCAAGAGCACCGGGTCCCCCAACCCAGCCGCGAAGTCCCCTATTGCTGCAACCCAAACTCAATCGCCGCAACATTATCGCGCATCGAACGCACGGTCTCGCGCGAAATGAGCTCATTGTCGAAGGCTATTCGAATTTGTTCGCGCTCAATCAGAAGCGCACGACGCATGATGGCGTCGGTGGGCACCATGGACGCACCCAGGCGCGAGCGGGCCGATTGGCCACTTGAACGCACCGCAGCAACAATACGCTGATACTCCAACGTCAGATGGACAATAGCCTCCTCGTCGAAGCCGTCGTCTGGCTCAACCTCGGCAAGCTCTGAGAGCACGTACTCGGCGCACGACAGGCGCAGGGAGTCACGGGCGCGGCGGCGCTTCTCACGCGCATCTTCCCCCAGCCCCCAATCTTGGGACCCAGTCTGGAGCAGCACTCCAAACCAGCCCGAGGCATTGCGCAGCAGCCAGCGCATCTCCCCCTTGTGATGGATGCGCGAAAGCTTGCGCTCGAGCTCCCACAGATAGCCATACCCCACGACGGGCGCGACCTCATGATCGCGGATGGCCTTGTTCACGCGCACGGCCTCCCACGCCACAGCGCGCTCATGCAGGCTGTCCTCCGCCTTGTCCTCCATCGAAGAGGCCTTCTTGATGCGGTCGATGCGCGTCTCGTAGGTCGCGATGACGCGGCGCAACGCGCGCTTGTCGACGATTGCCTCGTCGTGCGACAGCTCGCGGATGACATTGCGCAGCACCTGCACGCGACCCTGCGTCTCTTCAATGCGCGTGAGCTGGGGTTCCTTTTTGGGCACAAGCAGCGGCACCACGAAATTGGCGAGCAGAAGCGTTATGAGAATGACGCCCGCCCCCAGGAAGATGAGCAGCTCGCGGCACTGCAGGACCTCGCCGGTGCCCACAACGCGCGGGATGGTGAGGCAGATGGACAGCGTCACGGCGCCTTTGGGACCGGCGAGCGTGAGCAGAAGGGCGTCCTTGGCCGCCTTGCCGTCGATCTTGTGGCGCTTGCCGTCCTCGCGGACCCTCACGCGCTCCATCCCCAGGCACCACACGAAGCGAACCGCGATGAGCACGACGGTGATGAGCACGACGTCAAGAATGAGGGTTTCATTGGGATAGCTGCTAGCCCAGGTGCGCGCCGTGGCGTTGGGCAGAAGCGTGCCCAACAACACGAAGCACATGCCGTTGAGCGCGAAGGAGATGACCTTCCAGACGCTTGAGCTCACGATGTTGAGTCGCGCCGTGCTCGGCATCAGCGCCCTGGTGTTGAAGGAGTCCACGATACCGGCAGCCACAACCGCCAAGATGCCCGAGACACCCAGCTCCTCAGCAATGAGATAGAACGCAAAGGGGGTGAGTACCTGCACCAGCACGTGGAACGTCACGTCTTCCAAGCCGGTGCGGCGCACGGAATTGATGATGAGGCCCTTGACCGCAGCGAGAAACGCGCCCAGCACGATGCCGCCCACAAAGCTCCAGGCAAGCGACAGGCCCGCATCGACCACAGAGAACGCGCCTGTGACCAGCGCCGCTATGGCGAACTGAAACGACACGACGCCCGACGCGTCGTTGAGCAGGCATTCTCCCTGCAGGAGCGTCTTATGGTTCTTATCGATGGAGAGGCGCTTGCCCAGCGTGGTGACGGCCACTGCATCGGTGGGACCCAAGGCCGCACCCAGGGCAAACGCCGCAGCAAGCGGAATGGAAGGCACAAGCGTATGCGTAAAGAAGCCCACGACGAGCACGATGAGCAGAACGAGCCCCAATGCCAGCGCCAGCACAGGCCTGCGCTGGCGCCACAGCGCCTTCTTGTCCGCCTCGATGGCGTCCCAGTAGAGCAAGGGCGCAATGAAGAAGATCAGGAAGAAGTCTGGGTCGAGCGTGATGGTGACCGGAGCCGGGCTCATGGCGAGCGCGACACCGAGCACGATCTGCACGAGCGAGGCAGGTGCCTTCGGGAAAATCTGGGCCACGATACTCGACACGAGGACGGCGGCAAGCATGAGAACGACGGGCAGGACGGACTCCACATGTGCTCCAATCTGCTTGTGCGCCCTGGTGCAGCCACACCGGCTGCATTGAAGAACAGAGCTGCTGCGGCAATGCGCCCAGGGGGACCGGGGGCCTTGGGCAACGCTGCCGCAGCAACTATGCAATGCTTCTAGCCTTAAACCAAAATGCCCCCCGCGAGAACCTCGCAGGGGGCATCCGCAAAAACTACCAATCCCGAACTGCCAATCCACACCCAACAGCAGTTGCACGGAAGCGCTGTGGCAAGGTGCGCAAGGGTGAAGCGTGCGGCGTGAGCCAGTGGCAGTTGCACGGAAGCGCTGTGGCAAGGCACCCGAAGGCGATGTGTACTGGGCGTACTCGAACCCTTGCGGAACGCGGCCACAGCGCTTTCGGGGAATGCACCCATAGAATCCGCTGCAACAAGGCGCGCGATGGCGATGTGTACTGGGCGTACATGAGCCTGAGCGGAACGCAGTTGCAGCGGATTCTAAAGAAATTTTAGTACATGCCGCCCTGGCCGCCCTGGGCAGCTGCCGCCGAGATGGCGTCCTCAATGGTGGTGTCCTTGGGGATGTCGGTCACCGTGGCCTCGGTGATGAGGATGAGGCCGGCGATGGAGGCAGCGTTCTGCAGCGTGACGCGGGAAACCTTGACCGGGTCAAGCACGCCCATCTCGATCATGTTGCCCCACTTGCCGCTTGCGGAGTCCAGACCGCAGCCAGCCTCCATGTTGCGGACCTTCTCCACGACGACCTGGCCCTCGTAGCCGGCGTTGGCCGCGATGGTGGCCACGGGCGCAGCCAGGGCCTTCTTAACGATGTTCACACCGATCTGCTCGTCGGCGTCATCGAGCTTCATCTCGTCGAGACCACGCAGGGCGTCCATGAACGCAACGCCACCGCCGGCGACGATGCCCTCCTCAACGGCAGCGCGAGTAGCCTGCAGGGCGTCCTCGATGCGGTGCTTGATCTCCTTCATCTCGGACTCGGTAGCAGCACCGACCTTGATGACGGCAACGCCGCCGGAGAGCTTGGCCAGACGCTCCTGGAGCTTCTCACGATCGAAGTCGGACTTGGTGTTCTCCATCTCGCCCTTGATCTGAGCAACGCGGGCGTCGATGGCGGCCTTGTCGCCGGCACCGTCGACGATGGTGGTGTTGTCCTTCGTGATCTTGACCGACTTGGCGCGGCCGAGGTCGTCGATCGTGGCGTCGGCGAGCTTGGAGCCCAGGTCGCTCATGATGGGCGTAGCAGCGGTGAGGGCAGCGATGTCCTCCAGCATGCGCTTACGACGGTCGCCGTAGCCGGGGGCCTTGACGGCGGCGATGTTCAGCGAGCCACGCAGCTTGTTGAGGATGAGGGTGGCCAGAGCCTCGCCGTCGACGTCCTCGGCGATGATCACGAGCGGCTTGCCGGAACGCATGACGTCCTCGAGCAGCGGCACGATGTCCTGAACGTTGGAGATCTTCTGATCGGTCACGAGGATGTAGGGGTCCTTGAAGTTGGCCTCCATGCGCTCGTTGTCCGTGGCGAAGTAGGGCGAGATGTAGCCCTTGTCGAACTGCATGCCCTCGACGGTGTCGATGTCGATGCCGAAGGTCTGGGACTCCTCGACGGTGATAACGCCGTCCTTGCCCACGACCTCCATGGCCTCGGCGATCTTGTTGCCGATGTTGGCGTCGCCGGCGGAAATGGTGCCGACGGAAGCAATCTGCTCTTTGGAGGAGACGGGCTTGGCGACGCCCTTCATGTGCTCGACGACAGCCTCGACGGCCTTGTCGATGCCGCGACGGATGGCCAGCGGGTTGGCGCCAGCGGTGACGTTGCGCAGGCCCTCGTTGACGATGACCTGGGCAAGCAGCGTGGCGGTGGTGGTGCCGTCACCCACGAGGTCGTTCGTCTTGGTGGCGACCTCCTTCACGAGCTGGGCGCCCATGTTCTCGATGTGGTCGGGCAGCTCGATCTCCTTGGCGACGGAGACGCCGTCGTTGGTGATGGTGGGAGCGCCGTAGGAACGCTCAAGGGCGACGTAGCGACCCTTGGGGCCCATGGTGACGGTCACGGCGTCGGCCAGGGTGTTGACGCCCTTGGCGAGCTTGGCGCGAGCGTCGGCGTTGAAAGCAATCTGCTTAGCCATTGTTCAAGACCTCCTGATGAGTGGGTGAATGGAAAAGGGGCCGCGCGTCGCCGAGTCACCAGGCGCGCAAGCCCCTCTTATATATGAGCGGTCTTACTCCTCGACGACGGCGTAGATGTCGGAGTCACGCATGAGCAGGTACTCCTCGCCATCAATCTTGACCTCGTTGCCGCCGTACTTGCCATAGATGACAACGTCGCCAACCTTGACGTCAACGGGGATGCGCTCGCCCTTGTCATCGAGCTTGCCAGCGCCAACAGCGATGACCTCGCCGCGCTGGGGCTTCTCCTGGGCGCCAGAAGAGATGTACAGGCCGGAGGCAGTCTTCTGCTCCGCCTTCTCGGGCTTGACCAGGACTCGATCTCCCAAAGGCCTCAACTGCATGATGGAACCTCCTCGTTTGCTGTCCGCGCGTTGCGCGGTGCCCGCCCGACTTTGCCGCGGGTGGCTTTTTGATGACGCACTGCATGGTACCCAGACTTGCGTTCTCTAACAACTTCGGTGAAAGAAATCTCACAATTCAAGACTTAGATTATATGGCTCGCACATATACCAACAATCTCATGACGCCCCTTGAGGGATTTGGGGACGAGATAGGGCTTGCACGCATATAGCTTGCCGCAGGGCTCCTTGGCCTGGGTGCGCGGTACCATAGGGGGCGTCAAAACTTGCCGCCAAGGCGGCTGGGACAACAAAAGGAGCACACAGCATGAACGAACGCGCGATGCGTGAGTACACCCGCTGGGCGGAGAGGGTCACCGAGCCCGAGCTTGCCGAGCAGCTCAGCGCCATGAAGGGCGACGAGAGGGCCATTGAGGACGCGTTCTTCCAGGACCTGGAGTTCGGCACGGCGGGCCTGCGCGGCGTGCTCGGCGCCGGCTCGAACCGCATGAACGTCTACACGGTCGCCCTTGCCACGCAGGGCCTGGCCAACTACCTCAAGGCAAACTTCGACGAGCCCAGCGTGGCCATCTGCCGCGACTCGCGCCACAAGGGCGAGCTCTTCTGCCACGTGGCGGCCGAGGTACTGGCGGCCAACGGCATCACGGCGCACCTCTACCCGCGCCTGGAGCCCACGCCTGCCTGCTCCTTCGCCACGCGCGACCTGGGGTGCTCGGCCGGCATCAACATCACCGCAAGCCACAACCCCGCTGAGTACAACGGCTACAAGGTGTACGGCGCCGACGGCTGCCAGATCACTACGCAGGCTTCCAAGGACATCCTCGCCGCCATTGGCCAGGTCGACATCTTCGACGGCGTGGCGCGCATGCCCTTTGACGAGGCCATGGACGCGGGCCTGGTCGACTACATCGGCGAGGGCACCATCGAGCGCTTTGTGGATGCCGTGGCCCAGCAGTCCCAGCATGTGGAGGCACCCGCCGACGTCGCCGACCTCAAGGTCGTGTACACCCCGCTCAACGGCGCGGGTCTTGAGTGCGTCTCGAAGATCCTCGAGCGCATCGGTGTGACCGACGTGACCGTGGTCCCCGAGCAGGCCCAGCCCGACGGTGACTTCCCCACCTGCCCCTACCCCAACCCCGAGATCAGGCAGGCGCTGCAAAAGGGCCTGGAGCTGTGCGCCGAGGTGCACCCCGACCTGCTCCTTGCCACCGACCCCGACGCCGACCGCACGGGCATCGCTGTGCCCCACAAGGGCGAGTATGTCCTGCTGAGCGGCAACGAAGTGGGCGTGCTTCTCTCCGACTGGCTCGCCGGCCGCGCCGCGGCCCGCGGCGAGAACGTTGCGGACAAGCTCGTGGTCACCACCATCGTAAGCTCGTCGATGCTCGACGCCCTGGCCCGCAAGCACGGCTTTGAGCTGCGCCGCACGCTTACCGGCTTCAAGTACATCGGCGAGCAGATCGCCCGCCTGGAGGAAAAGGGCGAGCAGGGCAGGTTCCTCTTCGGCTTCGAGGAGAGCTACGGCTATCTGAGCGGCACCTACGTGCGCGACAAGGACGCCGTGGTGGCCTCCATGCTCATCTGCGAGATGGCCCGTGACTACAAGAGCCGCGGGATGGACCTCGTCGACGCCGTGGAGGCGCTCTACGACGAGCTCGGCTACTATCGCAACCGCACGATCTCGCTGGCCTACCCCGGCGCTGAGGGCGCAGAGCAGATGCGCGCCATCATGGCCGACCTGCGTGCCGAGCATCCCGCCCAGCTCGCAGGTCTTGCGGTAGAGGGCGTGGTCGACTACGCCCAGGGCGCAACCATGCCCCGCATCGGCGGCGACGCAGCTGACGAGCAGACCCTGCCGGGTGCCAACGTGTTCGAGATCAATCTGGAGGGCGCCAACAAGGTCATCATCCGCCCGAGCGGCACTGAGCCCAAGATCAAGGCCTACGTGTTCGCCCGCGGCACGACCGACGCCGAGGCGCTCGCCCTTGTCGACGAGCTGGACGCCGCCGCCCGCAAGCTCCTGGGCGCCTAGGCCAACACAGCGCAAGCCATATTCTGGGCAACGCAGACGCCCGCCCCGTGCACTCGCATCGAGCAGCACGGGACGGGCGTTCTTAGTTGACCAACAAAAAGGCCGCCCCGGATGGGACGGCCCTTCTTTGACTACCAAAAGCTGTGGACGTAAACGCTACTCGGCGTCGGCGGCCTTTGCCTTCTTGTCGACCGAGGCCTTGTAGAGGCGCAGGGCGGCGTAGATAACGATGATCACGATGTAGACGATCACGTGGATGGAGCCGACGCTGCCCATGTTGGCGAGGGACAGGCCCAGGGCCATGGCCACATGGACGCCGAGCAGGGCAACCATGAGGTACGCAAACTTCTGCAGGCGGCGCCACACGGTGGCGTTCATGGCAGAGCGGATGAACTTGAACGACGTCACGCTCAGCACCACGAAGATGATGGTGAGGACGAGGGCAACGATGAGCGATGCGGCAAGCGTGGGCTTAAGGTTGCCAAAGTTGGAGAGCATCGGCAGATAGCTCTTCAGGTAGGTCACGATGTGGCCGATGTAGAAGATGAACGAGAGAATCGAAAGCTCGCCGCGAATGGGCAGCAGGCCACGCTTAATCTTGTTGTTGTCGGGCAGGGCACCGGTGAACATGACGAGCGCCAAGAAGAACGTGCCCAGGTAGCCCTTCTGGAACATGAAGGTGAGCCAGCGCCACTGGTTGGTGTTGACGCCGGTGAGCACCGTCCAAAGGTACACGACGAGAGCGACCGTAGCGACAATGTAGAAGACCACCGAGTACTTACGCAGCGGCCTTGCGAGCGGGAACGCGACGATTGCCGTTATGGCAAGCGCCAGCAATATGCTGATAATCTCTGCATCCATGACGAAACTCTCCCTCTTTCTGACTGCGGGCCCTCATACCCTTGGTGCGTACCTTACCTTAGACTTGCCCTCTTTGCCATCGTAAAAACCGTCAGTGACCTCGTCTGAAAACCATTAAACCTGACGGGAAATGCCTTTTTATCCCCAAACGAGTGTTAGATAGTTTTGTATGATGCCAAATACCTGGTGTTTTGTTGCAAAAACAATTGTGTGACGCTAGAGCGTGTCTTCAAGCACACATGCCACGAACTGCTGGGCGCCCATCGTGGAAGGCTCCGCCATGCCCAGTTCACGCAAAAGGACGCTGGGCGCGAGCATGGCGACGTCACCAGTTGTGGCCCGTTTGACGCGCTTCACACGTGCCCCCAATGCCTGCGCATGGTCGGGCGCGGCCCCTTGGACATAGGACATCGTGAGCCAATTGCGCGCCTTGTGGAGAAGCACGCGCCACAGGCGGCACTCGTTCTCGAAGCGGGCGGGCGACTCTTCACGCGTCGGACGAGGGGCCACGCCCTCGTTGAGGCCGAGCAGCACACAGGCCTTGGTTTCGAGGCCCGCAAAAGCGGCGGGGATGCCCACGCGCACATCCCACAGCCTGCCGCCAAACCCGCGGTCCACCGCACCCAGGTTGGCGCGGCTGAAGAACTCGGCAGCATCTTGGGCAACGACAGGCTCGCACAGGCGCGTGAACGTGAGGTTCTCGTTGGGCGAGACGGCATCGATAAGCTGGCGGCCATGCTTGCGGCTTGCCTTGGCGATGAGTACCTGGGCTTGCGCGTAGCGCTTGGCGAGAAGTTCTGCCCCCTCAAAAGGCTCGGGAGCAGAAGCGTCAAGCGAAGCAAGGGCGTCGAGAATGTGCATGTTGCGCTTGGCAGCAAAAGCGACAAGCCCCGCCCAGGCTTTCGCGGAGATGTCCGCCCGGCCCAAACCAACCCAGGTGCGCCAGCACATGAGGTCGCGCTCGTTGGCCGCAAGACCCAGCAGCGTGAACGATTGAAGCGTGGCCACGCTCGCAACGCGACGGGGGTCTCCTCCCACAGGCTGACCCTCGGTGCAGGTAACGGTGGCGATGCCCGCCGCCTTGAGCTTCTGGCAGACGTCTTTGAGCATGCTTCCCTGGGGAATGACCACGCACACTTCGTTGGGGTACACGAGGTCTTCGAACGGAATCGGCTCGCGACCGTCCTTTGCCACCTGGGTCCCGGCCTCCCCGGCCGTAGATGCGGCCTGGGCCAGCTCCAGGTCTTGAGAGAGATCCACGGCGACGTTGCCGAGAATGTACTTCACGGTCTTCGCGCAGGTCAAAGCCTCAGTGAGAGGCTCGGGCGACTTCACGACAAACGTGTCTTCCGGGAAGTCGAGCGGGGCCTGCGCGAGGCGTGCGGGTTCGACGGCACGTGCTTGCGCGAAGCGGGCGAGGCTCGCGCCCGTTGCCGCAGCGTCGAAGAAGGGGTTGGCGACGCTGCAGTCGCCGGCGAGCAGCAGCTCCTGGCCGGCAAGCGCCTCAATAAGGCGCAGCTGAGCCAGGCCGATGAGGTTCGCGTCGTCCACGAGCACGTGCGCCGCACCCAGTCGCTGGGCGATCTCAGGACAAGAGCGCACGGCATTGAGGGCGCGGGCACCCAACTCGCGCACGTCGTAGGCGCCGAATGCAGCAAGTGCATCGGTGTAACGGCGGGCAGGCTCGCCTTGAGGCGCAGGCAGTTCACCCGTATCCCATGCGCGATACAGCTCCTTGCAAGCCGCGGCGAGATCCTCCTTGCCCATACCCGCTTGACGCAGGTCGGCGATGAGAATGGAACGCTCCACGTCGAGCAGCGTGCGCGGGCCGTGGCCGTACAGCGTCCGCGCATCCTTGTCGGCAAGCACCTCATAGCTGAGCGCTCGGGCCGATATCACGCGCAGGCGCTCAACCGACTCCGGTCCGGCGGACACGCGAAATCCCAGGCGACGCTTGAACGCGGCCGCCACATCTTTCGAGGCACACACCACCATGAGGTCGGCGACGTCACAGCCGCCGTCGAGCAAGGCGCGGGCGCGCTCAAGCAGCCGCCCCGTCTTGCCGCTTGACTGCGCGCCCTCGAGTATCGCGACCTTCGGGCTTTGCTGGCCGGCCATGGCTAGAGCCACGCACCCTTGACGGAGTCAAACTCGCGCTGGCATCCATCGGCTGCCACCACACCCCATACGCTGTAGTCGATAACGAGGGGCTCGACGGCGGGCACCGCGGCCAGCTGTTCCTCAGAGTCGGCCGCCGGGGCGGCCTGATCGTCGGCCGGGGCAGCTTCGACGGCCGCGCTGGGCTCGTCGACCTGCTCGGGCTCGGCGGGCTGCTCGGACGCGGCCCGTGCGGCGGCCTCTGCCTGCCCCTCTGCCTGCTTGGCGGTCTCGTCCTGCTTGGCCTGCCAGGCAGCACGCTGGGCGGCAAGCGACTGCACGGAAGGCAGGCACACCTCGACGGGGCCCTCGCCGAAGGTGCCGGCGTTGCACAGGTCGCGCAGCTGGGCAGCGACATCCTCGAATACAGGCAGCTCGGTGCCGGGCTCGATCGCAAAACGCACGATGTTCTTGGCCATGAGCAGGTCGATCTCTCGATAGTCAACCGTCTGCTCGCCACGCTCGCCGCGGCTCTTGTTGAAGCTCTTGATGTTCTCGCCCACGAAGTAACGCTTGCCGGCGAGCCATTCCTTCACATGGGGCCACACCTCGTCAGCGCCCTCGTCGGCGCTGAGCCAGTACTTCTTGGCGAAGTTCACCTTGAGCTGCATCACGTTGACGGCCGGGTCGGCAGCGGGATGGCTGCGCACCGTGGTGGGCGCAAGGTGGATAAAGGCCCTCTTCACGTCGGCGGCGGACTCGGCGTTGTACTCGCGCTCGTCAAGCGAGGCGATGAGCATAAGCGAAGGATGAACGATCATGGCGTGACCTTTCTCAAAGGCCGCGGGCTGCCCGTTGGGGCCGCCTGCGGCTCTGTGCATCTAGTAAGTCCGTACCTGTGCGCGCAGGACCTGCTCGTCAAGGGCGATGGCGCCCCAGGCAGCCAGGGCATAGTCGGCGATGACGCTGCGACGCACGCTCATGTGGCGGCGGCCGTCGATGCCGGCGCTCACGCGGTAGCCCTTGAGGTTGAGCTTCTCGGACACCTCAAGGTCGACATCGGCAAACGAGCTGATAGCAAGCGTTTTCTTGGCGCATCCCGCCAGAGTGTAGAAGAGCGCGCGGGCCTTCTTGTCGATACTCTGGCGCACCTTGGCGGAGGCGCTGGCCGCATCGAAGTAGGCGTGCTCGGGAAGCCAGCCGTTCATGCAGCCGGCAAGCACCAGGTGGTCGCACGACACGCCCGCCACGTCGGCATAGGTGCACACGCCCACACCGGCCGCGTCGCCGTAAAAATCGCGGCGAGTCGCGCGGGCGTGCACGCTGGCAAACATCTGCGCGGCGCCAGCATCGGGCCCGGCGGCCAGGCAGGCATCGAGAAGCGCCTCGCTCATGCGGCGAATGCCCAGCTTGGAGGCAAGCTTGTCGATGAGGGCGCGTCCGGTGAGACCTGTGAGCTCGTCGATGAGGGCGTGCCCCGCCAGATAGGCCTCGGCCACGGCATCATGCGTGGAGCCGATGCTTCCCCCGGACACAGCGGCAACCAGGCTCTCGAGCGCCTCGACGATGGTCTTGCCCTCCTCGGCACAGTCGTGCGTAGCGAGCTCGCAAAACACGTTGCTGCACGCCACATAGTCGCCCACGCCGCACCACACACGCCAGCAGATGCCGTCTTGAGGATTGGCAAGCAAGCCGAGCATGCTTACGAAACGCGCCTCGTCGCACTCCTCGACCTTGCGGAAGTTCGCGCTCACGAGCTGGCCAGTCGCCATCTTGCGCACAGGCAGCCCGGCGGCCTTGAGGGCCTTGGCAAGCGAGCGGGCCCAGGTGAGGTTGGGCGCGGCAACGACAACCTGCGAGGGGTCGGCACCGGCATCCACCTTGTTCTTCACCCAAGACGCGACCTTGCCGAACTCTTCTTTCCACCCAAAGCTTTCAAGCAGCTCGACGCCCTCAATGGGCGCGGCCGCACAAGGCACGGCGTACGTGTCGGCGACCTCATGCTCGCCGCGCGAGTCGAGAAGCCCCAGCGAGAGCGCCTCGAGGAAACCTGAATCAGCCAGCTGAGAGGCGGCTCCGGCAACCGTGCCGGGTGCCGGAGCCGGCAGCGCCACGCTCACCGCGCCCTCGTTGCGGGTGCAGAACTCCTCGATTCCCTTGCCGTACGGGAAGGGGTCGGCGCCCTCGGAGGTGTCGGTGGGGTCGGCACAAGCCCACAGGCTCTCGGGAGCCAGGGCCTCAAGCACAAGCTGCGAGGCGCGGTTAAGCGCCTGGTAATCATCCACAACGAAGTGACGTGCAGGCAGTACGCGCGACGGGTCGGTCAGTGTGGCCAGGTAGTGCACGCACATGCCGGCAAGCTCGCAGGGATGGATCGGACCGTAGGCGGACAGGCAGGTGCGAGCCAGGTTGAAGACCGTCTGCTCGTCCTTCTCCCAGAAGAAATAGGGGTCGTCGGTCTCGAGGGTCGTCAGGCTCTTACGGAAAAAGCCGAGCATGCCCTTGAGCTGCTTGGCCGCCACGCCCGTGGTCTTGAGGTCCTCCTTCACGAAGTCGTCCTCAAAAGGCATGATGAGCCTGGGGGCGCGATGCGTGAAGGCCTGAGCCTCGGGGGTCGACAGGATCGAAAGCTCCAGGTCGCGCGCGCAGGCCACGGTCACACCGCGTGCCGCCACATCGGCCATCGCCTGCACGGCCGCGTCACTGCCGGCAACGACGCACACCTGCCCGGCTGGCACGCCCGAAGCGAGCAGCGCCTCGACACGCGCCCGCACAAGGGCCGTCTTACCCGCGTTGTGCGGGCCCTGCGCCATGAGGAAGCGCACCTGGGCGTTTGCCTGCACCGCCTCCTGGGCGGTCATGGTCTGCAAAGTCATGGTCTTCTTCCTACCGTTCGTATATCTGGTCGATGTTAAGCATCTTCTTCATGCGGTTCACCACGGAGTGGGCGCGGCCCCTGTCGTCAGTCACGCTCGGCAGCACCCAGTGCTGCACCACCGCGCCCGACGCCACGTCGGGAGCCATGACGTCCTCGTAAAGCGTGAGTGCATCGGTGGGGCAGATGTCGGTGCAGCAGCGGCACTTCACACAGTCGGCGGGAGAATGGTCCACACCCTCGCCCGTCTCGTCCTTCCACTTCGTGATGGCACCCGTGGGGCAGAACGTCGCGCAGCCGTAGCACGTGCGGCACTTCGAGGCATCAATTACCACGCGGCCCCACAGCCTCGTATCAAGCGCCACGTTCTCAGGCTTGCCGAGCTCGGCAAGCGCGTCGAGCAGGCGCTCACGACGGTCGGGGATGAAGTGAGGCAGGGTGCCGTCCTTCATCGTCTTCATGAAGCGGGCCGCCTGGGCGCGGCCACTCTCGTCGCACACGACCTCGGACTCGTCGGACTTCAACGCTTCCGGCGTCACCGCGTCGCTCAGGACGCACAGCATGGAGCGGCCTGTCTCGCTCAAGAGGCGCCGACGGTTCTCGTCGTAGGGCAGCGACTGGGTGAAGGCGCTCTTCTCGCCCTCGTCAAGCATGGCCTCGCGGGGCAGCTTGCCGGTGAGCTCAACGCGCACGCCGCTATTCCAGGCGTCCAACAGCTCGTCTGCCGTGGCAGCAACCAGCTCGTAGGTCTGCTTGCCCACGCTGCGCTCGCAGGTGTCGCACGCACCGTGCACGAGCACCACCCGGTCGGCGCCGGCGGCTACCAAGCTCACGCACACCGACTCGTCCACGCGGCCAAGGCAGCGCACGCGCGTCGCGCGCTGCGGGTCGACGCAGGCAGCGTAGCGCTCCCAGGCGTGGTCGCACATGACGACGCCCACACCCTTGGCGGCGATGAGCGCATCAAGCGCCGTTGTGGCAAGCACCGCGTCGTTGGGATTGTTCGCCTCAAGCGCGCAGGTAGGACATACCGTGGCGCAGGTGCCGCAGCCCACGCACAGGTCGGAGTCGACACTCACCTCGTCCTGCGTGATGGAGATGGCACCCGTCGTGCAGGCATCGGCGCACTTGGTGCACGACGCCTTGCGGTTGCGCATGACGGCGCAGCGATACGGGAACGCCTTCAACACGTCGCTGGCGATGCCGTCAAACACCCCCAGCATTCTGCTCGTAGCCATGGCTAGGCGTCCACGCCGTCGAGGAGGTCGTCAAGAGCCTCCACCTCGGTCTGCACGAAGCCGAGAAGCAGCTCGCCCGCGCCGATGTAGAGGTCGGTCTGGGAGAAGTACTTGATGTCGGAAACGAACATGGGCACCCAGTTGGCCAGGTGCTGGCCCACGAAGGCGCGCTGGGTCTTGAGCATCTCCACGGCCTCGTCCTCCTTGCCCTCTTTGAGGGCCTTGGCCGTGCGCCCGCACATGACCTGCATAAACTCGAGCTCGAGGGCGATGTGGTCCTCGCAGTCGTTCCACTCTTCGCCCTTCTTGAGCAGGTTCGCGCGGTAGACGGCGAGCACCTCGTCGCGAGCGTCCTGCATGAGCAGGCGCTTCTCGGAAGTATGGACGCTCTCGAAGGGGTAAGCGGCGGAGCGACCGTTGTTGCCGTGGCCGATGAACGTACGGGCATAGTCACGCGCCAGGTCGAGCAGCGTGTCCTCCCAGGTACCCTTGAGGTAGTTGTACATGGTGCGGTAACCGTAATCCACGTGCTCGTTGCCCGTGGAGGTTGGGAACTTCAGATGGCGCAGCTCCTCGAGGAACTTGCCGTCGACCTCAACACGGAAGATGCGCGCGAGCAGGCCGTAGGTGCGGGCGCGGCGGGTCATGAAATCAACGAGCTCGCAGCCCTCGACGACTTCCTCGGTCTGATCGGGCATGGCGATGGTGTCAGTCATCTTGAAGCTCCTTTAGGCTTGTGCGGTCGCGTTCTTCTTGAGGTAGTTCTCACCCAGGTCGGTAAGGCGCCAGCCGCGGTTCTTCCACTCCACAGCGCCCACCTCCTGCAGACAGTCGATGAAGTGGCTCGGTGCCTTGTGCGGGTTCTCGAGACGCTCGTCGTCGGCATAGCGGTCGTTGATGGCGCCCATCGTGCGACCCTGCTCGTGCAGGAAGTCCAGCAGGTCCCTATAGATGTCGGCGTAGCGGGCGTCGCGCACGCCGATGAGCTCGTCGAGCTCGGAGCCCTCGCGGCACTCGGCAAGCACGGTGAGGCCGGCATCGGTGGCCAGCCAGGTCGCCTGCTGGGGCTCCTTGATCTCGAGGTATTCCACGCCGTCCTCATCGACGGCCTCGTCAGCGTTTTCGGGCAGCTTGGCGACTAGCGCGCCGGACTTCTCGAGCATGGTGCACAGAGACAGGGCCGAGTACACGCTGAAGCAATCCTTCTGGAACTCGTCGACCATCGCGGTCACCTCGTCGGAGGTGCGCTCCTGGCAGCACAGCTCGATAATCTTGAGGAGCACGGGTTTACGGGCAAAGTTGCGGGCGAACAGCTCGCGGATGGCGTCCTCGGGGCAGGCGAAGCGGCTCTGGTCGTAGACGCTCGGCTTCTTCTGCGACTCGGGCATCTCCTTAATGACAGGCAGCTCCTCGATCTCGTCGGCGGCGACCGCCTCGGGGTCGTCGGGATCGGGGGCAAAGGGATCGAACTCGTCGGTGTCGACGATCTCGAAGTCAAACCCCAGGTCGTCGAACTCCCCCACAGTGCTTTCGGACTCAAACTCAGACATGCGTCTATCCTCTCCCTCACTGGCGCACGGCTTGCGCTTCCGGGAGAAGATGCTAGGTCTCGCCGACACACGAGCTTCATAAACGGTGGATGATTTGACGGGATTTGCGCTGCTCATGAAGGCATCATCGGTCATGGATGAGCCACCAAGCTGGGGTTTTGCTGAATGACACACAAGTGCGGAGGTTTGCGAGAGCATATGAGAGCATTGACTGGCGAGCTAGCGAAGGCATGCACAGAAGCCAGCAAGCGCGACAGGGCGCGCAAGTACCACAGGGCACATGCGTGCGAACGAGCCGCAGCGTTGTGTTCAGGAATGTGGAAGACCACAGCCGCAGTTCCAAGTGCGGTCGCGCCTCGCTCAGTACGCAACCAAAGGGTGCGACACTCGCCCCGATAGTTCGCTCGACGGTCACGCACGTACCAAAAGTCCCAAAAGTATGCGCTTTGCTGGAAATGGTCCTGTCACATGACTTCAAGCAAGTAAGGAACGCCGCATCTACCTGGAGTTTTAGAAACGTGGCATCGTGCATACAAATCCCCAGAGGATTAAAGCGCATACTTTTGGCGTTTTTGGACGCCGGTGGAACCCGATGCCGGCCGAAATAGACCGCGCGACCCCCTTGCCCTGTTCGATACGCAGCCAAAAGGGCGCGATACCTACCCCGATAGTCCGCTCGACGGTCACGCACGTACCAAAAGTCCCAAAAGTATGCGTTATACCGGAAGCAGGAACGCTACAAGGTTGTACGTGAAAAACGCGCGATCCATCTACCAGGTGTTTTGATATCACGATAATCGAGCATAAGACCCCGGTTGAGTTATAACGCAGACTTTTGGCGTTTTTGGGCACTGGCAGGGGGCCAAGGGGACCGCGCGAGGCCCTCGCCTCGCCCACTGCACGCAAAAGGACCCCGCGAGATTGCTCTCGCGGGGTCCTTCGGGGGGTGAGGGCCCTATGCGTTAGGGTGTACGCAGAACTTGGATGTTACTCGGCCTCGGGATGATAGCCCATGATTGCAGGCGTGCCCTCGGGCATGATGCACGAACCAGCGCCGATCCACTCGCGGTCGCGGCGGTCGCCGTAAGTGTTGCGCAGGATGTACAGGTTCTGGGGGCCGTTGCCCTCGTCGGGGAAGCTGAACATCTCGTCCTCGGTGAAGGGCTGGACGTACTCGGTGAGCTTGAAGCGTGCGTTCATAGTGGCGTCGTAAGAGACGTCCTCGCCGGGCTGGCCGGGGCCCTCGAAGGACTCGAGACCCTCGTCGAGGTCGCCGAAGAAGCGCGCGCGGCCGCCGCAGGTGCGGACGCATGCAGGCAGCTCGCCCTGCTCAACGGTGTCGTGGCACATGGTGCACTTCTGCACGACGTTGAGGTCCTCGTTGAGGTAGCGCACGCCGTAGGGGCAGGCGCTGATGCACAGCTGGCAACCGATGCACTGCTCGGCGTCGATTTGCACGGTGCCGTCGTCGAGCTTGACGGAGGCGCCGGTGGGGCAGACCTCGACGCACTCGGGGTTGGCGCAGTGCTGGCACTGAACGGGCAGGTAGTACATATCGACGTCCGGGAAGTCACCCGTGCCGCCGGCCTTGGGCACAGGGCCGACACGCAGGGTGCGGACCCAGAAGTTGCCCACGGGGACGTCGTTGATGAGCTTGCAGGCCACAGTGCAGGACAGGCAGCCCGTGCAGCGGTTCAGGTCGGTGATGATCGCTTTCTGAGTCATTGTTAGGCCTCCGTAGCTTCCCACTCAGGCTCGCCCTCGACGCGCTTGCGCAGACCGGTGATCATCCACTGCTTCAGACGCGGGTCGGAAGCGTCGGTGATGACGGGGTTGCCGTCGGGGTCGCAAGGCACGGGGTTGCCGAACGGCGAGTTGTCGGCGGTTGCCGCGTACACGAGTGCCGGGATGGCACGGGCGTTGTGCGAACCGCTGACGGGGTCGCCGCCGCGCGGGTTCAGCGTGCAGTTGATGTTGACGAGCTCGAAGCCGTGGCTCGCCGTGTCGATCTCGGGGTACCACCAAGCATGGTTGGCGTTGACAACGCCCTGCTGGATGCCGTAGTAGGAGTCGATGACCTCGCGGACCTTGCCCCACGGAGTCTCAATCCACACCCACTGGCCGCACTCCAGGCCCAGGCGCTCGATGTCGTTGGGGTTCATCTGGAGGCGCGGGTAGGGCCAGAGCTCACGGCACCAGGGGAGCTGACGGTGCTCGGAGTGGAAGTACACGGGCTGGCGCGAACCGGTCGTCATGATGAACGTGTTGTCCGGGTACGCCTTGAGGCTGTCGACGTAACCGGGGTTGAGGAACGTCGAGGTGTCGATCTGGTCGGCCAGAGCGGCATCGTAGTACTCGGGGTGGTTGACCGGCGAGTCGATGGGCTCGTGGTACACGGGGAACCATTCACCCTCGTCGATGTAGGCCTCGCAGACCAGGGACCAAATCTCGACCAGGCCGGACGCCGTCATGAAGCCGGGGTGGTTGTCGACCAGCGGGAACAGGTTGAAGCCGCCCTGCTGACGACGCATGCACATCTCGTGACGACGGTAGAAGCCCCAACGCTCGGGGTGCCACTCGCGGCAGTCGAACCAGCCCTCGTTCTGGAACTTCTCGGCGGCCTCCTTGAAGGTGGGGCCATCGGGGAACTCGGCGGTCTTCCAAGCCTCGGTGTTGTCGGTCAGGATGCGGTCGTGGTCGGGCCACAGGTAGCTGGGAGCACCGGCCAGGGCGTTGGTGTACTCGTCGCCCAGAGCCTCGGTCCACTTGGCCACGTTGCTCTCGGAGCCAGCGGGAACCGTCGTGATGTAGTCCTCGGTGGAAGGAGCAGCCTCGGTGTCGCGCGTATTCCACGGCACACCCATGGCGCGGTACATGCCGCAGTTCCAGTCGGGGTCGTAGATGGCCTCGCCGGGAGCCTTGATGGCAGCCTGGCCGCAGCCGAAGACGCCGCCTGCACCCTGGGAGACACGGGTGGTGTCGCACTCGAGCCAGTGCCAGCAGGGGAAGATGATGTCGGCGTTGCCGTTGTTCGGGCAGAACCACAGGTTGATGTCGACGAAGAAGTCGAGCTTGGTCATGCCCTCCCATGCGCGGTTGATGTTGGACATGTTCATGATGTCGCCGGACTGGCACACGCCGCCGTGGAGGGCGTAGGGAATGTCGTCACGGTCGTTGCAGCATGCGTCCCACACGGTGCCGGCGTCGACCCAGCGGGACCAGTAGCGGTTCAGCGGGTAGCGCTCGGCGTCGACCTCGCCAGCGTTGCGCTCGAAGACCGTCTTGGGGTTAGGCCAAGCCTGGGAGGCACGGAAGGCGCCGCCGATACGCTTGGCAATGACGGTCAGCTCGTCGTCGGTGGGCTCCTCGGTGCCGTAGAGCTCGGTCAGCGGGGAGTTGGCGTCCTGCTGATGCTTGATGTACTCCTTCAGCCAGCTCTTGACGCCGTCGAAGTCGAGGTCGCGGCCCTCCCAGACCTTGGCCTCGTCGCCATAGGGCGAACCGGCCTGCATGTTGGAACGGCCGGGGTTGCCGTCGAACTGCGACTTGGAGGAGCCGCGGTTGCCGGCAGGCTCGTCGGCGTTGCCCGTAATCTCGGAGAGAATCTGAAGGATACGGGTGTTCTGGACGCCGGTGCCGTTCTGGTCGGGAGCAAGCTGGAAGTGGATGCCGCCGTTGCCGTAGTCGGGATCGATGCGGGTCGTCCAGGTCTTGACCGCGAGCTCGATGTCAGCGGCCTTGACGCCGGTGATCTCCTCGGTGGCCTCGAGGCTGTACTGGCTGGACAGGTCGTGCAGGTTGTCCCAGACAGTGCGACACTTGTAGGTCTTGCCGTCCTTGAGCTCGACCTCGACCTCGCCGGGGAAGAGCGCGGGCTGCTTGGGCAGGCCCTCGGGGTTGCACTCGTCGGAACCCTCGGGGAAGCGCTCGGGCTCGGTGGCCGGGTCGGCGAAGGAGGACTCGTCGGGCAGGAAGCAAGGAGCGACCAGGCCGGTCGGGGACTCGATCCAACGGCCGGTGGTCGGGACGACGTGCTCCTCGCCCTCCCACTTGCCAAGCTCGGCATCCCAGTAGGTCAGGCGCTCGTTGGCCTCGTCCCACACCATGAAGCGCTGGTACTTGCCGTCTTCCTTGATGTCGGCCTCGGTGAGCAGGCGGGTCTTCATCTCGATGCCGCCGTTGCCCTCGACGAGCCAGCCCTCGGTCAGCCACGGCTTGTCCTCAACCACGAGGAACGGAGCGTTGGACCAGCGGCGCACCATGGTGTCGTCGTAGGCCTCGTTCTCGATGATCCAGTTGAGCCAGCACAGGCCCAGGGCGCCGTCGGTGCCGGGGCGCAGGGGCAGCCAGATGTCGGCCTCCTTGCCGGAGGGGCAGATGCGCGGGTCGACGAGGATGTGGTGGGCAGCATGGGCCATGACGTCGTTGACGCCGCGGTTGTTGGTGTCGTAGTTGGAGATTGCGGTCTCAGTACCCCACTGGACGTAGACCTTCGGCTCCTGCTCGACCTCCATCCAAGGAGAGCCCATCTCGTCGGTCATGATGCCGCCGAAGTGGCGCGGACCCTTGCAGACCTGGTAGGCAAGGTGTGCGTTGGGGGTGCCGAAGAGCTGCTTCATGCCCTGGTAAGGACCAAGCGACCAAACGCGGGAGGTGCCGCACATAACGAAGATGGACTGTCCGCCGTACTTGTCGACGCACTCGCCCAGACCCTTGCCGGCGAGCTCGAAGGCCTCGGCCAGAGAGATGCGGACCCAACCGGGATCGTCCTCGCCCTTGGGGTTGGTGCGCTTGACGGGGTAACGCACACGGTCGGGGTGATAAGCAGCCTGCAGCGAAGCCTGAGACTTCGAGCAGCTGTGACCGCGGGAATGGTTGGACTGGTCGTCGCCCTCGACCTTGACGGCCTTGCCGTCCTTGACGGTGACCCACACGCCGCACTCGACCTTGCCGCAGGCACGGCAGCAAGAACGGACGCGCTTGACCTCGCCGGCAGTCTCGTCGACACCCTCGGCCAGAGCCTGCAGCGGCTTGGTGGTCGAGGAAGCGAGAGCGCAAGCAGCCGCTGTGATTGCGGTTGCCTTGACGAAGTTACGGCGGCTCATGGTGAGCTTAGCCATACGTTCTCCCTCCATAGTGGTGGATGTTCGCACCCGTTTGGGTGCCGGTGTTGCCGGTCGGCCCGCGCCGGCGTCGTGCCGGCCTCGTGCGCTTGCTCCGGAAGAAAGCGTCGGCGGCATCGACTGCAAGGCGTCCCCCACATGCCGCACGTGCCTTTCGGCAACGGTTGCATACTGGCCCGCGCGCGCCGGTGTCGACTCAAGACGCATGGTCGATTCTGGCGGGCTCGCTTCTTGGATGAGGGTGCCCGAAAGAATCATGAACGTGAGATGATGAAGTGTTTACCTGGTGTTTTCCCAACGCACGGCGGGATGCCTGCAAAGAGGGACCGAGGCGATTCCCTTCGACGCAAACTCAAGGCAAGCCAAACCTGCCCCCGAATGCCCCAGCCAAACGCAGCAGTCATGCGTATAATGCCTGTGCGTATGAGGACAGAAGGGGCCAGGGGGAGACGATCAAATGTCGCAATGGACACGTGAGATCACGCAGGCTTTGGGATTCAACGACCAGCACGCCGAACCGGGAGCAGGTGCGGCCCTTGCCTTTTCGTTCGGCATCGCCCTGCAGGCGCCGTTCAGCATCTTCCATGCCAACGCGGACACCTTCACCCCCGAGGCAGAGCATGCCGTGTCCATCGCGTTCTTCTTGGCCATGGCGGTGTTCGCGGGCGTCGTGTCGTATCGCCGGGCCGAGGCCTACGCCTACTTCTGCAAACCCTCCTGCGCCGTCACCTGGTCGCTCGTGTGCGCGGCCGTAGTGGGAGCAATCCCCCTTCTCGAGGCTGCACAAATGGCAAATGTCGTGCTGCTGGCAATTGTGGGCGCCGCACTCGGCGTGGGACTCACCGCCATCTTCTTGTTCCTGGCGCATCTCTTTACGCGCACCTACATCCCCGACATTGTGAAACGCGCGTTTGCCGGCGCGGCATTCGCCATCCTGCTTGAGGCCGTGGTCATCGTGCGCCTGCCCCATCCCTGGGGGTATGTCGCGTGCGCCGTGCTTCTGGCCATCAACACGCCGATTCTGGTCATGCTGCTCAAGACCGCCCCGGCAATCGGCGACGTCGGTCACTTCAGGGCATACAGCGAGCGCCCCGGCGAGTTCCGCCTCTTTGCGGCCAAGGTCGCCATGCCTGTGGCATGCACGGGCTTCGTGCTGCGCATGTTCTATGCCCAGTCGGAGCACTTCATGGAGGCGCTGCCGCTCCCCGGTTTCCTCAACGACGTGACGCTGGCGGTGTTCATCGGCGTGGCCTACGTCATCACTTGCTTCGCCATCTACGGCGTGCGGAGCTTCGGGTGGCCGTTTGCCCAGTTCTTCAGCTTCCTCATCCCGCTTGTGTGCCTCTATGGTTCCGTCAGCATCTCCACCGTCGTCGCAAGCGCCGCGACCTACGACGGCGGCACGCCCATGATGGTATGCGTCACACTGGCGCTCACCTGGTCGTTCATGGGCGGGGCAAGCCTTGAATACTTGATTCGCAGCGCCTCGGTGTTTGGCATGGGCCTGTCGAGCCTGGCCGTGGGCATCCTTGTGGGCGGCATCTTCGTGCACATGGGACTTCTGGGCACACCGCTGGGCAGTGTCCTGCTCGGGCTTGTGTGTCTCGTCATGGCCATCGGCTATCTGCCGCCCCGACCCGCGCCCAACCTCGCGCGCTCGAATTACACCACTCCCCTGCGCTCGGCGACGGCGCCCAATGACGAGCCAGACGACGCAGGCGAGGAGATTGCAAGCGAAGAGGAGCTCGCCAGCGAGGCGGCCGCGGCCGCAAAGCCGCATGTCCCCGTGAAGGGCCGCTTCATGCGCCGCTGCGACACGGTAGCGCAGACCTTCCTGCTCTCCGCTCGCGAGACCGAGGTGCTCTACCTGCTTGCCAAGGGCCGTTCGATGAACCACATCATGGAGGAGCTCGTCATCTCCGAAGGCACGGCCAAGACCCACATCAACCACGTGTACAAGAAGCTCAACGTCCACTCCCGCCACGAGCTCCTCGACCTCATCGAGTCCATCGAGGTAGAAGACGTGGACTTCGAGGGATAGGGGGCATGGGGCCTCGTCTTTAGGACGTATCAACAACAGGAAACGGGGTCATCGGCGGCAACCCCGATAACCCCGTTTCCCCATGCATTACTCAAAAAGCCTTTGAGACCTGTGACTCACCGAGACAGAACGCTCCTTCAAGCAGGATTTCATCGCCTGCGTCCGTCACAACAACTGCTCGACAGCCCTGCCATGAAGCGACTGCAGCCCCAACAAAATCGTCTGAGACCTCAGCTGCAAACCAGGTGCGATTCTGGGAAATTTCATTGTGCTCGAATCGGTCAAGCATGCTGAGGGAAGCGCCGTCAGATGGGAATGCATATCCGAAAACAGCATGCGTCGTCTGAATGGACATGCTTTCGGCGTTCTTTTCCGAAGATCCCACTTGAAGAGTGGTTGTACCTCGGTAAACGAAGTTCCCAAGATACTCGACACATGACGATCCACTCAGTTGATACCCTGACTCGGCGTCTTCTGCAGTGACCTCAATCTGAACCGTATGACGACCCGTAGGCACCGGCATCGCATACCGCAGAACAAAGTCCGCATCCTCATCGCAGAGCGGCTCTCCCACCTCGTACGCACGGATGATGTCCTCAAAGCGCGCCGCAGCGTCATCCTGGGATAAGTTGCCATTTGCAGGAAAGTCCCAAGAAGTAATCGTCGCGGCCTGAGCCAATGGCTCTCGGCGAAGGGGGCAAAGCATGGCGAGCCCCGCCATGACTCCGACTCCTGCAAAATCACGGCGACTCATAGGCGCATTGCTTCCCATTGTTGCCTCCTCCGCGGCCGTATTCTCAACACCCACCGCTGCCGCTCCATGTCGATAGGCTTAACGGACAGCACGGCGGGAATATCCCCGCCGCGACATCGACAGTAACCGAGATGGGCGCACATGGCTTCACATCGAGATGGTGATTGCTTCATTTGTGCTGGTAGACCTAGCCAGAGTTCTTTTCAGTGGAAACAAGCTGCATGATGAGATCTATCAATTCTTGTTGAGAGTGAACTGAGAGCTTGGCATAGATGTGCTTGGCATGGCTGCGTACGGTATTGATACTTACCGAAAGATCCCTGGCTATGTAAGGGGCGGTCCTGCCATTAAACAGCCCCTCAAGGACATCGGCTTCTCTTGGCGTCAAACCATACTTCTGGGCAATCGCCGTCATAGCATTCGGCTGCAAGTCGTTGAGCGGCGTCACCCTGGACCGTTTGGCAGACATGACATACAGCCAATAACAACTCGCCCCGTAGACAGCCAACGACAAGAGACACAGCTGAATCAAAAGGTCCTGGTCATGTAAGAGTGCTCCTACTACCTCCAACGTCGGCACAAAGAAACTGCACGCGACAGCAACGAGAACAAGACGCACGCCCAGACCGCTCGAACATGCGGAGTCACCATCGAAGAAAAGCGAGGGCACCACCGACATCAGGACGAAGGCAGCACATGCAACCCCGCCCGTAAAAAGAATCAACTTGAAAGCAAGCACCGACTGCCAGCTTGAACTCATCAACACGCCCAACAAGATTGCCGTGCCACAAAACAAAAGGGGAACAACCAAACGCGCCGAGACCCTGCGCGCAAAAAGCGCCAGAACGCCCACGGCCAAGAGGCATCCACAGCACATCAGCCCAAGGGCAGGAACTCCGGGCACAGCGGTGTTTAACCAAGATCGAAAGAAAAGGGAGAACAGGCAGGAAAAAGCCAGCCCCAAACTACCTGACACCGCAAGCGCCCGGACATCAACAGGACGGGGCCTCTTGGATAGCGATTCGTCCTCCGACGGGGAGCCGAGAAAACTACGGGCGTACTTGCACAAAAGGAAATGCACGGCCATTGGAAGAACCGGCAAGAAAACAGGCAGGCCGACACAAGCCATGACCAGGTAGTTGGCTGTCAGGAAAGCGGCTGTCATCAGACACGACAATACGATTACGACGCAGCTTTCCAAAAAACAGCCTGGCGAGGGCAGCTGCCGCGCAAACAGACACCAAGCAGATATGCAACCTATCTCAGTGAAGCAGATTATATACAGAGCAAGCGACCTCGAGCTACCAGCGACACTTTGGAACACGCTGCACGCAATGACGAGTACGCACAGCGCGGCACTTGCGAGACAAGAGAACCCCCGCAGCTTTCCCATGCGAAAAAGAAGCAGCACGGTAATCACGGGCAAGCAATACAGAGCCCCGAACGACGAGGCCACGGGGGTATAGAATCCCACCGCATCTGAATTGCCGCTTGCTCTTGTTCCAAGGACAAGAAGGGTGGCAAGGACAATCAAGACGGCAAAGACGCAGGCAGTTGGCCAAAGTTTGCAAGCAGCGATACGGGTGCGCGCCATGAGGCTTTTTGAGCCGCCGGGAGACAGCGAGTGCTCTTGGGCCTGAACGAACGGATGTCCCAACACGCACCTCCTCGCGATGGCAGTATCTCGCCAACAATTATAGGCAGCCGCTCAAAAAGCTCGCGGTAACCCGATGCCTGCAACCTATCCAGTCACTAGTCACGCTGCGCACCGCGCGTAAGAACCCGCGGAACGCAACGGACGAGGTTCCGCCCTTATAAACGCAGGTTCTCGCCGGCAAGGCGTCGGGAGGCGATGCGTACACACGGTACGTGAGCCTCCCGAGAACGCAGCCGGCGAGGTTCTGCAACTATCCGTCGCGCTCCCAGATGGCTTTATTGGTTTCGGTCTCCCACACCTCCACCTTGTAGCAGGTAGGGCCCACCTGGTCGGCGCACCATTTTGCGATGTTCTCGGCCGTGGGGTTGCACGGCAGGGTCTCGTTGAGGTTGGTGTGGTCGATGACACCGTGGATGTTCTTCTTGATGCGCGTAAAGTCCACCACCATGCCATCTTCGTTGAGCTCGGCGGCCTTGCAATGCACCACGACGATCCAGTTG
Organism: uncultured Coriobacteriales bacterium; assembly: GCA_934636245.1. Taxonomy (GTDB): domain Bacteria; phylum Actinomycetota; class Coriobacteriia; order Coriobacteriales; family UMGS124; genus UMGS124. Next base: position 85,975 of record CAKUAI010000008.1, read on the forward strand.
TGGCCGTGCAGCGCCTCGCAGTAACCCTCCAGGCAGGAGTTCACCGCGTGGGCGCCGGAAATCTCAAGTCGTTTGCTCACGTAGTACATGCTCATTACCCCTGGTATTCGTCGAAAAGAGCCTTGAAGGCGGGCAGGGAGTTCTCGATGGTCTCCTTGGCCACGCAGTAGGAGATGCGCACCCAGCCAGTCATGCCAAAGGAGTCGCTCGGCACAAGCAGCAGCTCATGGTTGTCGCGGGCACGAGCGGAGAAGGCCTGGGCGTCGGGCTCAAGGGCGCGCACCCACAGGTAGAAGGCACCCTCGGGCTCCACGCACTCATAGCCGATGCCACGCAGGCCCGTGAGCAAGATGTCGCGGTTCATGGCATAGGCGGCAACATCAGAAGGCAGCGTGCAGCACTTCTCCACCACCTTCTGCACGATGGCGGGGGCGCACACATAGCCCAGGGCGCGGCCCGCGCCGCAGATGGCGGCGTAGACCTCCTTGTGGGCGGGCATGGTGTTGGGCACGAGGACATAGCCGATGCGCTCGCCGGGCAGCGACAGCGACTTCGACCAGGAGTAGCACACCACGGTGTTCTCGTAGATGGCGGGCACCCACGGCACCTCGACGTTGGCGTAGGCAATCTCGCGATAGGGTTCGTCGGCGATGAGGTAGACCGTGCGGCCGTTTGCCTCGCTGGCGCGGCGCAGGATGTCGGCGACGCCCTCGAGCACCTCGCGGGGATAGACGGCACCCGTGGGGTTGTTGGGCGAGTTGATGATGACCGCGCGCGTCTTGGGGCCGATGCGGTCGGCGAGGTCGGCGAGGTCGGGGTACATGGTGTCCTGGCACGCGGGCGACAGCACGCAGGTGCAGCCGGCGTTCTCGATCCACATGCGGTACTCGGGGAAGAAGGGGGCGATGACTACGATCTCGTCGCCCGGCTCGGTGAGGGCGCAGATGCTGGCGTCAAGCGCGGCCGCGGCGCCCATGGTCATGTAGAGCATGCTGGCGTCGTACTGGGTGCCGAAGCGCTCGTTCAGGCTGTTCGCGATGGCCGTGCGCGTGGAGACGTAGCCCTGGGCCGGGGTGTAGCCGTGCAGCTCGACGGCGGGCGTGTCGAGGGCCTCGATGAACGCCTGCTTCACCTGGGCAGGGGCCGGGATGGAGGGGTTGCCGAGGGAGAAGTCGAACACCTTGTCGGCACCGATCTGCGCCTTGCGGGCCAGACCGTAGGCGAACAGCTCGCGAATTGCCGAACCTTGGGCGCCCAGCTCGTAGTATGTGGGATTGCAGCTCTCAGGCATGGAAGCTCCTTTGCATGTAGGAGTGCCCCGCCGCCGTTCCGGCCCAGTGTGCAGGCATCGGCCGGAAGCGCAACGAGCGAAGCACGAGTTAGATGCGCGCTATCATAGTGCGCCCGGGGTCGATGAGGGCCCACAGGCCGCCAAGCGACAAAAAAGCGCCCCCGACGTGCATCGAGGGCGCTGGAAAAACTTGTGGCTGAACTCCGTGTTCCGAACCAGCGCCACGCCTACTTCGTGGGCTGGAAGAGCTCGCCTGCGGTGGTGGCCAGACCCGCCAGGCCCTGGATCTCGCTGGGGATGATGATCTTGGTCGCCTGGCCGTCGGCCACCTGCGCAAGGGCCTCGAGGCTCTTGAGGGTAAGCACTGCCTGATCGGCACCGGCGGCCTTCACCATCTCGATGCCCTCTGCCGTGGCCTTCTGAACAGCGAGGATGGCCTGCGCCTCGCCCTGGGCCCTAAGGATGGCGGCTTCCTTCTCAGCCTCGGCGGCGAGAATCTGCGCCTGCTTGGAAGCCTCAGCGCGGAGAACAGCAGACTGCTTCTCGCCCTCGGCGACCAGAATGGCCGACTGCTTCTCGCCCTCTGCCTGCAGGATTGCCTCGCGGCGCTCGCGCTCGGCCTTCATCTGCTTCTCCATGGAGGCGCGGATGGCCTGCGGGGGCTCGATGTCCTTGAGCTCGACGCGGTTGATCTTGATGCCCCAGGCGTCGGTGGCGTCGTCGAGCGCGATGCTCATGCGGGAGTTGATGGACTCGCGCGAGGTGAGCGTCTGGTCGAGCTCAAGGTCACCGATGATGTTGCGCAGCGTGGTGGCGGTGAGGTTCTCGATGGCGGCCATGGGGTCGCTCACGCCGTAGCAGAAGCGCTTGGCGTCGGTCACCTGGAAGAAAACGACGGTGTCAATCTTGACGGTGACGTTGTCGCGCGTGATGACAGTCTGCGGCTCGAAGTCGACGACGTTCTCCTTGAGGGAGACCTTGGCGGCGACCTTCTCAACGAAGGGAAGCTTCAGGTGCAGGCCGGCCTTCCAGGTAGAACGGTAAGTACCGAGGAACTCGATGATCCACGCGTCGGTCTGCTCCACCATGCGGATGCAGCGCGAGATGGCGTAGATCACGATGAGCGCGGCGATGATGACGACCAGGATGCCGGTCAGGTCAGTTCCGTAGATCATAGGTAGACCCCTTTCGTAGCTGCGGAGCTTTTTATCGAGCGAACTGCACGTACGTTAGCTGAGCGGGCTGACGACGAGAACGGTGCTCTCCACTGCCTCGACGCGCGCCTTGCTGCCGGCAGACAGGGCCGAGCCGTCCTTGGTGCGAGCGGTCCACGAGACATCAGCCAGGCGCACGCGGCCCGTGCCGTCCTGAGGAATGCCCTGCACCACGGTGACCGAGCGACCCACGTACTCGTCGGAGTTCGTGACGGCGTCCTTCTCCTTGGACTCGCTCGACTTCTTCATGAAGGGGCGCAGCGCCGCCAAACCCAACGCCGAGCACACCACGAAGACGATGACCTGCACGAGCAAGTCGGACACAAAGAAGCTCACGACAAAGGTAATGGCAGCGCCCAGGCAGAACCACAGGCACACGAGCGCAGGCGCCGCGGCCTCGGCCAGACCCAGCGCAACGGTGATGCCGAGCCAGATGATGGGCGACATGAACGCACTCCTTTCTATCTCCCCTTGGTACCTATATATAGATGCGACCAGTATAACCCCACACCGGACAGTTTTGAGTAGCATGGGCGAGATAGGCGAGGCGGGGCGTGCTTTTCAAGCGATGTCATCAGAGCACGTCAGGCCCTTTGCGCCGAGGCTGGACTTGTCACTCCTTGTGAAAATGCAATCGAGCCGCAGCTGAAACGCCGCCTTGGGTTCGCTACACTTGACATGACGACCACTGTCCACGAAGGGATACATGCATCATGAAGCTCGGCGTCCTGCTTATGAACACCGGTACCGCAGGCGAGCCCACCGTTGAGGCAATCGCGCGTTATCTGGGCGAGTTCCTCATGGACCCCGCTATCATCAGCGCGCCGTACTTCATTCGCAAGCCCCTCGTGCAGCACATCTGCAAGACGCGTCCGAAGCGCACAGTGAACAACTACCGCGAGTTCTGGACGCCGGAGGGCTCCCCCTTCATGATTGCGAGCAAGGCCCAGGCGACGCACCTGCAAGAGACCCTGCGCCTGCGCGGTGAGACAGGCGCCCACGTGGTGCTCGCCATGCGCTACGGCAACCCGAGCATCGCCGCCGGGTTGGAGGAGCTGCAGCAGGCAGGATGCGACACCGTAGCGCTGCTCCCCTGCTACCCCATGCAGGTAAACGCCTGTGCGGGCACCTGCCTCAAGGAAGCGCGGGCTCAGATTGCCAAGCTGGGCAAGCGCGGCTGGAAGCCCCGCGTGGTGGATGTGCCGAGCTTCTACGACCAGCCCGCATGGCGCGAGGCGCTCATCGAGGCCGTGCAGACGGCCTGGACCTACACGCCGGGTTCTAAGTTCCTCGTGAGCTGCCATTCCACGCTGCTGGCCGACATCGAAGCCGGCGACCCCTATCGCGACCAGGTAGAAGCCACGCGCGACTTTCTCGCTGAGGCGCTCGGCATTCCCGAGCAGGACGCCCTCACCTGCTACCAGTCGCGCTTCGACAACCGCAAGTGGCTCCAGCCCCTCACCGAGCCCACTGTGGTGGCCCTGGCCGAACAAGGCGTGCGCGACATCTGCGTCGTGTGCCCCATCTTCACTGCCGAGAACACTGAGACGGCCATCGAGGTCGACCGCGACCTGCGCGCAACGTTCATGGAGCACGCGGGAGAGGGTGCCCGCTTCACCTACGTGCATGCGCTCAACGACGCCCCCGGCCTTATCGGCGCGCTTGCCGACGCCGTGCAAGACGCACTTGCCGGCCAGGCCCCCGAAGTCTTGACCACCGGCCTGGGCGCCGACACGAACGTGCCCCGCCCCGTCTCCGAACACTGCCCCGCACACAAGTAGGGTTGGGGGCGCAGACGCGAAGGCGGCCAATCCAGCCCAGGAGCTGCCAGCCCCGTCGGCTCAACATATCACCGTACAACAAAGCCCGGCCGCCCCTACGCTTTGGGGCAGCCGGGCTATTACCATTGCCGCCGGCTTCACAGTGCTACCGGAGCAAACCGAAAGTCCCCGGCGTCAGCCTCCCGCTCAACGAGTTCACCCAAGCAAAAGGTCATATATATGGGCAAATACGTCACTTTGCCCTCTTGGGAAATATTCTCTCGAGATAAAACAATGGCTTCTGGAATCTTAAGACCGGGCTTTGCCAGAAGATTATCGAGTGCAGCATGAGACCGCACCTTCACACCTGATTTCACCTCGATAGGGACGACTCTTCCGCCCTTGCCGTCAACAAGGAAATCGACCTCGCCCTCAGCGGTCGTAAAGTAATACCACGCCGGTATACCCAGTGCGGCAAGTTCCTGGGCAACAGCGTTCTCAAAGACGCCGCCAAGGTTAACGCTCTTCTGGTCAAGGTAGATGGCACGTGCCGTGCTTTGCGGAAAACGAGAGACAAGCATGCCCGTATCAGACTCGTATAGCTTGAAGAAGGATGCGCTTTCGGTACGCAAAAGCGGGCTTCTTGCCTCGGTCGCACGAGACACGTTGAGCCCAACGCCCGCATTTGTCAACCAAAGAAAGTCTTCCGCGTACTCATCGAGACGCGCGCCCTCTTTAAGCGATGATAGGATGAAGCGGTGATTCTCCCCCTCAAGCTCCAACGGGAGACGATCAAAGATGGAGCGGACCGCAAAAGCTCGCTTACCGGCATACTTCGCAATATCGGTCCTATATTGATCGACCAGCTCACTTTGCAGCTGCCTTGTGCGTATGAGAGAGTATGAGGAATCGATAAAGTCCTGCACCACTTCGGGCATTCCGCCCGCCACGAGGTAGGAGCGAAAGTTTCGCAACATGGCTTCATGCACGTAGTCTTCGACAGGAACTCTGTTCACCATATGATCGCGAATACCCGCCAACACCTCGGCGGAAACCCCGACAGCCCAGCAGTACTCTTCGAAATCCAACGGACGCATGATGATGCGCTCAACGTATCCCACAGGGAACGACGAGATTCCCTTGAACTCCGTTCCCAGCATGGATCCCGAGAACACATATGAGAAACGCCCGTCTTCCACCAGGGCTTTCATGAGGGTGACGATTTCCGGAAACTCTTGAATCTCATCGACAAAGATGAGTGTATCGCCCTCAACCAGGGTTTGTTTGGAGAGCATCGCTACGCGTGATACAAAATCCGCCGCATCCCGGGCCTTCGTGAGGGAATCACGAGCGGCAGCATCGAGCAGCAGGTTGGCCTCGAAGTAGACTCCGTAGCTTGAGCGGCCGAAGTCGCGTATAGCATAGCTTTTGCCAATCTGACGCGCCCCCGTGACGAGAAGAGCCTTATGCGAGACTTGCTTCCACTCCAAAAGACGCTCAGTGACCTTGCGGCGCAACATACAGGCTCCATCTACACGAATTGGCAAATTTTATAGCCAAAATACTACACGAATTGGCAAATAGAATCTGGAACGAACTTCATTTGCATTGCATCCGTACAGACACCGGCATCGAATACAGCTTCGGCACCGGCGTCTTCGTTTATACGAAAATCCCCGCTTGATTCTTCTGTACTACTGCAGTAGTATTTTTGATGCCGTACTACCGTAGTCGTATCAAGCAAGCGTGAGAGAAAGGTTCGCGTCATGGAGGTTCAGCTGTTCGACTCCGAGCTCAAGGTCATGGACGTGCTTTGGCGCGAGGGGCCCTGCATCGCCAAGCACGTGTGTGAGCTGCTCAAGGACGAGGTTGGCTGGAACGTCAACACGACGCGCACCATCATCAAGCGCTGCATCGAGAAGGGCGCCATAGAGCGAACCGAACCTCATTTCATGTGCAGCGCCATCATCCCCAAAGAGGAGGTGCAACAGGCCCAGGCCGACGAGCTCATCAACAAGGTATTTGACGGCTCGGCAAGCGGCCTGGTAGCGGCGCTTCTCAACCATCAGAAGCTCTCCCGCGAAGAGATCGACAAGCTCAAGCGCATTGTCGACGAGCTCGAGTAGCCTGCGGACAGAAGACGGGAGACAGACATGCTGACAGTCGATTTGCTCTCCATGAGCCTCACCGGCGCCGCCATGGCGCTCGCCGTTGTGGTGGCACGGGCCTTGCTGCTCAAGCGCCTGCCCAAGACGACGTTCGTGGTGCTGTGGACGCTCGTGGCCCTGCGACTGCTCGTGCCCGTCGCCATGCCCATGCCCGTCAACGCCTACTCGCTGCTCGAAAAGCCTGCCCAAGCTGTGGCTGAGAAAGTCGGCACGCTGTTTGGCCAGGCAGATACCGGTAGTACGGCAGCTCCGGAATCAACAAGCGACACAAACGCACTCACCCAGGCATCAGGTAGTACGGCACCTGAGGCCGCGGCGGCAATGGGCGACGATGCGGCAATGCAAGGTAGTACGGCAACTGCCTCAGAGTCCGCGCCCAGCTCAACCGCATGGAATAGCTCGGCAACAACAAACGTCCAGGCAGACACGCCGGTCAAACCGGAATCGCAGGAACTGCTCGCCGTCCCTTGGAGCGTCTTTTGGGCGGCAGGCACCGTCATCTGTGCAAGCGGATTTGTCCTCTCCTACCTGCGCAGCAAAAACCGCTTTGCCTCCTCGCTCCCCGTGACTGACAAGCGGATGCTTGCCCTCTTCAGCGAAGCTTGCAAGGAGACGGGCGCACTACAAGTCGTTGAGCTGCGGCAATCCGATGAGATTCATGTTCCCCTTACCTATGGGGCGCTACATCCCATAGTGCTTATCCCCAAAACCTGCTTGCACGCTGAGGCCATGGACGATGCCCAGGCGCGCTTTGTGCTGGCACATGAGCTGTGCCATGTGCGCAGGCACGACGTGGCGCTTAAGTTTGTGCTGGCAGCAGCGGTGTGCCTGCACTGGTTCAACCCCATGACCTGGATTATGTGGGTCCTGGCCATGCGCGACATCGAGCTTGCCTGCGACGAGACAGTCGTGCGCTTGCTCGGCCGCAACGACCCAGGCACCACCCGGGCCCGCTATGCGCGCGCCCTCATTTCAATGGAAGAATCTAAAAGCGGTCTGGCGCCGCTCACGCTGTGCAGCGCCTTTAACAAGACCGCCATCGAAGAAAGAATCGTGGCAATCATGAACATCAAGAAAACGACCTGCGCGACGTTCATCGCATCGTCCTTGCTCGTCATCGGCGTGCCGATGGCGTTTGCCAGCACGACAAGCTGGAGCCTGCCGAATGGAAATGTGGCTTACCAGTACACGTACAACCCCACCGACATCGTCAGCGATAGCGACGAGGACACCGTAGCACTGGGAAGCAGCACCCAATCAGAAGGCGCCAGCGCTACGAGCACGGACAGCACGACGGCCACCGCCGGAGGCGACATCAGCAGCGCTTCAGAATCCTTCTCGCAGCGCATCGATGACTACGTCATCACAAGTGCCGCAGTAAGCACCGAGGCTACCAGCACCGCGGTCACGACTGAAGGCAGCCCCACGATGAGCGACGTGGCTGCATTTCTCAACACATTGATTGATTTCGGGCTTGACTATTCGCTCACGACTACGACCTGCGACACAGGGGCTACAGAGGCCTCCCTCGCCATAACCCGCGAAGGCCATGCCGTCCATGCCATCTATGACCCGAAGAGTAGAACTCTTATTACTACCGGCGAAGCCGACTACATGCACGGCGACAATACAGGCATCGATGCTATTGACCTGGTGGTTGTCTACAACAAGACGGACGGTGAGCCAGAAGGCCTAGAGGTCTCAACCACCCTAGACGCTGACATAGCAAGCGGCAAGAACCCCGTGGACTTCTCGTTTCTGTGTGCGTCGCAGCAGTCGGGCAGCACCTCGAACCTCTCCACTCGCTCAGACGCCCCAACAGAGCAAGTCGCCAATGCCTCCGAGGAATCTGAGGCCAGCACCGCCGAGCTCATCAGCCTATTCGAGCCCTATGCCAAGTTCGGCCTGTCCTACAGCCCCCAAAGCGGTGCCGTCACCTATACCGATCCTTCAGACTCAAACACTGAACCTCAAGTCGTGAGCAACTTCACCGACGTGAAGTCCACGGCAAAGGACGCAAAGGGTGAGGTTGTAGGCAACTTCTTCACGTACAGTGACGGCACGGATCGAGGCATCAGCCTTCGTGCCGTCCGCGACTCCTCCGGTACGCTTATCGGCCTTGAGGTCGAGGAGAACCAGGGTTAGGGCTGCGTCGGATTCCCACCGCTGCACAACCTTCCGAACTACCCGAGCCCGCCGGTCTTGAACTGGCGGGCTTTCATATGTCGGCCCTCTACGCCGTGCGCTCGGTTAGCCAGCCGCGAAGGTGCTCGGCCATGCGGGCGACTTCGGCGGCGGTGGCGGGGTTGGTGAACGACAGGCCCAGAAGCTTCCACACGTAGCCTTGCTCGCAGGCAACGCGCAGGCCGTAAGGGTGCACGACCTCAAAGAGTAGGCAGGGATAGCTCGCCACGATGTCGGTCGGCGTGGAGCGCTCGGCGCGCTTGACGGTGCGATGGGCGTAGAAGGCCTCGCGCACAGCAGGCGAGATGTCCCCGGCAAGAATCTCGGGCAAGGGGACGTCGAGCACCTGGGAGATATCGGCCTCCCCCACCGCCTTCAAGATGTCCACCTTGTCGGCGTCGCGCAGGATGTCGCAGAACATGCGCGTGCGCACATCGAGCCCCTCGGGCAGGCGGAAGTCGCTGTGGGTGCCCACAACCGTGGCGATGAACTGAGAGAAAGCTGCAGTGCCTCCAGCCAGCCCCAACCCACCGGCACATTGCCCGGCCCCCTCTTCTCTGCCCACGAAATCCCACAGGTGTCCCTCATCAAGCAGCACATGCACACCCAGAGCAGCATGGCTCTCCGAGCGCGCATCGCTGAAGGTGCCGTAGCGTCGCACCTGCTCAAAGCGGCCAATGTCGTGCAGCAGGCCGCACAGCCAGGCAAGGTCAATGTCTTCGGCGGCCAGCCCCTCGTCAGCCGCAATCCCCTCGGCCAGCTCCGCCACGCGATACGTATGCTCCACCTTGAGCGCAATCTTGGGGTCGGCCGGGTCATACGCGGCCACATACCCCTCGAACGCCCTCAAACACCTTGCGCGGTCGATCTTCATCAGCACACCCTCCATAGATTCGCGTCTCTTGCGCACAAGGATGCCGCTTTCCGCGCAACCGATACAACCCCGCGAGCAACAGGTTGAGAAATATCACGTTTCCCACCCCATCCGCCCGTCAAAACGTTAAATACTTCAACCCATCCCTCGCCGCGCACCCCGGCAGCCCTCCATACACAAACGTACCCACCGTGCGCACTTTGCACGGCGGGCACAACTCACTTACGGGTCTTTTCCGAACGTGGCCGCGCCGCCTCCGGCAGCCCCCGCAGGCGGCGGGTAAGGCCCAGGCGCAGTTCCGCAGTGAATCGCAAGAGGCCGATGCGGCATAGCCGCACCCCCTACACAAACGTGCCCACCGTGCGCACTCTGCACGGCGGGCACAACTCACTCGCCAGCTTTTCCAGGCGCGACAGCGCCTTAGACAGACGAAGGCCACAGGCAAGGTTCAAGCGCAGTTTTTCGCCGCGCCTTTTGCGGCGAAACTGTTTGAGCATTGAACCTTGCCTGTGGCCCCGAGAGACTCACGAAAAGAGGCCGCTACTTCGCCCTCTCGTCCAGCATCTCCCCCAGCGTCCTCCACGCGAGCTCCGCGCACTTCACACGGGCCGGCATCCTCGCCACGCTCTGCAAGCAGGCAGCGTCGCCCAGCTCCTCGAGCACCTCAGGGTCCTTCTCCTCGCCGCGGGCCATGCGCTTGAAGAGCTCGCACAAATCGCGCGCGTCGTGGGCGTCCATGCCCGTGATGAGGTCGCTCATCATGTCGGCCGAAGCCTGCGAGACGGCGCACCCGATGCCCTGCCAGGCGGCCTCCTCGATGACGCCCTTGTCGTCGATGCGCAGCGACAGCGTGAGGTCGTCGCCGCAGGAGGGGTTCACGCCCTCGTGCGTACAGGTGGCGCATTCCATCTCATATTTGTAATCCGGGTCGGAGCTGTGCTCCATAAGTGCCGGCGTGTACAGCGGGTTAATTGGTGCCATGGAACATCCCCCAGACTCCTTCGAGACCCTCTACCAGGCGGTCGATGTCGTTCTTGTCGTTATAGACGCCGATGGAGGCGCGGCACGACGAGCCCATGCCGCCCAACCAGGTGAGCAGGGGCTGCGCGCAGTGGTGCCCCGCTCGGATGGCCACATTGTAGCCGTCGAGCAGGCTCGAAACGTCGTGCGGGTGGATGCCCGCCACATTGAACGAGAACGCGCCGTAGTGGCGAGCCGGGTCGTGGCTGCCCATGAACTCGATGTAGGGCAGCTCCTCCATGCGCGTCACGAGGTAGCGCATGAGCGCATGCTCGCGGGCCACGAGGTTGTCCATGCCGATGGACTCCACGTAGGTGAGCGCCGCGTCAAGCGCGTAGGCGCCGGCCGCGTCCTGCGTGCCTGCCTCAAACTTCTCGGGGATGGGCGCCCAAGCGGCCTCGGTCTCGCTCACCCAGTCGATCATCTCGCCACCAAGCAGCATGGGCGGCATGGCCTCGAGAATCTCGCGCTTGCCCCACAGCACGCCGATGCCCATGGGGCCCATAATCTTGTGCGCCGAGAAAGCATACATGTCGGCGCCGAGGTCGCGCACGTCCACCACCATGTGCGGCACGGCCTGCGCGCCGTCCACCACCACGTAGGCGCCCATCTCGTGGGCACGCTTGGCGATGGCACGCACGGGGTTCTCCACACCCAGCACGTTGGAGACCTGGCCGATTGAGACAATGCGGGTCTTGGGGCCAATCTTGGCCTCAATCTCCTCGTTAGAGATGACGTAGTCGCCACCCTTCTCGGGACGCAGGTACACGAGCGTGGCACCCGTGGCGCGGCAAAGCTGCTGCCAGGGAATGAGGTTGGAATGGTGCTCCATGATGGAGATGACCACCTCGTCACCGGGCTTGAGGTCGCAGATGCCGGCAAGCCCCTTTGCGGCGAGGTTGAGCGCCTCGGAGGCGTTGCGCACGAACACGACCTCGTCGGACTCGGGCGCCCCGATGAAGCGGGCCACATGGGCACGCGCCCGGGCGATCGCCTCGGTCGCCTCGATGGAGAGGCGATAGAGACCCCTCAGGGGGTTGGCGTTCATCGTCTCGTAGAAGCGGCGCTGCGCGTCGAGCACACAGGCCGGGCGCTGCTCGGTGGCCGCCGAGTCGAGGTAGACGAGCTCGGGTGAGTTGGCGAGCAGGGCGAACTCGGCACGGAACGGGTTCTTGGCGATGTCGGCCACCTCAGGGCTGCCGGCGGCGGCGCTCACACACCCCGCGATGCCCCGGTTCGCCTCTGACGTGGCGTCGATGGAATACAGGCGTGCCATGGAAGGTTCCCTCCATTGAAGAAGAACCCGCCCGGGCAGGCCTGCTCGGCGTATGCGCCAAGCGGCGAGCCCGGGTGGGAGGAAGCGGTCGGGTTGATGTTACTCGCCCAGCATGTCGGCCACAACGTCGGCGCCGAGCACACGCTCGGCGGCGGTGCGCACGGCGGCGCGGGCTTGGGGCACGGGAGCGTCCTCGAAGGCGGCGGCGAAGGTGGACTCCATCACGAGCGCGGGGATGTCCTCGGGCGCAAGGCCGCGAGACACCAGGTAGGCGCGCTGCTCGGGGCTGATCTCGCCCACAGTGGCGCCGTGGTCGCCCGCGACGTCGTCCTCGTCGCACAGGATGACGGGCAGCGACTGGTTGCCCACGCCGTCGCCGGCAAGCAGCACGCACTCGTTCTCGCTGCCCTTGGAACCCTTGCAGCCGCGCACGAGGTCGATCGTGTCGCGCAGCGACTTGAAGGCGTCGTCGGCCAGGACGCCGGAAAAGCCCATCGTGCACAGGGTATGCTTGCCGATCTGACGCACGACATGCCCCAGGTCGAGCGTCTGCGTGCCGCGACCCAGGTAGCGGGCATCGAGCTCGAGGGTCGAGCCGTCGCCCACGAGGTCGCAGCGGAAGCCCGTGGAGGAGAGCTGCGCCGAGAGCACGTACTGCTTCACGTGCACGTTCGCGCCCTTCTGCGCCACGATGCCCACGTTGTCGAGCATCTGGGGAGCCTCGCATGCAACCACCGAGAAGAGGTCGAGCTTGGCGTCCTCTTCCACGGCGATGCGCACGCTCCAGCCGCTCGTGGTGCCCGCCGACTCACCCGCGGGCGCATTGCCCACGAGCACGACCGAGGCCCGGGCGCCTGCGCCCACGACGACGTCGAGCGCGAAGGCGGCGCGGCCGACCTGGGCCATGTCCACGACGATGGGCCCGTCGGCCACCTCGCCCGCCGGCACCTCCACGCGGCACACCTCGCCGGCCGCGGCCTCGAGCCAGCCTTGCGCCTCTACGCCTGCGCCGCCCACGGGCGGCTCGCAGGTCGCACCCGCGAAGCGTCCCTCCAGCGCGGCGGCGTCGACGGCCCCTTCGGCGACCGGCACCTCGATGTCGATGCCGTTGATCTCCAGATGGTTCCAGGTGGGAGTGGGGAGCTCGTTCACCTGCTTAAGTACCTGCATGTTTGTCGTCTCCACGCTAGCCCACCGCGCCTTCCATCTCGAGCTTGATGAGGTTGTTCATCTCGACGGCGTACTCAAGCGGCAGCTCCTTCGAGATGGGGTTGGCAAAGCCGTTCACCACCATGGTGCGGGCCTCGCTCTCGGTGCACCCGCGCGACATGAGGTAGGTCACCGTGTCATCGGAGATGCGGCCGATGGTGGCCTCATGACCCACGCTTGCGGTGCGGCAGCGCACGTCGATTGCGGGGATGGTGTCGGAGCGGCTGTGGTCGTCGAGCATGAGCGAGGCGCAGGAGACCGACGCCTTGGCGTGCTCGGCGCCCTCGGTGATGCACACGGCGGAGCGGAACGTCGAGATGCCGCCGTCCTTGGAGAGCGACTTGGCGTTGATGGAGCAGCGCGTGTCCTTGCCCTGCAGCACCACGCGCGTGCCCGTGTCGAGGTTCTGGGTGGCGCCGGCAAAGGTGATGCCTGTGTACTCGCAGCTCGAGCGGTCGCCTACCAGGAACGACGTGGGATACAGGTAGCTCACGTGGCTGCCGAAGGAGCCCGACACCCACTCGATGGAGCCGTCCTCCTCCACGCGGGCGCGCTTCGTGTTGAGGTTGTACATGTTCTTCGACCAGTTCTCCACGGTCGAGTAGCGCAGGCGCGCGCCCTTGCCCACGTAGAGCTCCACGCAGCCCGCGTGCAGGTTGGCCACGTTGTACTTGGGGGCGGAGCAGCCCTCGACGAAGTGCAGGTCGGCGCCCGGCTCCAGGATGATGAGCGTGTGCTCGAACTGGCCGGCGCCCGCGGCGTTGAGGCGGAAGTAGCTCTGCAGCGGGAAGTCGACCTTCACGCCGGCAGGCACGTACACAAACGAGCCGCCCGACCACACGGCGCCGTGCAGCGCGGCAAACTTATGGTCGGTAGGCGGCACGAGCTGCATGAACTTCTCGTGGATGAGCTCGGCGTAGGGGCCCTCGAGCGCCTCCTCGATGCCGGAGTACACCACGCCCTGGGCCGCCACCTCCTCGCGCATGTTGTGGTACACGAGCTCGGAGTCGTACTGGGCTCCCACGCCGGCCAGGCTCGCGCGCTCGGCCTCGGGGATTCCCAGGCGCTCGAAGGTATCTTTGATGTCCTCGGGGACGTCTTCCCAGTCCTTGGCCTGGTCGGTCTTGGGCGACACATAGGCCGAGATGTGGTCCATGTCCAGGCCCGCGATGGAGGGGCCCCAGTTGGGCGGCATGGGCGTGGACTCGTAGATCTCCAGGCTCTTGAGGCGCAGGTCGAGCATCCACTGGGGCTCGTTCTTCTTGGCCGAGATCTCGCGCACGAGCTCGGGGGTCAGGCCGTCGGCCGCACGCTCGTAGCCCTCCTCGGGCTTGGTGAAGTCGTACAGACCGCCTCCCGCCTGCGTGAAGTCGGCGATGTCGGTGTTTGCCATCTGCCTCACCTACTCGGCGCTGTCGCTGCGCGCGGCCTCGAGGGCCTCATAGGCGGCAAAGCCGGTCTGGTCGATCTGCTTGGCGAGGCTGCCGTCGCCCGTGGCCACAAGATGGCCCTTGACCATGACGTGGGTCTTGTCGATGGCAAGGCGCTCCAGGATGCGCGTGTTGTGCGTGATGATGAGCAGCGCCCCGTCGCACATCTCGCGGTAGGCCTGGATGCCGCGCGCCACCACGTCGAGGGCGTCGACGTCAAGGCCCGAGTCGGTCTCGTCGAGAATGGCGAGCTTGGGCTGCAAGAGCAGCAGCTGCAGCATCTCGACCTTCTTGCGCTCGCCGCCCGAGAAGCCCACGTTGAGGTCGCGCACCAGGTTGGACTGGTTGAGGCTGAGCTGGTCGCACAGCTCACCCACGTGGGCGCGGAACTTTGAGCCGCTCATCCTGGGGCCGGGGTGCTTGCGGGTGATGGTGCGCAGGAACTGGTACAGCGGCACGCCGGGCACCTCGACGGGAGCCTGGTAGCTCATGAAGATGCCGGCAAGCGAGCGCTTGTCAGCAGACAGAGCGGTAACGTCCTGACCTGCGAATTCAATGCTGCCAGAGGTGACCTCGTAGGTGGGGTCGCCCATGATGGTCTTGCCGAGCGTGGACTTGCCCGCGCCGTTGGGGCCCATGAGCACATGGACCTCGCCGGGATTGACGGTCAGGTCGACACCGTGCAGGATGGGCTTCTCGCCAACCTGGGTGCTGAGGCCTGTGACGCTCAGCAGGGCAGATTCAGCCATTGGATCCTCCATACTCTCCTGGGGGTTCGTCGGCGCGTTCTCCAAGCGCACCTCCCCGTTTTCTACGGCGCGGAGTCTAAGCATTTCGTGTTTCCATTGCAATTCAAATCTGACCATTTTCGTAGGATTACTTCAAATCTGACTATTTTCGTATGATTTGAGCGGCCAGTACCGCCTGTCGGCCTCCAGCATCGCGCATGTTTTGTGGTGACAAAGTAATTAGATAGCCTAACTAAATAAAATGTTAGACTTTTCCTTCGGCAGATTCGGCAGAAGGAGGGCTCCTGGCAATGGGAGAAGCCGCCCAGGCATGCACGGCACCGCAGGCAGACATCGACTTCGGCAACGACGAGGCGTTCTTCACCGCGTTCAACGACCTCATCGTCTCGACCTTCCATTCCATCGAGCGCTACGAGGAGCTCTCGCTGAAGTCGTTTGAGTCCAATGACCTCAGCATCGCCGAGTCTCACCTGGTAGAGGCTGTGGGCCGCGTCTGTCAAGACAACCCCGCCGGCGTCCCGGTAAGCCAGGTGGCCCAGACCCTGGGCGTGCGCGTGCCCACCGCGACCGCCTCGGTGAACAAGCTCGTGGCCAAGGGCCTGCTCAGCAAGGAGCGTTCCCAAGAGGACCAGCGCTCCTTTTTGGTCAAGCTCACGCGCGAGGGCAGGCGGGCGTACCGCCTGCACATGCTGTTCCACCGCCGCATGATCGACGCGCTCGCCGGGACGCTCGACCCCCAGGAGCGCGCCGTGCTCACCTCGGGGCTCACCAAGCTCAAGGCCTTCTTTGAAGAATCCGCCACCACCCTGCCATCGGCTCAGAAAACGACGAGGTAACCACGCATGGCTTTTCACGTAATGGGCACCGGCAGCGCCCGGCCCGAACACGTCGTGACCAACGACGACCTTTCCCGCTTCCTCGACACCGATGACGAATGGATCTCGAGCCGCACGGGTATCAGCTCACGTCGCTGCTGCACCACCGAGACCTGCTCCGACCTGGCCGAGGCGGCCGCACGCGCCGCGCTCGACAACGCAGGCGTGGCGGCCGGCGAGCTCGACCTCATCATCTGCTCCACCATCACCGCCGACGACCTCACGCCCTCCTGCGCCGCCGTGGTGCAGGAACGCATCGGCGCCTCCTGCCCGGCCTTCGACCTCAACGCGGCGTGCGCGGGCTTCGTGTTCGCCCTCGACGTGGCCCACGGCTATTTCGCCCGCGGCGCCGCCAAGCGCGTGCTCGTGGTGTCGGCCGAGAAGATGAGCCGCATGGTCGACTGGACGGAGCGCTCCGTGAGCGTGCTGTTCGGCGACGGCGCAGGCGCTGTGGTGCTGGGCGTCGGCGGCGAGAGCCCCCTCTACACCAAGCTCACCACCAGGGGCTCCCACGACACCCTGTGGTGTCCCAACATGGAGGGCAACTCCCCCTTCGACGCCACCGCCAAACCCGAGCCCTACCTGCACATGCGCGGCCAGGAGGTCTTCAAGTTCGCCGTGACCTCCATCTGCTCCGACGTGCGCCAGATGTGCTCCGAGGCTGGCATCGAGGCCGGCGACGTCGACCTGTTCGTGTTCCACCAGGCCAACAAGCGCATCCTCGACAGCGCCGTGGAGAAGCTGGGGCTCGACCGCGACAAGGTCGCCTACACCATCCAGGACAGCGGCAACATCTCGAGCGCCTGCATCCCGCTCACGCTCGACACCCTCAACCGCCAGGGACGCCTGCACGAGGGCGACCTGGTGTGCTGCTCGGGCTTTGGAGCGGGTCTGGTCGTGGCCACGACGCTGCTGAAATGGGGCGGCGCGAGGTAAAATGCGTTTCGGCGGGCATGCGCCCGTTGGGTACGAAAGTAAACCAGGCGACCGGCATCGGGCCGGGACGCCGCAACCGAGAAGGAGACACCATGTCCGATACGCTCGAGCGCGTCAAGAAGGTCCTGCAGGAAGGCTTCGAGGTCGATCCTGCCAAGGTGACCCCCGAGAGCACCCTTGCCTCCCTGGGCCTGGACTCCCTGGACACCGTTGAGGTCGTCATGCAGTGCGAGGACGAGTTCGGCATCGAGATCGACCAGGAGAGCAACCCCTCCACGGTCGGCGAGTTCGTCACCGTCATCGACAACACCCTGGGAGAGTAGTTCATGATCCGCACCCCCTTGTGCGACCAGCTCGGCATCGAGCACCCCGTGTTTCAGGGCGGCATGGCCTGGATCGCCGACGCGAGCCTGGCAGCTGCCGTGAGCGAGGCAGGCGGCCTGGGCATCATCGCCGCCATGAACGCCAACGCCGAGTGGCTCCGCGACCAGATCCACCAGCTGCGCGAGAAGACCGACAAGCCCTTCGGCGTGAACGTCATGCTCATGAGCCCGTTTGCCGACGAAGTCGCCCAGGTCGTGGCCGAGGAGCACGTGCCCGTGGCCGTGACCGGCGCCGGCAACCCGGCCAAGTACATGGAGCTGTGGAAGCAGGCCGGCGTCAAGGTCGTGCCCGTGGTCGCCAGCGTCGCGCTCGCCAAGCTCATGGAGCGCCTGGGCGCCACGGCCGTCGTGGCCGAGGGCACCGAGAGCGGCGGCCACATCGGCGAGCTCACCACCATGACGCTTGTGCCGCAGGTGGTAGACGCCGTGAAGATCCCCGTGCTCGCAGCCGGCGGCATCGCCGACGGTCGCGGCGTGGCGGCGGCCTTCATGCTGGGCGCACAGGGGGTGCAGGTTGGCACGAGGTTCCTCGTGGCCAAGGAGTGCACGGTGAGCCAGGAGTACAAGGACCGCGTCCTCAAGGCGCGCGACCTGTCCACCACGGTCACCGGCAGGCGCACGGGCCATCCCATCCGCTGCCTGAAGTCGCCGTTCACCCAGAACTACGCCGCCATCGAGAAGGCAGCGGAGTCCGACGAGGAGCTGCACGGCCTGTCGGCCGGCGCGCTGCGCAAGGCCGCCCAGGACGGCAACGGCCAGGAGGGCCAGTTCATGGCCGGCCAGATCGCCGCCCTCGTGAACAAGGAGCAGACGGCCGCCGAGATTGTGAACGACCTCATGGCAGACGCCGAGCGCGTGCTGGGAGGTGCCTCCACGTGGGTAAGGTAGCCATTCTTTTCGCAGGTCAGGGTGCCCAGCATGAGGGTATGTGCGCCGAGCTCGCGCGGACGAACGAGGCGGCCCGCGCCGTTTTCGCCCGCTGCGACGAGGTGCGCCCCGAAACTTCCGACCAGTGCTGGCATGCCAGCAAGGAGACCCTGTCGCTCACGGCGAACACCCAGCCCTGCGTGTGGGCGGCCGACATGGCCTGCGCCCGCGCCCTTGAGGCCGCCGGCGTGCATGCCGACGCGGTGGCGGGCTTCTCGCTGGGCGAGCTTGCCGCGCTTGCCTTCGCCGGCGCCCTCGACGAGCAGGAGGCCTTCCGCCTCGTGTGCCGTCGCAGCGAGCTCATGGACGAGGCCTGCCAGGCAAACCCCGGCGGCATGGCTGCGGTGCTCAAGCTCACGCCCGAGCGCATCGAGGAGCTGGCCGGCGAGGCCGGAGCCTACGCCGTCAACTACAACTCGCCTGCTCAGACGGTATGCGCGGGGTCCAAGGAGGCCATTGCGGCCTTGTGCGACCTCGCCAAGCAGGCGGGCGGGCGCGCCATGCCCCTCGCCGTGCAGGGCGCCTTCCACAGCCCGCTCATGACGAGCGCCCGCGAGGGTCTGGAGAAGGTGCTGGCAGGCGTCGAGTTCAAGGCGGCCGAGACACCCGTGTGGGCCAACGCCACGGCAACCCCCTACCCCGCAGACGCCGCCGAGGCACGCGAGCTGCTTGCCGCCCAGGTGGCAAGCCCCGTGCGCTGGGCGCAGACACTGGCGGGCCTGGCCGAGGAAGGCTTCGACACGTTCATCGAGGTGGGCCCGGGCAAGACGCTCACGGGCCTGGTGAAGCGCACGCTGCCCGACGCCCGCGCCCTTTCCTGCGAGACGCCCGACGAGGTGGCAGCCGTGGTTGCCGCCCTCAAGGAGGACTAACCATGGCTGAAGATCTGGCAGCTCAGGCCACGCAGGCTGAGACCCCCGCCCGCGTGGCCGTCGTGACCGGCGGCTCGCGCGGCATCGGCCGCGCCTGCGCGCTGCGCCTGGCTGAGGCCGGCTGCGACGTCGCCGTGCTCTACGCCGGCAACGACGAGGCCGCACGCGAGACCGTGGAGGCCGTCGAGGCCCTGGGCCGTCGCGCCCGGGCATGGAAGTGCGACGTGGCCAACGCCGAGGAGTGCGCCGCCGTGTGCAAGGAGGTCGCCTCCGAGCTGGGATGCGTGGACGTCCTCGTGAACAACGCCGGCGTCACGCGCGACAACCTGCTGGGCCGCATCAAGGACGACGACTTCGACCGCGTGATCGACGTCAACCTCAAGGGCGCGTTCAACATGGTGAAGGCCCTCTACCGCACCTGGCTGCGCAACAAGGGCACGGGCCGCATCGTCAACGTGAGCTCCGTGGTGGGCCTCATGGGCAACGCCGGCCAGGCCAACTACGCCGCCAGCAAGGCGGGCCTCATCGGCCTCACCAAGAGCATCGCCCGCGAGCTCGCCCCGCGCGGCGTGACCTGCAACGCCGTTGCCCCCGGCTTCATCGAGACCGACATGACCGCAGGCCTTTCGGCCGAGGTGCGCGAAGGCTACGACAAGCAGATTCCGCTTGGCTACATGGGCAGCGCCCAGGACGTGGCGGAAGTCGTGGCGTTCCTCGCAAGCCCCGCGGCGCGCTATGTGACCGGCGAGGTCGTGCGCGTCGACGGCGGCATCGCGATGTAGGCACGCGGCCTGCAGCAATACCCAAGCACGAGCAAAAGGAGCACGCTACATGGAACGCAGAGTCGTGATCACCGGCCTCGGCGCCGTGACACCCCTGGGCAACGACGCCCCCACGAGCTGGGCGGCCGTGAAGGAAGGCACCTGCGGCATCGGCCTCATCACGCATTTTGACACCGAGGCCTACAAGGTGAAGGTCGCCGCCGAGGTCAAGGGCTTCGACCCGCTCGAGCACGGCCTCACCAAGCAGGAGCTTCGCCGCAACGACCCCGCCATCAACTACGCGCTCGTCGCCTCCGACGAGGCCGTGGCCGACGCGGGCCTGCTCATCGAGGGCTCCGCACGCCTGGCAGCCCTTGCCGAGGAAGACGAGAACGTGCAGGCCAACGTGGCAGCCGAGCGTGTGGGCACCTACGTGGGCTCGGGCATCGGCGGCTTCTCCACGATGATCGAGAACACCCTCAAGTGCCACACCGACGGCCCGCGCAAGGTGTCGCCGCTCATGATCCCCAACATGATCGCCAACATGCCCTGCGGCGCCGTGTCCATCAGGCAGCACGCCACGGGCCCCACGCTTCCCGTGGTCACGGCCTGCGCCACCTCGGCCCACGAGATCGGCGAGGCGTTCCATGCCATCAAGCTGGGGCAGATCGACGCCGCGCTTGCCGGCGGCACCGAGTACTCCGTCATCGAGGACGCCATCGCCGGCTTCACGAGCTGCATGGCCCTCTCGAAGAACCCCGACCCTGCCTGCGCATGCAGGCCTTTCGACGCAGAGCGCGACGGCTTCGTGTCGGGCGAGGGCTCGGTTGTCCTCGTGCTTGAGGAGCTCGAGCATGCCCGCGCCCGCGGCGCCAAGGTCTACGCCGAGATCGTGGGCTACGGCAACACCGCCGACGCCTATCACATCACGAGCCCCGACCCCCACGCCGACGGCATCGCCCGCTGCATTCGCATGGCCGTGGAAGAGGGCGGCGTAAAGCCCGAGGAGGGCCTCTACATCAACGCCCACGGCACCTCCACCAAGCTCAACGACGCCTGCGAGACCGCTGGCTTCAAGCTTGCCCTGGGCGAGGAGGCGGCCCGCGCCGCGCACATCAGCTCCACCAAGAGCATGCACGGCCACATGCTGGGCGCCACCGGCGCCATGGAGGCCATGGTGTGCGCCCTGGCGCTCAAGGAGGGCGTGGTGCCGACCACCATCGGCCTGGCCACCCCCGACCCCGAGTGCGACCTTGACTACACCCCTGGCAAGCAGGCCGTTCCGGCCGAGCTCACCTGGGCGCTTTCTACCAACCTGGGCTTTGGCGGACACAACGCCGCCCTTGCGTTCAAGAAGTACGTGGAGGACTAAGCATGGATCTTGAGACCCTGCGCGGTTTCGCCGACCTCATGGAGGAGCGCGGCCTCACCCGCATCAAGCTGGAGGAGCCCGACCTGACCCTCGAACTCGAGCGTGAGGGCGCCTCGGCCGCACAGCCCCCGGCATGGCCGGCCTTCCCGCCCGCAATGCCCGCCGCCTGGCCCGCAGCTCCTGCGGCTCCCGCGGCTGCCCCTGCTGCCCCGGCCGCCGTTGCCGAGCCTGCGGCACCCGCCGCGCCCGCGCCTGTCGCCAGCGGCGCCACCGAGGTGTGCGCGCCCATGGTGGGCGTGTTCTACGTGGCCCCCTCCCCCGGTGCCGAGCCGTTCGTGCACGTGGGCTCGAAGGTGAAGAAGGGCGAGACCCTGTGCATCCTCGAGGCCATGAAGCTCATGAACGAGGTCGTGGCCGAATGCGACGGCGAGATCGCCGAGATCTGCGCCAACGACGGCGACCTGGTCGAATACGGCCGCGTCCTGTTCCGGATATATTAGTTGCGGATTGCGTCTCGCCGCGTTCCACAGGACCTCATGTACACCCAGTACACATCGGCCCCGTGCGCCTTGCGAGACGCAATCCTGCGTTTGTAAAGGGGTCTCATGGACCGCGAACAACTTAAAACCATTCTGCCTCACCGTGAGCCGATGCTTCTGCTCGACTCCTCCGAGGTCGTCGACGGTATCGCCTGCGGCACGTACAAGGTCCGCGGCGACGAGTTCTTCCTGCAGGGACACTTCCCGGGCAACCCCGTGGTGCCCGGCGTCATCCTCTGCGAGATGATGGCCCAGAACTGCTGCGTCCTCGTGGGCGCCGAGGCCACCCAGGGCAAGGACACCTTCTATACCAGCATGGACAAGATCCGCTTCAAGCACCCCGTGGTGCCCGGCGACGAGGTGTCCATCCGCTGCGAACTCACCCGCCACAAGGGCCCGTTCTACTTTGCCTCGGGCAAGGTGTTCGTGGGCGAGGACCTGTGCGTCTCGGGTGAGTTCTCCATCGCCCTCATGCCCAAGAAGGCCTAAGCAACCCCCGCAATCTCTGATGCCGCACTTGCGCGCGCGAAGATAGGTAGACCAAATGTTCAGCAAGATTCTCATAGCCAACCGCGGCGAGGTAGCCGTGCGCGTCATTCGCGCGTGCAAAGAGATGGGCGTCGAGACCGTCGCCGTCTTCAGCACGGCCGACAAGGACGCCCTGCATGTGGCCCTGGCCGACGAGGCGTACTGCATCGGCGGGCCCCGCCCCCACGAGAGCTACCTCAACAAGGAGGCCATCCTCACCGTGGCGCTCAAGTCGGGCGCGGCGGCCATCCACCCCGGCTACGGCTTCCTCTCCGAGAACGCCGAGTTCGCACGCATGTGCAAGGAGGCCGGCGTGGTCTTCATCGGCCCCTCGGCCGAGGTCATCGAGAAGCTCGGCAGCAAGGACGCCGCCCGCATCTGCGCCCGCGAGGCCAACGTGCCCGTGGCACCCGGTTGCGACCTGCTCACGAGCGCTGAACAGGCCGAGGCCGAGGCTCGCCGCATCGGCTGCCCCGTGCTCATCAAGGCACGCGCCGGCGGTGGCGGACGCGGCATCCGTCGCGTCGACTCCCCCGAGGCGGCACGCGCCGCCTACCAGGAGGCATACTCGGAGGCCCTCTCGGCCTTCGGCGACGGCGAGTGCTACATGGAGAAGTTCGTGGAGCACGCCCACCACGTTGAGGCCCAGCTGCTCTGCGACAACCACGGCCACGCCGTGGCCCTGGGCGAGCGCGAGTGCTCGGTGCAGCGCCGCAATCAGAAGCTGCTCGAGGAGAGCCCCTGCGCGTGCCTGAAGCCCCGCGTGCGCGAGAAGATCCTCGACGCCGCCGTGCGCCTCGCCAAGAAGGTCCGTTACACGGGCGTAGGCACCATCGAGTTCCTCTACACCGACAGCGGCGACTTCTACTTCATGGAGATGAACACGCGCCTGCAGGTGGAGCACCCCGTGACCGAGATGGTAACGGGCCTTGACCTCGTCAAATGGCAGATTCGCTGCGCGGCGGGGGCAAAGCTTCCCTTCAAGCAGGAGGACATCCACCCCCAAGGCGCCGCCATCGAGTGCCGCATCAACGCCGAGGACGAGAACTTCCGCCCTTCGTGCGGCAAGATCACGACGCTGCATGTGCCCAACGGCCCCTGGGTGCGCTTCGACTCGGCCCTCTACCAGGGATGCGTCGTGCCCCCGTGGTACGACTCCCTGCTCGGCAAGCTCATCGTGCACGCGCCCACCCGCGAGGAGGCCATCCGCAAGATGCGCTCCGCCCTGGGCGAGCTGGCCATCGAGGGCGTCTGTGACAACTCCGAGCTGCAGCTCGACATCCTCAACAACCCCGAGTTCCTGAGCGGGGTCTACCACACGGATCTGATGGGACACCTGTATGCCAATCATGACTAAGCGGGCAAAGAAGTCGCGCAACACGCTGGAGAGCAGCGCAAACGACGTGCCCGTGGAGATTCCCGAGCGCAGGCTCTACGCCAAGTGCAACTCGTGCAAGCGCATCGTCGACATCGAGGAGGCCGCACGCGACCTCGACGTGTGCCCGCATTGCGGCCACCACATGCGCCTGGGCGCCCGCCGCAGGCTCGAGATCACCTGCGACAAGGGCAGCTTCCAGGAATGGTTCGCCGACCTTGCGGCCACCGACTTTCTGGGCTTCCCGGGATACGCCGGCAAGCTCCAGACCGCGCGCACCAAGACCGGCGAGGCCGACGCCGTGGTATGCGGCCGCGCCACCGTCGAGGGCATGCCCTGCGCCATATTCGTCATGAACGGCGACTTCATGATGGGCTCGATGGGCGCTGTGGTGGGCGAGAAGATCTCGCGCACCTTCGAGCGCGCCGTTGCCGAGGGGCTGCCCGTGGTGGGCTTCACCGTATCGGGCGGCGCCCGCATGCAGGAGGGCACCACCTCCCTCATGCAGATGGCCAAGGTCTCGGCCGCCCGTCAGCGCTTCGGGGCGCAGGGCGGCTTCTACCTGTGCGTGCTCACCGACCCCACCTCCGGCGGCGTCACGGCTTCCTTTGCCATGGAGGGCGACGTCATCCTGGCCGAGCCCGGGGCGCTCGTGGCCTTCGCGGGCCCGCGCGTCATCGAGCAGACCATCCACAAGAAGCTGCCCGAGGGCTTCCAGAGTGCCGAGTTCCAGCTTGAGCACGGCTTTGTCGACCGCATCGTGGCCCGCGCCGACATGCGCGACGAGCTGGGTCGCCTGCTGAGCCTGCATGCTCCGGCCGAAGTGGCTGCGCAGTGGGTGCGCCCTTGCACGCGCCCCGCGCAGGAGACCCCCGCAAGGCCCGTCAAGGTCAAGGGTGCGACGACGATGCCCGAGGTGAGCTGCGCCTATGACCGCGTAAAGAACGCCCGCAGCGCCGATCGCGCGACCGCCCTCGACATCATCGACAACCTCTTTACCGACTTCGTCGAGCTCCACGGCGACAGGGGTTTCCGCGACGACGCAGCCGTGGTGGCCGGCGTGGCGCGCCTGGGCGGCCGCAGTGTGACCGTCATCGCAACCGAGCGCGGCCGCAACCTCAAGGAGCGCGTGGCCCGCAACTTCGGCTCGGCCCACCCCGAGGGCTACCGCAAGGCCCTGCGCCTCATGCGCCAGGCCGAGCGCTTTGACCGACCCGTCGTGTGCCTCATCGACACCTCCGGCGCCTACTGCGGCATCGAAGCCGAGGAGCGCGGCCAGGGAGCGGCCATCGCCGACAACCTCGTCGCCATGGCGGGCCTTGCGTGCCCCGTGGTGAGCGTCGTCATCGGCGAGGGCGGCTCGGGCGGCGCCCTGGGCTTGGGCGTGGCCGACCGCGTGTGGATGCTCGAGAACGCCGTGTACTCGGTCATCAGCCCCGAGGGGTGCGCCTCGATCCTCTACAAGGACGCCTCCAAGGCACCCGAGGCCGCAGCGGCCCTGGGCCTCACGGCCGACAAGCTCCTTGAGCTGGGCATTATCGACCGTATTGTGAGTGAAGGTACGGGTAGCCCGGCCGATGTGGCCGCCAGCCTGCGCGAGGCGCTTGTGCCCACGCTCGACGAGCTCGCCTGCCGCCCCACCGACGCGCTGCTGCAGGAGCGCTACGAGAAGTTCCGCCAGATGGGGGTGGCAACCATATGCTCTCGCTAGTCGTAGACTCCAGCGCCAACCTCACCCGCGCCGAAGCCGCACGCCTGGGCGTCACCGTGGTGCCCATGACCTACCGCATCGACGGCGAGCTGCATGAAGAGACGTTCATGGGCGAGAACGGCGACTTCGCCCAGGCCCTGCACGACAAGCGCCTCACCGAGGCCCACGGGGCGAAGCCCGAGGCCTTCCAGCAGGCGTTCTCCCGTCTTGTCGAGACGGGCTCGGATGTGGTGTGCATCACGACCTCCGCAAAGGTGTCGAGCTGTTACCGCAGCGCCTGCAAAGCCGCTGACCAGGTGCGTTCCGCCATCCGCAACAAGGTGGGCGCCACGAGCCGCGAGGCCAACTCCGCCGCTGCGGCCGGCGCCGCCGGGCTTCCGCGCATCAAGGTGCTCGACTCCATGAGCACCATCTGCGGCGTGGAGTCGCTTGCCAGCCTCGCCCGCAAGCTCGACGCTTCGGGAGCCTCGTTCGACGACATCGTGGCAACCCTTGAGGCCGCGCGCGCCGACCAGGGCATCGGCTTCTCCGTGCCGAGCACGGCCACACTGCGCCACACCGGCCGGATGGCGCTCATTCCCTTGTCGGTGGGGACCTTCCTCAACCGCTATCCCGTGCTCAGCGTGCACGACGGCGCGGTCATCCACGTGAAGACGACCCGCGGCGTGCAGAACCTCGCCCGCGAGCTCGTGGAACTCGTGCCCACCGATGCCCCGCGCAGCCTCACGCTCACCTACTTCGGCACGCAGGGACGCGCCTGCACGGAGCTTCTGCGTTGCGTGCGCGACAAGTTCAGCGGCATCAACGTGCGCGTGAAGGAAGGCGGCCCCGTACTCGCCTCCATCCTGGGCCCGGGCGCCGTGAGCCTCGCCTGGGGCCCGGCTGCGAAGGCCTAAACCCGCATTGCACCGCGCGAGCCCGTCGGCCTTCTGGTCGGCGGGCTTTTTCATGGGCGGCAATCGGGGCGGCGCAGGCAGGGCGCTTTCGGCGCAAGCAAGCCTCACCCGCAGGGCACGTGCGACCTCGCCTGCGGCGAGCGTGCGACTTTTCACCCGTGGCACGTGCGCAGGTTTCGCGCATGTGACAACCCGTTTTAATCGGGCCCTCCATGTGGCATCATATGCCCATGCAATTGCACCCTTGCAGCGACACCAACCAGGAGGATCTTATGTCAGACGTTCCGTGTACCAAGATCGGCTTTATCGGCTTCGGCAACATGGCGAAGGCCATCGCCAAGGGCCTGCTTCGCGCCGAGGCAGTGCCTGCGGGCAACATCTACGCCTGCGCCAAGAACTACGACAAGCTCTGCACCAACTGCGGCAAGCTGGGAATCAACCCCTGCGCAAGCGCCGAGGAGGTCGTCGAGGCGTCCGACGTCGTGTTCATTGCGGTAAAGCCCTACCTGGTAGACGAGGTCTGCGCACCCATCGCAGACGAGCTGGCAGAGAAGATCGTGGTCTCCGTGGCCGTGAACATGCCCTTCGGCGAGTACGAGCAGGTGCTTGTGCCCGGCACGCACCACATCTCGGTGCTGCCCAACACGCCCGTGCAGGTCAACGAGGGTGTCTGGGTCTGCGAGTCCACCCACTCCCTCACCGAGGAGGACCTGGCCGTGGTGCGCCCCATCCTTGAGGCGACGGGCCTCGTGGTCTTTGTGGACGCGGCACTCATGGGCATCGCCGGCACGGTGACGGGCTGCGGCCCCGCCTTTGTCGCCATGTTCATGGAGGCCCTGGGCGACGCCGCCGTGAAGTACGGCGTGCCCCGCGCGGTGGCCTACCAGCTGGCAGGGCAAATGATTGCCGGCACCGGCAAGATGGCCGTGGAGACCGGCAAGCACCCCGCCGTGCTCAAGGACGCCGTGTGCTCCCCCGGCGGCACCACCATCAAGGGCGTCGCCTCCCTTGAGGAAAACGGCCTGCGCAACGCCGCCATCAAGGCAATTGACGCAATCATGCAGGCAAAGTAGGGCAAGCTTACAATCAAGGCACGGAATAAAGCGGGCTGGTGGCACGTCGTTGTCGCTGGCCCGCTTTTTGTATTTGCCAATGCAATCCAAACTGGCCAGACCGCACCTGATACGGGGCCGGCAACCCAGCCATGGCCTGCAACGCAACGCAATGCCCCGGCAAGTCCTCTGACGCAAAAAGTCGGAGGGCTTTTGTTAAAGGGGATGCGGCGTCACCTATGAGCAGGTGACCAGCCGAGCCCTCTGACGCAAAAAGGCCCGAGAAGCGACTGCCTCGGAGGCACCTTGTAGTCTTGCTTTTTGAGCTTGTCATCGCTATTGTACATACATAAGGGTTGTATCGGAACAGCCCACAACCAAATAAGGAAGGATTATGTTTGACCTTTCTCGTCGCTCTTTCCTCAAATCTTTGGCTGCGGTTTCGTTGTTCACTGCTGGTTCGATAGGCACCAGCTCGCCCAAATCTGCTCAAGCTGATGATACTGCGATTCCACAAATTCTTACGCCCTTCGATCAGACAACGATAGGTGCGTATCTTAGAATTGCGCATCCAGAAATGTATAACAGCCTGAGCCCCGATACCAAAGCATACGTTGACTCAACTTTAATGTCCGAAACAACCAATGCGGCAACTATATCCGAACCTCCCAATGACGAACGCGCGATTGCTCAGATTGCAGAGGTCACCGTTACCAGCGCCGAATATGCAACGGCTGCCAAACAAATTCACTATGACACTCAAGTTGCCAGTTTCCCCATTTGGATTTCGGTGCCTATGGTAACAGCAGGCGTTTCCGCCACCAACAACGCAACCGGACGTGTATATACACAAGGGCAGACGGTTTTCACCGATCTTCGCTTTGAATATCTATCTGGAGAAACCCAGGTACTGCCTTCTGGAACATATACTTTTATCGCAACATCGGTCATCAATAAAGCGCCCGATGGCTGGGCAATTGCGCAACCTGTTGCTCAGCTCTTCCATCAGGTAATAATTCCTTAAGCGAACCCCTTATATGACTAAATCAAGTTCAACATCATCATTTGATTCAAGGGTGCCGGACGATAACCCTCAGGAGGTAGTCAACAATTTCATCTTCCTCGACGGGAAATTATACCTCGCATATTTCCCGGTTGTGTTAAAGGAAAGTCTGAATGATTTGGAAGGTAGCTTGATTGGCCTCACATCTGTTCCACAGTCATTCTCCAAGTTGAAAAATTTCGATGCAGGTGCACTGCCAGAGGGTTCAGAACTCTACTGCTATGCACCATGGGAATCGGAGCAAGAGGGATACCCTCTAGGTATCATTGCGCACGAATACCCAGCACTTTACATGTGGGTCGGAAAATGGATGCAGGACATAATGATCGAGCAATTGAAGAACGGCCGGGATATCCAATCGGGAAGTATGGCCTCCATGTCGAACCTATCCGACAGTTCTGACTAGTTAGTCTGCCGGAAACAATAAGTTCCAGACCTACGAAAAAACCCTCCGAAAATATTCGGAGGGCTTTTTCGTTTTGCATTGACAGCGCATATAGGCGGCGTATACTGCAGGCCAACATATGAACGATTGTTCATATGTAAACAACTCAAATAACAGCAGCGTACAAAAAGGCGGTAAGAACCGCCCCGGAGAAAAGGAGCGCCATCATGCGTAAGGTATTCAAGCTCGACGAGATCGACTGCGCCAACTGTGCCCGTGAGCTGCAGGAAGGCATCGCTAAGCTCGACGGCGTGAAGTCCGCCTCCGTCAACTTCATGACCCAGAAGCTCACGCTTGAGGCCGACGACGCCGAGTTCGACGAGGTGCTCGAGCGCGTGGTGGCCTACACGGAGGACGTCGAGCCTGACTGCGAGATTATTCGCTAAGGCTTTGTGCTCCCCTGGGGCGGGGGCTAAAGTCGCCTGCTCGGACAGTCCTCGCCGCGCCGGTGGCGCGGCTGCGGAACTCGCGACCGACTTTAGCCCCCGCTCTTGCGCGCGTGACGCGCTTGCTCAGGCAAGCGAGGAAAGCTGGGGGTCGGAAGTCAGCCAGGGCGGGTGAATTTAACATACATTTCAACCAGTGAGATGTATGTTAAATTATTAAAAGCCCAGTTGGCGGGTTTTTGAAAAATCTGAAATGTATGTTAATTCCCAAGTGCGGGCATCTCTGGGACCGCATAACGCATGGGTCAGCACGAGAAAGAGAGACACGCCATGGCTGACGCGAAGGCAGCGAAGGGCAAGACGAAAAAGAAGAAGCGCAAGAAGGAGTCGCTGCAGCATCGTCTCGTGCGTATCCTTGTCGCGCTGGGCATCTTCGCCGTGGTGTTCGCCCTCGACGAGTTGGGCGTGCTTGAGGCCGCGTTCGGCACGCCGGGCAACGTGTACGCGAGCTTCGTGTTGTTCGCCATCCCCTTCACCATCGCCGGCTACGACGTTGTCGGTAAGGCCATCAACAACATCCGCCATGGCAAGGTGTTCGACGAGAACTTCCTCATGACCGTGGCCACCTTGGGCGCGTTTGCGATGGTGTTCTTCCCCGACACCGACCCCCACATGGCCGAGGGTGCGGCCGTCATGCTGTTCTACCAGGTAGGTGAGCTGTTCCAGAGCTATGCGGTGGGCAAGAGCCGCAAGTCCATCGCCGCCATGATGGACATCGCGCCCGACTACGCCAACATCGAGCGCGACGGCGACCTCGTGCAGGTAGACCCCGACGAGGTCGAGGTCGGCTCCATCATCGTGGTGAAGCCCGGCGAGCGTATCCCCATCGACGGCGTTGTCACGGAAGGTGCAAGCCAGCTCGACACCTCCGCCCTCACCGGCGAGAGCGTGCCGCGCCATGTGGAGACGGGCGCCGAGGTCGTCTCGGGCTGCATCAACATGACGGGCCTTCTGCACGTGCGCACCACCAAGCCTTTCGGCGAGTCCACGGTGAGCCGCATCCTGGAACTTGTGGAAAACGCCAGCGAGAAGAAGGCAAAGACCGAGAACTTCATCACCCGCTTTGCCCGCTGGTACACCCCGGCCGTCACCGGCGCGGCCTTGTTGCTCGCCGTGCTGCCGCCGCTTCTTGGCATGGGCGCCTGGAGCGACTGGATTCTGCGAGGTCTGACGTTCCTCGTGGTGAGCTGCCCGTGCGCCCTTGTCATCTCCGTGCCGCTCAGTTTCTTTGGCGGCATCGGCGGCGCCTCGCGCATCGGCGTGCTCGTGAAAGGCTCCAACTACCTTGAGGCCCTCTCCGAGGTCGACACCGTCGTCTTCGACAAGACAGGCACCCTCACCAACGGCACGTTCAACGTCGTAGCCGTGCATGCCGAGACCGACGTGGACCCCGACCTGCTGCTGAGCATGGCCGCCCACGCCGAGGCCTACTCCGACCACCCCATCGCCGTGTCCATCAAGGCTGCCTACACCGGTGACATCGACCAGAGCAAGATCGCCGAGGTGCGCGAGGAGAGCGGCCACGGCGTGGTCGCCACCATCGAGCAGCACGCGGTGCTCGTGGGCAACGACAAGCTCATGGTCAGCCATGGCGTGAACTACCATGCCTGCGAGCTTACCGGCACCATCCTGCACGTCTCGCTCGACGGCCACTACATTGGCCACATCGTGATTGCCGACGTCGTGAAGCCCGACTCCGCCCAGGCCATCGCCGACCTGCACGCCGTGGGCGTGAAGAAGACGGTCATGCTCACCGGCGACCGCACCGAGGTGGCTGCGGCCGTGGCCGAGAAGCTGGGACTGGACGAGTACAAAGCGCAGCTCTTGCCCGCCGACAAGGTCGAGCAGGTAGAGAGGCTGCTCGCAGCCGAGGGCGACAAGCGCAAGCTTGCCTTCGTGGGCGACGGCATCAACGATGCCCCCGTGCTCACCCGCGCCGACGTGGGCATCGCCATGGGCGCCATGGGCTCCGACGCCGCCATCGAGGCCGCCGACGTGGTGCTCATGGACGACAAGCCCTCCAACATCGCCCGCGCCATTCGCCTGGCCAAGAAGACGATGGGCATCGTGTGGCAGAACATCGTGTTCGCCTTGGCAGTGAAGTTCATCATCCTCGTGCTGGCAGCGCTCGGCATCGCCAACATGTGGCTTGCCGTGTTTGGCGATGTGGGCGTGGCCATCATCGCGATTCTCAATGCAATGCGAGCAATGAAGGCACCGAAGTAGAGTTCTTCCCGGACGCCTTGAGACGGATTCCCACGCTGCAGTCCTCGCCGCACAGACCGCGGCTGCGGATTTGCAGCTTAGGGAACCGCCTCAAGGCTGCGCACTCTGCTCCAGGGGAATGCCGTTTAGGACCTAAAACCATCTGGTGGTTGCGGGACTGCAGCTTAGGAGACCGCCCCCGAGCTGTGCGCTCTGCTCCAAGGGTGTCGTTTAAGGGCTTAAAACCCTTTGGGTTGCGAGCCGCCGTTTATGCGGAAATGCCTAATCTACTCCACGGGCAATACTGCGGCTTAAACCATCTGGTAGCTGGGGGCTGCAACTCGGGAGACCATCTCTGAGCTGCGCACTCTGCTCCAGGGGGTGGCCGTTTAGGGGCTTAAAACCATCTAGCGGTTGCGAGTCGACGATCGGTGTGGGGTGGCGGTGGGGTGGGGGTTGCGGGTATGATGCTCTGCGCATACGTCGACTGCGAGGAGGAGCCACGTGACCCGTCAAACACACTGGAAGAGGCAGCATAGGCGCAACGTTGTTTTGGCATCGCTCGCGCTGGGCGCACTGATCAGCGCAGCACCTGCGTTTGCGCTGGCAGATGAGCAGGTTAATGCAGAGTTCCCTGTCATCGACTGTTTTGAGTACCAGATGGACGGCTATGATGCCGCTCCCCTCCCCGGCTTTGGCGAGATGCAGACAGTGATTGACGGCGAGGCCAATGCGCCCTCGAGTGGGGACGATGTCCCGGGCAGCACCGACAGCACGCATAACGGCCCTGCAGACAGCGCGGACGGCAATAACACTGGGCAAGACGGCGCTTCGAGCGGCTCGAATGCAGGTGTCAACAATGCCGGGCAAATCGAAGCTTCGGGCGGCGCAGGCGCGAACAACAGCGACGCCGAGCAAAACACCATTTCTGGCAGCTCAAACGCAAAGCAAGACAGCGCTTCGAGCGGCCCGAGTGCAGGCCAAGGCGATGCTTCGGGCGCGGGTTCGAGCAGCAGCACCACTCAAGGCGCAGACCAGGGCAACGGCGCTCAGGGCGATACCGCGAACGGTGCGGGCGAAAACCAGGGCGGCGTCTCGGGCAGCGATGGCACCGATCAGGACGGCGTTACGGGCAGTGCGGGCGCGGGCCAGGATGGCAATCCTGACGGCACTGACAGCAAGGCCGATGGGCAGGAAAACACCGGCGGCTCGACTGACGGGTCGATGAGTGACACCGATAAGCCTGGTACGGGAACCGATGCCTCCCAGGGAGGGGCGACCGACAAGGGCGACGGTTCCCAGCCGGAGACCCCCGAACCTGATAAGCCTGGCGCCGGAACCGATACCTCCCAGGGAGGGACGACCGATAAGGGCGACGGCTCGCAGCCTGAGACTCCCTCGCCCGACAAACCTGACTCGGACTCCTCGACCCAAGAGCCGGCCGTACTTACCGGCTGGCAGAACATTGGCGGCTATCGCTATTACTACGACAACGACGGCAAACCCCTCACCGGCTTGCAGACCATCGAAGACAAGACATACCTGTTCAACGAAAAAGGCCAGCTCGGATATGGTTTCCTGTACCTGGGCAACAACGTCGTCTCGTACTTTGACCCCATCACCGGCAGCCAGCTCACAGGCAAGCAGTTCATCCATGGCTCCTGGCGCAACATCGACGAGCAGACGGGTCTCAACTGCGGCCTCACCGAAGTCTCAGAATCCGGCAAGACCAACACGTATTACTACGACAACTACGACGGCGGCCTGCACACCGGTCAGCAGTACGTCAACAACTCGTGGCATTTCTTCGACGAGGACACGGGGCGCATGTACACCCGCGACGAGGAAGTGCGGCGCATCGTGCAGTTTACCCTAGCCGAGCTGGGCGGCAGCGAGTCAACGGCATTCGGCTACCTCGAAGAGGTGAAGGCCGACGGCGGCACGTACTGTGGGTACGGCCCCTGCATGGCCACGGTGCGCCACATCTTCAAGGCCGCCGGCATGAGTGGGTTCCTTGCCGACGGCTTCGTCGACAGCTGGCCGCACAAGTATCTCGACCTCATGATTGAAAAGGGCCAGCACACCATGACGCCCCGCGTTGGCATGGTCGCCTTCTTCCTGTGGGAGAACTCCTTCGCCAACCAGATCGGCGTTTCCGCCGACCATGCCGAGATTATCGTTGAGGTGGGCGACGGCTGGTACAAGACCGTGGGCGCCATCGCAGGCGGCATCAAAGAAAGCATCTACCACACCGCCGGCGACTACAACATCGGCTTCGGCGTACCTGCCTTTTATCGGTAGACACGGGGCTGAGTTCTTCCCGAACGCCTTGAGGCGGATTCCCACGCTGCAGTCCTCGCCGCATAAAACGCGGCTGCGGATTTGCAGCTTAGGGAACCGCCTCAAGGCTACGCACTCTGCCCCAAGGTGTCGTTAAGGAGCTCAAAACCATCTAGCGGCTGCGGATTCGCGGTAAGAAACCGCCCCGAGCTGTGCGTGCCCTGCTCCAGCGGTGTCGTAGGAACTTAAGAACATTTGAACAGCTTATGCATCGTTCTTGAACGATATTTTGGACGGCAAAACCACCTGGCAACTGCAGGTTCACGGCTTGGGGATTGCTCCTGAGCTGCGCACTCTGCCCCAGGGGTGTCGTTGGGGACTTAAAACCCGCACTACAACGAGGGCCGCCCTTCTCCCATGGGAAAAGGACGGCCCTCGATTCTTGTAAACCTGGTTTTAAAGCTCAAAACCGCACACGGCTGAGATTACGTCAGTCCCCGGTGCTCCCTAAGCCGCGAATCCGCAGCCGCGGTTTGTGCGGCGAGGACCAGCGGCGTGGGAGCATTCGGGGACGGCCGGGACGAACCTAAGCCTGTGCGCCTGCCTGTGCGAGCGCCTCGGTGACGGCCGTGAAGATGGCCTTGGAGGTCACGCTGGCGCCGGAGACGGCCTCGACGCCGTCAACGCCGTTGGCCTCGACAATCTTGGCGGGGAGCTGCTCGATGGCCTTGGAACCGATGCCCGCGGTCTCGGCGTTCTCGCCGACCTCGACGTTCGTGATCTTGCCGCCCTCGACGGTCACCGTGACGTCGAACGCGCCGCCGATGCCCTTGCCGGTGCCCGTGTAGGTGCCGTCGGCAAGCTCGCCGGTGCCGGCTGCGGCGGGAGCCTCCTGCGCGGGAGCTTCCTCAACAACCTCGGCCTTCTCGGCAGGAACGGCCTCAGCCACGAGGTCGCTCGTGCCAGCGATAATCTGGCCGAGCAGGTAACCCCAGGTCAGAGCACGGCCGTTGGAGTTGCCGGCCATGTTGATGGGATAGTCAACGGCGTACAGGTCGCCCGAAGCGTTGCCAGTGGCATAGAGGCCCTCGATGGGCTTGCGGTTGGTGTCGAGCACCTGCATGCGACGGTTGATGTCAAGGCCGCCGACGATGGCGAGCAGGGCCACGCCAACCTTGCAGGCGTAGAACGGAGGCTCGGTGACGGGGAACAGGAAGTCGGCCTGCTTGTGGAAGTCCTCGTCGACGCCGCCCTCAACCAGCGTGTTGTAGCGCTCGACGGAGGCCTTCATGGCGTCGGCGTCGATGCCGATGAGCTCGGCGAGCTCCTCGAGGGTGTCGGCCTTGTAGGCGCTGTCGTTGTCAGCCTGGATGGCTGCGTCAACGATAGCAGTGACGTCCTCGGGCTTGAAGGGGTCGCCGACCTCGCCGCCCATGGAGTCCCAGAACATGCCGCCGCCCACGCCGTTCTCGAGCGTCTTGACGTTCTGCTCGCCATAGTTGGCGTCCATGATGGCCCATGCGATGTGGTTGGTCTGACGCATGACGTTCATCGACTTGCCCTGGACCCAGGTGCCCTCGTTGCAGAAGCGCTCGCCCTCAAGGTTGAGGAACATGAACGCGCCGTGGAACATGCAGCCAGCCTGGGGATGGAGCATGAGCGGGAAGGGACCGTCCTGCATGCCGGCGCCGACCCACAGGCCCATCTTGTGGCCGTCGCCGGTGGAGTAGCCAGCAGGGCCGTTCTGGTTCTCGAGGCAACCGTGGACGATGGGCTCGCAGTAGTAGTCCACCATTTCCTCGTCCATGTCGATGCCGCCGGTAGCAAGCACGACTGCCTTGGTGCCCTCATAGTACACGTTGTTGCCGTCGGCGTCGGTGGCGATGACGCCGGTGATGCGGCCGGACTCGTCCTTCACGAGCTGCTGGGCGCAGGTGTAGAAATCATAGGTCGCGCACACGCCGTTGTGCTTGTCGGCGTCCTGGGAGTCGACGTACAGCACGGCGGTAGGCAGGAAGTAGCCCGTCTCCTCGGGGAAGGTCACCGAGTCGTCCACCTTGTGGAACTGGTGGTACGAGAAGCTCTCGGGGATGATGGCGTTGGGAGCATAGGCGCGGAACGAGTCAGGCTCGACACCGTACTCTGCGGCCTTGTCGATAAACCAGTCGCCGGCCTCGCCGGACTTGTTGAACCACAGGGAGACGAGGGACTCCTTGACGCGGCTGGCGCAGGTGCGGATCCAGCGGTGCTGGGCCTCCTCGATGTTGACCGTGAGGTCCTGGCCGATCTTCTCGCCATAGGCCTTGGTGAACTTGGTGTTGCACAGACCCATGCCGCCGCCACGGCCCTGAACGGTGCCGAGCTTCTCGATGACGATGACATTGAGGCCGTTGTCGACGCAGGAGCTGGCGGCAGCGCAGCCGGAGTTGCCAGCACCGATGACGATGACGTCGGCGGTCTTGGTGGAAGCGCAGCTAGCAGGGTCGATGGGCTCGGGAGCGGTCATGAAGGAAGGCACGGCCTTCTCATAGGCAGGGCCCGCAGCGTTGACGCCGCCAGCCTCGGTGGGGGCAGCATACTTCATGTCCTCATCGGAGCCCGTGCCACCAGCAAACGCAGTGGCAGCAGAACCAGCAGCCAGAGCGGCAACGCCGGCACCAGCAAGGAAAGAACGACGAGAGAGGGTCATTTTGAATCCTTTCATCTTATTAGCTCGCCGGGGGCCATCTGCGGCGTTGCGCTCGGGCTCATGTACGTCCAGTACACCTCACCCTCGTGCGCCTTGCAGCCGGTTGGCCCTCGGCAC
The DNA here is from genome assembly GCA_934636245.1 of uncultured Coriobacteriales bacterium. Classification (GTDB taxonomy): domain Bacteria; phylum Actinomycetota; class Coriobacteriia; order Coriobacteriales; family UMGS124; genus UMGS124. Next base: position 122,622 of record CAKUAI010000008.1, read on the forward strand.
ATCACATCACTCGGGCTCGCCGGGGGCCATCTGCGGCGTTGCATGGAGGCTCATGTACGTCCAGTACACCTCGCCCCCATGCGCCTTGCAGCTGGCCCCCGGTCGGTCCCAAGGTTTTAAAAGCAATAACCGACTGTCTTCGCAGGGGTTGAGGACCCCGGGTGCTACCAGCCGGAACAACGCCAGCCTGAGGGTTTCCCTAAGCTGCGAATCCGCAGCCGCGCTTTTTTGCGGCGAGGACCAGCAGCGTGGGAAATCCCTCAGGCGAGCGAGCAGAACAAATCTTTCAGCTACTTACAGCTGTGCAAGGTCCTTACCCAAGAGATAGGACAGCGTGCCGCACACGGCGCCGAGGTTCTGGCCGGGCATCACGAAGTTGTAGGTGTTGGCGTAGAAGTCGCCGGTCATGATGCCGGTGTTGTACAGGCCCTCGATGGGCTCGTCGTTCTCATCGCACACCTGCATCTTCTCGTTGGTGCGCAGGCCGCCGCACACGGTGAGGAAGGTGGCGCCCACGGACTTGGTGGCGTAGAACGGGCCGGTCTCGATGGGGAACAGGTACTCGGGGTTCACATGGAACTCCTCGTCGAGGCCGTTCTTGGCATACTCGTTGTAGCGCTTGATTGACTCGAGGGCGTTGTCGGCGTCGATGCCGTCAGCGGCCATCTTCTCGACGAGCTCCTCGATGGTGTCGGCCTTGTAGTAGGCCGTGGAGGAACCGATGCCCTCGACGACGCCAGCCTCGGCATTCTTGTCCCAACCAGCGATGATCTCCTCGGGGGTCGAGGGCTGGATGCCGTTCTCAAGGTCGATGCAGCAGCCGAAGGCCTCCCAGGTGTCCTGCGTGTAGGCATAGTTGGTGTCCCACACGGCGAAGGCGGTCTGCTGGGGAAGCTGCAGCTTGGAGATGGCGCCGTAGGCGAAGTTGGTAATCTCGTTCTGGTAACGCTCGCCGTGAATGTCGAGGTTGATGCCCCAGAAGTTGGAGATGACGCCGTGGGCGGGGCCAGTGGCGCCACCGTTGATCATGGGAGCAACGGGAAAGGTCTTCTGCCAAGCGGCGCCGATCCACAGGCCCATCTTCTGGCCGTCGCCGGGCATGAGGCCGTCGTAGGCGAGCTCGGTGTCGTAGTCAATCTTGTCCCAGCTGATGGCGTCCTTGAACCACTTGTAGGCCATGGGGCTGTAGCGAGCCATGAGGTCGCGGTCCTTGGAGAAGTCGCCCGTGGCGAGCACGACGGCCTTGGTGGCCTCGTACTTGATGTAGTTGCCGTCGGCGTCCTGGGCAACAACGGCGCTCACGCGGCCGGTGTTGTCGTCGTCACGGATGAGGTAGAGGGCGCGGGTGTTGTAGTCGATCTCGCCGCCGAGGTCCTCGGTGAAGATCCGAGCGTAGGTCTGGGCCTCGATGGGGGCACCCCACAGAGCGCCGAAGGGCTGCTCGTCACTGTAGAAGTTGTGCGATGCGGGCGGCACGTCGATGACGCCGTCGGGATCGGGGTAGCCGGGCTCCAGGCAGCAGTGCAGGCCCTTGCCCTCCATGAGCTCGATGGTCCAGTTGATGGACTCAGCGGAGTTGTTGATCCAGCGGGCCCACTTTTTCTTGTCCATGAGGTAGGTGCCGGAGGTCTGCTCGGTCTTCACGATCTTGCGGGCGAGCTCGGGGTTGTACTCGATACCCTTCTCCACCTGATACTTGGAGCCGATGGCGTGGTTGGAGCCACCGCGGCTCATGGCCTTGGAAGAAGCGGAGAAGAGGATGACGTCGGCGCCCTCCTCGGCAGCGGAGACGGCGGTGCACACGCCGGCCATGCCTGCACCCACGACGACGATGTCGTGCGTGACGGTCTTGGAAATCTGATCCTCAGGGATGGGGTCGGGAGCGATCTCGAAGCTCCACTTGGCGCCCTCGAGCTTGTCGGCGGTCATGGCCTCCTGCTCGTCGGCCACAGCGACACCGGCAAGTGCGCCCATGGCGGCGACGCCGGCAGCGGCGGCCCCTGCACCCTCGACAAACTGACGACGGTTGAGTTCCATGTTGGTTCCCCTTTCAACTTGGATAGCAGACCTGCCCCACAAGGACGCACCCTGTGGGCAGATAACAGCTTGAGTGTAGGCACGAGAAGTGCCCCGTGCCTATGGGCCACCGTCTAAACCGCCGTGAACCTTTTGGCCCATTGCGCGGCTGAGCTGGTGTTTTGAAATCTCGTGCAGCATTTGCCACGCGCGGGGGCCTGCAACGACAAAACCCGCCGCCACCCCACCGCCGCCAGGAGAACAACCGGCAACCCGCCTAAAAAAGCGAGTCCCCCAACGTCGGGACGCATCAAAATCTCGTCGCTGCTATAGTGTGGACATCCAAAAAACGCACGACTGAAGGAGCGCAATGGCAGCACGCGCCCAAGCAATGCCAGACAAAATCGGTGCCGACGCAGAGATTCTCGCCGGCGGCGGCCCAGAGGATTCGACCAGCCGGCGCGGCTTTGCGGGTCTGCTCCCCCTTGTGGGCCTCGGCTTTTGGCAGGCATGGTGGATGACGCTCGCCTCAACGTCGGTGGTCATAGGCCCCATCCAGCCCGCACCGGGTAGCATGCTGCTCCTCATGGTCGCAACGCTTGCGGGCTATGTAGTAGCGACGCTTGCCGCCCCGCGCCTGGCACCGTACAACAGCAGGCGCGGCCTTCTGCCGCTTTCCGCAGCCGCGGGGGCCCTAGGCACCGTGATGCTTGCTCTGTGCACGCACATTGCCTTGCCCTATGCCGCCGGTCTTGCACTGGAGTGGGCGGGCTACATCCTCACCTCTGTATTCAGCGCCCTCGTCCTGCTTATGTGGGGCGAGCGCTGGAGCACACTGGCCTCGGGCAACGTGGGCAGACACCTCGTGTACTCGTTCCTTCTCGCCTTCGCGCTCTACTTCGTCGCATGCGCCCTGCCCACCGTTGCGGGATGCACCCTCATAGCCCTCTTCGCTCCCCTGTCGGCGTTGTCGCTGTATCTCTCGCGCAACGAGCCCTGCCGAGGCGACGTCCCCGTGGCCGCCGTTCGCCTCGACGCGCGCCACCTCATCGGCTTTGCCCTTGCTCTCATGGCCGTCTCCGTCGTCTTCGGCGCCATGCAACGCGTGAGCTCCCTCGACGGCAGCACGCGCACGTTGCAACTCCTTGGCATGTCGGTAGCAGGCATCCTTACGGCAGTCTTCGCCTTCGTGATGTTCATGCGCGACTCAGTTGCCGACCCCTTCTCCTTCTATCGCCCCATTGTGCCTGCCATCGCATGCGGCATGGCCTTGTGCCTCGCGTTTCCTGGCAACCTATCGTTTGTAGGCAATGGCGGGGTCATTTTCGGCGTCTATTGCCTCGACATGTTCATCATGTTCACCGCAAGCGATTTGGCCTATCGCGCACGCGCGCAAGTGGCCCTCATCTTCGGCAGCGCCATTGTGGCAACGCGCGCCGGCACGCTCATCGGCTCATGGCTTGGATACACGCTCATGAGCAACGCATCTTGGGGCTCCGACGTGCGCGTGAGCCTCATCGCCTGCTTCATCGTCGCCGTGGTCATCATCGGCAGCACGGTCTTCACCGAAGGCGGCCTGCGCACCCTCTACCAGCCCGCACAGGAACAAACCCGCTCCCACGTGCCCGACTTCGACGAGCGCTGCAAGCACCTCGCCCACGACGCAGGCCTCACCGCCCGCGAGCTCGACGTCATGCTCCTCCTTGCCCGCGGCCGCAGCATCGCCCACATCTCGGAAGCTTTGGGCATCGCCCCCGGCACCGTGAAGCACCACACCTCAAACACCTACCGCAAACTAGGCGTCTACGACCGCCAAGGCCTCATCGACCTCGTCTCCACCTCCGCCACTCTCGACTAACCCCCACAACAAGGGCCGCCCTTCTCCCAACACAGAGAAAAGAACGGCCCTCGATTCTTGTAAATCTAATCTTAGTGCTCAACCGAACACGGCTGAGATTACGTCAGTCCCCGGTGCTCCCTAAGCCGCGAATCCGCAGCCGCGGTTTGTGCGGCGAGGACCAGCGGCGTGGGAGCATCCGGGGACGGCCGGGACGAACCTAAGCCTGTTCGTCTCCTGGGAGGGTGAATCGACCCAAATCGACCTGGCCCACGGCCACGGCCTCGGCCATGTTCACGCAGCTGTTGCCGATGCGGTCCAGGCCGTTGAGCACCTCGTCGAAGGGACCCTTCGCCTCGGGCTCGCAGGTGCCCTTTGCCACGCGCTTCATGTGAGCCTTGCGCATCTTGATGTCGAGGTCGAGCGCGTCGGACTTGGCCGAGAACACCTCGCGGGCGCGGGAACGGTCGCCCTGCGCGACAATCTCGAAAGCCGCGTCGTACATCTTCTCGATGATGCCCGTAACCTCCTCGAGGTCTTTCGTCGCGGCCTTGGAGAAGTTGCCGCTCAGGCACTGGGCGATCTCCTTGCATTGCGTGCCGATGCGCCCCTGGTCGTTGAGCACGCGCAGCACGCCGGCGGCGCCGTTCGCCTGGTCCTCGGTCAGCACGCCCGCGGCGAACATGTCGGTCAGGTAGTCGGTCGTCTTGGCGCACAGCACGCATCCCGCCTCGGCCCTGCGCACGGCCTCGTCGGCAGCATCGGCATCCAGCACACCGGTGTCGACGGAGCGATGCACCGCGCCCAGGGCGGCACGAATTGCCTCGCCGGCGCGCAGCGTCTCCTGCACCGTCATCTGCATGGCAACGGCAGGCGTGCCGATGAGGCGCTCGTCCAGGTACAGCGGGGTGGAGAGGTTCTCGATGGCCGCAGCGGTCTGCTTGTCGACCGTCTTGTCGGGCAGGATGGTGGTCACAATCTTGGTCATGAGGCCGATGAGGGGCAGCCAGATGAGGGTCATGGTGCAGTTGAACAGCGTGTGCGCGTTGGCGATCTGACGCGAGATGACCTCGACCTCAGGGCCGCTCGGCGAGATGAACTGCACGAGCTGGGCGAACTGTGGGACGAACCAGATGAAGAGAAGCGCACCAGACACGTTGAACAGCGTGTGCGACACGGCTGCGCGCTTGGCGTTGCGCGACTGGCCGATGCAGGCAAGCAAGGCCGTGATGGTCGTGCCGATGTTGTCGCCCAGAAGAATCGGGATGGCGCCCTGCAGGCCGATGATGCTGCTGACGCCGTCGGGACCGGCCTGCGAGGCGAAGTTCTGAAGCACGGCGATGGTGGCGCTCGAGCTCTGCACCACAAGCGTCATGAGCGTGCCCACGGCCACGCCGAGCACGGGGATGTCGGCAACCTGGCCAATGAGGTCGACGAACACCTGGCTCGTCGCCAGAGGCTTCATCGCGCCGCCCATCGTGTCGATACCCAGGAAGAGCAGGCCAAACGCGAGCACCGAAAGGCCGATCTGCTTGGTGCGCTCCTTCTTGGCCACGAAGTTCACGAGGAAGCCGAAGAAGATGAACACCGGGATGTAGTCGGTGATCTTGAACGCGATGATCTGCGCGGTCATGGTGGTGCCGATGTTGGCGCCCAGGATGATGGAAATGGCCTGCGGCAGACCCATAAGGCCCGCGCTCACAAAACCGATGGCCATGACCGTGGTGGCGCTTGAGCTCTGAAGCACCGCCGTGGCCACCGCGCCGGCGAGCACGCCCATCACCGGGTTTTTGGTAAGCAGCGAGAGCACCCGGCGCATGCCGTCGCCGGCCACCTTCTGGAGCGTCTCGCTCATCAAATTCATGCCGTAAATAAACAGTGCCAGACCGCCAAGCAGGCCAAAGACGGTCGTGAGCGTCTCGTTCATGGTTTCCTTCCGGACGTCGTGTCATGCGCCGCGGCACAGTCCCGCAGCTTAGGCACCAGAATGCATGCGCCACGTCCGACCCGGGTAAACCGTATGTAAGAGACCTGTAAAGAAAGAGGGCCGCCCCCTTGACGGAAGCGGCCCCCTGCAATGCGGCTCTATTTCGCCGGGCCTCGACCCGTCTCCTTGAACTTCTCCTTGGCGACCGAAATCATGAGCTTGATGCGGTTGAGCTGGTTGACCTCGGAGGCGCCGGGGTCGTAGTCCACCGCGACGATGTTGGTGTCGGGGTGCTGGCGGCGCAGCTCCTTGATGACAGCCTTGCCCACCACGTGGTTGGGCAGGCACGCAAACGGCGAGCAGCACACGATGTTGGGCGTGCCGCTCTCGATGAGCTCGATCATCTCGGCCGTGAGGAGCCAGCCCTCGCCCATGTTGTTGGACACCGAAAGCACCTGCTCGGCCTTCTCAGCCAGCTCATAAATGCTGGTAGAAGGTGTAAAGCGCTTGGAGCGGGCAAACTCGGCATCCACGGGCTTGCGCATCCAGTCGATGAGGGCGATGCCGGCTTTGGAGGTGAGGACCTTCTTGGTGGGCGCGCCGATCTCGGGCTTGCACAGGAAGCGCGAGGCAAAGGCAAACTGGAAGAAGTCGACCAGGCCCGGCACCACGGCCTCGCAGCCCTCGCGCTCGATGACCTTGACTACCTCGTTGTTTGCCGTGGGGTGGAACTTGACGAGAATCTCGCCCACCACGCCCACGCGCGGCTTGGAGCCGTCGTTGACAAGCGGCAGGTTGTCGAACTCCGCAATCATCTCGCGGGCGATCTTCTTCATCGTGGAGCGACCCATCTTCGGCGCGGCCTGGCGCATGCGCTCCATCCACTTCTCGTAGAGGGCGTCGGCGCTGCCGGGCACGGCCTCGTAGGGACGCACGCGGTAGAGCATCTGCATGATGGCGTCGGCCAGCACCATGCCGTAGAAGGCAGGCAGAAGCACCTTCGGGCCCACCTTGAAGCCGGGGTTGTGCTCGTCGAGCTTGGCGAAGGCCAGCGAGATGACCGGGATCTCCGGGTGACCGAAGTCGCGCAGGGCCTTGCGGATGAGCGCGATGTAGTTGGTGGCGCGACAGCCACCGCCGGTCTGCGTGATGATGACGGCCAGCCTGGAGAGGTCGTAACGGCCCGACGTCACTGCCTCCATGATCTGGCCCGTGACCAGGATGGAGGGGTAGCAGATGTCGTTGTTGACATACTTGAGGCCCGCATCGACCGCGCCGTGGTCAACGCTGGGCAGAAGCTCCAGGTTGTAGCCGTTGGCATGGAAGATGGGCACGAGCAGGTCAAAGTGGATGGGCGCCATCTGCGGGCACAGGATGGTATAGCCCTTGTCGCGCATCTCCTCGGTGAACTGAGCCTTGGGCCAGGCAGTGCTGGCATGGGCACGCTCGACGGGCACCTCGGTGACCTTCTCGGGGTCCTCGCCGCGCTTGGAAGCCTCGGCCTTAGCGGTCTCGAGAGCCTCGGCCTGCTTGTCCTTGAGGGCCGCCATGAGCGAGCGGATGCGGATGCGCGCCGCGCCCAGGTTGGAGACCTCGTCGATCTTGAGCACGGTGTAAATCTTGCCGGAAGCCTCGAGAATCTCCTGCACCTGGTCGGTCGTAAGGGCGTCCAGACCGCAGCCGAAGGAGTTGAGCTGGATGAGGTCCAGGTCGTTGCGCGTGGTAACGAACTTCGCCGCCGCGTAGAGACGCGAGTGGTACATCCACTGGTCCACGACGCGGATGGGACGGTCAGGCTGCATGAGGTGGCTCACGGAGTCCTCGGTGAGCACCGCAAAGCCAAACGAGTTCACGAGCTCGGGGATGGCGTGGTTGATCTCGCGGTCGTTGTGGTAGGGACGGCCGGCCAGCACGATGCCGTGCGCGTGGTTGTCCTCAATCCACTTGAGGGCCTCCTCGCCGGCCTTGTGGATGGCGTCGTGGAAGCGGTCGGACTCGGCCCATGCGGCGTCAACGGCACGGGAAACCTCGTCCTTCGTGATGCGCGAGCCTTTGAAGCGGCCGATACCCGCCTGGGCGTCGTCCCAGCGCTTGCCGTCAACCAGCTCAAAGATGCGGCGCTTGAGCTCGTTGATGTCGTGGTAAGGCACAAAGTCGTTCATGAACTCGACGTGGCGCTGCTCGAGCTCGTCGATGTTGAGCTTGAGCGCCGTGGGGTAGCTCATGACGATGGGGCAGTTGTAGCAGTTGCCCGCGCCCTCGTCCTCCTGGCGCTCCCAGCGCACGCTGGGCATCCAGATGAAGTCGACGTCGCGGTCGATGAGGTCCATGACATGGCCGTGGGAAAGCTTGGCCGGGTAGCACACCGACTCGCTCGGCATGGACTCGATGCCCGCCTCGTAGGTCGCCTTGGAGGAGGGGCCGGAGAGCACCACGGAGAAGCCCAGCTCGGTGAACATCTTGTGCCAGAAGGGATAGTCCTCGTACATGCCCAGTGCCCGCGGGATGCCCACGGTGCCGCGTGGGGCGGTCTCGGCCGGCAGACACTCGCGGTCGAAGAGCAGGGCGTTCTTCTGTTTGAAGAGGTTGGGGGCGTCGGAACCGGCCTTCTTGTGGCCAGCGCCGCGCTCGCAACGGTTGCCCGTGACGAAGCGCCTGCCGCCACCGAAGTCGGAGATGGTGAGCAGGCAGCGGTTGGAGCACAGGCCGCAGCGAGCGGACTTGTGGGCCACCTGGAGGTTGTCGATTTCGTCCTTGGAGAGCAAGGTGGAGGTGCCGTCGGCACCGGCGCGGTCGCGCGCGAGCAGCGCGGCGCCGTAGCAACCCATGCAGCCCGAGATGTCGGGGCGGAAGGCCTCCTTGCCCGTGAGCAGCTCAAACGCGCGCAGCACGGCGTCGTTCAAGAACGTGCCACCCTGCACGATGACCTTCTCGCCGATCTCCTTGGGGTCGCGGATCTTGATAACCTTGAACAGGGCGTTCTTCATGACCGAGTAGGACAGGCCGGCGGAGATGTCGCCCACCGTGGCGCCTTCCTTCTGGGCCTGCTTCACGCGCGAGTTCATGAAGACCGTGCAGCGGCTGCCCAGGTCCACGGGGTGTTCAGCCGTGAGGGCGGCGGCGGCGAAGTCCTGCACCGTCATGCCCATGGAGTCGGCAAAAGCGCTGATGAACGAGCCGCAGCCCGAAGAGCAGGCCTCGTTGAGCATGATGTGCTCGATGACGCCGTTCTTCACGCGCAGGCACTTCATGTCCTGGCCGCCCACGTCGAGGATGAACTCGACGCCGGGAAGCACCTCGTTGGCGCCGCGCAGGTGCGCGACGGTCTCGATCTCGCCGGAGTCGGCATGGAGCGCCTCGATGAGCAGGCCCTCGCCGTAGCCCGTGCAGGTGACGTGGCCCACGGTGCAACCCTGCGGTAGCGCGTCATAGAAGTCATCCATAAGGATGCGGGCCGTGCCGAGGACGTCGCCCTTGTTGGGGCCGTACCAGGTGCGCAGCAGCTCGCCTTCCTCGCCGATGACGGCGCCCTTCATGGTGGTGGAGCCGGCGTCGATGCCGATGAAGACGCGGCCGCGGTAGCTGGCAAGGTCGCCGTGCGCGACGACCTGGGCGCCGTGGCGTGCGTCAAACTCGGCCTTGTCGGCGGCCGTAGCGAAGAGCGGCGCCAAGCGCTGCACCTCGCTGCCCTGGATGTCGCCCAGAGAGTCGAGCTCCTCGATGAGGGAGGGAAGGCTCGACAGCTTGCCCGAAACTGCCGCCAGGGCGGCGCCGCACGCCACGAACAGGTGGGCGTTAGCAGGGCAGATCATATGCTCGTCGTCGAGGTCGAGCGTCACGCGGAAGCGCTTGCGCAGCTCGGAGAGGTACTGCAAGGGGCCGCCCAGGAAGGCGACATGGCCGCGAATGGGACGGCCGCATGCCAGGCCGGAAATGGTCTGCGTCACGACCGACTGAAAGATGGAGGCAGCCACGTCCTCGGGCTTGGCACCCTCGTTGAGCAAGGGCTGCACGTCGGTCTTGGCGAAGACGCCGCAGCGGCTGGCGATGGGGTAGATGATGGTGGAACGCTTGGCCATCTCGTTGAGGCCGGAGGCGTCGGTGTGCAGCAGGCTCGCCATCTGGTCGATGAAGGCACCCGTGCCGCCAGCGCACGTGCCGTTCATGCGCTGCTCGATGCCGTTGTCGAAGTAAATGATCTTTGCGTCCTCGCCGCCCAGCTCGATGACGACGTCAGTCTTGGGCTCGAAGGCCTGAACCGCCGTCTTGGAGGCGATGACCTCCTGCACGAACTCAAGACCCAGCCACTGCGACAGGAGCAGGCCGCCCGAACCGGTGATGGCAACCTCGAGGCGCGCGTCACCAAAGACCTCGCTCGCAGCGCGGAAGAGCGCCTTCACCGTGGCGCGCACGTCGGTATGATGGCGCTGGTAGCTGGCATAGACAAGCTTTGCGTCCTCATCGAGCACGGCAAGCTTCACCGTGGTGGAGCCCACATCGATGCCCAGGCGCAGCTTGCGGCCCGACCAGTCAAGACCCGGACCAGGCGTGACCTCGACGGAAGTCTCCGCTTCGGCAAGCGCCGCAGCCTCGGAGGCCTCGCGTGCGGCCTGGCGTACCGCAGCCATCTCAGCGTCAACCTCACCCTGGACAGGCCCGTGGCCAGCACATCCCCCGGCAAGCGCCGCCTCGAAGTCACACTTGATGGCTTCGCGCTCGTTTTCGTCGGTCATGGTCGTCTCTCTCCTCACACAGTGCAAAAAACCACGCCGCACGGCAAGCAGCGTGTGTCAGTTGAATTTCGAACGCTTAAGTATCTCACACTCGCACGAAGATTTATACAGCCCCCCACACAGCCCCCTAAACAAAACAGGCGGGCCCTACGCTTTCGCGCGGGGCCCGCCTGTTGTGAATCAAAAACCAGGAAGCGCTAGGAGATAGAGGCGGCTGCCTTCTGGCCGGCGTTGATGCCCATCACCGTGATGTCGCACACAGCGTTGCCACCGATGCGGTTGGAGCCGTGGATGCCGCCCGTGACCTCGCCGGCAGCGAAGAGGCCAGCGATCTTGTTGCCCTCGATGGTCAGAGCCTGGGAGTCGCTGTCAACGTAGATGCCGCCCATGCAGTGGTGGATGCCGGGATAAACGGCGATGGCATAGAAGGGAGCAGTCTCGAGCTTGGAGACGAAGCCCGTGGTACGGCCGAAGGGATCCTCGGCACCGTCGACAGACTGGTTGTAGGTGTCGATGGTGGTCTGGAGCTCGTCGGCCGGAATGCCGAGCGTGTCGGCCAGGCCAGCCAGGTCATCGGCCTTGACGCTCATTTCCTTGTTCTCGTAATTGGCGCAGGCCTTGTTGTTGTCATAGACGGCCTGATCGTACACAACCCAGACCTTGCCGTCAGGCTGAGTCATCTCGGCAGAAGACACGACGTCGCGGGTGCCCATCTCGTTGGTGAAACGGTCGCCGGCGTTGTTGACCAGGATGCCGCCACCGCCACGGACGCCCTCAGCGACGAGCGAGCCGTCGGCGAACACGGTGGGGTGAATCTGGATCTGGCTCATCTGGATGAGGTTGGCGCCAGCGTGCTGGGCCATGACCATGCCGTCGCCCGTGATGGAGGCGGCGTTGGTGGAAACGAAGGTCTCCAGGTCGGGACGGTACATCTTGACCAAGTCCTTGTTGGAGCCGAAGCCGCCGGAGGTCAGGATGACGGCCTTGGCGTTGTACTGCGTGCCGTCCTCGCACACGACACCCGTCACAGCGCCGGACTCGTCGACGACGAGCTCAGTGGCGCGGCAGTTGTAGACGACCTCGATGCCAGCGTCGACAACGGCCTGGGCGATGGTGGGAACGTAGGCGGCGCCCACAGCAGAGCCGTCGGTGGGACGGTGGCAGCGGGGCACGCTCATGCCACCGGTGGTGGTGATGTTGTCGAGAACCAGGCCGTGCTCGGCGAGCCAGTCGATGGCGGCAGCGGAGCCCTCGCACATCTGGGTCACGAGCTCGACGTTGTTCCAGTTATGGCCACCGGTGATGGTCTCCTGGATGAACAGGTCGGTGGAGTCCTCGATGCCCTGATCCTTCTGATAGGTGGTCTCGGAGGCGTTCATGCCAGAGGAGGCAAAGATGGTGTTGCCGCCCTCCATGGCGTTCTTCTCAAGGATGACAATCTTCTCGACGCCGGCCTCGCTGGCGGCCAGAGCGGCGCACATGCCGGCGCCGCCCATGCCCACGACGACGATGTCGTAATCGCCGCCGGCCGGGGCCTCCTCAGCAAAGGCAGCAGCGGTAGGCACGAGTGCGGCTGCTGCGGCAGCGGCCAGGAAGCTGCGGCGGTTCATCGTGATTTGAGCCATGATACCTATACCTCCATGTTCAGTGGACGTGCGCCAGTTCCCCACTGGCGCCCTGAGTAAAGCGTGAACTCCCTTTGCGCATGCTGGACGCAGCTCCCGCACATCTGCAGGCAGAACCGCATCCCGCAAGGTTCCGGGGTTTCGCTTAACGGCATAAATGTGCACCCAAACGGCTTGCCTGTCTTCACATACTTTGTGTGAAAGGCCATGTACCAGCACAAATATGAGTAGAATGTTTTTAGGCCTGCGCACACGCGTCATCCGACTACCACCATGGGGGCAACGCCTTTGAAGCAACGCGCATTGATCGTCATCGGCATGGCGTTCTTCTGGCCCTTCATCAAGGGGCCCAACCTTGCACGCTTTCTAGGCGAGGCAACGCAAAGCCCCCTCGCCGCCCTCCTTGCCGTCGCAATGTGCGGTGCCTTTTTGTGCCTGGCATGCGCATGGATGCGCACGACGGTGCACCTGGTGTCGAGCGAACGTCTGGCCACCCGAAACTCTCGGCCGCCCATCTCGACCCTGGCCATGATTCTGCTGGCATATCTCTTGAGCTTTGTGATCGAAATACCGGTGGATATGCTCCACGGAGAAATTGCAACGGTTCTCACACTGCTCATGCCCGTTGTCAGTGGGGCGGCAGCATGGGGCTTGGAGCGTATGAGCTCCTTGCCCGATATCTCCCCCGTCGTAAAAGGCGAAGAGAGCAGGGCGGTCTCGCCCTCAACGCGGTCCATGTGGCTGCTTGCGGGCATTGCAGCGCTCACGTATGCCACCTCGGGCGTGTTGCTGGGCATGTACAGCATCGCGCCCGTGCCGGGCAATATCCTGTCGGCGTGCCTGGCCATGCCCCTTGCGCTTTGCACCCTGCTTCCCAAGGGTCGCTCGACGTTCTCGACCCTGCTGTGGGGCCTGTCCCTCGTGCCGCTCATCATGAGCGCCCTGTTTGTCATCGTGCCCACCGGCGACATCTTTACCACTGGGCTTAACCTTCTCACCGCAAGCCGTCGCGGGGTGGTCGTCCTGCTCTGGCCCCTGCTTGTCGAATGCGCCCTGGCAAGCAAGGCACCCGCACGCACCGCATTGTGGGGCGCCGCAGGCTACGTCGGCTTCTACCTGGCAGTTCGCGCCCTTATCGCGATTTTGCGCGCAATAGGCATCGAGGCAACCTTGAGTGCCGAAGCCCTGCGCGTGGCAACCCTCGTGGTGGCCCTCGTCATCGTGGCGTGCTCCCTTGCCATCATCGCCGTTGCGGCGAGAACGCATGACAGCGAGGACCTCGCCGACCTGACGCAGGCCCCCGAGACCGGCGAGGTCCCCACAGAGCGCGACCTGCGCCACGACGCCTGCCAGGCGATCGCCACGCAAGCAGCCCTCACCGAGATGGAAACCCTCGTGCTTGAGTTCGTCTCCATGGGCTACACCGTGGCCCGCATCGCCCAGGAGCGCGGCGTCACCGAAAACACCGTGCGCACCCACACCAAGGGCCTCTACCGCAAACTCGACGTCCACTCAAAGCAGGAGGTCATCGAGCTCGTGGAGGAGAGGATGGGCGAGGTCTAGAAAGCACGGCAGCAAGTGGCTTCCCCGCGCGAGACTAGCGCTTCATAAGAGATGCCAGGCCATTCATACATCGAGCGGCGCACTTAACCTCTATTTCCCTGTCTGCCGGCATGGTCTTCAATCCCTCGCGAATGCGCTGCAGCACATCAGTGAGCGCCCCTCTCGCTGAGCGTCATGTCTAAGCCAAGCAGGTTGACAATGCGCAGGGCAATCCCAAGCTCTGCCGTTTCCTTGCCGCGCTCGAGGTTGGAGAGATACATGATCGAGCACCCACAGGCATCGGCAAGCTCTTGCTGCGTCAGACCAAGCCCCTTGCGCCGTGAACGAATTGCCGCGCCAAGGTCTGAGGCATCTTTGATGAGCAGCGCTCCATGAGTCTCTCGCATGATTATCACGTCCGTAAGAATAACTATCTTTTGGCGCATTTTATCATGTTCGTAATAATCACCAAGATTGAAGCTGAATTCATCCGTTCGTGGAGCAATCACTGTTCTGCTGTTTGCGATTAGGGTGGCGTTCTTGTCCGGCATCAAATTACAATGTAGAAATCTGCATCGTTCGAATATCGTTATCGTAAGTTTGACGACAGGGAGACCACAAAAGTGAGTTTGAAGTCTATCGAAATATGCGCGGGTGCCGGTGGGCAAGCCCTCGGCCTCGAACAGGCAGGCTTCGACCACGTCGCGCTTGTGGAAATTGAACCCCCGGCCTGTGAAACGCTAATCTCAAACCGTCCCAACTGGAACATCATCAATGGAGACGTGCATTCCTTTTCAGCAGAAGCCTATCGCGGCACGATCGATTTGTTCGCCGGCGGCGTGCCTTGTCCCCCGTTTTCGGTAGCGGGAAAGCAACTTGGCAGCGCTGACGAGAGGGATTTGTTCCCAGAGGCCTTGCGTCTCATCGAGGAATGCCAACCAAGAGCAGTGATGCTCGAAAACGTAAAGGGTATCTTCTATCCGAAGTTTGACGAGTATCGCAAGCAGATTACCAACAAGCTTGAGGAACTGGGCTACCGTTGGTGGTGGAAACTTGTACAAGCAAGCGACTACGGAGTCTCTCAGCTCAGACCAAGGGCAATCCTCGTCGCGCTCAAAGAGCCCTGGGCTTCACGTTTTACATGGCCAGAGGGAAATCCTGGAACAAGTCCAACTGTCGGGGCTCTTCTCCACGATCAAATGGCCTCGAACGGTTGGGCCGGAGCCGACGAGTGGGCTGCTCACGCCAACAAGATTGCGCCAACATTGGTGGGCGGTTCAAAGAAGCACGGGGGCCCCGATTTGGGTCCCACACGCGCACGCAATGCCTGGAAGGAGCTCGGAGTCAACGGTGGAAGCATCGCCGAGGACGCACCAGCCCGCGACTTTGAGGGCATTCCGCGCCTAACGGTCAAAATGGCCGCTTTGGTTCAAGGCTTCCCCGCCGATTGGGAGTTCTCTGGAAAAAAGACCGTAGCCTATCGACAAGTTGGAAACGCATTTCCCCCGCCCGTGGCAAAAGCAGTAGGAATCGCAATCAAGGAGGCACTCGATGACTGACTCCCTTATTGATATCCAACGAAAAGACCTTCATAGGGCCCTGATTAACGAAGGCCTCTATGTCATCACAGACTCAAAATACGGCCGCGCCGCCACCAACTCAGACGCGGCGTCTCTTTCGTCCAGGCGCATTGGTCTGTGCCTGGCGGAGGTTCTGGGAGTTCCTGAAGGAAAGCGCATGGCCGCCCAGACAATTGGCAGCAAGTTCGAGGAACTCATCGCCGACTATGTCGACAAGACATTCACCAAACTCCAGCATCTCCGCCCTGGTTGGTGGAAAGTCGAGGACCTGGGCAACAGGGGCCATGCAAAAGCAGAGTCTTTCGCTCAATACGAACACCTTGCCCATCTCGCACATCTCACCGAAACCGACCGAGGACTCAAAACGGCGTTGGGCAACGACTATGTGGTATCTCCTGACGTAGTTGTCTCCCGTCATTTAGTGACTGACGAGGAAATCAATATTGACGGAAGGGTGTTTGTTGGAGATGAATCGTCTCTTTGCTCCGATATTAGGCAGAATGAGGGCAAGAAACCCATTCTCCACGCCTCAATCTCGGCAAAATGGACGATTCGATCAGACAGGGCCCAGAACAGTCGCACCGAGGCATTAAACCTGATTCGCAACCGCAAAGGGCGACTGCCCCACATCGTCGTTGTAACCAACGAACCAGTGCCAGAGCGAATCGCATCGTTGGCACTTGGTACAGGAGACATCGATTGCGTATATCACGTCGCACTTTACGAACTCCAAAAAGCAGTTTCAAACTACTCCGTTGCCACCGGTACAGATGCATCGTTGGAGATGTTATCCACACTCATCGAAGGCAAGCGTCTCAAAGACATATCCGACCTACCCCTCGATTTGTGCGTATAAACAACCATGCTGACTGTTGATATAAACCACGAATCAGACGCTGTCGCCAAAGGAACCGAGGACTCCAGCCCAAAAGTCAGACCTGGCAATCCCAATCTCCTCGACCCGTTTGACAACGAGACAAACACCGGTCGCCTCCTGCGCGCCGCAAAACGGATGAATCGAAACGGCGGTACAGTCCATGACCTCGCACCAGAGGACAACTGAAAGCACCCCTGAACAGGCAATCCCTCATACAAAAAGGCCTGGTACCTCCCGCGGTACCAGGCCAACAAACTTTTCTTTGCATATCCCCAGCCTGGGGCCAGCCGAGCGCGCGGAGGATTCTTTTCGCAGCGCGCCTCCGCAGTGAATACTGAGAAAAGGGGCAAAAGTGCGCGCAGCGCACCCTTGCCCCCGGTTTTTCTCAGTATTCGGTACGAGGATAAGCGCGCGAAGAAGAGAATCCTCCGCCCCCCGCGCCTAGGCGAGCCCCAGCCACAGCGCCACCTTCGGGGCATACCCCATCACGAAGATGACGATGATGAGCGCAGGGATGCCCCACTTGAGCCAGGGCAGCGACCAGGCAGGGAACTTCAGGCCCTGGCCGGCGTCAGCCTCGGCGAGGAACTTCTCCCAGCCCCAGCCCTTGCGCGAGATACAGAACACGAGGTAGAGCAAGCTGCCCAGAGGCAACATGTTGTTGGAGACGATGAAGTCCTCAATGGACTGGACGTCACCGATGGCGGGAATGCTCACGCCCGAAAGCACGTTGTAGCCCAGCGCGCAGGGCAGCGAGAGCACCACGACAGTCACGGCCATGCGAACCACGGCGGTCTTGCGGTCGAGGCCCCACTTGTCCATGACGAAGCTGATGAGGTTCTCGAAGACGGCGATGATGGTAGACAGCGCTGCAAAGCTCATGAACAGGAAGAAGAGCGCGCCCCAGAGCTGCCCCAACGGCATCTGGTTGAAGACGATGGGCAGCGTCACGAAGACGAGCGAGGGGCCCTCGCCGGGGTTCACGCCAAAGGCGAAGCACGCCGGGAAGATAATGAGGCCGGCCAGCAGCGCCACGCCGGTGTCGAGGCCGCAGATGCGCACGGCCTCGCCGGTGAGCGAGCGATCCTTGCCAATGTAGCTGCCGAAGACCTCCATGGCAGAGATACCCAGCGAGAGCGTGAAAAATGCCTGGCCCATGGCGGCGTACACCGCGTTGCCGAACGTGGCCCATTGCTCAGCGGCCGTCTCGCCGGCAAACAGCTTGCCGAAGTCGGGAATCAGGTAGAACTCGATGCCCGCCTGCGCGCCCGGAAGCGTGAGCGAGCGCACCACGAGCACGACCATAACGAGCAAAAGGCAGGTCATCATGACCTTGGTGATGCGCTCCACGCCCTTCTGCAGGCCCATGCTGCACACAAGGAAGCCGATGACACACACCGCGAGCATCCAGCCGATGAGCTCGCCGGGGTTTGCGAGCATGGTGCCGAAGACCTCGGCGGAACCCGCCGCGTCAAGCCCGTTGAACGCACCCGTGCCCATCTTCACCACGTACGACAGCATCCAGCCGCCCACCGTGGTGTAGAACATCATGAGAATCAGGCAACCGATGAAGCCCCACCAGCTGAACCAGTGCCAGCGCCGCGAAGGCTGCAGCGTGTCGAAAGCCAGGGCGGAAGACTTCTGGCTGGCACGGCCCACCGCGAACTCCATCACCATGACGGGCAGACCCAGAATCACAAGAAACAGCAGGTAGAGCAGGACGAATGCCGCGCCACCGTATTGGCCCGTGATGTAGGGGAAGCGCCAGACGTTGCCCAAGCCGATGGCACAGCCTGCGGAAATGAGAATGAAGCCCAGGCGCGAGGCGAACCTCTCGCGGCCGGCCTTCGCCGCGGCCTGCTGCACGGCAGGCGAGGCAGTTGATTCGGTGCCCGTCATATATATGTTGCCTTTCGTAAGGCGCGGGAGTGCGATGCCACCGTCCCGCGCTTGCTTTTTTGACTGCGCGATTGTAGCGCAAGCACCTCCCGCAAAGTCCGACGTTGTCGCTGGTATACACTGACAAAGTCAAACAAACGGCCCTGCGG
Source organism: uncultured Coriobacteriales bacterium (assembly GCA_934636245.1). GTDB lineage: Bacteria > Actinomycetota > Coriobacteriia > Coriobacteriales > UMGS124 > UMGS124. The sequence goes on from CAKUAI010000008.1 coordinate 140,807, forward strand.
GGCGAATCGGGAGGGCAAGCCGTGTCCAACAGGCCCCAAAACAGCAGGCCCCAGGGTCGAAACAAGAGCAACCCGCAAGGCGGCCCCGGCCGTCGTAGTGACGCGCACCCACAGACCCGCGGGCGCGACGACAAGCCCAGGCCCCGCAACGACGAGGCGCCTCTGGGCAGGCGCCGCCAGGATTCCGGCCAGGCCGGCCCCAAACGCGGCAGCGCCTCCAGGCCCTCCGAGCAGCCCGGCCGCAACCCGGGCCAGGCCAAGCGCGGGCCCAAGCCCGCAAAGCAGCCCAAGCAGCCCGTCTCACCAGCTCTTCCCGACCGCAGCAAGTTCCTGCCCACAACCCCGCAGGACCTCAAGGACCGCGGCATCGAGCAGCTTGACTTCGTGTATGTGTCGGGCGACGCCTACGTGGACCACTCCTCCTTTGGCACCGCCATCATCTCGAGGGTGCTCGTGGCCTTCGGCTACACGGTGGGCATCATCGCCCAGCCCGACTGGCGCGACCCCGAGAGCATCGCAATCCTCGGCGAGCCGCGCCTGGGCTTCCTCGTTTCCTCAGGCAACATGGACTCGATGGTGAACCACTACACCTCCAACAAGAAGCGCCGCTCCACCGACGCCTACTCGCCCGGCGGCGAGGCGGGCCTGCGCCCCAACCGCGCCGTGAGCGTCTACGGCAACCTCATCCGCAAGCGCTTCAAGCATGTCCCCATCATCATCGGCGGCATCGAGGCAAGCCTGCGCCGCCTTGCCCACTACGACTACTGGAGCGACTCGCTCAAGCGCTCCATCCTGCTCGATTCCAACGCCGACCTGCTCATTTACGGCATGGGCGAGCACGCCGTACACGAGGTGGCCGACTCCTTGGCCGCCGGCATCGCCGTGCAGGACATCACCTACGTCGCGGGCACCGTGTATCGCGCCCGCGACCTCGAGGCCACCGTAGACCCGGTGATGCTGCCCTCCTACCAGGAGATGCTCGACGACAAGACCGTCTACGCCAAGAGCTTCTACACCCAGTACTGCAACATGGACTCCCACTACGCCAAGACGCTCGTGGAGCAGTACGAGGAGCATCTCTTCGTGGTGCAGAACCCCCCGGCCGAGCCCCTCAGCGCCGATGCGCTCGACTTTGTGTACGAGCTGCCCTACGCCGGCACCTACCATCCCGACTACGAGGCTGCAGGCGGCGTGCCCGCCATCAAGGAAATCAAGTTCTCGCTCACTTCCAACCGTGGCTGTTTCGGCGGCTGCAGCTTCTGCGCCCTGGCCTTCCACCAGGGGCGACGCTTGCAAGCACGCAGCCACGAGTCGCTCGTGCGCGAGGCCAAGGCGCTCACCGCCCTGCCCGACTTCAAGGGCTACATCCACGACGTGGGCGGCCCCACGGCAAACTTCCAGGCACCGGCATGCACCCAGCAGCTCAAGCGCGGCGTGTGCCCCACCAAGCAATGCCTCTTCCCCAAGCCCTGCCGCAACCTCAAGCCCGACCACACGGCCTACATCAAGCTGCTGCGCGAGCTGCGCGAGCTTCCGGGTGTGAAGAAGGTCTTCGTGCGCTCGGGCATACGCTTCGACTACATCATGGCCGACCCGCACGGTGAGGACTTCATCCGCGAGCTTTCCGCGCATCACGTGTCGGGCCAGCTGCGCGTGGCGCCCGAGCATGTCTCCGACAACGTGCTTGCTCTCATGGGAAAGCCTGGACAAGACGTGTACCAGGCGTTTTGCGATGAGTTCAAGCGCATCAACAAACAACTTGGCTTGGAGCAGTACGTAGTGCCCTACCTCATCTCGTCACACCCCGGCTCCACCATGGACGACGCGATCGCCCTGGCCGAGGCCGTGCGCGACATGGGCTACATGCCCGAGCAGGTGAGCGACTTCTACCCCACGCCTTCCACCCTTTCCACCGTCATGTACTACACGGGCCTCGACCCGCGCACCATGCAACCCATCTACGTGCCGCGCGACCCCCAGGAAAAGGCCATGCAGCGTGCGCTCATCCAGTACCGCGATCCCAAGAACTACGACCTGGTGCACAAGGCGCTCGTGAAGGCCGGCCGTCAGGACCTCATCGGCTACGACAAGCACTGCCTCATCAGGCCCACGCGCCCCAAACAGGCAGGTAGCGACGGCGGTGCAGCCAGCAAGGGCAAGCGTCGCTAGGCGCGCGTCCAATCATTGCGTTTTCGCCATAATTGCCCCAACGCCGCCCCGTGCGGGGTGGCGGGGACCTCTTCGGGCTAAAGTAGGCTCACTCACCCAGCGCGCCCACGAGGCGCGTACATCGAAAAGCACAGGAGAGACCATGAAGCGCTTCCTTGCCAAGGCGGGCCTTGCCGCCGCCCTTACCCTCAGCGTCATCGCCACCGGTGCCCTTACCGGCTGTGGCTCGCAGGATGCCAGCACGCAGGGCGCCGACGAGGAGACCACCGCCACAGTCGCCACTTCGTCGGGCCAGGCGGTGAGCTCGTCGAACAGCAGCACTGGTTCGGACCAGACTTCCAGCGTCCCCACGCCGACGTTCGACTTCAGCCGCGACCTCGACGACAACGGTCTCTGGAAGGACATCACGGCCAGCGACTGCGTCACGCTGTGCGATTACAGCTCCATTGAGATTCCCGCCTCGACGATCGATGTCTCCGACCAGGTGCAGAAGCGCATGGACTCCATCGTCTCCAGCGCCGGCATCGACGAGCTCACCGACGACTGGGTGCAGCAGAACTACGCCGAGTCTCGCGGCTGGAAGACTGTCGAGGACATGCGCGCGGCCCTCACCGAGTCCTACCAGGAAGACGCCAAGCAGACCTACATCCAGAACTACGTGGTGGAGCACTCGACCTTCACCGAGGTGCCCCAGACCCTGCTCGATTACACCAGAGACTACCTGGTGTATCAGTACACCTACATGGCAAGCCAGTACAACTTCACGCTTGAGGACCTCATCAAGATGATGTACGGCTACACCACCACCGACGAGCTTGTGGAGAACAACCAGGACACCATCGAGAGCCAGGCCAAGATGTACCTGGCGTTCCAGGCAATCGTCGAGAAGGAAGGCAGGGTCGCCGACGACGCCGAGCTCGAAGAGCACTACGGCGGCGACCTGGACTCCCTCACGCAGACCTACGGCACGCCCTACCTCAAGCAGACCATCCTCATGAACGACACGCTGGCCGAGCTCGCCGCCAACGCGACCATCGTGGACGACTCGGCCGACAGCTCCTCTTCCGCCAAGTAAAAACCGTCCTTGCGCGGCCCATATGCCCCTCTTGAAAGACGCTCCTTCGGGGGCGTCTTTTCTTTCTTTGAGGTGACGAAAATTTGACCGTCTCCCTGTTGGGTTTAAGCCTCGATACCCCTACAATAAGCCTTCGTGCAATGTTCCCGATAAGCTCGGCCGAGAGGAGTGAGAGTTGGAAGTTCCACTGGTAGACCTTGTAGGCATCTGCAAGGAGTTCGACGGCAACACCATTCTCAACGACTACAACCTATCCATCAAGCAAAACGAGTTCGTCACCTTGCTGGGCCCATCAGGCTGCGGCAAGACAACGCTTTTGCGTTGCATCGCGGGTTTTGAGCAACCCGACGCGGGCAAGATTCTCTTCGAAGGCAAAGACATCACGTCGCTGCCCGCCCACAAGCGCCCGCTCAACACCGTCTTCCAGAAATATTCGCTCTTCAGCCACATGACCGTGGCCGAGAACATCGCCTTTGGCCTCAGGATCTCGAAGAAGAGTAAGAAATACATCGCCGACAAAGTGGATTATGCGCTCAAGCTCGTCGATCTCGACGGGTTTGGCTCCCGCATGCCCAACTCCCTGTCGGGCGGCCAGCAGCAGCGCGTCGCCATCGCACGCGCCATCGTCAACGAGCCCCGCGCGCTCCTGCTCGACGAGCCGCTCTCCGCACTCGACCTCAAGCTGCGTCAAGACATGCAGTACGAGCTCATCCGCCTCAAGAACGAGCTGGGCATCTCCTTCATCTTCGTCACGCACGACCAGGAGGAGGCCCTCACCATGTCGGACACGATCGTGGTCATGAACCAGGGTCGCATCCAGCAGATGGGCACCCCGCAGGACATCTACAACGAGCCCACCAACGCGTTCGTGGCCGGCTTCGTGGGCGACTCCAACATCATCGACGCCGTCATGCTGCAGGACAAGCAGGTCGCCCTGTGCGGCGCGCGCTGGGAGTGCATCGACACCGGCTTCGGCACCAACCGCCCGGTCGACGTCGTCATCCGCCCCGAGGACGTGGAGTACGTCGAACCCGAGCGTGGCATCATCAAGGGCGTCGTGAGCCACATCATCTTCAAGGGCGTGCACTGGGAGATGGAGGTGGAAGCTGGCGGCTTCACCTGGCTCGTACAGTCCACCAACATGACGCCCGTGGGCACCGAGGTCGGCATCTACGTGCGTCCTGAGAACATCCAGGTCATGCACAAGCCTCAGACCGAGGACGAGGAGGCCCTCATCAATGAGTAGCCTCGACAAAAAGGAACCTCCAGCCGGCGAAGGGTCTACGGCGGCGCTCGCCTGCCCCGTGCGTCCCCGCGTCTCAAAGTCACGCCTTGTGCGTGAGCTTATGGCAGGTCCCTTCATCGCGTGGATCATCATCTTCACCGTGGTGCCGCTCGCGCTCATGTTCAGCCGCGGCTTCACCGACAAGGCCGGCAACTTCACGCTCGACAACGTGATGGCCATCACCAACCCCATCTACCTCAAGGCGCTCGTGCTTGCCCTCGAGCTGTCGGTGGTGGCCACCGTGGTGTGCCTCCTGCTGGCCTACCCGCTGGCGCTCATCCTGCGCGGCATGAAGCACGGCTCGGCCGGCGCCATCGTGTTCATCTTCGTGCTCCCCATGTGGATGAACTCGCTTTTGCGCACCATCGCCTGGCAGTCGCTGCTTGAGAAGGAAGGCGTCATCAACGGCCTGCTCGGCGTGTTGGGGCTTCCCGGCATCGGCATCATCAACACGCCCGCAGCCGTCGTGCTCGGCATGGTGTACAACTACCTGCCCTTCATGGTGCTGCCCCTGTACAACTCGCTCGCCAAGATCGACGACGACATCATCGACGCCTCCCACGACCTGGGCGCGGGCTTCTGGGCCACGCTGCGCCACGTGCTCATCCCCCAGAGCGTCGCGGGCATCGTGAGCGGCATCACCATGGTGTTCGTGCCCTCGCTCACCACCTTCGTGGTCAGCGACATCCTGGGCGGCGGCAAGGTGGCCCTCATCGGCAACCTCATCGAGCAGCAGTTCACGGTGAGCTACGACTGGAACACCGGCGCAGGCCTGTCCATCGTGCTCATGGTCTTCGTGCTGGCGAGCATGGCCGTCATGAACGCCTTCGACAAGTCGGACATGGCGAGCAGGAAGGTGGCCTAGCATGAAGAAGTTCGGCTCCAAGCTCTACCTGGGCCTCATCCTGCTCTTCCTGTACGCCCCCATCGTCACGCTCATGGTGCTGAGTTTCAACTCCTCCAAGAGCCGCGCGGTATGGGGCGGCTTCACGCTCGACTGGTACGCGCAGATGTTTGACTCGCCCAAAATCATGGGCGCGCTCTACAACTCGCTCACCATCGCGCTCATCGCCTCGGTGGTCGCCACGGTCATCGGCCTTCTGGCCTGCATCGGCATCCAGGCAATGCGCCGCTCTACCAGGACGTTCTGGCTCACGCTCAACAACATCCCCATGCTCAACGCCGACATCGTCACGGGCCTGTCGCTCATGATCTGCTTCGGCGCCTTCGGCATCTCGCTGGGCTACGGCTCAATCCTCGTGGCGCACATCGCCTTCTGCATCCCCTACGTCATCCTGTCCATCATGCCGCGCATCAAGACGGCCTCGGCGGGAACCTACGAGGCGGCGCAGGACCTGGGCGCGAGCCCCTTCCAGGCGTTCGTGAAGGTCGTGCTGCCCGAGCTCATGCCGGGCATTGTGGCGGGCTTTTTGCTGTCGTTCACGATGAGCCTCGACGACTTCGTCATCAGCTACTTCGTGCGCGGCCGCGGCGTCGACACGCTCTCCACCCTCATCTACACGCAGGTGCGTCGCGGCATCGTGCCGAGCATGTACGCCCTGTCCACCATCATCTTCGTCGTGGTGCTTGTGGTGCTGCTTGTGCAAAACTTCGCCCCCGGCTGGATCGAAAAGCAGGCCATCAAGCGCAAGGAGCGCAAAGCGCTCAAGGCCGACACCACCAACGAAATCGCGTAAGGAGAACAACCATGGCTATTTCTCGCAGGCAGTTCATGGCGGCAGGCGCCGCACTCGCCGGTACCGCTGCTATCGCCGGCCTTTCCGGCTGCGGTGCCGACAACAGCTCCACCGACGGCGACTCTACCAAGGCCGATTCCGGCAAGCTCTACGTGTACAACTGGGGCGAGTACATCGACGAGGACGTCGTCTCCCTGTTTGAGGAGGAGACCGGCATCAAGGTCGTCTACGACACCTTTGAGACCAACGAAATCATGTACCCCATCATCGAGCAGGGCCAGACCGTCTACGACGTGGTGTGCCCCAGCGACTACATGATCGACAAGATGCGCAAGAACGGCCTTCTCGCCGAGATCGACTTCGACAACATCCCCAACTACAAGAACATCGCTGCCGCTCAGATCGAGACGTCCAAGCAGTTCGACCCCGAGAACAAGTTCAGCGTGCCCTACACCTGGGGCACCATGGGCATCCTGTACGACACCAAGCGCGTCGTTGAGCCCCCCACCAGCTGGGACGTGCTGTGGGACGAGCAGTACAAGGGCGAGATCCTCATGCAGAAGTCGGTGCGCGACCTGCTCGCCGTGGGTCTCAAGAAGCTCGGCTACTCGCTCAACACCACCGACGCCGACCAGATCGCCGAGGCCCGCGACGTGCTCATCGAGCAGAAGCCCCTCGTGCAGGCCTACGTCATCGACCAGGTGCGCGACAAGATGATCGGCGGCGAGGCAATCCTGGGCTGCATCTACTCCGGCGAGTACCTCTACTGCAAGGAGGAGAACCCCGACCTTGCCTACGTGGTGCCCGACGAGGGCTCCAACGTGTGGGTCGACTCCTGGGTCATCCCGGCCAATGCCGAAAACAAGGCCAACGCTGAGAAGTGGATCGACTTCATGTGCCGCCCCGACATCGCCCTCAAGAACTTCGAGTACATCTGGTACGCCACGCCCAACACCGAGGCGCTCAAGGAGATCGAGCCCGAGATCGCCGAGGACCCCGGCGTGTTCCCCGACCAGGAGCTCATCGACCGCTGCGAGGTCTTCAACAGCCTCGACGCCGACGTCGAGAAGCTCTACACCGACGCCTACAACCAGATTCTCGCAGCTGACTAAGGCTGAGCAAGGCCGCAAAGCCACGACGTCTCCGCTCACAAGCACCCTTAAGCCCCCTCGAACCTACGGCATCCCGACAGGTTCGAGGGGGCTTTTTAGTCTCAAGGGCCCAAACCCTTATGCCCGCGCATCAAGGGTGCGCCAAATTCCCTCCCATACGTCATCGACATTCGACACTCAATCACAACCTGCTATCATACGTGTTAGTAACATATACGTTAGTAACACGCATGATAGCAATCTAGCCACTTGGAGCAGCCATGTTTGTTGGGCGAGAAAGAGAACTGGAAAGCCTGCAGAGGCTCTATGCATCAAACAGCTTCCAATTCGGGGTCGTCTATGGTCGCAGACGAGTGGGAAAGACGAAGCTGTTGCGGCAGTTCACGGCCGACAAGCCTGACGTCTTCTTCTTCACGGCGCATGAGACAACGCTGTCAGAGAACCTCGACCTGCTCAGTCGCGAACTTGCAAAAACCACCCCCGACGACCAGCCGACAAGTTATCCCGTCTTCCGGACGCTCACCGAAGCATTCGATGAGGTATTTCGCCGCGCAGCAAGCAAGCGACTCGTCTTCGTCATCGATGAATACCCTTACCTTGCACAGAGCGACCCAGGCGCTTCATCCGCATTGCAGGCGCTTATCGACGCCAATCAGGAAGACAGCAAGCTCTTGCTCATACTTTGCGGCTCATCGATGACCTTCATGGAGCACCAGGTGCTTGGCAAGCAAAGCCCTCTGTACGGCCGGCGCACAGCCCAGTTGCGCATAGACCCATTCACCCTGTTCGACGCGGCCAAAATGCTGCCGGAAGCCTCGCCCACAAAGGCAATCGAACTGTATGCGATAACAGGCGGCATTCCCTTGTACCTGGCACAGCTCGATGGCGCCCGATCTGTCGAATGGAACATCGCCGAGAAGGTATTCCGCCAAGACGCCATTCTCTACGAGGAGCCTCGCAGCTATTTGCAGCAGGAGACGCGCACCCCCAGCGCCTACAACTCCATCGTAACGGCCATTGCCGCAGGATATGTGCGCCCCTCTGAAATTTGCGACATCACTCGCCTCGCATCTTCGGCAGTTGCCCGTTATCTCGACGCCCTCATCGAACTCAAGGTGATCGAACGCGTCGTACCCATGGTCGCGCGCAACAAAAAGCAGGTCATCTACCGCGTTTGCGACAACCTGTTCCGGTTTTGGTTCAAGTTCGTCCCGCGCTACACCGGCACGATTGAGGCAGGGATGGGAGCAGCGGTCGCAAAGCGCATCATGCAGGAGGAATTCCCCACCTTTGTGGGCCCAGCGTTTGAAAACGTCTGCCGCCAATGGTTGATGCAAGAAGCCGCGCAAGGCAGGCTTGCACTGCTCCCCAAAAGCATCGGTTCATGGTGGGGCACCAACCCAAGCACCAAGCGCGAAGAGGAGATTGACATCGTGCTTGAGGGGGCAGACGGTGAGCTTGCATTCGGAGAATGCAAGTGGAAGAACTCCCCCACTGACGTCGATGTGCTCAACCAGCTGCTTGTGCGTAGCACCTTGCTCCCCGGTTCGAACAAATCGTTCTTCTTGTTTTCCAAGGCGGGGTTCACTGAAGCATGTGAGTCCAAAGCAGCCGCACGTACAGACGTCACGCTCGTGACACCGGAAATGATGATTGCGCGCTAACCGGAGGGTCAAGGCGAAATCCCAGGTCCCGAACGCAAACGGAAACGCCCCCGAGCCCAGTTGTGGACTCGGGGGCGTTTTTCATGCCGAAAGGCGGGGATGGTCGGACAGTCACGGGGCACCCCATGGCTCGGCGGCGGCACCCCCCGCCTTGCAACAGGCCTTGAGACCAAAGGTACGGTGACACTGGGTGCAGAGCCAACGCTGGGCACCCGCGCGGTCGCGGCCCTTGCGCACGACAAACGTGCAGCCGCAGTGCGGGCACGTGGGGCTGCGCGAACCGTCGCCCTCAAAGGGATCCGAGCCGGAGAGCATCGAGTCAAGCGCGTCGCGCACCTCAATCGCCTCGTCGCGCGAAAGCCCCTTTAGAAACTGCCAGTACACATCCCTCATGATCGATGCCCCCTTTCGGCCTCGACGTACAAGCGGGCACCCCGGCTTTGCGCCAGGGTGCCCCTTGCCTTACTTACGTGCTAGTTGTCGCGCCTGCGCGGGGTGACGATCAGGCACGCCAGACCTGCTGCCAGGGAAGCCAGGCCGAGGTTTGCCAGCATCGCCATCATGCCGCTGGGGGTCTCGTCAGCGGTCTTGGGGATGGCGGGCTTGGGCTGCTCGGGCTTGGGGGCCACAGGCTGGTCCGGGTTGGGCTCAGGCGACCTGGGTGCCACCGGAATGACCGGCGTCTCGCCGTCGTCTGTGGTGCCGTCCTCAGCCGTTGCGGTTGCCACGTTCTTGAACTCCTTGCCCAAGTCGTCAGCCGTGATGGTGTAGCTGTAGTGCAGCGTCGCGGATGCGCCGGGTGCCAGGCTCTCGATCAGGTCGCTTTCGCCCTGGGCCAGAACGGCGCCCTCGAGCTTGTCGACGACCTTGACGTTCTTGAGCGTCTGGTTGCCGGTGTTGGCAACCGTGACCTCGAACTTCACGGTCTCGCCCTCGGCGTAGGCCTTGCTGTCGGCGGGCGTGGACACGATGGCCTTCGCCACGTCGAGCGAGCTTGCGGCTTCCTCGGTCACCACGGTCGTGGTGGCCTCGGTCTCCACGGGGTTGCCCTCGGGGTCGGCGCCGGTGGCGGTGGCGACGTTGGTGACATTGCCGGCGACGAGGTCGGCCTCGGTCACGGTGTAGCTGTAGCGCAGCGTCGCGGAATCACCGGGAGCCAGGGTGATGGCCTCGTCGGTCTGGCCCTCATCCAGGGTCGCACCCTCGAGCTTGTCGCTAACCACAACGCCGGTGATGGTCACGTTGCCGTTGTTGATGACCTCAACGGTGTAGGCAATCTTCTCACCGAGCTGGAAGGCCTTGCCGTCAGCCGGATCGGAGGCCGTCTTGCTCGCGAAGAGGCTCGGGCGCGGGGTCTCGACGGGATCCTCGGTGGTGCCAGGATCGACGGGCACCTCGGGGTCGTCGGGGTTGGTGGACGTACCGGTGGCGGTGGCGACGTTCATGACCTTACCGGCCAGCACATCGGCCTCGGTCACGGTGTAGCTGTAGTGCAGCGTCGCAGACTCGCCGGGAGCCAGGGTGCCAACCTCAGCGCTCTCGCCCTCAGCCAGAGTCGCACCGGCAAGCTCATCGATGACCGTGACGCCCTCGACGGTCAGGTTGCCGTCGTTGGTAACGGTGACCTCGTACGTGATGGTCTCGTCGAGCGTGTACGCGTTGCCCTCGAAAGGCTGGCTCGTCGTGACCTTCGCCACGTCGAGCGAGCTTGCGGCTTCCTCGGTCACCACGGTCGTGGTGGCCTCGGTCTCCACGGGGTTGCCCTCGGGGTCGGCGCCGGTGGCGGTGGCGACGTTGGTGACATTGCCGGCGACGAGGTCGGCCTCGGTCACGGTGTAGCTGTAGCGCAGCGTCGCGGAATCACCGGGAGCCAGGGTGATGGCCTCGTCGGTCTGGCCCTCATCCAGGGTCGCACCCTCGAGCTTGTCGCTAACCACAACGCCGGTGATGGTCACGTTGCCGTTGTTGATGACCTCAACGGTGTAGGCAATCTTCTCACCGAGCTGGAAGGCCTTGCCGTCAGCCGGATCGGAGGCCGTCTTGCTCGCGAAGAGGCTCGGGCGCGGGGTCTCGACGGGATCCTCGGTGGTGCCAGGATCGACGGGCACCTCGGGGTCGTCGGGGTTGGTGGACGTACCGGTGGCGGTGGCGACGTTCATGACCTTACCGGCCAGCACATCGGCCTCGGTCACGGTGTAGCTGTAGTGCAGCGTCGCAGACTCGCCGGGAGCCAGGGTGCCAACCTCAGCGCTCTCGCCCTCAGCCAGAGTCGCACCGGCAAGCTCATCGATGACCGTGACGCCCTCGACGGTCAGGTTGCCGTCGTTGGTAACGGTGACCTCGTACGTGATGGTCTCGTCGAGCGTGTACGCGTTGCCCTCGAAAGGCTGGCTCGTCGTGGCCTTGGTCACGGTGAGGTGCGTCTCGGGGTCGTCGACGACAACGTCGTCGTTGCCCTCGAAGTCCTTGCCGCCCTCGAAGCTGACAGTGACGGTGTTGGTAAAGCCGCCGGCCAAGATGTCGGCCTCGGTGACGGTGTAACGTGCAGTGGTGCTCACGGTCGCGCCGGGCTCGACGTTCTCAAAAGTGACCTGGCCGGTAATCTCGACGCCGTCCTGCTCGACGAACGTCATGGTGCGGGCGTCATCGTAGATGTTGGTGGCGGTGATGGCGAACTCCACCGTCTCGCCCAGCCCGTAGGTGCCTTCCTCGTGCGCCTTTACAACGACGAGGTCAGGGTCAACGGGGCCATCCTCAGTGCCGTCGGTCACGGTCAGGGTGCCGGGGACGGTGCTGACGGCGTAGTTGCCCGGGTCCGTGGCCGCGTTGAACTCGTAGCCGATGACGTTGTTGTCGGAGGTGCCCACCAGGGTCTGCGAGCCCTCGACGAAGACACTCTCGAAGCCCTCGGGCTCGCCGCCCTCAAGCTGGGCGAACCCGTTCTCGGACGTCATGGACCACGTGTCGTCCATCAGCGGCACGCCATCGTAAACCTTGGACGCGCTGCCCGCCGTAATCTCGATGGCCCGCAGCGTAATGACGACGTCCTCGGTACCGGGCAGCTCGTCCGCGAAGTTGCCGCCCGCGGCGGTCACGCGCACCTGCACGGGGTTTTCGAGCGCGGCGCTCATGGTGTCGGCCACGTCCGTCGCGGTGATGTCGGCGGGGTCGGCCGTCCACGTCGCGCCGTCCACGCTGTACTCAAGCGCAAACTGGTCGAGGAAGCCCTCGGGCAGCTGGCTGGCGTCCACGCCCTCTGCCAGGCCGATCGACGCCTCGCCGGCCACCAGCGGCGTGCCGTCGTAGACCTTCTCGACGTCGGTCGTGGTCAGCTGGATGAAGTCGCCCATGCTGGCCGGGGTAACCTCGAGGGTGCCGAGGTGCTGCATGACGCTGTAGTTGCTAGGATCGGTGTTCTCAGTAAGCGTGTAGGTGAACTCGTTGTCAATCTTGCCTGCGTTGGTCAGCTGGCTGAACATGCCATAGGTCGCACCCTCGCCGTCAGCCCAGCCCTCGCCCGTGACGGCCACGGTGTCGTTCATGAGCGGGGTGCCGTCGTAGGCCTTGGAGGCGCTGCCGGAGGTCAGCTCAACCACGCGCGGGGTGACGCTCAGGAGTTGCTCGGCGAAGACGTAGCCCTCGTAGACGCCCGGGACGCTGGCGCGGACCCTGACCGTCAGGGAGTCGGCCACGTCGGTGGCGGCGACGTCGGCGGGGTCGGCCGTCCACGTGCCGTCGGCCGCCTGGTACTCGACCAGGACGTCGTTGCCGTTCGCGTCGGCCGCGGAGGCGGCGCCGGCCGCGTGGGCCGTCCCGTCGTAGGTCTCCACGACGTCGGCGGGCTCGATGGTCACGTTGCCGGCGATGTCGGCGGTCGTGATGTAGAGCGTGCCGGGGGCGTACTCGACGGCGTAGTTGGCCGTCACGTCGGCGCCGTCGGCCGCCAGGATGCGGGCCTGCCCCGCAAAGGAGCCGGGGTAGCCGGGGTCGGCGTTGGGCAGCGTGCCCTTGGCGGAGTATGCCGCCTCGAAGGTCTGGCCGTCGGCCAGGCCCACGGCCTCGACGCCTGTGATCTCCTGCTCGGAGCCCGTGTAGGGCAGCGTGGCGGTCTCGCCCTTGAAGGTGACGGCGCGGGGGGTCACCTCGAGGGTGCCGTCGACGGTGCTGACGGCGTAGTTGCCCGGGTCAGTCAGCGCGTTGAACTCGTAGCCGACGACGGCGTTGGCGGAGGTGCCCACCAGGGTCTGCGAGCCCTCGACGAAGACGCTCTCGAAGCCCTCGTGGCCGACGAAGCCCTCGGCGCCCAGCGCGTAGTCGGCGCAGGTGAGCGGGGTGCCGTCGTAGGCCTTGGTGGAGCTGACCGCGGTGACCTCGACGGGCCTGGGGGTGACGCTCAGGAGCTGCTCGGCGTAGACGTAGCCCTCGTAGACGCCCGGGACGCTGGCGCGGACCCTGACCGTCAGGGAGTCGGCCACGTCGGTGGCGGCGACGTCGGCGGGGTCGGCCGTCCACGTGCCGTCGGCCGCCTGGTACTCGACCAGGACGTCGTTGCCGTTCGCGTCGGCCGCGGAGGCGGCGCCGGCCGCGTGGGCCGTCCCGTCGTAGGTCTCCACGACGTCGGCGGGCTCGATGGTCACGTTGCCGGCGATGTCGGCGGTCGTGATGTAGAGCGTGCCGGGGGCGTACTCGACGGCGTAGTTGGCCGTCACGTCGGCGCCGTCGGCCGCCAGGATGCGGGCCTGCCCCGCAAAGGAGCCGGGGTAGCCGGGGTCGGCGTTGGGCAGCGTGCCCTTGGCGGAGTATGCCGCCTCGAAGGTCTGGCCGTCGGCCAGGCCCACGGCCTCGACGCCTGTGATCTCCTGCTCGGAGCCCGTGTAGGGCAGCGTGGCGGTCTCGCCCTTGAAGGTGACGGCGCGGGGGGCGATGTTCAGATTGCCGGGATTCGCAGCGGTGACGATGTACCACTCGGTCATATCGGTGAGGCCAACGGGATTCTCGGCGAACACCGCGTCGTACGTGCCAGCCTCGGTGCCCTGGGCACCTGCGGTGATGCGCCCGGAATCAAACCGAGCGCCCTCGGTGTCACAGGCAAAGCCAGAGACGCTCTGCTCGGTGCCGTCATAGGTAACATTGGCGGAGTTGGCAGTGAGCTCGACGTTCTTGTAGTAGGGAATCCAAACTTCTGTAGGCTGCATCTCGATTGTGAACCTAGAAGCGTCCTCCCCATTCACCGGAGTGTAGCCCTCAACCGGAATTGCGGTCTCGGAGTATTCCTTGCCCCACGTCACGTTGTTGACAACCTTGGACGGAGCAAGCTCGACAAGGTCGCCCCCATAGAAAGCGCTGACCCACACGTAGCGAACGGTATAGGAAAGGTCGGTACGAGGTGTCCACTGGGCGGTAAGGATGTTCTCGGTGCCCTCGTTGAGATTGTCGACGACAACCTGCTGGCCAGTTTCAAGGATGCGACCGTCAGAGGTGAGCCAACCAGCGAACGTATGAGTCGCAGAGCCATGAGACATGGGAGCCTCAAAGCCCAGGTCAGAGGCGCTGGGCAGCACCACACCCGCATTGTTGACGAGTGTGTTGGCAACCGGCTCGCCGCGGCCGTCGCCCGCCACGAAGGTGATGGTCGTGGCGGCCTCAGCGATGCCCCATGCGGCGGTCAGGATAACAACACTGTCATCGCCCGCAAGCTGGCGCGTCATGTCAAACGATCCACCGGGCTGGACGAGCGTGCCGTCCTCCATGACCCAGCCGAGGAAGTAGGGCGTGCCCTCGGGAGCCACAAGGTTGGCGGCGCTGGCGACCTGGACCTTGGCGCCGTCTGCATAGGGCGTGTCGTCGAGCGGCAGCGCGGTACCGGCGTTGTAGTAGCGCACATAGAGCTTGCCGTTGTAGAGCCACTTGCCCGTGACGTTGGTGTCGCGGGAAATGCGAGTCTCAGGGCTGAACAGCTTGCCGTCGTCGGTGTACCAGCCGTCGAACGTGTAGTCGGTGCCCCACACCGCGCCTGCGGGCAAGAAGTCAGAAGCCGGACGCGTGCCGGGATCGAACGTGGCCGAACCCTTGTCCTCGTGCTGCGGATTCTCGGGAGCGCACAGGTCCCAGCTCAGCGTGACCTGCTCCACGGCCCACTTGGCATACACCGCGACGTTGGCATGCGGCATGGTGGTGTTGGCGAAGTCGAACGGAACCGTGCAAGCCTGGTCGGCGTACCAGCCCACAAACGTGCGCTCGATGCCGTCGGAGTACGGATTCTCGGGAACGTAGTTGGCATACGGCGCAAGGGGCGCAGTGTAGTCGACGCTGATGACCCTGTTGTTGTCGCCGGTCACGTTATGGTAGGTGAGGTTGTAGGACTTGAGCGTGTTGGCGATATAGATGGTCGATGCGTTTTGAATCTTCTGGCCCTCAAACGCCTTGCCCCTGTTCGTCCAGAACGCAGCCGTGGTCGGGTCGCCCTTAATCCTACCGGTAGCGTACTTGTACAGGTCGTAGCCGGTGTACTTCTGGTGCACCGTCAGCGCACCACCGCTCGTTGTCACCGTGTTGACAAGCGCAAACGTGCCGTCGGCCTGCTCGTTGTAGTAGTAAATCGTGCCGCCGCTCGCCTTGCTCGTGCCGTAAAAGTTGCACGTCGTGACGATGTCGTTGGTGGTTATGTTGCCCTTGTTTTTGGCATATCCGGCGGTCTCAAAGTCGTAGCTGGTCAGAAGGATGCAGCCAGACCTGTTCTGAGCCCACTCGTCGGAGGTCGTGTACCAGTAGTATGTCTGGTCCCACTCGCCGTCTTTAAGCGGGGCGCCGTACAAACCGGTGTGCTGAACGATGAGCTCCTCGTTAACGCCGTTCCAGCTATTCCAATAGTGGTAGAAGTTGATCTTGCACAGCACGCGGTCGTAGTAGACGTTCACAATGGTGGAGCCGTCGCCGGCGACGGTGACGCTGGACTGGGTGTTGTTGGCGTTGAAGGTAAAACCGGGGTAGCTCTTGTCGTTGGTACCGGCAACGACGGAGCCGGCAGGAGCCGTCTTCTCGGCGGACTCAACGAATTCGTACGTCTTGGCGGCGTCGGCGGCGTCCTTGTCATCGGACACGCGCTGCTGCCAATAGTTGACGGTGTAGGCGACCTCGGCGGGCGTCCAGTGAGCAGTGAGGGTCACGGACCTGCCAAACACGCTGCCGTCGTAGACCTTCCAATCGCCCAGGTACCAACCCTCGAGCGTATACCCGGCGCGCGTGCTCACGGGAAGGGTGATACGCTCGCCGTCTTTTAGGAACATATGGTCAACGGTGGTGCCGCCAGCGGCGTCAAAGGCAATCCACACGCCAGAGACGACAATGGCAAATACGTCGACGCTGCTCTTGCCTTCGGGCACGGCAACGGATGTTAGCTGGTTGTCATCGGCGTCCGCCCAGCCCACAACGCTGTGCGTGGCATCGACGTCGTACTTGATGCCAGAGATGTCGTACGCCTCATGGTCCTCGACGACCATCGTGCGCATGAGCTGCATGCCGTCGGGATCGTAGAAGTTGATGTGCAGGACGGAGGCATAGCGCGCATGCACGTCGTACGTCGCTGTCGCGCTCACGGTCGCGGCCTGCGAGAAGTCCATGGGGCTCTCGCCCAGGTACCAGCCAGTGAACGTCTGGCCGTCAACCTCGGGAGCCGCAGGTTCGACAAGCGTCTCGCCGTTCTTGACAGTCTGCTCGTTGACAACGGTGGTGCCGTCGGCGGCCAGGAAGCGGTAGGTGGCCAGGTAGACGGGGTTCTCATCGGTAACGACGTAGATCGAGAAGTGGTCGACGTCGAAGCTCTGGACGTTTGCGCTGGCCTGGCTTGCGGGAATCGCCTCAACGCTGGAGGCGTCGTCGGCCACGCGGTACACGCCCACGGCCTCGCCCTCGCCCATGCCGGCGTTGAAGAAGCTCACGCTCACGGAGCCGTTGGGCTGAATGGCGTTGCCGTCCTTGTCGACGAGCGTGACGTCGAGGGCCACGGCGCCTTCGAGCGTGCGGCCCTGCTCCTCGACGGCGCCGGCCACGGCGGCGGCGACGTCGGCGCGGTGCACGGACTCGGCCAGCACGCGCGTGCCCTCGGGCAGAGCGCCCTCGGAAGCCGTCACCTTCACGGTGATGTTGCCGGCGTGGGCGTAACCGAGGAAGGCGGGATAGGCGGGCTGCTCGGGCTCGGCGGGAGCTGCGGGCTCTTCGGTGGGAGCGGGCTGCTCGGCAGGAGCGGGCTCGGTGGCGGGCTGCTCGGCAGGCGCAGGCGCGGCAGGCTCGGCGGGAGCCGCGGGCTTCTCGGCAGGGGCGGCCTCGACTGCGGGCTGCTCGGCAGGAGCGGGCTCGGCGGGAGCCGCGGGCTGCTCGGCAGGAGCGGGCTCGGCAGCGGGCTGTTCAGTTGCAGGCTCGGCGGGGGCCACGGGCTGCTCGGCAGGAGCGGGCTCAACTGCAGGCTCGGCAACCGGGGCAGGCTCGGCTGCGGGCTGCTCGGCAGGGGCAGGCTCGGCTGCGGGCTGCTCGGCAGGGGCAGGCTCTACAACAACCTCAGGCGCGCTTGCAGCCTCTACCTGGGGTACAGGTTCGACTGCAAGCGCGCCGATGGCATCCTGCCCTTCACCCTCCGGGGGGCCTACCGTGGCGCTGTCCGCCGCAGGCTCGCCCCAGTCGCCCTGCGCCAGGGCCGTGGGCACCATAGACACCTGGGTCCACACCATGACAAGCGACATGAGAATGGCGAGTATCTTGCTTACGTTTTGGGACGGGTCGAATAATCTGCGTAGCGGTTTCATGCGGCCCCACCTTCCTAGGCTCGACGGCGCCGAGTCGGTCGGTCTGCAAGCCGCATTGGGAGCGCGCATTCCCCGCGGCGCACATTCGCAACATGCTCGGTACGCCCTTGTTTGGCTTTTACTCTATTCCGAGGGTGTGCACGAAATAAACCCGCACTGCAAAGATGACCTGTTTTGTCGAAAAAATGACTGCCTGACTTGACACCGCACGTTTTGGCGTTATGCGCCCGCGCCGTTAAGGTGCCCACCCGTGCCTTTGGCGGTCAAACGGGTTCCGCCCCTAGCGCAGCATGTACTTCTCAAGCTCGGATCGGCTCTGAATCCCCAGCTTGACATAGACACTCGACAGACGGTTCTTCACGGTGCCGCGCGACACCCCCATGTGGGCCGCAATCTGGTCGTTGCTCCAGCCGCGGCACGCAAGCATCGCAAAGGTGAACTCGGTAGTGGTGAGATTGTCGGCAACTTCTTCGCCGGTCGTTGGGTTGTGGATGCGTCGCCACCCAGCGCTGAATCGATATGTCACCTGGATAATGCGGGCAAAGTCATCGGGATAGTCGTCCTTGAGGCAGGTCTCGAGAACGCCCTGGAGCAGGCCGTGATGCTCGCCGATGAGTTCGATAAGACCGTCGGGCCGCGCGATGTCCCAACCCTGCATGAAATGGGCGCGAGCGCGATCGGGCGACTTTTGTCCCATCCACCCCATGGCAGCCACAAGGTGCAAGAACAACTCAGAGATGGGATAAGTGCCCCGCTTCATGGCAAGCGCCGTCTCCGCGATGCCGACGCACCTGCCATACTCCCCCGTCAGATACGCGCGATGCGCGTCCACATGAGCCGCAAACAGGCGCAGGCCCTCGGGCAAATAGGGAGCGATTGCGCGAAGTTCGTCCTCGCCAAAAGTCGGATCCAGGTGCAAAAGAACGTTTGCCGCTGTAGCAAACACAATGTAAGCAGCGCGGATAGTGGGGTCCTCGCTGACAAGGCAGTCCTGCCTCATGGAAGCAAGGTCGTCGAGGCAGGCCTTGGCAAAGGAAATCTGTCCGCGTGACAGATTGGCATAAGCGCAGATAAAAAGGGCAGACATCCTCAGCGCGGGATTCAAGCTCGTCAAATACGGCTCAGACTCGCAGCATGCCCCATCGGGATCGGCCGTGAAATACAGGGCTTCTGCTTGTGCGATGCGCCGGGCATCTCCATCGTCGATGGACTCAATCGCCCGCGAAAGGCACCCCGGCTCAAAGGGCGTGCACATGAGCGGCATGGGAGACCTTACGGTGCAAGCCTGCACAGGGCACGCGGATGCGCTCGCCTGAGCCTGAGTCTGCGAGCACGGCGGCTCCGTTCGGCCGCCACGGGTACAGTCGTCGAGTGCGCTGCCCGTCTGCGCCTGCGCACACGACGGCTCCTCATCCGCAAGCTGGTCGAAGTGCCGCAAAAGCCCGCCCGCCTGCGCCTGCGCGCGCGACAGCTCTTCACTCGCACGGTCAGTGCCATATGCGACGTGCCCATCCGCTGCCATAACTCCCCCGTTTCTTTTCGTTCATGGTAGCAGCGCCAGCGACAAACGCAGGGAAAATTAGCCAAATTTTGCGCCAAATGGCACTACCCAAACACCCCTGACAACCTCACCATGGACCTGAAAGTGACATGAAACTGACATTGGGGAGGCCCCATGAAACGCATCGTCAAGCGCGTCGCCCTCGGACTCGTCGCCGTAATCGCAGCGGTGCTCGTCGCCTTCGGCGTGCTGTACGCCAGCAGGATTCAGACCATCTCAAGCATCAACCAGGTCACCTCCTA
The DNA here is from genome assembly GCA_934636245.1 of uncultured Coriobacteriales bacterium. Taxonomy (GTDB): domain Bacteria; phylum Actinomycetota; class Coriobacteriia; order Coriobacteriales; family UMGS124; genus UMGS124. Next base: position 160,410 of record CAKUAI010000008.1, read on the forward strand.
TGATGACGGTTACAACCTCTACACCATGAACGTGGCCTACGACTATGACCTCGACGCGTTGCTCGCCCGCGATATCCGCGACAACCAGGCGTTTCTCGATGCCGTGCTTGCCGAGTCGCTGCCGTTGCTCCCCGTGCACATGACAGCACCCAACTATGCCTGCACCGCCTTTACCGCCACGGCAGCCGATGGCGAGGTGCGCATGGGGCGCAACTACGACTTCAAGCTCGACACCTCGGCTTTGCTCGTGCGCTGCACGCCCAAGAACGGTTATGCGTCCATCGGCCTGGCCGCCCTCAACAACGTGAAGGCCGACGACCCCAACGAAAGCGTTTCCAGGAAACTCGCCTGCCTCACGGCACCCTTCATCTGTCTCGACGGCATAAACGAGAAGGGCGTCTCCATCGCCGTGCTCACGCTCGACAGCGAACCCACCTACCAGGACACCGGCAAGCAATCCATCGCAACAACGCTCGCCATCCGCCTCGTTCTCGACCGCGCGGCCACAACCGAGGAAGCCGTCGAGCTCCTGAGCAACTACGACATGTTTGCCACCTCGGGGCGCGACTACCACTTCTATATCACCGACGCCTCGGGCGACGGCCGCGTTGTGGAATGGGACCCCGAGGACGAAGGCCGTCCCCTCAAGGCCACGCCGATGCGCGCCATCACCAACTTCTATGCGCTCTATCCCGACCTGGTGCAGCCCAACCAGAAGAACGGCATCTATGGCCATGGCAAAGAGCGTTGGGAAGCCGTTGAGGAAGTGCTGGGCGCACATGACGGCAACCAGGGCGAGGACGTCGTTTGGGAAGCGCTGCGCGCCTCGGCTCAGGACCCCAACCCTGAGGATGTGACGAGCAACACCCAATGGTCGGCCATCTACGACAACACGGGGCTCACCTTGAAGGTGTGCCTGCGGCGCAATTGGAACGATGTGAGCGAATTTTCGATAAGTTAGGCCCATTTCCGCCCCAATTAGTTGGACTCAGGGGTCTAAAGCAGACGGATGGCGCCTGCGAAAATGTACCCATACAACGCCTGTGCATGTAAGGGGGGTGTCCATGAAAACCCATGATATCGCGGCCCTGTCAGCAAAGATTCTCCTGAGCTACTACGCCGACAACGACTCCGCGCCTTTCCTCAACGCATGTCACGACGACGTGGTGCTCGTCGGACCCTCGTATGGACACCTTATCCGCTCAAAAGCAAAGCTGCTCGCCATGGCGCGCGAGGGACGCGACGACCCGAAGTTCCAGGTGCACGACTTGGTGGTCACCACGTTGCCGGCGCCGGGTCCCGATGTGTGCGAGGTCGTCATGACGTTCCTCGTGGACAGCACCTGGCCTGACGGCAGCACCAACCGCGTCAACCAGCACATTCATTTTACCTGGGTGGATTGCCAGAGCACGCCGCGCATCCTTCTGTGCAACGTGGCCAATGCCATTGCCTATGCCGGACCAAGCGACGTCTATCTCCTACGATACGGCGCCATCTATGACGGCCGGTCGGAGGCACAGGCATCAAGCGGCCCAGCGCGGCGCATCTGCCTGCGCGGCCTCAACCGCACGGCGATGTGCTTCACCTGCTCCGGCATCATATATATAGAGAGCAAAGGCACCCATTCACTGATTCACACTGAAGACGGTACCCACGAGTCGGTAGAGACGCTCTCTTCGCTTGCCAAGCGCCATGGCGACCTCTTCGTCCGCTGCCATGCAAGCTACCTGGTCAACCCTGCCTTCGTGCGCGATGTGACTCGCTGTAAGGTAACTTTGCAGGATGGCAGCGAGCTTCCCATCCCTGAGAAGAAGTACACGGCCGTCAAACGCGAGCTCGCCGGGCGGATGGGATAGCAGGGCGCAGTTGGCGCTGCTCGACGAGCGGTTGGGGCATGGACGGCGCTGCGCGCCAATACGTATGGGCAGCTCAAACGCACTGCATGAGCGAATGATCGCCGGCATGGAGCCGTATGCTTCTGTTTGGCTTCCAGCGGCTCGCCCCACATACAAGAAAGCCGCCGACCCCGAAAGCGTGTCCTTCGAGGTCGGCGGCTTTATCTTGCAGGATGGCAGCAAGGCTTGTAGGAAAGCTTCCCCTACACCTTCTTCTCGAACTTCTCCTGGCACTTGGGGCAGGTGATGCGAATCTTGCCGGCGCCCTTGGGCACGCGAATCTCCTGCTTGCACTTGGGGCACTTGAGGTACTTGTGGTCCTTGTCGGCCGCCTTGGCAGCAGCCTTCTGGCTCTTGCGTGCCGCCTGCTCGGCAGCTCGCTGGCTGGCAGCGCCAACGCCAGCGAAGGGGTTCTTGACGCCCGTGAGGTGCAGCTTCTGCGCAAGCTCATGACGCTTGGCGAGATAGGCAGAGTTCTCCCTGCTACGTGCATCACGGTTGGACGAGAACATGCGAAAGTACGCGTAGATGATGGCAGCCAGGCCCAACGTCAGGAAGATGCTGCCAAAGGGAAGCGACAGCACGATAAGCACGATAGACAGGATGAACACGTCACGCGCAAGCTGATCGGGTCCGTTGCGCCTGCTCATAAACTGGCGGTACTTGTCGGAAAGGTTCTGCGTGTTAAGGGCCATGAAGCGGTTCTCTCTTTGTTGATTGGATATAAGACGCATATTGAACGGGTTGTTTATATCCCCTGGCAAAGCACACATTCACGTGACCAGCTGTTTTGCGCACTCTTCACGCTGAAAGCATACGTTGCTGAACCAGGGCCAAGCTTTGGCAGAGAATCGCATGCGGGCCGCGCTAAGGCACGGCGGCACTGAGGCACAGGGTCCCCACCTGAATCGACCATACCCTGCCTTACAGCCACTCGACGCGGCCGCTACCGATGTGATAGATAGCGCCCACAACCTCGCACTCCCCCGATGCCACCGCCGCGGCAATGATCTCGTTTTGCTTGAGAACATCCACCTGGTGCAAGACGTGGATCTTCTCGGCCTGGCGGGGGTCGGTCTCGCCGTCCAGAATTGCGGCGACCTCATCGGCAACCGTTTTGGCCACGCCGTCGGCCTCGCCGGTCATGGCGGCGTGCACCAAGCCGCAGTGCGTGTGGCCGAGCACAACCACAAGCGGTGCGCCCAGGTGCCCAACGCCGTATTCGACGCCGGCCTCCTCCACCCGGTCGATGAAGTTGCCGATGGAGCGCACCATGAAGAGGTCGCCCAAGCACATGGAGAAGGACACCACAGGCTGCACGCGCGAGTCGGAGCAGGTCACGATGACGGCAAAGGGGTGCTGGCCGTCACGAATGAGACCCTCGCGCTTGTCTTCCGAATGCATCTCGTGGTCGTGGATACCCTGCAGGAAGAGGTCGTTGCCAGCGGTGAGGCGATTGCGTGCCTCCTGCGGGGTACAGCGATGTGCACGATGGGAGGCAAGATCCTCCTGATCGAGGTCGTCCTCAAAGCTGACAAAGTCGTTATCGCTCATGAAGTCCTCCTCAATAGTGGAAATTAACATACATTTCAGAAATTCGAAAAGTGTGCCAACTGGGCTTTTGTTGGATTAACATACATTTGAACCGATGAAATGTATGTTAATCCAACCCTGGATACAAAAAACGGGCTGGAGGATAGTATCCCCCAGCCCGTTCATATATCTATCGCTCAACCCGCATAAACCAGGTTCCGCCCACTAAAACGCGGGTTCTGATGCGCAAGGCGCACAGGTGCGATGCGTACTAGATGTACAACAAAGGTGCGCACCGCGCGTGAGCACCTGTGCACGGAGCGCCCTTTGCGACGAGTCCCGTGGAGAACGCGGCGCATCAGGTTCCGCAGCCCGCCAAAACGTAGGTTCTCGTCCGCAAGGCGCCGGGAGGCGACGTGTACTGGAGTACTCTAGCCTCCCGGGAACGCAGTGGACGAGGTTCCGCCCTCAAAAACGCGGGTTCTGGCCTGCAAGGCGTCGGGAGGCGATGCGTACTAGATGTACGTGAGCCTCCCGACACGGAGCGGTCTTTGCGACGAGCCCCGCGGAACGCAGCAGGCCAGGTTCCGCCCACTAAAACGTAGGTTCTCGTCCGCAAGGCGCGCGGGGCCGATGCGTACTGGACGTACGTGAGGTCCCGCGGAACGCAGCGGACGAGGTTCTACGACTTAGTTCGCGCCGTGATCGCCGGGCTTACGGTAGCGCTGCATGCCATACTGCTTGGGCCCGTTGCCGTTGCCGGAGTTCGAGCCACCGCGCTCGTAACGGCTGCCGCGGTCCTCGGAGCGGTTGTAGCCGCCCTTGTGGCCGTCGCGGCGGTCGCCGCCGTTGTCGCGATCGCCATAGCCACGACGGTCACGGTCGCCACCACGGCCACCGCGCTCGCCGTAACCGCCACGACGGTCGTCGCGGCCATAGCCGCCACGGCCACCGCGCTCACGGTCGCCGTAACCGCGACGCTGCTCGCCGGACTTCTCGTCACGGCCGTAGCCGCGCTCGTCACGACGGTCGAACCCGCGGTCGTCACGACGGCCGTAGCCGCGCTCCTCGCGGTCGCGATCGCCATAGCTGCCACGGCCGCCGCGGTCACGGTCGCCATAGCCACCGCGGCCACCGCGCTCGCCGTAGCCGCCACGACGGTCGTCGCGGCCATAGCCGCCACGGCCACCGCGGTCATAGCCACCGCGGCCGCCACGGCCACCGCGGCCACCGCGGTCGCCGCGGTCGAAATCGCGGTCGCCACGCTCGGCACGACGGGCTTCGCGCTCGGCGCGCTCCTGGGCCTCGGCGCGCTCGCGACGAGCAGCGGTCTCGGCGAAACGAGCGGCGCGACGCTCCTCGAGGCTGCGGCCCGTGCCCTCACCGGCGGGCTTAGGCTCGGTCTGGCCGGCGTTCAGAGCGACGTCGGCGCGCTCCACCTGCTCGGCGCGACGCTCGTGCTCCTCGGTACGGTCGAAGTTGCCCATATCGCCGTGACGGTCGCCACGGCGGCCACCACGGGAGAACTCACGGGAACCGCGCTCGCCGCGCTCGAAGCGCTCGCCACGGCCACCGCGGCCACCGCGACCGCCACGGCCACCGCGACCGCCCTTGCGGCCACGACGGGGACGCACGGTGGGGTCACGATCGGGATCGAGCCAAGCACGACGGTCGTCGAACTCGAAGCCCTCGAGCTCCATCTCGGGCACCGTCTTCTTCATCAGGTACTCGATGTCGTAGAAGTCGTACTCCTCGTCGGGAGCGACGAAGGTGATGGAGAAGCCCTCCTCGCCGGCACGGCCCGTACGGCCGATGCGGTGGATGTAGTCCTCCGGGTCCATGGGCACGTCGAAGTTGATGACGTGGTCAACGTCGGAAACGTCGATGCCGCGGGCGAGAACGTCGGTGGCAACGAGGATGCCCACGCGGCCGTCCTTGAAGTTCTTAAGGGCGCGGCTGCGCTGGCCCTGGCTGCGGTCGCCGTGGATGGCCTCGGCGCTAAAGCCCTCGCGGTTCAGGCGCTCGGCCAGGATCTCGGCGCGCGACTTGGTGCGGGTGAAGATGATGACGCGGTCGGAGCCCTTCTCGTCGAGCACGTACTCGAGGAGGTCGGCCTTCTGGTGCTGGCTCGTGGGGATCACGAACTGCTCGACGGTCTCGGCAGCGGTGCCCTTGTGGGCGATCTCGACGAACTGCGGGTCCTTGACCTCGCCGCCGATGGTGCGCATGACGGAGTCGTCGATGGTGGCGGAGAAGAGCAGGGTCTGGCGCTCGTTGGGGATGCAGTCGATGATCTGCTTCACGTCAGGCCAGAAGCCCATGTCGAGCATGCGGTCGGCCTCGTCGAGGACGAGCACCTCGATGTCGTTGAGGTCGAGGACCATGCGGTCGTACAGGTCGAGCAGACGGCCGGGGGTAGCGACGAGCACGTCGATGCCGCGGCGCAGGCCGTTGATCTGAGGGTTGTAGCTCACGCCGCCCACGACGGTGAGCACGTAGTGGCCGGTCTTCTTGGCCACGGTGCGGGCGACAGAGTCGATCTGCTGGGCAAGCTCGCGGGTGGGGGTCACGATAAGGGCCTTGGGGCCGTGGCCCTTCTCAAAGTGGCCGAGCTTGTCGAGCACAGGCAGGGTAAAGGCGGCAGTCTTGCCGGTACCGGTCTGAGCGGCGGCAATCACGTCGTGACCGGCGAGCACCAGCGGAATGGCCTGCTCCTGGACGGGGGTAGCCTCCGTGTAGCCCATCTGATGGACTGCGGCGAGGACGTTCTCGCCAAGGCCGAGGTCTTCAAAAGTTGCCATGATAAAAGTCTCCTTATTGGGTTGTTGCGCGCCCGCTCTGTCCGGGCCACGGCAAAGAGCCGCAGCCCGTCCGGGTGCACATGGTGTCGGTTGTGTCCAGGCTTGAACGGCCGCATAGCGCGAAAAACGAGCGCTCAAGGGCACAAATAAATGGACAGGCGGGTCGCAACCCCCTGTCAGAGGCCCTCAAATGCTTCGGCTTCAATGCGCGAGGCAAACGTTACTGTCAGCCCAGACTCGATTACATCGGTCTTGCTAGTTCTGGACGACGTTGCCTCATACGCACGAGCATGATACGGAAGCATTTCACCGGGGCGCGGATCCCCAGGAGACGTAACGCGTATGTCGGCAAACCTAGTCAGAATAATTTACCTATTTGTCTCTTGACAAGGGGCTGCACTTGTGTTTGCAAAAATCACACAGGCTGCCAACGACGTGCACATATTCAAATCAAGCAAGTTCTTATACATGGGATGCGCGGAGTCGCACTGCTCCCGATGGGCTTTGACGCATCCCAGACTTCACGCGGAGACGCGCGCAGAACCCGCCCCACCCTACAAATAAAGCCCGCCCGGGCGATACAAATCGCACCAGACGGGCTTTTGAACAGGCTTTTTGCACGGACGGCAGGCAAAACCGTCACCGCACGCGGTCCTTGCTCGCTTCCTACTCGGCAGCCACCGGATCGCGCAGGAGGTCGGCAACACAGGTCTCGACGGACTCGACGGCGCCCTCGGGGCACAGCTCGCGGCACAGGCCGCAGTCCACGCACACAAGTGGGTCGACCACGCACGCGCCGTCCTGCATGTGGGCGGCGCCCAGGGGGCAACCTGCGACCACGGCGTTCATGGCAGCCTCGCCGGCCTTCTCGGCGTCGATGCGCACGCCCTTGAGCGTGACGCGCGGCGCAATCTCCGGGAAACGCATGACGGCGTCGAGGATGGTGGCGCGGGAAGCCGTGAGGGTGCCCGTGAGGTCGTCGGCGCCCTTGAGGCCCGGCGTCGTCTCGCCCTCGGCCACGCGAATCTCCTTGCGCAGGCGCACGCGGGTCTTGCGCTGGTCGGAGTTGCAGCGCTCCTCCTCGGTCATGTTCTCCTCGGCATGGGTGAGGTCGTTCTTGAGGTCGTGCGCCAGGTCGCCGAAGCCCGAGAGCATCTCACCGAAGGGCTCGTCGCCGTCGCCGGACTTGCGCACCTTGCCCGCCGAGTCGGTCCACTCCAGCTCGCGGCGCGTCTCAACGAGCGGCATCTCGCGGCCCACGACCTCGATGGCCTCCATCACCGAGTCGATGATGCGCATCTCGGCGGCCTTGGCCTTGCAGCGCGGGCACAGGTCGCCCGGCAGGTACACCGCGAGGTTGGGGAAGTCGAGCATGAGCGAAGCCCAGGTCTCAGGGGCGATGGCGCCCAGGCAGGGCACCTCCACGACCGAGGGGCTCTCCTTGGCGATGCCCGTCTCGATGCAGGTGAGGTACAGCGTGTGACCGGTGCCGCCGACCATGGCCTGGGCACGCTTGAGCAGGTGGCGCAGGTAGCGGGCCGTAGGCTCCATCACGATGATGGAGTCGGTGGGGCACACGGCGGCGCACAGGCCGCAATCCACGCAGAAGCCCTTGCCGATGGTCACCTTGAAGCCGCCGGCATGCTCGGTGGACTTGGGGATGCGCACGGCCTTGCCAGGGCAGATGTCGACGCACGCCTGGCACGTGGACTCGGAGTTGGTGCAGCGCAGGCACAGCGACTCATCTTGACCGATGGCGCGCACGACCTGTTTTGCGTTCTCGCCTGCCACACGAAGCTTGCTCTGCTCTGCCATATAGACTCGTCCTCCAAAAACGGCGTTCTCTCCTCAAACGCGCGCATTATACCCCAGCTTGGGGCGGTTCGTTCAATTATCATGGTGAGGTGCACTTTCGTTCGACCTAAAGAGGAGGAGCGATGTCCCAAGACGCACCCCAGCAACACCCGCTCGACCCCGCCGACGCCATGAGGCCCGGCGCGCCCACCACGCACCCCGACTTCGACGCGCTCGTGCGCACCATCTGGCGCCTGCGCCAGCCCGACGGCTGCCCGTGGGACCGCGAGCAGACCCACGCCTCCATCGCCAAGAACATGATCGAGGAGGCCTACGAGGCAGTCGACGCCATCGAGGGCTCGGCCACCCGACACCTGCGCGAGGAGCTCGGCGATGTGCTTATGCAGGTCGTTTTGCAGTCGCAGATTGCCGCCGACGACGGCGAGTTCGACATCGACGCGGTGTGCCGCGACATCAACGAGAAGCTCGTGCGCCGCCACCCCCACGTGTTCGGCGACGCCGATGCCCCGCATGCCGCGACCTCCGACGACGTGCTTGGCATCTGGGAGAAGGTCAAGCTCGGCGAGCACAAGAAGAGCGAGGAAGAGGCCGCAGCCGAGGGCGTGGCGCCCGAGAGCCTGCTCGACAGCGTGCCCGTGCAGCTGCCCGCCCTCATGCAGGCGCAGAAGATCTCGCGCAAGGCCGTGGCCGCCGGCTTCGACTGGGATAGTGTCGATAGTGTGTGGGAGCAGGTGCAAAGCGAAGTCGAGGAATTTAAATCAGCCGCTCCCGGTAGCGCCGACGCAGAGATGGAGTTCGGTGATATCCTATTCGCATTGGTGAATGTCGCCCGTCGCGAGCACATCGACGCCGAGACCGCACTGCGTGCCAGCTGCGCCAAGTTCCGCAGGCGCTGGGCTTACATGGAGCAGGCGGCCCGGGCCGAGGGCCGCGACATCGCCGACGTTTCCCGCCAAGACCAGGAGGCCCTGTGGGCCCAAGCCAAACTGAAGGAGACTGAGCTGTGAGCACGATCATCGATGTGTACGGCCGTGAGATTCTTGACTCGCGCGGCAACCCCACGGTCGAGGTCGAGGTGACCCTTGACGACGGCTCCTTCGGCCGCGCCTGCGTGCCGAGCGGCGCTTCCACCGGCGCCTTCGAGGCCTGCGAGATGCGCGACGCCGACTGCTCCCGCTACCTGGGCAAGGGCGTGCTCACCGCAGTCGACCACGTGAACGAGGAGATCGCCGACGCCCTCGTGGGCCAGGACGCCACCTGCCAGCGCGAGATCGACACCATGCTCATCGACCTCGACGGCACCGAGAACAAGACCTGCCTGGGCGCCAACGCCATCCTGGGCGCCTCCATGGCCTGCGCCCGCGCTGCCGCCAACTCGGTGGACCTGCCGCTGTACGCCTACCTGGGCGGCCCCAACGCCTACACCCTGCCCGTGCCGATGATGAACATCCTCAACGGCGGCGTGCATGCCGACAACAACGTCGACTTCCAGGAGTTCATGATCATGCCCGTGGGCGCCGCCACCTTCGCCGAGGGCCTGCGCTGGTGCTCCGAGATCTACCACACCCTCAAGAAGGTCCTGCATGAGGCCGGCCTGGGCGGCGGCGTGGGCGACGAGGGCGGCTTTGCCCCCAACCTCAAGACCAACGCCGAGCCCTTCGAGTGGATCATGCGCGCCTGCGAGAAGGCCGGCTACACCCCCGGCGAGCAGATCCTCTTCGCCATGGACCCCGCCTCCACCGAGTTCTACGACGCGCAGCGCCAGATGTACTGCCTGAAGGGCGAGGGCCGCGAGCTTACGCCCGACCAGATGGTCGACTACTGGGCTGACCTGGTGGAGAAGTTCCCCATCGTCTCCATCGAGGACGGCATGGCCGAGGAGGACTGGGACGGCTGGGCAGCCCTCACGAAGCGCATCGGAGGCCGCGTGCAGCTCGTGGGCGACGACCTGTTCGTCACCAACAAGAAGCGCCTGGCCAAGGGCATCTCGCTCGACACCGCCAACGCCGTGCTCGTGAAGGTGAACCAGATCGGCACGCTCACCGAGGCCATGGACACCATGGAGCTCGCCAAGAAGTCGCGCTACACCTGCGTCGTGTCGCACCGCTCCGGCGAAACCGAGGACAGCTTCATCGCCGACCTCGCCGTGGCCGTCAACGCCGGCCAGATCAAGACCGGCGCCCCCTGCCGCTCCGACCGCATCGCCAAGTACAACCAGCTCCTGCGCATCGAGGACCAGCTCGGCGTTGCCGCCCACTACCCCGGCATGGACGCCTTCTACTCCATCAAGCGCTAAACCAAGCCCGGCCACGCTGCCAGCTTACCGGCACGACCAAGTCCGCTCGCACGTCTCAAAAAGAGACTGCGGGCGGGCTTTTTATGCAAGCGATTCAGCTCGCATCCCATCTACCAGCGCTTTTTATTTTGTCTATTTTGTCTATCTTGTCTATTTTGTCTATTTATGCAAAACAAGCTACTGCCGGAATGCAGGGGCAGACATTAGCAATTGACTGCAACAGCCAGGCAAGACAGCCGCCACCAAAAAACTGGGCAAGACCACGCTATACTTACCTGCACCAGACAGAACGAATGCGGCGAAACGGCCATCGTCCTGTTGAGGCCACAGAAGCTGACCGACCAGTATGCCTTTCTGACCGCCGCCGGGCTCGGCTTCTTGCACCACGTAGAAACGAGGCACTGCGATGAATAGGACACGCCCCTCCATCTTGCAGAACGTCGATGCGATGGTCGCCCGTGAGATTGCGCGGAGTCGGGACATAAGCGACATGGATGCCCTGCGGCTGTTCGTGGTGTCGGAAACGCACCGCATGCTTGTGGACGACGACCTGAAGCTCTGGTATTTCAGTCCACTCGCAATCTTCGACATGTGGGAAAACGAAATCGCGACCGGCGACCCACGCAACTCGCTCTACCTCAGGGGTGATGAGGTTGCCTAGGAAAGCAATGAACAAGTAGCCTCCGGCCGCGGCCCCTCCCGCGCCGGCGCCGAAAAACCGGCCCGGGAGGG
>CAKUAI010000009.1 GCA_934636245.1 uncultured Coriobacteriales bacterium
GCGGCTCTTCGTGGAGTGCGGCTACGAGCACACCACGATGATCTGAAGGGCAATACGCTAAATCGAAAAAGGCAAACCCTGGAGACGTGATTTTTGCCATAACGAGCGAGAATATCGAAGATGTCTGCACACCATTGGCGTGGGAAGGCGAACAGCCGGTTGCAATCAGCGGACATTCTTGCGCGTATGCGACCGAAAGCATTATCCCGAGATACCTAGCATATTTAGCTACTGCTCAGGACTTTCAGATATCCAAACGAAAGGTGGCGAAAGGGGCAAAGGTAATCGAAGTCGCGCCTGTGGACTTAGCGAGAGTCGAGAGTCCCGTCCCATCCCTCGAAACACAGCAGATTCCCGTACTTGCACTACGGATTTGGGAAAGCGCCAGCCTCAGCCTCTACTCGACCACGGTCGCCTCGGTCGGGATGGCCCCCAGCACTGCCGCGTACTCGGTGGGGTAGAGGCGGCTGATCGTCTGCACGTCTCGGATGAGGACGTTTCGGTCGTCTGGCTCGGATACGCCGTAGCCGAACGCCTCGAGCGTCTCGATCGCCTCGCGGATCTTCTGCTGGAACATGGGGCCGGGGTCCACCCTCAGGCCGAGGTAGCCGCGCCACAGGCTCGGCGACACGCGCGGCATGTTCTGTATCTTGGACATCGGCTCGATGTCGGCGTAGACGTTGAGCGTGACCATGGCGTTTCCCTCTATGCCGAGAGGCTGTATAAGCCGCCGTGGCGGGCGACGATTCGTGCCCTCCCAAAAAACATGCGTAAGATCGAGCGGAGGCTGAGCCTGCCGAATCGGAGCAATAGCCACCCGAAAAAGTGCTGGAAAACTCACCGATTTCGCGGGGCGCTGATGGCGCGAAGGCGGATGTTGGGAAGATGATACGGCGGATTTGCCACGTCGAGTTGGCTGTCTGCAATCTGAATCGTTCGGCGGTTTGTTTTGTTATGGCCGATGCCGTACGAAACGTACCGAAATGTGTGCGCATAGGTGCGGCCCGTCTCTATACCTTGGCTTTCGGTTGCCAACTGATTTGCGATCAGCCTGAAATAAGGCGACGATTGGGATTCTCTAACTCGGATTTCCCGCTCGGTTCCTAAGGCGCTTAGAGCCGGCTCATAAGGGCGAGAACAAAGCCACCCGCGACGACTCTTTCAGTCATCACTCTTGTGCATCCCTCATGACCTGCGGAAATGCAAGATGTTAAAGCCACTGGCTACGATTCACTTTGCCAAACGGGTGTCGAAGAGGATAGTCGGCTGTTTTGGCGTTCATATCGGACGTTTCAGGGCCTCAAAACCAACCCGTTTTTGTCCCCGGGACAAAAATGAAACTGCGGGCTCGCGGTTTCGAAATAGTTTGCGAATTTGTCCCAGGGCTTGTCCCAAACGCCTACGCGAGGACACGCGGAGGGATTCGGCGGCAAGGTGGACAAAACCGACAACCAAACTAGACCCAATTGGAATGGCGCCGCAACAAACGAGCGTGAAAGAGTGGGAATAGCGGGAATACCAGCCTCCGAACCCTCTGGTTCGGAGGCTGTCCTATAACTCATTCCGCGTCTACCGCCTCTATGAGCATGATGACCGGGCGCAGCGCAAAAGCCTCGCCGTGCTACTTGTCGCCTGCCCGGGCCGCTGAGAGCAGTATGCTCAAATCCGCCTGAATCGCCTCCGCCTTGTCCCCAAGCTGCAGCGGAGCGGAGCCGCCTGAGATGTTGACGCTCAGCAGGTGTGCATCCGGCAGCTTCGCGGTCATGCTCCAGAACGGGAGCGTGATGATGCCAGGGGTCATCTCTCCCACACCCAGCTCCAGAAACAGCACGCGGCCATCGCTGCGCTCGCGCACAAAGCGCTCGTATCGCGCGAGGCCCTCACGCCATGCAGCGCCTTGCAGAAACGTGTCGTCGCGCACCCATGGCGCAAGCTGCCAGCCGCAGTGCGGGCACCGGGGGATGTCTTCGCTGCGTACCTCGAACCCCGCCATGCCCGCGAGCATGCGCTCGACGTAGGGCCTCGCGTCGAAGAGCTCGTCGCAGCACGGTTGCTTGCACTGAAAGTACGCGAAACTTCCCTGGTAGATGCAGATTCTCTCGGCGGGGAAGGTCTTCTCGACCTGGGTGTCCACGTTGGTGCTCAGGATGAAGTAATCCTTTTGGTCGATGAGGGACCGCAGGTCGAGATAGGGTTGGGAAGCTGGTTCGCGCAGCATGAAATCGATGTATCGCGCGTAGTAGGCCCACTGCTGCTCGAGGCTGGGATAGAGATGGTAGAAGCCGTCGAAGAGGCTCTTGAAGCCGAAGGCCTGCTGCCAGTCGTCCATTCCGGCGCGCGCCATGCCCGCGCGGTTGTAATGGTTGAACCCGGCGGCGCTCGACATGCCCGAGCCGATGCCGACGACAATGGTGTCTGCTTCATCTATGAGGCTGCAAAGCCTGCTTGCTTCCCTTTCTAGAGACGGCATCGGACGACCTCCTCGAAAGCTGGGGCCATGTCGCCATCAACGAGAATCGTCTCGCACGAAGCGTCGGGCGCCATGGCCTGGCTGTAGTTGAACACGATGTAGGTGGCGTGCTTGCAGGCGTTCGCAATCTGAGCGAGCGTGCGCTTTATGAAGCGGTTGCGCAGCCCCACGCCAAGCTCGAGGATGGCAACCTTGCCGTTGCGGTGGGTCCGCACAAGTCGCTCGAGCTCTTCGAGCTGGGCTGCGGCGAGGGCATCTGGATGGGCGAGGCGCCTCTCGTCGATCGATGTGCGTATGCTGCCCTCCGTCTCGAGCATGCGGTTCTCGTCGAATCCTGCACGCGCGAAGTGCCCTTCGATATTGCACGTGATCACGAAGGTGTCGGCGTGCTCCGTAAGACGCCGCAGACCGTTCATGAGCGGTCCGGGCTCATATTCGAGATACTCTTTTTGATGGAACCGCTCGGCCCATCGGCATCGCACGTTCGCATCCGGGCAGGCGAGCCCCTGCAGTATGCAGCCGATGTTGTCGGTCTGGGCGAGGTCCCCGTACGTCTCCCGGAAATGGGCATCGGCGCGGAAAAGGTTGAGCCCTTCCGCCATGTCGAGCCCGTTGCTGGCGCCGATGACGATGAGGTCCGCCTCGGCAAGCGCCCGGCCGATGCGAGCCGCTTTCACCGCTTCCATGCGCTACCTCCCCAGCATCTTGCGGGCGTCGGCAAGCACGTCGGCAATGTCGGCGCGAACGGCGAGCCCCCGGTCCTCGATCGCGCGGGGAAGGAACTGCGTCTTGTTGTTCACGGCGATGTAGCTCGTCTGCGGCAACTGCGTCGTGAGGGCCCAGAACGGCTCCTGGATAAACGCAGGCGTGATGCGGCCCACGCCCAGTTCAAGGAAAAGAATCTTCTGTCGCGCGTGCGCGCCGAGCCAGTCGGAGACCTTGCGGTACTGCTCCTCGTAGAGCTCGCCCTGCAGGAAGTTGCCGTAGCCGCGAACCCAGGGGAACGCCTCGGCCCCGCAGCGCGGGCATCGCGGCACGAGCCCTGTCGGAACCTCTAGGCCGTCCCCCATGGCCTCGACCATGCGGGAGACAGGCTCAGTCGCGTCCCATACGCTATCGGTGCAGCAGTGGGAACATTGGAAGAAACGATGGTCGCCTTGGATCTCGGCCACCTTTTCCCAAGGGTAGATCTTCACGAACTGCGTGTCCTGGTTGGTGGTGAGTACGAAGAAGTCCTTATCGCGAAGGACGGCGTCAAGGTCCTTGTAGGGCTCGCGCAGCGGAGCGTTGAGTGTGGTGCTGAGGAACGTCGCAAGATAGCCCCAGCGCGCCTCGGCGGTGGGCCAGCGATAGAACGAGCCCTCGAATGCCCCCTTGAAGCCATAGCGCTCGGCGAACTTGCCGAAATGCTTGCGGTAGGTCGCGTTGTCCTCGTAGTAGAAGTCGCCGCCGCCCGCCGCAGAGAGCCCGGAGGCCCCGCCCACAAGCACGCAGTCGGCCTCCTCGATCATGCGGACAATGGTTTCAATGTCTTGCTCGTAGGGAGCCGGCTTGCGCCTGCTCAACTCGTACGGGGTGCCGCCGTTGCGATAGGCGGCCTGATGGGCAAACGATTGGTCGGTGAGCTCGATGACGAGCTGCTCGTACGGGGTCATATGACTCTCTTTCGGTTATAATGAACAGATGTCTATAAACAGTATCCATGTTGATTTTTACAAGAGCAATGAACAGATGCGAGCTGCTGTTGAAAAATGAACGGTCGCTCGAAACTGTTGGATAGCTCGGAATTGAGGGGCGATGGGAGAAGAGAAGATCGACCGCCGTCGGCGCTACACGCTCTCAGTCATACGGGAAGCGTTCTTCGCACTGCTGGCCGAGGTCGGTTTCGCAAGGATGACCGTGGCGGACATCTGCCGTCGCGCGGATATCAACCGTGGCACGTTCTACCTGCACTATGAGGACAAGTTCGCGCTGCTTGATGCGCTTATCGATGAGGCTCTGGCCGCCGCGCACCCGCTCGAGGGGGTGGAGGCGGCGGCTTTTTGCCAACGCCCGCCGGCAAACGACGACTACTGGCTTCTTTACTCTGACGGTGATGCGTACGCCCGCGTGGCCCAGCGCGTCATCGAGCGCGGGGCCGAGCAGGTGGCCCCCCGGATTATGGAGAAAACCGGGCTCTCGCACGAGGACGCCCACCTGCTCTTTGTCCACAACGTCCAGGGAAATCTCGCGGTCAACCGCCTGCTCGGTTGGAGGCAAGGACCCGAGTTTGCCCGTGCCCAGGAACTGCTCAATGCCTATTCGGAAGGGGGGTTGCTGGCAGTTTCCGCTCTTCGCGGTTCTCAAAGGCCATCGTGACCCGTGGATTTATTCCGGGCAAGCGTCGAAGCCATGCGTTTGAAAGCAGATTGAGCAAGCGGCTTGCGAAACGCTGCGGCGAATTGTGCCCGCTGTTCTGCGGCGCCGACCGCTTGAGTTTCAAAACGGGCGTTTTTTATCCGATTGCGACGATGCGGCCCATGTCGGAGGTGTCGTAGCCTCCGAGACCGGCAAACTCGTCTCGCAGAATGCCAGACTCCAAGATTCCCATGAGCGCCCTAACGGCGCGAGAATCAAAGATCTCTTGCTTCACCACAAGGTCGTAGCGCTCCTTTTGCATTGGGATGAAATCTATTCCATCAACCTGTTTTGCCACTTTCTCACTTCCAATGGCAACGTCGGCCCTTCCCCGTGCAACCGTGCTGGCCACTGCAATGTGCGATTGAACCTCGTTTTGATAGCCTTGCACATCCCGCGTCGCGATGCCAAGGAGCCTTAGGTTTTCATCGAGAAGGACGCGCGACCCAGAGCCCTTCTCGCGGTTGACAATGGAGACGTCGGGTCTCGCCAGGTCTGACCAGCAGCCTATGCCTTTGGGGTTTCCTTTGGCTACGTAAAATCCTTGCATGCGGCACACCAGGTGAACGACTACCGTCGGGGTCCCGGGAAGGAGCCGCTGTACATAGGGGATGTTGTACTGTCCCGAGGCGCCATCCCACAAATGCGCGCTGGCAACTTGGACTTGGTCTTTGTATAGGGCGGTCAGCGCGTCGTAGCTGCCAACATAGGATCTCAGGCAGCGCACCCCTGCTTGCGAGAGGTAGTTGGAAAGCACATCGAGAATGATGTCCTGGCCACATATGACAAAAGGCCTTTCCTGCGAAGGAAGAAAGGGCGTTTTTGGCGAGGCAGGCTTGGTTCTCTTGGTGGAAGCAATGTATGCCTGGACATCTGCATATGTGAATCGCAGCTTTCTGCCCACTGTATAGGAGTTGATTGCCCCTTTGTTTTTCAGGGCGTACACGGTGTTCCTGCTAACCTGAAGTATTTCCGCGACATCGTCTACCGTTAGTGCGTCATCGGCATGCATTTGAACATCCTCTAATCTAGAGATGGTCTGACTTGGCGTGAAATGGTTTGTAATATGCCATTTCATACCAAGTCATTTGTAGCATTATGCGAGCCTTTCTACAATTGCCCAGACAATTGACGTGCGAGCGTGAGGGGCTGGCCAGGTGGAGCACATTGAGATGATGGTGGCGACGCTTGCGGCAGGAGTGGCATGCGGGCTGCTGTTTAAAAAACTGAGGGTTCCGGCGGCATATATGGTCGGGGCTTTTGTGGGCGTCGCGGCGCTGAACATTTCCTTTGGGTTTGCTTGGGTGCCCCAGGGCACCAAGACCGCCATACAGATCATCGCCGGCGCTTTTGTTGGCTGCTCCATGGAGAGAAGCGACCTTGCGCGCCTCAGGAAAATCGGAGCTCCGGTTGCTCTCATGCTCGGGTCGTTTCTCGTGCTCTTCCTGGTGGTGGGCTTTGCCATTTGGCTTGCTAGTCCATTAGATTTGGCTACCTCTCTTATGTGTGCGGTCCCTGGCGGCATCAACGACACGCCCATTGTTGCGGCCGATATGGGAGCCGACGCGCCGGTTGTTGCCATCCTTCAGCTGGTGAGGCAAATCCTGGGCATAGGTGTGCTTCCTTTCATGATTGCGGCTTTTGACAAGCGCCGCACGACGGCGGGAAGCCCTGATGTACGCGGTGACGCGCATATGTCAAATGAAAAACGGGTCAAGTCCCAACAAAAATCTTGGGCTGCGGTTGTCGCCACCATTGCGACGGCGACTGTTTTCGGCCTGCTTGGTCGCGCCTCGGGCATTCCCGGATTCACGTTTGCCTGTTCCATCGCGGCGGTTCTCGTGCTGAAGCTTGTGTTTGACTTCGCCTATATCCCCAAGCAGGTCAAAAAGGCATGTCAGGTTCTCTCTGGCTGCTACCTGGGCACGCTGCTCACCTTTGCCGGGCTTGTGTCCATGGGGAAATTGGCGCTGCCCATTGCCATTCTTGTCATTGGGTATGTTGCGAACTGCTTCATAACGGGACGTTTGGAGAGCAAGTTGCTTGGCTACGGTAGGAAAGAGGGCATGCTCATTGCATCTCCTGCCGGCGCGTCCGATATGGCTCTCATTCTCGATGACATGGGAATCGACAACACGGATGTGGTCATCATGCAAGTGGTCAGAGCCACTGTTGTCATGACGGTATTTCCCCAGATAGTCAATGTCATTTGTCTCGTGATTGGAGCATGGCAATGAAAAGAGTGGCGATTAACGGTATGGGGCGCATTGGAAGGCTCGTATTTCGGGGGCTGCTGGAAAGCGCCGAAACAGAGGTGGTGGCCGTCAACGAGAAAGAGTCGCTTGAAACTGTGGCATACCTGCTCTCCCATGACGGTGAGCATGCCCCATGGAGCGGGCGCGTGTCTTTCCAGGGCAAAGAAGAGGGTGAGCTTGTCATGGAAGACGGCCGCAGGGTGCGAGCTTATCGCAGGGAAGACGCGTCAGACCTTCCGTGGGGGGAGATGGGTGTCGATCTTGTTTTGGAGTGTACGGGCGCCTACACATCGAGGGCGAAGGCACAGGCCCACCTGGATGCGGGCGCCCGGCGCGTTCTGGTTTCTGCCGCCGCGGGCGAAGATGTCCCTACAATTGTGTACGGCATCAATGAGGAAACAGCGGGCGAGGACGCAATAGTATCGGGCGCCTCGTGTTCGACCGTGGGGCTTGCTCCCATGGCGAAGGCGATCAACGACTTCGCGCCGATTGAGAGTGGCATCGCGACTACTATCCATGCGTTGACCGCAACCCAAATGGTGTTGGCCAATCCCCAGCGCAAAGGCAATCTTAGGCGTTCCAGAACTGCCCTAACCAATATTATCCCAACGACCGCGGCGGCTGCAAAAGCGGTGGGGCTGGTCATTCCCGAGCTTAAGGGAAAGCTTACGGGGTCGGCAATTCGCGTGCCTGTGGTGCAGGGGAGCCTCATCACGTTGCACGCGGTGGTGACCCGGAGCGGTTTTACGGCAAGCGACCTCAATGCGGCCATGAAGGAAGCGTCCGATGCACTGTTTGGCTACACGGAGGAGCAGCTTGTGTCGCAGGATGCAGCGAACATGGAACTTGAGTCGGTGTTTGACGCTACCCAGACAAAGGTGTGCCCCTTGGATGGAGGCAGGTCTCTGGTGGAGGTAGCCGCCTGGTTTGACAATGAGACATCGTATGTGGCTCATTTTCTGAAGCTAACCGAATTCTTGCTGAGGTAGTTGCGACGGGTCGTCTCCCAATGAACCTGCTCTGACGCTGTTTGCGGTTTGGACGTTGTCGGTTGGGCTTGTTGGCCTTGGTTGCTAGCTGGTTGGTTTATGTGTCGGTGCGCTGTTTGAGGTCTTGGATGGAGAAGTCGTACACCAGGTGGGCCAGCTGGAAGACGCTCACCTTGCCGGGGTTTCGCAGCCAGCGCGAGATCATGTACATGGTGCCTGCCAGCGTGTACTCCAGGAGCAGGTCGATCTCTTCTTCCGGGCGCTTGACGTCGTAGCTCACCACGTAGCGGCGCCACAGGGGCTTGAGGCTGTCTTTGAGCCTGACGACGAACGCGGGGTCTCCCTGCTCGCCAAGCAGCACGTTGATGAGCCCCTTGTTGCGCTCGTAGTACAGCACCACGTCCTTGCAGGCGGCGATGCAGGCGAGCTTGCTGGAGTCCACCAAGAGCCGCTGCATGCAGGTCTCCACGCAGGCGGTCATGCCGTCGAGCAGCTCGTCCTCAATGAGCTGGAGCATGTGGTGCAGGTCCTGGTAGTACAGGTAGAAGGTCCCGCGGTTGTAGCCGGCCAGCGTGCACACCTGGCCCACGGTGATTTTCTCCAGGGGCTGCTGGGCATACAGGCGCCAAAAGGCTTCCCGCAGGTCGGCTTTGGTTTGGTCGGTCTTTTCAGGGCGTTTTCTCATGGCTACAGGTTAGCACAGGTTCTGAAGGTGCTGCTCAGCAAGCCGTTGAGCGGCCTTGCGGTCGATCTTGCCGATGCCGTGGCGGGGAATGGTGGGGACCACCACCACATGGCGGGGCTGTGCGAAGCGAGAGAGGTGCCCAGCCAGCTCCTGGGAGATTGCCTGGGCCAGGGCGTCGCAGGCAGGTGCGACACCAGCGCTGGAGGGGCGGGCCTGGCTGGCAGGGCTTTCGTTGCCGGCCCCGCCGCCCTCCACCAGGGCAACGGGGACGCGGCCCCAGGTGGGGTCCTGCATGCCAAAGACGTAGCTGGCAGACACGCCGGGTATCTGGTTGATGGCCCGCTCGATCTCTGCGGGATAGACGTTCTCGCCGCCGGAGACGAACATGTCGCCCAGCCTCTCGTACACATAGAGGCGCCCACGCTCGAGGCGCGCGACGTCGCCCGTGATGAAGAATCCGTCGGACGTGAAGTCCGCCTGGGCGTTGAGGTAGCCGTGAGTGACGCAGGGGCCCTTGAGGGCAAGCAGTCCCTTGCCTTCTTGGTTGGGGTCAAGAACGCGGGTCTCGATGTCGGGGGAGAGAGCGGCGCCACCGTCGAAGGCGTCGTCCGCCGGTGCCCACGCAACGGCGCTGGCAGTCTCCGTCATGCCGAAGCTCGCAAAGACGCGGGCGTGTGCCGCCCTGGCACGGTCCAAGGTCTGCCAGTTGAGGGCGGCGCCGCCCAGAAGGAGGCACTGGTAGCCGCCTATCGCGGGCTCTGTTCGACTGACGTCCTCGGCAAGCAGGTCCTGCAGCATCTTGTCCACCACAGACACATGGGTCGCCGCGTGGTCCTGCGCATCCTGTAAGAGCTGCCCAGGATTGACCCGGGCATAGAGCAGGAAGGGGGCTTGCGCCAAATAGGAGCGGAGTACCACCTGCAGGCCGCCGATGTGGCACAGAGGCAGGGCCGCCTGCCAGAGGCTGGTGCGGCCACAACCCAACATCTTGTTGGCCATGCGCGCGGAGGCGAGTAACTGCCCCCAAGTGAGCGTTGCCGCCTTGGGCGTTCCGGTGGTGCCCGAGGTGAACATGACGAGGGCAATCTCGCCTCGGGCGGCGCTTTCCAGCAGGGCGCCCGGCGTCCATGACGGAGACGCGGTACAGGAGGGCCCACCTGGGCCGTCGATGGCGCGCTGGACGGCAGCCTCGAGGCACGCGGCCTCATCGGGACCCACAGCCTGGTAGTCCTGGGCCACGGTGCCCTGCAGCTGCTCCAAGCGCAGCTGTTTGTCGGCAGGGGACAGGCGATGGTTCAGGGCGACCAACATGTGCCCAGTGCGTGCGCAGGCCAAAAGCAGCCACACGAAAGCGGGGCAGTTGGGCAGGTCCACCACCAGGGTGCGGCTGCCGTTCCGGTTGGTATGTTCCAGCCACGCCACGGTTGCGTCCACGGCGAGCTGGGTTTGTCCAAGGGAAAACGCCCGCTTGCCCCCGTCTTGGTCGACGAAGGCAAAGCAGGCGTCCCGTATCGAATCGAGGCGGGTCATGGTGGCGGGAGAGGGTCCTTACGGGAATTTGGGGTACTTGCTGAAGTCGGGCTCGCGCTTTTCCTTGAAGGCGTCGCGGCCCTCCTTGGCCTCGTCGGTGGTGTAGTACAGAAGAGTCGCGTCGCCTGCCAGCTGCTGCAGGCCGGCCAGGCCGTCGGTGGCGGCGTTGAAGGACGCTTTCATGAAGCGCAGGGCCGTGGCGCTGTGCTTGAGCATCTGGCGTGCCCAGTCCACGCACTCGGCCTCTAGCTGGTCAAAGGGAACGACCTTGTTGACCAGGCCCATCTCCAGGGCCTCTTGGGCACTGTAGAGACGGCACAGGTACCAAATCTCGCGCGCCTTCTTTTGGCCCACGATGTTCGCAAGGTAGCCGGCGCCGTAGCCGGCGTCGAAGCTGCCCACCCTGGGACCGGTCTGGCCGAACATGGCGGTGTCGGCGGCAATGGTCAGGTCGCACAGGATATGCAGCACGTGGCCGCCGCCCACAGCGTAGCCGTTGACCATGGCGATGACGGGCTTGGGCACCACGCGAATCAGGCGCTGCAGGTCGAGCACGTTCAGGCGCGGGATGTTGTCTTTGCCCACATAGCCGCCGTTGCCGCGGATCTTCTGGTCGCCGCCGGAGCAAAACGCCTCGTCCTTGTGGTCGCCGCCGTGGTTGACGCCGGTCAGGATGATGACGCCGATCTGCGCGTCGTCGCGGGCGTCGGAGAAGGCGTCGTACATCTCCGTCACGGTCAGCGGGGTGAAGGCGTTGCGGCGGAAGGGGCGGTTGATGCTGATCTTGGCGATACCCTCGGCCTTTTCGTAGACGATTTCGCTGTATTCCTTTGCCTGCTGCCAGTTGATGGGTTCCATGGGTGTTCCTCTGTTTGTCGTATTGGGGGATGGGGGGCGATTGCGATGTCGATGGGTGGTTAGGCGCCCTGGATGTGCTGAGCGATGCGTTCGACGGCCTCCATTCCCTCGGGCATGGTGTCGTAGAGCGCATAGGTGTGCCACAGGCCTTCGCCCACTTCGAGCTCCACGCTGCCTCCGGCCTGCTCAATGAGACGCTGCAGCTCAAGGGCGTCTATGGACAGCACCTCGGTGGAGCCCACTTGGATGTAGACGGGCGCCATGCCCTCGAAGGGGCCGTACTGCAGGTTGGGCGGGCACGCCTTGTCGTGCATGACGGGGCCGCACCACACGCGGGGGATGCCCAACAGGCTCACCATGCCGATGACGGGGTCGCCGCTCTCAAGCTCGGCCTTGCCGGGGAGGAAGTTGCCGAAGTCGATCCAGGGGGAAAGCGCCACAATCTGGGTCGGCTGGGGCAGACCTTGCTGCAAGGCGAGCTGGGCGGCTGCGATGACCATGTGGGCGCCCACGGAGTCGCCCAGAAGCACCAGATTCTCCGGGGCACAACGCGCCAGGGCCCAGCGGTAGGAGTCCATCATGGCGCGATAGGTTTCCTTGTGCGTGCAGGTGGGTGCCAGGGGATATTCCAGCAGGTGAACTGTGCAGCCTGTCATTTCCACCAGATGCACGGCCAAGGCGCACTGGGTGTCCATGATGTTCAGCAAGAACGCGCCGCCATGAAAGTACAGCACCTGCTTGTCCGACGCCTGGGCGGGGTCCTTGGGCGACAGGCTGAAAACGCGGGCTTCCTCGGCAAGCCTGGTCTCATGCACGCTCACGGCCTCTCCCACAAAAGGGGGCATCTGCCAGGCGTGCTTCTGTGCCTCGCCCATAGCCTCTACCAGGGCGGCAAAGGGAGCTTCTTCCGAAAACGGCTTCTTGTATTCCGTGAGAAAGAGGTTGTCGATGATGGCTTGAGCCTGAGGGCTAAGGGGCATGACGTCTCCTGGGGTGGGGTGTGGTTGCACCCCTACCATAGGAAGGCATGGTGACGCGAGCAATGAACAAAGACGCCCGCTGTGTTGAATTTGCCGCTGTGGGGTCTTTGACCAGGGACTTTGAGTCAAAATAGGAGTGGAGGGTCCATGATGGGCAAGGACTCTTATGATAAAAACTCCCGCGAAAGGTCGACGAGATGAATTTTGTCGAGCGTCTCAACATAACGTATCTCAGCCAGGAGGCCGACTGCGTGGAGGCGGTCATGCCCGTGGACGAGGGCGTGAAGCAGCCTTTTGGCTACCTGCATGGGGGAGCGACCATTGCCTTGCTGGAGACCCTCGCCAGCCAGGGCGCCGTGCTGAGCTGCCTGGAGGGCCAGAAGCCCTTCGCCGTGGACGTGCACGTGGCCCATCGCAGCAGCATGCGCGACGGCAGCGTCTATGCCTGCGCCCGCCTGGCCGAGACGCAAACCACGTCCAAGGGGTATGCCAAGCAGGCCTGGGTGGTATGTGCCCGTGACCAAGACGAGCGGGGCCCCATTGTGTCCGAGGGCACTGTCATCTGCCTGCTAGTGCCGTAGCAGGCCATTTCCTGGCGGCTCGGCGGGAGCTGTTTGGCACCCCGGCTCTTACAAGGCATCAAAAGAAAAGAGGGGGCGGGCCACATGGTCCGCCCCCTCTTCGTCAGGGCATAGGTGCCTGTATGGTTGCGCCGAAGCGCACCCGAGAGCCTGCGTCTTAGATGACGTGGAAGGTCAGGCTGGCCTCGACGGGGGAGACGACGCCGTCGGCCGTGCGGGCACGGACGATCATCTTGTAGTCGCCGGCCTGGTCGAAGGAGGTCTCGAAGCGCCAGTTGACCCAGCGGTCGGCCGTGGCGCCCTCGGTGGAGCACTCGGTCCAGGTCTCGCCACCGTCGAAGGAGAACTCAACGGCCTCGATGGGGCTGCCCAGGTCGTCGGCGACGCCCTCGAAGGTGATGGAGTTGCCGGCCAGGAACACGCAGCCGTCGGCGTTGTTCATGATCTCGACCTTGTTGCGCCACATGGGGTCGACGCTCTGCATGTCGGGCTCGGACTTCTCGGCGGTGAGCTTGATGTCGACGATGTTGCGCGTGAAGTAGCGCGCGACGGTCTCGGGCATCCAGAGCTGGGCGGAGGGGCCCTCCGCGCTCTGCAGCCTCTCGCCGTTCACCTCGTAGACGAGCATGGCGTCGTGCTCGAGGGCGTAGCGCAGGGGCATGGGCTCGCCGAAGCCGTCGGTGCCGTAGGCGGTGAGGGTGTTGACGCCCTCGTCGAGCTCGGCCATGTTCACGACGGCGGCCAGGGGCACGCCCACGACGGCTGCCTGGCCGAAGGGGGCGCCGGTGGCGCAGGAGCACGCCACGGTGTCCATGGCCGACTGGTCCTCCATCTCGGCGAGGTTCACCGTGAAGCTCTTCTTGATGTTGCCGCCCACGTTGATGAAGTAGGTGGCCTCGGCGCCGTGGGCGCCGGGGGCGACGAGCTCGTTGGCGGGCTTGGAGCACATCGAGGTGATGGCGGTGCCGAAGACGTTGAAGAGGTCGTCGTTGGGGGTCACGCCCTCCTGGTTGAACGAGAAGGTGCCCTGGAGGTTGGCGACCTTGACGTAGTCGGCCTCCTCGAGCGTGAGGACGTGGTTGGAGTCCTGGGGCTCGGCGTTGTCGGCGGCCTGGTTGTCGGCGGTGGCGCCGTTGGCGAGGGCCATGCCGGCCACGCCGAGCAGCAGGGCGCTGCTAGCCGCACCGGCGGCGAGAATGTTCTTCTTCATCGGGGGCTCCTTTTACTCGTTGTTCTCAAGGCCGGTGGAGTACTGGATCGGCAGGTCGTAGTCGCCGAAGCGGACGACCTCGTCAGCGGAGGGCAGGACGGACTTGGCGTTGACCATGACCTCGTGCGTGCTGAAGCTGACCTCGCCCTCCTCGGTGGTGGCGCGCACCATCAGGCAGTAGGCGCCGTTCTCCTCGGGCGTCCACTCGAAGGTCCACCAGAGCCACTTGTTGACGTCGTACTCGCCGACCTCGTAAGCGGTCCAGGTGTTGCCGTGGTCCATCGAGAACTCGATCGTCGAGACGTGGTGGTCGAAGGCGTCGGCGTAGCCCTGGAAGGTGTAGGGCTTGCCGGTCTCGATGATGACGCCCTCAGGCGTGCCGCAGATCGTGGCGTTCGGGCGGTTGATGTGCTCGCCGTTCTTGTTCTTCTGACCGCAGTCGCGGCCCTTGCTCATGTCGTCAGTGGAGACGATGTAGCCGGAAGGCTGCTTGCTGAAGACCTGGGCGTCGTAGCCCTCAACCCAGTTGGTGCAGGGGAAGCCGCGGCTGGCGTCGAGGTACTGGCCGTCCATCTTGTAAACCAGGTACTCCTCGGGGAGCTTGGAGACCATGACGCCGTTCTTGGAGGAGCCGTCAGCGCGGACGCAGCGGATGGAGTTGGTGCCCTCGAGCATGCCGCCGGCCTTCTCGATGAGCCAGCTCACGGGGATACCGGTGATCTCGGTCTGGCCGATGCCGCCGCCGCCGACGGGGTTGAGGTCGCAGACCATCTTGGAGGGCTTCGTCACCACGACGCCGGCCTCCTCGGCCTCGGCGATGAGGTCGACGAGCTTGGCGGTGTAGGGCTCGGGCACGTTGCCCTCGATGGTGATGGTCCACTCCTCCATCATGCTCATGGGGAGCTCGAGGTCGAGGGCCGCTGCGCTGCAGGCGTAGCGCATGTGGTCGTAGTAGCCGTGGACGAAGTCGAAGCTGTAGAGCTCGTCCATGCTCTGGACCTTGTCCTGTGTGACGCTGAAGTTGCCCTCAACGTTCTCGACGGTCGTGATGCTGTCGCCCAGGGCCTTGTACTTCACGTTGTCCCAGAGCTGCATGCCCTCACCGTCGCCCGTGGCGCTGTGGCAGGAGCCGCAGTCGCCGCCGAGGGCTTTGAAGGTGTCGGCGTTGCGGGAGTGCTCGTGGATGCCGTGGATCAGGCGGCCGAACTCGTCGCCGTTGTCGCGGTGGCAGGAGATGCACTGGTTGACGTCGCTGTAGGTCTCGAGGGCCTTGTTGGGCAGCGTGGCGTGACGGTAGGGCATGTCCATGATCAGCTGGTTCAGGTCATAGTGGCACGACAGGCAGCCCTTGTTGTCGGCGTCGAGGTAGTAGGTGTTGTACGAGATCGTCCAGCTCTGCTGCATCCAGTGAGGGCACTCGTACTCGGTGGGGGTCAGCTGGACGAGCTTGCCGTTGGGGAGCTGACGAATCTCGGGGGCGTACTCCACCGCGATCTGGTCCCACTTGCTGTAGTTGTCGATGATGTATTCCTTGCCGGGATACTCGGCGTCGCCGTCGGGCACCTCAGTGTGGACGATCGCCGCGGCGGTGGCGGCCGAATCGACGGCGAAAGCCGGCGTCATCATGACGCTCGTCGTCGCAAGAACGGCTACCATGCCGGCGACAGTGGCTGCACGCCTCGTTGCCTTCCTCATGTTCCCCTCTTTTCCCTCTGCGCTCGAGTCACGGGCGGCTGCTCGGCGCTTCCTCTTGTCTTCTTCTTTTTCGTGCCCGTTTTAATGAACAGTAGCGAGAAACCGGGCCGGTCCCCATCAACGTAAGCGGGCGAACTTACAGGTTTGCTTCAGTTTTGGGCATCAACCTTTTTGGTTGGACGCCTGGTGACATTTGCAGGGGGGTGAGGAAAAATGCCAGCTAGGTGGCATATTCGCTTGACAATTACGCCAAGGGCGGGATTAAAAAACGTGCATGGACAATTTTGGCCACATCGCGCACAATGTCACCAAGGGTTAAGTGTTAAGGGGGGCCCGGGTACTGTCAGCGGGTATGTGGCGCGCCGGGGCGCCAGGGGAGAGGCCTCATGTCGATGTCCAAACGGGACATTAATCTATGCGCGGTCTTTGCGGCCATTGGTTTGACCGTCAATATCACGTGGTGCACGCTGGTGGGTCACACGTCGGGATTTGCTGAGGCCCTGTCGGGTTTTGGCACGCCCGTCAATCCACGCGCCTTTTTTCTTTTGGGCATATTGCTTACAAGCGCGGCCTTCGTTGCCGTGCCCCATCGGCTGCGTGAGCGCGAGGCGTTCCTGTGGCCCATCATGGCGCTCCTGTCGTCGTTTGGCACCATGACGTTTGCCATGGCCGCAGATCAGACCACGTTTTCGCCCACGGCGCTCTCCATTATGGGGCTTATCGTTTTTGGCATGGGGTATTTTTGGCTGACGGCCTGCTTTGTCTTGCTGGTCGCCCGCACACAGACGTTTGCATGCGTCGCTGTGTGCGTTGCCGTCTCGCTGATCGTCGAGCCCGTCTTGGTCTCCTGGGCCGAAGCGTTCCTGTCGCCTGCCGCGCAGGTCACCTTGGTGACGGTCATGCCCGTTGTTTCGGCTGCCCTGTTCCAGGGGGCTCGCCATGCCGCCCTGGCACAGCGCTCGAAAGACAGCACCGAAGAGGGGGCAATGGCGTTCGGCGTGCCCCTGAAGCCCCGCACCTCGCTGGGGCGCGCGGGCAGGCGCAACGTGATGACGCTCGTTGCTGCCGCATCGCTTCTTCTGGCCACCGTCCGCTCGCTGAGCTTCGTGGGCCTGTGGGGCGACGGCCACATCGCCTCGGCCCAGGAGTGGCCCACTATGACCTCTTCCCCTGTGCTGTGGGCGGGGTATGCGCTCGTGCTTGCGCTGTTTACGTATTTTGCAATCGTGAAGATGGAAAACCTGCCGCCGCACCTGCGTTTTCAGCCGCCGCTTCTCATTGTCATCCTCACGCTGTTCGTCTCGCTTCTTCTCTCAGCCGAGCCCGACGCAGGCCCTGCGGTCATCGACACACTCATGCGCCTCAATGACTCGTTCTCGCACCTGCTGTTCTGGGTGCTTGTCGCCACGCTGCTCAATGTGACCCATATCCCCTCGTATCGTGCCATCGGCTCTGCCTCCGGCCTGTATGCCGCGGGTTCGATAGTCTGGGTTTTGTTCTTGAGCAACACCACTGCTATGGGCAACCTGATTGTGGTTGTGGTCATCTATGCGTTCTCGCTCGTTGCCATGCTCCTTGGTCTGGGCAGGCGCGACAAGGGCACCCCGCGCGATGCCGCCGCCCAGCCTGAGTCTGAATCGCGGCAGGCGACCGGTGGTTCTCCTGCGGCGCTTATGACGCGCGCCATTGAGGATCGCTGCGCCGAGGTGTCCGATACCTACGGGCTGTCGCCTCGTGAGACTGAGATCTTGAACCTGCTGGTACAGGGCCGTACGCGTGCGTATATCCAGGAAGACCTCGTGCTGGCCGAGAACACGGTGAAGACCCACGTCGCCCATATCTACGGCAAGCTCGGCGTCAAAGACCGTAAAGAGATGGTCGACCTCATCTTTGACGCTCAAGCTGAGGATGAGCTGTAGGGTTCTTATTGCGCGAGTCCATCGGCAGTCACCCTTGTTGCGAGTGCTGCGCGTGCTATACAATTAACAAATTGGAAATAGAGTCGGGGCAGCAAGCTCCGACTCCCAAAAGACAGTCTCGAGAGGAGCCGTGCATGGACCCCAACAAGCGCCCCGACGATATGGTGCGTATCACCACCCCCGAGCTCGCTCAGGCATTCATCGCCGAGAAGATCGAGGAAGTCCGCGCCCAGGTCGGCGACAAGAACGTGCTGCTCGCCCTTTCGGGCGGCGTTGACTCCAGCGTCGTTGCGGCCCTTCTCATCAGGGCCATTGGCAAGCAGCTCATCTGCGTGCATGTGAACCACGGCCTTATGCGCAAGGGCGAGAGCGAGCAGGTTGTCGACGTCTTCCGCAACCAGCTCGACGCCAACCTGGTGTACGTCGACGCCACCGACCGCTTCCTGAACCTGCTCGAGGGCGTCGAGGAGCCCGAGCGCAAGCGCAAGATCATCGGCGCCGAGTTCATCCGCGTCTTTGAGGAAGAGGCCCGCAAGGTGGGCGACCAGGTGAGCTTCCTGGCCCAGGGCACCATTTACCCCGACATCCTGGAGTCCGACGGTGTCAAGGCCCACCACAACGTGGGCGGCCTGCCCGACGACCTGCAGTTCGAGCTTTGCGAACCTGTCAAGCTGCTCTTCAAGGACGAGGTGCGCGTCATCGGCCGCGAGCTCGGCCTTCCCGAGAGCATGGTCGAGCGCCAGCCCTTCCCCGGCCCCGGCCTGGGAGTGCGCTGCCTGGGCGCCATCACGCGCGACCGCCTCGAGGCCCTGCGTGAGGCCGACGCCATCCTGCGCGAGGAGTTTGCGCAAGCCGGCCTTGAGGGCAAGGTCTGGCAGTACTTTGTGAGCGTGCCCGACTTCCGCGCCACCGGCGTGCGCGACGGCAAGCGTGCCTACGAGTGGCCTGCGATCATCCGCGCGGTCAACACGGTCGACGCCATGACCGCCGAGGTTCCCGAGCTCGACTGGGCGCTGCTCAAGAAGATTACTGCCCGCATCCTGGCCGAGGTCCCCGGCATCTGCCGCGTCGTGTACGACCTGACCCCCAAGCCCACCGGCACCATCGAGTGGGAGTAAACGCCTAGGAAGGCCTGCCTCGGATACTACCGGGGCAGGCCTTTTTTGTTGCAGGTTTTGTTTGCGGGGCCTCTCTCGCGTTGCCCCGATTGTATATCGCCTGCATTCGGGTGGGTTCTTGCTATTTCCTTGCTTTGGGCGGCGCGAAAACGTCTACACTGTCGCGCCGGGGTGGGGGAGGACCTCCGCCGCGAGTTTTTCCGTATCTGTCGACGGCGTCCCGCCGCGCCCAATCAAAAGGCCACCCAGATGATGAGACCAAAAATCCTGTCGCTTGCCCCCATGGAGGGGGTCACGGGACATGTGTTCCGCCGCGTGCATGCGGAGTGCTTCGGCGCGCTCGAGCGCTACTACACTCCGTTCATCTCTCCGCCGCGCCTGGGCTCCACCTTTGGCCAGCGGTATCGCGAGGAACTTGACCCGCTCAACAGCCAGGGTCTCGACGTCGTGCCTCAGCTGCTGACCAAGAACGCCGACGAGTTCGTGCACGCCGCACGGCTCCTGCGCGACATGGGCTACAGGGAGGTCAACATCAACCTGGGGTGCCCCTCGGGCACGGTCGTGGCCAAGGGGAAGGGCTCGGGCTTTCTACGCAACCCCGACGACCTCGAGGTTTTCCTGCAAGATATATGCGACAGGTCGCCTTTGCCGGTGTCGGTCAAGACGAGGCTCGGCGTCTCCAGCGACGACGAGTATGCGAAGCTCCTCGAGCTGTATTGTCGCCTGCCGCTTGCCGAGCTCATCGTCCACCCTCGCGTGCAAAAGGACCGCTACCAGGGGTCGCCGCGCTGGGAGCCGTATGGCGCGACGCTTGGGCAGGCGCCGTTCCCCGTGGCCTACAACGGCGACATCTTTGGCGTCGACGATTTGAACGCCCTGCTAGACGCCTATCCTGCAACTCGGCATGTGATGCTTGGCAGGGGAATCGTGGCAAACCCGGCCCTTGCACGCATGATACGAGGCGGCAATCCCGCCACCTTGGGCGAGCTCGAGCATTTCCACGACAGGCTCTTTGGCGAATACGAGGCGCTCATGGGCGCCGACAACGCGGCCGCCCGCATGAAGGAGTGGTGGTCCTACGCCAAGTGCTGCTTTGTCGACCCGGCCTCGGTTCACCTTGCCGTGCGGGGCGTGCGCGGCCAGACCGAGTACACGGAGGCCGTCGAGCATATCTTTCGTACGGAGGCGCTCGCTGCAGCGCCGCGCCTGCGCTAGGCCCTGCGACGCCCGAAAGCCTCGTCGCGGTGTCGTCCAAAGTGAAGAAGCCACCCATGGGGCGGGCCTCGTGGCCGCCCAATTTGTTGGCTCTGCGTCAGTGCGCTGACGGTTTTATGGACTTGGGCTCAGGCATTTTTTGCGCGCTAAAATGTCTCCCTCGCCTTTCTCGACGAGAGCCATTTCTTATACCCATTCGAGAAGAAACCAGGCCCATGCAGCGCGACAAAATTAAACCGATTCTGTTCAGCGTCATCAAGCATTCCAGCAAGGAGGAACTGCGCCGCCAAATCCCGAAAGACATCGTCTCGGGCATCGTGGTCGCCGTCGTTGCGCTGCCGCTTTCCATCGCGCTTGCCATCGCCTCGGGCGTGAGTCCCGAGCGCGGCATCTACACGGCCATTGTCGCGGGCTTCCTCATCGCCATGCTCGGCGGCTCGCGCGTGCAGATTTCGGGTCCCACCGCTGCATTTGCCACCATCGTCGCAGGTATCGTCGCCACCGACGGCCTTGAGGGCCTTGTGGCCGCCACGCTTATCGCCGGCGTGATCCTCATCTTGATGGGCCTGCTCAAGCTCGGCACGCTCATTCGCTTCGTGCCCTACACCATCACCACCGGCTTCACCGCCGGCATCGCGGTCACCATCGTCATCGGCCAGATTAAGGACTTCCTGGGCCTTACCTATCCGGCCGGCACCGTCACAATCGACGCCGCCGACAAGCTTGCCGCCGTGGCCGCCAACATCTCCACCTTCAACTGGCAGGCGCTGCTCGTGGGCCTCGTGTGCCTGGCCATCCTCATCCTGTGGCCGCGCGTCAACGACAAGATCCCTGGGTCGCTCGTTGCCGTCATCGTCGGCGCCGTCATGGTGCCGCTCTTCGGCATGAACGTGAACACCATCGGCGACCTCTACACCATCCAAGCCGGCCTTCCCCAGTTCCAAGCGCCTCAGCTCAGCTTCGAGCTTTTCCGCAACGAGCTTTCCAACGGCGTCACCATCGCCATCCTGGCCGCCATCGAGTCGCTGTTGTCCTGCGTCGTGGCCGACTCCATGATCTCCGCCCACCACCGCTGCAACATGGAGCTTGTGGCCCAGGGCGTGGGCAACATCGGCTCGGTCCTGTTTGGCGGCATCCCCGCCACCGGCGCCATCGCCCGCACGGCCGCCAACGTCAAGAGCGGCGGCCGCACGCCCATCGCCGGCATGGTGCATGCCCTCGTGCTGCTGCTGGTGCTCGTCTTCCTCATGCCCTACGCCGCGCTCATCCCCATGCCCACCATCGCCGCCATCCTGCTGCAGGTGGCCTACAACATGAGCGGCTGGCGCAACTTCGCGCACCTGTGCCGCACCGCCTCGAAGGGCGCCGTGGGGGCGCTGCTCCTCACGTTTGTCCTCACCATCGTGTTCGACCTGGTCACCGCCATCGCCGCCGGCATGACCATCACGGTGGTCCTCTTCATGAAGATGGTGAGCGAGGAGACCGAGGTCAAGGGCTGGAAGTACTACTGCGACGAGAACTCCGAGGTCACCCACCTGCGCGAGCTTCCCAAGAGCGTGCGCGTCTACGAGATCAACGGCCCCATGTTCTTCGGCATGACCGACCGCATTACCGACATCTCGGTCAAGGAGTTCACTCGCTACCTCATCATCCGCATGCGCGGCGTGCCCTCGCTGGACTCCTCGGGCATGAACGCCCTGGAGAACCTCTACGAGTACTGCAAGGAGAACGGCGTGCAGCTCATCATCAGCCACGCCAACGAGCAGCCCATGGCCACCATGCGCCACGCCGGCTTTGTCGAGCTGGTGGGCGAGGAGCACTTCCGCCCCAACATCGACGACGCCATCGCCCATGCCCGCGAGCTGGTCGCCGCCGACGAGCAGGCGGAAAAGGCCGCCTAGCGCGCCCTCGTTTTCCCTTGCGGCCGCTTGCCTCCTGTATGGGGCAGGCGGCCTTTTGCGTATTTCGCTCGTTTTGTCGCATCGCGCGGCAACGGGTACAATCGTGCCGTTTGGTTTTTGCGGCCCCAACCGAAAGGCCCCCATGTCGACACTCGTTCTCGGAGACCTCCACCTCAAACAGCCTTTCATTCTGCCCCACCTGTTGGGGTACGTGCGCGACCCCGAGCTTGCCGTGGGGCGCGTCGTGTTCTTGGGCGACGCCTGCGACGACTGGGGCGCCACGGAGCACCGTGCCCTCGACGCCCTTTCCTACCAGGCGGATTGGGTGGAGGTCCGCAGGTCAGAAGGCCTGAGGGTCGACGTTCTCATGGGCAACCACGACCTGTGCTACATCCGCGGCCGCGTGGGGTCGGGCACGATGCCGGGCATCATGCGCGAGGTGCGCGACGTGCTCGAGGACCGCCTCCATGTGCAGATGGCCACCGCGGTGGGCTCGTTTTTGTGCTGCCACGCCGGCATCACGCAGGAGTGGGCTGACGAGCACTTGGCGGAGGTGGACAAGACGCCCGCCGACATCGCCGCCTGCCTCAACGCCATGCTCTGCGACCCGGGGCAATGGGCCGCCCTCGACAGCGCCGGCGCATCCAGGGGCGGCTGGCAGGCTCCCGGTCCCGTGTGGGCCGACGTGTCCGACCTGCTCTATGGGGCGCTTGCCGATCTCAACCAGATCGTGGGCCACACCCCGGTCGCCCGTGCCGGCAGGCTCGGCCTCGTAGGCTGGGAGGACGGCTGCGCGCCTGAGATTTGGGCATGTGACACGTTCTCACTGCGCCGCTCGGGCACGGCTATCGGCGACGGCTCGATGGCGCTGGTCGACGACGACGGCTGCCCGCGCCGCCTGCCGTTTCCCTGCGAGGGCGGCTACGACGCGGTCGCGCGTGCCGTGGCGGCCCAGCGCGAGCTCTAAGGGCCGCTCAAAGCGGGACATGCTCGCACATTAGGCTGGCTTCATTTGGGAACCCCGGTATTTCCGGGGGAGGAGATAGGGAGATTCATGCAATACCGTGAGTTGGGCAAGACCGGCGTGCAGGTAAGCGAGATCGGCTACGGTGCCGAGTGGGTTCGCGGCGACGACCCCGAGGGCACCCTCGAGATCGTGCGCCGCGCCGCCCAGGCCGGCGTCAACATCGTCGACTGCTGGATGGCGGACCCTGCAGTGCGCCGTGCGCTGGGAGCAGCCGTGTGCGAGCAGCGCGACCACTGGGTGGTCCAGGGCCATTTCGGCGCCACCTGGCAGGACGGCCAGTATGTGCGCACCCGCGACCTGGACAAGGTCGTGCCGGCGTGGGAGTTTTTGCTTGAGTGTTTCGGCGGCCACATCGAGCTCGGCCTCATCCACTACGTCGACGCCGTCGACGAGTTCAAGGCCATCATGGACAGCCCCTTCATCGACTACATCCGCGCAGAGAAGGCAGCGGGCCATATCGACCACATCGGCCTTTCCACCCACAACCCCGAGGTCGCGCTTGTCGCCTGCGACTATCCCGAGGTTGAGATGGTCATGTTCTCGATGAACCCGGCGTTCGACATGCTGCCACCTTCCGAGAACATCGAGACGCTGTTTGTCGAGCATTACGACGACGCCCTGTCCAACGTCGACCCCAAGCGCCAGGAGCTGCTGCGCGCGTGCAGCATGCATGGCGTGGGCATCACCGTCATGAAACCCTTTGCCGGCGGCCGCTTGCTCGACGCCGCGAAGTCCCCCTTCGGCGCGGCCATGACCACGACGCAGTGCATCGAGTACTGCCTTTCGCGTCCGGCCGTCGCCTCGGTCATGACGGGCTTCAGCACCCTTGAGGAGCTCGAGGGCTGCCTTGCCTACGAGGATGCGACGCCTGCCGAGAAGGATTTCGGCCGCGTGCTTGCCGCGGCCCCGTCGCATTCCTACTTCGGCCAGTGCATCTACTGCGGACACTGCCAGCCTTGCGTCATGGGCATCAACATCGCCGAGGTCAACAAGTTCGCCGACCTGGCCTTGGCCCACGACGAGGTGCCGCCCTCGGTGCGCGAGCACTACAAGGCGCTGCCTGCCCACGCTGAAGACTGCATCGGGTGCCATCGCTGCGAGCGCAACTGCCCCTTCGGCGTGAAGATTGCTCAGCGCATGCGCCAGACTGCCAAGCTCTTCGGGCTGTAAGGCGTCCCGCCTGTAGGCTGCCCGCGGGCGCCGGGTCGCACCGGCGCAAAACAAGAGGGGACCGCAGGAAACGCCGCGATGCGCGCGTCCTGCGGGCCCTTGCTTGCATACAGGATGGCTCCTGCCGGTGTGCGCAGGCCTTATTGGTTTGCCTGGCCTTGCCTAGCGAGCCACTCCACGGCCGACAGCGCCGCGACGTTGCCCTGGCCTGCGGCTTTGATGTACTGGTAGGGTTTGCCCGCGATGTCGCCGGCAACGAAAAGACCTGGGATGTTTGTCGTCATCTGCAGGTCGCACACGACATGGGGCCCATCGGTCGCAAGGCCGCCGACGAGCTGGTCGGCCGCAACGGCGTCGCGCAGGACGAACACCGCGCTCACCTCGTGGCTCCCATCTTGGGTGAGCAGGGTGCAGGTCGCGCCGTTGCCCTCGATGCCAAGGGGTCGCTCCTCCACGACTTCGATGTGCTCGTCGCCCGGCACGTCGTGGCGCTTCCCAAAGAAGTAGAGCACATGCCCGCATACCTCGGCGAGGTAGAGTGCCTCGCGCCAGGATTCCTCGCTGTAGCCGATGACTGCCACGGTCTTTCCCTTGTAGAGATGGCCGTCGCAGGTGGCGCAGTAGCTCACACCGCGTCCGAGCAGCTCTTTTTCGCCCGGCCAGGGCTTGCCCATGACGACGCCGCTGGCAAGTACCACGCTGCGCGCCTCATAGATGTCATGTGCGCCCTGCAGGGCAAAGTAGTCGCCCATGGGGTAGACAGCCACGATTTGCTCGGGCGTCACTGCCACGTCCATCGCGTCGAGGTGGGCTCGCATGTGGGCGGCCAGCTCCGCCCCGCCGACGTCGGGCAGGCCCGTGTAGTTGCGCACCTCGTGGGCCTTGCCCATCTTGGCGCTCAAGTCGGGACTGCCAAAGAGCGCAACCTTCTTGTTGCGCAGCTTGACCGTCACGGCGGCCGAAACGCCTGCCGGTCCCGTGCCGACGATTGCGATGTCCATCCGGTCCATGCTTGCCTCCTTGCGGTGAATGCCTGGTGTTTTCAGCCCAGTATATGCCCCGCGGCGCCTGTTCTCGCGCCGGTACGCGGCAGACCTCCTTGCAAGACGCGCAATCTCATGTTCCCTTCGTGATTCACTGGCATGAGTGCCCACAAGTTTGGTATGCTTCCTCAGCTCACTGGGCGCCTGGTCGGAAACCAGCGTCCGTCATCTACCATAAGGAGTTTTATCATGAAGCAGGGTATCCACCCCGACTACGTCGAGTGCACCGTCCGTTGCACCTGCGGCAACACCTTCACCACCCATTCGACCGTTTCTGAGCTCACCGTCGAGCTTTGCAACGCTTGCCACCCCTTCTACACTGGCCAGCAGAAGTTCGTCGACAACGCCGGTCGTGTCCAGCGCTTCGCCAGCAAGTTCGGTGGCGCCGCCGCCGCTCTGGCCGAGAAGCAGGCCGCTGAGAAGGCTGCCCGCGCTGCCAAGGCCGCCGAGGCCGAGGCCGCTGCTAAGATTGAGCGCGAGAAGAAGGCCGCCGAGAAGGCCAAGCGTGCCGCTGAGTACGCCGCTGCTCACGCCAACGACCCCGTCGAGGCTCCTGCCGCCGAGGCCGAGGCTCCCGAGGCCGAGTAGCCTTTAGCCGCTGCCACGCAAGGCACCAGCACGCCCTTAAGCCGGCCCTTCGAGTCATACCGAGGGGCCGGCTTTTTTCATACCGAAGGATTGGGAGGATTCCATGGACGTTACGCTTCTCTACCACACGCCTGAACCCGAGCGCGCCGTGGCGACTGCTGCCCGCCTTTGCTATGCCCCCGTGGGCGGCCGCGAGCTCATGGAGAGCCTGACCGACGAGAAGATTCGCAAGGTTCTCACCACCATCATGGCAAGCGGCCACTTCTCCACCCTTGAGCACGCCAGCTACACGTTTGCCGTTGAGGGCGTGAGCCGCGCGCTCACCCATCAGCTTGTGCGCCATCGTCTTGCGAGCTACAACCAGCAGTCGCAGCGTTACGTCAAATTCAAGGAAGAGCCGCCCATTGTGCGCCCTGCAAGCGTCGACTCCAACCCCGAGGCCGCCCAGGCCTTCGACGAGGCTATCGAGGCGTGCTGGCAGGCTTATGACAAGCTTGTGCAGGCCGGCGTTCCCGCCGAGGACGCGCGCTACATCCTGCCCAACGCCTGCGAGACCAAGATCGTCGTGACGATGAACATCCGCGAGCTCATGCACTTCTTCTCCAACCGCTGCTGCAACCGTGCGCAGTGGGAGATCCGCGAGCTTGCCTGGAAGATGCTCGAGCTTGTGAGGCCCACGGCCCCCTTCATCTTCCGCACGGCGGGCCCGGGCTGCATGCGCGGGGCGTGCCCAGAGGGCAAGATGTGCTGTGGCAACCCCTATCCGCGTCCGGCCGAACTGTAATCGAACCCAGGAGAGCGTGTCATGTCCCAGTATCAGGACGGCAATCCGTACGGCAACCAGCAGAACCCGCAGGGCCAGTACCAGCGGCCGGCTCGGGGCCAATACCAGCAGGCCGACAACGTGCCCGTTTACTCTCGCGCCCAGGTCGTTGCCTGGCAGCAACAGCAGATGGCCATGCTGCAGAAGGGCATCGACGACGTGCAGGAGCAGGCTCGCGCGAAGTCGCACCGCACGGCGGCCGTTACGGCGCTCATCGGTCTCGCGGTAGGCGTGCTTGCCGCAATCGTCCTGGCCAGGTTTGTCTTTGGCTGGGGCACGACGAAGCTCAATCCCGTTGCGCCCACCTTGGCCGACACCGAGCTCTCCTGCGTGGTGGGCACCTACACCTACAACGGCGAGTCGTTCGACATCACGGCCCGCGAGGCCATCGAGGGCACACAGTCCCTCTCGTACTCGCTCAACGCCGACGGCACCTACGACGCGCCCTCCTCGGACATGGTCCTTTCCTATGCCCGCAACCAGGTGCTTGCCCAAATCGCCGCCGACGCGGGCATCACGGCGAGCGCCGAGGAGGTGAACGCCTACATGCAGCAGCTTGTGGGCACCACCGACATCACCCAGGCAGCTGCCTACCTGCACATGGACGTCGACCAGGCTCAGGCGGCCCTGCAGCAGGCCTGCACCATCTCCAAGCTCAAGGACAGCGTGTGCCCCGCCTCCTCGCAGGCCCTCCAGGAGCCCGCATGGCCCTCCGACGGAAACACCGAGCTGGGCCACCCTGAGTACGCCGACTACATCATCGGCCTGCTCGGCGCCAACTGGGATGCGACCACCCAGTCGTGGGCCAACACCGACAACGCCTACTACGCCGCGCTCAAAGACCAGGTCTTCGCACAGGGCTCGGCCAGCTACAATGCTGCGATGCTTGCGTACAACGTGGCATACCAGCAGGCCGGCGGCGTTGCGGGCGACACGTCGGCCGCCTGGACCGACTATGTCAACGCCTGCCTCGACAAGGCCGCTATCGTCATCTACACGCTGCGCGCCTAAGGGCCGCGGCGAGGCGGCCTGGCACACGCGGGGCCGACGGGAAGGATTCTCGAACCACAATGGCTGATACCAAGGACCAAACCACCGGGGAGCTCTTCCAGACCCACATCGGCGGCGCCGCCATGCTCGAGGGCGTCATGATGCGCGGCCGCTATTCCTGGGCCGTCGCCGTGCGCGAGCCCGAGGGCGGCATCTACGTGGAGGAGCACGACGTCCCCGGCTACGGCAAGAAGCAGCCCTGGCGCAAGTGGCCGCTCGTGCGCGGCTGCGTCGCCATGGTTGAGTCGCTCGTGCTGCAGTACAAGGCCATGGGCATCACCGCCGCCCACGCCTATGACTTCGACGAGGACGAGGAGCAGGCCAAGAAGCTCGAGGGCAAAAGCGAGGCCGAGAAGCAGGCGGCGCGCGCCGAGGCGGCCGAGCAGATTGCCGAGGAGCAGCGACAGGCCAGCGAGGAGGCCGAGGAGAAGGGCATGGCCGGTTGGATGGCCGTCTCCATGGCTCTGGGCGTGCTGCTGGGTGTGGCCCTCTTCATCTTCGTGCCTGCCTTCGTGACCAACCTCGTCGTGGGCGATTACTCCCATGACAACATGGTTGCCTGGAACCTGCTCGATGGCGTGCTGCGCGCCGCTATCTTCGTGCTGTACATGTGGCTTATCGCCCTCATGCCCGACATCAGGAAGATGTATCGTTACCACGGCGCGGAGCACAAGACCATCCACTGCCTGGAGCATGGCCTTCCGCTCACGCCCGAGAACTGCATGTCGTTCTCCCGCCAGCATGTACGCTGCGGCACCGCGTTCATCATCATGGTGCTCATCGTGTCCATCATCGTGTTCACCGTGTTTCCTACCGATATGCTCGTGGAGGCCCTGGGCCTTGAGGGCGGCGTGGGGCGCTTCCTGGTGGTGCTTCTCACCCGCATTGTCCTGCTGCCGCTTGTGGCGGGTCTTTCTTACGAGGTCACCGTGCGCTGGGCTGGCCAGCATCCCGACAACCCGCTGGTGAAGATCGTGCTCGCTCCGGGCATGGCCATGCAGCTCATCACGACCAACGAGCCCGATACCTGCCACCTTGAGTGCGCCATTGCAGCGATGAAGGCCGTCGTGGCACGCGAGGCTCGCGAGGAGGGCTGGGAACTTGGCCCCGACGGTCTGCCCCGCGACATCACCTCGCTTTCTGGCTGCCCGATGGCCACCGACGTGCCCGACTCAGTTGCACAGGGAAAGGAGTAACGACCATGGAAGAGGCCGCCTTCAAACCGTATGATGCTCAGAGCTCGATTCGCATCGCCCCCGACCGCCTTGGCGAGGCGCTTGTGTGCGTGCATGCGGCGCTTGCGGCATATGCACCCGTCGACGAGCAGCTCATGAGCGACATCCACGGTGACTCGCTGGCGTTTGACCATCTCGTGCGTTCCGCCTCGGGCCAGGTGCGCCGCTTCGTTGAACAGGCTTTGGGCGAGGGCTTCTCGTCCGAGGAGCTTGACTGCGTGTGCACGCTGCTCTACTACCCTGAGTTTGCCTACGAGGATGAGTGGGAACACGCATGCGAGGGCCTCGACGTCGACGACCTCGTCGACCTGGCCGAGGACGTGCGCCAGCGTTGCACGGGTGCCTTCCATCTGATCGGCGACATCTGGGATCGCGGCCCGCGTGGCGACGAGGTCATGGCGACCCTCATCTCCACCCCGCGCGTCGATGTGCAGTGGGGCAACCACGACGTGTGCTGGATGGGCGCCGCCGCCGGCGACCCCGTGTGCATTGCGACGCTTCTGCGCAACAACATCAAGTACATGAACGTCGAACAGTTCGAAGAGGGCTACGACATCGACCTGGAGCCCCTCTTCACCTTTGCCGAGGACACCTACACCGACGAGGGTTCGCTCACGCCGTGCCTCAAGGCCATGAACGCCATCCTGTTCAAGTGCGAGGGCCAGGCGGTGCGCCGCCACCCCGAGTGGCATATGGACGAGAGACTTCTGTGGGCCGCAATGGACCTGGAAGCCGGCCAGGTGCGAATCGGCGACGCCCTCTATCCGCTCAAGACGCGCGACTTCCCCACGTTCGACGTGGCCGACCCCTTTGCGCTCACGGCTCGCGAGCAGGAGGTGCTCGATGGACTCGTCGACGCGTTTGTGTCGAGCGAGAGGCTGCAGTCGCAGGTGCAGTGGCTCTACGACCACGGCTCGGCCTACAAGGTCGACGGCGACCTGCTGCTCTTCCACGGCTGCGTCCCCATGAACGAGGACGGCACGTTTGCCCAGGTAGACTGTGGTTCTGGCGTGGCACGTTCTGGCAGGCTCCTACTCGATTGGGTCGACGCCCTGTGTCGTCGCGCCTGGGAGGAGCGCCGTCAGACCGACCTCGACTGGATGGGGTACCTCTGGTGCGGCTGGCAGTCCACGTTTGCGGGCCGCGTTGTCAAGACGTTCGAGCGCACCTACCTCGAGGACAAGTCCACCTGGACCGAGCCTGAGGATCCCTACTATGACCTCACGCGCGAAGATGCGCATGCGGCTCAGTCGGTGCTCGCCGAGTTCGGGGTCGACCCCGTGCACGGCCGCATCGTGAATGGACACACGCCGGTGAAGCTGCCCAAGGGCGAGAGTCCCGTGCGTGCCGAGGGTCGTCGCCTTGTAATCGATGGAGGCCTCTGCCAGGCCTATCGCAAGACCACGGGTATCGCCGGCTACACGCTCGTGCGCAAGGGCGACGAGCTCACACTGGTGAGTCACACCGATTTCCCCGGCCTGGATGCCGTGCGCACTTCTTGCGCCGACATGGGTCATACCGCCCAGGTGCTCTAGGCTCCAGGGGACTGTTAAACACACAAGAGGGGCCGGCCGAGCTTGCGCGTGTCGCAAGGCTCGGCCGGCCCCTCTCTGTATATATGTTGCGGGCGTTGCAGATGGGCGTGCTTGGCGATTAAGGTCCTACAACACGAGGTCCAGGCTCACCGGGCAGTGGTCTGAGCCGTAGACATTGCTGAGGATGGAAGCGTCAGCCACTCTGCCTGCTAGAACCTCGCTCACAAGAAAATAGTCGATGCGCCAGCCGGCGTTCTTCTCGCGCGCCTTGAAGCGGTAGCTCCACCAGCTATAGGCTCCGGTGAGGTCGGGGTGGAGCATGCGGAAGGTGTCGACGAAGCCGGCGTCGAGCAGCTCGGTGAACGCTGTGCGCTCCTGGTCGGAGAAGCCAGCCTTGCCCCTGTTGGGGCCGGGGTTCTTCAGGTCGATCTCGTTGTGCGCCACGTTGAAGTCGCCGCAGGAGATCACGGGCTTGGTGGCCTCAAGCTCTTTAAGGAACTCGCGGTAGCGCCTGTCCCATGCCATGCGGTAGTCGATGCGTGCCAGTCCCTCTTGGGCGTTGGGCGTGTAGACGTCCACGAACCAATACCGGTCGAACTCGAGCGCGCAGATGCGCCCCTCGTTGTCGGGGTCGTCGGCAAATCCCATGCGCACGCTGCGGGGCTCCTCTCGGCTGAATACGGCCGTGCCTGAGTAACCCTTCTTTTCGGCGTAGTTCCATACCTGGTGGTAGCCCTCGGGCTTGAAGCCGAGCTTCTCCTGGTCAGGCTCTTGAAGCTTCGTCTCCTGCAGGGCTACCACGTCGGCGTCGAAGCTGTCGAAAAGCTCGGGGAACCCCTTTTTCATCACGGCACGCAGGCCGTTCACGTTCCAGCTCACAAAGCGCAGTGGCTTGATTTGTGCCTCCATTGCCCGCATGTTCCTTCCTTGTCGTGCCGCGCGCAGCCGCACGGGCGCCCTGGGTGTGCGCAGGCCATGATAGCAGCCCTTGAGGGGGCGGGGACCTCGGCCATGACTGGTACAATTGGGCGCACATTTCTGCTGAGAATTGCTGGAAGGCGTCAAACGCGCCAGCTGCATGGCCCGTCTGGGAGGTCGTCACTTGATGGATTCGAACAAGATCGAGCAGGGAGTCCGCCTGATTCTTGAGGGAATGGGGGAGGACCCCGCGCGGGAAGGTCTGCTTGACACGCCCGCCCGCGTGGCGCGTGCCTGCACGGAGCTTCTCGGCGGCATGGGGCAAGACGCGGCGCAGCTTTTCACCACGACGTTCGAGGCCGACCATCACGAGATTGTGATCGTGCGCGACATCGAGTTCTTTTCCATGTGCGAGCACCACCTGCTGCCGTTCTACGGCGTGGCCCACGTCGCCTACCTGCCCAGCGCACAGGGCCGTGTCTGCGGCATCAGCAAGCTTGCCCGCACGGTGGAGCTCTTCGCCCGTCGCCTGCAGCTTCAGGAGCGTCTCACCTCGCAGGTGGCCGATGCGGTGATGGACAACCTCGCCCCGCAGGGCGTTATCGTCAAGATGAGTGCCGAGCACATGTGCATGACGATGCGCGGCGTCTCCAAGCCCGGCTCGCACACGGTGACCCTGGCGACGCGCGGTGTTTTCGCCGACGACGCCGCCCTTGCGGCCCGCGCCCTCTCGCTTCTTGACTAGGGGAGGGTTGCGATATGGCTGAGCTGGCACAAGAGTGGCGCTGTGGCACACGCACGCTTGATTTGGGGCGCACCCGCATCATGGGCGTGCTCAACGTGACGCCCGACTCCTTCAGTGACGGTGGCGCCCACGACTCCCTTGCCGAGGCGCTTGCCTGGACCGACAAGATGCTCGACGACGGCGCCGACCTCATCGACGTGGGCGGCGAGTCTACCCGCCCCGGTTTTACGCCGGTGGGGCAGGGCGAGGAGATTGCCCGCGTCGTCCCCGTGATCGAGGCCCTTGTGGGGCGCGGTGTGCTCGTCTCGGTGGACACGCGCCACCCAGGTGTCGCGCGGGCTGCGCTTGACGCAGGCGCGCACATCCTCAACGACGTTTCGGGCTTCGAGGACCCCGAGATGGTTCGGGTTGCTGCTGAGTATGGTTGCGGAGTTGTGGCCATGCACGCCTGCAAGGGCTACCTGGCAGGCCAGGCGCGAGCCGATGTGGGCGCAGACCCCGAGGACTTCGCGCGTGAGGTCGAGGCGTACCTGCTGCATCAGGCGCACGTGCTTGAGCAAGCAGGCGTCGACCCCTCTTCCATCTGCATCGACCCGGGCCCCGGCTTCGGCACGAACGCCGACGAGGACCTCGCCGTGCAAGCGGCCACCTCGGCCATGACGCGCTTGGGCTATCCCTATCTGTGCGCCCCCTCGCGCAAGCGCTTTGTCGGTGCCGTCTCCGGGTCCAACCCCGCGGTTGCCCGCGATGCGGCAACGGCTGGCGTGGTGTGCGCGGCAGCCCTGGCGGGTGCCCGTATCGTGCGTGTCCACGACGTGCGCACTTGTGCGCAGGCCCTGCGATGCCTGGAAGCATGCGCGGGCATTGCCCCCGCCCGCCGGGCTTTCATCGCCTTGGGTGGCAATATGGGCGACCGCCTGGCTTCGCTCAAGGCCGCCCTCGCCGCCCTTGATGCCCTGCCTCAGACGGGAGTGGTCGCCGCAAGCAGGGTCTACGAGACCGAGCCTGCCTACCTGGGCGACCAGGACCTCTTTGCCAACGCCGTGGTCGAGGTCTCTACTCGTTTGCACCCCCGTGCCCTCGTTGAGGCACTGCTCGGCATTGAGGATGCTGCGGGTCGCGTGCGCACGGTGAAAAACGGCCCCCGCTGCCTCGACGTCGACTTGCTTTGGATGGAAGGCGAGCGTCACGCGGGCCCGCGCCTTACCTGCCCGCATCCCCGCATCGGCGAGCGCGACTTCGTGCTTGCGCCCCTTGCCGACCTTGTGGACGATGTCGAGGCATTCTGCGCCCATGAGGGCATCGCCTGCGTGCCGCCTGAGCAGCGCGTGGGCCGCATCGAGCGCGTCCTGGGCATCCTCGCCTAGATTCGAGATAACCCGTACCTTCAACTCAAGCTTTATCCTGAAAGGCGGCTTCCATGAGCACCTTGTCGCAGTCCAAGATAAACGACCTGCTCAGGGTCGTAGATGTGACCACCTCTACCAATGATGACGCCCGCGAAGCGGCCCGTGAGGGAGCTTCGCATGGCTTTGCT
Source organism: uncultured Coriobacteriales bacterium (assembly GCA_934636245.1). Classification (GTDB taxonomy): domain Bacteria; phylum Actinomycetota; class Coriobacteriia; order Coriobacteriales; family UMGS124; genus UMGS124. The sequence continues at coordinate 33,475 of CAKUAI010000009.1, forward strand.
GTCGCGGCCCATGTGCAGACGGCGGGTCGCGGTAGGCGTGGCCACGTGTGGGAGTCGCCGCGCGGCAGCCTCTATCTCTCGTGCGTCTTGAGGCCCAGCGTGCCCATGCATTTCTTCACCGGCCTGCCCGCGGTGTGCGCCCTGGGCGTGCTCGACTGCTTGCGCGACGACCTCGGTATTGCCCAGGCGGCACTCAAGTGGCCCAACGACATCATCGCAGGTCCCTCGAAGCTTGCCGGCATCCTCGTTGAGGCGGGCTCGTCGGCCATGGGCACCTTCGCCGTGTGCGGCGTCGGCGTCAACGTGGCTTCCACCACGGCTGACACTGCCCCTCAGGAGGCCCAAGTGACCCCCGAGGCGGATGTTGCCCCAAGCCCCGAGGCCTTGGCGCGCACGTGCCTAGAGGAGTTGGCTGACGACCCCTCGAAGCTTCCTGCTTTTGACGACATCGCTGAGCTTCTGCGCCGTCGCATCGTGGCGCGCGTAGACGCTTGGGACCTTGCATGCCGACAGGGGAGGGCCCAGGCTGGCCCTCTTGCCCCTATCCTCAACGAGTATTTCGACTGCTGCCCCCTGTTGGGTCACCGCGTGAGGGCGCTTTCTCCCGAGGGCGAGCTGGTTTGCACGGGATACTTCGCAGGCTTGGACTGTTGGGGACGCGCCACTGTCAGGCGCGACGATGGCGCCGAGGTTGTTTACACGTCCGAAATGGTCTCGCTGCGCCCCGAGTAGTAGACTCCACGCCTGCGCACGAGCGCATCGCTGACGTATAGCCCATATGAGAAGAGGGAGCACCCGCATGAATCAGACGGCCGCCGTATCCAAGCCCGGCATCTCCACGCTTGACATCGCCCAGTGCGGCGTCATCATCGCGCTTATCGCGGTGGCAGCGCAGGTCACTGTGGCCATTGGTCCTGTTCCCTTCACCCTGCAGCTGCTTGTCGTGGTGCTCGCGTCGCTCATCTTCACACCGCGCCAGGCTTTCATCGCCCTTGCTGGCTACATTCTCCTTGGCCTTGTGGGCCTGCCTGTGTTCTCCGGTGCCGCTGGCGGTTTTGCCAAGCTCTGCGGTGTCACGGGCGGCTACCTCTACGGCTTTGTGGTCTCGGCGTTTCTGGGTGCCCTGCTACGCCGTCTGGTTCTGGGCGATCCCGCCCGTGCCGGCAAGCCGCGCCGCATTGCCTCTGACGTCGTTGCCTGCGTGGCCACCGTGGTCGTGTGCTACGCCATCGGCACCGTTCACTTCATCGCGGTGAGTGCCCTGGCCGGCACCTCGGTCGAGCTCGGCTATGTGCTGGGCGTCTGCGTCGTTCCCTTCATCCTGCCCGACGTGCTCAAGTGCGTTGCCGCCGTGCTGGTTGCCTGGGCCCTGCGTGCTGCCATTCCTTCCATTGCCGCGCGTTAGGAATTCGTAGCTCTTTGCCTATTTCTCATGGCTGAGGAGCTCGTCGTTTTAAAAGTTGCATTTTCACAACAAAGCCTTTCAAGCCTTTCCTTCCCATGACGGGCAGGTACCATGCTGTTTTGAATGCATGTATCTGCTCTACGTGGAGAGGAAGGGCTTTTTCATATGAACAAAGCAGCCAAAAAACGCCTCATCGTTGTGGGACTCGTGATCGTCGTTGTCGCCCTCGCGCTGTTCGCTGTGCTGGGCGGCGGTGCGGCTGCCGCCACGCTCACGGTGGAGCAGGCTGTCTCGGGCGATTACGAGGGTAAGAAGATCCAGGTGTCCGGCCCTGTTGTCAAGGACTCATACACTACCGAGGGCACGAACTGCATCTTTAAGATTGCTGGCTCTGAGGAAGGCTCCACCGCCGAGCTCGAGGTCATTTACGGCAAGGGCATGCCCTCCTCGTTCGGTACGGGCGTGACTGCCATCTGCACGGGCACCCTGCAGGACGGCACGCTGCTGTGTTCCGAGCTCGCCACGAAGTGCCCCTCCAAGTATGAAAGCGCCGAGGGCGCGGTCACGGCTGCCGTCATCGCCGCTTCTCCTGCAAGCTACGTCGGCGTCAACGTCAAGCTCGCCGGTTACGTCACCGAGGGCTCCATCGCCGACGCCTCCCAGGATGTGCGATTCGTCGTGAATTCTCAGGGTTCAAGTCTTAATGTCAGCTATAAGGATGCTCTGCCCGAAGGCATGGAGGATGGCAGTGCGGTCGTGGTGAGCGGCGCTCTTGACGCCGACGGCGAGACGTTCGTCGCCACCGATGTCGCGCTCGACGCTTCCGTGCAGCCCGAGTAACTCATAAGGAGAGGTTTGAAGATGGTTTCGTATGCTATGGGCGCCATTGGCGCGGGGGCGCTGTGGGTTGCCTTCGCGGCCACCATCGGTGCCATCGTCTTGTTGATTGCAGGTCACCTCAAGGCGGGCAAGCCCGTTGGTAAAGGCGTAGCCAAGGCCGGCTCGCCGAAGGACGCCGCCTCCCTGCGCGTGGGCCGCATCTGCGTTTTCGTGGCCATGTTCGCGTTGCTTCTGGCCTGCGGCATCATCGTCGAGGGCTTCTTCACGCACAACGTCGCCCTGTACTACGTCGCCACCCAGTACCCCACCGACACGGGCTCGCTCTTCTGGTTCTACCAGCTCGCCGGCCTGTGGGCAGGGCGTGCCGGCTCGCTTCTCACCTGGGCTTTCCTCATCAGCGCCTTTGCCGGCTATGTCGCCTGGCGTCGTCACAAGCACCCTGAGCGCCTTTCCGATGTTGCACTCGTCGTCATCATGTCCGTCCTTCTGCTCTTCATCGCCGTCATGCTGTTCAGCTCGGGCAACAACCCCTTCATTCTTACCGACCTCGCCTACATTGACGAGGCCACTGGCTCCCTTGTTGGTCAGGCAGCTGCCTGGGGCATGAACCCGCTGCTGCAGCACTGGGCCATGGCCATCCATCCGCCGACGCTGTTCATCGGCTATGCCGGCATGACTGTGCCGTTCGCCTATGCCATCGCGGCCCTCGTGTGCAACGACCCCTCCAAGCACTGGGTTGAGCTCTGCCAGCGCATCGCCTTGTTCTCCTTCATCTTCCTCACCGCTGGCATCGGCCTGGGTGCCGTGTGGGCTTACGTCTGCCTGGGTTGGGGCGGCTATTGGGGCTGGGACCCGGTCGAGAACGCCTCGCTTCTCTCCTGGCTTGTCGCCGTCGCCATGATCCACACCTTCACCGTGTACCGTCGTCGCAACATGATGAAGGGTTGGGCCGTCTTCACCGCCACCCTCACGTTCGTCTTCGTCGTGCTCGGCACGTTCATCACCCGCTCGGGCCTCGTCGAGTCGGTCCATGCCTTCGACAACGACCCCGTGTCGCTCTACCTGTTCCTCGCTGTCATGCTCGGCGCTCTGATTGTTCTGCTCGTTGCCTGGATCATGCGTCGCCAGAGCTTCCAGAGCTCCGACGACATCGAGAAGGTTGTCTCCAAGAACGGTTCGTACTACCTCACGAACCTCGTCATGGTGTTTGCCGGCATCCTGCTTGCCTACCTCACTATCTCCAGCGCCCTGCCTAGCTGGCTGCCCGCCGGCGGCCTCACCATCGGCACGGGTGCCTACGAGACGGTCGCCCGTCCTCTGGGCGTCATCCTGTGCGCCCTGGCTGCCGTGTGCCCCTTCCTCATGTGGAAGAAGACCGACGGCAAGCAGTTCTGGTCCAACATGCGCCTGCCGCTCATCATCGCGGCCGTGCTTGCTGTGGCGCTCATCGGCCACTGGGCCTTCAACCTGCTGCCCGCCTATGAGGCCAACCTCTCCCAGGCCGACACCGTCGCCGCCGCCGACCTGCAGAACATGGGTCCTGCCTGGTATTACAACGGCCTTGCGGTCATCGCCATGCTCGTGGGCTCGCTTCTTGTCGCCGACTCCGCCTACCTGGTCGTGCGCGGCGTGCGTGCTCGCATGAACAACAAGGGCGAGAACCTGCCCCGTGCCATTACCGGCATCGTGACCAAGACCCCTGCTCAGACGGGTGGCTACCTCACGCACCTAGGCCTGGGCATCGTACTCATCGGCCTTGTGGGCTCGGCCATGTACATCACCGACCGCACCTACATCTTCAACGAGGGCGACACGGCCCGCGTTGGTGCCTACACCCTCAAGCTCACCGATGCCACCGAGGCTCATTACGACGAGCAGAACAACCGCCTTTCCGACGTGACCGTCGAGGTCTCCAAGGGCGGGCAGGTCATCGACACTCTGAACCCCGCGCTTGAGTGGACGGCCAAGAGCTACTACGGCCAGACCTTCGTTACCGCCTGCACCGTCTCCAACCCCTTCGAGGACCTCTTCGTGTCCTACCAGGGCTACAGCTCCTCGGGGTACATCGTCAACGCGCGCATCAACCCCATGATCTCGCTTGTGTGGGCGGGCTTCATCGTCATGACCATCGGCATCGTCTGCGCTGCGGCTCCCAAGCGCTCCTCGATCAAGGACCAGCTCGAGGTTCTGCCCGGCGGCGCCGGCGAGCAGGGCGCGGCTGAGCCTGCCGAGCCGAAGGAGTAACCCCATGGTGGAGACCCCCGCGCTTGCGGTGCGTGACGTCAAGAAGGCGTTCGGGACCCGTCGCGCGCTCGACGGCGTCTCGTTCGACCTCCCGCAGGGTGCGTTCCTTTCCATCTTCGGGCCTAACGGCGCAGGTAAGACGACGCTTTTGCGCATCCTGTCCACCGTGAGTCGTCCCACTGCCGGCAGTCTCACCATGCTCGGCATCGACGCGCTCGAGAACCCCGAGGAGCTGCGCGGCCGCATCGGGCTCATCTCGCACAAGCCCATGGTGTACGGCGACCTCACGGCCATGGAGAACCTTGAGTTCTTCGCCAAGCTCTACGGCGTGCCCGACGCCCGCAACCGCATCCTTGACCTGCTTGAGCTCGTCGAGCTCGATCACAGGCGAAACGACGCGGCGCGCACGTTCTCCCGCGGTATGACCCAGCGTCTCTCCATTGCGCGCGCCCTTATCAACGACCCCGCCATCGTGCTGCTCGACGAGCCGTACTCGGGCCTGGACCCGCATGCCATGCAGCTCTTCGACGAGCTCATCGCGCGCGTGCGTCAGGGCCGCACCTTCGTCATGGTCTCCCACGACCTCGACAAGGGCTACGAGCTGGCATCTCACGCCCTCATCCTGGCTGCGGGCCGCGTGGTGTGCTTCGACGAGAAGGCCGCGCTCGAGCGCGAGGCGTTCCGCAAACTGTATCTGTCTACCGTCGGAATGGGGGTGGCTTAAGACCATGGCTTCCAACTGCTCTTCTGCTGGTCAGACCAGTGGGGCCGCCCTTCCCCGTGTGAGCTTCTGGGCCCAGTACAAGGCGCTTCTCGTCAAAGACGTGCGCATGGAGCTGCGCACACGCGACATGATCGTCTCCATGGGCGTCTATGCGCTGCTTGTGCTCACGGTCTACGGCGCGACGATGTCCCAGACCGGCGACGCCTTTGACATCTTGTCCGTGGCGGCGGGCCTGCTGTGGGCGATGATCGTCTTCACCTCGCTGCTGGGCCTCAACCGCTCCTTCGCCAACGAGGTGGAGAACGGTTGCCTTGAGGGCGTGTTGCTCGCCCCCGTCTCCCGCGCCGCGATCTACCTGGCCAAGATGACCTCCAACCTGCTGTTCCTCTGCGTGGTGGAGCTCATCGCCGTGCCGCTGTTCTTTGTGTTCTTCCTCTCGGGAGCCGTGCTTGCCGACACGACGCCCTATATCGTGCTGCCGCTGCTCGTGGGCTCCATCGGCATCGCCGGTGTCGGCACGTTTCTGTCCACGATGACGATGGATACGCGCGGCAAGGACGTGTTGCTCGCGATTCTCTTCATCCCGGTCATCTTCCCGCTGCTCTACGCGTGTGTGAGCGCCACTTCCGTCGCCCTGCTCGGCGTGGAGGGGCAGATGGTCACGTTCTGGCGCAGCCTCATGCTGGCGGGCGGCTACGACGTCATCATGGTGGCCGCAGCCTGGGGCCTCTACGAGTTTATCGTCAACTCTTAGGCATCTGCCAGCCCTTTTGGTCGGTGTCCGCTGCCATGTGCGCCGTGGCGGCATGTCTTATAGAAAGGAACCTTGTCATGGCACAAACCGAAGCGAAGGCGGAGAGGCGCTTCGACTGGGGGACGGCCGGCGTCGTCTCCCTGGTCGTGGGACTTCTGCTCACGACATTCGATTTCCTCTGGGCGCTTCTCAAGGCACCCATGGTCAACGGCGACCTCGAACTCAGCCAGACCTATGTCATCGGTGGCGTTGTCATCGACCACATGCAGGTCCTCACGCAGAAGATCTTTTACTTCCACGTGCCTGTTGCCATCGCCTCGTTCGTCTTCATTATCGTGGCCGCCGTCTATGCCGTGCTTTACCTGGTGAAGAAGGAGGCCCGCTACGACCTGCGCAGCAGGACCTGCATGGTCATCGCCCTCGTTTTCATCTGCGCCACCATGGTCTCGGGCGACACCTGGACCCGTGCCGAGTGGGGCGTGTGGTGGACCTGGGATCCGCGTCTCACCACGTACTTCATCCTCACGATGCTCACGCTGGCTTACTTCATCCTGCGTGCCGCCATCGACGACCCCGAGCGCCGCGCTCGTCTGTCGGGCGTCTTCTCCATCCTCGCTGCGATCGATGCGCCCATCTCGTATTTCATCACGCGCATGGTGCCATCCTCGCTGCACCCGGTGATTTCGTACTCCGGTCTTGAGCCTGCCATGCTCATCCCGTTCATCTGCGGCATCTTCGGCATGATGTTCGTGGCCTTTGGCTGCTACCACCTGGCGCTGAGGACCGCCGAGCAGTCCGAGGAGCTCGTCGAGCTCAAGCAGCGCTGGGAAGACCTTTCCCGCTAATCCAGACCGTCGCCTGCCCTATCTTCACATAAGCAAAGGAGCCAACCATGGATCCCGTTCTCGCCGAGCTTTACACCAATATCGACGCCGCCCCCTATCTCATCGCCGGCTATGCGCTCATTTGGGTTATCCTTCTCGTGTTCGCCATCGTGATGCTGAGCCGCACCAAGAAGACTCAGAAGGACATCGACGCCCTTAGGGAGGCTATCGAGCGTCGCGAGCGCAAGGAGGAGTAGAGCGTATGGGCGTACTTAAGGACATGGTGTTTCCCGCCGAGATGGACCGCGACGAGTACCGGGCTCGCCGCGAGGAGCTGAAGACGCGTCTGGCGCTTCTCCAGCAGCATGCCATCAAGGCAAACATGGGCACGGTCATCCTTTTCGAGGGCTGGGGCGCTTCGGGCAAGGGAAGCCGCATCTCCGACCTCGTGGTCGACCTTGACTCGCGCGCTTACAGCGTGCACACGATGGAAGAGCCCGTGGGCTACGAGGGGCGCCTGCCCTTCATGGCGCGCTATTGGATGCGCCTGGGCAAGCGAGGCACCATGACCATCTTCGACCAGGCCTACTACGACGAGCTGTCGCGCGCCTGGGTGGAGGACGTGCGCCTGCAGGGAGACCCGAGTCAAGACAGCGCCGCGCGCGTGCAAATGGCGGCCCGGGCAGACCAGCGTGTGCGCGAGCACATCAGGTCTGCCCGCGCTTTTGAGCGCCAGCTCACTGACGACGGCTTCATCATCGTGAAGTTCTTCCTGCACATTACCCGCAAGATGCAGTCGCGCCGGCTCATGGAGCTCATGGGTGACGAGGCGAGCGCCTGGAAGGTCGACCAGTCCGACATTCGTCAGATTCAGCACTACGACGAGTACGAGCAGGTGTATGAGCGCTGGCTTGGCAGCGATTCGGCCAAGGACCAGTGGTGCCTTGTGCCGGCGGAGTTCCGTCGCAACTCCAATATCCAGATCATGGAGGAGCTTGCCCGGCGCATGGAGGAGGGCCTGCGCGCCCGCGGCATCGACCCCGACCAGCCCATCGGTCAAGGTGACGCGCTTGAGACCCCCGCCGGCGGCACTGCCGCCGCGCCCGCATCTGCCGCGTCCGAAGAGCCCGTCGAGATTCTCAGCGAGCCCGAGATCCTTGCCCGCGAGGTGAAGAAGGCTAAGCGCCGTATGGGAGACGCGAACAAGCTTACCTCGAGGTTTGAGTTGGAGACGGTGCCCGACTTGGCCCGCTCGCGCCGTAAGCCCCACGAGATGGACAGCGACGACGAGTACCACCATGAGCTGAAGCGCGAGCAGGAGAAGCTGGCGCGTCTGTCGCTTGAGATGTACCGCCACAGGGTTCCTCTCATCGTGGCCTACGAGGGGTGGGACGCCGCGGGCAAGGGTGGCAACATCAAGCGCCTCGCTGCCGCCATGGACGCGCGCGGCTATCGCGTGAACCCCATTGGCCCGGCTTCGCGCGACGAACTTGCCCGTCCCTTCTTGTGGCGCTTCTGGAACCGCCTGCCGCGCTCGGGTCACACCGCCATCTTCGACCGCACCTGGTATGGTCGCGTGCTCGTGGAGCGCATCGAGGGATTTGCGACCAAGGACGAATGGCGTCGCGCCTACGACGAGATCAACGAGTTCGAGGATGACCTGCGTATTTGGGGCGCCGTGCTCGTGAAGTTCTGGATTGATGTGAGTCCGGCCGAGCAGCTCGCGCGCTTCGAGTTGCGCCAGGCCGACCCCGCCCGCCGCTGGAAGATCACGCCCGACGATTGGCGCAACCGTGCCAAGAACGACCTGTACTACGAGTGCGTCGACGACATGGTGCGCCTCACCTCGACGCCCTATGCACCATGGCACATCATTCAGTCTGACGACAAGCGCTATGCGCGCGTCAAGGCGCTCAAGATTGTGAACAAGGCTTTGGCGCAGCGACTCGAGTTGTAAAGAATCGCTGATGGTCTTGCACAACTGCAAGTGATTGTGCATAATGTACGTCCGCTGTCCCCATCGTCTAGTGGCCTAGGACGTCGCCCTTTCAAGGCGAAGATCGCGGGTTCGAACCCCGCTGGGGGCACCATTGGCCTCTTAGAAAGCCCGCAACGCGTATGCGCTGCGGGCTTTTTTCGTTTGTGCCTGCTTCAGGGATGCCCTTGTTGTGCGATGTGGGCGCCCAGCCCTCGTGAGTCGCTCGCTTTGAGGGATGATGATGCAAACGTCTGCGTGCGGGGTGGGCCTGTCGTCTGCCCCGTGCTGTGCGAAAGGGGTATGACCATGATTACGTCAATGTCGCGCCGCGAGATGCTTGCCGGCGGCCTGATGGCCCTTGCTTGCGCGGGTACCGCGTCGGCCTTTGCCGACGAGGCCGAGTCTGAATCACTCGCCGACACGGTCTCCAAGCTTGTCGCCTGCCCGGTGAACCTCACGGAAGACCAGCTCGACGACGCCGTTGCCGCCTACACCTACGATGGCAAGACCACCGAGATCACCGCGCGTATGGTCATCGAGGACGCCACGAACATCGAGCAGCGCAAGAACGACGACGGCACCTACTCCACTCCCAGCACCGAGGACATCCTTACCTATGTGCGCAACGAGATTCTGCGTGCCCTTGTGCAGGCCAACTGCATCGAAGTGAGCGACGACGAGGTTTCTGCCTACATGCAGAACACCTTGGGAGCCCAGGACTTCGCCACGGTGGCCAACTACTACGGTCTCGATGAGGAAAAGGCCAAGACCATCATCACCGAGGGCGCCGCAGTGGCCAAGCTGCGCGACACGGTGAGCGGCTCGATCGGTTCGTCTCCCCAGGCGCCTGAGTCTCCTGCCGACGGCGACAACTCCGCCGCCAATGCCGACTATGCCGCCTACATCGAGGAGCTTGCCGGCAGCGATTGGGACGCCGAGAACAAGACGTGGGCCGAGGGCAGCCCCTATGCAAGCGCCCTTGAGGCCTACGACTTCAATGGCGAGCTGGCAAACTACCAGATGGCCTTTGCGGCATATAGCGTTGCCTCCCAGCTGTACGGCCAAGCTTCCTCTGCCCAGTACAGTGCCTGGCAGTCCTACACCAACGAGTATTTCGGCACGGCGACCCTTACCGTCCTTTCGCTCAAGGCGTAGTCGGCCTCAAGGTTTCCTGTCCTGTGATTTGTGGAGTAAGAGTAGGAAAGCCCCGCGCGAGGGTCATTTCGCATTGACACTCAGGAGCCTTCCTCATAGACTTTTTTAGTTCACTTTCGCAGAGCCCCGTGAAACCTCTGTTTCAGTGACAAATCCTATGCGAGTATGAGTTGGAGGAGTTTTACGTGAAGACCACGTACTACGCCAAGCCCGGTGAAGTCGAGCGCGAGTGGCTGCTCATTGACGCTGCCGAGGGCAAGAATGGCGGCATGATTCTCGGTCGTCTGGCCGCCCAGGTTGCTGCTATCCTGCGCGGCAAGCACAAGCCGACCTTTACCCCCCATGTCGACACGGGTGACTTCGTTGTCATCGTCAACGCCGACAAGGTGCGCCTCTCCGGCAACAAGGAAGAGGAGAAGGTCTGGTACCGTTACACCGGTTACATCGGTGGCCTCAAGAAGGAGACCTGGAAGGAGGCCATGGAGAAGCACCCCGAGCGCATCGTTGAGCGCGCTGTCAAGGGCATGCTCCCCCACAACTCCCTCGGCCGCAAGCAGTTCACCAAGCTCAAGGTGTACGCTGGCCCCGAGCATCCCCACCAGGCCCAGAATCCTCGCAAGATTTCCGTGGAGGCGTAACCGATGAGCAACGAAGCCATTTACTGGGGCACCGGCCGTCGTAAGAACGCCGTCGCCCGTGTTCACATCGTTCCCGGCACCGGCAAGGTCACCGTCAACAAGCGCGACGCTGTCGAGTACTTCGGCCGTCAGCAGCTCGTTGACATGGCCCTGATGCCCCTCAAGGTCACCGAGACCGAGGGCCACTTCGACGTCATCGCCCTGTGCGACGGCGGCGGCATCTCCGGTCAGGCCGGCGCTCTGCGTCTGGGCATTGCCCGCGCCCTTCTCGAGGCTGGCGACTATCGTCCCGTCCTCAAGAAGGCTGGCTACCTCACCCGCGACGCCCGCGTGGTCGAGCGTAAGAAGTACGGCCTCAAGAAGGCTCGTAAGCGCCCGCAGTTCTCTAAGCGCTAAGTTTTACCTCCAGCTTTTGTTTACAAGAGGAGCCTCACCTTGTGTGGGGCTCCTTTTTTGTTTCCTGCTCGGGTCGTCCACGTCGAAGTGGCGTGTACTCGCCCCATAGTCGGTGGGCGGTTTGCGTTGGGCTGATACAATCAATCAGTTATGGCGTCTGTTTCGCCATCCTGTTTGTATGCAACGCGCACGCTCTAAAGGAGGTGCCCCATGTGCGGCATTGTCGGATATGTAGGCCATGATCAGGCTCAACCGTTTCTTCTCCAGGGTCTCGAGGCACTTGAGTATCGCGGGTACGACTCGGCGGGTTTGGCCGTCGTCTCGCAAGACAAGGTTCTTCGCAGCATTCGCCGCAAGGGCCGCGTAAAGGTGCTTGAGGAGGCCGCCCAAGCAGATCCCATGCCGGGCTGCACCGGCATCGCCCATACGCGTTGGGCCACGCACGGTATTCCGTCTGAGCGCAACGCCCATCCCTTCCGTGACTGCTCGGGCAACTTTGCCGTCGTGCACAACGGCATCATTGAAAACCATGCCCAGCTGCGCGAGCGTCTCGTGAGCGAGGGCCATTGCTTTACGAGCGACACCGACACCGAGGTGGTCGTCCACCTCGTCGAGGCGGCCTACAAGGGCGACCTTATGGCTGCCGTGCAGCAGGCAGTCTCGCAGGTCGAGGGTGCCTACGCCCTCGCCGTCGTATGCGCCGAGCTTCCAGGTGAGGTCGTCGTTGCACGCAAGGGATCTCCTTTGGTGCTTGCGAGCACGGAAGGCTGCTGTGCGTGCGCTTCAGACCTCACGGTGCTCCTTGGTATGACACATGACATGATCATGCTGGCAGACGGCCAGGTCGGCCGCATGCGTGCCGACGGCACTATCGAGCTTGTCGATGCCCAGGGAGCCCCTGTCGCCCCTGAGGTTCTCCATGTCGATTGGGACGCCTCCTCGGCGAGCCTGGGCGGTTGGCCCGACTTCATGGCCAAGGAGATCTCCGAGCAGCCCCAGGCCATCGAGCGCCTGCTCGAGGGCAGGCTTACGCCGCAGGGCGTCACGCTTGACGAGCTTGACATCACCGACGAGGAGCTTGCCGGTCTCGACCAGGTCTACATCGTTGCCTGCGGTACCTCGTACCATGCGGGCCTGTACGCCAAGCGCCTCATCGAGTCGTGGGCGCGCCTGCGCGTCGAGGTTGATGTGGCAAGCGAGTTCAACTACCGCGACGTGCTCGTCAACGAGCGCACCCTGTGCATCGTTATCACGCAGTCGGGCGAGACGGCCGACACGCTCATGGCGGCGCGCAAGATGAAGGCCGCCGGTGCCAAGGTGCTTGCGGTGACCAACGTTTTGGGCTCCACCGCTGCCCGCGAGGCCGACGCCACTATCTACCTGCAGGCGGGCCCCGAGGTTTCCGTTGCCTCCACCAAGGCCTACACCGCCCAGCTCGTGGCCATGGCGCTTGTGGCGCTCTTCCTCGCCCAGGCGCGCGGCAACCTCACGGGCCGCGACTTCGGCGAGCGTGCGGCAGCCTTGCGAGCCATCCCTGGGCAGCTGCGTGCGATGCTCGACCGCAAGCACCAGGCAAATGTGTGTGCCGGCGCCTTTGAGAACGCTGCAAGTGCGCTTTTCCTGGGCCGCGGCTTCAATGCTGCAAGCGCCGAGGAAGGCGCCCTCAAGCTCAAGGAGGTCAGCTACCTGCATGCCGAGGCCTATGCGGCCGGCGAGATGAAGCATGGCCCCATCGCCCTGCTTGAACCCGGCTTCCCCGTGCTTGTCGTGGTGCCCGACGATTCGGTGCGCGCCAAGACCGTTTCCAACATCGCCGAAATCAAGGCGCGCGGGGCCACGGTGTGCGCTGTCGCAACCGAGGGCGACGACGAGGTCGCTGCCCTTGCCGACCGCATGATGTGGGTCCCGCCCGCACCCGAGTGGGCTTATCCGGTGAGCGTTGCCGTGGCATTGCAGCAGCTTGCCCGCGAGGTCGCCCTTGCGCGCGGCTGCGACATCGACAAACCGCGCAACCTTGCCAAGTCCGTGACGACTGAGTAGAGGAGTGTACGTGGCAGGCATCGGCGTCGACATCGTCGAGATAGACCGCATCAAACAGATCCTTCAACGCACGCCTCGTTTTGAGGAGCGCGTCTTTACCCCGAAGGAACGCGAGTGGGCGACCAAACGCCGTGATCCGTTCGTGACCTATGCGGGTTTCTTCGCTGCCCGCGAGGCGGTGCTCAAGGCGCTCGGCACCGGCTTTGGTTCGGGCGTGGGCTTTGCCGACGTGTGGGTCGACCACGACTCCAAGGGCCGCCCCGTGGCGCGCCTGGAGGGCGGTGCCAAGGAAGCGGCCGCCAGCCAGGGTATAAGCGAGGTCTTCCTTTCCATCTCCCACACCGGCGGGCTTGCAATTGCCAACGCCCTCGCGGCCGACGAGGAGTCCCAACCGCCCCGCCCCCGCGATGTGAAAGACGAGAAAGCGCAGATAGCGCAGCAGTTCAAGCAGGTTCGTTCACTTTTGGACGAGCTCGACACACAAGAATGAGAGTGATGCAATGCAGCCGGTTCTGAACGTGCGCGATGTACCCGGGCTCGAGGCCGCCATTGAGCAGCGCGGCGTCGATGCTGCCGAGCTCATGCGCCGAGCGGGCACGGTCGTTGCCCAGCAGGCCATGCGCGAGGTCGACCAGGGCGCCGTTGTTGTGCTCTGCGGCCCAGGCAACAACGGCGGCGACGGCTGGGTGGCGGCTGACTACCTGGCCGGACACGGTCTCGAGGTCAACGTCGTCACTGCCGCCGAGCCCTCGCTCATCCGCAGCGCCGCGGCGCACCAGGCAGCCCAGCGCGCCTGCACCGTCGGCATCCCCGTCCATGTGGCACCCGACTACGAGGAGCTCGCGGCCCTGCTGGTAGAGGCCGACGTCGTTATCGACGCAGTGTTCGGCACGGGTTTCAAGGGCGTGATGTCCGAGCCGTTCGACATGTGGGTCGAGGTCGTCGACGACTATTTCGAGGGCATGGTGCTCTCGGTCGACGTTCCCAGCGGCATCAACGCCGCGACGGGCGAGGCGGAAGGCCCCTTCTTCCAGGCTGACACAACGCTTACCATGTTCGCCCTCAAGCCCGGTCTCATCGCCGGCCTCGGCAAGCAGGCATCCGGTCAGCTTGTGGTGGCGAGCCTTGTGGGCGACGACGAGGGTTCCGAGGAGCTTGCCGACACCGCGAGCGCCTACCTGCTTGGTGAGGCCGACTACCTCGACGCCCTGCCGGAGCGTGACGAGTTTGCCGACAAGTACGGCCACGGCCGCGTCCTTGTCGTGGCGGGCTCGACGCGGTTCCCCGGCGCGGCCATCATGGCGGCCAAGGCCGCGGCTCGCAGCGGCGCCGGTTACGTGACGCTTGCCGTTCCCGCGCCCGTGGTGCCCATTGCGCAGGCGCATCTCCTCAGCATCCCCGTGGTAGGTCTGCCTGCCGCGCAAGACGGCACGTTTGAGGCTGCGGCGGCACAGGAGCTGGCGAGCCTTGCTGCCAAGGCTGACTGCGTTCTCGCAGGTCCCGGCATGGGCACCTCGTTTGGTGCCGGCGAGGTCGTGCGCGCCCTCATCGCATCGTCGACTCCCCTCGTGCTCGACGCTGACGCGCTCAACGTCGCTGCCAGCATCTGCCTGGGCAACGCCGACGTGCATCCCAACGCCCTTCGCCGTGAGGCCCCGCTCGTGCTCACGCCCCATGCCCGCGAGCTGGCGCGCCTGCTCGGCAAGGAGACGGGCTCCATCTGCTGCCTGACCGACCTGATGGATGCCGCCCAAAGCCTTGCCTGGGCGGTGGGCTCGTCCAACTTTGCTGTCGTTGCAAAGGCCGCCACGAGCTGTGTGTCGTGCATTGAGACCACGCTTGTGCCCAAGGCCGGCCCCTCGGCCCTGGGCACCGCAGGTACGGGCGACGTGCTCGCCGGCATCGTGGCCGGCCTTCTTTCCCAGCAGGTGAGCGACCTCGGCGCTGACGAGGTTGGTTCGGCCGACCTGGCGCTCATGCTCGCGGCGGCCCTGCGCATCCAGGCGCGTGCGGCCGATGCGGCCGTGAAGCGCGTGGGCACCCGCGGCGTCATCGCGACTGACCTCATCGACCTCGTGGGCGTGGCGTTCGACGACGTGTACGCCCACGCGGCGCTTGCGGCCAACGCCGACCCTGCGGCTGGCGACGACGAGCTTGACGACGAGCCGAAGCTTGCGCTCGCCCCCGAGGTGACCGACTCGATCACCGCCGAGGCCGCCGTGCGCAAGCCTGTGGTTCCCGGCGAGGTGCACGCCTACGAGGGCGACCTCGACGAGCCCGAGCTTGAGGACGCTGACGAGGACGCCTCCGAGCAGGAGGATTCCGAGGGCACCGAGGACGTCGAGGACGCCTCCGAGCAGGACGGCGAGGCAGGCGAGCCCGAGCCCGACGAGAAGCCCGTCGTCTGCGAGACGGTCGAGGAAAGCGACGCCCCCACAGCCAGCGCGCCCAAGGCGGCGAAGCTTTCGGCGGGCATCCCGTCGTTCCTTGCTGCCATCGGCGCCGCCGTTGCCCCCAAGCGCAGCGCTGCCCCCGCCCAGGCCGTCGAGGTGCCGTCTTCGTCCAAGCCCGATGTTCCCGCTGCTCCCAAGGCGGCTCAGACAGGCGCCGTCCCGGCCTTCCTCGCCAATGTCGAGAGGGCAAAGGCCGATGAGGGGAGCGACAAGGAAGCGCGTGCAAACGACGCGGCCCCCGCTGCTGAAGCAGGCGCCGTCGAGCAGGAAGCCCCGGAGGCTCCCGCAGGCGTCCCCGCTTTCCTGAGCCAAGTGGCGCCTTCCTTGCAGTCCAAGCCCGCACCTGCGTCGGCATGCGCCACCACGATCATGCCTGCGCTCACGTTGGAAGACATCGCCCGTGCCACGGCGCAGGCGGCCGCTGAGCGTGAGTCCGAGCAGTCCGCCTCTGATGTTTCCTCCGAGCACCTGAGCCCCGATGTCAGGCAGCGTCAGGAAAGCCGGACGCGTCTGGAGGAGTTTCACGAGCGCGCCACGATGCGCGCCGGCGAAGACGAGGTGACGCCCGTGCAGGAGCGTCCTCGTGCCCATCGCGTTCGCCGCAAGAAGTAACGACCGCGCGCTATACTGTCCGATTTGCAGCTTTGCATTCGCGCGCACGCCAACGACGACGCGCCAGTGAGGAGGAACCGTGTTGCTAAATGAGCGCCTGCTTCCGCAGGACCGTTGGGCTTGGGTCGAGGTCGACCTGGAGGCCATCAAGAAGAACGCCCGCGCGTGGAAGTCGTTCACGCAGCCTCCCACGCGCTTCTGTGCGGTCGTGAAGGCCAACGCCTATGGTCACGGTTCCGTGCGCGTCGCCCAGGCGCTGCGCAGCGTGGGCGTCGACATGTTCGCCGTCGCCACGGTTGCCGAAGGCGTGCGCCTGCGCGAGGGCGGCATCACCGAGCCCATCATCATGCTGGCCCAGCCCCCGATCTCCTCGGTGGGCACCCTTGTCGAGCACCGCATCATGCCTGCCGTTTATGACCTCGAGTTTTTGGGCAGGCTCTCCGAAGAGGCCCTTGCCCAGGGCACGAAGGCCCGCTATCACCTCGCCATCGACACAGGCATGGACCGCATCGGTGTCGCGCCTGACTGCGCGGCCGAGTTCATGCGCATGGCCGACAAGCTGCTCGGCGTCGAGGTCGACGGCACGTTCACGCACTTTGCCACGGCCGACCGCATCACCGACTGGGACTTCACCGTCCAGGCGCGACGCTTCCAGGACGCGGTGGCATCCATCCGCGCCGCAGAGATTGACCCGGGCATCGTGCACTGCGCAAACACGCCCACCACGGTGCTGCATCCTGAGTACCATTTCGACATGGTGCGCGTGGGCGTGGGCCTCTACGGCCTGCACCCGGCCGACACCACGCGTGACAAGCTCGAGCTCACCCAGGCCATGAGCGTGCGCGCCCGCGTGACCCGCGCCGTGCAGCCCAACGTGGGGGAGGGCGTGGGCTACGGCATGACGTACCGCATCGCCCATGAGGGCACGCAGGTCTGCACCATCCCGCTGGGCTACGCCGACGGCCTGTCGCGTGTGTACAGCAACAACCTCTCGGTGCTCTGCCAGGGTCGTCGCCTGCGCCAGGTGGGCAACATCTGCATGGACCAGTGCATGTTCGAGGTCCCGCCCGAGCTTGCGGCGGGTGCCGACGGTTTCAAGCCCGTTGAGGAGGGCGACGTCGTGACCTTGGTGGGTGCCGACGGCGACGAGTTCGTGAGCATCGAGGAGCTTGCCGAGAAGATGGGCACCATCAACTACGAGGTTGCCTGTCTTTTCGACATCCGTCTGCCCAAGGTGTACGTCTAGCGTTCCCAGGGCCGTCGCAGCGGCGGCCCTTGGGCACCTGAACAGGGAAAAGGTCGTGCAGCCATGCCTTGCGTCTTGAAGATACCTGGTCATCCGTCACCTCATGCCCGTGAGGTCAAGCTCGAGGAGATTCGCTCGACGCTGGGGGAGTGCCGCTTGTGCCCGCTGTGCGAGACGCGGCGCAACATCGTCTTTGGAACGGGGTCCCAAGATGCCCGGGTGGTTCTTGTGGGAGAGGCGCCGGGTGCCAACGAGGACGAGCAGGGCCTGCCGTTCGTGGGTCGTGCCGGCGAGCTGCTCGACCGCATGCTTGTGCAGGCCGCGCTCATGCCCCGCGAGGACGTCTACATCGCCAACGTCCTCAAGTGCCGACCGCCGGGCAACCGCGACCCCCGGCCCGACGAGGTTCAGCTTTGCTCGCCCTACCTGCGCGAGCAGATTCGCAGCATCTGGCCCGACATCATCATGCCGATGGGCAACCCGGCGACGCGCTTTATCCTGCGCACCGAGGCGGGCATCACGCACCTGCGCGGCAAGGTGTTCAAGACAGGCCATTTCTACGTGCTGCCCACGTTCCACCCGGCGGCCGTGTTGCGCGACCCGTTCAAGATGGAGGCGCTTGAGGCCGATTTTAGGCTCATGGGCCAGATTGTGCGCGGCGAAGTGAGGCCCGAGGGCCTTGCCGCCCCCGGAAAGGAGCAAGCTCGGTGAGTCAGCAAGAAACCCCTGAGGTCCTGGGCCCCGGACGCTTCCGTTGTGCCAGCTCACAAGCTATGCGCGTCCTTGGCGAGGCGCTGGGCCGCGCCCTTGAACCCGGCGACGTCGTCTTCCTCACCGGCGACCTCGGCGCGGGCAAGACGTGCTTCACGGGAGGCGTGGCGGCCGGGTTGGGCGATGCGGGTCCCGTCACAAGCCCGACGTTTCAAATTATGTGCGTCCATGACGCGGGACGCCTGCCGTTGTTCCACTTCGACCTCTACAGGCTCGAAAGTCCCGACCAACTTGAGGACGTGGGCGTGTTCGAGGCCTTCGAGGACGACGGCGCCTGCCTCATAGAGTGGGCGGAGATGTTTGCCGAGGAATTGGGCGACGAGCATCTTGAGGTACGCATCACGCGCGAGCCCGTGGGCGCCGACGCCGCCGAGCCTGCGCGCGTGGTGGAACTGTCGGCAGCAGGGGAGAGGGCGGCCCAGCTTGCCCATGCGTTTGAGCGCAACGCGCTTTCCCTGTAAGCTTGGGGAACAAGACTCGGCGCCATCGGGCGCTTAAGAAAGACGAAGACGAAAGGCACGCATCGAACGTGAATGCTGTAAAGCAAGGCGCCCCGTGCGCATGGAACATTCTGGCCGTTGACACCTCGACCGACATGCTGGCTTGCGCTTTGGGTCGCATGGAGGTCGACGAGGCGGGAAGCCCCTGTGGCTTGGAGATGATCGCCAGCGCCGACCAGATGTGCCGCCGACATGCAAACGAGCAGCTTGTGCGCGTGATTGACGGCATGCTTGCCCAGTGCGGCATGAAGCGCGACGAGGTCGACGCGGTGCTCACAGGCACGGGCCCGGGCTCCTTCACGGGCGTGCGCATCGGTGTGGCGACTGCCAAGGGCGTGGCATGTGGCCTTGAGGTCGCGCTGCACGGCACCTCCACGCTCGACGCCGTGGCCTGGGGCGTGTGGCGCTGCGGTGTGCGCGGTCTTGTGGGCGTCGTGGGCGATGCCATGCGCAAGGAGGTCTACCCCGGTCTCTATCGCGTCGACGATGCGGGTGCCCATCGCCTGTTTGCCAGCGAGTCGGTGATGAAGGTCCCCGAAGCCGTGGCCCTGTGGGCAGGTCGTGCCGATGCCGGCGACATCGTGCTTGCCGGCGACGGCATCGCCAAGTACCGCGCGCTCTACGAGGAGGCGGGTTTTGCCCGCTTTGCCCCCGAAGAGTCCTGGTATCCCAGCGGCGAGGGCCTTCTGCGCGCAAGCCTGGCGTCGCAGCGCTTCGATGCTGCTGAGACTGGCGACCCTGCGCTTGTCCTGCCCATCTACACGCGCCTGTCCGACGCCGAGGAAAACGAGCGCATTCGCTTGGGTATGCCCGAGCCCGAAAGCGTGCGCGTGAGCGGCGTCGACGACGCCCTGGGCGACATCCACCTGCAGCTGCGCCCCATGAGCGTCAACGACGTGGCTGCTGTGGCGGCACTCGAGGCGGCTGTCTTTGCCGATGCCCACCACACGCCCTGGCCCGAGAGCGCGTTCTATGACGACGTCGCCCTTCCCGGCCACATCTGGTGGGTGGCGCATGACCGCGGTACCATCGTGGGCTATGCGGGCGGCACCGTCGTGGACGGCGAGCTGCAGATCGCAAACGTCGCCGTTGCCCCCGAGCGTCGAGGCGAGCGCATCGCCGCGCGCCTTATGGGCCGCGTCGCCTACGACGCCCAGATGCTCGGGGCTACAACCTCCACGCTCGAGGTTGAGGTGGGCAACGCCCCCGCCGAGCGTCTCTACGAGCGTCTTGGCTATGTTGAGCAGGGAGTTCGTCCCAACTACTATGCTCCGGGCGTAGGTGCGCGCATCATGGCCGCGCAGCTTCCGCTCAAAGACACCGCCCCCAACCCCGACGTCGAGCCCGGCCCCCAGGCGAGCTCCTGTGCGTGGCCGCCCGTCTATCCTGAGCGTACGCCCGAGCACCTCGAGGCTCTCAAGGCGGCCGGCGAGCTCATTTTGGCGGTAGAGAGTAGCTGCGATGAGACTGCCATGGCTGTCATCGACGGTGCGGGCAAGATCGTCGCCAACGTCGTTGCCACCCAGATTGACTTCCACGCCCGTTTCGGCGGCGTCGTGCCCGAGATTGCCTCGCGCAAGCACACCGAGGCCGTTGTGGGCGTCTACCTGGAGACCATGGAGCAGGCAGGTGAGGCGCTCGGCCTGGGCGCCATGCTTTCCCCGCACGACCTGGCCGCCGTTGCCGTCACGCAGGGCCCGGGCCTTGTGGGCGCGCTCGTCGTGGGCATGGCATTTGCCAAAGGTCTTGCCTGGGCGGCTGACAAGCCCCTCGTGTGCGTGAACCACCTCGAGGGACATCTCTTCGCCAACCTCTTTGAGACGCCTGACCTTGAGCCGCCGTTCGTGGCGAGTCTGCTGTCAGGCGGCCACACCATGCTCGTGCATGTGCGCGACTGGGGCGACTACCGCATTCTGGGCGAGACGCTCGACGACGCGGTGGGCGAGGCGTTCGACAAGGTGGCCAAGGCGCTCGGTCTGGGTTATCCCGGCGGCCCCATCATCTCCCGCCTTGCCATGACGGGCAACCCCAAGGCCATCGACTTCCCGCGCGCGATGCTGCACAGCCACGACTACCGCTTCTCGCTGTCGGGCCTCAAGACGGCCGTCGTCACCTACATCAATGCCGAGAACGCCGCCGGTCGCGCCATCAACCTGCCCGACCTCGCCGCAAGCTTCGAGGCTGCCGTCGTCGACGTGCAGGTGGCAAAGGCCGTCACGGCCGTGCGCGAGTGCCACGTCACCGACTTCTGCGCCGGTGGCGGCGTCACGGCCAACCCCGAGCTGCGTGAGGCCTTTAAACAGGCGTTCGGCCGCCGCCATGTGCGTGTGACCCTGCCGCCGCTTTCGGCCTGCACCGACAACGCCGCCATGATCGCCCTCGTCGCCCGCCGCAAGTTCGACCGTGGTGAGACGGCACCCCTCACCGCCGACGCGGTGCCCAACATGGAGCTGTAGGGCCGCTTCCGCGCCACATCAGCGCGAGTCCGCAGGTAGGCGTGCAACTAACCGTGCAATCGTTGTTCCTGTGCGATTCCAGCATATGCGCCGGCTGTTGCCTGGCCCGCCCGAGCATGTATGTGCCGGGCGGGCTTTTTTGTCGCCGCCGCCTGCATGCTGGCCTGTTTTGCCTGCCTGACCAGGCCTGTTATGTCTGCGTGACGCCTGGGTTCAAATCCATGGGCGCTCCATGGCGCAAGGTGCCGGCCCGGCATACGATGCCGTCTGTCACGTTGGAGAGATGGGGGCGCACCCCATCGTGGGCGAATGGACGGGTGCATGCGCAAGCGCGCCCTTTTCTCGGGTGCGGCCGCGGCGGCAAAGGCGCTTGGCGCGGGGTTGGAGGAGGTGCTGTGGCCCACACGGTGTGTGGGATGCGACGCCATGGGGGAGCTCCTGTGCAGCCAGTGCCGCTCCCGCCTCTGGGAGATAGACCAGGCTCTTGCGTGCCCGCGGTGCGGGGCGCCGTTCGGCAGCCTCGTGTGCACCGAATGTGCATGCCGGATGTACGATGGGGACGACGAGGACGCAGGAGGGGCCGCGCCCGACCAGGAAAGCCTCGCCGACGTCATCGCCTCGCTCGACGGCATGCGCAGCTACGCCATGCTCGAGTGGCCCCACGACCGCATGGTGAGGGCCTACAAGGACGCCGGCGAGCGCCGGCTCGCCGCACTTATCGCACAGGGCATGGCCCAGGCTGCGCGGGCGGCGTGGCCCCAGAGGCTTGCTTCGCTGGATTGCGTCGCGTTTGTCCCCTGTACCCCGCAAGCATATGACCGCCGTGGCTTTGACCACATGGAGGCAGTGGCACGAGAGCTCGCGATCCTCCTTGGCGTTCCCCTTGACGACGTTCTGGCGCGTCGGTCCCTCAAGGACCAGCGTGACCTGGGGCGCCTGGGTCGAGTGGCGAACGTCCGGGGCACGTTTGCCGTGCTCCATCGTCTTGATGGCCAAACCATCCTGCTTGTCGACGATGTCTTTACGACGGGAGCCACCATGGGGGAGGCGGCTCGCGCCCTCAAGGTCTGCGGTGCCGCACGGGTGTTCGGACTCACTTTCGCCCGCGCCTGGGCAGGCTAGCCGCCCTGCAGCCCGATGGCGCCCCGGCGTCCCCTGTTTTCGCCCGCGCCTGGGCGGGCCAGCCAGCCAAGAGCCGCCCGACCGCTATGCCTGCCCGTCTTGCGTTCTTCGGCGCATCCGCAGTTCGGAGCCGCTCATGAGCACCCCGTCGCCGAACTTGCCGCGCAGCGCGTCTTTTGTGCCTGCGATCTTCTCGCGCCGCTCGCGTTCGTGGTCGAGCTGCTCCACGTCGTCAAAGAGACTTGCCTGTTGCAGACCTTCCTGCCAGTTTGACACCCCTACGCCCAAAAGTCTCACGTGCTCGCCGGGACGCCAGAGCTGGCCCAGGAGCTCCCAGGCTACGGGGAGGATGTCGTGCTCGTCGTCCACGCGTCGCTCCAGCGTCTGCTGCGCCGTGCGCGTGTGCCCGAACTCCTGGCAACATTTCACGCACACGCAGCGGCCTTTGAGTCCCTTTGCGCGAAGGCGCCGGGCAGTCTGTGCGCACACCGACGCCAGGGCGTCGCGGACCTCCTCGGCCTCTGTGAGGTCGTGGACAAACGTGCGCTCGCTCGACACGCTCTTGGTCTCTGTGCGCAGGGAGTAGTCTTGCACGGGGGAGGGGTCGAAGCCGCGTGCCCGTGCGGCAAGCGATGCGCCCACGCTGCCCAGTTGCGCCAGAGTCGCCGTGTCGGCCTGTGCCAAGGCTCCGAGCGTGCGAATGCCCAGCCGCTCGAGCGTGGCGGCGGTCTGCGGGCCCACGCCTGGCAGGGCCCGCACGCCCATGGGGGCCAAGAAGCCAGCCTCGCAGCCGGGATACACCACCGTTGTGCCGTTGGGCTTGTTGCGCTCGCTTGCGATCTTGCTCACCGTCTTGCTGGTGGAGAGCCCGATTGAGCACGTGATGCCCAGGCGCTGCACGGCCGCGCTGATGCGGGCGCAGACCTCGACCGGGTCGGTGCACGAGAAGCGCCCGGGCGTCACGTCGAAGTATGCCTCGTCCACGCTCATCTGCTCCATGTAGGGCGTCTCATCGAGGATGAGGCCCATCACCTGGCGGGACACCTCGTTGTAGCGTTTGTGACGGCCCTGCACCCAAATGGCGTCGGGACACAGGCGCTTTGCCTGCGCAGAGGGCATGGCCGAGTGCACGCCGAACTTGCGCGCCTCATAGGAGCACGTGGACACGACGCCGCGCTTGTCGGCGTCGCCGCCC
Organism: uncultured Coriobacteriales bacterium; assembly: GCA_934636245.1. Taxonomy (GTDB): domain Bacteria; phylum Actinomycetota; class Coriobacteriia; order Coriobacteriales; family UMGS124; genus UMGS124. The sequence continues at coordinate 56,828 of CAKUAI010000009.1, forward strand.
ACAATGAGGGGGAGGCCCCGCCACTCTGGGTGGTCGAGCACCTCCACCGAGGCGAAGAACGCGTCGAGGTCGAGAAGCCCCACCGCCCTGCCCTGCCATGTTGTGTGTATGTCCGAAGCAATCTTTTCCATGCCTTAAGTATACGACGTGCGCAGGACACATCGGGCTTTGGTATGCTAAGCAGGTTCTCCTCGTGTCTGTGGTTGCGGGGGAGCCCCTGCGGGGGCGAACCTTAGTCCAAGGCAAACGCGGCCAAAAGGATCCACGTAAGCCTCCCGCGTGCGCGCGGGGGTGAGCATGGCGCGTCCTAGAAGTAAGTCGTGCCGCCCGTATACTTTGAGGGCAAACAGCCCCGCGGGCGAGAGGGCCTCCAGTGAGGGCGCCGCGGCGTCCGTAGCGAAAGCCCCGGCACGCGAGTGTGGGGTCAAATACCAGGTCAGGCGAGGAGAACACTTGACAAGCAAGTTGGGGCGCGCCTGGTGCGCCCCCTGATGAGGCAGGAGCCTGCGAAGATGTACCAGACGATGACGCGCCGCCGTTTTGTGGCGGGGTTGGGTGCGGCTGCGGCGATGGGCCTGGCGGCCCTGTGCACGGGTTGCGCAAACTACCCATCCACCCAGGAGGCTCTGGGCAACGTCAAGCAGGTCTCGAGTTTGCCGGCCGGCGCCACGCTTGAGCAGGGCGTCCTCACGGTGGGCGTCAACACCTCCAACGCCCCGTACTGCTGGCCCACTTCCGACGGCACCCGCCTGCAGGGCATCGACGTCGACGTGGCCCTTGCCCTGGGCACGCAGCTGGGCTGCGAGGTCAAGTTCGTCAACGTCGGCGCCACCTACAACGGCGCCGCGGGTGGCACGTGCGACATCGCCATGGGCGTGACCGCAACCACGCTGCCCGGCAGCGAGGTCCTCGTGGGCAACTATGCCGAGTCGGCACCTGCCGTCTTTGCCCGCAACTTCTCCGGCACGCTTTCTGATACCGACCTCGAGGGTGCCACGGTCGGCGTGCAGAACGACTCCGCGAGCGCCCGTGCCACCCAGCAGGCGGCTCCCGGTGCGCAGCTCAGCGGCTTCTCCACGCTCAACGACGCCTTTGCGGCGCTTGAGTCAGGCGGCGTGGCCTATGTGGCGTGCGACTCGTTCATGGGCGGCTATTTGGCCATGGGCTATTCCGACATCAGCCTGGCCGCTGCCTTCTACCTGGCCGATGCGCGCGGTGTGGCCATCGCCGCCACCAACACGAGCCTGCCCTCCGCGGTTACCTCGGCGTTCGACGCGCTCACCCGCTCGGGCGAGCTCGACGCCATTCGCAAGCGCTGGGTCGGCGACCTCGCCACCATCTCCTCGTCCAACCAGCTCGTCATCAACGGCGTCGCCCAGCAGTATGCCGACGCTCAGGCCGCGCAGGCGGCTGCCGATGCGGCCGCAGCCGAGGAGTCCCAGGAGGGCGAGGGCGAGGAGTAATCGCGCCCCGGGCGACAAAACGGCCACTTTCTATCTGCCACCATTTGCCGCAGTCACGCACATATTCTGTCAAAGATGGGGTATGCTTTGCCTATCCAGTAAGTCGAGAGATAGGAGCGAGTATGAACATCACCGTTACCGGTCGTGGCATCGAAGTCACCGCTGCCATGCGTTCTTACGTCGAGGAAAAGCTCCAGGCTGCCACCAACGTGCTTGATATGCCCATGGAAGCCGAGACCGTTCTGCGCGTTGAGCACAACCCGTCCAACCCGGTTCCCCAGGTCGTTGAGGTTACCGTGCGCGTGAAGGGTGCCGTCGTGCGCGTCAGCGAGGCTGCGGTGGACATGTACGCCGCCATCGACCTTGCGGCCGACCGCGTCTCCCGCCAGCTGCGCAAGTACAAGACGCGCGTCATCGACCGTCGCCAGCGTGGCGCTGCTCCTGCGCCTGCCAACGAGGTTGATCTTGCTGAGCTCATCGAGCAGCCTGCCGAGCCGGCGGCCGAGGAGGACTCCGAGGAGATCCTGCGCGAGAAGCTCATCGAGTTCACCGAGCTCTCCGTTGACCAGGCTCTGCTCCAGACCGATCTGCTCGGCCACGACTTCTTTGTGTTCACCAACAAGGACACGGGCGATGTCAACGTCATCTACCGTCGCAAGGACGGCGGCTTCGGTATTCTGAAGCCGATTGCCCCCGCGCCCGCGATGGCTCAGTAACAGGCAAGTCAATCGAGTTTCGGGCGGGGCGGCCTGCGTGGTCGCCCCGCCTTGTTTCATGAAAGGTGCCCTATGGCAGCTGTGTCGCACTTCAAGACGTTCTCGACCCATCCCGCCTGCCGCATCATCCTCGACTCCACCTCCGCCGTCACCGACGAGCTTGCCGAACGCATGGGCGTCGATGTGGTGGAGTTCCCCTTTGTCATGGCCGACGGCCAGCACTGGGACGACCAGTACAAGTCGCTGGGGGCCAAGGAGTTCTACGACCGCATGCGTGCTGGCGAGCGCGTCTTGACGAGCGCCGTCCCTACGGGCGAGTTCGTCGAAATCTTCCGCGTCTGCGCCGAAGACGGCGTTCCCACGATATACCTTTCGCTTACGGGAGGCCTTTCGAGCTCGGTGAACGACGCTCGCCAGGCCGCATCCCTTTTGAAGGACGAGCATCCGGACTTCGATCTTGCGGTCATCGACTCCTGCGCTCCTTCCCTCACGGCGGCCCTTCTGTGCCAAGCGGCATGCAAGCTGCGCGACGAGGGCAAACCGATGCGCGAGATTGTCGAGTGGATTGAGGCCAACAAGCACCGCATCCACGGCTACTTCACCCTCGAGTCGCTCGACTGGCTCGTCGCCGGCGGCCGCGTGCCCAAGGCGGCAGCCTCCATCTCCGCCGTGCTCGACATGAAGGCCGACCTCACCTATGACCTCGACGGCTCGCTCACGCTGACGGGCGTGTCGCGTGGCCGCAAGAAGGCGCTCAAGGGCCTCGTGAAGAAGTTCAAGGAGTTCTATCGCGGTGATGCCGAGCACATGATCGGTATCGTCGACGCCGACGACCCCGAGGCGGCCGACGCAGTCGAGGAGATGGTACGTGCCGAGCTGGGCGATGCCTGCCCCTCCATACAGCGCTTCACGCTCGACCCCACTATCGGCGGTCATGTCGGCCCCGGAATGGTGGCCCTGGCCTTCTGGGGCACCGACCGTGCGCAGGACGCGCGAGCTTCCAAGCGATAACACACGTTGTTTCGACGGGGCGCCTGCGGGCGCCTCGGCTGTGAAAGGACATCCATGACCTCAAAGCGCACGATAGCTTTCATCGGCTGCGGCACGATGGGGGCCGCTATGGCGGGCCACCTCATCGACGCAGGTTATGAGCTGCGCGTATTCAATCGCACTCCCGAAAAGTGCGCCCCCCTCGTTGCCCGTGGGGCCCAGCTTGCCCCCGACGTCGCCTCTGCCGTGCGCGATGCCGACGTCGTCATCACCATGGTGGGCACTCCTGCCGACGTGGAGGACCTCTACCTGAGCCACGACGGTATTCTCGAGGTCAGCGCGCCCGGCGCCTACCTCATCGACATGACCACGTCTTCCCCGCAGCTCGCACGCGACATCTCCGAGGTCGCCGAGCTCTCCGGCAAGCATGCCTTCGACGCTCCCGTCACGGGTGGCCCCCAGGGTGCGGCGGCAGGCACGCTCACCATCTTCTGCGGTACCGATGCTGAGACGCTCGCCGGCGTGCGCGACGTGCTTGCCTGCATGGGCTCGAAGATCGTGTGCTTCGGTGCGGCCGGCAAGGGCCAGCTTGCCAAGCTCGCCAACCAGACGGCGCTCGCCGGCGCGATGGTGGGCTTTGCCGAGGGCCTGGCCTTTGCCAAACAGGCCGGCCTCGACCTTGCCCAGACGCTCGACGCACTCGCCGGCGGCATGGCCGACTCCAAGGCGCTTTCGACCTTTGGGCCCAAGATGCTCGCGGGCGACTACGCCCCCGGCTTCACGGTCGACCATTACGTGAAGGACATCGACCTTATCGAGCAGGCCGCCGAGTCCATGGAGCTCACGCTTCCCGGCGTCGACACGGCGCGCGACCTCTACGGCGTGCTTTCTGCGATTGGCGCAGGCAAGCTCGGCACGCAGGCTGTCGCCCTCATGTATGAGGATGAGCAGACCTGTGCCAGCCATGGCCTGGATTGGTCGGCTCTTGGCGCCTCTGGTTTTGACGAGGACGAGGGGCACGACCACACCTGCGGCGACGCGTGCGACTGCGGCCACGACCATGGCCACGACGGCGCTTGCGACCATGACCATGACGTCGACGATGACGACGAGGATTTTGAAGACTTTGATTTTGCCCAGGCCTATGGCCTGGAGAGTTTCTACGACCCGTCCGGGTCTCGAGAGTAAGGAAGGACCCCACGCTTATGGGCAACGACATCGACAACACCGCCAGCGAGCTTGAGTTTGCGGCACTGTGCCCCGCAGGCTTCGAGGAGCCGCTCGCCCAGGAGCTCCATGGGCTGGGCGCGCGTCGCATCAGGCCCCTGCGCGGCAGCGTCTCGTTCTACGGCGACCTTGCCTGCGCCTACCGGGTGTGCCTGTGGGCACGCCTGGCCAGCCGCGTCACGCTCGTCCTGGGACGCTACCCCGTGGCGAGCATCGACGAGCTGTACGAGGCCGCCAAGGCGTTCCCGTGGGAGCGCCACATCGGCGAGGCTGCCACCATCGCCGTCGAGGCGCGCGGCGGCAACGACGGCGTGCGCGACATGCGCTTTGCGACCCTGCGCGTGAAGGACGCCATCTGCGACCGTCTGCGCGAGCTGCGCGGCAGCCGCCCCTTCGTTGACGTCGACCGTCCCGACGTGCGCATCGTGGCCACCGTGCGTGCCAACAAGACGCTCTTCTCGCTCGACCTGGGCGGCGGCTCTCTCATCGACCATGGGTATCGCGTGCCTTCCCGCGGCCGCGTCGCCTCTGGCCGTGCGGGTTTCGTGCGCGAGGACATGGCTGACCTGCTGCTCAACCTGGCAGATTGGACCAAGGTCTGCCGCCGCAACAATCGTGCCCATCTCGTCGATCCGCTCGGCACCTCGCCTGCGCTCGACGTCGAGGCCGCCTGCATCGCTGCCGACCGCGCTCCGCGCCTGGTAAAGCGTTACTGGGGTTTCACCGGCTGGCTTGGCCATGACGCCCAGGCATGGGACGAGATTCTGAGCGACGCCCAGGCCCGCTTTGAGGCGGGACGTGCCTGCGGCGTGCGCGTGAGCGTTGCCTGCACCGACCCTGCGGCACGCGTGGAGCTCGCCGACATGGCCAAGCGCGCCGGTGTTGACGGCCTGCTCGACGTTCAGGCCTGTGGTCCCGCCGTGCTCGACCTGGGGGAGGAGCGCCTGAGCGACCCCGTCGTGGTGTGCGCCCTGCCCGACGAGGGCATCGTGGGCCTCATGGGCGACCTGCCTGCCCGCCTGGCGGCCATGGCGGCCCTCACCCGTGGCGAGCAGCTGGCCGAGGCGCCCCTTGCGGCCCTTGTCACCACCGACATCCTCCAGCGCACGCTCTCCATCGAGCCCGAGGTTGTGTGCAACGTCATCAACGGCAAGGACGATGCTTCCATCCTCGTCTTCCCCAGCGCCGCCCAGGCTGCCCGCGCCATGGTGCAGAAGGCCGAGGCCGGCGCCGACGCCAAAGACGAGGACGCTTCTCAGCCTGAGGGCGAAGCCCTCGAGGGTTCACGTGCCGCCCAGGCCGCCCCTGCCCCGCAGCTTTTCCATACCATCGACCTTCCCGGTGACGCCGGCCAGATCGACGTGCTCGTGCCTGCTTCCGACCAGTTTGCGGCGCGCCTGCACAAGGCCGCCAAGGCTGCAGGCAAGTGGGCCCGCAGGGAGAACATCAGCTGCTACCGCATCTACGACGCCGACCTGCCCGATTACGCAGTGAGCATCGACCTCTACCAGGGTAGCGACATCACGCCTGGTCGTTGGGTTGTCATGAGCGAGTACGCTGCTCCTCGCGGCATCGACCAGAACCTGGCCCAGCGCCGTCTGGCCGACGCGCTCGCCATCACGCCGCGCGTGCTCGGCGTCGATCCCGAGAACGTCTTCCTCAAGGTGCGCCGTCATTCCAAGGGTGGCTCGCAGTACTCCGAGCGCGTCCGTCAGGGCCGCACGGCTCTTGTCGAGGAGGGCGGCCTGCTCTTCGAGGTCAACTTCTCCGACTACCTCGACACCGGTCTCTTCCTCGACCACCGCATCGTGCGCTCGATGATTGCCGAGCGTTCCAGCCGCGTGCGTTTCCTCAACCTGTTTGCCTACACGGGTGCCGCCAGCTGCTATGCCGCCGCAGGCGACGCATACCAGACCACTACGGTGGACATGAGCAAGACCTATCTGGCTTGGGCGCAGCGCAACATGGAGCAGAACGGCTTCTCCGGCCCCATGCACGAATACGTGCAGGCCGACGTCATGCCGTGGATCTCGCAGCAGCGCCGCACCGGCAACCGCTGGGACCTCATTTACATCGACCCGCCGACGTTCTCCAACTCCGCGCGCATGCACAAGCGCGGCTTTGACGTGCAGGTCGACCACTCCGAGCTCATCATCGGCGCATCGCGCCTTCTCACGCGCACCGGCTCGATCATCTTCTCGTGCAACCTGCGCGGCTTTGAGCCCGACCTTGAGAAGCTCGACAAGGCCGGCATCGAGCTCGAGGATGTGACCGCCTCCACCATTCCGCGCGACTTCGAGCGCAACGCCCGCATCCATCACTGCTATCTGGCTCGTCGCGTTCGCTAAGTTTGCATCCTTGCCGCTGGCCGTTTGTTTGGTTTTTGAGACAAGGGCCAGCGGCTAGGTGCCTTTTTCCTGCCCCTTTGACTAAAATGGAAGTTCTACACCATCCAACTCACACAGGGGGCAGCTATGAGCGACATGTCAGCCGAAGAGCAGGTAATGCAGTTGTGGCAGCAGGCCCTTTCCGGTCGCAGCCGTAAAGAGCGTCAGATTGCCGCCCATGCCTTTGCCGTGGCCAGCGTTTCCGTTCCCGAAAAGGTTGCCGCCTATGCCGACGTCCTCGTGAGCGCCGTTGGGCGCCCCGAGGCTCAGACGCGCTGGGAGTCGCTTGACGCGCTTGCCCACATCGCGCCCTATGCGCCCGAGGCTGTCGCCGAGGCATTTACGAGTGCTGAAGACTGCCTGTTTGAGGAAGAGTCGGGCCTCGTGCGCCTCAATGCGTTCCTCTATTTCGTGAGCCTGGGCATGTGTGGCCCGGAGTGGTCGAACAAGGCATGGCCGCTCATGGACGAGGCCATCCAGTGCATGCATGGCGACGAGGAGTACCCCGAGATGCTTCAGGCGCTCGTTGAGTTTGTCCAGGTCGATATCGACCCTGCCGTGCGCCAGGCAATTATCGACCGTCTCGCGTTTGATGCCCAGAGTGGAAAGGGCGAGGCCTCTATGCTTGCCCGCAAGGTGATTCAGGCGGCATGCTAGCAAGTACTACGCGCAAAACTTCCTGGTAGCCCTTGCCGCTTGCGTGCGCAAGGGCTGCGAGGCTATCGTGCTCGGGCATGGTGCGCGTCTGTCCGTCGGGAAGCTCCACCGTCTTGGCGTCTACTGTGCCAAGCGGGGTCGCCACCTTGCAGGGCCTGCGCACAAGCAACGTGCGCTCCATGCGCTGACGCCTCACGCCGATGGTGGTCGTGTTCAAGAAGAGAATATTCTCGCAGCGCTCACGCCGCCCCTCGTCGCAGATGACTTGAATCTGCCACGCGGGGCGGTTTTTCTTTGTGAAGACGGGGACGAAGTGGGCCTCTTTTGCACCCGCTGCGAGCAACGCTTCCATGCAATAGCCGAGCGCTTCTCCCGTGCAGTCGTCCACATCACACTCGAGCTTCCAGATTTCGCGAGGCGTGGTGTCGTCTTGCGTGTCGCTGCGCTGCGGTGCATCCGTCTCGATGAGGTGTGCGCGCAGGATGCCGCTTGTTCCTTTGTTATCACGCTTGCCGGCTCCTACGCCTGTCGCGGTGATGCGGAAAGAGGCGGGCAGCTTGTCCTGCGTGCGCGTCGCAGCCACGATGGCCGCACCTGTGGGCGTGACGAGTTCTCCCTGGACAGGCAGTACATGCAGCGCGATGCCGTGCTGAGCCACCGTGGCGCATACGGCGGGCACGGGCACGGGCAGTATGCCATGCGCGCAGCGTACGGTTCCGCTTCCCTCGCAAAGAAAGGGGACCACGACCTTGTCGATGTCGAGCGCGTCGAGGCATACGGCCGCCGAGACGATGTCGACGATGGAGTCGACGGAACCTACCTCGTGGAAGTGAACCTTCTCCGGCGTGGTGCCATGGGCCTGCGCCTCTGCCTGGGCCAGCACTTCAAACACGCGCTGTGCTGTGTGCCTTGCGCAATCCGTCAGCTCTCCGGCATTGATGATGGCAAGGACGTCGGCCAGGCCGCGATGCTCATGGTGGTGATGATCGCCCTCGTGGGAATGCTCATGATGGTGGCCGTGGTTGTCTCCGTGCTCATGGGGGAGATTGCACTCGTTTTCATGCTCGTGGCAGTGGGTCGTCTCTTCATCATGCACGTGGGCGGGAAGTTCACGCCCGCTATGTTCGCGGTGATGCTCCTCGTCGTGGTGATGATCGTGGCCGTGCTCGCCTGCGTCCCCATGCTTGTGGGAATGTTCGTCCTCATGCACATGGTGGTGGTCGTGGCCGTGCCCAGAGTTTTCAGCCTGCGCATGTTCGTGCGCATGGGCGCACGCGGCGTCGCCTTCAAGATGGCCGTAGAGCCACGCCATGTCGTGGTCATGGTTTTCCAGCTCAGCCTGAAGCTGCACGTCGAAGTCGCAGGCGCGCACGCCGTTCTTCGTCACCTCGCTCACGACAACCTCGTACCCCGTGAGCGGCAGACTTGCGAGCGTCTTGCGCAGGTGCTGCTCATCGGCCCCCAAATCGAGCAGGGACGCGACGACCATGTCGCCGCTGATGCCCGATGCGCATTCGAGATAGAGGGTCTTTCCCATGAGATGGTCCTTTCCCGCAGCGAGATGACGTGCCGCTAGCGGCGGTGGTTGATGAGGCTCGCTTGGTAGCCGGCCCCAAAGCCGTTGTCGATGTTGACGACGCTCACGCCGCTGGCGCAGCTGTTGAGCATGGCAAGCAGGGCGGTGACTCCGCCAAAGCTTGCTCCGTAGCCCACGCTTGTGGGCACGGCGATGACGGGGCAGCTCGCCAGGCCTGCGACGACGCTGGGAAGCGCCCCCTCCATGCCGGCGACGGCGACGATGACGTTTGCGTTTGCGATGTCGTCGGCATGGCGAAGGAGGCGATGGATGCCGGCCACGCCCACGTCCCAGGCGCGCACCACACGGTTTCCGAGCATCTCGGCGGTAAGGGCCGCCTCTTCGGCCACGGGAAGATCGCTCGTGCCTGCGCATACGACGAGGACCGTCCCCTCACTGTCCGCTGCGGGCTTACCGCCTACGATGCCCATGTGAGCCTGCTCATAGTAGGCGAGAGTAATGTCCGATTGTGTATCGTTTTCTAAGAGAGACTGGACTTCGGCGGCTTTTTCCTGGTCAAGGCGCGTCACCATGACGCGGGCCTGGCCGGATTGCACGAGGGCGCCCACGATGCCGGCAATTTGCTTGGCAGTCTTCCCTGCGCCGTACACGACTTCCGACACGCCCTGGCGCGCGCCGCGCTGTAGGTCGAGGGTGGCGTATTCGAGTTTGGCCACGTCGGCTGTGCCGATGCGACGCGCCGCCTCTTTGGCAGGCACGCGACCCTGTGAAACCTCGTCCAAAAGCGCGAGCAGCTCGCTTCTTTCCATCACGTCTCCCTTCGCATGTGCGAAAAGACTCTACCATTTGAGGGCAACTGCACCTTTCAAGACATCTATCTTTAGCGATTTGCACAAGCATGCTGCATCAAGGTGGACTACACTGCTCACACCCGCGCGGCAAACATCCGCAGGGCCGTTTGGTCAGTCACGCACGTCACACGAAAGGTCGCTCAAATGGCTGAGACTCCTATCGTCTATTCCACTGAAGGCGCCGCCGGCAAGCCGGTCGTCGTCGTCCACGGCGGTGCCGGCCGTCGCCGTCATCCCTTCACCCCCGAGCGCGAGCAGCAGGCTGCCGCAGACATCAAGTGCGCCCTCGACGCCGCCATGGCGGTGCTCGACGCAGGTGGCAGCGCTCTGGATGCCGTTGTTGCCGGCGTGCATGTGATGGAGGATGCCCCCGAGTTCAACGCAGGCCGTGGCGCGGCCCTCACGAGTGAGGGCAGGGCGGAGATGGACAGCTGCGTCATGACCGGCGACGGCCGCTGCGGCGCTGTCGCGGGCGCCGATTGCGTGCGCAACCCCATTGACGCTGCCCGCGCCGTCATGGAGAAGACCCCGCATGTCCTCATGGTGGAGCCCACCGAGGCCCAGTGCGAGGCCTGGGGCGTCCAGACCGCCCCGCAGTCGTACTTCATCCTGCCTGAGCGTGAGAAGCAGCTCGCCGAGCTCCAAGCCCTGCCTGACGGCGGTTGGGACAAGCCCGGCCACGGCACCATCGGCGTCGTCGCACGCGACGCCGCCGGCAACATCGCGGCCGGTACCTCCACGGGCGGCGTGACCAACCAGCAGCCGGGCCGCGTGGGTGACTCTCCCATTGCCGGTGCAGGCACCTATGCCAACCAGCAGACGCTGGCCGTTTCATGCACGGGCACGGGCGAGCGCTTCATCCAGGAAAGCGCCGGCTACCAGCTGCATGCCCGCGTGCTGTGGGCGGGCCAGACTCCCTGCGACGCCGCAAAGGCCGTGCTTGAGGCCGTGGAGGACCGCGGCGGCGACGGTGGCCTCATCTGCATCCCCGTTGAGGGCGAGGCCGTCGTTGCCCACAACGCCTGCGCCCAGATGGACTGGGGTTATGCATTCGGTGACGTCCGAGTGACCCACAACTAGGCTTTTCCGTAGAGCGCGTATACAAGGCTGGGTTCTGCTATCAGGGGTTATTCAGACGCCTGAATCGAATGGCAGAACCCAGCTTCTTTTTATGCACACATTCTTATATTACAATGAAGCGCTATACGCCATGATCCCTACCCCTTTCAGGAGGAAACGTATGGCGCTTTCAGATGAAAGCAAAGCCTGCTCTAGGCCGTATGGCCGCGCAATCGCGGCCGTTGCCCTGGGGCTTGCAATGACGGTTGGCGGTGCATGGGCGTTGGGCCCGACCATCGGCAACGCCCATGCCGACTCCAAGGAGACTCTGGCCCAGCTGCGCCAAGAGGTCTCTGCCAAGAGCCAGGCGTACAACGAGGCCATGGAGGCCACCGCGCAGGCGCAGGCCGATGTCGAAGACTGCCGCGCACGCATTGCCGACATCGAGTCCCGCATTCCCGGCGCACAGGAAAAGGCCGCGACGGCCATGGTCACGCAGTACAAGTTTTCGCAGAATTCCGCCGGTCTATTGAACGTCATTCTGTCGTCGGATGGCTTTGAGAACTTTGTTGCCACGCTGACCTATCTCAACACGGTGCAAACCTACACGTCTGGCCAGCTTGAGGGCTTGCTCGAGCTCCAAGGTGAACTTGAGCAGGAGCAGGCGAACCTAGAGGGCCTGCTTGCCGAGGCCCAACAGGCCGAGGACGAGGCCGCCAAGGCACTTGCCCAGGTGCAGGCGGCTGCCGATGAGGCCGAGGCGCGCGTTGCCGAGGAGGAGGCTGCCAGGCAGGCCGCGCTCGCTGCGCAGGCGGCCGCTGCCGCGTCGCGCGACCAGTCCACGGTGACGACTGAGACCGATTCGTCTACCGGAGAGATCATCTTCATCGAGACGAAGCCCGACGGCTCCACCGAGCGTGTGAACGAGGACCGCGCCAACGAGATCATCAACTCGAACCAAAACGCCAATCAGGGGTCTTCCGATTCGGGCGGCTCGACCCCCGAGCCCGAGCCTGCCCCTGAGCCCTCTGAGCCCAACGGCTCCACCGGTGACTCGACGGTAGATTCATGGGCTGCCCGCATCGACGCCTACCTTGCCGGCTCCACGCTGTCGGGCTACGGCCGCGTCTTTGCCCAGGCTGCCCTTGCCTACGGCGTCGACCCTCGTTGGTCACCGGCTATTTCTTGTATCGAGTCGACGATGGGCGCACACTGCTTCAGGCCTTACAACGCCTGGGGCTGGATGGGCCACAGCTTCTCAAGCTGGGAAGAGGCCATCTGGGCCCATGTCGAGTATCTCGGCTACATGTACGGCGGCAAGCTCACCATGGACGCTGCCAACATCTACTGCGACCCCGGCGAGGAGTGGTACTACGCCGTGCTGGGGGAGATGGAAAGCATCTAGGCAGCTAGGGCACGATACATCCCGGACGGGGCCCACGTCTGTCGTCTCGCTGGTCCTCGCCGCGCACAGCGCGGCTGCGGATTCGCTCGATGGCAGACGTGGGCCCCTGCTGTATCGGGCCCGTACCTGGCAGGGGGATCAGGGGGATGCTCTGCTCTCCTCTTGATCCCCCCCCTGCCCGCAATCCCCGCGCTTTGCGCCAGGTCCGCATGATGCGTCCGGGCCTGAGGGGCTTGTTTCGAGCGAATCCGCAGCCGCGTTTTCTGCGGCGAGGACCAGCGAGAAACAAACCCCTCAGGCCTCCAACCTACTCCCTTACATCATCCGTCGCCACATACAGCAGCGCATTGACGATTGCGGCCGCCACGTTGCTGCCGCCTTTGCGACCCCGTGCCACGATCCAAGGCACGCCGTCAAGCTCCATAATGAGTTCTTTTGATTCTGTCACGTTTACAAAACCAACGGGCACGCCGATGATAAGCGCAGGTGGCGTGGTCATTCCGTTGTCGATGAGCTCGCGCAGCTGCACGAGGGCGGTGGGGGCGTTGCCTACGGCGTAAATGAGGGGGCGCCCCAGCCCTGCGGCCTTCTCCATGGCCATGGCGGAACGCGTGACGCCCTTGTCGCGTGCCCCTTGCATGACCTCGGGGTCGCGGATGAAGTTGAGGGCCTCTCCCCCCAGGCGTGCCAGGGCGCGCTTGTTGATGCCCGACTGCGCCATGGTGGTGTCGGTCACCACGGACGCCCCTGCCTTGAGCGCTTCCACTCCCGCCTGCATTGCGCCGGGGGAGAAGAGCAGGTTTTCGGCATAGTCGAAGTCGGCCGTCGTGTGGATGGCGCGCATGATGACGGGTGCCGTCGCGGGGTCGAGGCTGATGCCGCGCTGACGGAGCTCCTCGGCGATGATTTCGAACGAGCGTGTCTCGATGTCACCGGGCTTCACATGCTCGAGCGTGCCCAGGGTGGTTGCACTCATATGCCTTCCTCCAAGATTCGATAAACGAGGTCCATGTCGAGGCTGGTACGCAGCGTGTCGGCGAGTATGTCGAGCTGCTGCTCCCTGCGGGCCGCGCGGTCTTGTGCGTTGATGTGCGCGTCGGACATTCCCTTGCGCGCAAGGAGCATGTCGATAAGCGCCTGCGTGAAGGGCACGGAGTCGAAGAGGCCATGCAGGTACGTGCCCATCACGGTGCCGGCCACGCAGCCGTCCTCGTAGGCATCTGCAAGCAGGCAAAACGGCATGCCGCCCTCGAGCGTCGATTGTCCCATGTGGATTTGGTATCCCGCAACGTCCAGATTCGACAGGTACGCAAAGGGTCCTTCAAGCTGTAAGGTCGCGCCCGTGCTGCTGCAAAGTGTCTTTTCCTGGGTGAACGTGGTGCGCACGGGAAGCAGTCCCAAGCCCTCTTGGCGCCCGCCTCCTTCCACCCCCAGGGGGTCGTGTATCTCCAGGCCCAGCATTTGGTATCCGCCGCAGATGCCCAAGACGAGGCCACCTGCCTCAGCATGCTGGCGCAGTGCGGCGTCCAGGTTGTGCTCGCCCATCCAGGCGAGGTCGCCCAGGGTGGCCTTGGTGCCGGGAACCACGACAAGGTCGGGCTGGCCCAGCTCCTCGGCATGGCTCACATAGCGCACGCGCACCTCGGGTAGGGCGGTGAGGGCGTCGAGGTCGGTGAAGTTCGATATGTGCGGCAGGCGCACGACGGCAATGTCGAGCAGGGCGTTTGCCGCGCCCGACCCCTGCATGGCGGAGAAGCCGTCCTCGTCGTCGAGGTCAAGGTGCGTGTAGGGCACCACGCCGGCCACGGGTACTCCCATGCGCCGTTCAAGCTCGTCGAGACCGGGCTGCAAAAGGGTCACGTCGCCGCGGAACTTGTTGATGACGCAGGCCTTGAGCATACGCCGCTCGGCGTCTTCAAGCAGGGCATGTGTGCCTACAAGCTGGGCAAATACGCCGCCACAGTCGATGTTGCCCACAAGCAGCACGGGGGCGGCCGCCATTTTGGCCATGCCCATGTTCACGATGTCGTTGTGCTTGAGGTTGATCTCGGCCGGGCTGCCTGCACCTTCGATGACCACGACGTCGTGACGCGAGGCCAGGTCATCGTAGGCCGCCTGCACGGTGGGAATGAGGCTCGTCTTGTATTTGAAGTAGTCGCGGGCTGCCATGTTCGCCACGGGTTTGCCCATAACGATGACCTGCGACCCCACGTCGGTTGTGGGTTTGAGGAGGATGGGGTTCATCGCAGGCTCGGCGGGGATGCCGCAGGCCTGTGCCTGCAGTGCCTGGGCGCGCCCGACCTCAAAGCCACGTGGCGTGACCGCCGAGTTGAGCGACATGTTCTGCGACTTGAAAGGGGCCACCGCAAGGCTGTCCTGGGCAAAGATGCGGCAGAGACCTGCGGCGATGAGGCTCTTGCCTGCGCCTGACATCGTGCCCTGCACCATAATCGCCTTGGCGCGTTTGTTGGTCATGCCGCCCTCCTCGCTCGTTGCGCCTCACGTATGCGCCGTTTCATCCAATAAGACTTTCTCATATCCCCGTCGCCGCCTTCACACATGCCCATACGAGCGCCCCGAGTCCTGCACATACGGGCAGCGCCAGCAGGCTTGTGGCATAGAGCAGCCTGTTTGCCCGGCGGATGTCGGCGGGTTCCACTGCACGGCACGCCTCGCCCAGCGTGGGCTTCTCCACCAAAACGCCGCCGTAGTAGTTGGGGCCGGCCAGCTGTATGCCCAGGGCTCCCGCGCAGGCCGCCTCGGTGTGGGCAGAGTTGGGCGAGGTGTGGGCGAGCCGGTCGCGCCGGAAGGTGCGCCAGGCGCGTTTGCCGTTAAAGCCTGCAAGGGGGGCAGCCAGGCACATGAGGGTGCCGGCCAGGCGTGCGGGGATGAAGTTCACCGCGTCGTCGAGCTTGGCGGCGGCTCGGCCAAAGTCGAGGTAGCGGTCGTTTTTGTAGCCCACCATCGAGTCCATCGTGTTGATCGCCTTGTAGACGACTCCGCCCACCGGCCCCAAAAGCGCCAGGTAGAAAAGGGGTGCGATCACACCGTCCGAGGCGTTTTCGGCCACCGTCTCCACTGCGGCCTTTGTGACGCCCTCTTCGGTGAGCGCCGCCGTGTCGCGGCCTACGATCATGGAGACGCGCGTGCGTGCCTCAGGCAGGCCCGCGTGTTCCAGGGCGTCGAGCACAGCCATGCTCTCGTCCTTGAGCGACTTGGTCGCAAGCATCCAGTAGCTTACAAGCGCCCCTACCGCGCAGGATAGATAAGGGCTGACTGCCCCCGCCAGGGCGAGTGCGGCTGCGCATGCACCGCCGCTGATGCCCGTGACCAGGCACACAAGCGCCGTGCCTGCAGCCTGCTTGCCGCGCGGTGTGTCGGGAAAGGCGTGGCGCAGGGCAGGCTCGAGCCGGGCGATGAGGGAGCCCATCCAGCGCACGGGGTGGGGCCAGCCGTGCGGGTCGCCCAAGGCAAGGTCGGCTACATAGCCCGCAGCCAGGCTTACAAGGTGCAGGTACACGTCGCGTCCTTCCTTTGCGCGCCCCATGCGGCGCACGCGCGCACAAACCTACGTGCGACGTCGATAGATCCGGGCAGGTAGAGATGGGGAAATCCCGCATAGAGGCCGGGGGTGTGGTGCCCGGCGTACCAAAAGCGCTCGCTTTCGGGTTTGCGGGCGAGCAGCCCCGCGCCCGTGTCGTCTGCCTCCCAGCGATGGAACTCGTGGGCGCGCAGTGTGGTGCCGGTGGGGCCGAGAAGCCCTGCACCCTGCGTCTCAAGTTCGATGTAGCCGAAGCGTCCGTGCTTTTTGCGCTCGGCCCCGCCCGGGCATGCGCCTACGAGCGGCCAAGTTGCGCCATTGTCGTCGGTCAAGCGTTCAAGCAGGTAGAGGAAGCCCCCGCACTCTGCAATCGCAGGCATGCCCTGCGCCAGTGCCGTGCGCACTGCCTTGCGCATGGCGGTATTGGAGGAAAGCTCGTGCACGTGCAGCTCGGGGTAGCCTCCGCCTAAAAAGAGCCCGCTTGCTCCCTTGGGCAGGCCTTCGTCGCGCAGGGGAGAGAAGAAGGCGAGCGCGGCCCCCAGGTCTTCCAAAAGCTCGAGCTCCTCGGCGTAATAGAAGCAAAACGCCTCGTCGCGGGCCACGGCGATGACGGGCGTGGATTCATGTGTATCCAAGCAGGAGGAAAGGGGCCACGTGCTGCCCGAATCGAGCTGCGGGGCCGCCTGGGCAAGCGCGAGGATCGCGTCCATGTTGAGGCAGTCCTGCGCAAGCGTTGTCAGGCGAGCGAGCTTCTCGTTGAGGTCGGGCAGGTCCTGGGCCAAAACGAGACCGAGGTGCCTGCTGGGAAGCGCAATCGCCTCGTCGTGGGGGAGATGGCCCAGCACGGGCACGCCGCACTCCCGCTCGATGACGGGCGCCACCTTGTCGGCAAGTGCGGCGCTCGCATGGTCGAGCACGACGCCTGCCACATGGCTGGGCGTGCGCATGGCGACAAAGCCGAGCGCCTGCGCGGCAAGCGAGGCGCATGCTCCGCGCGCGTCGAGCACAAGCAATGCGGGTGACTCGGTGATGTGGGCAACGTCCCAGGCACTGGCCTTGGTTGTTGTTCCCACGCCGTCGTAGTACCCCATGGCCCCTTCGATGCAGGCGATATCGCAGTCGCGTCCGGCGTGAGCGAGAAGGTCGCGCATGAGGGTCTCGGACTGAAAGAACGCGTCGAGGTTGAGGCGGCGCACGGCGCCCAGCCGCTCATGGAAAGTGGGGTCCACGTAGTCGGGGCCGCACTTGCATGCCAGCATGCGCAGGCCATGCTCGCGCAGCGCCCCCATGAGCGTGCAGGTGAGTGTCGTCTTGCCCGCGCTGCTTTTGGGCGCCGTGATGAGGATGCGCGGTAGCTGCGTCAGCATGAGGCGCCCTCGTCCCGCACGCCTTGGCCGCTTATGATCCACACGGGGTTCTGGGCGGACATAAGGTGCAACCCGCCGAGCTCGCGCGCCTTTGCCACGCTGAGCTGTACGACCTCGACGTCGGCCATGTTGTGCGCTTGAAATGCCTGAAGCGCCTGGTAGAGCGTCTCGATGGTGACGGCACTGGCCACCATGCGCGCCTCAGGGTTGGCGGCGAGCACGGCGTCTGCGATTTGGGCAAACGAGCCTGTCGAGCCCCCGATGAAGGCATGCGTGGGGGCGGGCAGGCCGTCAAGTGCTGCAGGCGCCTTCCCTTCGACGGTGAAGACGTTGAGAGCGCCGAGCTTGCGGGCGTTCTCGGCGATGAGGTCGACGCGCTCGGGCACTTCCTCCACGGCGTAGACGCGCCCGGCGCACGCTGCCAGGCCGCATTCCACGCTCACCGAGCCCGTACCTGCTCCGATGTCCCACACGCAGGCGTCGGCCGTCAGGCGCAGCTTGCACACGATGGCCTGGCGCACCTCTTCCTTTGTCATGGGGGCGTCACCGCGCGTGAGGTCGGCGTCGCGCAGGCCCGGTGCCTGCCAGGCGCGCTCGACAGGCGAGGGATTCTCAACGAGCATACAGGCAAGGTCTTCAAACGTCTCGCGGGCGAGTTCGGTGGCCGTGCCGCTCAGCACGCGCTCGCGGGGGCTGCAGAGGTTCTCGCCCACATGCACGGCGAGGTCGCCCATGCCGCGCTTCGTGAGGTCGGCGCACACGTTGTGGGCGCGAATCGCCCCGCCCGTGAGCGCGAAGGTGAGCCGGTGGCATTGGGCGGCTCCGGCCACATCGCACGCCCGCCCGTGAGCCGAGAGCACATGGGCGTCCTGCCAGGGCATATGGAGCCGTGCGCACAGGCATTGCAGAGAGGAGACGCCCGGGTGCTCGTGGAGCTCGATGTTCGGCATGCCTGCCAGAGTGGCACGCAGGGGAGCGGCGAGGCTGTAGAGTCCCACGTCGCCCGAGACTGCCACGGCGGCGCGCTCAATGCCTGCCTGAGCTTGGCCAGCTAGCACCTCGGCGATGTCCGAGGGACTCACCAGGGCCACCTGGTGGGCATCTGTCTCCAAGGCAAGCTCCTGCAAGACGCGGGCGGCCCCGATGATAAGCTGGGCCTCTTCGAGCGCCTGCATGCCGCCGAGGGTCAAGCCCTGCCGGCCGGCGGGCCCCGCGCCTACGATGTCAACCCTCATCCAAACCTCCTTGCCAGCTGTGCCTTGGCCTCCTCAAGCGTGAGGCCCTCTTCTTTCGTCGGCCGCCCAATGACGACAAGCGTGCAGCTTGTCTCTCGTGCTGCCTGCACTTTCTCCCAAAAACCGCCCGCCGTGCCCGAGGCCTTTGTCACGAGGATGCGCGCGCCGCTGCGTCTGATGAGCGCTACGTTGTCTTCCAGGGAGAACGGCCCCATGGCGCCCACGATGCGCTCGGCAGGGATGCCCGCTTGTCGTGCTGCCTGAACCGATGCCTCGTTGGGAAGGCAGCGCACCCAGATGCGCTCACGCAGGCTGGGTTGCGCGCACCAGGTGGCTATGTCCTTCGTGCCTGTGGTGAGCAGGATGTCTCCGGAAAGGCCCGCCAGCAGCTCGGCGGCATGCGCCGGCGAATCCGCGCGCACCCAGTCGCCCTCGGGTTCTCCTTCGCGTACGACGCGCAGGTACTCGCAACCTTGAGCCAGGGCTGCCGCACGGGCGTTCGCCGTGACGACGTTCGCGTACGGGTGTGTGCAATCAACCACCACGTCAAACGCGCCCTGTGCCATGAGACGCTCCATGCCCGCCTCGTCCAGGCGTTGCGCCAGGACCTGGGTATGGGGGAGCGCCCCCAAAAGATGCGCCCCGAAGTCGGTCGCGCACGACACGCACGTCTCCACATTGCCCTGCGCGCTCAGCCATGAAGCAAGCTCGCGACCCTCTGTGGTTCCGGCGAACACGAGGACGCGATATGTTCGAGACTCGCCTGCCATCTACGACCTCACCTGATAGCCGCGCGGCGTCACCATGCGACCTGCGATTTCGCGTGTCGTGGCGTTGCCCACGTAGACGATGCTCGTCATGTCGGCCGGAGCATCCGCGAGCTCGCCCAAGGTCAGCACGCGTGCGCCTTCGCCGGGTCTGCCCACGTTATGCGCGATGCCGCACACGCAGCTCGCCGGCAGCTCCTCAAGCAGGATCTGCGCCGCATGTGCCAGGTGGTCGGGCCTGCCGTGGGAGCAGGGGTTATAGAGGCAGATGACAAAGCCGGCGCGCGCTGCCGCACGCAACCTTGCCTCGATGGCATCCCAGGGTGTGAGCAAATCAGACAGCGACACGAGGCAGAAGTCGTGCATGAGGGGTGCGCCCAAAAGTGCAGCTCCTCCCGTGGCGGCGGTGACGCCGGCGACGACCTCCACCTCGACTACGTCTGCCAGGACCATGTCCTGGGCGAGCTCGAGCACGAGGCCCGCCATGCCGTAGACGCCCGGGTCGCCCGAGCACACAAGGGCCACGGTCGCCCCGCTTGCCGCACGCTCCAGGGCCGCCCGGCAGCGCTGAACCTCGCCGCGCATGCCGCTTACGAGCAGCTCTTTTTCGGGAAAGTCCTTGCGCACAAGGTCGACGTAGGTCGTGTATCCGGCGATGACCTGGCATTCTTCGAGCGCCGCGCGGGCACGCTGGGTGAGGTCGGCTCCTGCCCCGGGCCCTAGGCCCACCACGTAGAGCTTAGGCATGGTCGTCTCCTTTCTTCAGGTCAAAGCTCAGCGTCGTGGGCACAAGGCCCACGGCCACGGTTGTTCCTTGATGGGCCTGCTTGCCGAGGACGCGCGTGGCACCGCAGCAGGCAAGGGCCCGCTCGCATACATTGTCCACGCCCACCTGGGCGCGCACGAACTCCGACGAGGCGAAGTCGCCGCTCTGTGCGGCAAGCGCCTCAGCGCTAAAGGTGCGCATCGGCCAGGAGCGCTGCTGGGCAAGCTCGACCACCGCCGGCTCTGCGGCCTTGAGGTCGATGGTGGCCAGCGCGCACACTGCCTCCGGCGTCAGGCCGAGGCCCACCAGCGCCGCCTCGACGCTGGCCTGCAGGATTGCCGGTTCACAGTCTCGCCTGCACCCGATGCCCACCACCACGTTGCGTGTGATGAGGCACAGCGTGTCGGGGTCGCTCTCGCCAGGCAGCTCAGGTCCGATATGGATGTGCGTGTGGAGGGCGTGAACCGCATCCGCTGAGTCGGGGGTGGCTCCTGCGGGACAGGGCTTGCGGATGCCGTCACCTGTGCCGTCCGTGTCGCTCGCGCACTCCTCACGCACGAACCCCGCGGGAAGCTCGCCTGCCACATGCACCTGGCGTCCCGCGCGCACCCCGACGTGCCCACCTTCGAGCAGCGTGCCTGAAACACATTTGATGAGCTGGGGGTTTGCGATGATGAGGCCACGGCGAGCCGCCCACTCGTCGATGGCGAAGACGTCGCGCACATCGGTGGCCGTCGTAACCACGGGCGTGGCTCCCACAATGCGCGCAACGCGGCGCGCAAGGTCGTTTGCCCCGCCTACATGGCCACTGAGCAGGGATATTGCCCATCTGCCGGCCTCGTCCACGCATACGACCGCGGGGTCGTGCATCTTGCTGGTCACATATGGGGCTATGGCGCGCACCGCGATGCCACAGGCCCCTACAAAGACGATGCCCTTGCTTCCCTGCGCGAGGACCTCGCCCACCCACGCCCCGACGCTGTCAAAGCCGGGCAGGCCCACTTCCTCGGCAAGGCGGCGCGGCGCCCAGGCACGGGCGCCTTCCAGCTCTTCGGCTATCTTTTGGGCCAGGGCGCAGCCCGCTGCCGTGAACCCCGCGATGGCGATTGCGCTCATGCGCGCGCCTCGTCGTGCATGTTCTGCGTGTCCTGCGTGCCTTGCGCTCCGGTCTGCGTCAGCGCGGCATCCCCGCTTGCCTCGCCCGTGCCCACGCGGTAGCCGTGCGTGAAGCTCGGGTCGTAGAGCAGCGACCGCTCGGCGCGTGCGGCTTTAAGGCTGCCGGCAAGGGCGTCTCCCACAAGCACGATTGCCTGCCTGCTGAGCCCCGCCTCGCGGGCCGCCTCGGGCAGGCTCGCCACATCGCAGCGCACGATTTTCTCATCCGGCCAGCTTGCGCGATACACAAGGGCGGCCGGGGTCTGGGGCGACAGGCCTCCCGCAAGCAGCTCCTCGCGGGCGCGCTCGAGAAGGCCGCAGGAGAGGAAGAGCGCAATGGTGCAGCCATGGGCGGCAAACCTGCGCAGCTCTTCCCCGCTTGGCACGGGCGTGCGTCCTTCCACACGTGTGAGCACGAGCGACTGGGACACGCTGGGCAGGGTGAACTCGCAGTTAAGGGCAGCCGCCGCGGCAAACACGCTCGACACGCCAGGGATGACGCGATAGGCCACGCCTGCCTCGTCAAGCAGGTCCATCTGCTCGCGGATGGCGCCGTACATAGCCGGGTCGCCCGTGTGCAGGCGCACGGTGCGCTTGCCTGCGCGGTCGCTTGCCACGAGCACGTCGACGACTTCCTCAAGCGTCATATGCGCCGAGTCGTGCACCTCTACCTCAGGTCGGCAGTATGCCAGCATCTCGGGGTCTACCAGCGACCCTGCATACACCACGACGTCTGCCTGCTGCAGGGCGCGCATGCCGCGCACGGTGATGAGGTCAACGGCGCCAGGGCCCGCTCCCACGAAGTCGATCATATCCGGCCTTCCTTCCTTGCCGCCGTGCCGTGCAGACGGTGCTTGTCCAAGAGTTCCTGTGCCCCACTCGATCGTCCCAGCTCGCCCCATGCCTTCGAGAACACCACGACCTCGCAGCGCACAGGGTCGCCTCGCCGGCTCACGTGCCGCTCAATTGCCTGCGTAAGGCTCTGCAACGTCGTGGCAAGCAGGTGTTCCCGCTCATCTGAAACAGCCGCCTCGCCGGGGCCGCGCCCGGCGAGCACCTCAAGCGCCTCGTCGGTCGTGGCGCAGTCCATAAGGCGGGCGATGTCGTCGCGCCCCGCACCTGCCAGGGCCGCATGTGCCGCGAACGCCTCGGCGCGCCCGTCGGCCACGCGCGAGTGGGTGTTCATGGCGCCCGCTGCGACTTTGGCGAGCTTGCCCATGTGCCCTACGAGCACAAGCGTCTCAAAGCCGAGCACCCCGGCGTAATCGAGTGCCTCACCCAGGAAGTTCGAGCAGCTCACGATATGTGTGGGGTCGACGTCTTCCTTGTCTTGCGCCCAGTCCTGACCGTAGTTTCCCGGCACGAGCACGAGGTCGCGCAGGCCCTGCGCGCGTCTCATGCGCATCTCCAGGCGGATGGACTCGACGAGGGCCTCCTCGCTCATGGGCCGCACGATGCCCGACGTTCCTAGAATCGAAATGCCGCCTTCAATGCCCAGGCGCGGGTTGAAGGTCTTGCGCGCGATTTCTTCTCCGCCGGGCACCGACACTTCCACCGCAAAGCCGCCCTGCCAGCCGTGCTCGCGGGCAATCCGCTCGAGCTCGGAGGCGATCATCGCGCGCGGCACCGAGTTGATGGCAGCGGCGCCCACGGGTTGGTCGAGCCCGGCGCGTGTCACGCGGCCCACACCGGCCCCGCCCTCAATCGTGGTGCCTAGCGTGTTTACAAGGCTCACGCGCACCACGACCAGTGCGCCGTCGGTGGCATCCGCGTCGTCGCCTGCGTCTTTGCGCACGCCGCAGCTTGCCCAGGGGGTGCCCTGTGCATCGGTGCCTCGGTGCATCTCCTCGGGTTCCACCACCACGGCGATGCCCGCCGGGGTGTCGATGCGCAGAGAGTGGGGGAAGTTCCCTGCAAGAAGTGCCTGCCCGCAGGCCTGGGCCGCCGCAGCCGCGCAGGTTCCTGTGGTGTAGCCACAGCGCAGGCGTTTCTTGCCGACCTCGACATAGCGCTCAAGCGTCATGGCTTCACCGCCTCTGCCGGCGCCGCCGTTGAAGAATCGTCACAGGCACCTGCCACCCTGCCTACGCTCTTGCCGTTTCTTTGATTGCGCAACGCTTCCAAAAACTGCGCCGTGCTTCCATAGACGGGGAGTCCCGCCGCTCGTGCGCAGGCGAGTATCTCGCGCCGGCAGGCTTCCAGGGGATCAGCGTCCATCGAGCCCAGGCAGTCCACAAGTGCCTCGCAACCCGCAAGCATCTCACGGGCCAGCGCCAACGCCTCGTCGTCGGGCACCGTGAAAGCCGGCGTGCTCACCACGTGGGTTGTGAGCCTGTGTGCAAGCACACAGTCCACGTCGTTTTCAGGCAGCACGCCTGCGCAGAAGCCCGTGCCCTCGCGGCGCAGGGCCCGCATCGAGGTTGCGGCCGTACCGGCGCCTCCGAGCACGAACACCCGCGCCTCGCTTTCGAGCGGTGCGTCCTCCACGCATCCCAGCGTCGCACTCCAAGCCGCACGTCCTAAGTCGAACACATGGGCCACGGTGGGTGCGTCGAGCACGTCCTCGGGGGCGCCTTGCGCATATATGCCGCCCTCGCACACGCAGGCCACCCGGTCGGCGACCTTCTGGGCCAAGGCGAGCTCGTGCAGCGACAGCAGGCAGGTCCACCCGCGCGTGCGCGCAAGGTCGCGCACACAGGCAAGCAGCTCCAACTGATGGCGAATGTCGAGGTAGGAGGTGGGTTCGTCGAGCGCCATCACCGGCGCGTCCTGGGCGATGGCGCGGGCGAGCAGCACGCGCTGGCGCTGGCCGTCGCTTATCTGCATGAAGTCGCGCTCGCGCAGCTCCCAGGCGCCTATCGCCTGCATGGCGCTCTTCACGGCCTCGCGGTCGGCCTCGCGAAGCGTGCCCAGGGCGTTCGTGTAGGGGATGCGGCCCGTCTCCACCACGTCCAGGCAGCTCAGCATCTCGCAGGCCATGCGCCCCGTGAGCATCACCGAGAGGTTGCGCGCCAGCTCGTCTGCCTTGAAGGAGCTCGCGTCGCGCCCGTCGAGCAGCACGCTGCCGCCCAGGGGCGCAATCTGGCCTGCGATCGTCTTGAGCAGGGTCGACTTGCCCGATCCGTTGGGTCCCACAAGACAGAGCACCTCGCCGGGCACAAGGTCGAGCGTGACGTTGCCCACCACGCAGCGTCGCCCGTATCCCACATCGAGACCGCGTGTCTGCAATGCCATCTGCCTGGTCATTTAACGTCCCTCCCGGGTGCGGCGCATCATAAGCGCGATGACCACGGGTGCGCCGAACACGGCAGTGACCGTGCCCAGGTTGAGCTCGGTGGGGGAGAAGAGCGTGCGCGCCACCAGGTCGCACAGAAGGCAGAAGCTGGCTCCCATCACCAGGCACGCCGGTACCGCGCGCACGGGCTTCGAGGAGGCAAGCGCCGTGCGTGCCAGGTAGGGCACCGCGATGCCCACGAATCCCACGGGGCCCGCGTAGGCTGTGACGCAGGCGGCCAAAAGGCTTGCCACGGCGATGAGTGCCGCGCGGAAGAGTCGCACGTTGACGCCGACGCTCTTGGCGTAGCCTTCGCCGAGCTGGAAGGCGGCCATGGGCTTTGCCAGCGCCATCGAGGCCGCGAAGCCCGCCGCGCACACGGCTGCCTCGACGCCCACCTGGCTCCAGGTGGCCCCCGAGAAGCTGCCCAGGGCCCAGTTGTGCAGGTTCACGATGTTCTGGTCGCTTGCAAAGGTCACGAGAAAGTCGGTTATCGCGTTGAAGACATAGCCTGCCATCACGCCGGCCACAATGAGCATGCTCATGGAACGAATCTTGGTCGACAAGCCAAGTACCAGGGCGGTTGCCACCAATGAGCCCACGAACGCGGCGCCCACCACCTGCCAGGACGCAAGCGCCCCGCCTGCGCCGATGACGCAGATCGTCACGGCGGCCAGCGCGCACTTGGCGCCTGCCGAGATGCCCAGGATGTAGGGGCTTGCGATGGGGTTGTTGAAGAAGGTCTGCAGCAAGAAGCCCGAGCATGCAAGCGCCCCGCCGAGAATGGCCGCGCTCACAGCGCGCGGCAGGCGTATCTGCCAGATGACGTTTGCCTCAAGGCCGCTTGCCCCCGGGCCTGCCGTGAGCGCTCCCAGCAGCTCGTCGGGGCTCATGCCCACCGACCCGATGCACAGGTTTGCACACAGAAGCGCCGCCAACACCAGGCTTGCCAGCACCATGGTCACGACGAATCGCCGCTTGCTGTCCCGCCAGCTGTCCGTGTGCCTCATCGCGCGCCTTTCGTGTGTCATGTGAGTCTGAAGAGGAAGGTGAGCTCGTCGCGGTCGGTGTCGGCTATCGCCTCGTGCAGGTCGGCCACCACTTCGCCCGTCGCGGTCATCTGCTGGTAGACGTTCTGCTCGCAGCACCAGGCCCGGCGGTTCTTGACGGCTTTGAAGTCGGCGAGCAGGGGGTTGAGCGCCACGAGCTCGTCGAGCCTGCCGATCCTGCCTGCCACCGTGGAGTTGTAGATAATGACGTCGGCGTCCTTTGCCTGGGCGTAGAACGCCTCCATCTCGAGCGTGGTGGAGGAGGAACGGTTCTCGTCTGTGCCTGCGAGCTGGGCAAACGCGTAGGTGCCGCCCGCCATGGCAATCATCTTCGCCACGTAGTCGCCGGGTTTGCGCACCACGGCCGCACCGTTGGCGTTGATGTAGAAGAAGGCCACGGTGCACGCGAGCGGTTCGGCCGCCACACGTCTCTCGACGTCTTCGACGAGCTGGGCCTGCTTGTCGAGAACCTCTTGGGCGAGCGACACCTTGTCGAGCATGGCGCCCCACAGCATGATCCACTCGAGCCTGCCGAGCGGGGCGCTCTCCAGGCTCGATTGTTCAACGATGACGGGGACGCCGAGCTGCATGAGCTTCTCGCGTACCTCGGGGGTGTGGTAGATCATCGTGTTCTCAACGGCGAGCCTGCAGCCGCCGTTGAGAAACGCCTCGTAGTCGGGTGCGCTGTACTTGCCGCCGTAGACGATGTCCCCCGAGGCGATGGCCTGTGCGAACGCTTCCACCGTGCAAGTTTCCTGCGTGACGCTCACGTGGCTCACGCAATCCACGGCGTCGAGGGCAGCAAAGAGGCACAGCGTCGAGGAGCTTGCGAGGTAAATGTTCGAAAGGGGCCGCTCAAGCACCGTGACGTCGTCGGCGATTCCCTGGGGCGCATCGCCTGCGGGCACAAAGAGGTAGCGCGTGCCGTCGGCGATGCAGGCAAGGGCGCGATCTCCCTCGTAGAGGTCCACGGTGAAGCCTGTGGCCCAGGCGAGGTCGAGGCTGCCCGTGCGCACGAGACCGCCTCCCACTTCGGGGTTGCTCCACGAGGGGCGCTCGGCGCTCGCAGGGTCGCCCTCGTCGGGCTCGCCCGTCTGGGCCGCCGACGCCGCCGCATCGCTTGCGCCCTCGCCGCCGCCGGTGCTGGAGCATCCTGCAAGGCCCAGGGCCGCAACGCACGCCGCCCCTGCGCCAGCAGCGGCGGTCAAGCCGATGAAACCCCTGCGTGTGAGGGGCATTGCATGCCATGCGTGCGTGCCGCGGCTCTGGGTCACGTGTCTAGCCCTTCTGTGCGACGGGTGCGGAGAAGGTGAGCGTGTAGTCGATCATGTGCGGCTCGCTCATCGCGCACGTCTCGGCCTGCACGGCCAGGGGCGTGTCGAGCGCCGCCACGGGAATCTCGAACGTCGAGTTGCCCGTCTTGTTCACGGGAAGGTACCGCGTGCCGTTCACGACCATCTGGTCGTAGTTGGGGCTCGACCACACCACGGTGGCGGTCATGGCGCCCTTCTCCACCTTGAGGGTGCAGGGAGTCTCGACGCTCGCGCGCCCCGTGCCGCCCTCAAGCGCCACGCTGGCCGTGTAGGTCCCGTCGGCAAGCGCCGCCTCGGCGGGCTTCAGAGTGTCGGCGAGGAACACCAGGGTGCGGTCGTACCAGGACTCTTTCTTGATGCTCCACGCGGCGCAGTCGATCTCGGTGTTGAGCGC
Source organism: uncultured Coriobacteriales bacterium (assembly GCA_934636245.1). Lineage (GTDB taxonomy): Bacteria > Actinomycetota > Coriobacteriia > Coriobacteriales > UMGS124 > UMGS124. The sequence goes on from CAKUAI010000009.1 coordinate 83,981, forward strand.
CTCCACCGGCACGGTGAAGGAGTGCGTGCCGCCCGCATTGTCCACGTAGGGGATGCAGTCCTTCTCGTCGGCTTGCGCGGCCTGCTCACCCGTGCCCATGAAGAGCTTGCCGTAGCCCTTGCCGCTCATGGTGAGCTCGCAGGTCATCTTGCCGTCGGCAACGGTGAGCTTGGCCTCGGTGATGCGGAACATGCTCGAGCTCGAGGCCACCTCGATCGTGTAGGTGCCCTCCTCAAGGTCGCCGGCCTGCACGGCGGTGAGCTTCTCGGTGTCGGGCAGGTCCTGCTGGGCCGCTGCCGCGCCCTGGGTCACCTTGTCGGAGGAGCCGTCGGCATCGGATGCCTGCTGGGTTGCAGCAGGCTGAATGCGCACAGCGGCATGGGCCTGGCTTGCGCCCCAGGCCAGGGGCGCGCAGAGGAGCGTGAGGCTGAGCGCCGCAAGCGCGACGGCGTTGCGATGTGTGCTGTGGGTCATGTGCTGTCCTTGGATGATGCGTGTCTTGCAGAAACGAGAAAGGGCCCCGCGCCAATCATGCCGGCCTGGGGAACGCCGGCGCGACGCGGGGCCTGTTGCTTGAGATAGGGGAGCTGTGCGGGCTTAGAGCTGGGCGATTGCGTCGGCCACGTGGCGCACGTAGATGTCGTCGATGGCAACGAGCTGGCCCAGGCCCTCCACGACGCACTCGACCTCGAAGCCGGCGGCGATGAACTTGCTGGCAAAGGAGTCGGGGTCCTCGGTGTCGGCCATGTCGTTGTTGGCATGGTCGCCGGCGACGACCATGAGCGGGCGCAGCACGGCGCGCGTGAAGCCGGCGGCCTGGGCGGCCTCGACGACGTCGTCGAACGTGGGGGTCGCCTCGACGGTGCCCACGAAGTAGCTCGTGTGGCCGGCGTCGGTCAGAACCTGCTGCAGGTGCGCGTAGTCCTCGTTGGAGTCGGCCTCGGTGCCGTGGCCCATGAAGCAGATGGCGGTCTGGCCGTCGTCGTAGGCGGCCGTGGCGTCGCAGATGGCCTCAACGACCGCGCTGTAGTCTTCATCGCTCGTGAGCAGCGGGTCGCCCAGCACGATGGCGTCGAACTTGTCGGCGTAGTTTTGCTGCAGGGAGTTGAGGACGTCGGTGTACTCGTAGCCGGCCATGAGGTGGGTAGGCTGCACGACGACCTTCTGCACGCCCTCCTCCACGAGCTTGTCCATGGCCTGCTCGAAGTTGTCGATGACGATGCCGTCGCGCTCGGCGAGCTTGTCGATGATAATCTGCGCGGTGAAGGCGCGGCGCACGTCGTAGTCGGGGTAGGTCTCGCGGATGGCGTCTTCGATGGCGCCGATGGTGATGTGGCGAGAGTCGTTGTAGCTCGTGCCGAAGCTCACCACGAGGATGACGGGCTTGGGGGCCTGGGCCTCGTCGGCCTGGGCGATGCCTGCCTGGGCGGCGAGGCCGACGCCGGCGGCGGCGAGGCCTGTAGCGATGGCGGTGCGGCGGGAAAGTGCGGTCTCGAACATGTGCGTGTCCAATTCTCTCGTGGAGTACGCGCACGCCAAGGCCCGCCGGACGAGTGGTTCGGCGTTGCCTTCTGGCAGGCACCTGCCTCGGGGTTCACAAGGCGGATGCGGTGCGCGGCCTCCCGTTTGCGGGATGGCCGCTCAGGCGGGCAGGGTAATCTGACTGCGGGCGCGCGCCCTCACAGTTATGTCCCTAGTCCGGGAATCTCACCCGGTTCCCCCTGCAATACCCAGGCACAATCCCCAGGCGTCGCGCTTGATACGGTCAGGCGCCATGATACTCCATGCGTCGCGGCAGCTCCCGCACATCTGTGAGTCGCCAGCCATTCTCCGCGTGCCGTGCGCATGCCTCGAATCCCGCGCAATATGCTGCCTTCCATTCCCAGTAACCGCGCTTGGGTTCTGCCAGCTCAGACATCACGGCCATGATGGTTCCCGCATGAACAAGAAAAGCGGCGTCTATGGCTCCTACATCGCGAGCATCCCTGTGCGCGTCCGGGATTGCGAGGCCCACATGCCGCCCGCTGCCCTGCAAACCCTGATTCCCGCCCCCTGCTTGCATGCCCGCAAGGTCGTCGAGCGCCTGTTCAAACGCCGTGCGCACGCGTGCGACGAACTCTGCCTGCGCTTCGCCGCCGGGGCATGCCGTGGTGCATCCCGAGTCCACCCAGGCCTGGTAGCGTGCGTCTTTGTCCATCTCGGCGTACGTCTTGCACTCAAAGGCTCCAAAGCGCATCTCGGCCAAGCCGGGCAGGTGCGCAGGAACCAGCTTTGGGAAGAGGATGGCTGCCGTCTCGTCGCAGCGCCGCATGCCGCTCGTAAAGAGACGGCGGGGCGCCAGGGCGGCGAGCGCGGGGGCAGCAGCTTCGGCAAGCGCGTGGCCCTGGTCGCTTAGGCTCTCGTCGGTGGCGCCCACATAGCGTCCCTCCAGGTTGCCCTGCGTGGGCGCGTGCCTGATGAGGGCGATGTGGACGGCGCCGGGTTCATGGGCACCGGGCATGCACTGCGTGCGGCCTGCGCCATTCATGCAAGCTCTCCCTTGAGCACGACAGGGATGCCGCACACCATGCGCACGACGGCGTCGGCTTGGCTCGCCAGCTCGCAGGACATGCGGCCCACGGCCTCGCGCCAGGCACGCTCTTCCCGGTCAAGCGGCACGACGCCCCCGCCTACCTCAGAGCACGTGACGATTGCTTTGGCTGCGAGCCGCTCAATCAGTTCGGGCGTTGCCGGCAGAGCCTTGCCGACGGCATGGCCGGCGGCATGGCCGGCGGCATCGGCACCAACTGAGGCAACCTGGCCGGTGCCCTCGGTTTGCCCCCACAGCAGTTCCTCCACGTTGAAGGCAATATCGTCTTCGCTCCATCCATGCTGTGCCGCGAGTTTACGTGCAAAGGTCGCCTTACCCGAGCTTGTCCCGCCCACAATGAGAATCATGCAAGTCCTGCTTTCTGGACCATCACGAACAGGGCGAGGAGCGCAAGCTCGCACGTTTGAAGCAAGCAGCCTGCCTGGTCGCCGTTGAAACCGCCGAATTCCTTGTGTGCACGCCGGGCGGCGAGTGCCGCGCAGGCAGCGCATGCGACTGCGCCGACCAGGCCGAACACGGGGCACACCGCCACCATGGCGCACGCCACAATGGCTCCCTCGGCGCCAAGCAGCATAAGCGGTCGTGTGTCCGCCCGTCCCGCATCGCGGAAGGACTGCTGCATGCCGTGCTTGCTGGCACTGGGCAGCACAAGCGTGGCGAGGCCGGCCGTGCAGCGCGAGGCGAGGGGAATGAGGCCGAGCTCCACGAGGTCGCACGCGCCCGAGATGCCTGCTTCGCCGGCGAGCGCCACCTGCGCCATGAGATAGCAGACAAGGGCGATGAGGGCAAAGGCGCCGGCGTGCGGGTCCTTCATGATCTCAACCTTGCGAGCGGGCTCGGCGTGGCTCGAAAGGGCGTCGGCCACATCAGCGAGGCCGTCGAGGTGGATGCCGCCCGTTATAGCGACGGCGACAAGCGCATACCCCACACCTTGCAGAAGATTTGAGAGCCCCAGGGTGCCGGCAAGTGCAAGCCAGGCGACCTGCGCCGCCCCCACAGCGGCACCCACGAGCACGAAGGCGCACATGAGGTAGCGCATGTGCGCCTTTTCCCAGCATATCTGGGGCATGGGTATGCGAGAAAACGTGGAGAATGCCATGACTACGGCGCGGCCGGCGGCACGGAGGCTCTCTATCGGGTGTCGCATGGGGCGACCTTTCGTGGTGAGGAATGTGTGGGCAGGCTCGTGGATGTCTCTGTGGTTATTTGCTCGAGGCGAGCTGGGCGCAGGGACTTCACCGTTTGCGCGATGCCCCCGCGCACCTCCACGACCTCGCCGGCGGCGTTTGCAAGCAGGCAGCAGCACGTCTCACAGCACTCGATCCACGCGAGGGTGGGGCCGCCGCCCCGCCAGCCCGCCTCGCCCACGGCGTCGGCTACCACCACGAGGTGGCGCACGCGTCCGGCGAGCCCCAGCAAGCTTGCGCATATGCGCCTGGCAAGCGCCTCGGCGTCTGCGCTCGGGGCCTCCGCGCCGAACATCTCGTTGGCCACAAGGTTGCCCAAATCGTCGAGAAGTACGGTCGCGCTCGCATCTACCAGGGCATCTGCCAGGGCAGAAAGCACGGGCGTCTCATATGTAACGAATTCTTTTCCTGCCCGCTGTGCCAGATGCTTTTCGATGCGCGCCTGCGCCTCACGCCCGCCGCGCTGCATGGTCGCAAAGTAAGCGAGACGCGCGGGTGCGGCCGTCTCGGTCTCATCGGGGGTGGGCCGCACGCCGTTGGCGAGCGCTGCCTCAGACGCCACCCACTCGCTCGATGCGCCCCGCGCCAGCTCGCATGCCCGCGTCTCGGCCCAGGCGCTCTTGCCGCTGGCCGAGGGACCCCACACCAGGCAGATCATTTACCCAGCTCCTGGTATGCGTCCATGTGGTACTCGTCAAACGTCATGCCGTCGCGGTAGAGCGCGCACGCCATGTCGAGCAGGGGAAAGAGGCACACGGCCCCCGTGCCCTCGCCCAGGCGCATACCTGCGTCGATGATGGGGGAGAGGCCGAGCTCGCCCATCACAGCCGCCGCCGCGGGTTCGGCCGAGCGATGCGAAGCGAGCATGAAGGCGCGGCTCGCAGGGGCGATGCGGCAGGCCAAAAGCGCCGCGACCGAGCTGATGAAGCCGTCGACGACGACGGGCATGCGCTCTATGGCGCATCCCAGGTACAGGCCCACAAGGCCTGCGATGTCAAAGCCTCCCAGCTTTGCGAGCATGTCGAGGGGGTCGGCTGTGTCGGGGGCGTTCACCTCAAGCGCGCGCCTCACAACGGCGACCTTGCGTGCGAGCCCCTCGTCGTCCAGGCCCGCCCCTCGGCCCACGGCCTCCTCGGGCGTCATGCCTACAAGGGCGCACGCCAGCGCCGCCGAGGTTGTGGTGTTGCCGATGCCCATCTCGCCTGTTGCAATGAGGCGAAAGCCCTCGTCTGCCAGGCCATATGCGACGGCGGCACCTGCCTGCACGGCCACCACGGCTTCGGCGCGGCTCATGGCCGGGCCTTGAGCGATGGAACGTGTTCCGCGCGGGGCGTTGCGCACGGGCACGCCGGGCACCTCATGCAGCATGCCCATGTCGAAGGGCCGCACCTCGGCGTGCGCCACGCGTGCCATGACGCATACGCTCGAGGAGTGATGCGCAAGCTGCGCGGCCACCTTGGCGGTCACGTCGGCTCCCGTCTGCGTCACGCCCTCGGCCACCACGCCGTTGTCGGCGCACATCACCGCCACGCAGCGCGGCGCGAGCGCAATCTCGGCGCTGCCTTGGATGCCTGCGATGTGCTCCACGGCCTTTTCCAGCGCCCCCAGGCTGCCCAGCGGCTTGGCCACGCGCGCCCAGCGGTCGTGCGCCTCTTGTATCGCGCCCTCGTCGAGCCCGGCGATGCGGTTGATGATGCGGTCGAGTTCCATGCGTCCTGCCTTAGGTGTGGCGTCGTTCTGGCGTGTCATTATAGATGTGCTCTTTGGGGCCGATTGTGTGCTGCTCGTGAGCGCGTCTCAACTTGTGTAAGAAAAGTCTTGCGTCGCGCGGCGCATCTCTGCTACTATTCTTTCTCGCCCTACGGGGAGTTGCCAGCATGGCTCAGTCGGTAGAGCACCGCTCTCGTAAAGCGGGGGTCATCGGTTCGAATCCGATTGCTGGCTCCATTGCATCGCACAAGGCTGTTGCTCGAAAGAGCAGCAGCCTTTTTGCGTTTCAGGGCCTATTCACTCGCCACGCCTCAGCTGTGCCACAAACCCTCACCCAAACCGGTGCCGCCGGGCACCGAATGGGTCGCCCTGATGTTTTGCGAGGGCCTCAGGCCGTCTCTCGGGGTGTGCCGCCTGTAATTTCGTGCCACATGAGTCCGCCCTCAAACAAAAGGCCGCCCCGAAGGACGGCCTGCGCGGGATTGCTTTGGGGGAGCGCCTCACATCCTGATGACGCTGTACCCTGCGTTCTCAATGGCCTTTTCAAGTGCGGCCACGTCAGGGGCAGCCTTTGTGCGCACGCATGCTGTGCGGCTCGTCAGGTCGACGCTGGCCCACGTGCCGGGCAGCGCGTTGAGGGCGTTCTGGACGTTCTCGACGCAGCCCTCGCACACCATGTCCCTCACGCGGATCTGCGTGGTGAAGGGGTAGTGGGCAGGATCGGTGTCGGCCACCTCCACGTGTTTGGTCTTCTGTACGGTACGTGCGCCCCCGCCGGCGCCCGAGCAGCACGAGTCTTTTCCTTTTCCTATGCGTACGAGGTGCCGTACGGCGTAGATCGCCACGGCCGCCACTGCGGCGACGACGATGAGGCTTGCAAGGCTAAACTCCGGCATGATGTCCGCCTTTCTCAGGGGTGGTTTTTCTCCTCTATATACGATGCATGCCCGGACAACATGCCGTCCTGAGCACGCCTTTGCGCCCATGCATTGTGCGCCAGTCTCATCGATTTTTCTTCCATATGTCAACCTTAACAAACTATGCACTGAAAGCACAGTTTACGTGGAGTAATATGCACCGCTTTCCCCGCGTGTTATTCTGAGGGGCTAACCGTCTACCCAAGGAGCAAAGCATGGCAACTAACAAGCCAAAGGGCACTGAGGATCTCATCGGCAACGACGCCATCATGTGGAGCTATATGCGTGAGGCTGCCGAGGAGGCATTCACTGCATACGGCTACATCCCCGTCGAGATTCCCACCTTTGAGCAGGCCGATGTCTTCGTCCACGGTCTGGGCACCTCCACCGATGTCGTCCGCAAGGAGATGTTCACCGTCCTTTCTCCCGACGGTTACGCCAAGGTGAGCGAGGGCAGGGCCGACGAGCTCAAGGCCGACCAGCGCCTCGCCCTTCGCCCCGAGGGCACGGCCGGCACCGTGCGCGCCCTCATCGAGCACAACCTCGTGCCGCAGGGTGCCGCCCCCGCAAAGCTGTGGTATGCCGGCTCCATGTTCCGTGCCGAGCGTCCCCAGAAGGGCCGCCTGCGCGAGTTCCACCAGATCGGCGTGGAGTGTCTGGGCGCTTCCGACCCCGCCGCCGACGCCGAGCTCATCGTCATGTTCGTGCGTTTCATCGAGGCCCTGGGCATCGAGCAGAGCCAGGTGCGCATCCTCATCAACTCCATGGGCGACGACGCCTGCCGCCCGGCTTACCGCGACTCCGTGGCCGCCTACATCCGCGAGCATTCCGGGGAGCTGTGCGAGGAGTGCCGCCGTCGTGCCGACACGAACCCGCTGCGTGCCTTCGACTGCAAGAACGACCATTGCCACGAGGTGCTGGAGGGCGCCCCCAAGATCTCCGACGCCCTGTGCCCCGACTGCCGCGCCCACTACGAGGCCGTCAAGCGCTATCTCGACGCCCAGCACATCGCCTACGTCGAGGACCCGCGCCTGGTGCGCGGTCTGGACTACTACACGCGCACCGTCTTCGAGGTCCAGGTGACCGACGGCCTCGGCTCGCAGAACGCCATTGGCGGCGGCGGCCGCTACGACAAGCTCGTCGAGGTCACGGGCGGCAAGCCCACCCCCGGCCTGGGCTTTGCGGCCGGCTTCGAGCGCATCGTGCTCGCCATGCAGGCCGCCAACGCCCCCATGCCCCAGCTCGTCCATCCCGACGTCTTCGTTGCCCAGACCGGCCCCGAGGTGTCCCTCGAGGCCTTCTGCCTCGTGCAGGAGCTGCGCGACGCTGGCTTCATCGTCGAGGCCGACCGCCAGGGCCGCTCGCTCAAGAGCCAGTTCAAGCTCGCCGACAAGTACAACGTCGACGCGGTTGTCGTCCTCGGTCCCGACGAGCTCGCGGCCGGCCAGTGCACCGTGCGCGACATGGCCAGCCACGAGGAGCGCAAGGTCGCCCTGGCCGACGTGGCCCAGGACCTCGCGACCGCTCTCGGTCTTACCGACGGCCACGGCGACGGCTGCGGTTGCGGCTGTGGCTGCCACGACGGCGAGTGCGACTGCGACGGTGACTGCGACTGCGGCGACGAGTGCACCTGCGGCCATCACCAGTACTGAGCATTGATTTTCCGTGAGGATGAATGCCTTTACGTCCCTATTGGTACAAAATCTAAGCGCAAACGTTTAGATATCTTGCGCAGACTAGACGCAAAGGAGGCGCCCCATGTTTGAGAAGTTCACTGACGGCGCTCGCAAGGTCATGAACCTTGCCCAAGAAGAAGCACATAAGTACGGCCAGCTCTATGTGGGCACCGAGCACATCCTTCTCGGTCTCATTCGCGAGGAGGACGGCATTGCTGCCCAGGCCCTGCGCAAGCTCGACATCTCGTATGACGAGGCCGCCGAGCAGATCAAGCAGATTGCCGAGAAGCCCGAGGAGCCCGCGCCTGCCGGCCACATCCCCTTCACCCCGCGTGCCAAGCGCGTGCTCGAGGCAGCCCTGCGCGAGATGATGCAGATGGGCCAGTCCTACATCGCCACCGAGCACCTGCTGCTGGGTATCCTGCGCGAGGGCAACGGTGTGGCCATGGAGGCGCTCACGCGCATGGGCGTCTCGGCCGACGCGGTGCGTTCCGCCGTGGCCGAGCTCACTCCCAAGCGCACGACGCCGCCTTTGGCCGGCGTTGCGGCCGGCATGGGCCTGCCCATGGGCTTTGGCGCGCAGCAGGCTCAGAACCAGGAAGGTTCCGCCCTTCGCGAGTACGGCCGCGACCTCACGCAGCTTGCCAGCGAGGGCAAGCTCGACCCCGTCATCGGTCGCGACGACGAGACCGAGCGCGTCATGGAGATCCTGGCCCGCCGCACCAAGAACAACCCGCTGCTCATCGGTGAACCTGGCGTCGGCAAGACGGCCGTCGTCGAGGGCCTGGCGCAGCGCATCGTCTCCGGCAACGTCCCGCAGATGCTCTGCGGCCGCCACGTCTGGACGCTCGACGTGTCCGCCCTCGTGGCCGGCGCCAAGTATCGCGGTGACTTCGAGGATCGCCTCAAGCGCGTCGTCTCCGAGGTCATGGAGGACAAGTCCATCATCCTGTTCATCGACGAGCTGCACACCCTCATCGGCGCGGGCTCTGCCGAGGGCTCGCTCGACGCCGCCGCCATCCTGAAGCCGCCACTGTCGCGCGGCGAGATTCAGGTCATCGGTGCCACCACGACCGACGAGTACCGCAAGCACGTCGAGAAGGACTCTGCCTTCGCGCGTCGCTTCCAGACCATCCAGGTGGGGGAGCCCTCGAGCGACCAGGCCCTCGACATCATCGAAGGCCTGCGTGGCCGCTATGAGGAACACCATCGCGTGCATTATTCTCCCGAGGCCGTCCAGGCTGCGGTGAGCCTCTCGGAGCGCTACATTCAGGACCGCTACCTGCCCGACAAGGCCATCGACCTGCTCGATGAGGCCGGCGCCACCGTGCGCATCCATGCCGTCGCCCGTCCCACCGAGCTCGACGAGGCGGCCCAGCAGCTCTCCGACGTGCGCGCCGAGCGCGAGAAGGCCGTCTCCGAGCAGCGCTACGAGGCCGCTGCAAGCCTGCGCGACCGCGAGCGCGAGCTTGCCGAGCGCGTCTCGACCCTCGAGGACGCCTGGCGCAACGACGGTGGCGCCACCGCCGGCGAAGTCACGCCCGAGACCATCGCGCAGGTCGTCTCGCGCGCCACGGGTGTACCCGTGACCAACCTCACCGAGGCCGAGTCTGACAAGCTGCTGCGCATGGAGGACGTGCTTCACCAGCGCATCATCGCCCAAGACGAGGCGGTCTCCAAGGTTGCCCGCGCCATCCGCCGCTCGCGCGCCGGCCTTCGCGACCCGCGCCGTCCTTCCGGCTCGTTCATCTTCCTGGGCCCCTCGGGCACCGGCAAGACCGAGCTTTCCAAGGCGCTTGCCGAGTTCCTCTTCGGCACGCAGGACGCCCTCATCACGTTCGACATGAGCGAGTACATGGAGAAGCACGCGGTCTCCAAGCTCGTGGGCGCGCCTCCCGGCTATGTCGGCTACGACGAGGGCGGCGAGCTCACCAAGGCCGTGCGTCAGAAGCCCTACTCGGTCATCCTGTTCGATGAGATCGAGAAGGCCCACCCCGACCTCTTCAACATCTTGTTGCAGATTCTCGAGGAGGGTCGCCTCACCGACGGCCAGGGCCGCAAGGTCGACTTCCGCAACACGGTCATCATCATGACCTCCAACGTCGGCGCCCGCCAGATCGCCCAGACCACACCTTTGGGATTCGCGGTGCAGCGCTCCGACGGCGGCATGGACGACAAGGCCATTCACGCCAACGTCATGACCGAGGTCAAGAAGCTGTTCAAGCCTGAGTTCCTGAACCGTATTGATGACATCGTGGTCTTCAAGAGCCTGACCGACGAGCAGCTGCTTTCCATCGTCGACATCCTTGTCGAGGACCTGCGCGACCGCCTCATCGCATGCGGCATGAACATCGAGCTCACCGATGCCGCCAAGCGCCTCATCGCCAAGGAGGGCCACGACGTCGCATACGGCGCCCGCCCGCTGCGTCGCGCCATCCAGAGCCTCGTGGAGGACCCGCTTTCCGAGAAGATTCTCGCCGGCGAGTTCACGCGTGGCCAGGTTGTCACGGTCGACGAGGAAGACGGCAAGCTCACCTTCGACTGCCAGGCGGGCGTCATCCCGGCCCCGCGCAGGCGTGAGACGTTTGCCGACGAGCGCATCGCCCGTCCTTCGCGCGGACGCATGGGCGCACCTTCTCAGCTGCCTTCCACCACTTGTGGGAGCGGCGCCGCTGACTAAGCGTCCCGTTTGTTTTATGATTGCCGCATTGCAGGGTCTTCGAAAGGAATCGTCAAGCCATGGCAGATATCGACTCCGCGGCAGGCATCCAGCCTGTCGTTTCCAGCAATGCGGTACACAATGAGCCGCCTGAGGCAACCTCACCTGCGCCCCACGTCCCGAGCACCTCGGGGCGTGGGGTCGTCGGTAAAAAAGCCAACGTTGCCGCCGTCATCGTCGCCGGCGGTTCGGGCGAGCGTTTCGGTCGCCACGGCGGCAAGCAGCTGCTGCCCATCTGCGGCAAGCCCCTTATGTCGTGGTGCCTGCAGGCATTCGATGCCGTGCCCTGCGTGGGCAAGATTGTCATCGTGTGTCCCGAGGCCCGCTGCGAGGAGTACCGCAGCCTCGCCGTCGAGCCGTATGGCCTGGTGACGCCCGTTGAGTTCGTCCCGTCGGGCAGCATTCGCCAGGAATCTGCCCTGCACGGCGTCGAGGCAGTCGCCCAGGATTTCCCTATCGTCGCCATGCACGACGGCGCACGCCCCCTCATTCTCCCTGAGACCATCATGCATGCCATCAACGTGCTCAAGGGCACGCTTGACGCCGACGGCGTCGTGTGTGGACACCCCGCCATCGACACGCTCAAGGTCGTCGAGGGCACCTCGGTCGTGGGCACGCCCGACCGCTCGCTGTTCTGGATTGCCCAGACTCCCCAGGTCTTCCATTCCGATGTTCTGCTCGAGGCGCATCGCGCGGCTCTTCAGGAAGGCTACGTCGGTACCGACGACTCGTCTTTGGTTGAGCGTATCGGCGGCAAGATCGTCCTGGTCGATTGCCCGCGCGACAACATGAAGCTCACCGTGCCGGAAGACCTCCCTGCCGTGAGCGCCCTTCTGCATGCCCGTTACGGGGAGGCCCAGGAGCAATGAGCGCAAACATGGTAGGAACCCTTCGCATCGGCCACGGCTATGACGTGCATGCCTTTGCACCCGACCGCAAGCTGATCTTGGGGGGCGTGGAAATCCCCCATACGCAGGGTCTTCTCGGTCATTCCGATGCCGACGTGCTTGCCCATGCCTTGGCAGACGCCATTCTGGGCGCGGTTCGTGGCGGCGACATCGGCAAGCTCTTCCCCGACGACGACCCGGCCTACGAGGGCGCCGACTCGCTCAAGCTTCTTGCCCGCGTCGTCGAGGTGGCGCGCGAGGCGGGCTTCGAGCTCGTCGACGCCGACTGCACGGTGGCGGCGCAAGCCCCCAAGCTGGCTCCCTATCGCGAGGAGATGCGCGTAAGGCTCGCCCGCGCCTGCTCGGTTGACACGAGCCAGGTCGGTGTCAAGGCCACGACCACCGAGCGCTTGGGTTTCGTGGGCCGCGAAGAGGGCATAGCCGCATGGGCGGTCGTCCTCATGCAGGCCATCTAAGAATTAGTAACGCAATCAATACCCGCGGTTTGCCCGCATGTAAGCATAAGGAGACGCACGCCCCATGAAGCTCTACGACTCTTCGCTGAGGAGCAAGGTCGACTTCGAGCCGGTCGTTCCCGGCAAGGTGACCATGTATGTCTGCGGCCCCACGGTCTATGACAACATCCACATCGGAAACGCCCGCACGTTCCTTTCTTTCGACATCATCCGCCGCTGGCTCGTCGAGCGCGGCTACGACGTCACGTTCGCTCAGAACCTCACCGACGTCGACGACAAGATCATCAAGCGTGCAAATGAGCGCGGTGTTGCGGCCGACGAGGTCTCCACGCAATATGCCAACGCGTTCATTGAGGTCATGGAGCGCTTCGGTATCCAGGAGCCTGACATTCGTCCCCGCGCCACGCAGGAGATTCCTGCGATGATCGAGATGATTGAGACGCTCATCGCTGGTGGCCATGCCTATGAGGCGCAGGGCGACGTGTACTTCTCCGTGCGCTCCGACAAGACCTACGGCGAGGTTTCCGGCCGCAACATCGACGATTTGCTCGTGGGCGCGCGCATCGAGGCCGGCGAGCAGAAGCGCGACCCGCTTGACTTTGCCCTGTGGAAGGCCGCAAAGCCCGGCGAGCCCACGTGGGACTCTCCTTGGGGTCCGGGCCGTCCCGGCTGGCACACCGAGTGCGCTGCCATGGTGCACCGCTATCTGGGCATGCCCATCGACATCCACGGCGGCGGCGCCGACCTGCAGTTCCCCCATCATGAGAACGAGTGCGCCCAGGCCCAGTGCGCCTGGGGCGGCAAGTTCGCCAACCATTGGATGCACACGGGTATGCTTCTGGTCGACGGCGAGAAGATGAGCAAGTCTCTGGGCAACTTCTTCACGCTCAAGGACGTGCTTGATGAGTACTCCGCCGACGCGTTGCGCCTGCTTATGGCCCAGACTCACTACCGCAGCCCGTTGGACTTCTCCTTCGAGCGCCTGCGCGGTGCCGCCGGCTCGCTTGAGCGCATCGCAAACACCGTGCAGAACCTTGCCTGGGCAGCCGACCACGCCCCCGAGGGCGCAGATCCTGACGCAGAGCTCGCGCAGGCGGCCGAGAAGGCTCGCGCCGAGTTCGAGGCCTGCATGGACGACGACTTCAACACCGCCGGAGCCACGGGTGCCGTCTTCGGCCTCGTGACCGCCGCCAACACCTATCTCGACCAGGCTCAGGGTCGTGTCGACGCCCAGGCATGCCGCCTTGCCGCCGACGTCATCTCCTGGGGTATGGCCGTGCTCGGCATCTCCCTCAAGGGTGCTGGCGACGAGGGCTTGCCCGCCGGCCTCGTTGACCTTGCGGCCAAGCACGGATGCACCGCCGCCGATCCCGACGTCGCCGCGCAGGCCCTGCTTGAGCTGCGTGCCCAGGCCCGCCGTGAGAAGAACTGGCCACTGGCCGACGCCATCCGCAACGACCTGACCGATTTGGGCCTTGTCATCGAGGACACCGCCCAGGGCGCACGCGTCAAGCGCGCCTAAGACCAAAGCCAGCAGGAGGCAACATGGCTGACTACATCGAGGGCCGCCGCGCGGTCGAAGAGGCGCTCAAGGCCGGCGTCCCCATCCGCAAGGTTTTTGTCCAGGCACCGGCCAAGCAGGCCGAAGAGGAGGTCCAGGACTCGCGTACGGGTGGCAAGCAGGCAAAGCGCGGCCAGCAGCAGGCCAGGCGCGGTCGTGAGAAGCAGGGCGCTCCCAGCGGGGCCGACGCGGCGCTTGAGCGCGTGTGCGCAAAGCTGCGCCGCGCCAACGTGCCCATCGAGGTCGTGGAGAAGGCTAAGCTCGACCGCATGTCGGCCGATGGCGGCAGCCACGGCGCACATCAGGGCATCATGTGCGAGGTCCCGCCCTACCGCTATGCCGACATCATGGACATCGCCTATGCGGGCGCAAAGAAGCGCGACTCACTCGTGCTCGTGCTCGACCACATCACCGACGAGGGCAACCTCGGCGCCATCATCCGCACGGCCGAGGTCATGGGCGCCGACGGCGTCGTCATTCCCTCCAAGCGTGCCGCCCAGGTCACCGTGGGTGTGTACAAGACGAGCGCCGGCGCTGCCTTCCACGTGCCCATTGCTCGCGTTCCCAACCTTGTGGGCGCTCTGAAGACGCTCAAAGACGGCGGTTTCTGGGTGGCCGGCGCTTCCGAGCATGCGCACGCTGACATTTGGCATGCACCTCTGGAGGGCCGCATCGCCCTCGTGTGCGGCAACGAGGCCGAGGGCATCTCGCGTATCGTAGGGGAGCAGTGCGACTTCCTCGTCGCGCTTCCCCAGCGCGGCCAGGTCGAGTCGCTCAACGTCGCCCAGGCCACCACGGCGGTGTGCTACGAGTGGCTCCGCCGCGTCATGGGTCGCGAGGAGCGCGAGGCAAAGGCCGCTGTCAAGCCTGCTGGGGAGAGCCGCTAACGTGCGTAAGTCCCTCCTTCTCGTCGACGGCTACAACGTGATTCGCTCACAGGGCCCCTACAGGGGCCTTGTTGACGACGACCTGCGCGATCCGGTGTTGCATGACGTGTACGTGCGTGCCCGTGCGGCCCTCATCGCCGACGTGGCCGCCTTCGCGCAGGGAAGCTACACCCGCACCACGGTGGTCTTCGACGGATTCGGCAACCCCGACCCTGAGCGTCCCCCGCGCAGAAGCGCAGGCATCGACATCGTCTTCTCGCCCTCGGGGGTCGAGGCTGATGCCGTCATCGAGCAGCTGGCGCGCACCTATCGCGTGCAAGGCTGGGAGGTCACGGTCATCACATCCGACGCTGGGGTGCAGTCCACGGTGTTTGCCGACGGGGTCACGAGGCTCTCCTCGCGCATGTTCACCAACGAGGCGCACGACATGAACGAGCGCATCGACCAGATGCGTTATGTCCCCAACACGGGCGCGCCCGCGCGCACCACGGTCAAGGACAGGCTTCCCAGCGACGTGCGCGCCCGCCTCATGCAGATGGCAATGACCAGACAAAGCAAAGGAGCCAGCCATGGCCGAAAGTAAGGAAAGGCCCGCCGATCAGCAGTGGGCGAAGGCACAAGACGCCCACCGCACCGATTTCGACCGCGCCAAGAGCCCCATGCCCATGCGCGTGGCTGCCTTTGCCCTGTGGGTGGTTGCCATCGCGCTTGAGGTCGCCTGCATCCTCGTCGTCTCGGGGGCGCTGCATGTTCCCGTGCTGTCTGATGTGGCCTGGCTTTGCGTCGTCCTGGGCGTTGTGGGCTGCCTTGTGCTCACGTTGTTCGGGCAGCGCATGTGGAAGAAGGCGGGTGCTATCCGCGCCGCTAAGTCGCAGGCTGCGATCGGCGTCGTGATGGCCTCGGCGGGATGTGCCCTGTGGGCCCTGTTCTTCTGTGCCTCAAAGAACCTTCCTGCGTCAAGTAAAGTCGCAGGAATCGTTGCAGCAGCCGTAGTCATTGTTGCTGGCGTATTGGTAGGCAACGTCCTATAACGGGCGTTTTACAACGATCCAGGCCCTGCTGTGGCGGGTGTGCTGGGACGCGTGCACGGGCGTGCATGTCGATCCCGGTGCACCCGCCACAGTTCGTTTTGTACAGATAACTTTGTGTCAAATGACATGCAGGCTTGCAATAGGGCAGCTACATCGTGTAAAGTCTCCCGCCGTGGGAATCCACGTGCCGGCTTAGCTCAATGGTAGAGCACCCGCCTTGTAAGCGGAAGGTTATGAGTTCGAGTCTCCTAGCCGGCACCACGTCTTCCTCCAACGGTTGTGAAGGACTTATGAACTTCAAGTTCTTCCAAATTCCCCGTTGACAGGCAGCGTGGAGGCGCGTAATATTCCCACTTGCTTGAACGCACCAACCCAACGCGAGCAAGCAGAGGTTCCTGAGAAAAGAAGAACAAAGAATGGGCGTTTGCCCGAGTGGTTAATGGGGACGGGCTGTAAACCCGTTGGCTATGCCTACCTAGGTTCGAATCCTAGAGCGCCCACCATGCCTGTCTAGCTCAGTTGGTAGAGCACCACATTGGTAATGTGGAGGTCACCGGTTCAAATCCGGTGGCAGGCTCCATTCTTCTTCTTCCTTTCGCAGTACCACATACGGCGGTGTAGCTCAGCTGGTTAGAGCGCACGGTTCATACCCGTGTTGTCACTGGTTCGAATCCAGTCACCGCTACCATTATGATGCTTAATGCGGCGCGTTTATCGCGCCGCAGGCATATATAAGGGTATTACCGGTCAGCCAGCCGGAAGAAATTTTCCTACGAGGAGGAACAATGGCCAAGGAAAAGTTTGTTCGTTCCAAGCCCCACGTGAACATTGGTACCATCGGTCACGTTGACCACGGCAAGACCACGCTGACTGCCGCTATCACCAAGGTTCTCTCTGAGACCGAGGGCTGCAAGGCCGACTTCACCGCCTTCGAGAACATCGACAAGGCTCCCGAGGAGCGCGAGCGTGGTATTACCATCTCCGTCTCCCACGTTGAGTACGAGACCTGGGAGCGTCACTACGCTCACGTTGACTGCCCCGGCCACGCCGACTACGTCAAGAACATGATTACTGGTGCTGCCCAGATGGACGGCGCTATCCTGGTTATTGCTGCTACCGACGGCCCCATGGCTCAGACCCGCGAGCACATCCTTCTCGCCCGTCAGGTCGGCGTGCCCTACATCGTCGTCTTCCTGAACAAGTGCGACATGGTCGACGACGACGAGCTCATCGACCTCGTCGAGATGGAGACCCGCGACCTTCTCTCCGAGTACGAGTTCCCGGGCGACGATCTGCCTATCATCCGCGGCTCTGCTCTGGGTGCCCTCAACGGCGAGGAGAAGTGGGTCGAGTCCGTCCGTCAGCTCATGCACGCTGTCGACGAGTACATCCCCACGCCCGAGCGTGACGAGGCCAAGCCCTTCCTGATGGCCGTCGAGGACACCATGACCATCTCCGGCCGTGGTACCGTTGCTACCGGTCGTATCGAGCGCGGCACCCTGCATGTCTCCGATGCCCTCGAGATCGTCGGCATCAAGGACACGCAGACCACCGTCTGCACCGGCATCGAGATGTTCCGTAAGAGCCTCGACGAGGGCCAGGCTGGCGACAACGTCGGCGTCCTTCTCCGCGGCATCAAGCGTGAGGACATCGAGCGCGGCCAGGTTCTCTGCAAGCCCGGTTCGGTTCACCCTCACACCAAGTTCACTGGTGAGATGTACATCCTGACCAAGGACGAGGGCGGTCGTCACACCCCGTTCTTCACGGGCTATCGTCCCCAGTTCTACTTCCGTACCACTGACATCACTGGCCGTGTTGACCTGCCCGAGGGCATTGAGATGGTCATGCCCGGCGACCACGTGACGATTACCGGTACCCTCATTCACCCGATCGCCATGGAGGAGGGCCTGCGCTTCGCTATTCGCGAGGGTGGCCATACCGTTGGTTCGGGCCGCGTTTCTACCATCATCGAGTAGTCTCGCTTTTATGCCTTGCTGGAGCCCGGCATCGAAAGGTGTCGGGCTCTTTTCTGTTTCTGTGTCCCTGCATGTCCTCGAATGATCGCTGAGACCAGCTTTTCGTCACTGCGAATCATGGCGAAATTGTAGGCTCAAAATTGTCCGTTGACATACAGTGGCACAGAGAGTAAAGTTATTTATCGCGCTCCACGGATGGGGCTTGTTTTTCAGGAGGATTGAATGCGTACTATGGTTACCCTCGCTTGCACCGAATGCAAGCGCCGCAACTATACTATGACCAAGAACAAGGCTACTACTCCCGATCGCGTGGAGTTCAAGAAGTATTGCCCTTGGTGCCGTCACCACACGCTTCATCGCGAGACTCGTTAGGATTCGGCGAGTCGTAACGTTCTAGGCCAGTAGCTCCAATGGTAGAGCGGCGGTCTCCAAAACCGTTTGTTGGGGGTTCGAGTCCCTCCTGGCCTGCCAGTATTTTATCGACTCGTCCATCGTAAGGTGGGCGAGTCTTTTTATGTCTGTAGTATTTGCTTCACGGTGATTAAGGACTACCTTATGGCATCGAGCAATTCCAAGAAGGTCTCTGGCGAGGGCAAGAAGGCTGTTGCTGCCGAGGCAAAGAAGAAGGACGCCAAGAAGGCCGACTCCAAGAAGCCCGGACTCGTTGAGCGCGCTCGCACCTACTTCAAGGGCGTCAAGTCCGAGATCAAGCGCGTGACGTGGCCCACGAAGAACGAGCTCGTTAAGTACACCGGTGCCGTTCTGGGCATGCTTGTGTTCTTCGGCGTCCTTATCGCTGTAGTAGACGCAGTCATCGTTCCTGTGCTCTACGCCTACCAGGGATTGAGGTAAGTAATGGCTAAGCGTTGGTATGTCGTCCACACGTACTCTGGCTACGAGAACAAGGTCAAGGCCGACCTGCAGCATCGTGTTGAGATGAACGGCCTCACCAAGTCCATCGTTGACATCGAGATCCCCACTGAGGAGGTCACCGAGGTCAAGGAGGGCGGCCAGCGTAGCGTCAAGGAGTCCAAGGTTCTTCCCAGCTACGTTCTCGTGCGCATGGAGATGAACGACCACACCTGGTCTATCGTGCGCAATACCCCCGGTGTCACCGGTTTCGTGGGTGCAGACAACAACAAGCCTGTGCCCCTCACGCGTGATGAGTTCAACTCCATCATGCACCGTGACGAGGCTGGCACGCCTGTTCGTCACACCTCTGTCGACGTCGAGGTGGGGCAGACCGTCAAGGTTAAGTCTGGCCCTCTGGCCGATTTCGACGGTATCGTGACGGAGGTCAATCCTGAGGCCGGGAAGGTGCGCGTTAGCGTTACAATCTTCGGTCGCGAGACTCCGGTCGAGCTTAGCTTCGATCAGATCGCCTCCATCAACTAGGTTGATCCCAGCGAGCGTGTCCTCATCATTGATGGGGCACGCTCATGAGATATGTATCATTGGTTCGAGTCATATATGAAAGAGGATCTCATATGGCCCCCAAGAAGAAGGTAACTGGTTTCATCAAGCTCCAGATTCCGGCCGGCGCCGCTAACCCTGCGCCTCCCGTCGGCCCCGCTCTGGGCTCCAAGGGCGTCAACATCATGGCGTTCTGCAAGGAGTTCAACGCCCGCACCTCCGACAAGGCTGGCACGATCATCCCTGTCGAGATTACGGTGTTCGAGGACAAGAGCTTCGAGTTCATCACGAAGACCCCGCCGGCAGCCGTCCTGATCAAGCAGGCTTGCGGCATCAAGTCCGGTTCTGCCCGTCCCCAGGCTGACAAGGTTGCTCAGCTCACGCAGGATCAGCTGCGTCAGATTGCTGAGACCAAGATGCCCGACCTCAACGCCAACAGCATTGAGGCTGCCATGAGCATCATCGCCGGCACCGCCCGTTCCATGGGCGTCACCGTCGCCGAGTAAACCTGAACCTACGGCATTGCGCCGTTAGTGGGAGAGCCCCAAGAGGGACCCGACACAACCACGAAAGGAAACACCATGCCTAAGCACGGCAAGCGTTACAACGAGCAGGCCGCCAAGATCGACTCCACCAAGCTTTACGCCCCCGTTGAGGCCGCCAAGCTGGCCAAGGAGACCGCTAGCGCCAAGTTCGACGAGTCCATCGAGGTTCACTTCCGCCTCGGCATCGACCCCCGCAAGGCCGACCAGAACATCCGCGGCTCCATCGCCCTGCCTCACGGTACCGGCAAGACCGTCCGCGTGGCTGTCTTCGCTGAGGGCGACAAGGCCCGCGAGGCTGAGGCCGCTGGCGCCGATGTCATCGGCTCCGACGAGCTCGTCGCTGCTATCCAGAAGGGCGAGATTAACTTCGACGCTGCTATCGCCACCCCGAACATGATGGCCAAGGTTGGCCGCATCGGTAAGATCCTTGGTCCCCGTGGCCTCATGCCCAACCCCAAGCTGGGCACCGTGACCATGGACGTCGCCAAGATGGTCTCCGAGCTCAAGGCCGGCCGCGTCGAGTACCGCGCTGACCGTTACGGCATCTGCCACATCCCCATGGGCAAGGCTTCCTTCGAGCTCGAGAAGCTCGTGGAGAACTATGGCGCGCTCATGACTGAGATCCTCCGCGTCAAGCCCTCCACCGCCAAGGGCCGTTACGTCAAGTCCGTCACCATCACCTCGACCATGGGCCCTGGCATCAAGGTCGATCCCGCTGTGGTGCGCAACTTCATGGACGCCGCTGCCGAGTAGGCTTGTGCTCAAACGGTGTTGCTTGGACCCCTCTGCCAATTCTCATGGCAGGGGGGTCTTTTTTGTGCTTAAATATACAAGCTTGCAAACGCAAGCACATCAACGTGATGCGATCCGCTGCCAAAGACGGCCGGTGTCCTTAAGGACATAATGGGGCAACCCTCCTGCCTAGGTGGTCAAAGGTTTGTACCTTACGGCCTCCTGTGTCTTTGCGGCATGGGGGGCCGTTTTCATTTCCTTGTGAATGCGGCCTGCCACAAGCTTTCCGGCTGGTCGCGCACGAGGAAAGGAGGTGCAACGATATGCCCACTCAGAAAAAGATTGACCAGGTTGCTGCAATCACCGAGGACCTCGGCGCCAACGCCGGTTTCTTCGTCATCGATTACCGCGGCCTGACCGTGAAGGCCTTCAGCACTCTGCGTAAGAACCTTCGCGCCAACGGCGCCAAGTGCTCTGTTTACAAGAACAACCTTGTGAACCGTGCTCTGGTTGATTCGTCCAATCCCGACATGGGCGAGCTGCTCACCGGTACCAACGCGTACGTCTTCTTCGAGAAGGATCCCGCAAGCGCCGGTAAGGTCATCAAGGACTTCGCTAAGGAGAACAAGTCCGTCGTGATCAAGTGCGGTCTCGTCGATGGTGCTGTGTGTGACGAGGCTACTGCCAACGCTATCGCCGATCTGCCCGGTCGCGAGCAGCTGCTCGGCACGATCCTGGCCACCATGCTCAACCCCATGTCCCAGATTGCTCGCGTTATCGACCTTATCCGCGAGCAGAAGGAGCAGGCTGCCTAAGAGCTGCTTGATTCGCGAGCTTTTTAAATCGCCTGTCGCATATGCGGCATAGCATTAGAAGGAGTTTTACAATGGCTGTCACCAAGGAAGAGATCGTCGAGACCCTTAAGGGCATGACGGCGATTGAGCTTTCTGAGCTCGTTCACGAGCTCGAGGACGTCTTCGGCGTCTCCGCTGCCCCCGTTGCCGTTGCCGCTGTTGCTGGCGCCGGCGCTGACGCTGAGGAGGAGAAGACCGAGTTTGACGTGGTCCTCGAGTCCTTCGGCGCCAACAAGATCGCCGTCATCAAGGTTGTCCGTGAGCTCACGGGCCTGGGCCTCAAGGAGGCCAAGGAGGCCGTCGACGGTTGCCCCAAGGCTCTTCTCGAGGGCGTCAACAAGGACAAGGCCGACGAGGCCAAGGCCAAGCTCGAAGAGGCTGGTGCTACCGCTTCCGTTAAGTAGTCTTAACCTACTTATTACGAGCGCACAAGGCGGGGTCCGGGTTACCGGGCTCCGCTTTTTTGTTTGCAGTGGGGGGAGGGCTGCCCGATTATGTTCGGGTGGCCCTTTTGTATGCGCGCCCTATACCACATATGAGGGGTCTTGGTGTACGTGAATTCTGAGGTTTTGCATACAAGAAATTTTGCTTTACAATAAAGGGTTGCGCGTAACATGCCATTTCTCTACTCGAAGGAGGCATCGCCGAGTGGCTAATCTCGAAATCGCACCCAATCCCACGGGTTCGTACCGTGAGAGGATCAGCTTCGGAAGCATCCCGCCTGTCATGGAGCTCCCCAACCTGATCTCCGTGCAGAAGGAATCGTTCAACAGGTTTATGTCCACTGGACTCGACGAGGCATTCAAGGATGTCTCGCCCATTGAGAACGCCACGAAGACCCTTGAGGTCACGTTTGGCGCTCATGAGTTCGGCGACCCCAAGCACACCGTTGAGGAGTGCAAGGCCAAGGGCATCAGCTATCAGGCCCCGCTGCTGACCGAGGTTCGCTTTACGAACCGTGAGACCGGTGAGATGAAGGAGCAGGTCGTGTTCATGGGCGATTTCCCGCTCATGACCGATCGCGGCACGTTCATCATCAACGGCACGGAGCGTGTTGTGGTTTCGCAGCTCGTCCGCTCGCCCGGTGTGTACTACTTCCGCGAGATCGACGCCAACAAGCTGATCTATCGCGTGCAGTTCATCCCCACGCGCGGTGCCTGGCTCGAGTTTGAGACTGACAAGCGCGGCACCATCGTCGTGAGCATCGACCGCAAGCGCAAGCAGCCCGCTTCCATGTTCCTCCGTGCTCTGGGCATCGCTCAGACCAATGAGGAGATCATCGAGCTGCTCGGCGATTGCCCCATGGTGCAGCGCACCCTTGCGCGCGACACCACCACTACCCGCGAGGACGCCCTTGTGGAGCTCTACAAGAAGCAGCGCCCCGGCGAGCCGCCTACGCTTGACTCGGCCAAGGCTCTGCTCGACGGCCTCTTCTTCAACCAGCAGCGTTACGACCTCGCTTCGGTGGGTCGCTACAAGCTCAACAAGAAGCTCGGCCTCAACGTCGACTCCGACGTCTACGTTCTGACGCCTGAGGACATCATCGCCGCCCTGCGTTACCTCATCAACCTCCACGACGGTCTTGAGGGCTACGTCGTCGACGAACGCGACCACTTCGGCAACCGCCGCGTGCGTACCGTCGGCGAGCTTATCGGCAACCAGTTCCGCGTGGGCCTGTCCCGCATGGAGCGCGTTGTGCGCGAGCGTATGGCCTCCCAGGAGGTCGATGAGATCACGCCCCAGTCGCTGATCAACATCCGCCCCATCGTGGCTTCCATCAAGGAGTTCTTCGGTTCCAGCCAGCTGTCCCAGTTCATGGACCAGAACAACCCCCTTGCAGGCCTCACGCACAAGCGTCGTCTGTCTGCCCTGGGTCCGGGCGGCGTTGCTGGCCACAAGACCGGCTCCAGCCGTCGTACGAACGTCCCCACCGAGGCCCGCGACGTTCACAACTCGCACTACTCGCGTATGTGCCCCATCGAGACCCCCGAAGGCCCCAACATCGGCCTTATCGGCTCTCTGGCCATCTTCTCGCGCGTCAACAAGTTCGGCTTCATCGAGGTCCCGTACCGTCGCGTTGTCGACGGCAAGGTCACCGATGAGATCGACTACATGACCGCCGACGAGGAAGAGAGCCACGTTATCGCCCAGGCGGCCGAGCGTTTCGATGAGAACACGCGTGAGTTCATCACCGTCGACCCCATCACGGGCGAGGTCAAGCCTGCTACGCACGTCATTGCCCGTACCAAGGACTTCTACGGCGACTTCGGCACTCCCGCCGAGGTTGCAGTGTCCGAGGTCGACTACATGGATGTCTCGCCGCGCCAGATGATCTCCATCGCCGCCACGCTCATCCCGTTCCTCGAGCACGACGACGCCAAGCGTACGCTCATGGGTGCAAACATGCAGCGTCAGGCTGTGCCGCTCATCCGTCCGGCTGCCCCCTACGTCGGCACCGGCATGGAGCTTCGCGCTGCCGTCGACTCCGGCGACATCCTGCGCGCCAAGAAGGACGGCGTCGTTGAGTACGCCGATGCCATGCAGGTCCGCATCCGCGCCAACGACGGCACGGTTCAGACCTACAAGCTGCCCAAGTTCCAGCGCTCCAACCAGAGCACCTGCATCAACCACAAGCCCCTCGTCTACACCGGCCAGGAGGTCCACAAGGGCGACGTGCTCGCCGACGGTCCTTCCACCGATAAGGGTGAGCTCGCGCTTGGCCAGAACCTCACCGTGGCTTACATGCCCTGGGAAGGCTACAACTACGAGGACGCTATCATCGTCTCGGAGCGCGTCGTCCAGCAGGACCTTATGACGACGATCAACATCTCCAAGCACGAGATCGACGCCCGCGACACCAAGCTTGGTCCCGAGGAAATCACCCGCGAGATCCCCAACCTTGGCGAGGACATGACTGCCAACCTCGACGCCGACGGCATCATCCGCATCGGTGCTGAGGTTACTGCCGGCGACATTCTGGTCGGCAAGGTCACGCCCAAGGGCGAGAGTGCCCTTACCGCCGAGGAGCGCTTGCTGCGCGCCATCTTCGGCGCCAAGGCTCACGACGTGCGCGACACTTCGCTGAAGATGCCTCACGGCGCCTACGGCCGCGTCATCGACGTCGTCCGTTTCAGCCGCGAGAACGGCGACGAGCTTCCGCCCGGTGTCAACGAACTGGTGCGTGTCTACGTCGCCCAGCGCCGTAAGATCCAGCAGGGCGACAAGATCGCCGGTCGCCACGGCAACAAGGGTGTTATTTCGCGCATCCTTCCCGTTGAGGACATGCCCTACATGGCCGACGGTACGCCCGTCGACGTCATCCTCGACCCGCTGGGCGTTCCTTCGCGTATGAACGTCGGCCAGCTGCTCGAGTGCCACCTGGGTTGGGCTGCCGCACAGGGTTGGAACAACGGCGGCGACGAGTACGTCCCCGGCCCGTTCTTTGTTTCCACGCCCGTCTTTGACGGTGCTGACGAGGACGAGATTGCCGACGTCATCCGTCGCGCCAACACGAACCTCATGGCTCGTGCCAAGACGCTCTATGGCCCGCATATGCGCAAGGAGTTCGTGCCCCAGCTCAATGCACAGGGCAAGACCTGGCTCTACGACGGCCGTACCGGCGAGCGTTTCACGCGCCCGATCACCGTGGGTACGAGCTACATCCTGAAGCTCGGCCACATGGTCGACGACAAGATCCACGCCCGCTCGACTGGCCCTTACAGCCTCGTGACCCAGCAGCCGCTGGGCGGCAAGGCGCAGTTCGGTGGCCAGCGTTTCGGCGAGATGGAGGTCTGGGCTCTGTACTCCTACGGCGCGTCCAACGTGCTCCAGGAGGTCCTGACCGTCAAGTCCGACGACACCAACGGTCGCGTCAAGGCCTATGAGTCCATCGTCAAGGGCGACAACATCCCCATGAAGGGCGTTCCTGAGTCCTTCAAGGTTCTCGTCAAGGAGATTCGCTCCCTGGCACTGGATGTGGAGCCCGTCAACGCCAAGAAGGCCGCCGCGCCCGCAGCACCTGCCGTGGCCGACGAGAAGATCGACGAGTCTTCGCTCAAGGACCTGGCCGGCGACATGATCGCCTCCGACGCGTCCGATGCAGACGCCTTCGAGGCATTCGATGCCGCGATCGACAGCCTCGTTTCGAGCGATAGCGACAAGGAGTAGCAGTGGCTGATTTCGACAACAACGATTTCTCGGGAATCCGCATCGGCCTTGCCTCGGCCGACAAGATTCGCGGTTGGTCTAGGGGAGAGGTAAAGAAGCCCGAGACCATCAACTACCGCACCCTCAAGCCTGAGAAGGACGGTCTTTTCTGCGAGAAGATCTTTGGTCCGACCAAGGACTGGGAGTGCTCGTGCGGCAAGTACAAGGGCATCCGTTTCAAGGACATCGTCTGCGAGCGCTGCGGCGTTGAGGTTACGAGCGCCAAGGTGCGCCGCGACCGCATGGGCCACATCGAACTTGCTGCGCCCGTCTCGCACATCTGGTACTTCAAGGGCTCGGCCTCCAGCCCCATGGCCACCATCCTCGAGATCAAGAACAAGGATCTCGAGAAGGTGCTTTACTTTGCGTCGAACATCATCACGAGCCTCGACGCCGAGGGCCGCGAGGCCGACGAGGCCGACCTTCGCGAGGAGCTCGAGAGCGACCTTGAGGAGATTGAGGCCAGCTATCAGCGCACGGTTGAGAAGCTGCGCGCCCAGGCTGAGGAGGACCAGGCCGACCCCGAGTACGACTTTGATCCCGCCGAGCTCGAGGAGGACCTCGCCGACGCCAAGGAAGAGGCCGAGGACGAGAAGTGGCTTCGCAAGAAGGCCTTCGACGAGTTCATGAAGCTCCAGGTCAAGGACCTCGTCGCCGACGAGGAGCTTTTCCGCGAGATGCGCAAGCACTACTCCATGTACTTCGAGGGCGGCATGGGCGCCGAGGCCATCCGCGACCTTCTCGACAGCATGGACCTCAACAAGCTCGCTGAGGAGCTTCGCGTCGTCGTGGAGGAGGGTAAGGGCCAGAAGCGCGCCAAGGCCGTCAAGCGCCTCCAGGTCATCGACGCCTTCCTCAAGGGCGGCACCTCTCCTGCCAACATGATCCTCGACGTCGTGCCGGTCATTCCGCCCGACTTGCGCTCCATGGTGCAGCTCGACGGTGGTCGTTTCGCGGCCTCCGACCTCAACGACCTGTACCGTCGCGTCATCAACCGCAACAACCGCCTCAAGCGTCTGCTCGACCTCGACGCCCCGGCCATCATCGTGAACAACGAGAAGCGCATGCTTCAGGAGTCCGTGGACGCCCTGTTCGACAACGGCCGTCGCGGTCGTCCCGTCACGGGTCGTGGTGGTCGTCCGCTCAAGTCGCTCGCAGAGTCGCTCAAGGGCAAGCAGGGCCGCTTCCGTCAGAACCTGCTCGGCAAGCGCGTCGACTACTCCGGCCGTTCGGTCATCGTCGTCGACCCCCAGCTCAAGCTGCACCAGTGCGGCTTGCCCAAGGCCATGGCGCTCGAGCTGTTCAAGCCGTTCGTCATGAAGCGTCTTGTCGAGACTGCTCGCGCCGAGAACATCAAGGCCGCCAAGCGTGCCATCGACCGTGGCCAGTCCTTCGTGTGGGACGTGCTCGAGGAGGTCATCACCGACCGACTCGTGCTGCTCAACCGTGCACCTACCCTGCACCGTCTGTCCATTCAGGCGTTCGAGCCCGTCCTCATCGAGGGTAAGGCAATCCACCTGCACCCGCTCGTGTGTGCGCCCTTCAACGCCGACTTCGACGGCGACCAGATGTCGGTCCACGTGCCGCTGAGCCCCGAGGCCCAGGTCGAGGCCCGCATCCTGATGCTGTCGGCCAACAACCTGCGTTCGCCTGCTTCCGGCAAGGTGCTCACTGTCCCCTCGCAGGACATGATCATCGGTATGTACTACGTCACGACGATGGACGAGATCGACGAGGGTGCCCACCTTCCCGAGTACAGCAACTTCGCCGATGCCGAGAACGCCTACCAGGCTCGCGCGGGTCTTGCCCTCAACGACCCCATCGTGGTTCGCCTGTCCCGCGACACTGTCGTGTGGGACAAGTTCAACCATGCTGACGCTCCTGAGGCTCACAAGGCCGGCACGCGCATCACGACCACCGTGGGCCGCATCATCCTCAACGCGGTGCTTCCCGACTCCTACCCCTTCGTCAACTTCCAGATGAAGAAGAAGGACGTGGGCCTGCTGGTCAACGACTGCTGCGACAAGTACCCCATGTCGCAGGTCGAGATCGTCCTCGACGGTCTCAAGTCTGTCGGCTTCCACTACGCCACCCGCGCCGGTCTCACCATCTCGGTGTGGGACGCCGTCATCCCGCGTGAGGCAAAGGCAGAGATCCTCGCCGCTTCCGACGCTGCCGTCGTCGAGATCGATGAGCAGGCCGAGGAGGGCCTGATCACGATGGACGAACGTCGTCGTGCGGTTATCGACGTGTGGAACGTTGCCGCCAAGGACGTTGCCAAGGAGATGGAGAAGGGCTTTACCCGCGAGAACCCCATCTTCATGATGGCAGACTCCGGTGCTCGAGGCTCCATCACGCAGCTCCGTCAGCTCGCTGGTATGCGCGGCCTTATGTCCGACGTTAACACCAAGAAGATGCTGAACACGAAGCGCCCGATGTCGCCCGACACCGACCCGCGCGACCTCAAGGTCGTCGGCCCCGACTCGCTGGAGCTGCCCATTAAGTCCAACTTCCGCGAGGGCCTCTCCACGCTCGAGTACTTCCTGTCGACCTACGGCGCCCGTAAGGGCCTCGTCGACACGGCGTCGCACACCTCCGACTCCGGTTACCTGACGCGTCGTCTCATCGACGTTGCCCAGGACGTTATCATCCGTGTCCAGGACTGCGGCACCACCGAGTTCGTCGAGTACTCGCTGTTCAACGAGAAGGGTCTGGAGAGCGACCTCATCGGCCGTTGCGTTGCCGAGGTCATCGTCGATCCCGCAACCGGCGAGGTGCTGGCCAACAAGGACAGCTACATTGCCAGCGTCGAGAACCTTCCCGACACGAGCGCCGATCGCCCCAGCCTTCGCAGCCTGGCCGATGCGGGCCTCACCAAGGTCATGCTTCGCTCCGTCGTTGCTTGCGCCTGCCAGCACGGCGTGTGCCAGAAGTGCTACGGCTGGGACCTCTCCAATCGTCGTCCGGTCAACATCGGTACGGCTGTTGGCGCCATCGCCGCTCAGTCGATCGGCGAGCCTGGTACGCAGCTTACGATGCGTACCATTCACTCCGGCGGCGTTGCCGGCGAGGAAGACATTACGCAGGGCCTGCCCTTCGTCTCCCGCGCCTTCAACATCGTCTCGGTCAAGAATTCCAAGATCGTCGGTGGCCGTGAGGCTCTTCTGTCCACCGTCTCCGGTGTTCTGAGCATCACGCCCGACAACGGCGAGGTTGTCATGCGTGTTGTCAACCCTCAGACTCAGGAGTGCTTCGAGACTCGCGTCTCCGAGCGCGACATGACCGAGGGTCTTGTCTCGGGCCAAGAGGTGCGTGCCGGCGACGCTCTCACGAAGGGCTTCACCGACTTCAAGCAGCTTCGCTCGCTGACTGACACCGCGACCACGATGCACCGCTTCGTGAAGACGATTAAGGACGTTTACACGGGTCAGGGCGTCGAGATCAACGAGAAGCACATCGAGGTCATCGCTAGGCAGATGCTGCGTCGCGTGCGCGTCACCGACACGGGCGACTCCAACTACCTGCTCAACGAGTACGTCGACCGTCACGAGTTCGAGGGTGTCGTTTCCGAGCTTGCTCTCGAGGGCAAGAACCCGCCCAAGGCTCAGCCTGTCATCCTGGGTATCGCCCGCGCTTCCATGGCGTCGGACTCCTGGTTGGCAAGCGCGTCGTTCGAACGTACGGCTGAGGTCCTGACGAAGGCTGCCATCGAGGGTCGCGAGGACAACCTCAACGACCTGAAGGCCAACGTCATTATCGGCAAGCGCATTCCTGCCGGTACTGGCCTTATGGCTTACCGCAACGTGCCGCTCACCTACAACGGTCGCGTCATCGAGGGCTCTGCCCGCAATGCCGAGACGCTTCCCGAGTGGGCACCCGAGCAGCTTCGCGAGATCGAGGCTCGTATACCCCGTCAGCCCGAGTGGGTCGGCGGCCGCAATGGCTACGGTGCGGGTTCGGGCGTGTACCAGCACAACGGCCGCACCCTGTCTGCAGAGGATGCCAAGCTCTACCTCTACGACGATCTGGGCGTGTCGCAGCGTTGGACGAACAAGTTCTCCGAGGTCGGCATCGAGACGGTCGGCGACCTTATCGGCAAGACCGAGGACGAGCTGCTGCGCATCGACGGCATCGGCGCGAAGGCTATCGAGGAGCTGCGTGACGGCCTTGAGGCCCGCGACCTGCTCTACATCCTCGAGCCCGACGATTCTTGCGCCGACGACGAGGACATCTCGCAGCTGCTCGAGATGGTCTTCTCGCCCGACGGCGACGACATCCTGCTTGGTTCGGCGCTTCCCACGTCGCATCATTACGATGACGAGATGATCGGTTCTGCACCCGCCTCGAACGCCGGTTCCTCTTCTGAGGTCCTCAGCGAGAACTTCGAGTCGCTCGATGAGCTGCTCAACCTGGGCCATGACCACGCCTCTTCCGACGATGACTCCGATGACGAGCCTGTCGACGACGACATGAGCGCGCTGGACGCCCTGCTGCTTGACGATTCCGAGTAACGCTCGGTTTCGATTGCGTTGAACTGTGGGGCCCGCCGTAATCTGACGGGCCCCATTTGTGAAAACTCCGGGAAGTTTGTTTTACGTTGCAAAGACAAACAGCCCGTTTAGCTGCGGAGAAGTGCTCCGGGATGGATACGCCCGGCTCCGTGGCATTTTGACAATCAAGAGGAGGGATAATAATCTACCTCCTCGTGTCCGGGCCGCGTCCCGGCCCGACATTTCCAAGACGAGTTCTGAAGGAGCGAGAGCTTTGCCTACCATTAACCAGCTTGTACGCCAGGGGCGCACCAAGGTTGCCTCCAAGTCCAAGAACGCAGCCCTGAAGGGTAACCCTCAGAAGCGTGGCGTCTGCACCCGTGTTTACACCACCAGCCCCAAGAAGCCTAACTCGGCTCTTCGTAAGGTCTGCCGTGTTCGTCTCGTCAACGGCATCGAGACCACCGCTTACATCCCCGGTGAGGGCCACAACCTCCAGGAGCACTCCATCGTGCTCGTGCGCGGCGGCCGCGTCCGCGACCTGCCTGGTGTGCGTTACAAGGTCATTCGTGGCGCCTACGACTGCGCTGCTGTTGCCAACCGTAAGCAGGGCCGCTCCCGCTACGGTGCCAAGCGCCCGAAGTAAGCTGCCTTTCTTTAACGCCCATTAGGCCTTGAGCCTGCACTGAACATGAGGAGTTTGAATGTCTCGTCGTAATGCTGCTGTCCGTCGTGAGGTTGCGCCTGACGCTGTTTACAACAACCGTCTTGTTACGCAGCTGATCAACAAGATCATGCTCGACGGCAAGAAGTCCACTGCTGAGCGCATCGTGTACGGCGCTCTCGAGCTCGTTGCCGAGAAGACCGGCTCTGAGCCCATCGCTACCTTCCGCAAGGCCATGGACAACGTGAAGCCCACGCTGGAGACCAAGGCAAAGCGCGTCGGTGGCGCCACCTATCAGGTCCCCATGGAGGTCAACTCCCGTCGTGCTACGGCCGTCGGCCTGCGCTGGCTCGTGAAGTTTGCCCGCGACCGCAAGGAGAAGACGATGGTCGAGCGTCTGGCCAACGAGATTCTCGACGCCTCTAACGGCGTCGGCGGCGCTGTCAAGAAGCGCGAGGACACCTACAAGATGGCCGAGGCCAACCGCGCCTTCTCGCACTACCGCTGGTAAGTCGCCTGTCGTGCATCGCGTAAGTGGTGCACATTCGAACTTCCCCTTAACGGCTTCATCTAAGGAGATTACAGCATGGCCAAAAAGAACCTGCTTGCCGACACTCGTAACGTCGGCATCATGGCCCACATCGATGCAGGCAAGACCACCACGACCGAGCGCATCCTGTACTACACCGGCAAGACCCACAAGATCGGTGAGGTCCACGAGGGTGCCGCCAAGATGGACTGGATGGTCCAGGAGCAGGAGCGCGGCGTAACCATTACCTCCGCTGCTACCACCTGCACGTGGAAGAAGGACGGCGAGGACTACCGCATTCAGATCATCGACACCCCCGGTCACGTGGACTTCACGGCCGAGGTCGAGCGTTCTCTGCGCGTTCTCGACGGCGCTGTCGCCGTTTTCGACTCCGTCTCCGGCGTTCAGCCCCAGTCTGAGACCGTTTGGCGTCAGGCTGAGAACTACGGCGTCCCGCGCATCGCTTACATGAACAAGTACGACCGTACCGGTGCTGACTTCTGGGCTGCCATCGAGACCATGCACGAGCGTCTCGACGCCCCGGCTGTCGCCATCCAGGTGCCCATGGGCGAGGAGGACCACTTCTGGGGCCTCATCGACCTGGTCACCATGGTCGCTTGGGACTTCAAGGCTGACGAGAAGGGCATGACCTACCCCGAGCCCATGGCCGAGATTCCCGCCGAGTTCGCCGAGATTGCCCAGATCAAGCGCCAGGAGCTGCTTGACGAGGCTGCCAACTTCGACGACGAGCTCATGGAGAAGATCCTCATGGAGGAGGAGATCCCCGTCGAGGAGCTCAAGGCAGCCATCCGTAAGGGCACCATTGCCTGCAAGCTGCACCCCGTTCTCGTTGGTTCTTCCTACAAGAACAAGGGCGTCCAGGAGCTGCTCGACGCTGTCGTCGATTACCTCCCCAGCCCGCTCGACATTCCTGCCATCAAGGGTACCGTTCCCGGTACCGAGGAGGAGACCGAGCGCAAGGCCGATCCCAAGGAGCCCTTCAGCGCCCTGGCCTTCAAGATCATGACCGACCCCTTTGTCGGTAAGCTCACCTACCTGCGCATCTACTCCGGCAAGCTGGAGAGCGGCTCCTATGCCCTCAACTCTTGCAAGGACAACCGTGAGCGCATCGGCCGCATCCTCGAGATGAACGCCAACGATCGTATCGACCGTGACTCTTGCTCCGCTGGCGACATCGTCGCCGTCGTCGGCCTCAAGAACACTACCACGGGCGACACCCTCTGCGACGAGAAGGCCCCTGTCATCCTCGAGTCCATGGTCTTCCCCGAGCCCGTTATCGACATCGCCGTTGAGCCGAAGTCGAAGGACGAGCAGACCAAGCTTGAGATGGCCCTTCTGAAGCTCGCCGAGGAGGACCCGACCTTCAAGGTGTCCACCAACCCCGAGACCGGCCAGACCATCATCGCCGGCATGGGCGAGCTGCACCTCGAGATCATCGTCGACCGTCTGCTTCGCGAGTTCAAGGTTGAGGCCAACGTGGGTAAGCCCCAGGTTGCCTACCGCGAGACCGCTGGCAAGGCTGTCCAGAACGTCGAGGGCAAGTTCGTCCGTCAGACTGGTGGCCACGGCCAGTACGGTCACTGCGTGATTAACATGGAGCCCCTGCCCGCTGGTTCCGGCTACGTCTTCGAGAACAAGATTGTCGGCGGCGTCATCCCCAAGGAGTTCATCCCCTCGGTTGACAAGGGCATCCAGGAGGCTCTGGGCAACGGTGTTATCGCTGGCTTCCCCACCGAGGACATCAAGGTCGAGCTCATCGACGGTTCTTACCACGAGGTCGACTCCTCCGAGGCTGCCTTCAAGGTTGCCGGCTCCATGGCCATCAAGGAGGCCCTGCGCCGCTCCAACCCCGTCCTGCTCGAGCCTGTCATGTCTGTCGAGGTCGTTACCCCCGAGCAGTACATGGGCGACGTTATGGGCAACCTGTCCTCCCGTCGCGGCAAGATCGAGGGCATGGAGGACCGCAAGAACGCCAAGGTCATCAATGCCAAGGTGCCGCTGGGCGAGATGTTCGGTTATGCTACCGACCTTCGCAGCGCCACCCAGGGCCGCGCCACCTACACCATGCAGTTCAGCGCCTACGAGCCTGTTCCCAAGAACATCGCTGACGAGGTTTCCAGCAAGAACGCCAAGGCGTAAAGCAATTTCAGCAGAGAAGGGGAGCGCTGCGGCGCTCGGCTAAATGCCTTACCCTTGATTTTTGGAGGTATCGAGTTGGCTTCTCAGAAGATCAGGATTCGCCTGAAGGGTTTTGACCACGAGATCGTGGATCAGTCCTCCAAGCTCATCGTAGACACCGCGCTGCAGACGGGTGCCAAGGTTTCCGGCCCCATCCCGCTGCCCACCGAGCGCAACCTCTACACCGTCATTCGTTCGCCCCACGTGAACAAGGACAGCCGTGAGCAGTTCGAGATGCGCACCCACAAGCGCCTCATCGACATCGTCGAGCCCACGCCTTCCACTGTTGACTCGCTTATGCGTCTCAACCTTCCCTCCGGTGTGGATATCGAGATCAAGCTTTAGAGATTTCGTTAACGAGTTGTAATGCACAGCCCTCTGAGATATTCTTGGAGGGCTGTGCTTTTTTATGCATGGCCATACGTTTGCGGTCCTCTAGGTATGCCCGGAAGGGCCGGGTATTTTGTCCTAAGACCGCCCGAGGTAAGGAAGATCATGATCAACACGATTCTTGGTCGCAAGATCGGGATGACGCAGGTCTGGAACGAGAACGATGAAGTCGTTCCTGTGACCGTCATCCAGGCTGGCCCCTGCGCTGTCACGCAGGTTAAGACTGTCGAGTCCGATGGTTACAGCGCCGTTCAGCTCGGCTGGGGCGACATCAAGGACAAGCATGTCAACAAGCCCATGCGTGGCCATTTCGACAAGGCTGGCGTGAAGCCCACCCGTTACCTTCGCGAGGTTCGCGTTCCCGAGGGCGAGGCTCACTCCTGCGGCGAGCTCGTGACTGTCGCCGACTTTGCCCAGGTTGCAAAGGTCGACGTCACTGGCCGTTCCAAGGGTAAGGGTTTCCAGGGTACCATCCGTCGTCACAACTTCGACGCCGGCCGTAAGACCCACGGTTCGCACAACTACCGCGCCCCGGGTTCGGTGGGTCAGTGCTCCCAGCCTTCTCGCATCTTCAAGGGCGTTCGCATGCCTGGTCACATGGGTGACGAGCGTGTTACCGTTCGCAACCTCCAGGTTGTCCGCGTTGACGAAGAGCAGAACCTGATTATCGTTCGCGGTGCCGTGCCCGGCGCCAAGAACGGCTTCGTCATCGTCCGCATGGCCTAACGGGCCCCGTCGAAGTAGCCCAAAGGCTTAAGGAGATAGACAATGTCTACGATTGATGTCAAGAACATCGCCGGCGAGAAGGTCGCCGAGCTCGAGCTCAGCGAGGCCGTGTACGGCATCGCCCCCAACGTGCCTGTGATGCACCAGTGCGTGCGTTACCTCATGGCTGCCGATCGTGCTGGCACCCATGACACCAAGGGCCGTTCCGAGGTCCGTGGCGGCGGCCGCAAGCCGTGGCGTCAGAAGGGTACCGGCCGTGCCCGTCAGGGTTCGATCCGTGCTCCTCAGTGGCGTGGCGGCGGCGTCGTCTTTGGCCCGACTCCTCGCGATCACTCCTTCAACATGAACAAGAAGGAGATCAAGCTCGCTATGCGCAGCGCCCTTTCCGCTAAGCTGGCTGACAACGAGCTCGTCGTTGTCGACAAGTTCGATTTCGCCAACCCCAAGACCAAGGACGCCGTTGCCTGCATCAAGGCTCTTGGTCTGGATGGCAAGCGCGTCACCGTCGTGCTCACCGAGGACGACATTGAGACCGCCCTTTCTTTCCGTAACCTTCCCAAGGTTACCGTTCTCTTCGACCATGAGATTGATACCTATTTCATGCTCGACAACAACGCTCTGGTGCTGGCCCAGCCCGTTGCCACCCGTCTTGGTGAGGAGCTCGCCTAATGTCTGTTTACGATCCGCATTCCATCATCATTCGCCCGGTCGTGTCCGAGGCTGCCTTCGACAAGATGGAGCTCAACAAGTACACGTTCGAGGTTGACCGTCGCGCCGACAAGCCCATGATTCGTCGTGCTATCCAGGACATCTTTGGTGTCAAGGTGACTCGCGTCAACACCCTGTGGGTCAAGCCGAAGCCCAAGCGCGTCCGTGCCCAGGCTGGCTACACCCGTACGTGGAAAAAGGCTGTAGTTACTGTCGCTGAGGGCGATTCCATCGAGATTTTCGGCGCTCAGGCGTAGAATACCCCTTTGGTTTTCTAGCCCGAGGACCTAGATCCTCGGGCTTTATGTTGTATTCGGGTGTTGTATGGATACACCCGGAGCCGTGGTTGTCCGGGGTCACAGGCGGAGGCTCAGCCTCACTCCCATGCGCCTGTTGGCAATCGGACGAGAGGAGTTTAAATGGGAGTTAAGCAGTACAAGCCTACTTCGGCTGGTAGGCGCTTCACGTCGGTCTCGGACTTCGCTGAGATTACGACGAACAAGCCTTACAAGCCCCTTCTTGAGCCTATCAAGAAGCACGGCGGCCGCAACAACAGCGGTCACCTGTCCATGCGCCATCAGGGCGGCGGCGCCAAGCGCATGTATCGTGTTATCGACTTCAAGCGCAACCACGACGGCGTGCCCGCCAAGGTTGCTACGATCGAGTACGATCCGAACCGCAGCGCTCGTATCGCCCTCATCAACTACGCTGACGGCAAGAAGTCCTACATCCTCCAGCCCAAGGGCCTGAAGGTTGGCGACGTTGTCATGAGCGGCACTGGTGCCGACATTAAGCCCGGCAACTGCCTGCAGCTCGCCGACATCCCCGTGGGTACCGTTATCCACGCTGTCGAGTTCCAGCCCGGCAAGGGCGCCGCAATCGCCCGTTCCGCCGGTACGTCCATCCAGCTGATGGGCAAGGAGGGCAAGTATGCCATCCTGCGCATGCCCTCCAGCGAGATGCGTCGCGTGCTTCTCACCTGCCGCGCCACCATCGGTGAGGTCGGCAACGCTGAGCACGCCAACATCCGCATTGGTAAGGCCGGTCGTAACCGCCTGCGCGGCATCCGTCCTACCGTCCGCGGTACTGTTATGAACCCCGTTGACCACCCCCACGGCGGCGGCGAGGGCAAGAACCACACCTCTGGTCGCGCCTCTGTTTCGCCTTGGGGCACGCCTAGCAAGGGTTACAAGACGCGCGCTCGCAAGAAGCGTTCCAACCACATGATCATCCGCCGTCGCAAGAAGTAACCCGAGAAGGAGATACGTAAATGAGCAGAAGCCTGAAGAAGGGCCCGTTCGTAGAGCCTCGCCTCCTCGGCCGCATCATTGCGATGAACGAGTCTGGCGATAAGACGGTCGTGAAGACCTGGTCTCGCGCCTCTACGATTTTCCCTGAGATGGTTGGGCACACCATCGCGGTCCACGACGGCCGCAAGCACGTGCCTGTGTATGTCACTGAGTCCATGGTTGGTCATAAGCTGGGCGAGTTCGCACCTACTCGTACCTTCAAGGGCCACTCGGCAGATAAGGGCAAGAGGTAATGAGCGAAGAGAAGAACGTTATGGAAGCCAGGGCTATCGCCCGCTACGTGAGGATCTCTCCTCGTAAGGTCCGCGTTATCGTTGACCAGATCCGTGGCAAGGGCATCGCCGAGGCACGCACTATTCTGGCTTTCTCGGAGCGCTCTGCTGCCGAGACCGTGGCTAAGGTTCTGAACAGCGCCGTCGCTAACGCCGAGCACAACTACGGCATGCGCGCCGACAGCCTTGTTGTTAAGACCACCTTTGTTGACGAAGGCCCCACGATGAAGCGCATTCGTTGCCGCGCTAAGGGCTCTGCCGCTCGCATCAACAAGCGCACCAGCCACATCACCGTCGTCGTCGCACCGAAGGAGGCGTAAGTCTTATGGGTCAGAAGGTACATCCTATTGGCTTCCGTCTCGGCACCACCGAGAACTGGCGCTCCCGTTGGTTTTCCGACAAGGATTACAAGGAGACGCTGAAGAGCGATCTTGCCATCCGCAAGTTCCTCACCGCTCGTCTGAAGGACGCCGCTCTTTCCCGCGTTGAGATTGAGCGCGCCGGCGACAAGGTGAAGGTCATCATCTTCACCGCCCGTCCTGGCATCGTCATCGGCAAGAAGGGTACCGAGATCGAGACCCTTCGCAAGGAGATCGAGAAGGTCTCCGGCAAGACCGGCGGCGACCTCAGCGTTGAGGTCATCGAGGTCAAGCGCCCCGAGCTCGACGCCACCCTCGTGGCTCAGAGCATCGCTGAGCAGCTCGAGCAGCGCGTCGCTTTCCGTCGCGCCATGCGCAAGGCCGTTCAGTCTGCCCGTAAGTCCGGCGCCAAGGGTATTCGTATCCAGTGCTCCGGCCGTCTGGGCGGCGCCGAGATGGGTCGTCGCGAGTGGTACCGCGAGGGTCGCGTGCCGCTGCACACCCTGCGCGCCAAGATTGACTATGGCACCGCCACTGCCCACACCATCATGGGCTCTTGCGGCGTGAAGGTTTGGATCTACCTGGGCGAGAAGCTTCCCGGCCAGCCTGCACCCAACCCTGCCCTTGAGGGCGCTCCTCGCCAGCGTCGTGGCGGCCGCAACGAAGGTAGGAGGTAGTTAGATGCTCGCACCTAAGCGAATCGCTCACCGTAAGGTGATGCGCGGTTCCATGAAGGGCAAGTCCAAGGGCTGGACCAAGCTCAACTTCGGTGAGTATGGTCTGGTTGCCCAGGAGGCTCACTGGATTACGAACCGCCAGATTGAGGCCGCTCGTGTCGCTATGACCCGTTACATGAAGCGTGGCGGCCGCGTGTGGATTACCATCTTCCCCGACAAGCCGATCACCAAGAAGCCGGCTGAGACCCGCATGGGTAAGGGCAAGGGTAACCCCGAGGGTTGGGTAGCCGTCGTTAAGCCCGGCCGCGTAATGTTCGAAATCAACGGTGTCGATGAGGCCATTGCTATGGAGGCCCTGCGTCTGGCTGCCCACAAGCTGCCCATCAAGACCAAGGTCATCACCCGTGCCGAGTCCGACGCGAAGGAGACCAACTAATGAAGCCCGCAGAGATCAGGGAGCTCGACGACAAGCAGCTTCAGGAGAAGCTGAAGGAGTGCCGTGCCGAGCTGTTCAACCTCCGTTTTCAAATGGCCACCAGCCAGCTTGACAACACGGCCCGCGTCACGAATGTGAAGAAGGATGTTGCACGCATCCTCACCGAGATTCGTGCCCGTGAGATCGCTGCCCAGAAGAACCAGGAGTAACAATGGCTGAGGAGCGCAACCGCCGCAAGGTTCGCCAGGGTGTCGTCACTTCCATCATGGGCGACAAGTCCGTCGTCGTGACCACCACTGAGCGCAAGCGTCACCCCAAGTACGGCAAGATGGTCACCAGCTCGAAGAAGTTCCACGTCCATGACGAGAACAACGAGTGCAACGTCGGCGACACCATCCGTATCATGGAGACTCGTCCGCTGTCTGCGACCAAGCGTTGGCGCCTGCTTGAGATCGTCGAGCGCGCGAAGTAAGTTTCTTTATGCGCCTGCGCGCGCCAAATGACGCGCGCAGGCTTTTCCTGTGGTATGTAAGCCGCACGGTGCGGGCCTACCTCTATCACCTGAGAGCATCATTCGGAGGATGCGATGATTCAAGCAGAGACCGTTCTCAAGGTCGCTGATAACTCCGGTGCACGCAAGTTGAAGTGCATCAAGGTTATTGGTGGTTCCAAGCGTCGCTACGCCGGTGTGGGCGACGTCATCATTTGCGCTGTCCAGGAGGCCCTGCCTAACGGTAACGTTAAGAAGGGCTCCGTTGTGCGCTGCGTTGTAGTGCGCACCAAGAAGGAGATTCGTCGTAAGGACGGTAGCTACATCCGCTTCGACGACAACGCCGCTGTTCTGATTGACGCCAACGGCAACCCCAAGGGCACCCGTGTCTTTGGCCCCGTGGCCCGCGAGCTGCGCGATCGCAAGTATTTGAAGATCGCTTCCCTGGCTCCCGAGACCCTGTAAGGAGAAGTGGAAGAAATGGCAAAGCTCACCGTTCGCAAGGGCGATACCGTCAAGGTTCTTAACGGCAAGGATGCCGGCAAGACTGGCGAGATTATTCGCGCCCTTCCTTCCGACGGCAAGGTCGTTGTCAAGGGTGTCGCCCTTGTCAAGAAGTCCGTTCGTCCTACTCAGCAGAACCCCCGTGGTGGCATTGTCACCAAGGAGGCCGCTATCAACGTGTCCCGCGTGCAGCTCATTTGCCCCAAGTGCGGCAAGCCCACGCGTGTTGGTCACGGCGGCCAGAGCGCCGAGGGCAACAAGATCCGCATTTGCAAGAAGTGCGGCGCTGAGTTCTAATTTCTTCACGACAATCTAGACAAGTCGTGGAATCTTTAGCCCCGTCTGGACATATCCAGGCGGGGCTATTATTATCTATTGCTTGGCTCCCAGAGTGGTTCTGGGAGGCGTCGGGCGTTCCCGGCGCTTAAAACCCCGTAAGAGGAGAGTTCGTTCATGGATTACACGCCTCGTCTGAAGACTGCCTACTTCGAGAAGGTTCGTCCTGAGCTTCAGGAGAAGTACCAGTACAGCAACGTGCACCTTATCCCCCGTCTCGAGAAGAT
The DNA here is from genome assembly GCA_934636245.1 of uncultured Coriobacteriales bacterium. GTDB lineage: Bacteria > Actinomycetota > Coriobacteriia > Coriobacteriales > UMGS124 > UMGS124. The sequence continues at coordinate 123,665 of CAKUAI010000009.1, forward strand.
TGTCGTCAACATGGGCGTCGGTGAGGCTGCTACCGATTCCAAGGCTATCGACGGCGCTGTCGCTGACCTGCGCACCATCACCGGCCAGCAGCCGATGATTGCTCGCGCCCGCAAGTCCATCGCTTCCTTCCACCTGCGCGAGGGCATGCCCATCGGTGCCAAGGTCACCCTGCGTGGCGACCGCATGTGGGAGTTCTTCGATCGTCTTGTCTCCATCGACATCCCCCGTATCCGCGACTTCCGTGGTCTGTCCACCAAGTCCTTCGACGGCAACGGCAACTACTCCATGGGTGTCAAGGAGCAGCAGATCTTCCCCGAGATTCCGTTCGACAAGATTGACCGTGTCCGTGGCATGGACATCACGTTCGTAACCAGCGCCACCACCGACGCTGAGGCTGAGAGCCTCATGCGCGCGCTGGGTTTCCCCTTTGTGAAGTAAAGGCTTTCCGCCTTTGTTTCAAATAGCGTTGCATAGAAAACGAGTGTTGTAGAGGAGGAAGAGTGGCTAAGAAATCGATGATCGCCGCAGCTGAGCGTGAGCCGAAGTTTTCGACTCGTCAGCACAACCGTTGCATGCGTTGCGGGCGTCCCCGCGCCTACTATCGCAAGTTCGGTCTGTGCCGTGTCTGCTTCCGTGAGCTTGCTAGCAATGGCGAACTCCCTGGTGTCAAAAAGGCTAGCTGGTAGTTTAGCGCCGGGGATCTGTTCTGATAGGCGCGACCGCTATGGGCGGAAGCGAACCTCTGGACAGTCTCATCCAGAACTATAGGAGGAACCTAATGAACCTGAGTGACCCGATCGCAGATATGCTTACGCGTATTCGTAACGCGAACTCTGCGAACAAGGCCACGGTCTCGATGCCTTCCAGCAAGAAGCTGCTCGAGATCGCTCGCGTTATGAAGGAGGAGGGCTACATCGCCGACTACGTCGTCGAGGCCGGTACTCCCCATGACGACCTTGTCATCACCCTCAAGTACGGCGAGCGTCGCGCCAAGGTTATTCGCGGCATCCGTCGTATTTCCAAGCCCGGCCTGCGCATCTTCGTGGGCAAGGATGACCTTCCCCGCGTCATCGGCGGCCTGGGTATCGCCATCATCTCTACGTCCAAGGGTGTTATGACTGACCGCGACGCTCGTAAGCTTGGTGTCGGCGGCGAAGTCATCGCCTACGTTTGGTAACGGACTGCTGGAAAGGAGCAACCACCGTGTCCCGTATCGGTAAGAAGCCCATCCCGGTCCCTGCCGGCGTTGAAGTGACCATTAACGGCAACGATGTCGCTGTTAAGGGCCCCAAGGGCGAACTCAAGAAGTCTTTCTACGAGCTGCTGACCATCGAGCAGGAGGGCAACGAGATCATCGTTACCCGTCCCGATGATTCGCGCACCTGCCGTGCCATGCACGGTCTCACCCGCACCCTTCTGCACAACATGATTGTTGGCGTCTCTGAGGGCTTCTCCAAGAAGCTCGAGCTCCAGGGCGTTGGCTACCGTGTTGCCCTCAAGGGTAAGAACCTCGACCTTTCCCTGGGCTTCTCCCACCCCGTCATTGTTGAGCCCGAAGAGGGCATCAGCTTTGAGGTTCCGGACAACACGCACATCATTGTCAAGGGTATTGACAACCAGCGTGTTGGCCAGGTCGCGGCCGATATCCGCTTCCTGCGTCCGCCTGAGCCTTACAAGGGCAAGGGCATCCGCTACGACGGTGAGGTTGTCCGTCGTAAGCTCGGTAAGGCCTCGAAGTAGTAAATTAGCACCGAGGCTTTCTCTCGGTCGTATGCGAGGAGACTTAGCATGAACAAGCACAAGGCGAAGCAGGAGCGTCTCGCTCGTCGCCATCGCGCGGTTCGCGGCAAGATCTCGGGCACTCCCGCCCGCCCGCGTCTGTGCGTTACCCGTTCCAACGCCAACATCTACGCTCAGGTCATCGATGACGTCGCCGGCAAGACCCTGGTGAGCGCTTCGACCCTCGACGCTGAGTTCAAGGCGACCGGCAAGATTGGCTCCAACAAGGAAGCTGCCACCTTCGTGGGCGAGCTTGTTGGTAAGCGCGCCATCGAGGCTGGCATCACTACGGTTTCTTTTGACCGCGGTGGCAACCTCTACCATGGTCGCGTGGCCGCCCTCGCCGACGGTGCCCGTAGCGCCGGCCTGGTCTTCTAGGAGGAGTACGAATGCCGCGTAATCGCCAGAATGAGACCGCTCAGCCCGAGCTGCAGGAGCGCGTCGTTTTCATCAACCGTGTTTCCAAGACCGTCAAGGGCGGTCGCCGCATGTCCCTGTCCGCTCTCGTCGTCGTTGGTGACGGCAAGGGCAACGTCGGCGTGGGCATGGGCAAGTCCGCCGAGGTGCCGCTGGCTATCCAGAAGGGCATCGAGGACGCCAAGAAGAACATGTTCTACGTTCCCGTTACTGAGGATGGCACCATTCCTCACGAGGTCGAGGGCCACTTCGGCGCCGGCCGCGTCGTTCTGAAGCCCGCTGTTCCTGGTACCGGCATCATCGCCGGCGGCCCTGTTCGCGCCCTTTGCGAGCTCGCCGGCATCAAGAACATCCTCGGCAAGTCTCTCGGCACCAGCAACGCCATGAACATCCTCAAGGCTGCCGCTGAGGGCTTCTCCCGTCTTGAGAGCAACGAGGCCGCTGCTGCCCGCCGTGGCATCTCCGTTGCCCAGATGTTCGTCGGCAAGGAGGCCTAAGAATGGCTGAGCAGACCAAGACCCTGCGCATCACGCAGGTTAAGAGCACCATCGGCTATCCTCAGGATCAGCGCGACACCATGCGTTCCCTGGGCCTTCGCCGCATCAACAACGTCGTCGAGTTCGCCGACAGCCCCTCCGTGCGCGGTATGATCCTCAAGGTTCGTCACCTCGTCACGGTCGAGGAGATTTAGGAGTCATCATGCAGCTTAACGATCTTTACCCTGCGCCTGGTTCGCGCAAGGACCGCAAGCGCGTCGGCCGCGGTAACTCCGGTTACGGCGGAACGACCGCTGGCCGTGGCCAGAAGGGCCAGAAGTCCCGCTCTGGCGGCGGCAAGGGCCCGGGCTTCGAGGGTGGCCAGATGAAGCTCGCCATGCGTCTTCCTAAGCTCCCCGGCTTCAGGAACCCCACGCGTGTTGAGTACTTCCCTGTGAACCTCGCTCGTCTTGATGCCCTGTTCAACGATGGCGATGTCGTCGATTCCGATGCTCTCGTCGCCAAGAACGTCATCAAGAAGTCCACGACCCTTGTCAAGGTTCTCGGCGATGGCGACATCACCAAGAAGCTGACCGTCAAGGTTGACAAGGTTTCCGCCTCCGCCCAGGCCAAGATTGAGGCCGCTGGAGGGACGGTAGAGCGTCCGTGCTAACTGCCATCCTCAATGCGTTCCGGGAGCCTGAACTGAGGAAGAAGATTCTCATTACCTTGGGAATCATCGTGCTGTACCGCATCGGTTCGTACATTCCTCTTCCCGGTATTCCATTTGGGGATTTGGTTAGCCAGTTCGAAGATGCCAATGGTGGCATGGCGAACACGATGGCATTGCTCAACCTTTTTGCAGGTGGCGCTTTGTCGTATGTGTCGTTGTTCTCCCTCGGTATCATGCCCTACATCACCGCCTCCATCATCCTTCAGATGATGCAGGCGGTGATTCCCTCGCTTCGCGAGCTCGCGAAGGAGGGTGAGACCGGTCAGCGTAAGATTACGCAGTACACTCGTTATTTGACGATTGTTCTGTCGCTGATTAACGCCATTGGCTACTTGCTCTTGTTCAAGAGCCCGTCCTATGGCATTAGCTTTGCTGGCATGGGTATGCCTGAAGCACTGCTCGACGTGATGATTGTCTTTGGTTTTGTCGTCGGTTCCGTTCTCATCATGTGGCTGGGTGAACTCATCACTCAGTACGGCGTGGGCAACGGCATGTCGCTCATCATCTTTGCCAACATCATGTCGCGCCTGCCCCAGGCAATCTTCTCTTCTGTCGAGTACAACTCGTACGGCGCACTCATCACGATTCTCGTGGTTATCGTTATCGTTGCTGTTATCCCGCCGATTATCTTTATCGAGAGGGGACAGCGCAGGATTCCGATTCAGTACGCCAAGCGTGTTGTCGGCCGAAGGATGATGGGTGGTCAGACCACCTATCTGCCCATCAAGGTCAACACCGCGGGCGTCATTCCGATCATCTTTGCTTCTTCGCTTCTCTACATACCGGCGCAGCTTGCTGTTTTCTTCCCCAATGTGGAATGGATCCAGGTTTTCTCTAATGCGGTGTCGGCTGGTTGGCTTAACTGGCTGTTGTCCTTTGCTTTGATCATCTTCTTCGCGTACTTCTACACGGCGATGGTGTTCAATCCTGAGGACACGGCTGACAACCTTCGTAAGCAGGGCGGCTTCATTCCTGGTGTTCGTCCTGGTGCTGCGACCGCTCGTTACATCAAGGACGTGCTCAATCGCATCACGCTTCCTGGTGCCATCTTCATCGCTCTTATCGCGGTGGTGCCGAGCATCTTGTTCTTCTTCACGAACAACACGCTCATTCAGGCATTTGGTGGTACTTCGATTCTGATTATGGTTGGCGTTGCACTTGATACAATGAGCAAGGTTGAAAGCCAGCTCAAGATGCACGACTACGGCGGCTTCTTTAAGTAAGCCCTCTGTCGTTTACCCTTATGGGCGGGCACTTTGCCCGCCCATTTTTTTCAAAGGAGGCTCTCATGAATCTCGTGTTGCTTGGTGCTCCCGGTGCAGGTAAGGGCACTCAGTCTCAGTTCATCATCGATGAGTTCGGCCTTCCTCACATCTCCACGGGCGACATCCTTCGTGCTGCCGTCAAGGAGGGCACGCGCCTGGGTCTCAAGGCCAAGAGCTATATGGATGCCGGTGCCCTTGTGCCCGATGAGCTCATCATCGACCTTATGCAGGAGCGTCTGAACCAGGATGACTGTCAGAAGGGCTTCATTCTCGACGGCTTCCCCCGTACGACTACTCAGGCCGCAGCTCTCGATAGCGTGCTTTCTGCTGATGGCCGTCGTATCGATGCCGCCATTGCGATTGAGGTTCCTGACGAGGTGATCATTGACCGTCTTTCCTCTCGCCGCGTGTGCCGTGCATGCGGTTATACCGGAACCGCTGCTGACGCGATGTGCCCGCAGTGCTCTGGCGAGATGTACCAGCGTGCTGACGATAACCCTGAGACCATCAAGAACCGCCTCAATGTCTACCATACTTCCACTGCGCCTCTCGTGAACTACTACGCCGGTGCGGGTGTTCTGGTTGAGATTGACGGAAATCGTCCTGTCGACGAGGTTTTTGCTGACGTGAAGGCTGCTATCGTCAATGATTAAGCTTAAGTCTCCCCAAGATATCGAGGGCCTCAAGGTTTGCGGAGCCCTTTCTAAAGAGGCTCTGCGCCTGACCGGTGAGATGGTTCGCCCGGGCATCTCTACCTGGGAACTCGACAAGTTCTGCGAGGATTTTATTCGCATGCATGGGGGAGTGCCTGGCTTTAAGGGCTACGGTGGTTTCCCGGGCACCATCTGCGCCTCGATCAACGACGAAGTAGTTCACGGTATTCCCTCTCGCGATCGCATTCTGTGCGAGGGCGATATCATCTCGATTGATACGGGAGCCACGGTCAACGGATGGGTTGGCGACAATGCCTGGACGTTTGCTGTCGGCCATATCTCCGACGATCGCAAGGCGTTGCTCGAAGTTACGCGCGATTGCTTGGCTCTTGCAATCGAGCAGGCTGTTCCCGGCAATCATCTTGGCGACATCGGCTATGCTGTTCAGTCCCATGCTCAAAAGCATGGCTATGGCGTGATTCGTGAGTACGTGGGTCATGGCATTGGGCGCAAAATGCACGAAGAGCCCAATGTTCCCAATTATGGTCACCGCGGGTTCGGTATTAAGCTCGAGATTGGTATGGTTCTCGCTATCGAGCCGATGATCACGATGGGTCGCCGTCATGTACACACGCTGGGCAATGACTGGACCGTTGTAACCAATGACGGAAGCATGGCCGCGCATTTCGAGAACACGGTGGCGATTACCAAGGACGGACCGGTTATCACAACTGCGGAAGAGGGCTTCGATCCTCTTGATGTTGATTGTGGACGTAACGCGTCTTGTTAGATAGTGTGTTGTCGTCTCGTATCTTTTGTGAATCACTACACTTGGCGTCTTGTCTAGTGTATGATACATCGCTGTATGCGGTTCGAGGGAAAGTGGAGTAACGTGAGCAAGCGCGAAGATGCAATCGAGCTTGAGGGAACGGTCGTAGAGCCGCTTCCGAATGCTATGTTCAAGGTTGAGCTGGAGAACGGTCATACTGTTCTGGCTCACATCTCTGGCAAGATTCGTATGCACTATATTCGAATTCTGCCTGGCGACAAGGTTGTCATTGAGCTTTCTCCGTACGACCTGACTCGCGGTCGCATCACCTATCGTTATAAGTAACGAACCGGGTTTTTGGTCGTTACACTGTTCTGACTTGCTTCCGACGGGTGGAAATGTATCCACGCAGGAAGTAAGATTTCGTATGCGTTTCGGCACCAACGTCTGCGGCTGGACGAAGATATAGAGTGTTAGTTCAACCGAAAGGAAAAGGCAATGAAGGTACGTCCTTCGGTCAAGAAGATTTGCGACAAGTGCAAGATTGTCCGTCGCCATGGCAAGATTCTTGTCGTGTGTGAGAACCCGCGCCACAAGCAGCGCCAGGGCTAAGAGAGGAGAGAGCGAATGGCCCGTATTTTTGGCGTCGACCTGCCGCGTGAGAAGCGCGTCGAGATCGGCCTGACTTACATCTACGGCATCGGCCGTACCACCGCCACCAAGCTGTGCGCCGAGACTGGCGTTGACCCCGCGACTCGTGTCAAGGACCTGACCGAGGATGAGGTCACGAAGCTTCGTGACGCCATCGATGGCAAGTACCTCGTCGAGGGCGATCTTCGTCGTGAGACTTCCCAGAACATCAAGCGCCTTATGGACATCGGCTGCTACCGTGGCCTGCGTCACCGTAAGGGTCTGCCTGTCCGTGGTCAGCGCACCCACACCAACGCTCGTACCCGCAAGGGTCCCCGTCGTCAAATCGGTGCGAAGAAGAGGGGCTAAGCTACAATGGCATCCAACAAGAAGGCTGTTAAGACTCGCGTGAGGCGAGCCGACCGCAAGAACATCGCTGTTGGCCAGGCTCACATCAAGAGCTCGTTCAACAACACGATCGTCTCCATCACCGACCCCCAGGGCAACGTCATCGCTTGGCAGTCCGCTGGTACGGTTGGTTTCAAGGGATCTCGTAAGTCCACTCCCTTCGCTGCTCAGATGGCTGCTGAGGCTTGCGCCAAGGCCGCTCAGGATCACGGCATGCGCAAGGTCGCCGTTTTCGTCAAGGGCCCGGGCTCGGGTCGTGAGACGGCCATTCGTTCCCTCCAGGCTGCTGGCCTCGAGGTTACGAGCATTCAGGACAAGACCCCCACTCCGCACAACGGTTGCCGTCCGCGCAAGCGTCGTCGCGTGTAAGTAAGGAAGGAATACCAATATGGCAGTGGATAGGACCCCTGTACTGAAGAGGTGCAGGTCCCTGGGTATCGACCCCATCGTCATGGGTTATACCAAGGAGTCCAAGCGCAACCCGCAGAAGCGTCGTCGTCGCCAGGACAGCGAGTACGGCATTCAGCTGCGTGAGAAGCAGAAGGCCAAGTTCATCTACGGCGTTCTGGAGAAGCAGTTCCACATGTACTACGAGAAGGCCCGTCGCATGAACGGCGTCACCGGCAGCAACCTTATGTCGCTGCTCGAGTCCCGTCTCGACAACGTTGTCTTCCGTCTTGGCTTTGCCCGCACCCGCAAGGAGGCTCGCCAGACCGTGAGCCACGGCCACATTTTCGTGAATGGCCACCGTGTGGACATCGCTTCCTATCGCGTGAGGCCCGGCGACGTTGTGGCTGTTGCCCCCAAGGCCAAGGACATGCTTGTTATCAAGAGCGCCCTTGTGTCTGCTGAGAACCGTCAGGTCCCCAGCTGGCTCGAGCTTGACATCGAGAAGCTTCAGGGCACTGTTCTCAACATCCCCTCCCGTGACCAGATTGACATGGACATCCAGGAGCAGCTCATCGTCGAGCTTTACTCGAAGTAATTTGCGGCTTACGAGTCTGGAGGTACTACATGTCAGAGTTCATCAGGCCTCAGGTTACCGTCGAGGGAATCAGTGAATCCTTTGCACGCTTTACGGTTGAGCCGCTCGAGCGTGGTTTTGGTGACACCCTGGGCAACTCGCTTCGCCGCGTTCTGCTGTCGTCGCTTGACGGCGCTGCTGTCGAGGCGATTCACATCGAAGGCGTGCAGCACGAGTTCCAGTCCCTGGCCGGAGTTCGCGAGGACGTGACGGACATCGTTCTCAATGTCAAGGGTCTTGTTTTCAAGTCCAACAACATTGGCGACGAGGCAACTGCCACGGTTGACATCGACGGTCCTGCGGTTGTGACTGGCGAGGACTTCTTCGTTCCCGCTGAGTTCGACCTCATCAATCCCGAGCATGTGATTGCCACCCTCGAGGACGGCGTTCATTTCACGATGTCCATGCGTATCGGTACTGGCCGTGGCTATGCCCCTGGCGAGTCCAATGCCCGTGGCGATGATTCCATCGGAATCATCCATGTCGACAGCCTGTTCTCGCCGGTTCGTCGCTGCACGAAGTTCGTTGAGCCTTGCCGCGTTGGTCAGCGTACCGACTATGACAGGCTCGTGCTTGAAGTCGAGACCAACGGGGCTGTCACGCCCACTGAGGCTCTCGTGCAGGCTGCGAACATCGTCAACCAGCACATCAACGCTTTCCTCACGCTTACCACGGTGGAGAGCGTTCCTGAGGAGACTTCCATCTTCGCTCAGGAAGAACCCGTCGACAACGTCGAGCTCGACAAGCGCATCGACGACCTCGACCTGTCTGTTCGTTCGTTCAACTGCCTGAAGCGCGCCGGCATTCACTCCGTGCGTCAGCTTCTCGATTTCAGCGAGAACGACCTTCTTAACATTCGCAACTTCGGCGTCAAGTCTATCGAAGAGGTCAAGGACAAGCTTGACTCGATGGGCATGAGCCTGAAGCAGTAGGATCGGGAGATCACTAGCATGAGGCACAACAAGAAGCACGGGCTGAAGCTGGGAACTGATGCTTCCCACACCAAGGCTATGAAGCGTAGCCTGGTCTGCTCTCTCTTCCTTAACGATCGCATCAAGACCACCGAGACGCGCGCCAAGGCTATCCGTGGCGACGTGGATCGTATCATCACGTGGGCTAAGCGCGGCGACCTTCACAGCCGTCGTCTCGCCATCGCCAAGCTGAACGACAAGGAGATCGTGCGCGAGGTCTTCGAGAAGGTTCAGCAGGGCATGTGGGCTGACCGCACCTGCGGTTTCACCCGCATCATCAAGCTTGGGCCCCGTAAGGGCGACAACGCCCCCATGGTGATTATTGAGCTCGTCACCGAGCCCTGCACGCCCAAGAAGAAGGCCGAGAAGGCTGCTGTCGCCGAGGTTGCCCCCGTGGCTGCCGAGGAGACCGTTGCTGAGGTCGTCGAGGAGACTCCCGCCGAGGAGGCCTCCGAGGCCAAGGCCGAGTAAGCGCAACGCTTCTCACTCTTCATATGCTTGCATGAAAGGAGGTCCTTTATGGGCCTCCTTTTTTCGTTTAGAAAGGGCCGTTCATGGCATTGAGAGTCGCATCCCTGACCACAAGGCCTATAACCTCGTGTCCAGGATCTGCCTTTCAGCTAACAAACGTGAACTTTGAGGTGCCGAAAGCGGGCAAGATTGCTCTTGTTGGTCCGAACGGCTCTGGAAAGTCAACGCTGCTTCGTGCCCTTTTGGGGACAATCGACTTGCTGGAAGGTTCGGTTGCTTTCGATGACGGCCCCTTAAACGCTGAGGTGGAATACTCGGCCATTCGATTCGATTTTGCATATGTGGGCCAAGACCCCGATGCAAGTTTCGTCACTTCAACGGTAGAAGACGAAGTTGCGTTTGCCCTCTGCAACACGGCGATGCAGCCAGACGATATCAGGGCGCGTGTGACGCAAGCCCTCGATGCGTGTGGCATTGAACATCTTCGGTATCGAAATCTGTCGACGTTGTCTGGCGGACAGAAACAACGGGTGTGCATTGCGGCGGCTTTGGCGCTGAAGCCCCGCGTTCTGCTGCTTGATGAGCCGTTCAGCATGCTTGATGCAAGTGCTCGTACTTGTGTGCGCAGGGCTCTTGCGAACTTCGATCCGAAAACCTCGCTTATCCAAATCTCTCACCGTTTTGATGAGATCTCTGACTTCGATTCTGTGATTGCGCTCGATGCAGGGCGTATTGTTTGGCAGGGAAGTCCTTGTGAGTTCATGGCGCAGCCTGGGCTTTCAGAGAAGACGGGATTGCGAGCGACGCCTTATGCCACGCATGAGGCGCTGTCTTACGACGCTAGGTTTACTTATGCGGGTTGGACATCTTTGAGTCGCGAGAATTCAACCAGCGGTAGGGATGCTGCTGCCTCTTTGCTTCAGGCACAGCAGTGCTCATATGCGCCGAAGGCCAAAGAATTCGGGCCCATGATGTCGGGCGCCTCTTCCGATGCGGCCTCTTCGTTTGCGCTGAGGGATATTGACTTGGAAATCGAGCCGGCTCAACTGACCCTTCTCGTGGGCGATTCGGGATCTGGCAAGACAACGCTTGCATGCATTCTCGCCGGTTTGCTTGCGCCCTGCTCGGGCCATGCCACACTTGATGGGCATTGCGTCACTCCCGGCTCCGTTGGGCTTGCCTTCCAACGTGTTGAAGACCAGCTTTTTAAGGCTCGAGTTATCGACGATGTTGCGTTTGGCCCTCAAAACTGCGGTCTGCGTCGCTGTGATGCCTTGCGCGTGGCCAATCATGCACTTGTCGACGTTGGCTTGGATGCGGAGTCGTTTGGTGCGCTCAATCCCCAGTGTCTTTCGGGCGGGCAAAAGAGACGTGTGGCTCTTGCCGGGGTGTTTGCAATGGAGTCCCAATTCGTTATCTTGGACGAGCCGACTGTCGGGCTTGACGCAGCCGGTATACGCAGCCTCCTTGCAATGCTTACATGCCTTTTGGAGCAGGGCAGGGGAGTGCTGGTAGTCACTCATGAACCTGGGGTTTTCTTTGGACTTGCCGGGCGGGCATACGTGCTTGAAGGCGGCCATGTCCAGGCAGTGTATACGGCTGAAAGGGGAAACGTCGATGCATAAGGAATTCCGCACCCCTGACCCCTCTGTGTTAGCCCCCTCCATTGCGCAGGCGGCCACGCGTCCCATGACTGAAGGCCGTGTTGACGCCGTCTCTTCCGCCCCGACTTCTGCATCTATGCAAGGGCAAGCTGGTTCCGCCAATCCCACATTCGCAGACGGCACCGATGCCAAGAAAACCCCTGCTCCCATGCCCGCTCTTGCTGCTTTCTCGCTTGATGCGCGAGTTTGGTTCGTGTTGACATGCGCCTTTTCTGTCTGCGCCCTGACGGTTTCATCCCCTTTTACCCTGGCGCTTCTGTGGCTTGGGGCCCTGGTTCTGTATGTGCGTTTGGGCGGAAGCCTTGCCCTGCTTGGTCGCAGCCTTGCCTTGCTTGGGGTGCTTTACGCACTGATTGTCATCTCGGCTGCCCTTGTATTTGATGGAACGGGTGACGTTGCGATTGTGGGAGCCGCTGGCATCTCATGGACGGGTCTCGCGCGCGGCGCGTTTACCTGCGCCCGCCTCGTGTCTATCGTGGTGTTCTCGCTTGTCTTGACTTGCGCGTGCACGACAGCTCAAATGAGCGAGGCCCTTACGGGGCTTTTGAAGCCGTTGGGCAAGGTTGGTTTTCCGGCTGGCGATATCGCGATTATGTTGGGGCTTGCGTTGCGGTGTATCCCCCTTGCGTGTGAGAAACTCGCTACAATCCGAATGGCACAGAACGCGCGCGGTGCGGCTATTGGCCTTTTGCGCAATCCGGTGCGAAAGGTTCTTTCCTATGTCCCACTTATGGTGCCGCTATGCGTTGCCATGTTCCGCTATGCTGATGATTTCGCGTTCTCATTGAGCGTGAAAGGCTTTACGGGCGTGAACCGCGTTGAGCTGCATGCCCATGCCATGAGCGCCTTGGATTGGCTTGTTGCCGGTGCGGGCGTGATGATTGCTGTCGGCTTGGCGGTTTTCTGTTAGCCGCGCATTGTTGGTGCGCCACCCGATACGGCGCGTGTCGGAATGAGATTGAGAAGGGGAGTGTCTCTGCGTGGAAGCAGAAAACCAGGTGACCTTGGATAGCGGCAACGAGACTCTTGTGCTGCGTGTGGGTTACGACGGGACCTCCTACGCTGGTTTTGCGCAGCAGGAGAAGCAACCTCATGTCAAGACGGTGGCAGGTGAGCTGCGACAAGCGCTGCGCACGGTGCTTCGCCGTGATGTTGAGCTGACGTGTGCGGGCAGGACGGATGCGGGGGTCCATGCTCGCGCACAATACGTGAGCCTGCCGTTTGGGGCTGAGGAGTTTGAGCAGCGCACCTCCCAGCGCCTGTTGCGCTCACTGGGCGCGGTGCTTCCGCCGGACATCCGTGTGTATGAGCTGTACCGCGCCCCGGCGGGCTTTTCCGCACGATTCGATGCCCGAGCTCGCCGGTACCGGTACCATCTTTGCTCGGGACCAGTGGGGCCGCTTTTTTGTGCCAATTGGAGCTGGTGGATTCGCACGGCCCAGCCGCATGCGCTTGATGCCAAGGCCATGAACGAGGCGGCGCGTTGCCTGATAGGGGAGCATGATTTCAAGAGCTTCTGCAAGGCCCAAAGCGCCGTAGACAAACCGACGTGTCGCTATGTGATGTCGGCGTTTTTCGAGCCTGAGGTTGTGCTTGGAGAGGAGACGCTTGTCTTTGACATTGTGGGCAACGCATTCCTTCACTCTATGGTTCGCTCCATTGTAGGAACGCTTGTGGAGGTCGGCCTTGGCAGAAAGCCTGTTGAATGGGTGAGTCAGGTGCTTGCTGCATGCGACCGCTCCGCCGCCGGCCCCTGCGCGCCGGCTTGCGGCCTGACGTTTTGGGGCGTTCAGTATCCTGACGACGTTTTGAAACCTTGGTAACGTATTATCGCCTTTGACACACATCGATGAGTCCAGATTGGAGACATGCCTTGAAGACCAACCCGACGTTCGGCAAACTTGAGCAGAGCTACCTGTTTTCTACCGTTGCCAAGAAGGTGGGTGCATATAAGCAAGCCCATCCTGAGGAGCGCGTCATTCGACTTGGTATCGGAGACGTGACGCTGCCCCTCGCCCCCTGCATCGTTGAGGCCATGCACAAAGCGGTGGACGAGATGAGTGTTGCTGAGACGTTCCGCGGGTATTGCGATGACGCCGAGGGCTACGAGTTTGTTCGCCAGGCGGTAAAGGATTTCTATCATGGTCTGGGTGTCGAGGTGGGTCTCGACGAGGTCTTCGTGTCCGACGGTGCCAAGAGTGACCTGGGCAACTTCCTTGATATCATCGAGCCTGGATCGAACGTGCTCATTCCTGACCCTGTGTATCCGGCTTACGTCGATACCAACGTCATGGCGGCAAACCATATCCTGTTTGCCAGCAGCGATGTCGAGGGTGGGTTCCTTCCCCGTCCCGACAGCGACGTATGCGCCGACGTCATCTACATTTGCTCGCCGAACAACCCCACGGGTGCCACCTATGACGCAGACGGCCTCAAGGCATGGGTCGATTACGCGCTTGCAAACAATGCCCTCATCATTTTCGACTCCGCGTACGAGAGCTTCATCCGTGAGCCGGGCGTTCCGCATACGATTTTTGAGATTGAAGGCGCGCGCAAGTGTGCGGTTGAGATCTCCTCATTCTCCAAGCGTGCTGGCTTCACTGGCGTGCGCTGTGGCTTCACCATCGTTCCCACCGATCTTGAGGTTGCCGACGGTAACCTCAACGCTTTGTGGTGCCGCCGCCAGAACACGAAGTTCAATGGCGTGCCCTACATTGTGCAACGTGCTGCTCAGATGGCGCTTTCCCCTGTGGGCCTGAAGGAAACGGCTGAGCAGGTAGACATCTACCTCTCCAACGCCCGCACGATTGCCGAGGGTCTCGACAAGCTCGGCATCCGCTACACCGGTGGCAAGAACTCTCCCTACATCTGGCTTGAATGCCCCAACCAGATGAGCTCGTGGGACTTCTTTGACTTCCTGCTTGAGAAGGCCCAGGTAGTAGGTACGCCTGGCGTTGGTTTTGGTCCTGCCGGCGAGGGTTACTTCCGTCTTTCCGCTTTCGGCAGCACGGCCGACTGCAAGGAGGCCATGGAGCGCATCGCGACGGTTCTCCACGCTGAAGGCCTGGCGTAAGAATACGGTCGTAACAACGAGTGGCCGACAAGGGGCTCAGGGATTCATCCCGGGCCCCTTTTTAGCGTCAGAAAACAAGACGGGCCGGGCATGCGATGAGGCAAGCCCGGCCCGTTGGTGTTTGTTGGTGCGCCGCGTGATGTCGAATGGCGAACCTAGAAGATAGTCATGAACAGCTTGGCCAAGCCAAAGCCGATGAGACCGCAGCAGGGGAAGGTGAGCACCCAGGCTACGACCATGTGCTTGGCAATATCCCACTTCACCTTGTGAGGGTTCTTGATAAAGCCCACGCCCATGATGGAAGACGTGTTAGCGTGCGAGGTGGAAACCGGCATGCCTGTGAGCGAGGCGATAAGCAGGGTAATGCTCGTCGAGAGGCTCGCGGCAACGCCCTGGGGAACCTCAAGCTTGACCATGTCCATGGCAACAGACTTGATAATGCGCTTGCCGCCTACGGCCGTGCCCAGGGAGATGGCCAGCGAGCACACAATCATGAGCCACAGCGGGAAGCCGTCGGCGCTGGGCTCGGAGGAACCGAAGGAGAGCGCGATACCCAGAAGGGCGATGGACATGAACTTTTGGCCGTCCTGGGCACCGTGCAGGAATGAGAGCGCCACGGCGCAGACATCCTGAACGGCCATGAAGAAGCGGTTTGCGCTGCGACGGTTGGCGTTGCGACACGCAAAGTTGATGAGCTTCATGAGCACACAGCCAAGGATGAAGCCGGCTCCCAGGGAGAAAACCATGCCGTAGATGACCTTGGCCCACTCACTGGGAACGACGCCGGCCCAGCCGTTGAGTGCGATGGCGCCGCCTGTGATGCCGGCGATAAGCGAGTGGGACTTCGAGGCTGGGATGCCCATGAGCCAACAGAACACGCCCCAGACGATGGCTCCTATCATGGCGGCCACCAAGGCGAGAAGCGCCGCATGGGTGTTTCCCGAGAAATCGACCATGCCGAACATGGTGTGGGCCACAGCGGTGGAGATGTAGGTCATGCCGAGCAGGCCCACGAAGTTGAAGACCGATGCGAGCGCGATGGCCGTGCCGGGGCGCAGGCACCGCGTGGAAACCGCGGTTGCGATGGCGTTGGGTGCGTCGGTTGCGCCCGAGATGACAGTAACGGCGATAACGAGTGCAACGATGAGCCACAGAACAGGATACATAGCAGCCTGTTCGATGAAAGCGGAAAGGGTGAGTGCCATCGGTCCCCAACTTTGTAAAGAATCGGCCAATAATACGTCAAAAGTCAGAAAACTAATATAGCAGCATGGCTTGCTCCCAGTGGCCCTCAAGCGGGCCAAAGCCACAAGAGGTCGATTTACTGCTTGGAAATCAGGTCCACGACTGTGAGGTCCGCAGACGCCTTTGCAATGATGTCGCGGCTGCCGAAGACGCAGACGCGACCTTGCTCGGCGACGCCGTGCAGGGCCTGGGCAAGGTTGCGTAACGCCTGCGGGGTCGTTGCGAGTTCTTCGTTGCGCAAACGGTCTCTCCAGAGGGGGTCACGGCGGGCAAGGTAAAGGCCGTCTTGCCTGCGTGCCACCTGGTAGGGCTTTTTGGGAGAGTCGTGGGCCGCAAGGGTGCTCACGATGTAGCCCTCCAAGTCCTCGTCAGTGGGTTCGTAGTTTTCAATCCAGGAGGCACAGGCGTCCATGCGAGCAAGAGAGTCGTCGAGATTGGGGTCGCGGAAGGTATAGAAGCCCACCTCGCCGTCGATGTCAGGCTTGATGCCGCAGCCGTAGGCGCCACCCTTCACGCGAATCTCGTTCCAGAGATACTCGTAGTTGATGGCTTTTTGCGCCACGTTCCATGCGCCGGAGAACGTGTTGCCAGAGAGGGGTCCGCAAAGGGCCTTGGAGACGAAACACACGTCAGTGGGAACAACGAATGCCTCGTTGACGAGCGCAGCAGGGGGAATGACGAGACGCGTTTGCTGAGCCTTTGCTTCCTCCAGGCCAAAGGTACCTGCCTTGTCCCAGTAAGCGACAAGGTCGCACTTGGGGCCGGTGAAGCTGTGATAGTCGTTCCCGCGCTTGAACGTGCGCTTGCAGACATCGGTGAGTTTGGCCGGAAGGTCGCGAGAAACTTCCGCCCAGTCTTTGAGCAGCTCACAGACGAAACGGTAGTAATCGACGCCACCAAAGTGCTGGCCCAGCCTCTTTTTGTCATCGGTGTAGCTCATGGCGCGTGCCAGGGCGTATGAGTGGCCGGAGTTTGCAAAAGCCTGCTCGGCATCGAGCTTTTGCTGCGTAAGGACCGTGCGGATGCGCTCGGTGTCATCAAAGACGGTTTGCGACCACACATGCGCGGGCAGCTCGGCCAGGTCGATGACGTTTTCCGAAAGGGCGCAGGCTCCCGCGACAAGCCAGGCACAGGGCTGTCCCGTGTCCTCGCGGCGCGTCACATGGGTGGAGAACCCAAGGCGTCCCAGGCGGCTTTCCACAAGCAGGTCGAGCTCTGCGGCGCTGTGGCTGGTTGTGGCCATCTTGCCGAGCAGACTGCAGGCAAGCGTCACATAGCAGAGCTCGTCCCAGGCGAGGTCGTCGAGGGGGAAGTAATGATAGGTGTAATCGATGCGGCGCGTGTCCAGGTCGTAATGGGCGCACGGCAGCGGAGTGTCTTGGGCCAAAACGAGGGATGTCTCCGCTGGGCCCTGCCCCACATCGCGCAAGTGCAGGCGCGGCAGGGTGGCAAGCGCCTCGGGGGAGTCGGGCTCGTCTTGGATGCGATGCAACTCGTTGGCCGCGCGCTCGACATCGTCAAGTTGTTGGGGCGATACCTTCTCGGCTGTATCGACCTGGTCTTGTTCCGGCTCGCATTCGTCCTCTTCGAGGGCAATAAGCTCGCAGCGGCCGTGGTGATTTGTGTCGACGAAGATGTCGCGCACGGTATCTTCCCAAAACGTGGTGCTGAGGCCCTCGCGCAGCGTGCGCATTGAGTCTTCGTAGCGCAGGTAATCGCAGGGCATCTCGTCGTCGTACAGCCAGCCGCACATGGCGTTGATGGCCAGCGCCACGCCGTCGGCCATGCCCGAGTCACGCTCGCGCAGGCTGAAGTCGGCGGCGTCGAGCGCTGCCGAGAGTTCTGCGCGCGGCACGCCCTCGCGTGCCATGCGGGAGAACTCGGCCTTCAGCAGCTCGGTGAGCTCATCTGCCGCCCCAGCGCGTGCGCCGCGCAGCTCGATGACGACATAAGGCTGCAGCAGGCCGTCGTACACGAAGCAGTCCACGTCGCAACCCAAGTCCGATTCGAGAATCGTGCGCTTGAGCGGGGCCTCGTTGCTGCCCATGAGGGCGTCGCACAGGATCTCGCAGGCAAGGACGTGCGTGCGGTCGCGGAACGTTCCGATGACGAATCCTTCCGTGACGCAGGCATTGTCGGGGCTCGTCTGCATCTCCTTATGCACGTCGAGACGTACGACGGGCTCCTGAAGTTCCAGGGGGTTTGCGGAACCGGCCGCGCGTCCGCTTTGACGCTCCTTGTCGATGAAGCCTGCGATGAGCTCGAGCTCGGGCATGAGAGCGATGTCGCCGTACAGCACGATGCGGGCGTTTGCCATGTTGTAATGGCGCGCGTGGGTGTCCAGGTACGACTCATAGGTGAGGTTGGGGATGGCCGCGGGGTTGCCGCCGGATTCGTATCCGTAGGCGGTGTCGGGGAACAGCGCCGCGTTGAGGCCCGCCAGGGCGACCTCGTCCGGGTCGGACATGGCCCCGCGCATCTCGTTGAGCACAACGCCATTGGTCACGAGGTGCCTGTCTGCGCCTTCGCCCTCCACTTCGTAATGCCAGCCTTCTTGTTCGAAGATTGCGCGCTTGTGGTAGAGCTGGGGGAAGAGCACGGCGTCGAGGTAGACGCTCATCAAGTTCATGAGGTCGCGCTCATTGGTGCTTGCGACCGGGTACATCGTCTTGTCGGAGAACGTGAGCGCGTTGAGGAACGTCTGCATCGAGGTTTTGAGCAGGTTGACGAACGGCTCCTTTACCGGATACTGGTCGCTGCCGCACAAAACGGAGTGCTCTAGGATGTGAAAGACGCCCGTGTTGTCGACGGGCGGCGTCTTGAACGTGACGGAAAACGACTTGTTCTCATCTTCGTTTGCAAGCCACATGAGCGGCGTGCCGGTCTGATCGTGGCGCATCACCACGGCTCGGCCGTCGATTTCGGGCAGGTCCTCTATGCGTTCGACCCGAAAACCGTGCAGCACGTCGCCCACATGAAGGTTGCGCGCGGTTTGGTTGGACGTATCGGCCATAACTCAACCTTTCTCATCGTGTTTGACGGGTCGAATTGTACCCGTGCCGTATGTCCTCTCAGCGATGAAGGCACGCTTTTCTTCCTGTGGGGGGCTCAAGGTGGGTATGATGGATGAGTCGTGCGTTTATCTTCCAAAACGAAAGGCTTTCTCATGCCGAAGAAGCACAAGTTCGACTATTTTGAAGCGTTTTGTGCCCAGGCCGACATCGCTCGCAAGGAGTCGCAGGCCCTGCTCGATGTCGTCGAGAACTTCAAGCCCGATCCCGAGTGGCTCCGCGGGAAGATGGAGGTGATTCACACCATCGAGAACGAGGGAGATGACATCGCCCACGAGATCATCGAGCGTCTCGCCACCGAGTTTTTGCCTCCCATCGATCGCGAGGACGTCACCGAGCTCACTATGCTGCTCGACGATGTGACCGACGAGATCGAGGAGGTCGTGCAGCACATCTATATGTACGACTTCAACGAGCTTCACCCCGCGGTTGTGCCCACTGCGCGCGTCATCGATGCCGCGGTTGAGGCGCTCTACGAGGCGACGAAGGCATTCAACGAGTTCAAGAAGCCCAAGAAGCTCGAAAAGCTTCTCATTGCCGTGCATGACCGTGAGTCTGAGGGCGACGAGTTCTACATCGAGAACAAGCGCGACCTGTTTGCCAACCACCCCGATGCCTCGGCCGCGTACCTCATTTCGTGGAACGGCATGTTCTCTCACATGGAGGCCTGCTGTGACGCATGCGAGGACGTTGCTTGTGTCATGCAGAAGGTCATGCTCAAGAACTCTTAATCCATAATTCACAAAAAAGCGTTATCATTGGGATTTGTCGCCTTCCGCCCGGGAGGCGACTGTCTGGTTGTGCGCCGTTTACGCACGCCGGGCGTCTGTAGGCAAGTCACCCGAACCGACACGGGGTGACACAGACCGATTAGGGAGACCCCCCAATGACGAGCGTTCTGAACGAGCATTCAACGCATACTCACACCTGTGGCGAGCTGCGCGCCAGCGACATTGGCGCCACCGTCACGCTGAATGGTTGGGTGCAGCACCGCCGCGACCACGGCGGTCTCATTTTCGTCGACTTGCGCGACCGCGAGGGTCTCACGCAGTGCACGTTCGACCCGGAGCTTTCTGGCGCCGAGGCGTTCCACACCGCCGAGACCATCCGTCCCGAGTGGCCCATCTCCGTCACCGGTACGGTGCGCCATCGTCCCGATGACACCACGAACCCCAACATGGTCACCGGCGAGGTTGAGGTCCTCATCACCGACATCAAGGTGATCAACACGTGCAAGACCCCGCCCTTCCAGATCGAGGACGGCATCGATACCGCCGAGGACACGCGCCTGCGTTACCGCTACCTGGACCTGCGCCGTCCTGAGATGCTCAACAACCTCAAGGTGCGTAACTCCTTCTGCTGGGGCATGCGCGAGGCTCTGCACAACCGCGCATTCCTCGAGGTCGAGACGCCCATCCTGTTCAAGTCCTCGCCTGAGGGCGCTCGCGACTTCATCGTCCCGAGCCGCATCCAGCCGGGCAACTTCTACGCTCTTCCCCAGTCGCCCCAGCTGCTCAAGGAGCTGCTCATGGTGAGTGGTGTTGAGCGCTACTACCAGGTTGCCAAGTGCTTCCGCGACGAGGACCTGCGCGCCGACCGTCAGCCCGAGTTCACCCAGGTCGACCTCGAGATGTCGTTCGTCGACATGGACGGCGCCATCGGCCTGCTCGAGGACGTCCTGAAGGACGCCTTCGCCCATGTGGGCGTCGAGCTGCCCACCCCGCTGCGCCGCATGCCTTATTGGGAGGCCATGGACACCTACGGATGCGACAAGCCCGACACGCGTTATGGCATGCATCTGGTCGACCTGACCGACATCTTCGCGAACTCGCAGTTCAAGGTCTTTGCCACGGCTGCCAACACCGAGGGCCAGGTCGTCAAGTGCATCAACGCCAAGGGTGCCGGCACCTGGACCCGCGGTGAGATCGACAAGCTTCCCAAGGTCGCCGAGACCTTCGGTGCCAAGGGCCTCGCCTGGATCGCTTTTCGTGAGGACGGCTCCGTCAACAGTCCCATCGTCAAGTTCTTCTCTGACGAGGAGATGGCCGCCCTCAAGGAGCGCGCCAACGTTGAGCCCGGCGACCTCGTTATGTTCGCCGCCTGCGGCCGCGTGCTTGCCGACGAGATTCTGGGCGGCATGCGCACCCACATGGCAAACGCCCTGGGCATCAAGCGTGAGGGCCACGACTTCCTGTGGGTCGTCGACTTCCCGATGTTCAAGTACGACGAGGACGAGAAGCGCTATTCCGCCGAGCACCACCCCTTCACGCAGCCGTGCTACGAGGACCTCGACAAGATCGAGGACGACCCGCTGAGCGTGGGCTCCTACACCTACGACTTCGTCATGGACGGCTACGAGGCTGGCGGCGGCGGTCTGCGCATCCACAACGCCGACCTGCAGATGCGCGTCCTCAAGCGCCTCGGCTTCACTGAGGAGCAGGCAAACGCCCAGTTCGGCTACCTCATTGAGGCACTTGGCTACGGTGCCCCGACCCTGGGCGGCTTTGCTCTGGGCCTGGACCGCGTCTGCATGCTGCTGTGCGGTTGCGATTCCATCCGCGATGTCATGGCCTTCCCCAAAACCTCCTCGGGCAGCGACCTTATGAGCGCCGCCCCCAGCGAGGTCAGCTTGAAGCAGCTCAAGGAAGTCTCCCTGCGCGTGCTCTAAGAAAGCAATGATTAAGTCCGATTGGCCTCACCGGACACGTTTTCTACCTGCGGCGCTGCAATGATGAAGTGCCACACGGCCCACTTGTTCATTGTTTCCCTAAAGGTATGAGACGGGCCTTTTCGCGTTGATTTGCCCGTTGACGCATGACGATGTGCCCGCGCGGTATACTGAATGGGACCCTGAATGGGCGCGGTCGGCGCATGCTGCGCTGGCCGCGCCTGTCCCGTATGTTAGGAGGCCATCATGGTCCGCCTTCAAACCTCTTTGGGCATGCGTCTCTTTATCGCGCCCCTGGCCTGTGCGGCCCTTTGTGCTGGTTGCGTCACGTTGCCCCTTGATTCTCTGGCTTTTGCCGACGAGACTGCGCCTGGTGTTGCTGCCGCCCCCACGCCCTCTGATGGCGACGCTGCCGAGTCGGTAAACTCTGATACACAAACCGACTCTGCTTGCGCGGTGAAGTTCGAGGACGTCGACGCATGCCTCGCCGGACGCCCGGTGTTCGCTCAGGCAGATTCGCCCTATGCGCTTATCGATGCCTCAAACCTTTCCCCGGAGCTTGCTGGCAACGACGCTGCCCTGGCTTGCGTGCTTGAATGCGGCAAATCCTACGACGTCTCGACGCTGGCAAGTCTCAAAGTTGCCTATGTCATCGTGCCCGAGGGCGCGCTTGACGGTTTTACGAGCACCAATTCGAATGCGACTGAATCGGGACAGGTTGCCGCGGCTTCAAAGGTCGACGATACGGCAGTCTCGAGCGCAGACGGTGCCCAGGCGAGCGCGAATGCGCCCCAGGCTGATTCCGGTGCCGCCGGAGCGGGCCAAACGGTGCGTCTCTATGGCATCTCCCAAGAGCAGGCACTGTCCTGCGGTGTGTATACGGCCACCTCGTTGAATGCCGAATATCGCTTTGAAGGCCTTGAAAAGGCCTCTCAAGACGTCCTTGTCTTTGGTACCGTCTCTTCCTC
Source organism: uncultured Coriobacteriales bacterium (assembly GCA_934636245.1). Lineage (GTDB taxonomy): Bacteria > Actinomycetota > Coriobacteriia > Coriobacteriales > UMGS124 > UMGS124. Next base: position 145,951 of record CAKUAI010000009.1, read on the forward strand.
TGGCCAGGCTTCTGAAAACAACGGCTCGCAGACGGGGGCCGGCGAGAGTGCCCCCGACGCTTCGACTGCAAAAGCCCATCTTCAGGCAAAGGTCTCGCTCGAAGGCGCCGAGGTTTCTGCCAACCAGTTCTCGTTTGCGGTCGAGCCCCTCGACGGCGCTGTGCAACCGGAGCTTTCAGAGGCGGCCAACGATGCAGACGGCCTTGTCGACTTTGGCGAAGTGGCATTTTCCGCTCCCGGCGACTACACCTACCGCATCTCGCAGGTTCCCGGCGATTTTGCCAGTGTTACCTACGATGACTCGTCTTTCGAGGTCGTGGTCCATGTCGACGTCGATGGACAAGACGGTGCCCTCACCGTGTCCGAGCCTGAGGTTCCCGTGTTCTCCAACAAGATGGAAAAGGCTTCCGAGTCCGAGCAGACGGCTCTTGCTCCTGTGACGGCCGCCTTGTCCACAAAGGTCACCCTCAAGGGCGCCGACCTCAACGCGGGGGCATACCAGTTCAAGATCACCTTGATTGACGGCGCCCCCGAGCCTACCGCAACCATGGCTGTTAACACGCAGGATGGAGTCGTTGATTTTGGTGGGGCCACCTTTACCAAGCCCGGCACCTATACGTACAAGGTCGTTCAGGTGCCAGGCGACGCAGCCGGTGTCACGTATGACGACTCGGTTCTCACGTTTACCGTTGTCGTCGAGGCCAACGACGACAAGACGGCCCTCGTTGCCCAAGTGACCCCTTCGTCAACGCAGGGGTTTGTCAACTCCTACAAAGCGCCTGAATCTTCTTCGACGACAACGCAGGCAAGCACTGCGGCCTCCGAGCCTTATCATGCCGCCGCTGTGATCATCACCGCTTCGGTAAGCCAGCCCAGTGGCAAGTCCGTTGCCGGAAGCATGTCGTTCGATGTGGTTGACGATTCCGGTGCCGTGGTGACCACGGGCACCAATGACGCAAACGGCACCGTGCGCTTCTCTACCATCGAGCTTTCCGAGGCGGGGGAGTACACCTATACCGTTCGCCCCGCACAGGGCACGTCGTTGTCTGCGGTGGCCGCAAACGGGGAGACGCCCTCGTACCGTGTTACCGTCAACGTCGAGGACACGGGTACCGGTCTGCTCGCCACGGTGTCCTATCCCGACGGAAGGCCCAATTTCACCGCCAGTACGGCGGCGGCCAAGGAGAGGCTGTCCACGAGTGGCTCGGCGGCGAGCCTTGAGTCCACCAGTGCAGTCGAGCAGGATGCGCCGGGCACCCAGGTCGCCGTTTCACCTGCCGTCATCGCCGTGGCTGCGGTCTGTGGCGTCGTTCTTGCCGCTGCTGTTGCCTGTATCGTGCGTCTCCAGGCAAAAGGCAGCAAGAAAGCCCCTGCTCATACGGCACATGGGGCTTCCGAGAAGAAGTAGCGCGCTCGTCGGGTATAGAGGGGTCGGCCGTTTCATCCAGCCGGGCCCTGACCACAGTTCTTGCTTTGCCAGAGGGGGCTGTAACAAAAGCCCCTATAACGAATTCAAGCCCCGCTCGGACCACTCCGGTCCGGGCGGGGCTTTTTGGTTG
>CAKUAI010000010.1 GCA_934636245.1 uncultured Coriobacteriales bacterium
TTTGTAAGCCTGTCCTAAATGGTCTGTCTGACCTCCTGCGTCTTCCGCAGTATCCGGTTCTCGGGGTTCGCGCGCCAACACAACTCGGTGCGGCGTGGAAGTGAACTATACGCGCATTTTTAGCAGTGGACAAGTTTGATTGTCAACGTCCACAAATTCTGCACACAAAATCGAGCCTGCCTCTTTGTACTGGCATTGCATCGGTTTATATATCTGTCTGCCACCCTCAACGCCCTACTGGGGCGGTATTAAAACGGGAGCAATATGCTTATCTCTTCATGATGGGGATGATTTCAATCTGACGTATATAGTTCTCTTCGAGAACCACCCGTGCAATGGTCGGTCCCTCTTGAGACCGGGGGCGCGTCACCGATCCAGGATTGAGAATGGTCATGACCCCCATCTGTTCAATACGCGGAACATGGGTATGCCCGCAAACACCCAGACGCGCCGTGCCCATTAACAAGCGCGACGGTATATGGGTCATAGTAATTGAAATGCCGCAAATATCGAGATCAGCGCGAGACGTGACTGAAGAGCCGTACTCCCCGAAGTAATCGTTGTTGCCCAAGACCGCCACGACAGGTGCAAGCATCTCAAGCTGGGGCAAGATGTCTTGGCCGCAAATATCGCCAGCGTGCAAGATGAGCTGCGGATCCATGTCGGCTAGAGCTCGGAAAGCCTCTGTGCTCAGCGAGCCGTGCGTATCAGACAAAACGCCCAGGACCACCTGGCCCTGGGCGTTTGGATGAATGTGTTTCTCGATGTTCACGATGACTTCCGCCAACGCTAGAACTTGAGAACCTTTTTGAGCGCCGCAACCCTGCGACGCGAAACAGGAATCTTCTCCCCATCGTCGCGCATGGTAAGCAGCAGCGTTCCGCCCGAGACGCTCTCGACCTCGCTCACATGAGACAGGTTCACGATGTAACGCCTGTGCACACGGAAGAAGTTCGCGGAAGACAGACGGCTCTCAAGCTGGGCGAGGCTGATGGTGGACAAATAGTGGTCATCGTCGGTGTACAGGCAGGAATAGTCGTCCTTTGCCATGACGTAGCGAATCTTGTCGATGGGAACGAGTACCTTCTTGCCACCCTTCTCCACGGGGATGCGCTCAACGGCGGGCTTCTTCGTGGCCTGGCCGCACTGTACGCGAACCTTGTCGACAGCCTGGCGCAGACGATCGGTCTCGACAGGCTTGACGAGGTAGTCGATGGCATTGACGCCGAAAGCGTCGGCACCATACTCGCTGTAAGCAGTCACAAAGACAACGGCAGGGGGATTCTTCAGCTTGCTGAGAGCTTCGGCAAACTGCATGCCATTGACACCAGGCATGTTGATGTCGAGGAAGACAACGTCACAACGATGCTCCTTCAGGCTTTCGATAGCCTTGCGCACATTGTCGGCCTCGACTGCAATCTCGACGTCACCGATCTCCTCAAGCAGGAATGCAAGTTCGCTGCGAGCCGGTGCCTCATCGTCGACGATCATTGCCCTCAACATACGTACCTCTCTCCACTGCGCCAGTGACATCTTCGGACCGGCTGCTCAGTCGTTGCTATCAGCCGCATTGTAACCAATGTTTGGCCTTATTCTTCGATTTCCGCAACATTTGCGCCAACAAGAAGCAATGTAACCTGTGTGCCTTTGCCAATCTGCGAGCTGACGCTCACTCCTGAACCCGGCCCGAACACCGCACGCAGGCGCGCGTCGACGTTTTTCAGCGCGATACCCGTGCCCTTCTCGGATGCCGATGCATTCTGTAGAAGGCGACGAGCCTGCTCTTCGCTCATGCCCACACCGTCGTCGGTGACTGTAATGACGACGTCATCACCAGCTTCCTCGATTGAAATATCAATGTTGAGCTGGCCTTCTGCTGGCATCGCGTGGTTTACGGCGTTCTCAACGATGGGCTGGATGATAAAGGACGGCACGCGCAGGTCGCCGAAATCGTCAATATCCGCCTCGAGACGCACGCGCTCCGCGCCAAAACGAGCCTGCTCAAACGCGAAATAGCGCATCGTCTGCTGCAACTCGCGATCGAGCGGGATGAGGTCGTTGGAGTTTTCGAGCGTCTGTCGATAAAACGCCGCGAATTCGCGCAGCAAGACACGGGCGCGAGCAGGATCGGTACGAATGAGCGAGGCGATGGTGTTGATGGTATTGAAGAGGAAGTGCGGGTTGATCTGCGCCTGAAGGGCCTGCAGCTCTGCCTTGGTTGCAAGCTCAACCTGTCGATCGAGCTCTGCGATTGAAAGCTGGGTGGAAAGCAGCTGCGCCAGACCCTCGGCAATGGCACGCTGCGTCTCGTCGATGAGCGCGTCGGACTCGTAATACAGCTTGAGTGTACCCACGGAAACGCCGCGCACCACAAGCGGGGCCACGATTCCGGCGGGAATAAGGGGGTTCGAGGCAGATGCAAACGCCTCGGAACTACGAAAAACCTCGACCGTCTGCGAGGCCAGCACACGGTGGGTGGCCGGAGTGTGAATGGCACTTCCGATGGGGAACGCTTCGGCATGCGCACCGGCATACCCCAAAACAAATTTGTCATCTGTCATAGCAACGGCCATGGCCTGACATTCGGGAAGCAAGATATTACACACTTCCTGGCAGTTCTGCTCCGACAGGCCACCGCGCATGTACACAAGTGTCTGAGAAGCGAGGCTGAGGGTCTTGTTCGTTTGCTGAGCGCGCAGCTTGTCGGGAGAAAAAGACGAGCGAATAATGGCAAACGCAACGGTCACCATGCCGGCAAGCGCCACCGAAGCAACGAGAATGTTGGGCTCCTCGCTCAAAAGCGAGTAGAAGAGAACAAGCACGAGCAAGGCGACAATCGTGGTAATCACGGTCTCAATGAACGCACTGCGCCCGTAGGCAGGAACTTTGAGGTTGCCTTTGGCGTTTTTCTTATTCACAGTCGCTTACCCCAAAAACTCAGTACCAGCAAGGATGACTCCGGAAATGACGAGCACCGTGGCAAAAAGAAGTGTCAGCACGCGGTCGTTGACGCGCTGAATGATCCGAGCGCCCAAACGCGAACCAAAGAGCGAGCCGGCGATGAGCAAAAGACCGATGACCCAGGCAACGTTGCCGAGAATGGCGTGTGCGACAAAACTCGGCACGGCAAAAATGGCAACAGACACCAGGGAGGTGCCGCTTGCCTGCTTCATGGTGAAGCCAAAAAGCCACTGGAGCAGCGGAACGACGATGAAGCCGCCTCCCAAACCGACATACCCTGAGATGAACCCGACAAAGACGCCCATCAGCGCAGCACTGCCATACAAGCGCAGGCCTTGGGCGGACGCCAGGCGGGCGGCCTTCTCACCAGCAGGTTTAGACGCCCCTGCACGCGTGCGCCACACACGACGATACATGTTGAAGGCCGAGTACAAAATAAAGACCGCGGTGAGCACCATGGCAATCTCGCCGGGCAGTACCTTGGCTGCATAGGCGCCCAATGGCGAGAAGCATGCACCAGCCAGACCGATGGCGAGACCGACCCTGAAGTTGATGGTACCGTCGTGCAAGCGCGCAATCATCGACGACACAGACGTGGGCAGGATGGCAAAGAGCGACGTGCCGGAGGAAACAGCAGCGGGTTGCCCGAACACCAGGTGAATAAGGGGAACCATAATGGTGCCGCCGCCGATACCGAACATAGCGGACAGCACACCCACCAGCACGCCGCAAGCCAAGATGGCAATCAAAGAGAGAAGGTCGAACCCAAGCACGCGTTACTCCTGTGTCTCTTCCATGACCAGATCCGGGCACTCATCCGCGACGTCCATACCACGAGCCTGCGCAACATGCGCCGCGACGGTGGGATTCAGCATACCTTGGCCGCGCAACATGCACGCCATGGCCTCGTTTTGCCAGGCAAGGGCAGCAATCTCGGCCCAATGGGTCTGAAAGCGCATGTAGTTGGTGCAGTTCTGCTCAGCGTATGCAGAGGCATCCTTGCGCCATGTACGACGAATCTGCATGTAGGCGCGACGCTCGGGAGAGAAGATCGAGCGCAGGTTGACCGTCTTGCGAATGCGCGTCTCGAGCTCGGGGCCAATCCAAGGACCCGGGTACGGCATGAACTGCTCGGGAAGAATCTTGTGCAGGTCGATGTTGGAATTCAAGACCTCGATCTTGCGACGCGTGTAAATCCAGCGGTAGACGTCCTGCTCGAAACGGAAGGCTCGGTCGGACAGGCGCGGCGGGTTGTGGCGGACGCGCCACTTGTTGTCGAACCACACGTCCAGACCATAAGCACGCAGGTCGATAAGGTAGTCGGTGTCTTCACCGCGCGTAATCCATGCGTCGAAGGCAACGCGCGTGAACGCCTCGGCATGAACGGCGAAACAACCGCCGCACACCGTGTTGCTGCGTGAAATCCTGGGGCCTGCCAGAGCCTGAGTCATCCACTCGTTGAACTCGAGGCGCTTGGACCAATGGCGGTCGTAGAAGTGCACACGACGGCGATCGGCGAGAGCCGAGTTGCGATGATCGAGGAAATAGCCCGACTTGGCAACAACGGGCGTTCCCGTACGAGGTTGCGCACCCAAGCCATACACAGCCTGTGCCAGGAACTCGGGGTCAAGGACAACTTCGTCATCATCGATAAACACCGCGACATCGCAACCCAAAGCGCAGCAGGCAAGAAGGCCCAGGTTGCGAACGGCTCCATAGCCCACTAGCCCGATTGCACCAGAAAGCTCGGCAGGCAGCATGTGTGCATACTGGTCGCGAAGCCCAGCAGCTTTGAAGCTGTCAACAATGACGACGTCAGGCAGACCACTGGCGGCGGCAATGTCGGACACCCTATGGACGGCACGCTCCTCGACGTCGGGCGAGGCAACAACCAAGATGATGACGCTGCCCAGGCCGGCGACTTGCTCAAGCGACTTGAGACAGTCGGCAAGCTGGGGCGAAGGCGTATCGATGGGCGTGGCATGATCGTAGCAGGCGACGCTGCCCGACTCGCCGAGACGCTCTTCGTTAGACCAGTAGCTCGGTATGACGATGGCAGGATTCATGAGAAGCTCCCGTGACCTTTAGATACGTTTGACCGATTGTATCCCCATATACCACTAAAAGAGGGACCAATCAGCGTTGAATAGCCAGTTTTGCGCCCAGTTCCAGGGCTTTTTCGTTCATGGGAACGAGATTGGGACGCATGAGCTCCTTCATTGCCGCAAGAAGGGCTTCCGAATCAAACGGAAGGGCACCCAAGCCAATCGCCGCCCCCAAGAGCATGACATTCAGGCATTTCGGACTCAAGCCTTCCTGTTCGAGCACAGAGGTGTCGACGATCGCAAGACGCTGCGGCTCGACCGTCGCGCGCAGCCAATCAAGCTGCGCCGACCCGTCATAGTTCGAAGACGAGGCAGGCACAACCGCCCTGTTGGCACAGACCAAAGCACCGTTGGCCTTGAGCCGCCCATAGGCACGCAGCGCCTCGCCCGGCTCAAACGAAAGGACGAGGTCAGCACCAGCAGACTCGATGAGACTTGAAGGCAGCGCGGCATCATCTGACGCGGCGCGCACGTGCGAGGCGACAGAACCGCCGCGCTGCGACATGCCAATCGTCTCCGCCGTGCGCACGAACGCGCCCGCCTTCATGCAGGCAGCGGCAACCAGACGGCTCGCCAAAACGACACCCTGGCCGCCCACGCCTACAACAAGGCAGTTAAAGGGTTCGGAAAACCTGCTGCTATCCACGTGCGGCACCCCTTCTCATGGCATCGACTTCAGCCGGGGACATGCCCGCGCGAGGCGACTCGATTGCGCCGAACGCACAAGTCTCCAGGCACAGGTCGCATCCGTAGCACAATGCGCGATCAACGTGAGCATGCGTGCCCGTAGCCTCGTCGTCTTTTTTCATGCTGAGAGCAGGACATCCCAACGCGCGGACGCATCGACCGCAGCCGCGGCAGTCAGATGTAACCGACACGGGCTCGAGCGGCTTGAAGAGCTGCACGCACGGGCTTTGGAACACCAACACCGCCACACCTTCACAGGAAAGTGCACGCTTTGCAGCTTCCACTGCGGCCACGCGGTCGAAGGGATCGACCGCCTCAACCATGTCACATCCAAGCGCACGAGCAACCTCAACGATAGAGATAGGCTTCGAGCGCGTGCCCATGAGCGTCACACCCGTGCCCGGATGGGGCTGCGAACCCGTCATGGCCGTTGTAGCGTTGTCAAGCACGCACAGCACCATGCGGTGACGGTTGTAGACGGCGTTTGCCAGACCCGTCATGGCGGAGGCGAAGAACGTTGAGTCGCCGACGAAGCCAACATGCAACGTCTCGTCGTCACCGGCAAGATGAGCGGCGGTCTGTAGGCCCTGGGCCACTGTCACGCCAGCGCCCATGCACAGACAGGTGTCCGTCGTCTGAAGCGGCTTGGCGCACCCCAGCGTATAGCAGCCGATATCGCCGCTATACACGACGTTCTTGCCGCGAGCAGCCTCCTTGACAGCTGTAAACGAAGCCCTGTGAGGACATCCAGCGCACAAAACCGCAGGGCGAGGCGGCACCAAATCACCGGGAACATCAACGCTTTCAGGCAGGCACGCCTGGGCAAGTTCTCCAACGCCGAGGAACTCGGCGATGACCGGCACAAGCATGTCGGCAGAATACTCGCCGCAAATCGGGGTGGTCCCATCGAGCCTGCCGTGAACGGTTGTGGGGCACGAAGTGATGTAGGCATCGGCAGCAACCGGGCCCGTCATCTCGAGAAGGCTTCGCTCCACGACGGGCTCAAGCTCCTCGATGACGAGGGCGTCAGACAGGCCGAGCAGGAAGTCGCGACCAAGACGCTCGGGGAAAGGATAGGGCGTTCCCACCTGCAGCAAACGGTACGAAGGCAGCTCGGTACCCTGCGCAGCAGCTGCAGCCTGCAGGCGCTCCAATGCCTCAAGCGTATAACCGCGCGAATCGCCGGAGCATGCTATGCCCAAAAAGAGCTCGTAGTCGTCGCGCACGTACTCGTCGAGCTTGTTGAACTCGCTTGAGGCAAACTCCTGGGAGATGGTTTCAAGCTCATGGGTCATACGTTCATGGGCAGCGCGAGACAGAGAGGGGAAAATGACGAAGTCGGGGGACTTGGTAAAACCACCCATCTCGTGGCGGGGAAGCGACGAGATGTCGTCGGGCACATCGATACTCGCACAACCATGGTCGACACGCGTCGTGGGACGGAGAATGACGGGAAGGTAGTGCGCCTCGGAAATCTCGAAGGCGGCCTTCGTCATGAGATACGCCTCTTCAGGCGTGGCGGGATCAAGCACGGGAACATGGGCAAACTGAGCGAACTGACGCGAGTCCTGCTCTGTCTGGCTGGAAATGGGGCCGGGATCGTCGGCAATGACAACGACCACACCGCCGCGCGTGCCCACATACGACAGGCACATGAACGGATCGGCGGCCACATTCATGCCCACCTGCTTGCAGGTGACGATGACACGACCTCCCGAGTAGCTCACACCGGCAGCAAGCTCCATGGCGGCCTTCTCGTTGCACGACCATTCGACATGCACCCGGCCTTGGGGATTGTTCTGCGCGATGGTCTCGACAATCTCCGTCGAGGGGGTTCCGGGATATCCGCAGGCAACATTCACGCCGGCCTCGAGGGCCGCAAACGCAATTGCCTGATTGCCCATGAGCAGACGGCGCATCCTTACGCCTCCGCCAGCGCGCGCTTGTATTCAACCATCTTGTCGCGCCATGCAGGGTCAGAAGCACCCATGACCTGCACCGCAAGAATGGCAGCGTTCTTAGCGCCTCCGATGGCGACTGTGGCGACCGGCACGCCGGAAGGCATCTGCACCATGGAAAGCAGGGAGTCCAAGCCACCCAGGTCGCTCGTCTTCATGGGGACGCCAATGACCGGCAGGGGCGTCACGGCAGCAACAACACCCGGAAGCGCGGCCGCCTTGCCAGCGGCGGCGATGATGACGCGCATGCCGCGCTCAGACGCGGTGCTTGCCCACTCGTGAACCTGCATGGGAGTACGATGCGCGCTGTACACAACAAGCTCGTAAGGAACGCCCATCTCATCGAGCTGGTTGGTGCATGCCTCCATTGCAGGCATATCGCTCTTGGAACCCATGATGATGCCAACCAGCGGCTTTTGCTCTGCCATAGTCTCTCCTAATCCCGTTAAAACCGTTGCTACCAAGAAATGAAAGCCCAACGCACCTCGCGCAGCTCGTCGGAGGCATATGCCCGGCCAGGCTTGGCGTGCTCGTCGACAGCATAATGCTCGTCGAGAAACGCTTCGAGGGCAGCCTGCTCCTCTGAGGTCAACGAAGAACCGAGCATGTCAGTCAGGGAATCGACAGCCTCGTTGCGATCGGCAAATGCAGGTCGACTGTGCGTCACGATGTAGGAAATCTCGGGGAAGGCCCCGTGCTGAAACAAGATGTTGGTGCAGAACGCGTAATCCACCACAGGCGGGCGAGTGCGACCCACTGCGGCAAACGCACGCTCGTCGCGACGGGGCGAGCACCCGGCGGCCACCGTCACACACGCGCGTTCGCGGGCAGTGCGATCGAGCTTGGTGAGTGCTCCCAAAAGATTGTGCGTGGAAATAGAACGAGAGGCAATGGCGACATCAACGCTGTCGGGCTCAATGCCCGCAGCCTGCCAATCATCGTCCCAAGCAAGCAAACGCACATCGATTGAGTCAGAGACACCGGCCGCAGCGGCGCCTTCGCGCAACATCGCAAGCATACCCTCGGAGAAATCGCACGCGATGACCTTGCATCCCATCTTTGCAAGCGGAATAGCAAGCAAACCGATACCGCAGCCGAAATCAAGCACTGTTTGACCCGGCTTGATCTGGGCGCGCTCGATGAAGGTCCTCTCGTATTCACCCAGGCTGTGCTCGCCGTAGCTCTTGGCACGACCAGACCAATGCGAAGCGTCGGCAGGCCTTACGCGCCGGGAATCCTCGTACTCCCAAGCCTGCTGCCAATCAACCCCGGCAAGCGAGATAACGTTGTCTTGGCTGATATGGTCCACGTTGCCTACCTTCCCTCCGTAAGAGAGCCCTGTGGGCAGCCGTCGGAGGAGGGGCATTCCCCGAAGATGAGCGCATGCTCATCGCCAGGAAGAGCAGCGCGCGCCTGGTCGCGCAAGCTGTTCACACCGATAAAGAACTGGCGCATCATGACAACCATCAGATAGCGGCCACGCGGGGTGAGCGTAAGCACCTCGTCGTCGTCGCGATCGAAAGCCCCGTTCATCTTCATGAACGCATACTCGACAGGCAGGCCCTGCGCCACCGAGCATCCAAAGCGCTCATGCCAAGCGCGCTTGTCAATGGACAGGCCGAACAGGTTCATCATGAACCTGTAGCGCATCCAGTCGCGCTTGGGGAACTTCGTCTGCGCCAACGTGGACAGGCCGCCTTGCGCAATGCGCTCGGAGTAGTCACGCAGGGAGAACGTGTTGATGTAGAGGCTACCGTCAAGATACGAGATGCCGCCCGATCCAATGGCGGGGTATTCCTCATAGTTCACGACGTACTCGTCGATCATCTGACCCTCTTCACGGCTGAACGTGTAGCAGCTCGAGGGACGGAACTCGGGGTTGTCTCCCCCGCAGAACCCGTCATAAATCTGATGGTAGAAACGCTCTTCGTTCTTGTAGTCGACGTGGCCCACCGTCTTCTCGATGCTGGCACGGCTCGCCGGAGACACCATGAGCGGGTAGAACGTCGTCTGGTTGGCACCGCTCGCCTTGACCATCTCAATGTCATGGGCGACCATTTCAGGCGTCTGACCAGGGAAGTTGAAAATCATGTCGACGTTGAGCGACTTAAAGAGCTTGGCATCGGCGACCGAACGGATACGCTCGAAAATCACCTGCGAGCTACCGTACTTGTTGTAGCGCGCCATACGCTTGAGCATGTCGTCGTCGAAGCTCTGCACACCGACCGAGAGGCGCTGGACAAGGCTCGAGAGGTCTTCGAGGTAGCCGGGCACAAGGTGGTTGGGGTTCGTTTCGCTTGAGACGTCACGAATGGAGGGGAACAGTTCGCGAGCCAAACCGATGGTCTGCGCAAGCTGGTCCATCATGACCGTGGGAGTGCCGCCACCCACATAGACTTCCTCAAACGTATAACCGCGGTCAGCCAGACGGCGCATTTCCTCGCGCATGGACTCGAAGTACTTGAGGGCACGGTCGCGCTCAAAAGGAAAGCGGTTAAACGAGCAGTAGGGGCAAAGCACCTCGCAGAACGGGACATGCATGTACAGCATGTAGTGCTGCTTGGGATTGGGGTCGGGCAGCGTCACGCCCGACGTAGGGTCGAGCTTGAAGTACTTGCCGCCCAGAAGGCTGACAACACTTGAAAGCATTTTCTCTGCGAGCATGGCGTTACTCCTGCTCCCCCGCCATCAGGCTGGCGGCGTCGGGGTCGTAGCCTTGAAGCGTGCAGGCGTAGGTACCGTCGACATCACGCTGCCACACGAAGCTGATGAGCGGCTCGGGGGCTTCATCCTGAGAAGCGGCCTTTGCACCAGACTGGTCGGTGACGGGAGTCAGGGTGTTGGAGCACACGCTGTAGACAACCGTGTTGACCTCATCGTTCTCAAACATCGCCATGGCAAGCGTGAACGCCTGGCTCTGCGAAGCGCTGACAAGCTGGGGAAGCGTGCGCGGAGAATCGTTCAGCACGACGACCGTTGCCGTCGCGCTCTGCGCATCGTAGGCGGACGACACCATGCTCGGGAACTTGACGATATCGCCAGCCCAACTCACACCAGAGGTCGCAGCCTTCTCAACACTGGCGGCATCGACCTTCTTGTCGAAGGAAGCCACGCTCATAAGCTGGATGTTCTTGCAGGCAACCTGGGCAAAGAGGATTCCCACGACAAGGATGAACACCACGAAAACCAGCGCGCGGCCAATCACCTTCTCGACCGACATGCCCACGGGATCGTCGAGCGCAATGGGATCCAACGCGTCAACAGACGCGCGCTTCTCCTCAAGGCGCTCCATCTCCTCATCGGCCAGCGTGTAGCCGTGCGGGCGTTCAGTGGTCTGCTCGTTTTGAGCATTATTGGGCTCTGACATACGGTCAACTTTCTATGTTGTCGCGAAGTCGACGGACAATGAAACAACTTTGGAACCACCGAGGCGATTCCAGGCCATGCTATACGTGCAACTATAAAGCAGCTGATGAGGTTTTACCAACGCCGAGCGGTCTCTTCGCACAATGGCACTATTCGAACTGCATACGGTAATAGCGCTCGTACGTACCTCCCTGCTTCATAAGCTCATCATGCGTGCCGACTTGCTGCACGCGCCCGTCCTCGATGACGGCAATGGCATGGGCGTGCCGGATAGTAGAGAGCCGGTGCGCAATGATGAGAACAGTGCGGCCGCGCGAAAGAGCGGCGAGGCTTTCCTGAACAAGCGACTCACTTTCGTTGTCCAAAGCGCTCGTCGCCTCGTCAAGCACGATGATGGAAGGGTCTTTCAAGAAAACGCGGGCTATGGCGACACGCTGCTTCTGTCCACCCGACAGACGAGCGCCGCGCTCACCGACGAGCGTGTCATACCCTTGGGGCAGGCCGGTAATGAAGTCGTGGATGTTGGCCTTCTTGGCTGCCTCGACAATGCGTTCCCTGCTTGCCAAAAAGTCACCGTAGGCAATGTTTTCGGCGATGGTCGCATCAAACAGGTAGACATCTTGCTGCACGAAACCGACGGCTCGTCGCAAACTTGCCAAGCTTACCTGTCTCACGTCGACGCCGTCGATGCACACGCTGCCCTCGTCGACGTCGTAGAAACGCGGAAGCAGCGAGCAGGTGGTCGTCTTGCCTCCGCCCGAAGGCCCAACAAGCGCAACAGTCTGTCCTGCCTCGACATGCAAGGTAAGACCCCTGAGGGCAGGGGCATCCTCACCATAGGAGAAATGAACGTCGTTGAAGTCGACACGGCCACAGACAACCTCGAGATCGGAAGCGCCCGTCTGCTCGCGCACGTCGAGGGGGCAGTCCACTATCTCGCAGAAACGCTTGAATCCAGCGGCAGCCTTTTGGAAGACCTCGGTGAAGTTGACGAGCGTCTCGATGGGTGTGGCAAGAATGCCAATGTAGAGAGCGAATATCGCAAGGTCAGCAGCAGAAATCTCCCCGAGTGCAACCCGGTAACCGCCGAACACGATGACAACCGTGTACAACATGCCCGAAAGCGTCGAGCTCATGGCATTGAAGAATCCCATGGCCTTGTATGTGGCGGTCTTCGACGAAAGGTAAGCATTGTTGGACATGGCAAAACGAGAGCGCTCGTGATCCTCAGCAACGAACGCCTTGACGGTGCGCACACCCTGCAAGGTATCTTCCAGCTGTGAGTTCACGGCAGAAATTTTCACGCGGTTGTCGCGAAACGTCGCTTTGAGCTGCTTGTTCTCAACGATGAGATACCCGACAGCCACGGCGCACACAACAAAGACCGCCAGGGCAAGCGCAAGGTCAATGGTGGACAGGATGACAAGCATGCCGACGATCTCGATAACGGAGATGACGATGTTCTCCGGGCCGTGGTGCGCCGCCTCGGAAATGTCGAACAGGTCATTCGTGACGCGGCTCATAAGGTCGCCGGTCTTGGCTTTGTCATACCACGCAAATGAAAAGCGCTCGTAGGCGTCGAACAGGTCCTGACGCATGCGCGTCTCCATGCGGACGCCCATGATGTGGCCCCAAGCTCCCACAAAATAACGGCATCCAAAGCGAACCAGGTACATGGCGGCCAAACACGCCAGCAGAGTTCCCAGTGCGGAGAGGATTTCTTCCGCACCGCTCGCGAACAGGCCCGAACTCAGCGAGCGCAGAATCTGAGGGAAGGCAAGGTCGATGCCGGCGACGATGAGGGCACACGCCATATCTGCCCAAAAGAGCCCGCCTTGTCCCTTGTAATACGAGACAAAGCGGGCGAAAGTTCCAGGTTGGGATGAGTGTTTCATAAGGGCGCTAAGCCTCCATGCGGCGCGAAATCGCCTCGCAGAGAAGAATCCCGACCACCGTCTTGGCGTCGATGACCTTGCCGTCGAGGACCCGGTCGACCATCTCGTTGAGATCGACGAGATCGACGTTGATGAACTCGTCATCGTCGGGCGAAGCGCCCACAAACGAAAGGCCCATGGCCATGTAGAGGTGCAGCAACTCGTCGGAATACCCCGGGGCCGGCGCAATGGGTCCAAGATAGGCCATGCGTTCGGCCAAATAGCCGGTTTCCTCCATCAACTCGCGCGCGGCGGCCGTGGCGGGGTCTTCGCCGGGTTCCATCTTGCCTGCAGGAATCTCGACCGTAACCTGCTCAAGGGGCGTGCGGTACTGATGGACAAGCACGATTTTGCCGTCGTCGGTCAGGGCGATGACGGCCACGGCACCAGGATGACGCACGATGTCGCGGTGTCCCAAGGAACCGTTGGGTAGGCGAACCGTGGTGTCTTCCACCGAGAGGTAGTCGCCGCGCCAGACCATACGAGAATCAAGGATGGTCTCAGTGAGACCATCCTGTGGCAAAGAGTCGTCCTCGACGGGCGGCTGGGGCGCCTTCGCCTTGTTGCGAGCACGCCGCGAACGGATGAAGTCATCGTCAAAAACCGGCGTGACATCACAGACAGACGCATCGTCTACAAGCGATGCGTCACTATCCCCTGCAAGCGATGCGAGCGCATCCCCGTCGAAGTCCTCCATATACCTTAATCCTCCCAGGCGCTGCGGCCGCGAAGAGCACGGGCGCCGATGTCGCGACGCAGCGTCTTGCCTTCAAACTCGATAAGGTCGCAGCCCTCGTAAGCGCGCTCGCGAGCCTGTGCGAACGTGGTGCCAAGAGCCGTGACATTGAGAACGCGACCACCGGAAGTGCGCAGAACACCCTGCTCATCGAGGGTCGTACCAGCGTGGTAGACCGTAACGCCAGGAAGAGCCTCGGCACGCTCGATGCCCGAAATCTCGATGCCCTTGGGATAGGAACCGGGATAGCCGGCACTTGCAAGGACGACGCTGACCGCCCACTCGTCGCGCCATGCAAGCTCGATCTCGCTAAGGCGACCTTGGGCCACGGCGAGCATGACCTCGACAAGATCGGTCTTGAGACGAGGCAGGATGACCTGCGTCTCGGGATCGCCGAAACGAGCGTTGAACTCAAGCACCTTGGGGCCCTCGGGCGTGAGCATGAATCCACCGTACAGCACACCGCGGTACTCGATGCCGTCAGCGACAAGACCGTCTGCCGCCGTCTGCATTGCCGCAGCCATAGTGGCATATTCCTCGTCAGTGACGATGGGCACAGGCGAGTAGACGCCCATGCCGCCCGTGTTGGGACCCAGGTCGCCCTCAAGGGCACGCTTGTGATCCTGTGCAGTAGCCATGAGACGCACGGTGGAGCCGTCAACGAAAGCGAGCAGCGAGCACTCGGGACCCGTCAGGCCCTCTTCGATGACGACGGTGGAACCGGCTTCACCGAAGTGACCCGAGAAGCAATCACGCACGGCCCCAAGAGCCTCCTGCTCGCTGGTGGCGACGACGACGCCCTTGCCAGCGGCAAGGCCGTCGGCCTTCACCACGAGAACCTTCACGCCAGCAGCGAAGCGCAGCGAGACGTACGCTTCAGCGCCGGCCTGCTCGGTAAAGCTGCGATACGCAGCAGTGGGAATGCCATGGCGCTCCATGAACTCCTTGGCGAAGCGCTTGGACCCCTCCATCTGGGCACCCTGGGCACCCGGGCCAAAGGCGGGGATGCCCTTGGCGCGCACCGCATCGGCAACGCCGGCCACAAGCGGGGCCTCGGGACCGATTACCACAAGCCCCACGCCATGCTCGGCGGCATAATCGGCCACTGCGGCGGGGTCGTTGATGTCAAGCTTGATGTTCGTCGCAATAGCAGCCGTTCCACCGTTGCCGGGAGCAACGTAGAGTGCATCGCACAGCGGCGAAGCCTTGAGTGCGACCGCAATGGCGTGCTCGCGACCGCCCGAACCCAGAAGCAGGATATCCATGGTGTCGTGTCCCCTCAATCTCTTTGACAGTCCCGTACCCGCAGGTCTTTACCAATACCTCATGATGGTCTGCTCGCGCGAAGGACCAACGGCCACGATGGAAACGCGGACACCCGCGAGCTCCTCGATAAAGGCGATGTAGTCCTTGGCAGCCTGGGGCAGCTCATCGAACGTACGGCAACCGGAAATGTCGCAGTTCCAACCCTTGACCTCTTCGTAGATGGGCTTGGCATGATGGAAGAGGGTCTGGTTCTGCGGGGCAGTGCGAAGGATCTGGCCGTCGCAGTCATAGGCGACGCAGACCTTGATGGTGTCGAAGGCCGAGAGAACGTCGAGCTTGGTGATGGCGAGATCGGTCAGACCGTTCACGCGGGCGGCATAGGCGATGGTTACCGCGTCATACCAACCGCAGCGACGCTTGCGACCCGTCGTGACACCGTACTCGCCGCCAATCTGGCACAGCTTGTCTCCGCACTCGTCGTCCTCGGGAATCTCGGTGGGGAAGGGGCCCGAGCCAACGCGGGTGATGTAGGCCTTCGCAATGCCGAGCACGCGGTCGACATACTTCATGCCCACGCCAGAGCCCGTGACGGAGCCGCCGGCCGAGCAGTTCGACGAGGTGACGAAGGGGTACGTGCCGAAGTCGATGTCGAGCATCGTGGCCTGAGCGCCCTCGAACAGGACCTTCTTGCCGGCCTCGAGCTCGTCGTTGAGCATGATGGAGGTTTCGGCGATGTGCGGGGCAAGCCTCTCAGCGTAAGGAAGGTACTCGTCGCAGATTTGGTCGACGGTATAGGTGGGCAGACCGTACACCTTGGAGAGAATATCGTTCTTCTCAGGCAGGGCAGCGGCGACCTTCTCGCGGAAGATGCCCGGATCGAGCATGTCCTGCATGCGCAGGCCCATGCGCGAAGCCTTGTCCTGATAGGCCGGGCCGATGCCGCGGCGCGTGGTGCCGATCAAGTTCATGCCCAGGCGACGCTCGGAAGCGCCGTCGAGGTCACGGTGGTACGGCATGATGATGTGGGCGTTGCTCGAGATCGTAAGGCGCTCGCAGCTGATGTCTTCCTGCGCCAGCGTGTCAATCTCACCCAGGAGCACCTTGGGATCCACGACGCAGCCATTGCCGATGACAGGGGTCACGTTTTCGTACATGACACCCGAGGGAATGAGGTGCAGCGCCAGATGGTGCTTGGGCGTGATGACCGTGTGGCCGGCGTTGTTGCCGCCCTGGAAGCGCACCACGTAATCATAGTCGCTGGAGAGAAGGTCGGTGATCTTACCCTTGCCTTCATCGCCCCATTGAGAACCGACAAGAACAGTTGCGGGCATGGTTGCTCTTTTCGCATCAAGGCCGGGCACATGCGCGCCTCGGCCGACATACAGACGAAAAGATTATAACCGCGCGAGCGCTCCAACAATGGGCAGGGCGCGCGTCGGCGCAATCTATGCGCAAGCTCAATACCGCTTGCCCACGTTAGGTTACCCCTCGTGGAGGGCCAGGTTGCGAAACGCGGTACGGTCGGCGATGAACGCAAGCGGCACCGTCACGCCCGAACGGCCTGCACGGTTCTTTGCGACGATGACGTTGGCAGTGCCCAGAGGCGGCCTTTCATGACGCTCGTCGGCCGCCTCTTCCTCGGAGAGAGAACGGTCGAGGAACATGACCGTGTCGGCGTCCTGCTCGATTGCGCCGGACTCACGCAGGTCGGCCAGGACCGGGCGCTTGTCGGGGCGCTTGTCGACCTCACGGTTGAGCTGCGACAGGGCAATGACGGGAACCTTGAGGTCTTTGGCCAGAACCTTGAGGGCACGGGAAATCTCACCCACGGCGGTAGACATGGAGTCGTTCTTGTTGCGGCCGACAGGCTCGATGAGCTGCAGGTAGTCGACGATGATGAGACCGTGGTCTTTACCGTGCAGCAAACGGCGCGCTTTGGTGCGAATCTCGATGACGTTGGTACCAGCCGTGTCGTCGATGGTCATGTCGATGTTGTTGAGGCGCTCGGACGCCTCGAAGATGGCCGGCCACATCTCGTCGGGGACGTTACCGGAACGCACGTCCTCGTTTGAGACGGCGGCCTCCGAACAGATGAGACGCGTCGCAATCTCAGAACCGCTCATCTCGAGCGAGAAGAAGAGCACGCTGACGCCCGCTTTGGCCGCGTTGAGGGCAAGTGAAAGGGCAAACGAGGTCTTACCGACACCGGGTCGGGCACCCACGACGTTGAGCGAGCCGGGTCGCATACCCATCAACACCTTGTCGAGCAGGTCGAAGCCCGTTGTGACACCGGCGGTGTGACCGCGGTTGAGCGCGATTTCCTCGATCTCGGCGTAGGCTTCTTGCACGAAGTCGCCCAAAGGACGGGCATTCGAAGACACCTGCTTGTCGGTGACCGTGAGAAGAAGCTCTTCGGACTGACGCACAATGTCTTCGATGTCATCGGGGGGCGCGTCAAACGCAAGTGCCGTGATGGAGGTCGAGGCGGCAATAAGCCTGCGCAGAATGGCGTCGCGCTTGACGATGTCGGCATGATGGCGCCAGTTGACCAAGGCAAAGGAGTTGTTGGCGAGGTCGACAATGAACGCAGGGCCTCCCACTCGGGCAAGATCACCCGATGCAGAAAGGTACTCGGTAAGAGAGACTTGGTCAATGGGGATGTCGCGGCGATGCAGCTCGAGAATGGCAGCAAAAACCGTGCGGTTTGAAGGACGATAGAAGTCGTCGACCTGAAGCTTAAATGCCAGCTCCGGGGTAACTTCAGCCGACAGAATCGCAGCAGCAAGGACAGCAGCCTCAGCTTCGGGACTTTGCGGGAGCGGGTTTCCACCTGTAAGGCGCGGATCGTTCTCGTTGATATCCATCGAAGCAGCTCCTCCAAACTGTTCGTCGTGCCACATCGTATGCCAGCGACACATACCGCGTGCGAACACCTGATTGTAATCGCGAAACAGAGAGCTGGGACCCCTCTCTGTGTACGCGCATGAAAAAAGGGACACCGACACGTCGGCGTCCCTTTTTAAAAGCTATGCACAAGGCAGAGCCGATTTACTCGGCGTCAGACTCCTCGGCAGCCTCGACCTCAGCCTCAGCGGCCTTGGCCTCAGCAGCAGCAGCGTCGATGGCAGCGAAGCCAGCTGCATTGTTGACCTGAACCTCGATGTTGGCGACGATGTCGCGGTACAGCGAGATGACAGCCGTGTGCGAACCGGCCTCCTTGATGGGGCGCAGGTCGATACGGTGACGGTCAACCTCGAGGCCGCACTGGGCCTGAAGAGCCTCAGCGACCTGGGCAGCGGTGACAGAGCCGAAGAGCTGGCCCTCGTCGCCCAGACGGACCTCGATGCGGACAGACTTGCCCTCGAGCTCAGCAGCCTTCTCGTTGGCCTCAGCGATACGAACAACCTCGCGCTTGGCGATGTTGTTGCGCTTCTGCTCGAGCTGCTTGAGGTTGCCCTCAGTAGCCTTGATAGCGATCTTCTGAGGGAAGAGCCAGTTGTTGGCGAAACCGTCGGCAACGTCGATGACGTCGCCCTCGCCACCCTTCCCCTTGAGCTCGCCCAAGAGAATAACCTTCATTGTTAGTACTCCTCACGTTGAGGCCTGCTCGAAGCAGGGCCTTCAGCCAGTTTACTCACCTTCGCCGCAGCTGTGGCGCCCAGACCGCCCTGTACGGGCCAACTTGCGAAAGTTGGCCCAAACGTCGACAAGTCCCAGGACGCACACGACGGACAGGCTCATCTCGAGCAGCAGAGCCGCCGAGATAACCAGTACGCGGGGAACCGCTCCCCAACCATGCGAGTCCATAAGGCTCAACATCACGGCAAACCCCTGGAGGAAAAAGACCAAACGTAGGCACAAGATGATGTTGAGGGCAACAACCCCCACACCTTCAGGCACCCCGACAGCCATGACCCATCCTGCCAGAACAGCCAATGAGACGATGAACACAGCGACGAGCCAAAGCGGCACATCGAAGCGCTTGAACGCCCCGCTGACTTTCTGATAGGAGTCCCGTCGCGCAACGATGAGGCCCAAAGACCCCAAGAGCACGATGGAGATGGCCCTCATCACATAGATAAGGGGCCAGGTCCTCCCCAGAAGCTCGACGGTAGAATCAACAGTGGCAGAAACTGACACCGAGGATGTTCCCGTCGGCAGAGATGCGGTCATGACCTGGCGAAGCTCTTCGAGCAGCGCTTGGACATAAGCCGCAAAATTCTCACCCTGCAGCATCAGAAGCGATGCATCTGCCCCGATGAGTAACGCGGTTAGAACCGCGATGAGGCAAACGACCGAAGTGACGCTCACACGCCCAGGCAAAAGCAAGGCAATTGCCAAGGCGGCGAGAGCACAGGGCAAGACGAGCGATGCATAATCCCACGTCGCGAAGGAAAGGGCGATACCCGGTCCAAGACATCCTACGATAGCCCAAAAGGCGCGACCTTCTTCCTTTCGAGCAAGCAACCATGCTCCGAAGACCATGAGTGCAGTGCTCACACCAGGAAGAACTATCGTGCCGAGAGAGCCAATGACGCAAAGAACGAACTCAAACACGGGCTGGGCGGGACGGTGCTGCTTTCCTGGCGACTCAACGAGAGACTCAGGTGAAGCGTGCGTCTCGTCCATGGCATGCCTCTTTAGCCTCGACGATCCCTGCTGCCGCTGACAACCGTGACGGTGTAGGGCACGAGGGCCATGACGCGGGCACGCTTGATGGCAACAGCCATCTCGTGCTGATGCTGCCTGCAAGCACCGGTGACACGACGGGGCTTAATCTTGCCGCGATCGGTCATATACTTGCGAAGAAGAGCCACATCCTTGTAGTCGATGAACTCGACCTCGTCCTTGCAAAGCTGGCAATACTTCTTGCGAGGCTGACGCTGAAAATCGTTGGCCATGGTGGCTTGACCTCCTTTACGCTAAATCCGAAGTGAAATGGGCTGGGGATTCCTAGAACGGAATCTCCTCGTCATAAATCTGGTCTGCGGGCGGCATAGCTGCAGGAGCTGCATATTGCTGCTGCGGAGCAGGGGCATACGAGGAAGAATACGACTGCTGGGGCGCAGGTGCGTAAGCCTGAGGGGCTCCGCCGTCCTGAGCACCCTGACCGCGGCTGGGCAACTCGAGCTCATCAACGATAACCTCGATTTTGCTGCGCTTTTGGCCGTCGCGCTCCCACTGACTCCAACGAAGGCGACCTTCAATGCAGACGAGCATACCTTTGGTAAGAATGCGCGACAGCGATTCGGCGCGGGCGCCGAACATGGTGCAATCGATGAAGTTGGTGTAGTCTTCCCACTGGCCAGTTTGAACGTTGCGTCGACGATCGTTGACTGCCACGCCCATACCCAGAACCGGCGTGCCGCCGGCGGTCTGCCGAAGCTCCGGATCGCGGGTAAGCCTGCCAGAGATAATGACCCTGTTGATGTTTGCCATACCGTCCACACTCCTTACATCGCCGGGAATGTCGCCCTAGGGCGACAAACCCGAATCACATTAAGCCTCCGCGCGACGGACGATCATGGAACGGACAACGCCGTCCAGAATGCCGAGAACGCGGTCAAGCTCTGCGATGCAGGCAGGATCGAGCTGGAAGTTGATCAGGGTGTAGTCGCCCTCGGTGAGCTTGTCGATGGTGTAAGCGAGCTTGCGCTTACCCCAATCCTCGACGGATTCGACAGCACCACCGTTCTCAACGATAGTGGAATCGATCCTCTTCATCACACCGGCGCGAGCCTCGTCATCAAGAGACGGGTTCACAAAGAACAGCAGTTCATAAGCCTTCATGGTGTCACCTCCTCTGGGCTAAAGTGGCTTCGGATCTCGTGAAGGCTGTGTCCGAAGCAGGGAATGACAGCAGCTAAGGATACCCCGCAACTATGCAAGTAGTCCAGTATAATTTTCTACCTGCGCTGCATATCCATAACTTGCCATCCATAATCGTCTGCGCAAGCCAAACCTAGCATTATTTCGCTGTGACTTCTTGTAATGCCCATGACAGAAAGTGCGTCATGTACGTCACAGAACATTATGGCTGGACTTCACCGCGCGATGGTCGAGCCCATATGCATGCGGCCCGACTGGAATACTTCCAGCCGGGCCGCATGCCTCAAACATATGACAAGGAAAATTTACTCAGCGCAATCCTCAGCTGCAGGCTCAACTACCTGGTCGCCAGATTCAGGTTCCTCGGCCTTGTCGGCATCGGAATCCACAGGTGCTCCGTCGGCTGCAACGCCTTCCTCGCGTTGCAGCGCAACCAAACCGCTGACGATCGGCTTCGTGCCGGCGGGATAGAGCGTGGGGGCAGGACCGGCATAGACAAAGTCAGCCTCGAACGTAAAGCCCTCGGCATCCTTGGTGTAGAGCAGCACAAGGATGTAAGCGTCGGCGCTTCCGCGATCGGCAACCTCGGCAACGATGCAGTCAAGCGTGCCGTCGTCAGTCTCGACGTCGCCGTCATAGCACAGCACGTATGCCTCAGGCATGTCCTGGGCGACGAGCATCTTCACGCTCTCGCGCACGCCCTCCGGAGAAGATGCGGGGTGGTCGTTGACCTCGACACCCTCATCAACAACCGTCACGGTGAACGGGTCAAACTGCCCCATGGTATTGAGGCGCTGCTGGGCCTCGTTGAAGGCAAAGTTGAGCGCCTGCTGGGCGTTGTCGGAAATCTGAAGGGTCACCTGATCCATGGCGTTGCTCACTTTCTCGTCATGTTGTAGCTGCACAAAGCCCTTAGTATACAAAAAAAGCGCCATGCGGCGCTTTAAAAGTTTATCTGGCGGAGGGAGAGGGATTCGAACCCTCGTAGCCAGGGACACTGGCTAAACGGTTTTCGAGACCGCCGCATTCAACCACTCTGCCATCCCTCCAAGGATGGAAAACGGGGCGCGATCAATATGATCGACGCCCCGAGAAAGTTCTGGCGGAGGGCTAGGGATTTGAACCCTAGAGACGGTTTTGCCGCCTACACGATTTCCAATCGTGCTCCTTCGGCCACTCGGACAGCCCTCCGTAAGCGAGGTTCAAGTATACGCATTTCTCCGTTCGCGTCCAGTTCTTTGCACAAATCCTCGACCTCATCACTTAGTCACCACAGATAAGCGTACAATCCAGCGCATCATCTTCGCGAGGAGGCACTATGGACGTGCTGCAAGCCTTTTTCAGCTCTCTGTTCACGCTCGGTGACCCGAGTACGGCCAGTGTGAGCTTTCCCATAGCGTTGGAGTTTGGTGCCGTCCTTGCCGGCGCTGTGTCAGGTGCCCTCACAGCCTGCAACATGCGCATGGACCTCATTGGGGTGTGCGCTCTAGCCGGGGCAAGCTCACTGGGCGGCGGCTTGATTCGTGACATGATCCTCTCCGATCAAGGCGTCTACATGCTCGACTATCCCCAGGCAATGCTTTGCTGCATTGTCGTCGCCTTTCTTGCCTTCTTCTTCTCAAGCCTTATCCAGCGCTTTGAGAAACCCATTGCCTTTTTCGACATTGTAAGCGTAGCCCTGTTCTCCGTCACAGGAGCAGACAAGGCCCTTGTTGCCGGATACGGCATTTCCGCAGGCATTGTTTTGGGAGTGCTCACCGCCGTGGGTGGAGGCGTCATCCGCGATGTCATTGTAGGACGAGTTCCTGCCATCTTCCGGGCAAGCAACTTCTATGCCGTCTGCTCCCTGGCAGGTGCACTTGTCTATTGCCTGCTTGTCACACATCACATGGTGAAGGGTTGGGCTGCCCTGGTAAGCGCCGCAATCGTGCTGTCTTTGCGATATCTGTCGCTGCATTACAACTGGCACACGTGTGCGCCCATCGATTTGGCGCAGCGCTACACACAACGTCACGACGCTTCCCCAGACAACACAAAAGACCAGGAAGAAAAGATCGAGGAAGACTAGAGCGTTGCGGAAGCGGCTTCCTCTTGAACCTCATCGATGACGTCATCAACCGTGGGATTGTAAATCGTCTGAGTGGCAAGACCCACTTCTTCGAGATCAAGAACCTGCAGGCCGCCCTCGTCATAGACAGCGATGGTCGAGGATGCCTCGAGGTTGTTGACATAGAGTTCGAAGAGCTGCGTCTTGAGCGAATCGCGCAGATTCTGCTTGATGGAGGCCATGATGTCGCTGGGGACGTCTGACAGATCGATGTCTCCGGCATTATCCGTCTTGGCCTGATAGAAGCCCGTGCACTTGATGATGTAGTAGCCGAAGCGCGTCCTCACAATAGAGGAAGTCTCTCCAGGCTCAAGCTCATTGAGGGCATCCTGGTATTCCTGGGGGAACGTGGTAAGGAAGTCCCAACCGGCTTCACCGCCCTGCTCGGCAGTGGAATCCATCGAGTAGGTGCGCGCCGTCTCGGCAAAATCAGCGCCATTGTCAAGCTCGTCTTTCACCTCACGCGCAAGACTGTAATCCGTCTGTGAGACCAAGATGAACGAAGAGCGCTTCGTCTCAAGACCGGCAATCATCGTGCGTGCGTAGCGACTGATTTGCTCAGAGGTTGGCTCAGGCTCGGGGATAACGACATCACGCAGACAAGAGCGAAGCATTTGCTCGCGCACGGCGGCCGTGTAGCTCTCCTCGGTATAGCCCGAATTGTTAATCGCCGACAGGAAAGAGTTGCGATTGGGATAGAGGCTCGCAACATCGTTGACAGCAGCCTCTACGTCGTTATCAGACAACTCAACACCCAAATCCTGGGCGGCAGACTCGAGCAGAACCACATCAATCAAGTTGCAGATGACCTGTGCACGGAAGTCCCATGCAGTCATGTTCTGTGCAGCAAGGTACGTCTGCTGGTCGGCAACAGTCGTGAGACCCAGGCGCGTATACTCCGCCCGCACAGCCTTATCCACCTCGACCTGAGTGATGACCGTGCCGTTGACAACGGCCGCCACATCCGAAGCTTCGAGATGGTTTGCCTCGAGGGCTTCGCTGACCATGGCCTGAGTGTCTTCGGAAGCGACAGTGCTTGCCGATGCCGAGCAACCGGAAATGATCGCACAAGCAATGCAGAGTGAAGATACAGACAGCGCAACGATGGCTGACGTTGAAACGCGATCCATAAGCCCCCCTTACGCTATCTTCCTTACTGCCTGCTATTAGAAACGTTCATAGGCTACTTGCAAGAAAACAAATGACAGTGCAGGTCATGTGTGCAACGTTCAACTTCAAATAAAAACAAAAGGCCAAAGGGGTCCGCTCGGTAAACGGTGCCCCTTCGGCCTGCGACGGTTGGTGCTGTGTCGGCTGTTTTTTAGAACTCGAGTTCCTCAAGACGGTCAAAGACAGCCTGGATGCGCGTGAGGAAATCCCACGGATCGAAGATCTCATCAAGCTTCTCAGCGCTGAGCGTGCACTCGGGGTCGGCCTCGAGGCGCTCACGATAGGTGGGACCGTTCACTGCCTGCTGAATGTCTTCCCACACAGCCATGGCGTTGCGCTGCACGATGGTATAGGCAGCCTCGCGCGTAATGCCCGTGTCGACGAGCGCAAGCAGCACCTTGCTGGAGAAGATGAGGCCGCGCGTGCGGTTGAGGTTGTGCTTCATCTTCTCGGGATACACCTGCAGACCGTCGAGCATCCACTGCATCTTGCCAAACATGTAGTCAAGTGCGATGAACGAGTCGGCAAGGGCCACACGCTCGGCGCCGGAGTGTGAGATGTCACGCTCGTACCACAGGGCGACGTCGTCATAGGCAACCTGGGCGTTTGCCTTCACGACGCGCGCAAGGCCGCACACGCGCTCGGCGGTGATGGGGTTGCGCTTG
Source organism: uncultured Coriobacteriales bacterium (assembly GCA_934636245.1). GTDB lineage: Bacteria > Actinomycetota > Coriobacteriia > Coriobacteriales > UMGS124 > UMGS124. The sequence goes on from CAKUAI010000010.1 coordinate 24,785, forward strand.
TGAGGCATGGCGGAAGAGCCCTTCTGACCCTTCTTGAACGGCTCTTCAGCCTCGATGACGTCGGACTGCTGCATGAGGCGAACCTGCATGGCGATGCTCTCAAGCGTGGAGGCCGTGACGGCGAGCGTCGACATGACCTGGGCATGACGATCGCGGGCAAGCACCTGGGTCGACAGCGGGTCGGGGGTGAGACCGAGCTTGGCGCAGACATATTGCTCCACGAACGGGTCAATGGAGGAGTAGGTGCCCACTGCACCCGAAATGGCGCCGGTGGCCGCAACCTCGCGAGCCTGCTCGAGGCGAGTCTGGGCACGCTTGAGGGCCCATGCCCAGGAGCCAAACTTCATGCCAAAGGTCATGGGCTCGGCATGAATGCCGTGCGTGCGGCCCACGCACAGGGCATCCTTGAGCTCGAAGGCACGGCGGCGGCACGTCTCACCAAGCTGCTTGACGTCAGCAAGAATGATGTCGATGGCCTGCGTGATCTGATAGGAAAGCGCGGTATCGCCCAGGTCGGAGCTCGTCATGCCGTAGTGCACCCAGCGGGAAGGCTTGGGGTCTCCCTCGGGAATCTCGGCGTCGATGTAGGAGCCCATGTTCGTGAGGAAGGCAATGACGTCGTGGTTGGTGACTGCCTCGATCTGGTCGACTTCCTCCTTGTTGAAGGCGGCATGCTCGGAAATCCAAGCCGCCTCTTCCTTGGTGATGCCGATCTTGCCCAGCTCAGCCTGGGCCTCGCAAGCCGCGACCTCAACTTTCTGCCAAATGGCGTACTTGTTCTCAAGCTCCCAGATGGCTCCCATTTCAGGGCGGGTGTAGCGATCGATCATGGTCATCCTCTCGTCTCACAAACCTGACAATAATCCAAGAAAGGCCCCGCCCAGTTTCCCAGGCGAGGCCTTGAAAAGCAAATCTTAGGCGTTGGCGGCGGCCGCGGCGTTCATGGCGCGGACCTTGGCCTTGCGACGCTCGGTCTCGGTGAGCAGGCGCTTGCGCATGCGAATGTGACGCGGGGTCACCTCGACAAGCTCGTCGTCGGCGATGTACTCGAGGGCCTCCTCAAGCGTGAAGGTACGCTTGGGGGTAAGCTGCACGGCAATGTCGGCCGTGGAGGAACGCTGGTTGCCCAGGGACTTGGTACGCGCGACGTTGACGACCATCTCGCCCTCACGAGGCTGCTCGCCCACAATCATGCCCTCGTAGCACTCGTCGCCCGGCTCAACGAAGAGCTGGCCGCGCTCCTGCAGGGTGCCCAGGGCGTAGGCGACGGCGGCCTCGGTGGACATGGAGACCATGAGGCCGTTCTTGCGGGCGTTGATGTCACCTGCGTAGGGGCCGTACTCGAGGAACGTGTGGTACATCATGGCCTCGCCGTGGCTGACGTTGAGCACGCGGGTCTTGAGGCCCATGAGGCCGCGGGTGGGGATCTTGAACTTCACGTTGGCGCGGTCGTCGTAGGTCTCCATGTTGGTCATGACGCCACCCACGAAGCCGAACTGCTCGATGACCTTGCCGGCGTACTCGGCAGGAGTCTCGACCACGGCCTCCTCGTAGGGCTCGAGGAGCTTGCCATTCTCGTCCTTGTGATAGATGACGCGGGGGCGGCCAACCTGGAACTCGTAGCCCTCGCGGCGCATGCTCTCCATGAGAACGGTCAGGTGCAGGATACCGCGACCGGCGACTTCGACGCCCGAGTGATCCTCGAGCTCGTTAATGGCCATCGTGATATTGGCCTCTTTCTCGGCCATCAGGCGCTCCTTGAGCTGGCGGGCGCCCACGATGTTGTTCTGGTCCTCGCGACCCACGAGCGGCGAGGTGGAAGCCTCGAAAATGACCGACAGCGTGGGAGGATCAACGTGAAGAGGCTCAAGGTGCTGGGGGTTCTCGGGATCGGTGAACACATCGCCGATGTCGGTGCCGTCGGCACCCACAACTGCGGCGATGTCGCCAGCCTGAGCCTCAGTGCACTCCTTGCGGCCAAGATAGTCGAAGGTGAAGAGCGTCTTGACCGTGGCCGTGGAAGTGGAGCCGTTGTTCTTGACGACAGCGATCTTGTCGCCCTTGTGCACCGTGCCGGAGTAGATGCGGCCCACGCCGATGCGGCCAAGGAAGTTGTCGTGGTCGACGTTGACCACCTGCATGGCAAGGGGGGCGTCGACGTCAACGTCGGGCGCGGGCAGACCGTCGACGATCATGTCGAGCAACGGATACATGTCCATGTTGCCGTCTTCGGGATCAAGGCGGGCATAGCCGTTGACACCCGAGGCGAAGATGACGTGCTCCATGGAGAAGGCGAGCTGCTCATCGGTGGCACCCAGGTCGCACATCAGGTCGAGCACGTCGTTGACGGCAGCCTCGGGACGGGCGCCGGGACGGTCGATCTTGTTGATGACGATCATGATGGAAAGACCGGCAGAGATAGCGTTGGAGAGCACGAAACGCGTCTGGGGCATGGGGCCCTCGAAGGCGTCAACGAGCAGCAGGGCACCGTCGGCCATATGCAGAACGCGCTCGACCTCGCCACCGAAGTCAGCGTGACCAGGAGTGTCGATCACGTTGATCTTGATGCCCTTGTACTCAATGGAGATGTTCTTGGCAAGAATGGTGATGCCGCGCTCTCGCTCCTGGTCGTTAGAGTCGAGGATGCGCTCCTGCACCTCCTGGTTGGCACGGAAGGCGTCCGTCGCACGCAGGAGCTTGTCGCACAAGGTAGTCTTACCATGGTCGACGTGGGCGATGATTGCAACGTTTCTCAAGTGCTCCTGACGCATATGTTTTTCAACCTTTCAGACGTAACGTGCGTACATGCGATAAGAATAGCGAGTTCTATGCGAGTAACTCCACCACACCGGCAGGTGCAACATCTGAGCACACAAAGTTTTGCTCATCGGCGGGGTTGTCATAGGTAAGGTAGGCGGAATAGCCCTGCGAAAGGCCCTTCTCACCGTATTCGACGATGAGGGCGGGAACATATCCCTCTTCAAAGCCTTCGTCGATTGCACCGTCGTACGCAATGGCATAACGCACGGCAGGGCCGGTAAGACCCTCAATCGGCTGCTTGCCGGTGGCAGCCGCGCGCACGCGCGCACGGGCCTCTTCGATGCTTTCCTCGAAGTCGTCGTCATCGAAGGTGAGCAGCGTTGCCTTGCCGGCCTTGTCGGCAACGGCAAGACTCACAGAAAGCTCGCCAGAGGTGGCAAGAATATCGAGTGCATAATCGATGAGGGAACAGGTGAGGTCGTCGAGCTCTTGGCTGATGGGCTCGGGGGTGCAGGGCGCGTCATGTGCGTCGCTCATCATGCTTCCTTCCTGTCGCTATCTTCGTACTCAACATCCTGGTCGGGATCAATCACAGGCGCCTCAAGCGCAGCGGGAACCTCCTGGACAGGTGCGGCACCTTCGCCGTCGGTCAGACCCAATGCACATTTGAAAGAGGCAATCGACTCATCGATGGCCAAGATGTGACCTTTGAGCTTGCGACACGTGAGAATGGAACGCGTGAGGATCGTGGAGGCGACCACGGCTACAACGGCAAGCACGGTGAAGATGGTAACGCGCGCCATCATCAGGCGCACATAGCGCAAGGCGACAAATCCCACAACGATGCATACCAACAAGGCGATGATGGAGTTGCGGCGAGCTTCCTGCTGAACACCCAGGTATATACACACCTGTTGGCGCAGGAGCTCCACGCCCTTCAACCGCGACTGTTTCTCGACAAGAGCGGTCACACGCGTTTTGCCCTTGCGGGGATTTGCATACGAGTCCACCTGACGGGCCGCTGAGCGGTTGTGCGGGTTGAGAAGGTACTTCTTTGCCTCGCGAGCTTTGTTGAGGAAATGATCGACGCGGTTCTGCAAAGCCGGGATGTCGGAGAAGTCAAACTCCCCCACGGCCTTTTCCAGTCCATAGAGGGCCATCGTGATGTCCTCGTCGCTTGCCCCCTCCTCCAAACCGAGGGCATGCAGGGCCTCGAAGCGATTCATATGGACGGCTCCCTCCACGCGCCGGAATAACAAAAAGGGCCGGCCAGGTTTCCCCGTCCGACCCGCTCGTTTCAATGGTGGAGATGAAGGGGTTCGAACCCTCGGCCTCAGGCTTGCAAAGCCCGCGCTCTCCCAGCTGAGCTACATCCCCATAGGTAAAAATAAACGCCCCAGCGGCGACTCGGCTCACGCTGAGGCGTTTATTACCAAGTAAATGGTGGGCCCGACAAGGTTCGAACTTGTGACCTCCCGGTTATCAGCCGGACGCTCTGACCAACTGAGCTACGGGCCCTCAAAACGCGGGGATTAATATACAACGTCCTCAAGCCTGACGTCAACAATGAATTTGATTTGTGAAGACATCATCATAATTCAAAACAGCTACAATGGGCAGCCTATAGTGAGCAAAGAGGAAGCGAGAGGAGGCTGCAGTGATACGCGTGAATCTAGAGACGGTCGCAATGGGTTCGATCCCTGGCACAAGCCTCGTTCTTTTGAGGCCAGTAGCAGGTGAAAAGCACCGAGACTCCGTGCTTCCCATTTGCATCGGCCCCGTGGAGGCAGCCTGCATCGGCCGTGCCCTCAACCCTGACGGCGCAAGCCGGCCCATGACGCACGCGCTCCTCAATGCTGCCATCGTGCAGCTTGGCGGGCAGGTAAGCCATGTGTCCATCGACAAGGTGAACGGCACTGTGTTTTATGCCAGCATTCACATCAAGCGCATCTGCGATGAGGTCTGCATCGATTCGAGGCCCTCTGATGCCATCACGTTGGCGGTGCGAGCCCAAGCCCCCATCTACGTCGACGACGCAGTGATGGCCTCGGCGAGCTTCCCGGCATGGGTCAACGTCCCCAAAGAGGCACAAAAGGCCATGCAGGAGGAGTTTCACAGCTTTGTGGAGGAACTCAACCCCGAAGACTTCTCGTTGTAGAACCAATCGCACTCATATAGCACACGAAAAAGGGCCCGTCCGCTCGCTTCATTGGGAAGCATTGAGCGGACAGGCCCTTCCTTTTCAAGCACGCAAGGTCAGCGACGACCTCGAAAGTCGTTACTCTCCGGCTTCGAGCGCCTCGTCGACGGAACCTTCCTCGCCGTCGCCCAGGTCGACCTCATCAAGGCCGCCGTCGGTCACAGCGTTGAGGTCAAGGGTGCCCTGCCCCGACAGCTGGGCTGCCTTGGACTTGTTGTTGGGGCGCATGCGAGCCACAGCCATGACCCTGTCGCCGTCGGCCACGTCCATGATGCGCACGCCCTGCGTGGAGCGGCCAAGCTTCGAGATGTCGTTGGCACGCACGCGGATGACGATGCCCTCGGCGGAGACGATCATGATCTCATGCTGCGGACCGATGACCTTCACGCCTGCAAGCAGGCCCTTCTTCACCGTCATCTGGATGGTGTAGACACCCTGGCCGCCACGATTCTGCTCGGGGTACTCGCTGATGGGCGTGCGCTTACCGTAGCCCTTCTCAGTGATGACGAACAGGTCGCCGTTGCCGTTGGTCGTCTCCATGGAGAGCAGCTTGGCGCCGTCGGTGAGCGCGATGCCCTTGACGCCCATGGTGTTGCGGCCGGTGGGGCGCACCTGCGACTCGTCCCACTTGATGGCCTTGCCGGCGTCGGACACCAGGATGATCTTGTCGCCCTCGTGCACACGGCGCACGGCGATGAGCTCGTCGGTGGGACGCAGCAGGATGGCGATGATGCCGTCACGGCGCGACTTGGCAAACTCCGCCAGCGAGGTCTTCTTGACCATACCCTCGCGCGTGGCGAAGAACCAGTAGTCGTTCTCGGGGAAGTCGCGCGTGTTCACGACGGCGGCGACGGTCTCGCCCTCCTCGAGCGGCAGCAGGTTCACGATGGCCGTACCGCGAGCCGTGCGGCTGGCAAGCGGCAGCTCGTGGACCTTGAGGCGGTAGACCTTGCCCTTGTTGGTGAAGAAGAGGACGTACTCGTGGGTCGAGGCCACAAAGATGCGGTCGACGAAGTCGTTCTCCTTGAGGTTCACACCCTGCATGCCCTTACCGCCGCGGTTCTGCGAGCGGTAGGTGGCAACAGGCAGGCGCTTCACATAGCCGGAAGACGTGATGGTGACGACCATGTCCTCGTCAGCGATGAGGTCCTCGACGTTGAGCTCCTTGGTACCCTCGTGGCTGATCTCGGTGCGGCGCGGATCGGAGAACTTCTCCTTGATCTCGAGCATCTCTTCCTTGATGACGCCCAGGATCTTGTCGGGATTGGCAAGAAGGTCCTCGTAGTAGGCGATGGCGCGGCGCAGGCCGTCCAGCTCCTCCTGGATCTTGTCGCGCTCGAGGCCGGTAAGGCGCTTCAGGCGCATCTCGAGGATGGCTGCAGTCTGCTCGGTCGTGAAGCCGAAGCGGGAGATCATGCGCTCGGAAGCCTCGACATCAGTGCGCGAGGAGCGAATGATGTTGATGACCTCGTCGATGTTGTCGAGCGCCATGAGCAGGCCCTCGAGGATGTGTGCTCGGGCCTGGGCCTTTGCCAGGTCGTAGCGCGTGCGCCTCGTGACGACCTCGACCTGGTGGTCGATGTAGTACTGCAGCATCTCGCGCAGGCTCAGCTGCTTGGGCACGCCGTTGACGAGCGCCAGGTGGTTGCAGCCGAACGTGGTCTGAAGGGAGGTGTGCTTGTAGAGGTTGTTGAGCACGACCTCGGGCACGGCAGAGTTCTTGAGCTCGATGACGAGACGCAGGCCCTTGCGGTTGGACTCGTCGCGCATGTCGGCGATACCCTCGATGCGCTTCTCGTTGACGAGCTGGGCAATCTTCTCCTGCAACATGCCCTTGTTCACCGTGTAGGGGAACTCGGTAAACACAAGCTTGTTGCGGCCCGTCTTGCTCGTCTCGACATGAGCCTTGGCACGCACGGTGAGCGAGCCGCGGCCGGTCTCATAGGCCTCGCGAATACCGTCGGAACCCATGATGATGGCGCCGGTGGGGAAGTCAGGACCGGGCATCACGGTCATGAGCTCGTCGACCGTGGCATCGGGGTTGTCGATGAGCATGCAGGTGGCGTCGATGGCCTCGCCGAGGTTGTGGGGGGCGACGTTGGTCGCCATGCCGACGGCGATGCCGGCCGATCCGTTGACGAGCAAGTTGGGGAAGCGTGCCGGAAGCACCGTGGGCTCGTGGAGCGACTCGTCGTAGTTGGGCTGCCAGTCCACGGTGTCCTTGTTGAGGTCGCGCAGGAGCTCCATGGCGGGCTTGGCCAGGCGCGACTCGGTGTAACGCATGGCTGCCGCAGAGTCGCCGTCGATGTTGCCGAAGTTGCCGTGGCCGTCTACCAGCGGCACACGCATGGAGAACCACTGGGCCTGGCGCACCATGGCGTCGTACACGGCGGAGTCACCGTGGGGGTGGTACTTACCGATAACTTCACCGACGGTCCATGCCGACTTCTTATGGGGCTTGTTGGGGAAGATGCCCGCCTCGTTCATGGCGTACAGGATGCGGCGGTGCACCGGCTTCAAGCCGTCGCGCACGTCAGGAAGGGCGCGCGCGGTGATGACGCTCATCGAGTACTCGATGAACGACTGCTCCATCTCTCCGCCGAACTCGGTAAGCTGGAGCTGGGCAGGGGCGATGTCCTCTACGCCCGCCTCAAGCTCCTCGTCTTCCTCCTCTTCGGCCTCCTCTTCACCTGTCTCGTCGGGAGCATCGGGATCGTACTCTTCACCCGACGACGCATCCTCCTCGGCGCGCGCCATGAGGCGGCGCAGGTCCTCAGGCAGGCCCACACCCTCGTTCATGTTGTTAGAATCGTCAGCCACGCTACAGCCTTTCTCTACGTGGTCCTAATCGTTGGCAATCAAAGCCCTGCAGAACACAGCAATCCAGGTTCCACAACCCACCAAAACGCGGGTTCTCGTCCGCAAGGCGCCGGGAGGCGACGTGTACTGGAGTACTCTAGCCTCCCGAGAACGCAGCGGACGAGGTTCCGCAACTCACTAAAACGCGGGTTCTCACGCGCAAGGCGCACGGAGCCGATGTGTACTGGAGTACATGAGGCTCCGTGGAACGCGGCGCGCGAGGTTCCGCCACCCACTAAAAGTGGGTTCTGATGCGCAAGGCGCGCAGGGCCGACGTGTACTGGAGTACTCTAGGTCCTGCGGAACGCAGCGCATCAGGTTCCACGACATTAGATGTCGAGGTAACGGGCGTCTTTGGCGTGACGCTCGATATAATCCCTTCGATACTCCACCTGGTTGCCCATGAGTTCGCGCACGGCACGCTCCGCCTTGGCGGCGTCCTCGATGGTCACGCGACGCAGAATGCGCGTCTTAGGGTCCATCGTGGTGTCAGCGAGCTGCTGGGGGTCCATCTCACCCAGACCCTTGTAACGCTGGACGGAGTACTTCTTCTTCTCGCCCTTGGCGTCGATGGGCACGTACTTCTCGATGGCCTGAGCGAGCAGCTGGTCTTCGGGGTCCTTGCCGGTGGGGTAGACGTAGTGAATCTTCTTGCCTACCTTCACGCCAAAGATAGGCGGGCAAGCCGAGTACAGGTATCCAGCCTCGACAAGCGGGCGCATGTACTTGTAGAAGAACGTCATGAGCAGGATGCGGATGTGAGCACCGTCGACATCAGCATCGCTCATGATGATGATCTTGTGGTAGCGCGCCTTAGACAGGTCGAAATCGCCGCCCTCACCGGAGGAGTCGGTGACACCGGTACCGATGGCCGTAATGAGAGACTGAATGGTCTCGCTGGAGAAGGCGCGGTGGTCGCCAACGCGCTCAACGTTCAGAATCTTGCCGCGCAAGGGAAGAATTGCCTGGATGTCTCGGCGACGGCCGTCCTTGGCCGAACCGCCTGCCGAGTCACCCTCGACAATGAAGAGTTCGGTCATGGCAGGCTCGCGCACGGAGCAGTCAGCAAGCTTGCCGGGCAGACTCGCACTCTCAAGCAGACCCTTGCGACGCGTGGCCTCGCGGGCCTTGCGCGCGGCGGTGCGGGCCTTGCTGGCCGAAATCGCCTTGTTGCAGATGGCGCGGGCCTGGTTGGGATGCTCCTCGAAGTACTCCTGGAGCCCCGCGGCCACGGCCTGCTGCGTGAGGTTGCGCATGAAGGTGCTGCCGAGCTTTGCCTTGGTCTGACCCTCAAACTGGGGGTCGGCAAGCTTGACCGAGATGACGGCCGTAAGACCCTCGCGGGTATCATCGCCCGTGAGGTTCTGATCCTTGTCCTTAAGAATGCCCTGCTTGCGCGCATAGTCGTTGATGGTGCGCGTCAAAGCGGTACGGAAGCCCTCGAGGTGCGTGCCGCCGTCGATGGTATAGATGTTGTTTGCAAAGGTCATGACCTTGGAGCCATACCCGGTGTTCCACTGAATGGAGACCTCGACCTCACCGCGCTTGTCGTCGGTGACATCGTCAGCCGACTTACCCTGCACGTAGATGGGCTTGGACAGGCCAGGGAGAATCTCGTTTCCTTCGTTCAAGAACTTCACGAAGTCGTTGATGCCACCCTGGTAGCAGTACTCCTCCACGCGCGGGGTAAGCTCACGCTCGTCGGTGAAGACGATCTTGAGGCCGCGGTTGAGGAAGGCAGTCTCCTGCAGGCGCGCCGAAATGGTGTCGTGGTCGTAGACGGTGGTCTCCTGGAAGATCTCGGGGTCGGGCCAGAAGGTAACCTTGGTACCCGTGGTCTTCGTCTTGCCGATGACCTCGATCTGCTTTACGGTCTTGCCGCGCGAGAACTCCATCGTGTGAATCTCGCCGTCGCGCTTGACCTCGACCACCAGGCGCTCGGACAGGGCGTTCACGACGGAGACGCCGACGCCGTGCAGACCACCGGACACCTTGTAGCCACCGCCGCCGAACTTACCACCGGCGTGCAGGATGGTCATGACGACCTCAAGGGTGCTCATCTTGCGCTTGGGATGCTTGGCCACGGGAATGCCACGGCCGTTATCAACAACCGTCACCGAGTTGTCAAGGTGCACGGTGACATCGATGCGGTTGCAGAAACCCGCCATCGCCTCGTCGACCGAGTTGTCAACAATCTCCCACACCAAGTGATGCAGGCCCATAGAACCGGTGGAGCCGATGTACATGCCGGGGCGCTTGCGCACCGCCTGCAGACCCTCAAGGATCTGAATGTCTTCGGCACCGTAGGAGGGTGTTTTGTCCGCCACGGATATCCTCTCTTCTTGAGCTTCAAAGGACCGCCTAGGCGATCCACAGCCAATCAGAGCAAGTATACCCTGCACAGGTGCAGACATAATTATCGTTAGTGTAAATGCCTAGAAACCATATCTGTAAGCCCTTTAAATGGGCCATATCGGTCTTTTTAGACTTTGTTTGACTTTTTCCACCTTATGCTAGCCATCATGGCCTGACGCGCCTTCTCTTTAAGCGCCTCGTCAGTGATGCACGCAACCTGGGCCTCGACGCGGGCAAGCTCGGCGACCGTGAGTTCGGGCAGATACGCCGGGTCATAGGCACGCTCGACCACATCGTCGTGGGCAGGAGCAACGTGCACGCGTGTGGACACCTTAAAGCGCAGGCAGATGGCAACAAGATCAGGCTGGGCCTGTGCGCAACGCATGTTCCACTCCGCCAGGATGGCTGCAGCGTTAAGCTGAAACTCCTGGGCCCACAGAGCGGAGTCGGTGTAGAGGACAAGCTCGAGACCCTGCTTCTTCTGTATGGGGTAGCAACCCACGACATGGGTGCACACTCGCTTGTCGCGCAGGGAGCGCACAACCCCCATGGCGCGTCCCACCTGCGAAGATGTGCGCGAATGACGTGTTGCACGTGAAACAACGTCGTCAAACAGACTCATGGGAGCGTCACCACCTTGGCACGGTCGAGCTCGGCGGCAGAGAAATAATCGAGGTTCGTGGTGGTCACAACCGTCTGAACTCCGGCAGCAACCAGGCCGAACAGTCGGCTGCGGCGAGATGCGTCAAGCTCGCTCATAACGTCATCGAGCAGGAAAAGGGGGTATTGGCCCGACACCTCGGCGACAAACTCAACCTGGGCGAGCTTGATGGCGAGGACAAGCGAGCGCTGCTGACCCTGCGAAGCGAAGGCACGAGCGGAAGCGTCGCAGATACGCAGGTCGATATCATCAAGATGGGGCCCCACAAGCGTTGCGCAGCGGCGTTCCTGCTCAGCCATGTTGGACATGAGGAGACCAAAGAGGGCGTCTTCCACTTTCTGGCGCGGCGTCGAGGCGTCAAAATCGCTCGCCCAGGCGCTGTCGTAGGACACTTGCGCTCCCTCCCCCGCCGCAAGCTCGCCGTAGACGCGTTCCACATGGGGGGCGAGGCGGGCAAGCAGGGCCTGCCGGTAGCAGAAGAGCACCGCACCCGCGCGAGCCGCAGACGCACTCCACGCCTCGATGAGGGTGCGGTCGGGATCGGCACCGGCGCGAGCAGCCTCTTTGAACAGCGTGTTGCGCTGATACACAGCCCTGCGGTAGTCGTGCGCCACCTGGGCGTAAGACTCCTTGAGCTGGGAGCCAAAACCGTCAAGTAGGTCTCGACGCCCGGCAGCGGGCCCCTTTACAAGTGCAAGCTCATCGGGGAAGAAAAGCACGCTCGTCAGGTCGCACACCTGGCCCTGCACTGAGCGGCGCTTGCCGTTTACCTTATAGAGCTTGCGGGTGGGATGGATGTCGCACGCCACATCGATCTGACGCTTCTCGCCTTCTATATGCATGTTGAGGCTGCCTTGGTCGCACCCTTGTCGTAGCAGCTCGGAAGGCGAGGCATGCTTGAACGACGCGCCGCAGGTGAGCACCTGCATGCCCTCGATGCAGTTGGTCTTGCCCACCGCGTTGGGACCCACAAGCACAGTGAGCCCGCGTGCCGGTTCCAGCACGCGGGTCTCCATGTTTCTGAAATTGCGGTACCCAACCTGGGTGACGACGAGTGACATGTACTTCCCGACCGGTTGCAGTACCGTTTAGTAACCCATGCGCACGGGCATGACGAGGTAGAGGAAGTCCACCTTGTTGCCCAGCATCTTGAAGATGCCCGGCTTGGCGGGGTTTTCCATTTGGAAGGCCATCATGTCGTCGTCACCGGCCTTCTGCACGCAGTCGTAGATGAAGCGGGAGTTGAACGCAATGGTCTGGCTCTCGCCCTCCACCTCCACGGGGATCTCCTCGCGGGCGCTTCCCTGGTCGGGCAGGTTGGAGGTGATGACAAGCAGGCTCTCGGCCGCGTCAATCTGGAAGCGAATCTCGGAGTTGGAAACGGTCATGGCCTTGATGCGCTGCATGGCCTCGAACAGGTCGTTGACCTTCACCTTCACGCCCGTCACGTACGAGGCGGGAATGAGCTTGCGGTACTTGGGGTAGCTGCCCTCGATGCGGCGCGTGACGTACACGACGTCACCGAAGAGGAAGACAATCTGGGTCTGGTTCGTGCCGATGGTCATCGTGCGCGACTCGCTTGCCATGGAAAGCACGCTGCGCAGCGTCTTTGCCGGGGCGATGACCTCGAAGTCCTCCACGCCGCTCGTGATCTTGGTCTCAGCCACGGCGAGACGCACCGAGTCAGTCGTGACGAAGCGCACGATCTCAGGCGTGATGTTGACGAGCACACCGTTGAGCACCGTGCGGCTCTTGTCGGTGGAAGCGGCCACGGCGACACGGTTTACCATGTCGTTGAGGCTTGCCGTGGGGACCTCCACCATCGAGTCGATCTGATAGCTGGGGAACTGCGGGAAGTCTTGTGCTGCAAGCGTGTTGATGGAGTAGGAGGAGCTGCCGCAACGCACATTGAGCACAGTCCCTGCAAGCTCAAAGGAGATGGCCATGTCGGGCAGGTGACCAACGACTTCGGCAAGAAGCTTGCACGGAACAACGAGAGCACCCGGTTCCTCAACATTGGCAATGACAGTCTGCTTGATGGAGACCTCCATGTTTGAAGTCTCAAGAACGAGGGACTGACCTTCGGCTGTGATGAGAACACCGGAGAGAATGGGAAGGGTGGAGTTCATGTCCATACCCTTGATGGAACGGTCGAGAGCTCCCTTGAGAGTATCCCTGTCGATAACGAACTTCATCTTGTCTTTCCCTTCTTTTCTTATATTAAAGAGTAGTTGTAGTAGTAGGTCGGTTTCAAATGTTGATTAGTGTGCTCAATGCCTGGTAGATGCCGGAAAACTTTTGCTTTCGACACGCTGATTTCTTCAACCTGTTTCAACGCGCCGCCAAGGTCTCATGCATTGTAGACGAGTGTTGCACACGCTTTGAACGTCCTTTCAACCTCATTTCGACTCGTTGCACAACCGGTTCTTGAAGTCCTCGAGCTGTCGGGCATAGGTGTGGTCGACATTGCGCTTCTCGTTGATGACCTTGATGCCGTGCGTGATCGTGGAGTGGTTGAGCCCCACGACGTCGCCGATAGACTGGTAGGTTTCGTCGGTGAGCTGGCTGGCAAGCCACATGTAGACCTGGCGAGCCTCTTTGATGGCAGCGGTCCTGCTCCGGCTTGTTACCTGCTCATAGGTGACGCCGTATTCCCTTGTGACCGCCTCGATGATCTTGTCGAGGCTGATGATGGTCGTGACGTTGTACTGCGAGTCGATGTACTCCCTGATGCCGTCCGGCGTGATGACGTTGGGGTCGTGCTCGGCGTTGAACATGATGCCGTTTATGAGACCCGTCATCAAACGGGGGCTGTCGGGGCCGTACTCGGCCATGACCTTGAACGCCTCGTCTGAGATGCGCACGCTTGTCATGCCGTTGCGCGCCCGGTAGCGCTCATAGAAGCTTTTAAGGATGGAAAGCTTCATCTCCCAGGTAGGAGCCTTGATGTCCTGTACCATGCCTTGTGCGAAACGCGTCTTGAGGCGCGGGTCGAGGTCGAGGTAGTCGGGCGCGCGGTCGGCCGCAAGCACGATTTGCTTGTTGCCGGAGAGCATGAAGCTGTTGAAGATGTTGAAAAGCGCGCCCACCGTCTCTTGCTGCTGGTTGCGGAACTCCTGCACGTCGTCTACCAGCAGAACGTCGATGTCTTCCATGTCTTTAAGCACGGCGTGCCCGCGCAGCTTTTGGACGTGCACCTCGTCGACATAGCGCGTGATGAACATGTCGGCGCTGATGTATTCCACGCGTGTGCGGGGCTGGTTGGCCATGATGTAGGACTGGATCGCGAGCAAGAGGTGCGTCTTGCCGTTTCCCGAAGGGCCCCAGATGAAAACAGGGTTGAAAAGACTGCCGTCGGGTTGCTCGGCCACGCTGCGTGCCACGCGATACGCCATGATGTTGGAATCGCCAACAACATAGGTGTCAAAGGTAAAGTCGGTGCTTGTCTGAGCCTTTACCTCGTCTTTTTGCTTGGGTCCATCCTCAAGTACCGGAATCGGCTGGGAGGGGCTGGAGGAGCTTTCAACAGTCGTTGAAACGGGTTGTTGAAAACTTTTCACCGCGGGGGCGGCACTTTGCGAGGGTTCGGAGTTCTTGACCGCAGAGGGGAAAGGAACCTCTCCCGACAGGATGCGGGAGTGGATGCGGGGGCGTCCCGTGCCAGCGGCCTTGCCTGCGAGGGCCGCGGCACTCAAGGGGGCTGCTGCCGGGGCGGTGGCTGCGCTGGGTTCAAGGCAGACAACGGGCGAGGGGGCCTCTGCGGGGAGGGGCTGCGCCGCATCGTTTTGGGTGTCGAAGTCGGATACCTGCGCGCCCATGGGGTCGCAGGCGTGTGTTTGCACTGCCTGTTCAGCGATGGGAGCCGCCTGTACCTGCGCTTCTGGGGCGGGAGCGGCTGGAGCTGCTGGTGTGGCGGCAGGGCCTGCCGGGGCGATGTCGGCGCCGTCCACCTCGACTTCGAGCGTGACAGACTCCATGGTTATCTCGCCCATGAGGGCCTCGACTGCCTCGCGGTACTTGCCCATGAGGTTGCGTGCGGCCCATTTCTGCTTGGTTGTCAGACGCATGACCGCGCCGTCGAACGACGAGGGGCTTGCCCGTTCGAGCCAAGCGAGGAGGTCGTCCTGCCCTTTGGCGCGCACTTCGTCGAGCATGTCAGCCCAGAGGAACTGGGCATCTTGTTCGAACATCTCCTGGTCCATGCGTTACCTCCCTTGCGCGATCTCGCCGAGAAGGCGGTGTCCCGCCTCGGTCAGTACGTATTTCTGGCCGTTCTTCACGATGAAGCCGGCCTCGGCAATCTTCTGCAGGCGCCTGCCTGCCGTGGCGTTGGACATGCCCGTGGCCTGCGCCACCTCGGTGCCGCCCACCTTCTCGAAGTTGAGAAAGAGCGAGATGATCTGCACTTCTTCCTGGTCGAAGGGGGTGTTGGCATATGTGGTGCCTTGGGGCAGGGGCACGTTGACGCCTTGTGGGTTGCTTGCTGGCGCGAATGCTGCCTGGGGGGCTGGGCTCGCTTCACCGTACGGCATGCCCTGCATGGGTGCGGCGTTTGCGGGCCATTGGGTCCCGGCTGCGTACGGGTTCCATCTGCCTGGAGGCGTCTGAGGCATACCGGCTTGGCCGTAGGGCATTGCCCCTGGTTGGTTCCAGGCGCCTTGTTGCTGCGCGCCGGGAATGGGAGCCTGCGGGTAAGCACCTTGCGGCTGCTGCTGCCAAGCTTGACCGGGGGTACCCTGCGCGTATGCGCCGGCGGGGCCTGGCATGCCGGACGGCATTGGTGACTGTCCGTACATGGTCTGGCCTGCAGGTGCATACCCTTGAGGGCCAGGATAGGCTCCCTGTTGAAAACCCTGCGCACCGCTCTGGGGCATTCCGTACATGTTGAGCGGCTGCCCTTGTCCCATGGCCTGGGGATACCCTCCCTGTCCAGCCATGGGATAGCCGCCCTGAGCCTGCATGCCGGCAGGGTAAGGGGCCGCTGCATTCTGGGAAGCTCCCGTTGCGGTGTCGGGGCTGGGCGCGCTGCCGGGCGTGGGCTCGTCTTTGTGGGCCAGCGACACGGTGATGACGGCGCCTTGCCCCAGGTTGTCCTCGATGGAAATGCTGCCGTGCTGGAGCTTGACCGTGGCCTCCACCATGGGAAGCCCCGAGCCGGTGCCTCGTATGTAGCGCTTCATTGCCTTGGTGGCGCTGGAGAACGTGGGGCGAAGGGCCGCTTGTTTGTTGGGGATACCCGGTCCCTGGTCAGAAAACGAGATGGTCTGACCCCTGTCCATGATAGATATCGTCGGCTCGATGAACTGGGCATGGATGTAGTTTTCCACCAGCTCACGAATGATGTGCCAGGGCCAGTCGCCTCCTTGCTGGGTGGCGAGCTCCCACACGTTCTTTGTGATCTCGTCGAGGTAGGTGCGCACGTCGCTGGGCGGTACCGTCACCACGCGCGGCGGTACTGTCATGGAGTCATATACAGCTATGCGAGCAGGCTGCTTGGGCGCGATGATCTCATCGTCGTCGCTTTCCTGTGCGTCGCCTGAGTTTTCCACGAATGGGTAGAACGTGTCCGACAAGATTTCCTCCCTGAGAACGATAAGAATGAATCTTACGCTCTTTGGAGACTCGTATTTTCAACATTTCATTGATGTTGAAAACTTCTCAACTTTCCTAGGTTTCAAACTTTTCATCTGAAAAATGAACAAAGAGCAGTGAAAACAATCAACATTTCAACTGAGTTTTTCATTTTTGACAGAAAATCGGCTTCAAATTTTAGATCATGTTGAAAAGTTAGGTGAAAAGTTGAAAAGTTTTCTACCGAGTAGAGTCTTGCTGGATTCTGTTGAGAATTGTGGAGAGGTTTTACCGTTTTACGTGCAGTTTTTGCACGGTACTCCTATGCTTTATTGACATCATTTGTCGTGGTGGATAGGATTGGCAAACTGCAATAGCCGCCATTTGTGCTTTATATATATCAGGAGGATTCGATGAAGCGCACTTATCAGCCCAATAAGAGGCATCGTGCCAAGGTGCACGGCTTCCGTGCCCGTATGGCCACCAAGAACGGCCGCAAGGTTCTCGCCCGCCGTCGTGCTAAGGGCCGTGCCAAGCTCACCGTTTCTGACGAGCGTCACACGAAGTAACTTTCATTGGATGACCAAGGCTGCATGAACATCATTAAGTCCAGCGAGCAAATCAGCGAGCTGTTCAGCCAAGGGAAAAGGGTTTCTGCCAAAGAGATCCGCATCATCTATAAAAAGCACGATGAGCAACGCGACCCCTGTGGTCGCGTTGCTTTTATAGCGGGAAAAAAGCTCGGCAATGCCGTAGTTCGTAACCGCAGTAAGCGCGTTATGCGTGAGGTTGCCCGTGAGAACGGTCTACCCGTTGAGGGATACGACATCCTGCTCATGGCAACCCCTGCAACGCGCGGTGCAGATCATGATGTGCTCAGATCTTCTTTGGCAAAGGCTCTTCGTCGTGCGGACATTCGGTAACGATGTCTAGGCTGTCGGGCGCATGGGAGAAGGTGAGGCGCATTCCGCGTTGGCTTGGAATGTGTCTCATCAATTTTTATCGGGGGTGTATCTCCCCTCGTTTTCCTGCCTGTTGTCGATACGTGCCGACATGTTCGCAGTATGCCCTTTGTGCTGTGGAGCGCTTTGGATTGCTCATGGGTTCATGGCTGTCGCTGAAGAGGATTCTGCGTTGCAATCCCTTTCATGAAGGCGGTTATGACCCTGTGCCACAAACCTTCTCCTTGTTTGGGAGAAACGGGAATACAAATCGTTAGGCCGACCTGTTAGGTAATGGAACGTCAACGCCTGTTGACATGATTTTTGACACGGAGGATCTATGTGGGATTGGTTGATCACCTTCCTCTTCGACTGCATCCAGGGCCTTGAGGGTCTCCTGGGTGACTGGGGTCTCGCCATCATTATCTTTACTGTCATCATTCGTCTTCTGCTTCTGCCTCTGACCTTCAAGCAGCAGAAGTCCATGGCCGAGATGCAGATGGTCACTCCCCTGCTTCAGGAGCTGCAGACGAAGTATGCTGATGACCCCCAGCGCCTCAATGCGGAGATGACCAAGTTTTATGCCGAGCACAAGTTCAACCCCCTGGCGGGTTGTCTGCCCATGCTTGTGCAGATGCCCATCTTCTTCGCTCTTTTCTCGGTTCTGCGCGACCATGTCCCCGCTGATGCCAGCTTCTACGGCATTCTTCCCTCGCTTGCGAACAATGCCGGCGGCATTCTTGTCACTGCTGGTTTTGGCGCTGCCATCCCCTACATCATCTTTGTGATTCTGTTCGGCATCCTGACGTTCCTTCCCATGTATCTGCAGCAGAACTCCAACTCGATGACCAAGGGCATGGGCGCATTCATGACCATCATGATGCTCTTTGTTGGTTGGTCTTCCCCTGCTGGCGTCGTGCTGTATTGGGTTGTTTCGAGCGGCTGGGGTGTTGTGCAGCAGCAGCTTATCTTCAAGAAGAAGAAGATTGAGGCCGAAGAGGAGCAAGCGGCTCTCGCTGCCTCGCAGCCTCCCAAGCCCGTCGAGGTTGATGTGGTGCGTCGCGAGCGCAAGCCTCGTCCCCGCAAGAAGAGCTAAGTGTTTCACGTGAAACATATCATCCGTCGATGCTTTGAATAAGAGAGTAGTTGAGACCATGGCAGAGTTTGAAGAGGAAGTGCTCGAGGAAGAGTTTGAGGTCGAGGAAGCTTGCGATGAGCAGCCTGCGGCCGACGAGACTTCGCTGATTCCCGAAGAGTTTGCTGAGGTGGCGCGCAAGTACAAGGCTCACGAGTCTCTTTCTGATGACGACCTCGACCTTATCGCCGACACCTCGATTGAGGTTCTCCGTACGCTTCTCGGCTTCTTTGGTGCCGAGGGCGCAACCATCGATGAGTATGATGGTGGCTACGGCGAGCTGATTTTTGATGTGAGCAATGCCGACCTTGCGCTGCTCATTGGTCGTCACGGCAAGACGCTTGAGTCGCTGCAGTACATGTTCAGCGCCATTGTGCACAACAAGTTGGGCTTCAAGTTCCCTGTTGTTGTGGACATTGAGAGCTACAAGAGCCGTCGCCGTGCGAAGCTTGAGGCTATTGCCAAGTCGAGCGCCGCTCGTGCTCTGCAGCGCGGCCAGGAAGTACGACTTCATCCTATGAAGTCCTACGAGCGTAAGATTGTGCACTTGACCTTGCGCAGCAACCCCAATGTGGTCACGCATTCCGAGGGTCAAGAGCCCAACCGCTGCGTTGTCGTTGTTCCGGCTCCTAAGAAGCAGGGCAGGTAGCAAGAGCTTTTTCAACAAGCACTGTGATTGAGGAGAGGGAGACGTGAGTCTCCCTCTTTTTTTGACAAGAAACCACGGTACACTGTTTTTGGTCAAAACGAGTGTACGGGCCGATTACAGAAAGTGGTTGAAAACCAAGTCTCAGTTTCTCAGTTTCCCCCTGCTTCTTGGGCGTCAGTGAGAAACAGACTGTGCATCAGGCAAGTTGACGTCTGGGTTCGCTTCTACATTCTAGGTCTCATCCAAGAGAGTGAAATGAAACCAACCACTCCAAGATCTGGGTTTGTTCTTGTCCTTTGAGCCTCATCCAAGAGAGTGGAATCCAAGTCAAACACTCCAACATCATGGTTTGTCTTTGTCTCTTGGGTGTCATCCACGAGGGTGCAATGCAAGCCAGCACTCCAACCTCTGGGCTTGTCTTTGTCTCTTGAGTCTCATCCAAGAAGATGGATTGCAAATCAGGCATTCCAACATCTGGGTTTGTTTTTCGTCTCTCGGGAGTTATCCAAGAGGGTGCAATGCAAGCCAGCACTCCAACATCTGAGTTTGTCTTTGTCCCTTTGGTGTCATCCAGGGGGGTGGAATGCGGATCAGGCATTCCAACACCCGGGTTTGTCTTTGTTCCTTGGGCGTCATCCAAGAAGATGGAATGCAAATCAGAGGCACTCCTGCTCCCAGGTTTGCCTGTGTCTAAATATAAGGCATAAGTCTAAGCTGCTTTGCTGATAAAGCATATGTCTCATGGGGCACAAGCCTGAGACCTTTTACAATCATTGGGTAAAGAATCTTCTCAAGACTCAATGTAAGTACTGCGAGCAATGGAAAGGAACCTGCGCATGGAAGCAAGCGAAGCACCTCGTCACAAACATGTTGCTGATATCCCTGAGAACCTTGAAGAACAAGCTGCTAAGTTGGTTGGCTTGTGCCAGAAGCTCGATCTTGAAGTAGACCAGCAGCAGGCAAGGAAGCTTGTTGACTATCTTGTTTTGATGCTGAAGCAAAACGAGGTTATGAACCTGACTGCCATCAGGGAGTGGGACAAGGCCCTTGTGCTGCATCTTGCCGACTCCCTTGTTCCCCTGCCTGAGTTCTCCAAGGTCATGGCAAAGAATCCTGACAGGCCATTTCTTGACATGGGAGCCGGCGCCGGCTTGCCTGGCATCCCCTTGACTATCGCCACGTCGAGCACTACGGGTGTTCTGTGCGATTCGGTCAAGAAGAAGATGGCTGCTGTTGAGGGATTCATTGTGGCGCTTGACTTGGGCGACAGACTGTCGACGACGTCGGTGAGGCTTGAGGAGCTCGGTACCACGCATCGCGGAGTGTTTGGGTGCGTGACTGCTAGGGCGCTTGCGAGTTTGCCTGTTCTTGTGGAGTACGCCACCCCCCTGCTCGCAAAAGGTGGTTCTTTCATTGCCATCAAGGGCAAGCCTGAGCCTGAGGAGATTAAGGCTGGCTCCAAGGCGGCTCAGCTCTGTGGTCTGTCGGTTGTGTCTACGCGCACGGTCGAGCTTCCTGGGGATGCCGGGGAGAGGACCATTATTGTGTATGAGAAGGTAAAGGAGACGGGGCTTGCCTTGCCGCGTGCAGTTGGCGAAGCATCCAAGCATCCTCTCGCATAACATTCTCCTGGATTTGTTGCGACAGGATGCACCCGTGTGCAGGCTCTTGAGAGACGCAAAGCAGTCCTGCAGTACTTTGGTATAAGATGTTTCACGTGAAACAGTTGCACTGAATTGAACGGAGCCCTCGTGGATTACCAGAAGACCAAGCGTAAATCGCCCGATAAGGACCCTAAAGTCATTGCCATCATGAACCAGAAAGGTGGCGTGGGTAAGTCCACGACGGCTGTGAACCTCTCTGCGGCACTGGGAGAAAAGAACTACAAGGTCCTTGTTGTTGACTTCGATCCGCAGGGCAACACCACGAGTGGTTTGGGAGTGGACAAGAACGCTGTTGAGAAGAGCGTCTACGACGCGATTCTGAATGACGTGCCTATGAGTGAGACGGTGGAAAACAGCACGAGTCATAACGTGTTTGTCATTCCTGCCACCATTCAGCTTGCCGGTGCTGAAGTTGAGCTTGTACAAGCCGATGAGCGTGAGACCCGTCTTAAGAAGGCCATCGATGAGATTAAAGACAGCTTTGACTACATTTTCATCGACTGTCCCCCTTCTCTGGGAGTCCTTACCATCAATGCTCTGACGGCATGCAACAGCATTCTGGTTCCGATTCAGTGCGAGTTCTATGCGCTTGAGGGTGTTACGAAGCTCATGGAGTCCATCAAGATGA
This sequence comes from uncultured Coriobacteriales bacterium, assembly GCA_934636245.1. Classification (GTDB taxonomy): domain Bacteria; phylum Actinomycetota; class Coriobacteriia; order Coriobacteriales; family UMGS124; genus UMGS124. The sequence goes on from CAKUAI010000010.1 coordinate 46,208, forward strand.
TGAAGTCCACCCTCAACCCCGACCTTGAGATTTTTGGTATCGTGTTGACGATGTACGACAAGCGTACGTCTCTCTCCAAGCAGGTGGCCGACGAGGTGCGCAACTACTTTGAGAAGAAAGTCTTCAAGACGGTCATCCCGCGTAATGTCAGGCTCAGCGAGGCACCAAGCTACGGTGAGTCTATTTTTGAGTATGACAAGCTCAGCAAGGGTGCTCAGGCATACCGCGACCTGGCAAAGGAAGTGATTCGCCGTGGCTAAAAAGGGTGGACTTGGCATGGGTCTGGGAGCCCTTGTCTCTCAGAGTGCCAAGGAATCAGGTCTTGACGAGATGGTCGACAAGGATGCGTCGGTCAAGGAAGTTGCGATTGGAGAGGTGCATCGCAATCCAAATCAGCCGCGTACCAAGTTCGATCAAGAAGACCTCGATGAGTTGAGTGCCTCCATCAAGGAGGTGGGCATCATTCAGCCCATCGTGGTGCGCAAGGACACTCAGGGCTATGAGATCATTGCCGGTGAGAGGCGCTATCAGGCGGCTTGCGCTGCTGGTCTCGAAAACGTGCCGGTTGTGGTGCGTGATGACACCGATGACATCACGAGCCTTCAGCTTGCCCTTATCGAGAACATTCAGCGTGCCGACCTCAACGTCATTGAGGAGGCGCGCGCTTATCGCGACCTCATCGAGCGCAGCGCCATGACGCAGGAGGAGCTTGCCAAGAGTGTCTCAAAGTCGCGCTCGGCGATTGCCAATGCATTGCGTCTGCTCGAGCTTCCTGACGAGGTGCAAGAGATGGTGTATGCAGGCCAGCTTTCTGCCGGCCATGCCCGCGCCATTCTCATGGCGAAGGGCGACGAGGCTCGTATCGCCCTTGCCCATCGTGTCGTCAACGAGAAGATGACCGTGCGCATTGTTGAGGCAATCGCTCCGACGTTTACGGGTGAAGAGAAGCCAGTGCGTCAGAAAGTCCAAATTCCTGCCTCATATAAGAAGGCCGCTAAGACACTGAAGGAAGGTCTTGGCACCCCGGTACGTATTAAGGAATCAAAAGGTAAGTACCGTATCGAGATTGACTTTGAAAACGAAGAACATCTCGAACAACTCATGGCCATGATTCAAGGATAGGGGATGGCAGCATGAAGGGTATCGTCAAGTTTCTTGGTATTGTCGGTGTGGCCGTTGGAGCAGCTGCTGTGACTGTCATTGCACTGAATGATGAGCAGGTGCGCGCCAAGGTTGCCCATGCGACAGAGCAGGTCAAGCATGGTGTGCAAGAGATTGTTGCAACCGTGGCCGAGGGTGTCGACCAGGTCCGCAAGGAAGCGAGTCTCAACCAGGTTGAGAAGAATCAGGCCTGGGTTGACGAGCAATGGGAAGCTCTGGGCATTTAAGGTATATTGTCTGACGTATTTGCATAGCAGTTAAAAAAATCCCGCGTACGGTTCTCTATCGTACGCGGGATTTTTGTATCAATCCTGTATTGAAAAACCAAACAAACTCGTTTAAAACGAGCAGGTTACGCCTTCTGCTTGAGCTGACCGCAGGCTGCGTCGATGTCAGAGCCACGAGACTCGCGAATCGTGGTCTCGACACCTGCGGCAGACAGCGTCTTGGCGAAGAGGGCGACGCGCTCCTTGTCGGAAGGCTGGAAGGGGGAGCCTGCCACCTCGTTGAGCGTAATGAGGTTCACATGGCACAGCGTCCTGCGGCAGAAGGTGACGAGGGCCTTGAGCTGAGCGTCGGAGTCGTTGATGCCGGCCATCATGGCGTACTCGTAGGTGGGACGACGGCCTGTTGCCTCGGCATAGGAAGCCACGGAGTCGCGCAGGCGCTCGAGGTCGTACTGACGCACGCCGGGCATCAGCTCGTCGCGGGTGTCCTGCACGGCGGAGTGCAAGGAGATGGCGAGCGTGAACTGTTCGGGCTCGGAGGCAAAGCGGCGAATCTGCGGAAGGATACCGGCAGTGGACACCGTGATGTGGCGAGCGCCGATGTCGAAGCCGTCCTTGCTGTTGAGGATGCGCATGGCCTCAAGCACGGCGTCGTAGTTGAGGAAAGGCTCGCCCTGACCCATGAGGACGACGCTGCTCACGCGCGTGCCAAAGTCGTTGGCAACGACGCGCACCTGGTCGACGATCTCGCCGGGGCCAAGGTTGCGGGTGTAGCCGTTGCGGCCCGTGGCGCAGAAGGTGCAGCGCATGGGGCAGCCGGCCTGCGTGGACACGCACACGCAGAGCTTGTTCTTGCCGGGCATGCCGACGGTCTCGACGAGGGTGCCGTCGCCCATGCGGACGAGGTACTTGCGCGTGCCGTCCTTGGAGACCTGCTTCTTGGTGACGGTCACCGGAAGAAGGGGGAGCTCCTGGGCAAGCCTCTGGCGCAGGTCCTTGGGAAGGTTGGTCATCTCCTCATAGGTGGAGACACCCTTGCCGTAGAGCCACTGAATGACCTGCTTGGCCCTAAACGCCGGGGTGTTCATCTCCTTCTGAAGAATCTCGGTGATTTGGTCGCGGCTGAGGGCCTTGACTCCGATGCTTTCGACGGTTGCGCGTTCCATGTGGTTATACCACCTCTCCTTTTAGAAAAACCCATTCCCTCGTAGAGTATCATGTGCACAGTTGGTATCGAACAATCCGACAAACTTGCCACCTGAGGGATGTGCAATGCAGGGTAAGAGATTTAAGAATCAAAGCCAAGACCAGCCCGCGCAGACAGGCAGGGCCAGTGGTGCGCATTTTGCCAACGCCCCGTCGAAATCCGCGCCGCAAGGTGCTCCTGCGCCGGCTAGGTCCTATCCACAGGTGCAGTCCATCCAGCTTCCCCAGCCCGTGCAACAGACGAACAGGCAGATGGTGACTGGTGAATTTGCAAAGGTAACACCTTCCCAGCGAAGGCCGAACCAGGCCGCTCCGCAGCAGCAGGCAAAGAGGCCGCAGTCTGGTCAGCCTGGCCAGATGCGTACCGCCGCGCAAAATCCGACATCGCGGAAGATCTCACCGCTTGTTTCGGCGGCCATTCCGCGCGTGTCCAGTGATGCCGACGACTCTGCAGCACTTCGCCGCGCCGTCATCACAGGCGTTTCGGGTTCGATGAAGAAGATTCCTTCGAACACTCCTGCCCGAAAAGTGTCGGGATCGAACAAGGCGTACTCTCGATACAGCAATGGGTACTTCGACAGGCCCGAGGCAAAGCAGCTGACTGATTATGTGGCTGCATTCCAAACTGAGCCGACAGTCGGCGCGCCTGCCTATTCTTGGATGGCATTTGCTATCTATGGGGCCTTGTCGTGCGTGGCAAGCGTGGGATGGGCTGTTATGACCATGGTGTCGGGGGCTGCTCCCTTAAGGGGTGCAAGTCCGCTTATGTTTGCAGGACTGATCATTCTTGCGCTCATTGTCGTGTGCGCTGCCGTGTGCGCCGCAGCCACCTCGGCGGCAACGCTGCGCACGGGCCGATTTGAGCCTGCCGACGTATGGGCCTCCGCTGTGGGAAAGTCTGCCCTTGTGCTTCTGGGCTGCCTTGTCGTTTGGATCGTGTGCGCAGCCGTTGTGGGTTAAGGGCTGCTTGAGGAAGGAAGTTAAAAGACATGTCGTTTCTTGAGAACAAGAAAGTGGCAATACTCTACGGCGGTGTGAGTGACGAGCGCGAGGTGAGCCTTGCAAGCGGCCAGAACGCCTACGAGGCCCTGAGCGCCGCCGGCGTGGACGTCGAGCTCATTGACACGCGTGACGGACGCGAGGCACTGCGTCGCCTGGCGGATGGCGACTACGCGGCAGCATTCATCGCGCTGCACGGCAAGGGCGGCGAGGATGGAACCATCCAGGGAGCCCTTGAGATGCTCCAAATCCCTTATACGGGCTCGGGTGTGGCCGCCAGTGCCACGGCGATGGATAAATCGCGTTCTAAGGCCATGTATGCCCTCGCAGGACTTGCCGTGGCAAGGTCGGTGACGCTTGCAAGTCCCACGGCCATGTCGGTGGAGGAGATCGCGCAGGCTGTCGGCGACAAGTGCGTCGTGAAGCCGTGCGGCGACGGGTCGAGCGTGGGCATGAGCATCGTGCACACTCCCGCCGAGCTTCCCCATGCCCTGGAGGTCGCCTTCGCGTGCGGTCAGAAGGTTATGGTTGAGGAGTATGTCGCGGGAACGGAGGTCACGGTTGCCGTTTTGGGAAATGGCGACCCCGAGCCGCTGCCCGTCATCGAGATTGTGCCTCATGCCGAGTTCTACGACTATGAGGTGAAGTACAGCGCCAACGGCGCCGACCACATCATTCCTGCGCGTCTTGAGGCCGATGTATACGAGCGCGTGCAGACGGCTGCCGTGCAGGCCCACAAGGCACTGGGCTGCCGCGGCGTGAGCCGTTCTGACTTCATCATTCGAGAAGACGGCACGCCGGTCATCCTGGAGACGAACACCATTCCCGGAATGACCGCGACCTCGCTTCTGCCCGACACGGCACGCAAGGTCGGTATGGACTTCGGTCAGGTGTGCCTGAAGCTCCTCGAACTTGCGCTCGAGGGTCGCTAACAAACGTTTCATGTGAAACACCGTGCATGAAAAACGCCCGCAGCCTGGGATTCCAAGCTGCGGGCGTTGTTGTTTGCGACCTGAATCGCACGGCGACGATGTCACCGGATTGAACCCTAGCGGGCGACGCTGCGAGCGGCTGCGATGATGGTGGCGCAGGCGTCGGTGTTGAAACGGTTCTGCTCGGGGCGCTCGCCGTCGGCAATGGCAAGGGCGAGCTTGTCGCCGCGGGTGAGCTTCTTGCCCTCGGCCTGCTTGGCACGATAGGTCTCCACGAGCTTGCCCATCTTGCCGCCAGGCTGGCAGTCCTTGTACGAAAGGCCGCCGGGAAGCGCCTGGTACAAGAACGACTCAACGGGCAGGTCTCCACAGTTCCTCATCTTGATCTGCTTCTCGAGGTCGGCGTTGAGCGAGGCGATGCCCACCGAGAAGACGATGAGGTTCTGCTCGCCAAAGTACGAGCATCCGTCGATGATGCCCGAGATGCCCTCGATGCGGTTGTGGTGCAGGGGGCCGCCGAAGATGATGGTGGGGTAGGTGGAGACGTTGAACAGGTTCGCCTTCTGGATGGGCTTGATGGCATAGTCGAGCGTCTCAGCGAGATACTCGGCATAGCGCTTGGTGTAGCCGGTGAACGAGTTGTACAAGACGATGCCGTCTTTTGCCATGCAAGGCTCCTTACTACGTGGTTCGCGTGCCAGTGTTGTACCTCAAAAGGTGCAGGTTATGCCCCAAAGGCGCATCGGCACACAAAGAAGAGAATGACGATAATCAGGATGAGGCACGCCGCGCCAGCACCCCAAACTGCAGCGGGCTTGCCGGCAATGAGGCCCATGACGAGCTTGTCGGTGCCGGAACGCTTGTGCTTGAAGATGACGCATCCGGAGTTGCGCTTCGTGTCGATGGGATAGGGATGCTCGTCGGGGCTCTCCCAGTCTCCCGTGGCGAGGACCTGGTCCCAGCCGGCGCCGGTGAGGGCGATGTCGGGGCGCTTGCCCTCGGCGAGGCGCTCGGAAGTCTTCCGCGTGTAAGCGTCAAGGTTGGCGCGCTCGGTAGTCTGCGAGGCCTTGACGTTGTAGAACTGATAGACGAGCTCGGCGTGGTACAGTTTGTCGGTGTTGTCATACCAGACGAGCGACAGCCAGCAAGCGCCGTCATTGCCGTTTTCCAACGCCTCGCGGATGGCGAGCTTGTTCTTGGGGTTCGCCGTGCCGATGACGTCGCCACCGACGGTGCTTACCGTGAAGAGGCCTGAATCGGCTTGCCAGGTAAGCTTGAGAGGCATGCCTATGATGCAGCCGTTAGAGGCGAGCAGGCGGCTCGATTGCTCGGTGATGTCATCGATAACGAGGTAATCGGCAAAATAAACGTCAACTTTTCCCATGTATCCCCCTTTGATAGAGTGTGAAAAGGATACCATCACGCCTTATGCATGTGGACGGACATCGTTGAGGAGCGAGAACACTTTGAGCGAGACTATATCAGCGGAGCTTTCCTCCATTATCATGCCGGGCTGCGACGAGGACGTCGCGGCGCGTTATGCCACTTTGGCACAAAGAGCTAGCATAGCGCAGTTCGGTCTGCTTGACGAGGACGTTGTTGTGCTCGATACCGAGACAACGGGACTGGACTTTAAGGATTGCGAGCTTATCGAGGTCGCGGCCGCACGTTTGCGCGGCAACGAGATCGTTGAGACGTTCGACATGTTCGTGCATCCCGCAAAGCCCATCCCGCCCGAGGTCGTGCAGATCACGGGCATCACCAACGAGCAGGTAGCCGATGCCCCCTGTGCGATGGAGGTGTGCGGCAAGCTGGCGGAGTTTGCCAAGGGTGCTCCCATCGTGGCACACAACTCTGCTTTTGACCAGCATTTTATGGAGAAAGGCTTTGGCGGGCAAAGCGTGGGCGGGCCTTGGATCGACTCGCTGGAGCTTTCGCGCATCGTGCTCCCCTGCCTGAAGTCGCACAAGCTTCACGACCTGTCGCGCGCCTTTGGCCTGCATGCCTCCACCCACCGTGCCATTGACGACGTCATAGCTACCTGCGGCCTGTGGCGCATCCTTCTTGTTGCTGCCAGCGACATGCCGGCCGGACTTGTGAACCGCCTCGCGAAGATGTACCCGGATGTCGAATGGGGCTACCGTCCCATCTTTGCCCAGATGGCCGCCATGGCGCCCGACGAGCCTTTCTCGCTTGTGGACGCGCGCGTCCAGCGCTGCTCGCACATGCAGGTGAGCCTGCGTGAAGACGCAGACGACGTCGACGAGATGCACGGGCTCGTGTACCCCAGCGACGATGAGGTGCGCGCCACCTTCGCCACCGACGGCGTGGTGGGGAAGATGTATGCCGGCTATGAGCCCCGCTCCGAGCAGGTGCAGATGTCTCTTGAAGTGGCCCGTGCCTTCCGCGAGAACCGTCCGGCCGCGCTCGAGGCGGGCACCGGCGTGGGCAAGTCCATCGCCTATCTGCTTCCCTCGGCCCTCATGGCCCAAGCAAACGGCATCACAGTAGGCGTTGCCACGAAGTCGAACACCCTTGCCGACCAGCTTATCAACAGGGAGCTTCCCTTGTTGAACGAGGCTCTGGGCGGCACGCTCACCTACACGGCTCTCAAGGGATATGACAACTACCCGTGCCTGCGCAAGATCGCGCAGCTCATGCGCCGCGGCACGGCAAGCACGCCGGCGGCCGGCGCCCTCGACGAGGCACAACAGCTTCAGGAGCAGGAGGGTTCCACGCGCAAGATGCCCGAGCCCAGCGCCGAGCTGCTCGACGCCATCGCGGCGGCCCTGGGGTTTGCCACGCAGTCTGCCGTGGGCGACGTGACCTCGTTGGGTGTGCGCTGGGGCAAGATTCAGCGCGGCGACCTCACGAGCACCTCGTCGGAGTGCCAGAAGCGCCGTTGTCCCTTCTTTCCCAACAAGTGCTTCCTGCACCTGGCACGCAAGCGCGCTCAGGCAAGCGACATCGTCGTGACAAACCACTCGCTGCTGTTTAGGCAGGTGGGAAGCGATATCGAGGTGCTGCCTCCTGCGAGGTTCTGGGTGGTCGACGAGGCACATTCGGCTGAGAGCGAGGCGCGCAGGCAGTGGGCTCAGCGCGTGAACTCGCGCGAGGTCCAGGCATCGTTTGACCTTATGGGAGGCTCGTCGAGCGGCGCTCTGGGCACGCTTGCCCGCGCTGTTCGCACACGTGCCGCCTCGACGCTGTTCATGGGGCTTGTGAGCAAGACGGCCAGCGAGATGGCTCGCGCAAGCATCGCGGCAGGCCTCTTCTTCGATGACCTCAAGACGTTCTGCAAGAAGGTCTCCCCCAAGAAGGCCTATGACACGCAAAACGTCTGGGTCGACGCCGAGATGCGCGCCAACGAGCACTGGCTGGCCGTTGCCGAGTCAGGCCAGGCGTTTTCCGACGCCCTGGGTCACGCCCTCGAGTTTGCCGGCGGCATACAGCAGGCGATGTCTGACGAGAGCAACCCCGACGCCGACTTGCAGGACCGCTTGAACGAGCTCATGGAGGCTGCGGCCGACCTTGACCGCGTCCACAAGGCGCTGAAGCTCATACTTGACGGGTCTGACGAGCGGTACGTGTATTCCGCCTCGTTCACCCAGCGCTCGGGCTTTGAGGCCTATGAGCTCGTGGCGGAGTCCATGGACGTGGGCGCCCAGCTTGCCTCGGCATGGTATCCCACCATCAAGAGCGCGGTGTACTCGAGCGCCACGGTGGCGGTGGGCGACAAGTTCGACCACTTTGCCCACGAGGTGGGTCTTGACCGCGTGCGCGGGGGATATGCGAGCCTCAAGCTCGCGTCGAGCTACGACTTCGAGCACAACATGGGCATCGTGGTTGCACGCGACTTGCCCGACCCCACCAAGCAGAAGGAAGCATTCCTCGCCGAGCTCCCCCAGCTGCTCGTGGACATCCACCTTGCCATGGGCGGCAGCGTGCTCACGCTCTTCACGAGTCGCGCCGAGATGGACAGGATGTACGAGATTGTGGCTCCCCAGCTGGCCCAGCATGGCCTTGAGCTGGCCTGTCAGTCGCGCAAGAGCAATGTTCGCCGCATCTCGGAGCATTTCATCGCCGAGAAGTCGTCGTCGCTCTTTGCGCTCAAGTCGTTCTGGGAGGGGTTCGACGCCCAAGGCGACACACTGCGCTGCGTCGTGATCCCGCGCCTGCCGTTCACGCCTCCCACCGAGCCCATCTCGCTTGAACGCAAGCTGCGCGAGGGCAAAGACGCATGGCGCAACCATGACCTGCCCGAGAGCGTGCTCACGTTCAAGCAAGCCGCCGGCAGGCTCATCCGGTCGGCTTCCGACAAGGGTGTGCTTGTGCTCGCCGACCCGCGCCTTACGGGAATGTGGTATGGCAGGGTGTTCATGGCGTCGCTGCCCAAAAAGGACGTTGAGACGCTCGCGGCTGGAGAAGTGGGCGATTACCTGCGCTCATGGCGTGCCGTGCACGAGTAGGCGGCGGTGTTGTCAAGCTTGTTTTGAGCAAGGGCCGCTCGCTGGTGGAAAACTGCCCCTTGCACTTTCTGAAGGGCCGCATTATAGTTAATTGTGCGTTTTTCATCAGGGGGATGTCGACGCTTTGTGTGTTTTGGGGGAACAGGGCGAGTCGCTCAACGAGCGGCCCGCCCTGTTTTTTTTTATCCAAGCTTCTTGAGAAGGGCCTCAGCCAGCTCGCGCACTTCCTCGCGCAGCTCGGCGGGAGAGATGACTTCCACGGCCCCTAAGCTCGAGACCACTGCCTGGGCCAACCATACAGATCCCGCCAACCAAGGAATCTGCGCTATGTATCCTCCGCAGGCGAGTTCCTGCTCGGTAATGTGTGTCACTTCGCCGGTGCTGGGCAGCGTGCACGCCTCCAAGCCGGGCCAGGCCTTCGTGTCGATTGCCTTGGGGTCGTGAATCGCAAGCACGGCAAGCTGCGCCTGGCTCGTGTCGAGACCCTCGCGGACCTCTTCCCCATGCGTCTCGAAGGTTTCTCCTGTTGCGGTGGGTGTTGCCTGCAGGCGATCGAGGCGAAACGTCCTCATGCCGTTGCGCGTGCGGCACCAGGCGCTGAACGACCACGCGCTCACTGAGGTGTCGTACCACACCGAGCGCGGCTCGACCTGTCGGCAGGAGCGCTCCCCTTTCGCGTCGCGATAGTCGATGGTGAGGACCAAACGGTCGGCGACGGCGTCGGCGATTGTCTCGAGGGCGCCCGAGGGCCCGCACTCGCCTCCGGCCACGGTATGGAATCGGTCGAGGTCAAAGTGGGGGAGCGCCCCGCGCACGAGGCGCGCGAGGTGGCCGTCGCTGTCCATGCCGCTCGATCGCAGGGCCACAAGCAGGGAGAAGGCTTCGGATCGGCTCAGGCGCATGAGGCCGTCGAAGGCAAAGGCCAGACGTTGCGGCACGACGTTTTCGTCATCGTCAACCTCGATCCAAGCGGCAGGCAACGCGTCGCCGCAGCCGTAGTTGATCTTGTCGATGATGCGCCTACAGTCTTTCTCGTCAAGCCCGGAAAGTTCGCAGAAACGGTTCAGGCTGACAGGTTCTCCCTGCTCAAGGGGATTATGGGGAGCCAAAGCGTTCACCGTTTGGAGAACGCGGATCATCTTTTCGAGTGTTGTGCTTTTAGATTCGCGTCCCCTAGCCATGCTGGGTCACCACCTTTTCAAGACCGGCTTTGACCTTGTCCGTGAGTTTATGGGGTTCGCAAGGCTGCATGCCGGCGCGCAAGAGGGCATGCGCGGCCCAGCGTGCCGCGTCGTCGATGTCGCGACCCTCGATCGTCCAGGTCTCGCCGTCTACCCACGTGCCGTGATTTCTCGTCAGCGCCCGGGCGGAGGCCTTGTCGGGCGCGTGCAACGTCATCAGAAAGTCCTGCGTGCCGTACTCAAACGCGAAGCCGTGGTAGTCCTCAACGCTGAAGTCGTTGGGTACCTCGAAAGTTCGCTTGCCAAGTTTGACGCTTGCCGCCTCGATGCGGTCGTCGCGAAAGACGCGCATGCCGTTCTTTGTGCGGTCCCATGCCACGAAGAATGTGTGCTCGTCATGGCGAAACACGCCGTAGATGTCGACGTCGCGCTCACGGGTCTTGCCTTGTGCGTCGCGATAGAGGAAACCCACGCCCTTGCGCTCGGCATAGGCGCTCAGCAGGTCCTCCCAACCCGATGCCTGCGCGTCGCCCTTGGTCCCCAGCAGGGTGTGCGCCTTCCCGCTGCCCAAGGCAAGCTTGTCATGGGCGCGGCGGAGCCTGTCGAGGTAGGCTTCGGCGCCGGGATGGGAGAAGGACTGCTGCGAGGAGATGTAGGCTTCGAGCAGCATGGAGATTTCCATCACGGGTTGGACGAGGTCGGAATTGCCCTGCATGTAGGTGGCCTCTTTGTCCACTCGCCAGGCACTGCCTGTCGCAGTGGGAATTTCTTGCAGGTAGATGCCGTTGTCTTTAAGGTCCTCCCGCATGCGGCGAAACGTGCGCTCGTAGGAGTCTGCCTGCAAACCGGGCTGTCCGAGGAAGCCGCGCTCAGCCATCTGATCGACGCTCATGGGTTCGCTGAGCGCCCAAAAGAGCAGCAGAAGCCTCTCATCAGCCTTGACTTGAGACGCGATGGTCTCGATCTGCTCCATGGGGTGTCCTTTCGACGACGTGCGGCGGCATGCGATATCAGCAAAGTATGCGACGAATTGGGGAAGTCGGGCCAAATGGGGGCGCTTCGTGAGATGATTATAGAATCTGTATGTGAGTCACCTTTTAGGCTCACGAGAAACGAAGGAGTTACATATGTGCGCAGCCCCTACAGGTAGCCACTTCTCAGCGCAGGGCCGTTCCGGAAATGCCTCCAAGCGTCCCGGCGAGTCTCAATATACCGCGCCGTCCTCGCCTGTGCAGTCAAGTGCCGAAGACACGTTTACCGGCATGGCAGCAGTGTCGGGTTTTGCTGGATACGAGCCCAACGGCAGCAATTCCATGCCGATGAAGCCCGTCTATCCTGCACCTACCAGTGCCGGTGAGACCGAGGAGTTCCTCGCCATCGCTTCGCAGGGCAATCTCCAGCAGCCCCAGCTCACCCCCACCGACAACCCGGTGAGCGCCCCTGCCAACCCGCTTGTGGCTGCCAAGATGGCCAACAGCGCCCAGACGAGCAGCGATGCCGGTCTCTTCCCCATTCAGGAGGTCGATAAGAAGAACCCCGGCAAGAACTTCGACACGACGTTCAGCGAGCCCCGCTCCAAGAAGGGAGGCGTCGTCGTTGCCATTGTCATCATTTTGATTGTGGCGCTTGTCGCGGGTGCCTATTTCTATATCACCAATCAGGAAGCTGCCAAGGCCAAGGAGAAGCTCGACTCGGCAATCGAGACGCTTGTCTCCACCGATTCCGTCATCTCGGGCGTCGACGCCGCCGTTGCCCAGACCATCTCCGATGGCATGGCCTCCGACTCCCTGTCGCTTGCCCTTGAGCAGACCACCACGACGCAGAACAGCCTGTCGAGCGCCGAGACGCAGGCGAACGACGCTCTCGCTTCGAGGCTGACTTCCGAGCAGTCCGACGCCGCCAACGCCGTGCTTTCGAGCATCTCCGCGCGCCGCTCCATGCTTGAGGCCGCCCGCCAGATTCAGAACGCCTCGAGCACCACGACGAGCGCCGCGAGCACCCTCGACCAGGTGTACGCCCTCATGGACAGCGCCGTGAGCAAGTACTCCTATGCCAGCCAGCTGTGGGACGCCTACCTCAACGGCGACGAGGGCATCAACGCCCAGGAGATCGTCGACAACGAGACGGGCGCCTACAACGACACGCAGCAGGCGCTGCAGATCGTGGCCCAGGCCAAGGAGGCGGGCACGGGCGTCGATTACACGGTGATGGAGGCATACCTGTACTGCTACGCCGACCTGGCGAACGCCCGCCTGACCCACAACAGCCTCGTCATCGCGGGCGACGACGAGGGCGCCGAGGCGCAGATGGATTGGTTCAACGCCGCCGCCGCCAACCTTGAGGCAGCCAGCGCTACCATGCCTTGGAACACGACCGACTACCTCGCCGCCTATGGTCCCAAGGACACTTCGCTGGACGCCTTCGAGTCCAACTACGCCTATGCCCGCGACAAGCTCCTCACGGCTGACGCTGCGGTTGCGGCATACGCCGGAACCACGCCTGCGGTGACGGGCGCCCTGCCCGAGGCCCCGGCAACACCGAGCGAGCCCGCCGCCGACCAGGAGACCGCCGCCCAGCCCGAGGCGACCGAGCAGCCGCAGAGCGAGGAGGCCCCCGCTGAGGGAGACGCTCCCGTCGAGGGCGAGGAGCAGGCCGCCTAAGAGCCGGAGCCGTCTGCTCCCCTTGTCTTTTCGTCTCGCCTCTTGAGTTTAGGCGGGACATGCCAGTGAAACGTCACCACGAACGACATGCTTGGAGGAACCCCCGTATGGCCGACGCCAAGGAAACCATGCGCTACCTCACGAAGGAATATGAGATCGCCCCTGCAGGAACGCGTGAGGAGAGCGACGCAGCCACGATCGTGGCGCGCGTCTTCCATCAGCATGGCCTTGAGACCATGCAGAAGAGCTTCAACTACACCTGGCACGGCAACCTCGGTCTTGCGGCGCTGATGTGCCTGACCGCCGTGCTCTCGATTGTGGGCGTGTTGCTCAGCGGTGTGGTCTCCACCGTCATGTTCGTGCTTGTGGCGATCGTCGGCGTGCTGTATTTGCTTGACCGCCGTTTTGGCATCAAGACGTACAGCCGCCTGGGTCTCTCCGGTTCGAGCCAGAACGTGGTGGCGCGTCATCCTGCTGCCGCCCCCTCCCCCACCGGTCAGAAGGCCCGCCCCGTGGTGGTTATCGCTCATTACGACACGCCCCGTTCCGACCTTCTGAGCAAGCCGGCCATCGCGTGGGTGAAGCCGTACCTGCCCCGCGCAATCGACGTCTGCGTCGTCGTCGAGGTCCTCGCCCTGTTCATGCAGGTGCTGCCTGTTCCCATGGGCTTCAAGTCGTTCTTCGCCGCACTTGGCGTCATCGCCGGTGCCGTCCTGGTGGTGTGGGGCGTGTGCACCCTGCTGCATCTCTTCGTGCTGTCGTACACCCTTGGTGCCAACGACAACAAGTCGGGCGTCGCTGCCGTGCTCGGCGTGCTTGAGCGCATCCGTCCCATCTCCGACGGCATGCCCTTTGGTCCTGACGACGAGGTGAGGCAGGAGCAGGGTGCCGAAGAGCTTGGCGTAAACGACGTCAAGCCCCGCTCGTATCCCGAGCGTCTTCCCCTTCGCCGCGAGGAGACCGGCGAGTCTCAGGACCTCGCTTCCGACCGCGAGACCATGCGTCCCCGCGCCGCTATGGAGCCCCGCGCCGACGAGCCTGAGCCCAGCAAGACCGTGCGTCATGGCCTTGCGGCCGTGCGCGGTCTTGGCATTCTCCCCGAGACGTGCCAGATTGAGTATGTGAACGTCGAGCAGGGTGCCGTTCATCGTGCAAGCCAGCATGGCGTCTGCGCCGAGCAGGCCGCAGCCGCCAGCACTATGCTCATCTCCCCTGCCCCCGTCGCCGAGCCTGCCCAGCAGGCAAGCCTCGACCTTGGCGATCAGCCCACGAACGTCGCGGCCGCCCCGGTCGATCCCGAGGCCGCCAAGGACGCAGAGGCCGACGCCATGTTTGCCTCGATCGTGCGTGAGAACCGCCTCTCGGGCGATCTCAATCCCGAGCCTGCCGCGACGTCGCTGCTGGCACCCGTGAACGCCGGCACCGCGACGGTGACTTCCACCGACGAGCCCGACGCCGAGATTCGCGGCGCCGCGCAGGCCCCGCGTGACGTTGCCATGCATTCGGCAAGTGTTTCCCAGCAGTTCATCATGGACGAGCCCGACTCGTTTGCGGCGTCTGCCATCCAGGACCCCACGTGGGGCACCTCTTCGTTCAAACCCGTCACTTCTGCTTCCATGACCGCCCCCCGCTTCCTTGCCGATCTCCCCGATCCGGCTGTGGCGGCTGTGGATCCCTTCGGCGTCTCGAACATCCAGACCGTGGGCAACTACAACCCCGATGACTTCTCGAGCATGGACTTCGAGACGGGCACGCATCAGTCCGTGACCCCCACCATGCTCGAACAGGCTCGCCGCCAGGATCTCGCCGGCTTCTCCACCGACCTTGGCGACATGACCAAGCGCGGCCGCAAGGCGAAGAAGAACCGCCAGAAGGGTCGCATCTCCACCCGTGCCGCCGATATGCAGCAGCAGATGCAGGAGCAGTCGTTCAACGACTGGCTTGGCCTCGATGAGGGCTTCGACGCCAAGAAGAACGGCGAGCAGATCGGTTCGTGGGATAACTTCTCCGACAGCGATGGCTCCGCGCAGGGGAGCAACCCCCGCTGGCAGGGCGGCGCCGCTCCGCGCCGCACGCGCCATATGAGCGTTGAGGGTGAGCAGGCAGCCCGCGCCCGTCGTGCAGCCATGCGCCTGGGCGATCGCGACCTCACGTCCCATGAGGTGTGGTTCGTGCTCACCGGTGCCGGCGAGGCCGGCAACGCCGGTATCCGCGACTTCATCGCGAGCTATCGCAGCGAGCTGCGCGGTGCCTACTTCATCAACCTTGAGTGCCTGGGCGCGGGTCGTCAGTCTCTCGTGGTTGAGGAAGCGGCCGACAGCTCTCGTGTGAAGGCTGACCGCCGTCTCGTCAACATCTTTGGCCAGGCGAGCCAGGACATCAACCGCCCCGTCGCCCTGGAGCGCATGCCGTGGCGTGCAAGCGATGCCAGCATCGCGCTTGAGCAGGGTTGCCGTGCCGTCACGCTGTGCGGCGTGCAGGACGGTGTGCCTGCCAACGCCCACTGGACCGGCGACTCGCCCGAGAAGCTCGACATCAACGCCATCGAGGACGCTGTGGACATGGTGGTCGAGGTCATCAAGAACGCGTAAAGCCCTATGGCTTGCACGCATGCACGAATGAAGTAACAACGCGAGTGGCCGTCTTGCGGGCCCCAAGGGGTGAGCCGCAGGGCGGCCACGTGCGTATAGGAGGAATGACGTGAAGATCATCGTCGTAGGGTGCGGTCGCGTTGGCAAGCAGCTGGCCGAGGTGCTCGACACCCCCGAGAACCAAGTAACCGTCATCGATATCGACGCTGCGGCACTCGCACGCCTGTCAAGCGAGTTTCAGGGCACGCGCGTGGTAGGCCATGGCTATGACGAGAGCGTGCTGGAACAGGCCGGCATCAGGGATTGCGACGCGTTTGCCGCCGTCACGAGCATGGACAACGTGAACCTCATGGCAAGCGAGGTCGCCCGTCGACTCTACTCTGTGCCCCATGTGCTCACGCGCCTCATCAATCCCGAACACATCAAGCTGTATCAGCAGCTGGGTCTGGACTACCTATGCGACACCGAGCTTGTGGCTGAGAACATGGTCACGAAGGTGCGTGCACGCAGGGCCCACCACCTCGATACCTACGGCGAGTACGAGGTTCTCTCGTTTACCCTGCATGTGCCGGGCGTCATTCACGTGCGTGACCTCGAGGCTATGGGCGAGGTGCATGTGGCCCTCTTCGAGCACGACGGTGAGCAGTTCCTGGCGGCGCACAACATGTTCTTGCACGACGGCGACACGGTGGTGGCCGTGGCGCACGAAAGTGCCCTGCCGGAGCTGGCCGAGTACATGAAGGGCGAAGCCGAGCAGGCAAAGCCCTCGGCATCGTCTGTCCTCGTGGGCCTTGTAGGAAGGAAGTAGCGCATGTACTTCGTATTGGGCGGCGGCGGCAAGGTAGGAGAGGCGGCTGCAAAGCTGTTGCTGGCGGCCGGCCACGAGGTTGCCATCGTCGAGAACGACGAGGACCACACCTCGATTCTCGCAGAGCACCTCACGGGCCGCGTGATGGTCATCAAGGGCGACTGCTGCGACACCAAGGCGCTTGTGGACGCCGGCATCATGGACGCCGACGTGTACTGCGCGCTTTCAGGTCATGATGACGACAACCTTGCATCGTGCGAGATCGCCGCAACCCTGTATCGCGTGGCGCGTACGGTCGCGCGCGTCAACGACCCCCGCAACGAGCGCATCTTTGTGAAGATGGGCATCGAGACGGTGAGCTCGACCACGGCCATCGCCAACATGGTGCAGTCGGCCGTGGTGATGTCGTCGGGTGAGCGCAACGTCATGCCGCTGGTGCACGACGGATTCGTCCTCATGGAGGTGCTGACCGCCGGTTTGTCGGGGGGCACCGAGAGTGCTCGCCGCGTGAGCGAGATCGACCTTCCCGGCCAGGCTGCGCTGCTGGCGGTGTGGTCCGATGGCGCCTACCGGCCTGTGGCCCCCTCTACGCTCATCACTCCGGGCGCCACGGTGCTCGTTGCCGCGCAGCCTGAAGACGAGCCTGAGGTGCGCCGCGCCTTGTTTGACCTGTAGTGCTTCATTTAGATGAGATCTCTGGTTGTTTAAGCGGTGAATCTGCAACCTTGTCGCTGTTGAACGGTTGCAGATGAGGTACTATCAGCTGATGCGGGCCGTTAGCTCAGTTGGCAGAGCAGGGGACTTTTAATCCCAAGGTCGTGGGTTCGACCCCCACACGGCCCACCATTGCAAAAACGCAGGTCAGACGGTGTAAATCGTCTGACCTGTTTGCGTTTTGGGGCCAAAGTGCAACACAAACGCCACAAAAAAGCGGTCGGTACCCTTGGGATACCGACCGTTTGAGATTCGATGGAGCGGGCAACGGGATTCGAACCCGCGAATACCAGCTTGGGAAGCTGGGGCCTTACCGCTTGGCGATGCCCGCACAAGGCAAAGCATACCATACCTTTGCTCAGGTGAACCCGTATCGTAGAAACAACCGCATTTTGCATCCACAACCCCCAAACGATCATCTCGTTGTCGTATCCTGGGCAGGTACCCTTTTGTTTTTAACCACCGCACTATGTGCGGCACGAGCCCAGGGAGGACATATGCAAAAGAGCGAGATTCTGGAGCTTATCAAGGACGCTATGCGCGCCAAGGACAAGCCGCGCCTTTCCATCCTGCGTCAGGTCAACGAGGAGTTCAAGAAGATCGAGGTCGACGAGCGTCGCGAGGTCACCGAGGCCGACGTTACCGCCTGCGTCAAGAAGCTTATCAAGATGACCTCCGAGACGCTGGAGTACTCCCGCAAGGCTGCCACCGACCCTGAGCGTACCGCGATGCTTGAAACGCAGGTCAAGGTGCTTGAGGAGCTGCTTCCCGCCCAGCTTTCGGGCGATGCGCTCGCAGCCCTCATCGACGAGATCTGCGCGGCGGGTGGCTACACCTCCAAGAAGGAGATGGGCAAGGTCATGAAGGAGCTTGGGGAGCGCACCCAGGGCAACTTCGACAAGCCGTCTGCGGCCAAGATCCTCGGCGGCAAGCTTGCCTAGCCAGAGCGGCGGGGACCGCAACCAGTTCAGCCGCTCGAATCCCCAGTATTACACGGCATCGCGTTCTTCGGGCCGACTCTATGGCACTGACGAATTCACCCGTCAGCAGCCTGCGCAGTCCTCGTATGCCTACGATGACGCGGGGTATGGGATGTCTGACGATGACTATGGGCAGACTCAGCAGTCCTATGGGTATGCCGGTTACGACCCAACGCAGCAACAGGCCGCCGTTGGTTTCAACAAGGCGGCATCGAGTCATTTTGCCTCATCGCAGCCTCCTGAGCCCCCGCGCAAGAAGAAGGGCTCGAAGGGCATGCTCGTGCTCGCGATCCTCCTCCTTGTGGTGGGCCTTGTGACCATCGGCATCGCTGCCAGCATGTATATGAACACGCAGGCCGAGTACGAGGTGGGTAACCAGGAGTACGCCTCGCTTGTGGAGGAGGCTGTGGAGCAGGACCAGGTGAGCGGCACGCCCACGGTCGACTTCGCTGCCCTGACCTCTCAGAACCCCGAGATTGTGGGATGGGTGCAGATTCCTGACACGCCGGTGAACTACCCGGTCGCCCAGCACTCCGACAACGACTGGTACCTTGAGCACACCTTCCTGGGCCAGTACAACCTCGCTGGTTCTGTTTTCATGGATTGTCGCAGCTCCAGTGCGCTGACCGACCGCGTCACCGTCATATACGGCCATCACCTCAAGAACGGTGCGATGTTCGCGCGCGTGGCCGACTACTCCGAACAGTCCGAACTCGACACCGTGCGTGAGGTGTACTACGTGACGGCCGACGGCACGCTCCATACGCTCCAGCCGCTGTGCTCGCTTGTGGTGTCGGGCTATGACACGGACGTCCTGCAGTTCGATTTTGCCGACGATGCGAGCTTCCAGGCGTATGTGGAATCGCTCATTTCGCGGTCAAGCGCCTCTGTTGCAGGTGCGACCCCTGCAGGCGTGTCCCACATCTATATACTTTCAACGTGCAGTTATGCAACGGACAACGAGCGCACCATGCTGGTATGCGTGGAGCGCGACAACTCCGTGCTCTCGCAGGACCAGACGTATCAGCAAGTCGCAGGCATCCAGTCCGCCGCCGACGAGGCAGCGGGCGTCTCAAACGACGGAGAGGCTTAAAAGGAACATGTACCCCGCAGACGAGCTCGACGACCTGTTCGACCCCAACGCCCCGGCGGATCATCCTGAGGAGGAATGCGGCGTTTTCGGCGTGTGGGCTCCGGGCAAGGACGTTGCCCGCATGACCTACTTCGCCCTGCACGCCCTGCAGCATCGCGGTCAGGAATCGGCCGGCATCGCCATCGGCGACGGCTCCACGGTGCTCGTGCGCAAGGACGAGGGCCTTGTGACCCAGGTGTTTTCCGACAGCGACATCGCCAGCCTCAAGGGCGACCTGGCCATCGGCCATGTGCGCTACGGCACAGCGGGTGGCCGCGGTTGGGCCGGCTCCCAGCCCCACCTGTCCACCATCGGCGACGTCATCATCGCCCTGGCCCACAACGGCACGCTCGTGAACTTCGACTCGCTGCGCCGTCAGCTCATCGACCTGGGCGTTCCCTTCATGAGCAACACCGACTCCGAGGTGGCCACGCGTCTCATCGGCTACTTCACGCAGAACACGAGGCACATCCGCGAGGGTATCCGTTGCACGATGGAGCTGCTCGAGGGCGCCTATGCCATGGTGCTCATCAACGGCGAGTCGCTCTATGCCTTCCGCGACCCCAACGGCATCCGTCCGCTCGTGCTGGGCAAGCTGCCCAACGACGCCGGCTGGTGCGTGGCAAGCGAGACCTGCGCCTTCGACATCCTGGGTGCCGAGTTTGTGCGCGAGGTGGAACCCGGCGAGGTGCTGCGCATCAACGCCGAGGGTCTCGTGAGCGAGCGTGCGGTGCCTGCGCGCAAGAAGGCCCTGTGCATCTTCGAGCACGTGTACTTCGCGCGTCCCGACTCCGTCATGGACGGTGCCACCGTGCAGTCGATGCGTGTGAAGATGGGCGAGCGGTTGGCATGCGAGAGCGCTGTCGAGGCTGACCTCGTCATCGGCGTGCCCGACTCGGGCCTTCCTGGGGCCGAGGGCTTCTCCCGTGCTAGCGGCATCCCGTGCCGCACCGGCTTCGTGAAGAACCGCTATGTGGGCCGCACGTTCATCCAACCCACGCAGGAGATGCGCGAGCTGGGCGTGCGCCTCAAGCTCAACCCCCTGCGCGAGACCATCGAGGGCAAGCGCGTCGTCGTCGTGGACGACTCCATCGTGCGCGGTACCACCTCCAAGCAGATCGTTCGCATGCTGCGCGAGGCCGGCGCGACCGAGGTGCACATGCGCATCGTGAGCCCCGAGGTCAAGTGGCCCTGCTTCTACGGCATCGACACCGACACGCAGGACCAGCTCATCTCCGCCCGCAAGACCCCCGAGGAGGTCTGTGAGTGGATCGGTGCCGACAGCCTGGCGTTCTTGAGCGTTGAGGGCCTGCTTTCGTGCGTGCCCGAGGGCGGCTACTGCTGCTCGTGCTTCGACGGCGCCTATCCCGTCGAGATTCCGGCGGTGTTCTCGCAGGGTAAGTTCCTCGATGGTTACACCCCCAACAACCTGACCAAGGCTTCGGCAAACAGCCACCGCAGCGTGAGCGATGTCGCCCGCGAGATTGAAAAGGAGTACGAGTAAATGGACAGCGCAAAGCAGCAGTTCACCTACAAGGACGCCGGCGTCGACACCACCGAGGGTGCCCGCGCGGTTGACGCCATCAAGGCATGCGTCGCCACCACGAAGCGTCCCGAGGTCATCGGCGGTCTGGGCGGTTTCGGCGGCCTGTTCAGCGCCGCCAAGCTGAAGGACATGGCTGACCCCGTGCTCGTGAGCGGCACCGACGGTGTCGGCACGAAGCTGCGCCTGGCCCAGCTGTTCGACCGTCATGAGACTGTGGGCATCGATCTGGTCGCCATGTGCGTCAACGACCTGCTTGCCTCGGGCGCCGAGCCCCTCTTCTTCCTCGACTACATCGCCATCGGCCACATCGAGGCCGAACACGTCGCCCAGATTGTGGGTGGCATCGCCGAGGGCTGCCGTCAGGCCGGTAGCGCCCTTGTGGGCGGCGAGATGGCCGAGCATCCTGGCGTCATGGCCAAGGACGACTACGACCTCGCCGGCTTCTGCGTGGGCGTTGTTGACCGCCTCAAGATGATCCTGCCCGAGATGGTGCAGGAGGGCGACGCCATCCTGGGCATCGCCTCTTCGGGCCTGCACTCCAACGGCTACTCGCTGGCCCGCCGCGTGCTCATCGACGAGAGTGCTGACCTTTCGCAGTACACCGCTCCCCAGGACCGCTTCGGCGGCGAGAGCCTGGTCGACGCGATGCTCAAGCCCACGCGCATCTACGTCAAGCCCATCCTCGGCCTGCTTGAGGCCGGTCTTCCCGTGCACGGCGTGGCCCACATCACCGGCGGCGGCATCACCGAGAACCTCAACCGCGTGCTTCCTGAGAATCTCGACGCCGAGGTCGAGTGGGGCACCTGGGACGTGCCCCCTGTGGTGCAGGCTGCCGTGGAGGCCGCCAACCTCTCCGACACCGAGGCATACCGCACGTTCAACATGGGCGTGGGCATGTGCGTGGTGTGCGACCCCGACGCGGTCGACGACATCGCCGAGTCGCTCACCGCTGCCGGCGAGACCGTCTTCCCCGTGGGTCGCATCGTCAAGGGTACCGGCCAGGTCATCTACAAGTAAGGGGCATACCAGTGACTGTCAAGCTCGGCGTCCTTATCTCCGGTTCGGGCACGAACCTGCAGGCCATTATCGACCGCATCGCTGACGGGTCCCTTGATGCCAGCATCGAGATCGTCATCGCGAGCCGCGAGAGCGCCTATGGCCTCAAGCGTGCTGCCCAGGCCAACATCCCCACGATGTCGCTCACGCCCGACCTGTACCGTGCCGACCCCATCGCGGCCGACGAGGTCATCGCTACCGCGCTGCTTGACCATGGCGTGGACTACGTCATCATGGCCGGTTACATGCGCATGGTGCGCGAGCCGCTGCTTGAGGCGTTCCCCAACCGCATCGTGAACCTGCACCCGGCATTGCTACCTGCCTTCAAGGGGGCCCATGCCATTCAGGATGCCTACGAGCGCGGCGTGAAGGTGACGGGCGTCACGGTGCACTTCGCCAACGCCGACTACGACTGCGGCCCCATCATCGCCCAGCAGCCGGTCGTCGTGCGTGAGGGCATGACCTGCGATGAGCTTGAGGCTGCCATCCACGAGGTGGAGCACGAGCTGTACCCGGCCGTCATCCAGCTGCTTGCCGAGGACCGAGTGCACGTGTGCCCCGACAACAAGGTGAAGATCGACTAGGTTTGCCTGCTTATAAGGTATGAAAAAAGCCCTGGGAACGCCGTGTTCCCAGGGCTTTTGGCGTACTTAGGGGAGAATGGGCGACCTAGCGCTTGCCGCCGCGCTCGTCCTTGTGGGAGTTGCGACGATGGCCGAACTGGTTGCGCGGCGCGCGCTCAAGCAGCACGACGTTCTCGACATGGTCGGTGTGGGGGAACATGTCGACCGGGCAGATGCGCTTGATGCGATAGCCGTTGTGCACGAGGTGCTTGATGTCGCGAATCTGCGTCTTGGGATCGCAGCTGATGTAGACGACACGGCGCGGCCCCAGGCGGCTGAGGTTTGCCAGGAAGGCCTGGCTGGAGCCGGCGCGGGGCGGGTCCATGAACACGACGTCGAGCTCTTCGCCGCGACGGGCCATGCGAGCAAACTCGCTGCCGGCGTCGGCGGCCACGAACGTGGCGTTGTCGATGCCGTTGATCTGAGCGTTGATCTCGGCGTCCTTCACGGCCTCGGCGTTGCGCTCGATGCCGATGAGCTCGGCGCCGCTTGCCTTGGCTGCCACGATGCCGATGGTGCCGGTTCCGCAGTAGGCGTCGCCGATGCGGTCGGAGCTGCGCAGGTCGGCCATCTCAACGGCCAGCTCGTAGAGGGCCTCCGCGGCGATGGGGTTGGTCTGGTAGAACGAGCTCGAGGAGATGCGGAAGCGGCACCCGCACAGCTCGTCCTCGATGTAGCCCGGGCCGAAGAGCACCTTCTCCTCCTTGCCCAGGATGACGCTCGTACGCTCGGTGTTGGTGTTGAGCACGACCGTGGTGATCTCGGGGTGGGCGCTCAGAATGGCGTCGACGAACGCCTCGGGCAGCGTGGTCGCGTTGCACACGAGCGTGAGCATGATCTCGTCGGTGGCGTGGGCGATGCGCACGAGGGCGTAGCGCACCGTGCCCGTGCAGGTCTTCTCGCTGTAGGGGGTCACGCCGTAATCGGGCATGAGACGGGCGACCGTGCCGATGATGGGGCGGGCGGCGGGATCCTCGACCATGCACTGTTTGCAAGGCACGATCCAGTGGCTGCCCTTCTCAAAGATGCCCCAGCGCACGGTGGGGTTGCCGTTCTTGTCTTTGCCAGGAGCCAGGGGCAGCTGCACCTTGTTGCGGTAGCCGCGCGGGTCGATCATGCACATGAGCGGCTCGACCTCAACGGGGTAGTCGGCAAAGAGTTCCTCGATGTAGTCTTGCTTGCGCTCGAGCTGCATGTCGTAGGGCATGGCGAGCCACTCGCAGCCGCCGCAGCGCTCGGCAACGGGGCAGTGCACGGTCACGCGCTGCTCGAGCAGCTCGTGGTGGTCGTACTTCTCGGCTGGCTTTGCGGGCTCGTCCTCTTCATCGGCCCAGCGGTCGGCACCCTCATTGCCCTCGAAGGGGAAGCCGTCGTCGAAGCCGCGGCCCTCGTCGTCGCTGGGGGGCTGCCAGTCGTAGCCGTAGTCGTCGTCAAATTCGTTGCTCATATGGTTCTCTCTCCTTTTGGGCCGTGCATCCCGGTGTGCGACGGTCGTGTTCGACATGCGCTCAACGCGCCTGCGTGCGGCTTGCTCCGGGCTGGGCCGCGTGCTGGGGTGCAGTGTATCAGGCGTGGGCCTCTTCGTCGTGGCCGTCCTGTGTCTGCACGGTCTCTGCCGCAGCGGCCTTGTCGGGATTTTCCTGCTCGGCCTGCGCCTGCTGCTGCCTCTCGCGGTATTCGGCACGAATCTTCTCCGTGCGCTCCCTGTACAGCTCGATGCGCTTGTTCATGGCTCGGATGTCCATGGTTCTCCCTTCCTCGGCCCGACAGATGCGCCTATTGTAGCGCCCAGATATCACAGGTGTATCACATGTGATGCGAAGGTGTTTCCATCTGCTGTCAAAATCGTGCCGCACTGCGGTCTTGGCCTATACTGAGGCAGCAAGCGTGAGACAGCTCCATCTATACTCTCACGTGCTCTTTTGTTTTGCTGCTTCATATCTAACAACCGCCACCGTCGAAAGGCCAAGCCCATGGCACTCGTCGTCGCTAAGTTCGGCGGCAGCTCCGTGGCCACTCCCGAGCGCGTGAAGAACGTCGCCCGGAAGCTGGTCCGCCGCCACCAGTCGGGCGATCAGGTCGTCGCGGTTGTCTCTGCAATGGGAGACAACACCGACCACCTGCTCGACCTGGCCCATTCCGTCAACCCCAACCCGCCTGCACGTGAGATGGACATGCTCCTGGCCACCGGCGAGCAGGTCTCGGTTGCCGTGCTCGCCATGGCCGTTGAGGCCCTGGGCGTTCCTGCCGTGAGCCACACGGGCGCTCAGGTGGGCATCGTGACGGATCCCACCCACACGAGTGCCAAGATCGACCGCATCGTGGGCATGGACCGCGTCAAGCGCGACCTCGACGAGGGCAACATCGTCATTGTTGCGGGCTTCCAGGGCGTGAACGCCGCCGGTGAGATCACCACGTTGGGCCGCGGCGGTTCCGACACCACGGCTGTGGCCCTGGCCGCCGCTATCGAGGCCGACTTCTGCGAGATTTATTCTGACGTCGACGGTGTGTACACGGCCGACCCGCGCATCTGCCCCAAGGCGCATCGCGTGGATCGCTTGAGCTATGACGAGATGCTCGAGCTCTCCGCCAACGGCGCCGGCGTGCTGCAGCTGCGCGCCGTCGAGTTTGCCAGCAAGTACGGCGTGGTCATCCGCGCCCGCTCCACGTTCCTTGAGAATTCCAAGGGCACCGTCATCGAGGAGGCTCCCGATCGTATGGACTACACCGAGTACAGCGAAAGCGCCGTCCTGAGCGGCATCGCCCACGACCTCTCCGAGGCCAAGGTCACCCTGCGCCACGTGCCCGACCGCGCCGGCATCGCCGCCGCCATCTTCGGCCGCCTGGGCGAGCTGGGCGTGAACGTGGACATCATCATTCAGGACGTGAGCCACGACGGCCTGACCGACATCTCGTTCACCACGCCGCTGAACGGCCTGGAGCACATCTCCGACGCCCTTGCCTCCCTGTGCCGCGAGGTTAACGCCGAGGGCGTCGAGATCAACGCCCACATTGCCAAGGTGTCCCTGGTGGGCGCTGGCATGAAGAGCTACCCGGGCGTTGCCGCCAAGATGTTCAAGACGCTTGCCGCCAACGACATCAACATCTCGATGATTTCCACCTCGCCCATCTGCATCTCCACGGTCATCGACGCCGACCAGTGCGCCAAGGCCGTGCAGGTGCTCCACACCGCGTTCGGCATGGACGAAGATGCCCCCGAAGGAACCGTGAAGGTGGTGCGTTAACATGGCATGGACCAAGCCTATGCCCGCAAACCCCGTTGTTGCCATCGCCGGTGCCACGGGCGCCGTGGGCCGCGAGATGCTCACGTGCCTGGAGGCCCTCGACTTCCCCTGCAGCGAGGTGCGTGCCCTTGCCTCCGCGCGTTCGGCCGGTCAGAAGCTGCCCTTCCGCGGCGGCGAGATCACGGTGCAGGAGATGACTCCCGAAAGCTTCGAGGGCGTCGACATCGCCCTGTTCAGCGCTGGCGCTTCCGTTTCGCGTGAGATGCGCGAGGCCGTGGTGGCCGCCGGTGCCGTCATGATCGATAACTCCAGCGCCTTCCGCATGGAGCCCGACGTGCCGCTTGTGGTGCCCGAGGTCAACGCTGCCGACATCGCCTGGCACTCCGGCGTGATCGCAAACCCCAACTGCACCACCATCCAGATGGTTGTGGCGCTTGAGCCCCTGCGCAAGCTCGGCCACATCGACCGCATCGTCGTGTCGAGCTACCAGTCGAGCTCGGGCGCAGGTGCCAAGGGCATGGCGGAGCTGCAGGAGCAGACTGCCGCGGTCCTGGCAGGGGAGCCTTTCGAGCCCAAGGCGTTCGCTCATCAGATTGCCTTCAACTGCATCCCCCACATCGACGTCTTCATGGACGATGGCTACACCAAAGAAGAGTGGAAGATGGTCGTCGAGACCAAGAAGATTATGGGCGACGACACGGTGCAGGTTGCTCCCACCTGCGTGCGTGTGCCCGTGCTGCGCTGCCACTCCGAGTCCATCAACCTCGAGTTTGACCGCGCGGTGAGCGTGGAGGACGCCAAGGCCGCACTTGCCGCCGGCGAGCACGTGGTGCTCGAGGACGACCCGGCCAACAAGGTCTATCCCATGCCTGCCCTGCACGCCGGCAGCTTCGACACGTTCGTGGGCCGCGTGCGCCGCGACCCCACCGTCGAGGGAGACCGCGGCCTGGCCCTGTGGGTCGTGGCCGACCAGCTCCTGCGCGGCGCCGCTCTCAACGCCGTCATGATCGCCCAGAAGCTGCTGCCCCAGGCATAGGGCTGCACCCTGCGCACATAGGATGACCCGCTCAAGCCCCCGTCGCACCCTCGCGGCGGGGGCTTTTTGGTGGGTGGCGCGCGGGTCGTGCCGGATTCGATTCGCGCCAGCTGCGCAGTGCGCATATAATCCCGCCCAGACATGAGGAGGAAAGGGAGGGCGTTATGCGACAGGTGCGGCAGGGGATGACAGGGGCGGTCAAGGGAATCGACCCGCGCGCGCTGATAGGGTCTGCCTGCCTGTGGGCCTGGGTGGACGCGCTCTACAAGAGCGGGTTCTTTGCGCCGTTTCACCCTGAGACGCTCATGTCCGAGCTTGCCGTCTGGCTCACATTCTTGTTGATCGTTCCTTTGAGCGCGCTCGTGCTTTGGCAAAAGGAGCGTGTGCGGAGCCTGTGCGCCCACAAGGGTTTCGCGCTTGGGTGCGGCGTTGCGGGCAGCGCGGGGTCCGTGCTATTCGCCTTGAGCGCCACCACGGGAAGCTGGGTCGCGCTTGTGGCGGGTGCCGTGCTGGCAAGTGCCTTCATGGGCATGGCTATTCTTATGTGGGGCGCCGTCTACTGCAGGCAAGGCGAGCGTTCGGCGACCATCTATGTAGCCGGCGGTTTTGCCTGCGCGCTTGTGGCCGACGTCACGTTTATGCTCATGGAGTCGATTGCCTCCGCTTTGGCCCCCATGGCGTTGCCCTTGCTCTCAATGGTCCTTTTCAACTTGCTGCCTGAGGGGGAGCGCGCCTATTCCCAGCCGGCGGCCGAGGCTGAGCTCGCCCGGCGCAAGTCGGGAGGCCCTCTTGCGCGCCTGCGTCTGGGCTTGGGTGTTTCGGTGCCCACGGTGTGCTCGCTTGCGCTCATCATGTTTGGCCTGGGCTACATGCAGCACCGGATGTCGTTTGCGCCCATGCAGGAAGCCGGACCCGACATGGGGATGGCCTTGCAGGTCACGCGCGGTGTCATTGCGATTGCGCTGTTTGCGCTGGCCATCGTGACTCCCAGGCGCACGCATATCGTCTATCGCGTGGGGCTTCTCGCCATCATCGCCGGCTTCTCGCTCATGCCGCTGCTCGCCCCCACCGATCACTTCTGGGTGTCCGGAGCGGTGGTGTTGAGCGGCTATACCACGTTCGACGTGCTCATCTGGGTCATTGTGGCCCAGGTTGCCTACGCTGGGATGTCTGATGGCCTGGGTGTCACCTGCGCGGTGCGCATGCTCATCTCGAGCCTGTTCTGTGGTCTGGGCGGTATTGTTGGTATCTGGCTTGACGGTCTTACCGCAAGCGTCCCCTTTGTCTACGCCGACGCCATCTTCATGGGCTACCTCATGACCATCGCCGCGGTGCTGGTGCTTTCCGGTCGCGACGTGTGGGACCTCTTTGACGCGCGCCCTGCGATTGCCCCTGACACGGCGGTGCAGGCTGTCGGTGCCCGCAGCGCCGAGGAAGCGCTTGACGAGCTTGCCCAAACCTGGGGTCTCACGGGTCGGGAGCGCGAGGTCTTTGGCTTCCTTGCCATGGGGCGCACCCAGCCCTGGGTGGCGGAGCGTCTTTCCATCTCAGAGTCCACGGTGAACTCCCATGTGCGCCACATTTACGGAAAAGCTGGCGTCAACAGCCGACAAGAGCTGCTTGACCTGGTGTTTCGTGCGCAATCACCTGAAGTTGTCGATATGGCCGAGTAGCTCGACAACATCATAGGATTTGCATCGTATAGGGTCTTTCAAGCGTTTTGAGAAGCATGCCGTTTTCCCAAACTAATGATCAGCACATGCCGACGAGGGCATGGCTCGCATCAGTCATGAGGGCTCGCGACGACGGGCCCCAGGCAGAAGGGGATACGGTATGTCCACCATCACGAGAAGGTCCTTTGTAAGCGCTGCCGCCACGGGTGCCGCCTTGAGCGCCGCCGCTGTTGCACCTGCGGTCGCAATGGCCGACGAGGCCGCCGCGCCCGTCGAGGGCGGCCTGCACACCTGGGAGGTTGCGCCCGACCCCATCACCGACGTCGCCGAGACCTACGAGTACGACGTCGTCGTTGTGGGTGGCGGCATGGCCGGCATGGGCGCCGCCGAGGCGGCCGCCCGCAACGGCGCCAGCGTCGTCGTCGTTGAGCGCAGCGAGTGCGGGCGCTTCTGCGGCCTCGACATGTGCGCCATCGGCTCCAAGGTGCTCAAGGACAACGGCCTCGAGATCGATCCCGACAAGGCCGCCCGCCTCATGTACCAGGCCAGCCAGCAGACGGCCAACTACAACCTCATCCGCACCTGGGCCACGCAGACCGCCGGCGTCATCGACTACATCACCGAGCTGTGCGCCGCCAACGGCGTGACCGTGGAGCCCTCGACCGGCGGCACCTCCAAGGCCGGCTGGGACAAGATGCCCGAGCGCTACATCGTGTTCCAGGACGCCGTGCGCTACTCCAGCGACGAGTGGGGCGTGTTCGACCGCCCCGACGGCAAGGAGCCGCACCAGAACCTGGGCGACGTGCTCATCAAGTCGGCCACCGACAACGGCTGCGAGTTCTTCTTCAACACCCATGCCGAGCAGCTCGTGGGAAGCGCGGCCGACGGCGTGACGGGCGTCATCGCCACCGACGCCGACGGCAAGCACGTGCAGTTCAACGCCAAGAAGGGCGTCGTGCTGGCCACTGGCGACATCTCCGGCAACCAGGAGATGATTGACTGCTGGGCTCCCATCAAGAACTATGCCAACGAGAGCGCTTACGTTCCTCAGGGTGCCAACTCCGGCGACGCCATCCTCATGACCAAGTGGATCGGCGGCGGCATCTCCAAGAGCCCGGCTGCTCCCATGATTCACCAGTTCACGATTCAGACGCGCGGCTATCAGTGCACGGCGTTCTTCCTCTCTATGCTCGCGGTGAACTCTGACGGCAACCGCTTCATGAACGAGATGCCTTTCGAGCCCTACATCACCGATGCCCGCATGAACTCCAAGGGCAACGTCGCCTGGTCCATCCTCGACTCCAACTACGCCGAGTACGTGACCAAGCAGTTCCCCGAGGGCTACGAGTCCATGCTGCAGAACATTCCCGGCGAGCTCGAGGGTCGTGTGGCCGACGGCGAGGTCTTCCAGGCCGACACGCTTGAGGAACTGGCGGAGCTGCTCGGTGTGCCTGCCGACAACTTCACTGCTGCCGTGGAGGGCTATAACGGCATGGCCGACAAGGGCGAGGACACGCAGTTCGGCGTTGTGGCCGACTGGCTCTCGCCTGTCTGTGAGGCCCCGTTCTACGCCATCCCGATCTTTGCTTCCAACCTGGCCGTGTGCTATGGCGTTCACGTCAACGACGACTCCCAGGTCTGCACCGACGACGACCAGCCCATAGCCGGCCTCTTTGCTGCCGGCAACTGCCAGGGCGACTTCTTCGGCTTTAACTACCCCGTGCACTGCCCGGGCTGCTCCACGGGCCGCTCGCTCGTGTTCGGCCAGCTCATCGGCGAGGCCCTCGCCAAGGACGAGACCATCACCGAGCTTATCGTCTCGCGCTAGGAGGCTGCGTGTGAGGGGCGGGGGCAGCTTCCCCCGCAGTGCCCGTCCCTCCTCGCCCTGCATCCCCCTTGCGACCTATATATAAGAAGAAGGGATCTTACGATGAACACCATCTCCCGCCGTTCCATGATCTGCGGCGCCGCCGGCATGGCTGCGCTGGCTGCCGCCGGCACCACCGCCGCGCTTGCCGACGTCGATCACAACCTCGAGGTTACCGACGCAAGCCCCATCGTGGGCGCTGTTGACCCCGCTGGCATCGAGTGGGACTACGAGGCCGACATCGTCATCATCGGTGCGGGCGGCGCGGGCCTGCCCGCCGGCGTGCGCGCCCTTGACGAGGGCGTTTCGGTCCTCTTCGTTGACGCCAACTACGACTGCGGCGGCCGTTGCGCCTTGTCCGGCGGCAACATGCACTCCGGCTGCGGCACGAAGATCCAGGAGAAGTACGGCATCGAGGACTCTGCCGACAAGTATTACGAGGACCACACCACCCCCGAGTGCATCAACTCCATCTATGGCGACCGCAACGTGGTGCGCTCCGTGGCCGACCACATGGCCGAGGCCTACGACTACATCCTGGACAAGGGCGTGCTCGTGAAGGATGTCGAGCCCATGCACCTGCCCGACTACACCGAGGGCGGCGACCAGCCCGAGACTGTGGGACGCTGGACGTATGCCGATCAGACCACCGAGGATTGGGTCTCCTACGCCGACTATCTGTCGCCCTCTCAGGAAGGTGCCTACCAGGACCGTTGCGGCATCGCTATCACTCGACCGCTTGAGCGCGTTGCTCGTGAGGCTGGCGCCCAGTTCCTTCTGAACTACCACATGGATAAGATTTACCGTGAAGGTGTGCTCGAGGGTCGTGTGTTGGGCGTTCAGGCTCACTACTCGCCTACCATCCTGCCTGGCGAGGACGCTCCCCTTGCCCCGCTCAGCCCCTTCTCCGGCGGCAACATCGATGAGACCAAGGAGACGGTAAACGTCCGCGCCAACAAGGCGGTCATCATCGCGACGGGCGGCTCGACCGGCAATGTCTACTTCCGCACCATGATCGACGCCCGTCGCGGCGTTGAGTACGACTGCACTTCAGGCGACCCCTTCTGCCCCAAGGATGCCTCGGGCGAGATTGCAGCCATGGCCATCGGTGCCTGCCTGGGCGACATCGCCAACCAGGTTATCGGTGACTCCTTCCTCACCAAGGCGGCCATGATCGGCACGCAGTACACCGATTCTTTCGCCACCGTGCAGCCCACCTCGCCTCTCTTCAAGCTTTCCCGTGCCACGGGCCTGCGCGTCTATGACTGGTCGAACCTGCTGCAGGTGAACATGCTCGGCGAGCGTTTCGCCAACGAGACTGACTCCTCCACCAACTGGAACGGTGCTGCCCTTGCCAGCGTTCTGACTGTCGACCCCTCTGACGGCGAGCTGCACCGCTACGGCGGCCCCCTCTGGACCATCTTCGATTCCAAGGCGGTGGAGCGAGAGGGGTGGGTCATCGACGACACGACCGTCGACCGCGAGGACGGCCGTTTCTTTGAGGCTGACACCCTTGAGGAGCTCGCCGAGAAGGTGGTGAACAAGTACTACGAGCAGATCAAGATGGACCCCGAGGCCCTCGTTGCCACCGTCAAGCGTTACAACGAGCTAGTGGACAAGGGAACCGACGAGGACTTCGGTAAGGAGGGCATGACCGACAAGATCGAGACGGGCCCGTTCTATGCCGCTTGGTCCACGCCTGGCTTCCATGACTGCACCACGGGCCTGCGCGTGAACCGCAAGATGCAGGTCATGGACCTGTTTGGCCAGGTCATCCCTGGTTTGTACTGCGGCGGCGAGTCCTCGGGCGGTATGCGCATCCACGGTCTGGGTCGCGTGATCACCACCGGTTACATCGCGGGCCTGTGCGCTGCAACTGAGGAGTAAGGCCAAGCCTCGGCGGGCGCCGCATCGTCACGCCTTCTAGAGATTGATCTTCCAAGCCCCCGTCGCACCCTCGCGGCGGGGGCTTTTTGGTGGGTGGCGCAGGGGTCGCGGGCGTGGCCGAGTTGACCTTCATACACCTTTCTCCCAGCTTCTCGGCGTTACGTTGCATATGCAATCGACCGCAGGCGGGGTTATCAACATAATCACGGATTGCCGTACGTGCTGGTAGAGCACGTGATTTGTATGAGACTAAAACAACGCCAGGGGAGGGTGCAGATGTCGTGCAACAAAGATTGCAGACGAATCCGCTGGTCAGAGGGTCGAGAAAACGTCGTCATCGCTGTCATGGCCGTGCTTGTGGTTGTGCTTGCCGGTGTGTCGCTGCTCTTGGGCCGCTTTCCCATCAGCCCGGCTGAGGCGCTCGCCATGCTGGCGAACCAAGTGGCGCCCGACCTCATCGAGCCGACCTGGACCAACCAGCAGGCTTCCATCTTCTTCAACGTGCGTCTCCCGCGCATCGTGCTGGCCCTCCTGATTGGTTGCTGCCTGGCGAGTGCGGGTGCGGCGTTCCAGGGAACGTTCCAGAACCCCTTGGTTTCTCCCGACCTGCTCGGCGCCTCGCAGGGTGCGGCTCTGGGTGCGGCAATCGCCATCCTCATGGGCCTGTCTTCGATTCAGATCTCGATGTGGGCGTTCGTGTTTTCGCTCATCACGGTCGGACTCGTGGTGTTCATCTCCATGCACGCGCGCGGCAACCCCATCACCGTCGTCATCTTGGCCGGTGTCATGGTGAGTTCGCTGTTCTCGGCGGGCGTCTCCTACACCAAGCTCGTCGCCGATCCCAACGACACACTCCCCGCCATCACCTACTGGCTCATGGGCAGCCTCACCGGCGCCAAGTTCGCCGACATCAAGCTGGTCATCGTGCCCATGGTCATCGGCCTGGTGACGCTGTTTGCCCTGCGCTGGCGCATCAACATCCTCACCATGGGCGACGACGAGGCTGCCACGATGGGCGTGAACGCCCGCCTGGTGCGCCTGCTCGTCATGGTGGCCGCGACGCTCGTGACCGCCTCGAGCGTGGCGGTCTCGGGCATGATCGGCTGGGTCGGCCTGGTCATCCCGCACCTGTGCCGCATGCTCATCGGCTGCGACTACCGCAAGCTGCTGCCGGCCTCCATGGTCATGGGCGCAGGCTTTTTGCTGCTCGTTGACGACGTGGCCCGTGTTGCCACCACGATGGAAATCCCCATCGGCATCCTCACCGCCTTTGTGGGCGCGCCCTTCTTCCTCTACCTCATCACGAAGGGCAGGAGGATCTAATGCCTATCGAGATCGAGCACCTGAGCTTCTCATATGGTTCGCGCGAGATTTTGCACGACGTCAACCTCACCATCCCCGACCGTACGCTTGTCAACGTGCTGGGCCCCAACGGCGTGGGCAAGTCGACGCTTTTCCGCTGCATCCTGTGCCTCAACGCCACCTACACCGGGAAGATCCTGGTCGACGGCCGCGACCTGCGCAAGATGCCCGTCCGCGAGCGCGCCAAGCTCATCTCCTACATCCCGCAGTCGCATTCCAGCGTCTACAACTACGAGGCCATCGACGTCGTGCTCATGAGCACCGGAACCGACCTGGGTCTGTTCAACAACCCGCGCAAGGCGCACAAGGACCGTGCGATGGAGGCGCTCGACAAGATCGGCATCGCCCATCTGGCGCATCGCCCCTATACCGAGATTTCGGGCGGCGAGCAGCAGATGGTGCTTATCGCACGTGCCTTGGCCCAGAACGCCAAGACCATCGTGATGGACGAGCCCACAAGCGCCCTCGATTACGGCAACACTGTGCGCGTGCTGTCGTGCGTGCGCCAGCTCGCTTGTGACGGCCTCTCTATCATCCAGTCCACTCACCAGCCTGACCAGGCATTTCTGTATGCCGACAAGACGCTCGTCATCTACGACGGCCGCGTGAAGGCATTTGGAGACCCCAAGGACGTGGTCACGGCCGGGCTCATATCCGACATCTACGGCGTCGATGTCGAGATCAACTCGCTTTACGACGACCGCGTGCGCGTGTGCGTGCCGATGCACGAGGTCGAGAAGAAGCCCGCGTGCTGACACCCTTCTTGTTGCTCTGCCCGCCCACATCCCCGGTGCCGGCGGTTTCCTATAGGGGGCCTTCGGGCCCATTGGTTTGAGAGAAAGGAATGCGGATGGTAAAGAACGCAAGTCGCCGCACGTTCGTCGTGGCCCTGTGCTCGGCTGCCTTGGCATGCGGCCTGGCCGTTGCACCTCTGGCTTTCGCCGAAACAGCTGCTACAGGCGACAAGGCAAGCGCCGCCCAGACCGGCGAGACGCGCGAGTTCACCGACTCGCTGGGCCGCACCGTCGAGATCCCGGCCGAGATCACGGCCATTGCACCCTCGGGCTTCCTGCCCCAGCAGGTGCTCCTGACGGTTGCCCCCGAGAAGATGGTCTGCCTGGCAAGCCCCCTCACCGAGTCTCAGGCCCACTTCTTTGGCGAGGAGTACGCAGGCCTCGAGGAGGTCGGCGCCATCTTCGGTGCCAAGGGCGACTTCAACCGCGAGGCCGTCGCCGCTTCCGGCGCTCAGATCGTCATCGATGTAGGCGACACCAAGAAGGGCATGGCCGAGGACCTCGATGCCCTTCAGGAACAGCTCGGCATTCCCTGCGTCCACATCTCCAGCAACCTTGCCACCTACGGCGAGTGCTACCGCGCCCTGGGCGAGCTGCTCGGTGTTGAGGAGCGCGCCAACGAGATCGCCGATTACTGCGACGCCGCCTACAAGGAGATCTCCGATGTCATGGAGACCATCCCGGTTGAGGAGCGCGTCGACGTGCTGTACCTCAGCGGCGAGGACGGCCTGTCTTGCGTGGCCAACAGCTCCTATCAGGCCAACGTCGTCGACATGGTCGCCGACAACATCGCCGTGGTTGACGATCCCTCCGGCAAGTCCAACCAGACGAACATGGAGCAGATCATCAGCTGGGACCCCGAGTTCATCGTCTTCGCCCCGCTGAGCGCCTATGACCTCGCCGGCACCGACGCCACCTGGCAGACGCTGGCCGCCATCGAGGGCGGCAACTACTGCGAGGTTCCCAGCGAGCCTTACAACTGGCTCAACGGCCCGCCTTCCGTGAACCAGGTTCTGGGCATGCAGTGGCTGCCCCGCGTGCTGTACCCCGAGAAGTTTGACAACGACATGTACGAGACCGTCGCCGCGTACTATAAGACCCTGTATCAGTACGACCTGTCTGAGGACGAGTTCAACGAGATCACTGCTCGCGCCGTCCCCGTGGTCGACCAGAAGTAGCTCGCAAACAAGCGCTTCCCATAGGCTCCACCAAGAACCGCCGTCCGTGCCTCAAGGGGCATGGGCGGCGGTTTTTTGCACTCTTGGAAAGAAATTCCAGTTCAACGCCTACACAACAATGCATTAGAGCGTCATAGAGCTTCATTCGAAGCTGCCGAGGGGCAAAAATCTGGAATCAGACGCGATGAGGTCGCAGGCGCCGAGGGGTCGGCGCGAAGAGGACAAAGGGGAGCGACGATGGACGATCAGACGATGCTTACGGCGATTGACGATACGGCTGCCGAGCCTGATATGAACGACGCCTCCCCTGAGTGTGCGCTCGCTGTGGACGAGTCAGTCGAGACTACTGACACCGTCGAGGAAACCCCCGAAGAGGCCGCCGCCCGCGAGGCTGCCGAGCTTGCCGAGAAGCGGGAGCGCGAGGCCCGCGAGGCCGCGGAGCGCGCGGCTGCCGACGAGGCCGCCCGCGAGGAGCGCGCCCAGGCTGCCGTCGAGAAGCTCTCGAAGGGTGCCGGCTGGGCCGCGCAGGCAGGCGTCTACTATGACGCGACCCACGGTGCGGTCAAGGCAACGAGCGTGTCCGCGGCAAAGCAGGCGGCCCGCCCCGCCGATGAGGATGCCCCCACCGACGAGCAGACCGAAGACGAGCTCGTCGCCGAGCTTACCGACGTGGCGCGTGAGGGCGACTCCCTCGACGACATCCAGGCCAGCGAGGCCGATGCCGGCTACATCGACCCCGTCGTCTTCGGCCGCATGGTCGCCAAGGTCACCGAGGCGGTGACGCGCAACCCCCTGCAGCGTGAACTCTTCTACAAGGTGCTCTCCTTCTGCCAGGAATCCAAGCCCCTGCGCGAGATCGAGCAGATGGTCATGGCGCTGCCGGGCTTCGAGCGCACCTCGACCAACGCTTATCACTTCATCGCCGTCATGGAAAACGCCGGCGGCTTGGAGCGCTTCGAGCTTGACGACGAAGGCGACGTCGTGGACGACGCTCGCAAGGCCGGGCTCACCGAGGACGAGATTGACGACCTCGTGGCCGAGTACGCGTTCATGACCACGCCCGCCGGGCAGGCCGTGGTGGAGCAGCACACGCCCCGCGCACGCATCATCGAGCTCCTGGGCCTCGTGCCCGAGCGTCGCGACACCTACATCGAGATCATGGAGTTCCTGGCCGAGGAGCCTCGCACCTACAACGAGGTCACGCAGCTGCTCGACGGCCGCGACGTGCTCTGGCACCTGGATTCCAAGGGAAATTCCGAGCTCATGCAGCCCAGCGTCTTCTTGGACAAGCTGCACAGCGCCGCCGCCATCGAGTGGCACCAAGGTTGGCAACTTAGCGAGGAAGGCCGTGCCTGCCTCGATGAGTTGAAGAGCGTCCAAAACTAGGCGCTCTTCCGTATGCGTACGTAAAAGCAAGGGAGAGGGAGGAAAGCATGGCAGCAAACACCAACGTCACACGCCGCAGCTTTGTCAAGGCAGCAGCGCTTGCCGGCGCGGCGGTGGCCATCGGCACCCAGATGAGCGGTTCTCTCGTCGAGGCGCCTGCGGCATACGCTGACGAGGCTGACGACGTCAAGAAGGTCTACACCTCTTGCCACGGCTGCATCCAGATGTGCCCGGCCGTCGCCACCATCGAGAACGGCGTGGTCACCAAGCTCGAGGGCGACGACCGCGCCCCCGTGTCGAAGGGCTCTCTGTGCATCAAGGGCCTCAACCAGCTGCACACCATGTACAGCCCGCGTCGTGTCCTGCACCCGCTGAAGCGCGTCGGCGAGCGCGGCACGACTGACTTCGAGGTCATCTCCTGGGACGAGGCCATTGAGCTCGCGGCCACCCAGATCAAGGACGCCATCGACCAGTACGGCAACTACGCCTTCTTCTCCTCCGTCGGCGGCGGCGGTGCCTACTCGTTCATGGAGGCCATGACGCTTCCCATGGCGTTCGGCTCCCCCACCGTCTTTGAGCCTGGTTGCGCCCAGTGCTACCTGCCCCGTTGGTCCCTGTCGAAGCTCTTCTACGGCGGCGACGACCAGTCCATCGCAGACAACGCCGTCCAGGAGATTTTCCGCGACGAGGAGAACAACAAGACCGAGCTCGTCGTGATCTGGGGTGCCCAGCCCTCCGTCTCCGAGACCGCTGAGTCCGGCCGCGGCATGGCCGAGCTGCGCGCTCGCGGCGTCAAGACGATTGTCGTCGACCCGAACTTCTCGCCCGACGCCGTCAAGGCCGACGTGTGGCTCCCCGTTCGCCCCGAGACCGACACGGGCGTGCTCCTGTCCTGGTATCGCTACATCTTTGAGAACAAGCTCTACGACGAGGAGTTCACGAAGTACTGGACGAACCTGCCCTTCCTGATCGACCCCGACACCAAGCTTCCCGTCAAGGCCCAGGAGCTCTTCCCCGACTTCCAGCAGACCACGCCTGAGAACACCCCGGCGTACGTGTGCTACGACCTCAAGACCGGCGCCGTCGCTCCCTTCGAGTACAGCGCCCCTGCCGACTCCGCCGTTGATCCCGAGATCTTCTGGGAGGGCGAGTACGAGGGCAAGACGTACAAGACCGCCGGTCAGATCTACAAGGACCAGGCCGAGCCCTGGACCTTCGAGCACACCGAGGAAGTCACCTGGGTTCCCGCCGACCTCAACGAGAAGGCCGTCAAGATGTACGCCGAGAACTGGGGCGGCATCGCCAACGGCGTTGCTTCGGACATGAGCGAGTCCGCCTCCCAGGTGCCCCTGGGCTGCATGGGCCTGGACGCCATCATGGGCCGCATCAACAAGCCCGGCGTCACCATGACGCAGAAGGGCGGCGGCTACTTCGCCACCATGACCGACTCCGGTGAGACCGTCAACACCCGCCCGCTCACCTACAACAACGGCTTTGCCGGCATGTTCTCCGACATGTACGGTGTGGGCGCCGTCATCGGCCTGTCCGACGCTGAGAACGAGGAGCGCATCAAGGCTCTGGGCGAGGCCATGCCCGACTCCCAGAAGACCCTCAACAAGATGCTCCAGGACCGTCTGGGCATGAAGTACCACAAGGGCCTCTACGCTTGGTGCCACTCCCACATCCCCACGGTGCGCGAGGCCATCGCCACCGGCGAGCCCTTCAAGCCGCGCGTGTGGTTCGACATGTCGGGTAACAAGCTCGCCATGCTGGGCAACGCCAAGAGCTGGTACGACGTCTTCCCCGAGGTCGACTTCATCATCGGCCAGTACCCGATGCTGACCTCCTTCCACATCGAGGCTGCCGACCTGGTCTTCCCGCTGCGCGAGTGGCTCGAGGAGCCCATGGTCAAC
Organism: uncultured Coriobacteriales bacterium; assembly: GCA_934636245.1. Classification (GTDB taxonomy): domain Bacteria; phylum Actinomycetota; class Coriobacteriia; order Coriobacteriales; family UMGS124; genus UMGS124. The sequence continues at coordinate 84,834 of CAKUAI010000010.1, forward strand.
ATGACCCAGCTCGACACCCAGTGGCTGCAGAACGAGTGCACCCACATCGGCGAGACCGTCTCCCACTCCATTCCTGCCGCACAGGTCATCAAGAAGTGCCAGGAACTGTGGGGTGGCTCCATCCCCGGCGGCCTCGAGCTCGCTCCCGGCGTCTCCGCCTACCTGGGTAGCGCCACCGAGCAGGAGGTCAAGGACTCCACTGCGCAGACCCTGGGCGCTGCTGACTGGGATACGCTCCAGGCAGACATCGACGCCTACGTGCCCTGCGTGACGCCCGACTACTTCAACTACCTGCAGCACGAGCAGATGTGCGACGACGGCCTGCCCTCGGGCTTTGCCACCGAGTCGCGCAAGGTCGAGGTCTACTGCCAGATGCTTCTGCGCATGGCCCGCAACGGCTACCCGTTCTGCTACCCCGAGCCGCAGGAGGCCTGCGACGACTATAGCCCGATCTGCGAGTTCATCGAGCCTGCCGAGTCGCCCATCAACGACGAGGCCAACGGAGAGGGCGGCCAGTACCCGTTCATCCTGACCTCCGGCCGCGTGCCGTACTTCCACCACGGCACCATGCGTCACGCCGCGTTCTCCCGCGAGCTCTACCCCGCGCCTCACGTGCGCATCAACCCGCGCTCCGCTGCCGACCTCGACATCGCCGACGGCGACTGGCTCAAGATCACGAGCCGCCGCGGTGAGATCGCCGGCATCGCCGAGCTCACCGAGGGCGTGGCCCCCGGCGTTGTCTGGATGGAGCGCTTCTGGAACCCCGAGTGCTTCGACGAGTCCATCCCCGCAGAGCAGCGCTCCGCTGGCTGGCGCGAGATGAACGTCAACGTGCTGACTAAGAATGACGCCCCGTTCAACGAGGTGTACGGCTCTTACACCAACCGCGGCTTCACCGTGCGCGTGGAGAAGGGCGACAAGCCTGCCAACGTTTGGATTGAGCCCGAGGAGTTCCAGCCCTTCATGCCCACGCTCCAGAGCGAGCCCAAGACTGAGGATGTGTTCTAATGAGAAACTGCCTTGTTATCGATCTGGACCGCTGCTCCGGCTGCGACTCCTGCATCGCCGCTTGCAAGCATGAGAACGGCATCGGCCTGGGCGTGTATCGCAACACCGTGGACCGCATGGGCCCCATCGGCGAGTGGCCCCGCCCACAGCAGTACTGGCTGCCCCGCCAGTGCCAGCAGTGCGACAACGCCCCCTGCCTCGAGGTGTGCCCCACCGGCGCCACCTACCGCGAGGACGAGTACGGCCTGATCGTCATCAACCAGGAGCAGTGCATCGGCTGCCAGCAGTGCATGACCGCCTGCCCCTTCGATGCCCGCTGGTTCGACGCCGCCAACTCCGTCGTCGAGAAGTGCGACGGCTGCATCGACAGGCTCAAGAAGGGCGAGAAGCCCGCATGCGTGCACAACTGCTGCTGCGGCGCCCGTCTCTTCGGCGACCTCGACGACCCCGAGTCCGACGTCTCGAAGGCCCTGGCTGCGGCCGACCCCGCGTCGCTGCACCAGTTCAACGACGAACTCGGCGTTGCTCCCCGCACCGTCTACATCCTGTCGGAGAAGGTATGCCCCTGGCAGGACGAGAAGACCGCCTATCGCGCTCGCTAGAGTGATGTGCCGTTCCCTTTGAGCGGGTTGCGTTGAATGATTGATTGATGGGGGCGGGGTTGCCTGTGTGGCGCCTCGTCCCCAAATAACACAAAGGGACGGGTGCTGTATGGTATTCCCGGACCTTGCAAGATGGATCTGCCGCTTGTGCGGCGTCGTCACGGAGAGGAACCACAATGAGCGAGAACACGATGGCCGAGACGCTAGACACCCAGGCCGAGGCCACCTCCGCCGACGCCGCCGCACAGGTTGAGCAGGCTGCGACTGCCGTTTCCGAGGAGGTCGCCGCCGCCCTCGAGGGCCGCGCCGCTTTCTACGAGACGCTTGCGGGCCTCTTCTGGATGCCGCTCACGGCCGAGCAGGTAGAGGCCATGGCCGGCCAGGACTTCTCCGCCTATGCCGAGCTCAACGAAGACTTCGCCGACGGCGTGAACGACATCACGCGCTACCTGCGCAAGCGCAACACCGGCACGCGCGACGAGATGGCCGTGGACTTCACGGGCACCTTCACGGGCATCAAGACCTACGAGGGCAAGACCGCCGTGCCGTACAAGTCGGTCTTCACGAGCGAAGACGGCCTTATGTACCAGGAGGGTTTCCGCGAGGTATACCACGCCTTCAAGGCTGAGGCCATCAAGAAGCGCGCCGGGCTCGACTACCCCGACGACCACATCTCGTTCCTCTGCCAGTTCATGGCCATCATGAGCCGCCGCACGCTCGAGGCCCTGCAGGCCGGCGACTACGACAAGGCCGCCCACGACGTGAAGGCCTCCGCCGACTTCCTCGACAACAACATCCTCTCCTGGTACGACCAGCTCATGGAGCGTTCGCTGTTGCTCATCAAGACCCGCTTCTACAAGGGCGTCATGAAGCTTGCGCGTGGCTTCTTCACGCTCGACCGCGAGACGCTGGCCGACCTGGCCGATGAAGTTGCCGAGCTTGCCGAGGCGGCCAAGAAGGCCGAAGGGACCCCTGCCGAGTAACGCAAAGCTTGCCTGTCCTTTCAAGGCATCCAAAAATATAGTTGAGCTGCCACTTTTGCCCTCGCCTCTTTTTTGCGTACAATCATGTGCGTGCATTCAAGGGGAGAGGGTTTTGTATGGGACAGATGAGCGCTTCTGGGGGGAAGCGAGGGTTAACCGAAGAGTTGGCGACGCGCTGGCCGTCGCTGCCGTTTATGGCGTTCGGCGTGTGGACCGCTTGGTCGTCGCTTACCTATTCTGGGTCGCTGTGGCTTTCTGACAACGAGGTCAACGGGTTCTATCTGTCGTTGCTGTTCGTCATCTCCACCATGGCGTGCGCTGCCGTGTTCCTTGGGGCACCGTTCTTTGCCCGCCGCCATGCCGATAAGGGCGACGTCTCGAATCGTGCTGTCATGGGACTCGGTCTCACGGCCGCTCTGGGTGCCTTCCTCATCATCCTCGCTGGCCCGTACTGGCTGGGCGTTTCCCGCCAAGCAACCTCTGTGTTTGTAGTCGGAGCCCTTATGACGGGTGTTGGCACGGCCGGCATCGGTCTGCGCTGTGCGACGCTCTATGGCGGGCTGCCGCCTCGCAGGGCGCTCATCACAGCGGCATTGTCGCAGCTTGTGGCTTCGTTTATCTATTTTGTTGTGCTGGAGACCCCTGCATGGGCTCCCATTGCCCATGGTCCCTCGCTTGCCCATATCCTGGCGTTCACGCTGCTGCCGGTGATTGCCGCCTGGCTTTCGTGCATCAAGCCGTCGCGCGAGTCGCTCTTTGAGGAGGAAGTACGCCAGTACCCGGCAAACAGCGGGGCACTTCCCTCGGCGTTTTGGCGTTTCGCGGCCTTTGCGTTTGCGCTTGCCCTCATCACCACGTTCATCCGTTCCTCCATGGTGACGGTGAGCGCGCTTGCCAACACGGTCGAGGGCAACAACGTGCTGCAGCTCCTGCGTATCGCGATGGTGCTCGTCGTGATCGCCTGGACGCTGCGCTCCGACGCCCAGGGGTTCGACCTGGGGCGTGTTTGTTCGCTTGCCACGGTGCTTGCCGCCGTGGTCACCGCTTGCTCGGCGGCTTTGGGCGGAACCACGAGCGCGCTCAGCGTGATCGTGTACTTTGCCAGCAGCATCTTCGAGTTCTTCATGTGGTGCCTGCTCGCCTTCATCGTGTACCAGAAGCACATCTCGCCGCTTGCCGTGTTCGGCTTCGGCCGCGGTCTCTTTATGCTCGGCTGCGCCCTGGGCTGGGCGCTTGGTATCGTCGCGATGCCAATCATCGAGGCAGCCTCGGCCCAGGTGGTCGTGAGTATCGTGCTTGCCGGTGCCATCATCATCTTGTGGCTTGCCCTGTTCTCGGGCAAGGACTACGAGCGCCTCTTCTCCACGGTGGGCGAGGACGAGCTGTCGCTGGAGGACCTCTTTGAAATCGATCAGCGCCCTGACGAAGGCACCGAGGCGGGCCAGCCCAAGTCGGAGCGCAAAGGCAAGTTCGGCCAGGCAGTGGAGGCAGTCGCGGGCCGCAATGCCCTTTCTGCTCGCGAGGCTGACGTGCTGCGCTACCTTGCCATGGGCTACGGCTCGGACCGCATCGCCCAAACCATGGGCGTCAAGGTAAATACCGTGCGCACCCACACCCACAACGTCTACGTCAAGCTCGACGTCCACTCCCGCGAGGAGCTCATGCGCCTGGTAGACGACGAGGTGGCGGGGATGTAGGCCTTAGAAGCCTTGTTCCTCCACCATCGATATAAGCTCTTGCTTGGAATGGACTCCGAACTTGGCGTAGATGCGTTGGACATGCGTCTTTACTGTGGCATCGGAGATGAAAAGCTCTCCGCGGATGAACGACCGGTCACGACCGTATGCAAGGAGTACGAACACGTCGGTCTCACGGGGGTCTATAGTCTGCCGGGGGGTTTGTCAGCGGTGAACTCCGGATGAGAATCCTCCCTTGTGCTATAGTTTACTCAAAAAAGTTGACTCAAAAATATTGAGTAACATGCAAGGAGGAAAAATGGGCTTTGTTGGCAGGAAGGACGAGCAAAAGAGGCTCCTCCGTGTATTTCGAGACGATGCCCAGAATGCCACGCTCGTTTATGGCCGTCGCCGCGTTGGCAAGAGTGAGCTGTTGTTGCACTGCCTTCGGCAAATTGACGTCCGGACAATCTATTACGAGTGCCGACAAACCTCTGAGGCTCTGAATGTAAAGGGCCTCGCTGATGTCGTGGCGGAGTCGTTCGATATTCCACGCCCCGCGTTTGATGGCATTGAGGAAGCGCTGGGGTTCATATTCGAGAGGGCGACGCGCGAGAAGATAGTGCTGGTTATAGACGAATATCCGTACCTGCGAGATGCAGTCAAAGGGATGGATTCCATCCTGCAGGTGCTTATCGACATGTATCGAAATCGCTCGCACATCTCACTGGTTGTGTGTGGCTCCTACGTCGAGGTCATGAGGTCTCTTTTGGAAAGGGAGAACCCCCTGTATGGCCGCATAGACCTCAAAATCAATCTCAAGCCGATGGACTACCTCGATTCCTCCGAGTTTTACCCGGATTTCTCTTGCGAGGACAAGGTGCGTCTCTACAGCGTGTTTGGCGGCATCCCTTATTACAATCGTTTGATAGACCAAGATGCCACCGTACGCGAGAATCTCATTGAGTTGCTCGTGCGCCCCGACGCACGTCTTGAAGATGAAGTCTCCGCGTTCCTCTTGTCCGAGATATCCAAGATCGCCAATGCCAACGAGGTATTTTGCGCCCTGGCGGATGGGAGTTCGCGCTACAAAGACATACTCGATCAGTCGCACGTCTCCAGTCCCTCGATGCTTGCCAATGTGTTGGACAAGCTGGTCAAGATGCAGCTCGTGCAGAAACGCGCCCCCATCAATGACATGCAGAACAAGAAGAAGTCGTCCTATGTCATCTCAGACGGCCTTTCCCTGTTTTACTATCGGTATGTGTTCCGCTATGCCTCGCAACGCAATGTGCTCGACTCTGATGTCTTTTTCGACCGTTTCGTTGCCAGCGATTTCGAGAATCGCTATGTGCCCCACGCTTTTGAGGAGGTTTGTCGACAGTATCTCGTGCGCCAGAACCGTATCGGACGCATCGAGCCGCCGTTCAATCTCATTGGCAGGTATTGGTATGACGACCCGGCGCATAAAACCAACGGTGAGTTCGATGTTGTGACGGAAGACCCACAGGGTTATGTCTTCTATGAGGCGAAGTTCCGGAGCACTCCCGTTACGCAGACGATGATTGACGAAGAAATCTCCCAGGTGGAGGCGACCGGTCTCAATTGTCACCGTTACGGGTTCTTTTCTCGCTCGGGATTTGATGGGGTCGCAGCAAGCGATGAAATTGAGCTTATCAGTCTTGAGGACATGTACGTCTAGGTTTGACGAATACAAGCAAGCTCCCGCGGCTCGCTCGCTTGGTTGCGAGGGACGCGGGGTTCGGTGTTCTCGATGACACCCAGTCTCCTAATGCGCCAGGCATCCCAAGGGGATGACGTGCACTCCGTCAGGGCGTGTGTAGGCGTAACGGCCTCCGGTCACCACGGCGAGGAATGAAGGTGCACCCGTCTTCTTCTCATCGACCTTATCGGCGAGCGTTAGCAGGTTTGATGCGCCCTCATTGATTCGCGCCTCTCCGCCAAGCTTGACTTCGATGCCGCCCCAGCGTCCATCTTGCAGTCGCACGATGATGTCGGCCTCAAGGCCACCCTTGTCACGATAGTGATAGATGCCTCCTCCCATGGTGCGTACATATACGCGCAGGTCTCGCGCACAAAGCGATTCGAACAAGTATCCCATGGTGTTGAGGTCGTTGAGGAGGCCGTCGGGGTTGGTTTCGAGCGATGCGGCCGCTAGCGACGGGTCGCATAGGTGCCATACGGCTGCGGCCCGCAAAGGGGTTTTCGACCTGAGGGTAGGTGCCCATGCCTTTGCTTCCTCGATGACGAAGAGTCGCCTTAAAGCGGTCAGATAGATGCGCAGGGTTGGTTCACTCATGCCGACGCCAACATCCTTGACGTCGGCGCGGAGAGTAGAGATGGATGCCTCCTGGGCGCTGCTGCGGGATATGGAACGCAGCAGCGCCCTGGCGCGGTCGGGGTCAAGCGTAGCTCCACTTGCTTCCGAGATGTCCGACTCGCAAAGCGCAGCGATGTAGTCAGTCGCCACGCCTGTATCGAGTGTTCCCCGTGCTATGGGTGCCGGCCATCCACCGGCGCAAATGAGCTTTGCGTAGTCCTCCACGCTGATGTTCGAGACGCCTTCGACCCTTTGTGCGCCTCCGAAGAGGTCGTTCAGCCGTACTTCGCAGCTTGACCGTCCTGACTCTTCAAGCGACATGGGATCCATGCTGACGCGCGCGATACGTCCGGTGCCCGTGTGCTTTGGGGCGTCGTCTTTGTCGAAGTTGGGCGGTGTTGCCGAGCCAGTTAGGAGGAACTGCGCCGGCTCGCCTCCCGCCATGTCGATTGCATTGATGACGGCATCCCAGAGTACAGGTGCGACCTGCCACTCGTCGATAAGGCGCGGCTTGTCTCCGCGCAGCAGCAGCGAGGGCTGGATGGATGCCGCTTCCATGTTTGCGGCATACGTGTCGGGGTCGCGCATCTTCAAGGTACTTGCAGCAAGCTGCTCGCAGGTCGATGTCTTTCCGCACCACTTTGGACCTCGCACAAGTACGGCTCCCGTGCGATTGAGACACTGCTTTAACTCGTTATCAATGACTCGTGGCATATAAGCCATATCCATCCCCTTTCAACTGCGGTAATAGTAGCACTTTCGACTTTGGCGACGTTTGACTTTCGGATTTGGCGCAGTTTTACTTTCGGGTTTGGCGGCATTTGACTTTCGGGTTTGGCGATTGAAAACGTCGATGACCAACCTGTTGGTTCTCTTTTGTCCAAAGGGATACTCTTCTACTTACATTTGTAAAGATTGTTTTCCTGTTCTATTTACAATCATAAATCGCCCTGTTATGCTGGGTTCAGCATCGATGCTTACAGATGTAAATCGCGATGGAAGTGGGAACCCATGGGAGCAAAGGTTGAGCTGACGGAAGCCGAGATGCAGGTCATGGGGGTGGTGTGGGCAGGCGAGGATGTGACTGCCAAGCAGGTGGTTGATGGGTTGGGCCAGGCATGCGGGTACAGCTCGAGCACCTCATATACGCTTATTTACCGCTGCATCAAGAAAGGCGCAATTACGCGGCAAGACCCGGGCTTTATCCTCAAGCCGCTGGTCAGCCGTGAGGAAATGCAAGACTTCGAGACACGCAGACTTGCCGACAGGCTCTTCGACGGCTCGCTTGACAACCTGTTCGCCGCCCTCATCGATAGGCGTGAGATTTCAGGTGAGGCGGTCGAGCGCCTGCGCGGCATGATTGACGACTACGAAAAGTCCAATCCGCAGGAGTAGCGATTTCTTTCGAAGGGAGGTGCGATATGGTTTCTCCCGTTACCGCCTGCGTGCAGGCGTCGGTCGTGATTGCGGCCGTGCTTGTGGCGCGGGTATGCCTGGCAAAGAAGGCTCCGCCAGCGGTTTTTGTGGTGTGCTGGTGGCTGGTTCTCTTGCGCGCCCTCGTGCCGCTTTTTCCTGAGCATCAAGCAAGGGAAGTCATCGACGTGAGTGAGTGGGCGGCTCGGTTGTCGCAACAGCCGGGCACGGCGCTGTTTTCTCCTGCGAGTTCCGATGCCGCTCCCGTTTTGCAGGGTGCGGCAGCAACGACGGGTTTGTTCGATGCCCTCACCGGGATATGGGCCGTTGTCGCGGCGACGCTCTGCATCCTGTTCGCCGTGGTGTACGCGCACGATAGGCTCGCGCTCTTTCGCGCGGGCCTGGATGTTACCGATGATTTTGCAGGCCAGATTTCTCGGTTTCAAACCCCGATTCTGCGCCGCGGCGTGCGTATCGTTGAAGTCGACGGTTTACCGACGCCTGTCTCCTATGGCGTTTTGCGCCCGATTATAGCCATCCCAGCCGGTTTTCGGCTTTCGGTCACAAAGGACCAGCTCAACTTGGTTTTGTGCCATGAGTTCTCGCACATCCGACGCCTCGACACCCTGGTCAAACCCCTCGCTGCGCTCATGGTGTGTCTCTACTGGTTTGACCCGCTGATGTGGCTCGCATTTTTCGCTATGCAAACTGACATGGAAAAGGCCAGCGACGCTTGGGCGTTGCGTGGCTGTAGCAGAAAGGAGAAAGCGATGTATGCCCGTACCCTTTTGGAAGCGAAAACAGCCTCCGGAGCCCTGTGCGCATTTGGCTGCCCTCCGATTGAGAAACGCATCAAGGCCGTGCTTGCGCCTAAACCCTCCCTGCTTGCCTGCATATGCGCTTGCCTGTTGGTGCTGGCCTGCTGCTTCAGTTCCCTGGCATTTGCGGCTGTGACGTTTCCCGCCGATGCTGACCGGCCGACTATGACTGTGCGCAACGGCAACTATTCGTTCGACATTCCCGAGTACTGGCAGGGTCGCGTGTCTGTGGCAGTTGATGGGGACTCGACTCACGTCTATCCTACAGGCTATCCAAGCCTGCCGCTTGTGACAATCACTGTTGCGAGCCCAGGTGATGAGCTCTTTGAGAATATCGGCAACCCGATTCTTTTCGCCACTGAGTATGGGGACGGAAAATACCTGGCAGTTCAGGCAATCAACTACCTTTGGATGTCGGCTGGAAGCGCTTGGTACAACACATGGCGCTATTATCCCTTTACTGGGGCAAATCCTGAATACCCGGGCGAGGAAGGCGAAGAGCTCGTCGTTGACCTAAGCACCAATGGTCGTTACACCGCAGCTGAGGCACGCGAGATGGAAAGAGTTAATGGGGACAATGCGGTTTATGCGGCTCAAGGCGGCAACCGCGGCGCCAAGGACCTCGTCGCTACTATCGTAGTCGACCTGCCCGACGGCACGGTGTATGGCCCCATTCTTCCCGACTAGTGTTGGTGCTTGCTTTACCGCACAACCTTTGTTTAGCCGACTGAAAAACAAAGGTTATTGAATAACCTTTGTTTTCTGACTCCAAACGCAAAGGTTTGCCGATGCCATTGTTGCCGTCCATAAACGCAAAAAGCCCCGCGCTGCCTGCTGGTTTGCAGGGCGGCGCGGGGCATTGGTGTGCGAGGTTGGCTTGGAGCCGGAACCTTAGGCCTCGACGGCCACGAGCACGTCGGTGCTCTTCACGAAGGCGACGGCGGGCTTGCCGACCTCGAGGCCGAGCTCCTCGATGGCGGCGTTGGTGATGGAGCCGGAGACGGTCAGGCCGTACTCGGTGGTGATGGTCACATGGCCGTTGACGGCGCCCTTCTGGACCTTGGTGACCTCGCCGCAGAACTGGTTGCGGGCAGAGATCTGCAGGTGCTGGCCGGCCTCGGCGAACATGACGTTGGTGGCCTTGACCACGGCGATGGCAGGCTTGCCGGCCTCGAGGCCCAGATCCTCGACGGCCTCGCAGGTGATGTCGGCCTTGATGTTCTTGCCGGGGGCAACCTCGATGGCGACGACGGCGTTGACGGCGCCCTTCTCGACGGAGACGACGGTGCCGGCGAACTGGTTGCGGGCGGAGATCTTCATGGTGTGCTTCCTCTCAATGGTTGTGGGCGGTGGCGTTGCGCGCGCCGCTCCTGGTTGACGAGAGGAACTATAGGCCACGCCTTGCGCTGCAAATGCTCTCACGACGGTATTTCAGGACCGTCGTACCAATGTGTACCAAACGGTAGCCGAACGTGTGCAACGCTTTCGGCCTCTCAATTTCCTGATTGCCAATTTGGCAATGCCAGTCTGTCATTCCGCATTGTGGTCTGTGCCTGCACTTTTCTATGATGAAGGTGGTACAAAGCCCCGCGTGGGCGCAGGTCCAGCAGAAGGGAAGACATTATGAGCAAGAGCATGCGACTGTTTGATACGCGCGGATACGGCGTTGCGTTTGCAGGAACTTTGGCTGCCTTGGCGCTCGGCGGAGCATGCGTGATGGGAGCGTTTGCGGCAACGGCGCAGGCCGACACCGCAGCTTCGGGCTTGGGCGGCATCGCCGCAGCCCAGGGCGCAGCCTCACCGCTCGCGGGTATCAGCGATGGCAAGGCTTCTCCCGTCGCCTCCCTTGAGGACGAGGACGTGCTGCTTGCCACCTATAGCAATGCGGCGCAAGGGTTCTCGCTGCTTGTAGACGCCGGCTCCTTTACGGTGACCGAGGGTCAGGGTGCGGGTGCGACGTTCGTCCTGAACACCGACGCGTCCTCCTACTTTGCCGTCTCCTACGTTGCCGACTGGGAAGGCACGCCCGATGTGGGCGAGTACCTGGAAGAACAGCTCTGGCACGGCCAGATGGAGCATGGCGACTCCTATGTGCAGGTGAGTGCTGATGGCGGCGAGGTGATTTACCTGGCTGGTGTGGGTGCCTATGCGTGCGCCTATGGGTACGTCGACTCCTCGACGGGCCAGAACATGACTGTCATCCAGGCCATGGAGCCGCGCTCCGACGGCAGCGCCGTGTATTGGACGCTGTGCACGAGCGACGAGTCTGCTGAGCAGGTCGCCACGGCGCTCGTCTGGGCCTCGGCCACCTTCCGCGTGGGTGCGGACGCCTATGCGGGCAGTAACATGTGGTGTGAGCCTTCCGATTTGGCGCAGAGGCCTTCGGGAAGCACATACTCGCTGGTAGATGATGCGGCCAACACCGCCGCTGCGCCTGCCCCTTCGGTCGACACGTCGACTCCTGCTCCTGCCGCCTCGGCCGACACGGCGGCCCCCACGCCTGCCCAGCCCGCGGTAACTCCCGCCCCTGCTCAGCTTGCGCCCACCCAGACGTCCGCAACGGCTGGAACCTACCAGCTCGTGGACTACGACGGCGGGTACTTCACTGTCGCGCTGCCTCAGGGCTGGTCCATCCAAACGGCGGGAGAGGGCGCTGGCTTCACCTTTGAGGCGTTTGACCCGGCCAACCCCGCCGTGCGCATCGTCTACTACGGTGAGCTGGCCTTTAACCTCAACGAGCAGATGCGCGAGCTGTTTGCCCTCTCCTCTTCTACCGGCGACGCGACGCTCGACCAGCTGTACACGCTGTACGCCAGCCTTCCCGTGCTCGACCCCTGCACGGTCGCCAATGCCGTGAGCCTGCTGCCCGCTTATACGCAGCTTACGCTCGACATGGGCGGAGTCGACGACGGCACGGGCCTCATGGTCTCCTCGGCCCAGGTCACCTCGAGCGTGCCGGTGTCGTATTACTCGGCCTTCCCGGGCATGGCGGGCTATGTGCGCGACGACGCCCTGGTGAGCGCCGAGCTCACGCTGCTCGATGGCACGGCCTGCAGGGCGGACTTCCTGGGTAGTGCGATTGCCCTGGGATATGAGGGCGGCTATGGCAGTGCGTGCATCATGGGCATGTGGGGCATCATTGCGCCTGCTGACATATACGATGACGTCGTGGCCCAGCTTGCTCCCTGCGTGGGCACCCTGACCTTCTCGGATGAGTACGTCGCCCAGTGCAACGCTGCAAACGACGCCATTACGGCCGCCGCTCTCGATCGTTCGGCTGCCAACAACGCCGTGATGGATCAGGCGCTGCAGGACTTTGACGACTACATCATGGACCGCGACCGCTTCACGTTCTCCGACGGTTCCCAGCTTGTCATTCAGCATTAGACGTTTGTAGCATTGAAAGCAGTCGGCGGGGGCGCGGGGCGCGATGCAGCCTTGGCGTCCCCGCTGGCTTTTCTGCCTGCTAGTATAGATGCGGGGACCACGCTCGGGGCTTCTGGCCTTTTGGGCGTGAGGCACGCTATTCTACAAGTGAAGCCACACAAGGGGTCGATGAGCCAAGGGAGTCAGCCATGAAACCAACCGATGTCAGCCATGCCTGCACGCGACGCGCGTTTGCCCTGGCAGGGTTCGCCCTTGCCGCGTCTGCTGCCGTGTCTGCGCCCGTGCGAGCGGCCCATGCCGTAGGCCTTTTGCCTGGAGCCGTGCCCCTGTCCGATACGACCGACGCCGCCTCGACTCAAGCCGGTCCCTTTGACGGCCTTCCCACGGATCCACTTGAGCGCCTCTCGGCTCTGTGCACGTTGTTCCAAGCCCAGGTTGAGGATTTCGCCGCCGTGTACACGTCCTCGGTTGAGAACGGCGATGCCGCCTATGCCCAGCCGATGCTCGACTTTGTGGATCTGTGCAACGCGGGCTACGAGGAACTTGAGGTTATCTACGACGCGCTCGCCTCTCAAGAGGCCAGCCCGGAGGCCGGCCTCGGAATGGACGTGTGCGTGATTGTGGCGCGTACCCTCGCGTTTTACTCCGGCTACTACCATTCGAGCGATCCCCTCATGGAGATGCAGGTCCAGGCGGCGCAGGGTGCCTACACCGACAACCTTGAGCTTCTCGATGCGATGTACGGCGCCCTCGGCCAGGTGCGCGACAACTACAGGATGCTCGACCTTCCTGCCTACATGAGCGACCTGTGGCCTCATTACATCAAACAAATCGCTGCCTACCAGGAGAAACTCTACGCCGACTACATCTCGCTTGTAAGCAACGACGTTCTCATGGCCTACTCGGCCTCGTGGCTTTTGATGCGCCAGCCCTACATCATGCTGCATTACGAACAGCTCATGTATGCCCTCATGCGCGCCCAGTTCCAAAACGCCGCCGACGCGCTTGCCGCGGGTTCTGGCGCGGATACCCGCGTCATAGTGGAGCACGCGCTGAACGACGAGATCTACCCCAACCTCTACCCGTTGTCCGACTCGGTGGCCAACGTTGCGATTTTCACCGAAGGCGGCGAGTGCGACGTGCTCATCGAGGTGCAGGTGGACGGGTTCTCCCAGCTCTACCGCCAAAAGATAACCGCCACGCCCGAAATCACGTACTTCATGATCAAGCCGCCGGTGGCAAGCGACGCGGGCAACTTGACGAGCGAGCGCGACACCCAGCTCACGCTCACGGTGACCGACCTGGGTTCCAACGGGCTCATCGCCCAGGAAACGCAGACAGTCACGCTGCACAGCCTGTACGACTTCACGCTTGAGAGCAACGAGTTCGGCATCGTCGAGCCGTATAACGTGCTTGCCTGGATGCGCCCCGACGCGCAGGAGGTGCTGGACATCCGACGCGCCGCCATAGATTGGCTTGAGGCCAACATGGGCACCGACTACAACACGTTGCCTGGCTACCAGCTGGGATATCCCGGGGAGGACGAGGCGAAGACGGTCCTCATTCAGGCCGTTGCCATTCAGGGCGCAATCTCCGACATGGGTGTGCGCTACAACATGGGGCCGTACTCGTTCGGCGCGATGCAGCGCGTGCTCACCCCCGACGCCGTGGTGCGCTCCAAGTCGGGCATCTGCATCGAGACCGCGCTGCTCGTGGCGTCGTGCCTGCAGTCGGCCGACATGCATGCCATGGTGCTCATCCTTCCCGGCCACGCCCAGGTTGCCCTGGAGACCTGGGAGGGGAGCGGTCAGTACATCCTGCTTGAGACCACGACCCTGCCCTTCACGGGGTCCGATGTCTCCTCCTACATTTCGACTCCGACTAACGACGAGTGGATTTCCTACCTGAGCGACGACGGCACCTACGTCATCGACTGCAACCTCGCCTCCACCCTGGGCATCCGCGGCCTGGCTGTGTAGGGGCGGGTCGAACGGGACAATTGGCTGATACATGAAGAGGGCCGCCCCCATTTCTCGTGCCTGAGAGATGGGGGCGGCCCCTGGATGCTGGCGGCACTTTGTGCGAGGCCCCCTGCGCGCCCGCGCGCTTGCTGCTTTGGCCTAGTCGCTCATCTCGGCGAGCAGCTTCCACAGGCCTCCTTTGTCGTTGAACGTGCGGTAGGTGTCGCCGTCGCGCAGGTTGTGGGCGTTGAACTCCGCGGTGAGCGTTGAGCCGTCGTCGAGCGTGAAGACGAGCGTGTCGTCGTAGTCGCTTGAAATCATGTCTACGGCATCACCCGCTTCGCCCTTGAGGTATGCCTCGTAGATCTTCTGGGCAAGGTCGGTGCTCTTCACGGTGTGGGTCTGCATTGTCTCGTGAGCCTCGATGTGCTCCAGGGCAACCGCCTTGGCTGCTTGGGCACTCTGCCCGGTTTGGTCGCCGCTGGTCTGGGTGCTCTTGTCGGCTTGGGTGCTCTGGGCGTTCGGGACGCCTTGATCGCTTTGGGTGTCCTGCCCTGCCTTGGTGTCTTGTTTGGCTTGCGTGCTCGAACTTGTCGCCTCCCCGCTGCCTCCCGCTTGCGTCTGGCCTGCGTTTTCCGGCGTGCAGCCAGCAAGGCAGCCGGCGAAGAGCAGGGCCGACATGCAAGCGCCAATCCTGAAGACATGCGTGCGCGTGATCTTCCGTTTCATCGTCTGCCTCCTATTTCACAATGGGCATCTCGAAGCGCTCAAACGCCTCCACCATCTTCTTGTGGCGCAGGACGAAGTGCACCGCCGGAGACGTGTTTTTGGACACGAGCACCCACCCATCCGGGCGCACGGTGATCTGAATGTTGCGAAAGCCCAGGTCAGGTCCCCATGCGAGGTGCCATGTGGGGTGTGCCGCCGCGAACGCCTCGGTTTGCTCGATGTGCTTGCGGTAGGTTTCTACACCATAGGGAACGCTGTGCGTGCAAAACGCCTCGCCCAGCGCCAGGTGGGCAGATGCGGCGCTGAGGTTGCCCTCGTCTACGCGCGAGATGGTGACGACGGTCTCGCCCCGGGCGAGTTCGCTTTCGACACGTGCAAGCTGTGCCGCGCGTGCCATGCGAACTCGTTGCGCTTCCGCCTCGTCGAGTGTCGAGGCGGCAATCGCCTCTTCGAGCAGCTCTTCACTCATGGTGTAGAGGGGCGGCGCCGACATGACGTGCATGCGCTCGCCGCTTTGCGTAGCCTCATGCACAAGGAAAGCGGCCAGCTCGCCCGCTTGCTGCACGGTATAGACGTTCGCGAGGGGCTTGGCGGTCGCCAGCAGGTCGTTTGCGCGCTGCCTGAAATGAGCGACCGTCCCCTCGTCGCGGAAAAGCTGACAGCCCACGTGCTCGTAGGCGCCCGCAACGGCCTGACCCTCGAGTGCCGCCGTCTGCGACGAACGCACGAGGTGCGCGAACGGTCCCGTCGGTTGCGAGGGCAGGTAGTAAGGCCGCACCATGCCTGTCATATATAGGGGAAGCCACGCCTCGAGTCCGAGCATCATCTCGGGCAGGCCGCGTCCCACGTTGTGGATGTTGTCGATGGGGTGTCCCGTGCGCAGCAGCACCGCGAGGGCGGCCAGCCATCGAGCGGGAAACTCGGGCTTGGCCTGCATTTTGTCTTGCATGGGCATGTCGGAGAACATGACGACGGAACTGCCTGCGGGCTCGGTCGCCGCAGCGGCGAGAAAGTCCAGCTCGGCCTGGCAAAAGCCGTCGACACCTGCATAGAAGGTGTAGAGCGCTTCCGTCGCGGCGCTCTTTTGCGCCTCCTCGCCAGTCTTGTCTGCGGTCTCTTCCTGTGCGCGCGCCGCCTGCATCGCCGCCAGGTACGTGTCGAGGTTGAACGTGTCGAGCTTGCGCAGGAACGGCTCGATGCTCGATTGGGGCTGTGCGTCCTGCTCGGCTTGCAGCCAAGCCGACGTGAGCGCGGCGAGTGCTCCCAGGGCGCTTTCGCCTTGCATGTCCATCTTGGAAACGACGCCCCCGTCAGAGCCGGCTGCGTCCTTGCACAGGGCAAGCAATGCATCCTGTGCGTTTGCGCCAAGTGCCTTCTCAGCAAAGAATGTGCCCGCTGCCTGGGCAAACTCGTCGAAGTTCGAGACGTTGCGGGTCTGGGAACACACGCGGGAGATATAGGAGGGGCTGTACCCCAGCGCCTCGGCAAGCTTGGCGCGCGTGACACCGAAGGCGTCGAGCAAGGCTGTGAGCTTGGCACCCGCTCCCTGCGGGGTCTGGCTGCGCGAGCCTGCAAGCAGGGCCTCACATATCTTGTCCGCGTCGAGCGTGCGGCCCCTCTCCTGTGCCAGCTTGCACAGGGCCAGTGCAATCTCCCGTGCCGGGAGTGACCCCGCATCGGGCGTGCGCGTGCCGGCAAGGTAGCGGCTTACCGTGGAGGCGGACATACCGCAGGCCTGCGCCAGCTCTTTGCCCGTGCAGCCGGCCTCGTCCATGCAGTGCCTCAACACCTGCGAGAATTCCATGGCATCCCCCTTTGAGCCAAGATTCTTGTTGCCATCAGTATAGAGCCCCTTGCCCGCCAACAGGTTCGTCCGTCTGCCGACGGTTGCATACAGCCGCGCGTGCTTCTTGGTGCCAAGCGCCGCCGGATGCGCTATAGTGCAAGCCATGCGCAAGAGACGCACACCGACCATAGAAAGGGGATACCCGCATGAAGATGAAGCCGTTCCAGCTGGACGCCATCCTCAAAGAGCTCGCGACCATTCAGGAGCGTAGTCCGTTCTACGCCAAGAAGTTTGCGGGCATCGACATGTCTACCATCCGCACGCAGGAGGACTTCGAGAAACTTCCCTTCTCCGAGAAGGCAGACCTGCGCGAGGCGTATCCCCTGGGAATCCAGGCGGTTCCCGACGAAGAAGTCGTTCGCATCCACTCCTCTTCGGGCACGACCGGCACCCCCGTCATTATCCCTTACACCCAGAAGGACGTTGACGACTGGACCGAGATGTTCGCCCGCTGCTACCGTGCCATCGGCTGCACGAGTAAAGACCGCATCCACATCACGCCTGGTTATGGCCTGTGGACCGCAGGCATCGGCTTCCAGCTCGGTGCCGAGCGCATGGGCGCCATGGCCATCCCCATGGGCCCGGGCAACACCGAGAAGCAGCTGCGCATGATGGAGGACCTGCAGTCCACCGTCCTGTGCGCCACCTCGTCGTATGCCCTGCTTTTGGCCGAGCGCATTGCCCAAGAAGGCATCCGCGACAAGCTCGCCCTCACCAAGGGCCTCATTGGTTCCGAGCGCTGGGGCAAGAAGATGCGCGAGCGCATCGCCGACGAGCTGGGCGTCAAGCTCTACGACATCTACGGCCTCACCGAGATTTATGGCCCGGGCGTGGGCGTGAGCTGCGATTACGATTGCGGCATCCATGTGTGGGACGACTATGTGTATGTGGAGGTCGTCGACCCCAAGACGGGCAAGAACCTGCCCGACGGCGAGGTGGGCGAGCTCGTGATCACCACGCTCGTCAAGGAAGGCGCGCCGCTCATCCGTTACCGCACGCACGACCTGTCGAGCATCATCCCCGGCGAGTGCCAGTGCGGATGCGAGCACACCCGCATCTCTCAGCTTGTGGGCCGCACCGACGACATGTTCAAGGTCAAGGGCGTCAACATGTTCCCCGCTCAGGTGGAGGAAGTCTGCGCCGCTGTTGACGGCGTGAGCAGCGAGTATCAGGTCATGATCGACCACCTTGCCGGCAAGGACATCATGACCGTGTACTTCGAGTGCGACTCGGACGACCCGCTTGTGCGCCGCGACATCGAGGCCACGATGGTCGAGACGTTCAAGAACCGCATCGGCGTCACCATCGTGCCCAAGGCCGTGGGCATCGGCGACCTTCCCCGCTCGGAGAAGAAGTCCACGCGCATTTACGACAACCGCTACTAAAATAGGTTGCATCAGGCTTTTTCGGGGCGTCTCGCGCACATGCGGGGCGCCCCTTCTCATGTCCGTTTGCCGCGATGCGTCTATGCGCGCCGCTTTGCAGGTACAATGACCCAGACTGTGTCCCGACCTTGTGGGCGGGCGCTACCTATATGAGAGGGAGAACACCCATGATCGAGACCGACTTCACCCCCAGGGGCGTGTGCGCCCGCAACATCCACGTCGTTCTTTCCGACGACGGCAAGACCATCGAGTCCGTTGAGTTCACCAACGGCTGCAACGGCAACCTCAAGGCCATCGCCAAGCTCGTGAAGGGTGCGCCCGTCGACGAGATCGTTGGCAAGATTGCCGGCAACACCTGCGGCAACCGTCCCACCTCTTGCGCCGACCAGCTTTCCATCGCCCTGCGCGAGGCCCAGGCTCTCGCCAACGAGTAAGCGCCCGCCATGCTTGTTTCCACCAGGGGCCGCTATGGCATGCGCATGATGATCGACATCGCCCGCCATCAGGGTCAGGGCCGTGTCGCACTGCGCGAGATAGGCGAGCGCCAGGGCATCTCCGTCAAGTACCTCGAGCAGCTTGCGCGCGCCTTGTGCGCCGCGGGTTTGCTTGAGGGCAGCCGCGGCCAGGGCGGAGGCTATGTCCTGGCAAAGTCGGCCGACGACATCACGGCCGGCCAGATCCTGCGTGCAACGGAAGGCTCCACCGCCCCCGTGTCGTGCCTGACGGGCGATGAGGAGTGCCCCCGACAGGCGGACTGTGAGACGAACGCCTTCTGGGTGGGCCTCAACAAGCTCATCAGCGCCTATGTTAACGGTTATTCCCTGGCCGATTTGGTCAACGATTCGCAGGGTACGGGTCTCACTCCCGGCTCATGCATCGGCGCCAACCATAGGGGATAGCTGAGATGTCCGACGTTTCGCTAGACGACGAGGCGCTTGAGCAGGGCGAAGACGAGGTGCCCCAGGAGCAGGAGCCTGCCCCTGCCGAGCCTATCGACGCGTCGAACCAGCTCAATTCCGACGGCGTCCCCTATGGCGAGCCCGACGATGACGGCAACGTTGCCGTCATCGCGAGCTTCATGGACATCATGGACGAGGTGGACTACGTCCCCGATGCCTCATTCACCCTGCCTGCAGGATGCGTGCCGTACGTGTCGTGCGACAACTGGGCTGCCGTGGTGCAGGCCAACACCGACGGGCGCACGTTCACGCGCCTGGGATGTCTCGACCTCAACACGGGCGACTACGCCGTTTTGCTCGAGGAGGGCATAACGGGGCAGGGCTACGCGGTGAGCGAGGCTCGCATCACCGATGACCTGGTGACATGGGTGGAGGTGCACAACTCCACCGATAACTGGGCCTTCTATGCCTGTCGTTTCACGGGAACGCCTATCACGCTCACCTCGGCCGGCCTTGTCAAACTGGGCGAAGGCGACTCCGAATGGCTCGCCCCCTCTTTTGATGCCTCTGGCAGCCAGGTGGTGTGGCAGGTCATGCCCGATCCATCTGGGTCGCACTCCAAGGAACACTCGCACGCCTATCTGTGGACCTTGGGTTCCTCGGAGGGCACCGAGGTTTGGGACTCACCGGGCCGCTTTGCCTGTGCGCCCTCCATCTCCGACGGTGTGCTCACCATCGCGCCGCGCGTGAAGGCGGACGAGGGGGTCTACTACGGGATAACGGCCCTGTCCATGGCGGGCCAGCGCGCTCAAATCGACCAGCTTGTGATGCCCGCGTCGGTCAAGCCGTTCTTTGCGACCTACACGAGCTTGGGGTTTGCCTTCAGCGTTGAGGCAAACTACGGCTACGGCGGTCTTCTCGGTTCCATGGGATATTACATCGGACCTGGCGAGGGCCCCTATCACTATGTCGTGCGTGAGCCGGGGGCCCAGATCTGCCAGGTCGGCGGGCTGCTCGTCGTGAAGAGCCGCATGTCGTATTTCGTCGTCGACATCGCACGCATGACGTACGCGCGCATCACGGCAGCCAACGGCTGCACCGACTTCGGCGATTACCCTGCCACGCAGGGAGTTGTTAACAAATTTGTAACCTTTGCCACTATAAAAGATGGCACTTCAGGTATACCTTCCAGCGTATTGGTAAGGATTTTTTCGCTTTCGTAGGGTATACTGCATAACGACTATGTATTTGTGACTGCGTGGTCGCGCGCGGCTGGTCCATCCATGGCAAGCTGCCCCGGTGCGCATTGGATTTCGCTTGTGAAGGAGACTGCCCATGGCACAGGAAAAGTTCAGGATCCTGCTCGTCGAGGATGAGAAGCCCATCCGTGACGCGGTGACGGCTTACCTCGAGCGCGAGGAGAAATATTCCGTCGTGGGCGTGGGCGACGGCCAGTCTGCCGTCGAGGAGTTTGAGAAGCACCAGTTCGACCTGGTCATTCTCGACCTCATGCTTCCCAAGCTTACCGGCGAGCGTGTTTGCCGCGCCATCCGCGACACCTCCGAGGTGCCAATCATCATGCTGACCGCCAAGGGCGAGGTTGACGACCGCATCATCGGCCTGCAGCTCGGCGCTGACGACTACCTGGTCAAGCCCTTCTCGCCCCGCGAGCTCGTTGCCCGCGTCGGCGCGCTGCTGCGTCGTGCCCGTCAGGATTCCGAGCCCCAGCTCGAGGTTCTCGATTTCGGCGAGCTCGTCATCGACGTCTCCGGCCACAAGGTCTCGGTCAACAAGCACGAGGTTGAGCTCACTGCTTCCGAGTTCAAGCTCCTCACCACGCTTGCCCGTTACCCCGGCCGCGTCTACACCCGCATGGAGCTCGTCGAGAAGGTTCTCGGCTACGACTTCGAGGGTTACGAGCGCACCATTGACTCCCACGTCAAGAACCTGCGCGCCAAGCTGGGCGACGACCCGCGCAACCCCAAGTGGCTCTACACCGTCCACGGCGTGGGCTATCGTTTCGAGGCCCCTAAGAAGGACGACGCCGAGTAGGCAAGTCACCCTTTTGCACCAGCCCTGCGCCGGGCGTCTGGCCATATGGCTCGACGTTCGGCGTTTTTTGTTGCGGCCACCTGCCTGCGCATGAGGCCGCGCCTTGTATTGTCAGACCTACTCTTGATTCGAGGTAAGAGCCATGGCGGGGGAGAAGCCGCGCGCTTCGCAGGATTCCAAGTTGAGCTTCAGGGCACGCGTTGCGACGGGCTTTGCCGTGGTCGCTGTCCTCACGACGGTTCTGTTCGTGGTGGTGCTGAGCATCTCATGGAACGAGGAGTTCCACAACTACACGCGCTCCACCCTCGAGGAGCTCGCCGACTCCACCGCCGCCACCCTCGAGCGTTCCTATGCCAACAAGGGGTATTGGACGGCTTCCGACCTGGAGACCGCCGCCTCTAGCGCCGAGTCCCTCGAGGACATCGGCGTGCAGATCTGCGACGCCAAAAAGACGGCGGTGTACGACTCCACGCTGGCCGCTTCCGGCCAGACCGCCAACTCCTATGCGACTGACATGTCGCTGGCGCCCGCGGCCTCGCAGATGGTGAGCGTCGACGTGCACGGGCGCTCCGGCGAGAAGGTCGGCACCGTGTCAGTGTGGGTGTATGGCTCCGAATACCTGCTCACCCAGCGCGACGAGTCCTTCCGTACCGGTTCGTTCAAGGCCATCGGTGTGGCCGGCCTCGTGGCCGTTTTGCTCTCGGTTATCCTGGGATTCGTCATCTCCCGCGTGCTCACGACCCCTGTCCGCACCATTTCCCACACGGCCGCCCGCATCAAGGAGGGCGAGCTTTCCGCTCGCTGCGGCGTCACGGGCAAGGACGACCTGGGTCAACTCGGCGAGACGTTTGACGAGATGGCCGAGAAGATCGAGAACGACCGCGAGCTCGAGCGCCGCCTCACCAACGACATGGCCCACGAGCTGCGCACCCCGCTCATGAGCATGCTCGCTACCGTCGAGGCCATGCAGGACGGCGTCTATGATTGCGACCAGGAGCACCTGGCGCTCGTGCGCAGCGAGATCACGCGCCTGTCGCGCCTGGTCGACGGCATGCTGTCGCTGTCGCGCCTTGAGAACGGCTCCGTGCATATGGACATCGCGCCCACAGACGCGGTCGAGCTTGTGGCCGGCATCACTGCCACCCACAAGGCGATGCTCGACGAGGTGGGTCTTGACCTGCGTTTTGAGAACGCCTGCGACACCGACGAGCTCGTGGTGGAGCTCGACCGCGACACCATCACCCAGGCTGTGACCAACTTCATCTCCAACGCTATGCGCTACACGCCCGCCCCCGGCACCGTGACGGTGCGCGTGAGGCGCGACGGCAACGACGCGCTTATCAGCGTGCAGGACACGGGCATCGGCATCGCCAAAGAAGACATCTCTCGCGTGTTCGGGCGCTTCTGGCGTGCCGAGGAGAGCCGTAACCGCGCCAAGGGCGGCTTGGGCGTGGGCCTTGCCGTCACGAAGGAGATCGTCGACCGCCACCACGGCAAGATAGAGGTCGACTCCACCCAGGGCGTGGGCACGACGTTCACCTTGCGTCTGCCCCTCAAGCAGCCCAAGATCAAGCAGTCTAAGGAAGACTAGGCGCGGTTTTTCTATAGAAAGCCGTGTTGCGTCGCCCAGGCGCTGACATGGCATTAATAATCAATCGGTGAGCAACTGGTTCGTGCGGCGGCGCCAGGGCCGCCCACGGTGAGAGGAGAAGCAATGTCTGAGACTGAAATGCTGAGGCCCGACTCGCAGGGCAAGGTGCGCGACATCTACGATCTGGGCGACAAGCTGCTTATTGTCGCGAGCGACCGCATCAGCGCGTTCGACTACATCCTCCCCTCCGAGATTCCCTTCAAGGGCGAGGTCCTCACGCGCATCTCCAAGTTCTGGTTCGAGAAGTTCGCCGACCTGGTGCCCAACCACATGCTGTCCACCTCCGTCGCCGACCTGCCCGAGCAGTTCCAGCCCTACGCTGACTACCTGGCCGGCCGCTTCATGCTCGTGAAGAAGGCCAAGCCGATCATGGTGGAGTGCATCGTGCGCGGCTACCTCACCGGATCCGGCAAGAAGACCTACGACCAGGACGGCACCGTCTGCGGCATCAAGCTCCCCGAGGGTCTCACCGAGGCCTCCAAGCTCGCCGAGCCCATCTTCACCCCCTCCACCAAGGCCGCTATCGGCGACCACGACGAGAACATCTCCTACGACCAGCTCGTCGAGCGCGAGGGCGCCGAGATTGCCTCCCAGCTGCGTGACCTGTCCATCAAGATTTATTCCGCCGCCGCTGAGTACGCCGCCACTCGCGGCATCATCATCGCCGACACCAAGTTCGAGTTCGGCATCATCGACGGCCAGATCACGCTCATCGACGAGTGCATCACGCCCGACTCCAGCCGCTTCTGGCCGGCCGAGGGCTACAAGGAGGGCGAGGTCCAGGACAGCTTCGACAAGCAGTATGTCCGCAACTGGCTGAAGGCCAACTGGGACTTCACCGGCGAGCCCCCCGCGCTTCCCGCCGACGTCCTCGAGGTTTCCTCGAAGAAGTACTGCGAGGCCTATACCATGCTCACCGGCACTGAGTTCGTGAGCGAGGGATCTCGCTAATGAGCATGCGCAACCCCCAGAACGAGCGCTACACGGTCGAGCGCGAGGGTCGCTCTCAGGGAAGCGTCAAGCCGCGTACCGCCTCGGCCAAGCCTGCCTCCAAGGCGGGCGCCTCGGTGCGCACGACGAGCAAGCCCAAGCCGAAGAACGCCAAGCAGCGCGCCATGGCTGAGATGAACATGTCCAAGGAGGAGAAGAAGGCGGCCCGCGCCAAGGAGCGCGAGGCTGAGAACGTCGCCTACACCGCCATCGACATCCTCACGCGCAAGGACGCCCGCTACAAGAAGCTGCGCCGCATCTGGTGGGCGCTTCTCGTGGTTGCCGTCATCTTCACCGTGCTCTCCTGGGCTACCGTGAGCATCGAGATGCCCCTTGCGGTCAACATCGTGTCGCTCATCCTTGCCTACGCGGCCATCATCTCCGCCCTGGTCATGGACTTCACCGTGGTGCGCAAGTGCCGCAACAAGCACCGTGACAAGGTCGCTTCCATGACGCGCAAGCAGCAGGAGCGCATCGTGTACGAGGCTCAGGTCGAGGCTGGCGCCAAGGCCGCTGCCAAAGCTGCCCGCAAGGAGGCCAAGAAGGCCGGCAAGTCTGCCGCCGAGATTGAGGCTGCCGCCAAGGAGGCCCGCGATATGGCACTGGCCGGCGTGAAGCCCGCCGACGATTCCGAAGCCGCCGACCAGGCAACCGCCAAGGGCGAGGAGCCCAAGAAGAAGGCCAAAGAGCCTGCCGCGCCCCTCACGCCCGAGGAAGAGCGCCTTGCCGCGGCCGCCCAGGTCGCCCGCGAGTTCGCCAACTCGAAGCGCTAAATAAGGTATCAAGGGGATGTCACGCTTTGGCGGGCATCCCCACTTGTCTTTTGCGCCTTTCGTTTTGAAGGCGTTTGCAAGCACGCCCGCACGCACACATTACTCAGCCGGTCTATCTGAAGGTAGGGTCACATGGTTTCGCGCGTTTACGTGGAGAAAAAGCCTGGGTTCGACGTCGAGGCTCAGCAGCTGAAGAATGAACTCACGTCCATTCTGGGCGTCGAGGGTCTGGAGTCTCTGCGCCTTATCAACCGCTACGACGTGGAGGGTATCTCGCAGGAGCTGTTCAACGCCTGCGTGCCCACCGTCTTCAGCGAGCCCCAGTCCGACGTGGCTTCGGCCGACTTTGAGGCCGCCGAGGGCGATGCGGTGTTTGCGGTGGAGTTCCTGCCTGGCCAGTTTGACCAGCGCGCCGCCTCCGCCGCCGAGTGCATCCAGCTCATCAGCCAGGGCGAGCGTCCCGAGGTGCGTTCCGCGAAGGTCTACATCCTCTCCGGCACGCTGACCCCCGAGGCCGTCGAGGCCGTGAAGCACTATGTGGTGAACCCTGTTGAGGCGCGCCTGGCCTCGCTTGAGCTGCCGGCCACTCTGCACGTTGAGTTTCCCAAGCCTGCCATGGTTGAGACGGTCGAGGGTTTCTGCGACCTCGACGAGGCCGGCCTTGCCGCCTTCATCGACGCGCGCGGCCTGGCCATGGACCTGGCCGACATCAAGTTCTGCCAGGAGTACTTCCGCACGGAGGGGCGCAACCCCACCATCACCGAGATCAAGATGATCGACACCTACTGGTCGGACCACTGCCGCCATACCACCTTCGGCACCGTGCTTACCGACGTGGAGATCGACGACCCTCAGGTGAAGGCCGCCTATGGGCGCTATCTCGACATGCGCCACGAGTTGGGCCGCGACGCCAAGCCCGTGTGCCTCATGGACATGGGCACCATCGGCGCCCGCTACCTCAAGAGCAAGGGCATCCTCACGGGCCTCGACGAGTCCGAGGAGATCAACGCCTGCACCGTCAAGGTGAAGGTCGACGTCGACGGGCAGGACCAGGACTGGCTCTATCTCTTCAAGAACGAGACGCACAACCATCCCACCGAGATTGAGCCCTTCGGCGGCGCAGCTACCTGCGTGGGCGGCGCCATCCGCGACCCCTTGTCGGGCCGCAGCTACGTGTATCAGGCCATGCGCGTGACCGGTGCCGCTGACCCCACGGTGCCCGTGAGCCAGACCATCCCCGGCAAGCTGCCCCAGCGCAAGCTTGTGACCACGGCTGCGGCCGGCTACTCCAGCTACGGCAACCAGATCGGTCTGGCAACCGGCCAGGTCGACGAGCTCTACCACCCCGGCTATGCCGCCAAGCGCATGGAGATCGGCGCCGTCGTGGGCGCCACGCCCGCCGACCACGTGCGTCGCGAGACGCCTGCCCCCGGCGACGTTATTGTGCTGCTCGGTGGCCGCACGGGCCGCGACGGCATCGGCGGTGCCACTGGCTCCTCCAAGGCTCACAACCACGAGAGCATCGAGACCTGCGGCGCTGAGGTGCAGAAGGGCAACGCCCCGGTCGAGCGCAAGATTCAGCGCCTGTTCCGTCGCGGCGACGCCTGCCGCCTCATCAAGCGCTGCAACGACTTCGGTGCCGGCGGCGTGTCCGTTGCCGTGGGTGAGCTGGCTGACGGCCTGTTCATCGAGCTCGACCGCGTGCCCAAAAAGTACGAGGGCCTCGACGGCACCGAGCTTGCCATCGCCGAGAGCCAGGAGCGCATGGCTGTGGCCCTGGCCCCCGAGGACGTCGATACCTTCATCGGCTATGCCACCGAGGAGAACCTCGAGGCCACGCCCATCGCGCGCGTGACCGAGGAGCCCCGCGTGCGCATGGTGTGGGACGGCGCCACCATCGTCGACGTGAGCCGCGAGTTCCTCGCCTCCAACGGTGCTCCCAAGCATCAGGCTGCCAGCGTCGAGAAGGGCGGCGCCTACACCCAGGAGTGGGCGGGCGCCACGCTCGCCGAGCGCATGCGCTCGGTCCTCACCGACCTCAACGTCGCCTCCAACAAGGGCCTCTCCGAGCGCTTCGACTCCACCATCGGCGCCTCCACCGTGCTCATGCCCTTCGGCGGCAAGACGCAGCTCACCCCCTCGCTCGCCATGGCGGCCAAGCTGCCCGTCTTCGGCGAGACCACCACGATGAGCGGCATGGCCTGGGGCTTCAACCCCTACCTGTCGCAGGCCAACCAGTACCAGGGCGCCTACCTCGCCGTGGTCGAGAGCCTCTCCAAGCTCGTTGCCGCCGGCTTCGAGCACAAGAAGGCCTACCTCACGTTCCAGGAGTACTTCGAGAAGCTGCGCGACGAGCCCGCGCGTTGGGGCAAGCCTGTGGCCAGCGTGCTCGGCGCCCTCGACGCCCAGATCGACCTGGGCGTTGGCTCAATCGGCGGCAAGGACTCCATGAGCGGCTCCTTCGAGGACCTCGACGTGCCCCCCACGCTCGTTTCCTTCGCCACCGCGGTGGGCAACGTCGCCCGTGCCACCTCGCCCGAGTTCAAGGGCGCGGGCCACGAGCTTGTGCTCATCCAGCCCGCTTGCGAGCTCGGCAGCATCGTGCCGGGCAAGAAGGGCCTGCTTGAGGCCTTCGACCTCGTCGAGGAGCTCATCGGCTCGGGTCAGGCACTGGCCGTTTCCACCGCTGGTTACGGCGACCTGGCCGAGGCCCTCTTCAAGATGTGCGTGGGCAACCAGCTGGGTGTCGCGCTCGACCGCAACTTCGACATCGACGAGCTCTTCGTTCCCGCATACGGCAGCTTCATCGTCGAGCTCGCCGAAGGTGCCCATGTGGACGAGCGCATCGCGAGCATCGCTGTCACGCGCCTTGGCGCCACGACGGCCGAGTACGCGATTGCCTATCCCGGCCATGTGGCGTCTTCCGGCGAGCGCGTCGGTGCCGAGACCATCGACCTCGCGCAGCTTCAGGAGGCCTGGGAGCATGGCATCGAGGACGTCTTCCCGTACCGCGCCGCTGGCGATGAGGTCGAGGCCGTAAGCTTCCATGCCGAGGCCCCGCACGTGTTCCTCGGTGGCCGCACGCCGCGCCCGCGTGTCATCATCCCCGTGTTCCCCGGCAACAACTGCGAGTACGACTCTGCTCGTGCCTTCAACCGCGCCGGTGCCCAGGCTGAGACGCTCATCGTCAACAACCTCACGCCTGCCGCCGTTGCCGAAAGCACCGAGAAGCTCGCCCAGGCCATTCGCGACAGCCAGATCGTCATGATCCCCGGTGGCTTCTCCGGCGGCGACGAGCCCGACGGTTCGGCCAAGTTCATCACCGCATTCTTCCGTGCCCCGCAGGTGACCGAGGCTGTGCGTGACCTGCTCCAGAGCCGCGACGGTCTCATGCTGGGCATCTGCAACGGCTTCCAGGCGCTCGTGAAGCTGGGCCTCGTGCCCTTCGGCGACATCCGCCCCATGGATGCCGGCTGCCCCACGCTCACGTTCAACACCATCGGCCGTCACCAGAGCCGCCTGGTGCGCACGCGCGTTGCCTCCAACATGTCGCCTTGGCTCAGCAAGTGCGAGGTCGGCGACATCCACACGGTGGCCATCAGCCACGGCGAGGGCCGCTTCGTCGCCAACGACGAGGTGCTTGCCGGCATGCTCGCAAACGGCCAGGTTGCCACGCAGTACGTGAACGAGGCCGGCGTGCCGAGCATGGACCTGTCGGTGAACCCCAACGGCTCGCTGCTCGCCATCGAAGGCATCACGAGTCCCGACGGTCGCGTGTTCGGCAAGATGGGCCACTCCGAGCGCTCCGGCAAGGGCCTCTACGCCAACGTGCCGGGCAACAAGTACCAGCCCATCTTTGAGGGTGGCGTTTCGTACTTCCTGTAAGGACCTTTTGCCGGAAACGACGGTATCTGTTGTGTCAGACGGGGTAGACTCGACGTGTGGTTGTCGAGTCCGCCCCGTTTTTGTGTGCGGGGCGCTAAAGAAAGGACCGTCACATGAAAGAGCTCTTTGGCCTTCAGATTCCCGAACCGCTGTTCTGGGTAATCGTCGCCGTCGTGATCGTTGTCGTTATTGCCGCGATTGCCATTCCCATCTACAAGGGCTACAAAGCCGAGCTTGAGCGCCAGGCAAAGCTAGAAGCCAAGAAGAAGGCCGCTGCAAAGAAGAAGGCCGCCGCCAAGAAGACAAGCAGGTAAAACGCGCTGACTCCCAACGCACCCAACGCAAAGAGGGCCCCTTTCCCGCACGCCAGGAAAGGGGCCCTCTTTCGTGCCGATAGAATGTGCAGCAGGCCAGAACCCGCACCCCACCAAAACGCGGGTTCTGGCCTGCAAGGCGCGCAGGGCCGACGTGCGCGGTGCGGGCCTTTGGCCTACTGGACGTACGTGAGCCTCCCGGGAACGAAGCGGACGAGGTTCCGCATCCCACCAAAAGCGGGTTCTGGCCTGCAAGGCGTCCAGAGGCGATGTGTACTGGAGTACATGAGCACCTGCGGAACGCAGCGGACGAGGTTCCGCTACATCATCCAAGTGTGCCGTTGGAGAGGGTGTAGGTGTCATCGGCGATGGCTCCCGCGCTTGCGCGGTGGGTCACGATGACCACGGTCTTGTCGGCGCGGTTCTCTTGCAGTGCCTTGAGGACGCTTGCCTCGGAGAGGGCGTCGAGATTGCTGGTGGGTTCATCGAGCAAAAGCAGCGGCGCATCCTGCAAGAAGACACGGGCAAGGCCCAGGCGCTGGCGCTCGCCGCCGGAGAGCGAGTCGCCCAGCTCGGCCAGTTGCGTGTCGAGGCCCTGCGGCAGGCGCTCCACAAGCTCGCGCAAGGCCGCTTTCTCAAGCGCTGCCATGAGCTCTTCGTCGTTCGCGTCTGCCTTGGCCACGAGGAGGTTCCCGCGGATGGTGGCGGCAAAGAGGAACGTGTCCTGCTCCATAAGGCCTTGCTGGCTGCGCAGGCTCGCGGTGTTCACGTCGCGCAGGTCAAGGCCGGAAATGGTCACGCGGCCGCTCTGAGGATCCCAGAAACGCATGAGGAGCTTGAGCAGGGTCGACTTGCCCATGCCGCTGGGCCCGGCGATGCGCACGACGCGCCCAGGGCGGATGTTGACATCGATGTCGGAGAGAATCTTCTTGTCGCGATAGGCGAAGCTCACCTCGCGCATGGCCATGCCCTCAAACGTACTGACGTCGACGCCGTCGGTCACCTCAGGCGTCTGAGGGGTCTCTTCGAGCAGGTCGAGCACGCGTGAGCCTGCGGCGAGGGTCTGCTGCAGGGTGCTTCCCAGGGCGGCGACGGCCAAAAGCGGCCCGAAGGAGGCCATGAAGGTGCCTGCCGCCATGACGGCGCGGCCGAATTCGAGCGTTCCCTGCATGACGAACATCATTGCCAGCGCAATCATTGCGACGTCGAGCGCCAGCACCACAGCACCTGAGATGGCCAGGGCGTTGGCGCTGCGGCCCTTGAGCTTGCGCTCGGTTGAGGCGAGCGATGCCATGCGCTCGTCCAGCTCGCGGGCACGCTGCTTCTGGGCGCCGAACTGGAGGGTCTCAGACAGGCCGCGCAGCGAGTCGAGCACGAAGGAGTTCATTTTACCCACCTGCTGGCGCAGTTCGAGGCCGCCTGTCGCGGTGTAGCGGGAAGAGCACCACGGCACGACGACGCCTACGCAGATGAAGCCGAGCGCCGCGAAGCCAGCAAGCTGCGGTGCCTGGAGACCGATGAAGACGAGCACGATGATGCTGACGGTAAGGGCAATCGCGGCAGGTGAGAGGGTGTGTGCGTAGAAGACCTCAAGCAGTTCGATGTCGGCGGTGACCAGGGAGACGAGGTCGCCCTTCTCCTTGCCCTCGAGCTTGGCGGGGGCAAGGCGGCGCATGGCGGCAAAGACCTTGTCGCGCACAAGCGCCAGCACCCTGAAGGCCAGGTAGTGGTTGCACAGCTGCTCGGCATAGCGCAGGGGTCCACGTGCGACGCCGCACACGACGGCGGCCACAGTGGCGACGCCTGCGGCAATCCAATGTGCCTGACCCTCAAGGTCGAGCAGTGCCGAGGTCGCCAGGACCGTGATGCCTATTGCGGCGAGGAAGCCGGCGACACCGAGCACGACGGCGCAGGCGAGCACACCCAACAAAGGACGGGTGAGCTTCACGAGCTCGAGCATGATGCGAACTTTGCCGCGCTTGGGGGTCGTGGCACCCGCGCTTGCAGTTGCCTGCAGAGAGGGAGCATCGCCGGCGGCCTCAAACGAAGCGTCTGCGGTCGTGCTCGCCGCATTCCCAGCGGTACGGCACCCCTGTTTGCCGACTTCTTCACCTGCGTTCTCAGAGACACTGCATGCCATTTCGCCGGCTGCTGCACCCGCATCCTCGCCTGCCTGGCATGCTTGCCCGCCGACCTGCGTGCCTGCACCTTCGCCACTGCGAGCCGAGAAGTCCTCAAGCTCTGCCTGACGCGCCCAAAGACGTGCGTAGGGGCCGTCCTGGCCTGCAAGCTCCTCATGGGTTCCCGTCTGCACGACGCAGCCGGCTTCGAAGACGTACACCTTGTCGCAGCCGCGCAGGGCAGCCAGGCGGTGCGACACCATGACGACGGTCTTGGTGCGTGCAAGCTCGGCCACGGCGTCGATGATCGCGGCCTCGCTGTCTGCATCGATGTTGGAGGTTGCCTCGTCGAAGATATAGACGGGCGTGTCATGCAGCAGGGCGCGTGCCATGGCGAGGCGCTGGCGCTGGCCGCCGGAGAGGTTCGTGCCCTCGGCGCTGACGGGGGCGTCCAAGCCGCCGCTGCGACGCACGAAATCGTCGATGCGGCAGCGGCTGAGAGCCTCCCACAGCTCGTCGTCACTTGCCCCGGGGCGTGCCATCAACAGGTTCGAGCGCACGGTGCCGGCAAAGAGGAAGCTGCGAAAGCCCACATAGGTCACCGTGTCGCGCAGGCTTTCGGCTGAGATGTCGCCTAGATCGATACCGCCGATCTCCACGCTGCCGGTATAGCTGCGGTTGGCGCCTGTGAGGATGCCGGCCAAGGTCGACTTGCCCGACCCGCTTGCGCCCGTGATGCCCACGAAGCCGCCGGGCCTTGCCGTGAAGTCGGCGTCCTGGAGCACGGTGCGGGTTCCGTCATAGGAGTAGGACACGTTGCGGCATTCGATGCCCACCGAAGTGCGGGTGACGGCCTGGGTGCCGCGGGCGGGCTCGGGGGCGTCGATGATGCGGTACATGCGCTCGGCTGCGGCCATGCCGCCCGTTGCCGTGTGGAAGAACGAGCCCAGCGTGCGCAGTGGGATGAAGAAGTCTGCCGCGAGGAACACGAAGGCGAACGCGCCGGCAAAGGTCACGGTGCCGGCCGCATAGGAGTTGAGCATCACGACGATGCCGGCTGCGGCACCCGCAAAGGCAAAGATGTCCATGACGATCACGGAGTTCAGCTGCATGGTGAGCAGGCGCATCGTAGCCTTGCGGAACTTCTCCGCCTCCTCGTTCATCCTGCGATGACGTCCCTCATCGGCCCCGAAGACCTTAAGCGTGGTGAGACCCTGGATGCTCTCCAGGAAAAGCGCGCCCAGGTCGGTGTAGGAGTGCCAGTAGTCGCCCATGATGCGCTTGGCGATCTTCATGACAGTCATGAGGGAGATCGGAATGAGCGGCACGCAGCACAGGAGCACCACTGCGGCCGGGGTGCATAGCGGGGCCAGGCAGAAGAAGAGCGTAACCGAGGCAATGAGGGAGTAGAAGAGTTGCGGCAGGTAGTTGCCGAAATACGCCTCAAGCTGCTCGACGCCTTCGACGCAAAGCTGCGTTGCCTCGCTCGTGGCGACGGTCTCGCGATAGCTCGGCCCCATGCGCACGAGCTTGTCGTACACGAGCGTGCGCACGCGCTGCTTGGCCAAGGCGGACGCCGCAAGGCCCTGCTTGGTTGCCTGGGCTTGGCAGACGAGCCTCATTGCCACGGCCACGACGGCCGTGAGAAGCGTACGAACTAGGTCGATTCCTGCGGCGTCGCCGGCAAGCACGGACTGCAGCAAGCCACCTACGCTCACGAACAGGACGACGTTGGCTAAAAGGGCCAGCCACTGCAGGGCGACGTTGCCGGCGATGTGGCGCATGACGCCGGGAACGAGGGAAAACAAGCGTTTATCAAACACGGCGATTCCTCTGCTATCTCGCGAAAAAGGTAAGCTCAGGATAATTATTTCGCAGGATAGCAGACTAGTTATGTCTATTAAACTCTTACAACAAAAAGTTAGAGAGTGTAATCAGAGGGTGCCTCGTGTTCGGCTGACCAGCCGTAATATCCCAGCTCGCGCATGGACTCGTCGCTGCGAAGGAAGTGCTTACGGCTCACATCCCCCTGCGTGCCCTGATCGGGAGTCGGATCGTCCCAAGTCACATCGACGTGGTACCAAGTGCCGTCGATGCACACCATGTTCCACTGATGTGCCATGTCCTCGCTGCGCACAATGACGCAGGGCACGCCGAGTCGCTCCATTGCAAGCATGAAGGCTTGCGAATACCCTTCGCACACCGCCGTCGCATTGGCGAACAGGCCGTATGCCGTATGTGAGGCACGGCTGTCGTCCTGGTCGTAGACGACGTGCCGCACGAGCCAGTCATGCACGGCGAGCACCTGCGTCGCCGTGTCGGTCTGCGGGTCCACCCAGTCGCACGCCCATGCCGCGCCGTCGGTGAGCAGCTGCTTGTTTTGGACGATCTCGCTGGGGGAGAGGCGATACTCTGCCGTGAGGGAGCACACGACGCAGTCCTCGTCGTTTGAGGCGGTGTTGGAGAGAAACGTCGCGCCCATGCTCGCCACATACCCATACCAGGCAGGGTCGAGCATGTCGAAGGCTTGGCTGACCTCGCGATAGGTAAGGCGATAGCGCTCGATGCCGTCCAGGCTCGGCGCACCCTGGTCGAGCAGCTTCTTCCAAAGGTCCTGCGCCAAAGCCATGCGCGACTGCTCGCTCGACCCGGCGACCTTGTCGTAATAGCCCTGCGGCACCCGGGCGGGGGCGTCCCAAGAGGAGACGCCGCCGGCGCGCATGGCGTCGTCGTTGCACAGGAAGTAGAGAAGCGTGGCCTGCTCGCTTTTCTTGGTGCGCGAGTCCCAGTAGAGGTCGACGTGGTACCAGGAACCGTCCACGTTCACGAGGTTCCAGTAAGTGCCCGCGTCATCCCCGGCGCCCGTGTCATGAAGCACCAGGCAGTCGATGCCGAGCTGGTCGAGCACGAGCTTGTAGGCGTCGGCGAAGCCCTTGCCCACGGCGTTGCCTTCCACAAGGCACCCGTAGGCGCAGAAGAGCGTGGAGGTGCTGCCCGATACGCCCAGGCAGCGGGCCTGCAGGGCCTCTGCTGCGGCGAGCGCCACCTCTTCGTCGCTAGCCGCGCTGCTGGCCCGCACTTGGGCGACGACCTCGTCAACTGCAGCATCTACGCTCTGGGTGTAGCTGGCCTGCAGGTCGTCGTCGATGAGGTAGTGCAGCTCAAAACCGGTGAGCGTGCAGGCGTCCTCGTCGTCGGCGTTGTCGAGGTAGTAGTACTCGATGCCGTTTACGTAGTCGAGTCTGGCGTCTTGCAGCAGCAGGTCGTAGGCCGTCAGGACGTCGCCCACGGTGAGGCCCTCGCCGGCGAGGCCGTCGACCTTGTCCGAGAAGTCCCCGGCGACCTGAGTGAGCACATCGAGCGCCTCCGACTGGGAGGCGGTGAGCTCGGCATCCGGCCTGCTGGCCGTGGGGGTGCCGCTCTCTTCGCCTGCCTCGGTCTGCGTGCCAGTCGCTGCGGGCGTCTTGCCGTCCGCCTCGTCGCTCGGGTCGGCCGCGCGGGTGGCGTCCTCGCCTGATGCGGCCTGTTCGGTGGGTGTGGGTGCCTCGTCACTCAGGCCGTCATACTCCGGCTGCACGCTGTCGCCTGGCGTCTCGTCAAGCGAGCAGCCCGCGGGGATAACGTCGCCTGCCAGCTGCGCGACGACATCCACCGTGTCGCCCGCCAGCTGTGCGGCGGCGCCAGACACGTCGTCTGTCAGGCGTTGCGCCGTCTGGCCAATGTGGTGTAGCTCGTCGGGTGCGGCGAGCGTGAAGCCCAGCGCGATGGCTGCCGCAAGTATGAGAGGCCAGGGGCGCATAATCGAGTTACCTGTTCTCGAGGCGTGAGACGAGGTCGCGCAGGATCTCGACGCAGTCGCCCACCACGCTGTAGGTGGCGTGCCCGAAGATGGGCGCCTCGGGGTCGGAGTTGATCGCGACGACGCACTGAGCCCCGCCGATGCCGGCCAGATGCTGGATGGCGCCCGAGACGCCCACGCTCACCAGAAGCCTGGGGGCCACGGACACGCCGGTCTGACCCACCTGGTGGGGGTATTCGAGCCAGCCCTGCTCAACCAGGGGGCGTGAACAGCCGAGCTTGGCGCCGATGAGCTCGGCGAGCCTGCTTGCAAGCGCCAGGTTCTTCTTGGCGCCGATGCCGCGACCCACCACGACGAGCACTTCGGCGTCGGCGACCGAGTCGTCCTGCGGTGCGGCGAGGCGCTCGAGCACCTCGACATGAGATATCGCCTCGGCAGGTACGCCTACCTGCTCGATTGTCGCGGTGCGCTCAGGGTCGATGGTGGGCGCCGCGAGCACGCCGGGGCGCACCGTCGCCATCTGGGGGCGGGCGTCGGGGCACACGATGGTCGCCATGAGGTTGCCGCCGAACGTGGGTCGGGTCTGCTGCAGCAGGCGCGTCTCGGGGTCGATGGCAAGGCCGGTGCAGTCTGCCGTGAGCCCGCACCTCACGCGCGCCGCCACGCACGGGGCGAGCTCGCGGCCGAAGGCAGTGGCCCCGAACAGGACGATTTCAGGGGAGCGCGTCTCGATGAGGTCGACCATCCAGGCAGCGAAAGGCTCGCATGCCCCATCTGCCAGGCGCTTGTCACTGGCTACAAGGACCTGGTCGGCTCCGGCTCCCGCAAGCAGCTGCGCTTGTCCCTCAAGCGTCTCCTGGTCTGCGTCGCTTCCCAGCACGGCTACGACGTTGCAGCCCAATGCATCTGCCAGGCCGCGGGCGGCACCCACGAGCTCGAAGGCGACAGGTAGTGCCTGCCCGTCGGCAGCCTGGGCAAACACCCATACGTCCTGGCATGCTTTCGCGTCGCCTAGCGTGGACTTGCGCACGATTTCGATGGCGTCGAAGGGGCAGGCGTCCACGCACATGCCGCACAGCACGCAGGCGTCATTCACGCGCGCGAGCCTGCCGTCCATCTGAAGCGCTCTCGAGGCGCATGTCCTCACGCACCTGCCGCAACCGCGGCAAGCCTGCGCGTCGATAACGAGTCCCGTCACAGTCCCATCTCCTCAAACATATCGGCGAGCTTGGCCGCCTGCTGGGATGCGTCGCCCTCCACGGGCGTGCAGCCGCCCGACCTCTCAGGGGTGAACGAGCGCACGACTTGCGTGGGCGACCCTGCAAGGCCGATGCGCGCGGGGTCGGCGCCCACTGCCTGGGCATTGCGCACCTCCACCGGTCCCTCGCAGCTCCAACGCACCCCGGAGATGCTCGGCATGCGTGGCGTGCACACGTCCTTGGCGACGGTGATGACGCAGGGCAGGTCCACGCGCACGATCGCCTCCCCGGCGTCGGTCGCGCGGCGAAGGGTCAGTTGCTGCTCGTCGGCCGCCACGACCTCCAAGACGTCGGTTACACAAGGGACGCCGAGGACGCAGGCGAGTTCGGGGCCGATTTGAGCGGTGTCGCCGTCCACGGCCATTTTGCCACATATGACCAGGTCGGTGTGCCAGCCGTTCTTGGTCAGGTCGGCCAGGCCGCACGACAGGGAATACGAGGTGGCAAGCGTGTCGGCTCCCGCAAAGGCGCGGTCGGAGAGCAGAAGGCCCTGGTCGGCCCCGCGGGCCAGACAGTCGCGCAGCAGTCGCTCGGTGTCGGGGATGCCCATGGACAGGGCGCACACGCGCCCGCCCAGCTGCTCCTTCAGGCGCACGGCGACTTCGAGGGCGGTTTGGTCGAAGGGGTTGACGACGCTCTGGCGCCCGTCGCGTACGAGCGTGTTGGTCACGGGGTCCATCTTCACCTCGGTGGTGGAGGGGACCGCCTTGATGCAAACGACGGTGTTCATCGCTTATTCCTGCCTTTCGGGGGCGCAGTCCTGCCCGTCATGGGCGGCCGCGGCATGGGCGGCAACCTCGGCGTCGAGCACGTCGGGCCCAAAGAGGTTGCCCTGCCCCAGGATGCCGCGGGGGTCGAGGGCGACCTTGGCGCGCGCCATCTCTCGGATGGCCTGCGCGCCGTACATGACCTCGAGGAAGTCGCGCTTGATCTTGCCTACGCCGTGCTCGGCCGAGACGGCGCCGCCCATGCGGGTGACCTCGCCGGCCCACGACTTGAAGAGCTCCTTGCCGCGTGCATAGTCGGCGGCGTCGCGCGGAAGCACGTTGACATGCAGGTGGTTGTTGCCGATGTGGCCCCACACGGCGCTCTCCAGACCTGCCTCGGCCAGAGTGGTGCGGTACATCTGCACGACCTCGTGCAGGCATGCGTCGGGCACGGACATGTCGCTTCCGAGCTTGGTGATGGTGGGGTCGGTCTTGCGGCGCTCGTCGATGAGCATGTTCACGCTCTCGGGCACTGCGTGGCGGAAGAAGCGCTGCGCCTCGCGGTCGAGGTCGGTGCGGGCAACCCATGTGCGCGACTCGTCGGCGCCCACCTGTTCCATGAGGTCGGCTATCTCCCAAAGCTCCTCGTAGGCCTTGTCCTCGCTTTGGCAGACGAGCTCCACGAAGATGCAGCAGCGGGCTCCCTCGGGCGTGACGGGCAGGGTCGCGAAGGCGCGCGAGGTGGTGCGCTGGTGTGCCAGTATCGCCAGAGCCGCCTCGTCGAAGAACTCCATGGCGCTGGCGCAGGTGATGCGCTCGCGAGCGGTGCAGGTGAAGTCCATGGCCTGCTGCTCCTGCTCAAAGAAGCAGCTCACGCCCCACGTCACCGCGGGGGCCGCCAGAAGCTCGAGCTCAATCTCGCAGATGACGCCCAGGGTGCCGTCGCTGCCCACGAACAGGTCGACTGCGTCCATGCCGGGCGCGGCATAGTAACCCGAGGCGTTCTTCACGGAGGGCATGGTGTAGGTGGGCACGGGGACCTCGATGTGGCCGCCCTGCTCGGTCGTGAGACTGAGGACGCCGTCATGCTCCTTGACCTGCCCGCGCGTGAGGGCGAGCGTCTGGCCGCCGGCCAGCACGACGCGAAGGGCGCTCACATGGGGCCTTACCGCGCCGTAGCGAAAGGAACGCGCGCCGCTGGCGTTGCAGGCTACCATGCCGCCGATCGTTGCGGACACCTCGGTGGGGTCGGTGGGGAAGAAGACCTCCGGACCCTCCTGGAAGGCATGCCAGGCGGCCATCGACGCGTCGTCGAAGCCCGCGCAGGGGATGTTCTTGTCGGCAAGGTCGCTGCGCAGCTGCGACAGGACCAGGCCGGGCTGCACGCGCACGAAGAGGCGAGTGGCGCCCCGTCCGTCGTCACAGGCACGCATGCCCAGGTAGGCGTTCATTTTCGAAAGGTTCATGATGTGTCCGCCCGCCGGCACCGCGCCGGCGGCGAGGCCCGTGCGACCGCCCTGCACGCATGCCGGCGTACACGTGCCGCCCTCCTCGTCGAGGCGGGCAAGCTCGGTAAGCACCTGCCGAACGTCGTCGGTCGTGCGAGGAAACGAGATTGTGTCGGCGTGTCCGCAGCTGCGAGACTCGTCCTTTAGATATTCACCGAATTCCAAGGTGAGCTGTTGAATCTTTGTCATGGCGCCCTCTCAGTCAAATCTAGCGCTGTACGAGGGCTATTATCCGCGCCCGTCGGTGCCGTGCCCGTGCGCGGCGCGTGTTTTTAGGCCAACGTACCTTTTGCGGGACATCCTTTACGTTCCGGAAACAATGGATGCTCGCCGTTCGTCGTTTTTAAGGGAAAAATTGCAAACCGCACAGATGATTTTCAGCCATTTTTGATTGAATAGGCAGGTGAAGTATGGCATGCTATGTGCGCTTCTAGAGCAATCCGCAACCTTTGCACCCCAAGGGAGTTTGTTATGACCAAGAGCAACGTCCCCAACCTCACCACCGCCCAGCGCGCCGAGGCTCTTGCCAAGGCGGCTCAGGCCCGTCACGATCGCGCCCAGCTGCGCGACGATATCAAGGCCGGCAAGGTCTCCATCGCCGACGTTCTCGAGATGGACAACGACATCGCCAAGCGCATGAAGGTCTCCGCCCTCATCGAGTCTGTTCCGGGCTTTGGCGTGGCCAAGACCGTCAAGCTCATGGAGGAGCTCGGCATCTCCGAGTCCCGCCGCGTTCAGGGCCTGGGCGTGCGTCAGCGCGAGCAGCTCATCGAGCGCCTCGGCGACCGCTAGTCTTTTGATGCGTTAACCGGCAATTGTGCACTGAAGGGCCGTCCGCCATGCTGCGGGCGGCCCTTTTATCATAGCCAGGACCTGGCTAGGGAGAGGAGAGGAGAGTCATGTCCCAGTTGACCGAGATCCGCTGGCATGCGCGCGCCGGCCAAGGTGCCGTCACCGCAGCCCAGCTCGTTGCTGAGATTGCCATGGGCAACGGCCGCTACATGCAGGCCATGCCCGAGTTTGGCCCGGAGCGCACGGGTGCTCCGCTTAAGGCGTACACGCGCCTTGCCGACGAGCCCATCGAAATCCACAACAACGTGGTGAACCCCGACATCGTTGTCGTCATGGACACCACGCTTCTGGGGCAGGTCGACGTGCTCGAAGGCATGAGCCCCGAGGGCACTGTCATCGTCAACACGCGCAAGAGCCCCGACGAGATCCGCGCGGCCCTCAACGTGCCCGCCGGCATCACCGTGGCCTGCGTCGACGCCACCCAGATCGCGCTCGACACCATCGGCCGCAACATCCCCAACACGCCGCTCGTCGCCGCCATGGCGCGCGTATGCGGGGTCATGACGCTGGACAACGTGCTCGCCCACATCGAGCGTGAGTTCTCCAAGAAGTTCAACGCCAAGGTCGTTGCCGGCAACCTGGACAGCGTTCGCCGCGCCTATGAGGAGGTCGTCTTCTAATGAGCTGGGACATTTCCTCCTACGATTCCTGGAAGTATGACGAGATTCCGCTGGGCTGTGTGGCTCCCGAGCCCGGCACGTCGCGCCTCGTGCAGACGGGCGGCTGGCGCACCGACCGCCCCGTGTGGGACGCTTCCGTGTGCAAGAACTGCCTGATTTGCTGGGTGTACTGCCCCGATGCCTCCATCGAGGTCAAGGACGGCCAGATGACGGGCATCGACTACGAGCACTGCAAGGGTTGCGGCGTGTGCGCCCGCGAGTGCAAGTTCGGCGCCATCTCCATGGTCAACGAGCAGGATGCGAAGCAAAGCGAGGTGCAGGCATAATGGCAACCCAGACCGTCTTGGCAGCATCCGGCGACATCATGGTCGCCAACGCGCTGCGCCAGGCTGAGCCCGACGTCATGGCGGCGTACCCCATCACGCCCCAGACCATCATCGTCGAGGAGTTCGACAAGTTCGTGGCCGACGGCCGCGTGCACACCGAGTACGTCAACGTCGAGAGCGAGCACTCGGCCATGAGCGCCACCATCGGCGCGTCTGCTGCCGGTTCGCGTGCTGTGACCGCGACCTCCTCGCAGGGCCTTGCGCTCATGTACGAGGAGCTGCCCATCGCCGCCGGCATGCGCCTGCCCATCGTCATGGCCAACGTCAACCGCACCATCTCGGCACCCATCAACATCCACGCCGACCACTCCGACATCATGGGCGTGCGCGACGCCGGTTGGATCGTGATGTTTGCCGAGAATGCCCAGGAGGCCTACGACAACACGGTGTGTGCCTTCCGCATCGCTGAGAACCCCCAGGTCATGCTGCCTGTTCTCACCACGCTCGACGGCTTCACCACGAGTCACGCCTATGAGCGCTGCGAGCTCATGGACGACGCCACGGTGGCTGAGTTTGTGGGCACCTACGAGGCGCCTTACGGCCTGCTCACCTCTGCGCAGCCCATCGCGCACGGCAACTACGCCAACGGCACCATCGTCATGGAGTCCAAGCTGGCGTGCCGCCGCGCCCAGGATGCCGCCAAGCCCGTCATCGACGAGGTGTTCTCCGCCTGGTCGCAGATCTGCGGTCGCGAGATGGCCTGCGTGCACACCTACGGCATGGAGGACGCCGAGCGCGCCGTCGTCATCATCGGCTCGGCCGCCGGCACCGTGCGTCACGTGGCCCGTCAGCTGCGCGCCGAGGGCGAGCGCGTGGGCGTCGTGAACATCCGCGTGTTCAGGCCCTTCCCTGCAGAGCAGCTCGTCGAGGCCCTCAAGGGCTGCTCGGCAGTGGCCGTGCTCGACCGCTCCGAGTCGTTCGGCGGCGTGGGCGGCCCCGTCGCCGCCGAGGTGAAGGCCGCCATGTATGACGCGGGCCTCACCGTGCCCGTGCGGGCCTACATGTACGGCCTGGGCGGCGCCGACCTCACCTGCCAGATCGTGCGCGACATCTACAACGAGCTCAAGGACCCCGCAAGCCTGCCCTGCCTTACCTACAAGGGCAACCGCTAAGAAAGGAGGACCTGCGATGGCCAACCTCAAGCAACTCTCCGAGCTTCCCAGCCGTCTGGCCCCGGGTCACCGCCTGTGCGGTGGCTGCGGTGCCTCCATCGCCGTGCGCCAGGTGCTCATGGGCGCCGGCGACACGCCCGTCGTCGTCTCCAGCGCCACGGGATGCCTGGAGGTCTCCACGACGGTCTACCCGTACAACTCCTGGGACGTCCCCTTCATCCACAACGCCTTCGAGAACTCCGCCGCGACCCTGTCGGGCGTTGAGGCCGCTTTCAAGGCTCTCAAGCGCGCCGGCAAGATCGACCCCGACAAGAAGGTCAAGTTCATCGCCTTCGGCGGCGACGGTGGCACCTACGACATCGGCCTGCAGTCGCTGTCGGGCGCCATGGAGCGCGGCCATGACATGGTGTACGTGTGCTACGACAACGGCGCGTACATGAACACGGGCATCCAGCGCTCCGGCGCCACCCCCTACGGCGCCTGGACCACCACCTCCGAGGTGGGCTCGTGCGGCTTGGGCAAAATGCAGCGCCGCAAGGACCTCACGTCCATCCTCGCCGCGCACCACATCCCCTATATCGCACAGGCTTCCGTCAGCCACTGGCAGGACCTCGTGCGCAAGGCGGAGAAGGCCATCAACACCGACGGCCCCGCGTTCATCAACGTGCTCGCTCCCTGTCCCCGCGGCTGGCGCATCCCCTTCGACATGAC
Source organism: uncultured Coriobacteriales bacterium (assembly GCA_934636245.1). Classification (GTDB taxonomy): domain Bacteria; phylum Actinomycetota; class Coriobacteriia; order Coriobacteriales; family UMGS124; genus UMGS124. The sequence goes on from CAKUAI010000010.1 coordinate 126,621, forward strand.
CGTGGAGATCGCGCGCCTGGGCGTGGAGACCAACTTTTGGCCGCTCTTCGAGGTGGAGAACGGCGTGTGGAGCCTCACCGAGCAACGCCGCGTGAAGCCGGTCGAGGAGTTCCTCAAGCCGCAGGGCCGCTTCAAGCACATGTTCAAGCCGGGCAACGAGTGGATGGTTGCCGAGTGCCAGGCCCATGCCGACGCCAACCTGGCATACCTGCGCGCCATGGTAAAGGGCACGCAGCCCCAGGCGCAGGAGTAATTGCGCGCCTGCATTAAGACTGGTGATTTTTAGGCGGGAACCTGCGGTTTTGCGTGGGTTCCCGCCTTTTTGTGTGCTTGGATAGAAGGGTGCCCGGCGGGGTACACGGTGCGAACCCCGGGGCACTGCAGGGCGGGCTTTACGGTCTGTTGGGACATGAAGGGTTGGAGGCACGACATGGCTCAGGAAGAGAAGAAGGCAGGCGCGGCCGGCAAGGTCGTGCTTGTCATAGTGCTGGCGTTCATCGTCGCGGTGGGCGTGTTTGCAGGCATGGTGTACTCGTCCTACCAGCGCATCATGCCGTTTGCGTCTCAGATAGAGGCATCGGCTGCGACTATCGGTGAGTGTGCGCAGGCCTACGACGTTGACGGGGTCACCTCGGAGCTTGCCCAGGTCGACTCCGCGCTTGACGGCATTGCGGCCGAGCTCGATGGGGGCGTGTGGGATGTGGCGGCGTGCGTGCCCGTGCTTGGCGAAGACGTGCGCGGTGCCCGCACGCTTGTGGCTGTGGGGCAAGACGTCATGGCAAGCATCGTCATGCCGGTGTCCGACGCCGCACAGACGCTGCCTTCCGGCGTGTTGGACTCGCTGGGCAAGGGCCTCGTGGGCGCGGCGACGGGTGTCACGGGTGAGTTTGTCCTGTCGGGAGCAAGCGATGTGGCGAATGCATTGGCTGGCATCGACGGCATGGTTGAGACGCTGCGTGCAGCGGGTCCCCGTCTTGATGCCGATGCCCAGCAGCTGGCTGCGCTCAGTGACTTCCATTTTGACGAGCTCAACCAGGCACACGACGAGCTTGCCGGTGTGGTGGACGACCTTGGGAGTGCGCTCGACCAGATCTCGCCTGCGCTTGAAGGCTATGCGAGCGCCAAGCAAGTTGCGAGCGATGCGGTCGACGCAGCGGGTCAAGTCGCCGGTCAGATTGCCGATGCGGCTGGCCAGGCCCTGGGCGAGGCGGCCGATGCCGTGAACCAGGCCTTCCCTGAGGCTGCGAAGAAGGCGCAGGATTTTGTGGACGGCGCCAAGGAGTTCGGTGAAGGTGCCAAGAGCTTCGCCGATGGCGTGCGCGACGCGGTTTTGGGCTAGAAGCTGCGCGGAGCGTTAGTCATTGAGCTCGGCATGCGCCTCGTGTACGACGCGGGTGATGAGGTCGGCGTTCACACGCCCCTCGTCGCCCGCGCCTTTTTGTAGGAACATGAGGTACTCGATGTTGCCCTCGGGGCCCTTGATGGGCGAGTGGGTGAGGTCGAGCACGGCAAAGCCTGCCTGTCGGGCTTGCTCGGTCACGCAGGTGAGCACATCGCGGTGGACCTGCGGGTCTTTGACGACGCCGCGCTTGCCCACGTGCTCGGGGCCTGCCTCGAACTGCGGTTTCACGAGGCAGACAGCGTGAGCCCCGGTGTGGATGAGCCCGGCGAGGCTCGGCAGCACCTTGCCTAGGGAGATGAACGAGACGTCCGATCCCAAAAAGTCTGCTTCTGCGCCGAGGAGCTCGGGGGTGGCCAGGCGGATGTCGAGGCCTTCGAGGCTCGTGACGCGCTCATCTGCCACAAGGCTTTCGTGCAGCTGGTCGTGACCCACGTCGATGGACCACACGTGCGCCGCGCCTGCCTGAAGCATGCAATCGGTAAAGCCGCCCGTGGAGGCGCCGGCGTCAACGCAGCGCAGGCCACTCAAGTCGATGTCCCACACCTCGAGCGCGCGTGCCAATTTCAACCCGCCGCGCCCCACGAAGGGGATGGCGCAGCCGCGCACCTCGAGCTTGTCAGCGGGCGTCACCATGGCGCTCGCCTTGGTGCAGACCTGGCCGTTCACGTAGACGAGGCCCTGTGCGATGGCTGCCTTGGCCTTTTCGCGCGAAGGGCATTTGCCGAGTTTGGCAAGCACGAGGTCGAGCCGTGCGGTGGGGGTCATTTCGTTTCCTTCGACGAGGTTTTGGCGCGCATGTGCCATGCGACGATGCGCACGATGATGAAGATGATGGCGAAGAGGGCGGCGCTGATGTCGGCGACCTCAAGCACGTAGGTGTTGTTCTCAAAGAGGGCGTAGAGCATAACGAGGGTGAACGCGACGGCAAGCGTGCCATTTATGACGCTCAGCACCTTGATCAAAATGCGACGGGCCTTGTCGCGCGTGCTTGTGGCCACAAGGAGGCCGTAGAGCAGCGCCGTCACGCCGGCCACGACTGCCAGCACGGGCAGCACGCGAATGAGTCTGATGAGCACGTTTACCATGGGGCACCTCCCGCTTGCCGTTTGCATAGGATACTTGATGCGCACTGCCACACGCCTGTAAAAGCGGCCATAAAAAAACGAAAGCCGCTCGATTCCTCATCGAACTGGCCTTCGTCCCTTGGGAGGGTGAATGTATAGGCGAGGAAAAGCCTCGCAATGGGCTGCAATCCTTTGGATGCAACTGAAGAAATAGTAGCAAGTGTGATATATGCAACAATCGAACTGAGTAAATTGCCATATACTCATACCAAGTTGTACTAACATGTACCAACTATGCACAGTGTTGAGCGCTAGCCTTGGGAGGGCTTGTGGCTGAAAATGTAGATGCCGCCGATCAGGCGCAGGTGTCGCCCGCGCAGCGTATCGAGGCGACCGACTTGGGCTTTGCCCAAGGCGATGCCCTGCGCGTGGAGGATGTCACACGCATCCTGCACGTGAGCAGGAACACCGTATATAAACTGGCTCGCACAGGTGAGCTGCCGTCGTATCGCGTGGGCAGGCAGATGCGCTTTCGCTACGACGACGTTCGTGCGCGGCTTGAGGGCGTGGCTGCCGACCAAGAGACGAAGGCCGCTGTTGCCTCGAGGGCAGACGAGCCGAGCGACGTGCCTGTTCCGAGCGACGTGCTCGACGAGGTGCCGTCGTGGATGCGCGGCTCCATCGTCGTGGGCGGCCAGGAAATTGTGGCTGACATGCTGGCGAACTACCTGGCAGGATTGGGTGTCAAAGCGCTGCGCTGCCACACAAACGACTATATGAGCCTTGCGCGCATGTACACGGGCGGCGCACACGCTGCGGTCGTGGGTCTGTGGAGCGAGCGCGACTGTGCGTACAACGCGCCGTATTTGCGCACGCTCCTGCCTGGTGTGCCTGCCATTTCGTTCAGGCTGTTCAAGCGCAAGGTGGGATTCACCGTGGCTGCGGGCAATCCCTTGGGTCTCTACGAGTGGGGCGACCTACTCAAGCCCGGTGTTGTCATCGCAAACCGTGAGCGTGGCGCAGGCCCCCGCGTGCTGCTCGACGAAAAGCTCAAGTATCTTGAGGCGCGCGCCGATGTCCTGGCCGGGTACGACCGCCCCGCCGCCTCGGAGCTCGCCCAAGCGCTCATGGTGTCGCGCGGCCTGGCAAACGTCGCCGTCACCTCGGCCAAGTCGGCCCGCCAACTGAGGGGCCTCGAGTTTGTTCCCATGCAAGACGAGACCGTTGACCTCGTGGTTCTCAAGACGCCTGCCACCGCTTCCTTCATCAAGGCGGCCCGCAGCCTTTTGCGCACGGCTGCCTTTAGAAGCGAGTTTGACGCGGCGGTGTATGAGACCAGACTTATGGGCGAACCCGTCTACGAATGCTGACACGGCTCGCTGTGGCACATCATCCGCTGCGTTGGATTGGGGCTTATGTACCTTAGTACACCGCGCCCCAATCCGCCTTGCGGCTGGCGCACCACAGCGACCCGGGAAGGATTATTGGGGGTTGGGGCGATAAGGGCGTGGCTTACTTGCTCGGTACACTGCGCCCCAATCCGCCTTGCGGCTGGTGTGCACCATGGCGGGGCGGGGGAGTTTGGCGGCATGAAAAAGGGCGCGTCCGCAACCTGCGGGCGCGCCCTTTTGGTAGATAGGCTGGCGAGGTGCTACCTCGTGGCGTTCTCGGCGTTCATGGTCATGGTCTGGAAGCGGTGCTCCATCCAGGCGTCGGGGTAGTGCTCGTCACAGAACTGCTCCACGGCCGTCTCGGCGGGGATGCCCACCTGGCGCGAGAACCAGCGGTCGTAGCTTACCAAGGTGAGGCCACCGTCGATGATCATGAGCACCAAGGCCACGGTCGTGACGGCATAGCGCCAGTTCCAGGGAATCTTGTGCACGAGGTCGAAGATGATGGGCATGAGGTACTTCACCCACACCAGGCCCAAAATGCCCCAAGCCGCCATGAAGGCGCCGTTCGTGCGCCCGTCGATGGAGAGGAACGTGCCGCTGTAGTCCCAGGCAGTGATGCCGAAGGCAAACTCAAGAAGGTAGCTCACCAAGAACTCGAATGCGCCGCCGATGAGGGCGCTCAGGAAGAAGATCGGAATCGGGTTCTTGTCGCGGATGCCGTTGAGACCGATGGTCATGAGCACGGCGCCGAAACCGTAGATGGGGGAGAAGGGGCCGTAGAGCATGCCCGCGCGGTCCATGTAGCCCGCACCCCTCACCAGGCAGTAGATGGTCTCGATGATGACACCCAGCACGCAGCAGATGACAAACGTCCAGAACAGGTTGAAGAAGGTGAGCTTGAAGGGCGCCTTGCCGCCGTACTTCTTGAGATGCTCGAGGCGCTCCTCTTCCCGGCTGCGCTCGTCGAGCTTGCGCAGCTTACGCTCGAGGGCGCGCTCCTCGGCAAGCGAGGGGTCGAGGTAGATTTGCAGCACAATCATGAAGACGATGGGAAGACCCGTCGCTTCGAGGGCATGGTTCACGCCGCTGTTCAGGATGTTGAGGATGAGCTGGGCCACCAGCAACACCATGACGGTACGGGCGATCTGTGCGGAGTGACGGCGCTTGTCTTTGACGAGCAGCACGCCCAGCGCGATGTCGAATCCCGCGATGAGTCCCGAGCTTGCGGCCAGGCAAATCAAAAGCACCAGCACCGGCTTCTGCAGCGAGGTGCCGCCCGTGTACTGCGTGATGTCGACATTGAAGACGAAGGCGAGGATGATGGCGAGAACGACGGCGAGCAGCTTCAGGATTTCGATGGCGCCCCAAATGATCATGAGGATGCCGAAAACCTTGAGCGGCACGGGCACTTTCTTGGCCGGAATGGCTTGGCCTTCGGTCACAATGGGCTTGCCGGGCTCGCAACCCTGAGCTTCAGCTGCCGGCTCGGCTTGTGGCGCATCAACAACTGCTCCGGCAACCTGCTTGTCGTCGGTCGTCATACAGACGTCTCCTTGATTGTGAGGGGAAACTTACGCTGACTGATTAACGGTCGTCGTCATCGTCCTCGTCGTCATCGTCGTCCCAGTCGTCATCGTCGTCCTCCCACCAGTCCTTGTCCTCTTCGACAGGGTGGTTGTAGAACATCTTGTGCGTCTTGCGCTCGGCGAGGAAGGCGATGATGATGAAGATGAGCATACCGCCGATGATGAGGAACACGACGCCGCTCTCCATGCCGAAAAGCGTGAAATGCGACTCGGTTTCCCAACCGAACAGCCACAAAAAGAAATCCATGGGTCCTCCAGCTGTGGTAGTAACATGCGTGCGATAGCATACCCCCACATTAGGCTGCTCTAAGGGCTAAAATGACGGAATTATGCGATTCGTCCGACCTTCTCGCCTGTTTGGGAGCCGGCGGACACAGTCTTTGCAGCCCTGCGAGGGGCCGCCACACCACAGGAGGAACGACATGCACGACATTCGCTTGCTTCGTGAGCACCCCGAGGTCCTCGACGCCGCCATGGCCAAGCGCCACGGCTCTTGGGACAAGGAGCGCTTCCTGTCTCTCGACCAGCAGCGCCGCGAGGTGATCCAGGAGGTCGAGGCTCTTCAGGCCAAGCGCAACAGCTCCTCCAAGGAGATCGGCGCCCTCATGAAGGACGGCCGTGCCGACGAGGCTGCCGCCATGCGCGAGGAAGTCGCTTCCATGAAGGACCGCATCGCCGAGCTCGACGCCCGTCGCGACGAGCTTGAGGGTGCCGAGACCGAGCTTGTGAGCCACATCCCCAACATCCCCGCCGACGCCGCACCCGAGGGTCTCGACGAGACGTTCAACGTCGAGGTCAAGCGCTGGGGCACCCCGCGCGATTTTTCGGCCGAGGGCATCGAGGCCAAGCCTCACTGGGATCTTGGCACCGACCTGGGCATTCTCGACTTCGACCGCGGCGTGAAACTGTCCGGCGCCCGCTTCACCGTGCTCGCCGGCATGGGTGCCCGCCTTGAGCGCGCCCTCATCAACTTCTTCATCGACACGCACACCTCGCGCGGCTACCAGGAGTTCTGGATGCCCATCGTCGCCAACCGCGCCACGCTGTACGGCACGGGCCAGCTGCCTAAGTTTGACGAGGACCTCTATCACGTGCGCGGCGAGGACGAGGACATGTACCTCATCCCCACGGCCGAGGTCGTGCTTACCAACCTGCACCGCGACGAGACCATCGACGGTGCCAAGCTCCCGCTGCACTACACGGCGTTCACCCCCTGCTTCCGCGAGGAGGCTGGCTCTGCCGGTCGCGACACGCGCGGCATCATCCGCCAGCACCAGTTCGACAAGGTTGAGATGGTGAACTTCTCCAAGCCCGAGGAGTCCGACGCTTGCCTGGCCGCCATGGTCGAGGAGGCCGAGTACGTGCTCCAGCAGCTTGGCCTGCCCTACCGCATCATCAACCTGTGCGGCGGTGACCTGGGCTTCTCCGCTCGCCAGACGTTCGACCTGGAGGTGTGGCTGCCTAGCTACAACTCCTACAAGGAGATCAGCTCCTGCTCTAACTGCGGCGACTTCCAGGCTCGCCGCGCCAACATCCGCTACTCCGACCCGGCTGCCTTCAAGGGCACGCGCCTCGTGCACACGCTCAACGGTTCGGGCCTGCCCGCCGGCCGCACCATGGCGGCGATTCTGGAGAACTACCAGAACGCCGACGGCACGGTCACGGTGCCTGAGGTCCTGCGCCCGTACATGGGCTGCGACGTCATTCGCTAAGCCTTTAAAGGCGGCAGCAGGTTATACTGCTGTCGCCTTTTTTATTTGATGTGCCAGCTGACGCAAGGAGGACGCTCATATGAATAAGTCGTTCAAGCTCTTCGCCTCTGCCGCCCTGTCCCTCGCCGTGGCGGGTACATGCCTCGCCGCCCCCGCCTTTGCGGCGGGTGACTCGTCTGCCCTGGGTAGCGCGCTCGATGCCGTCGCGCGTGCGGCCGAGCAGGCCGGCGCCGAGCAGGCTCCCGCTGCCCCCGGCGCCGACGAATCCGATACGCTCATCTCTCTGGGCACGCATATCAACTTTGCCGGCATTGCCTTCGATGTGCCCGAGGGCTACACCGACGACGAGGATCCCAGCGACGACGTGCTGAGCGTGACCAATGAGTCGGGCACCGTTTCCATCAGCGTCTATGACATGCGCGAGGTCGGCTTTCCTGCCGACACCGACTGGGCGTCGTTCTTCAGCAGCCTTGCCCAGATTTCCGTCGCAGGCTACGAGGGCTCCACGGTTGAGGAGCTCGGCGCCGACGAGCTCGGCGGGGGCACGCTGATGTACGCCTACGGCCTGGTCGTGCCCGACGGCGACGACACCTACATCATCGTGCAGCTCTATGTGCCTACGGCCGAGGGCGGCTTCACGTTCATGCAGATGGGTTACTCCGCCAACGACGTCACCGACGAGGACACCGACGAGCTGACCGAGGTCATCGACTCCCTCAAGCTTGCTGAAGACGACGGTCTCGACATTGACGACCTGGGGACTTCTTCCTGCGGTTTTACCTTCGACCTGCCTGAGGGCCTGGTTCCCTATGAGGACGAGGATTACGCCTGGATCGATGAGAACGGCGACATCCTCATCATGACCATGGGCCATGTGGTTGAGGGCGCCGCCGAGCTGACCAGCGAGGACTATGCCGCGCTGTATGAGGCCCTTACGCCCGAAGGCGACTCACCTGAGTCCAAGGTCACACTGCTCGACCGCGACGTGGTCGACGGCAAGAACGGCCTCGTGTCGGCATACAGCTCCTATGAGGTTGCAGACCCCGACGAGACTGTGTACGCTGTCGTCATCGTGACCCCGGTTCTCGAGGACGATTCCGTGAGCGTCACGATCGTCTGGTGCTCCGAGCAGGGCGCCGCGAAGTACGGCGAGGCCATTTTTGACATGATGGAGTCGTTCGACAAAGAGTAACGGTTCGGTTTTTGTCTGTCCGAGAGAGGAGATCTGGCCGTGCAGGTCAACGTGCAGCTTGATGAGCAGGGCTACCTGCCCGATACCTACGGCAAGTTCAGCGCTGAAGCCGATCAGGGTGCGGGCATGTGCCTGAGGTCGTTTCCGTTCGAGGTGACCGATGTGCCGCAGGGCACGCGCACCCTCGCATGGATCTTCATGGACTGGGACTCCATGCCGGTGTGCGGGTTCCCTTGGATGCACTGGTGCGCGTACCAGACGGGGATTGAGGGCGACACGGTCCTGTTTGCCGACGACGTGTCGCGCCTTGGCCAGCCTGGGCTTTTCCAAGGATACAACAGCGCCGCCAAGCGCGACCCGGAGTTTGGCGTGGGCTATGAGGGACCCTGCCCGCCCAATGCCGACCATGTCTACACCATGCATGCGGTCGCCCTCGATGTCGAGCTCGACCTGGCTGCGCCGTTCTGGGCAAACGAGCTGGTGCAGGCCTGTCGTGGCCATGTGCTCGGCGAGGCTGTGACGCTGCTGCCCAGCAGGTCGTAAGCGGCTGCAGCTCATCTTATATAACCTGGATGCGAGGGGCCCGACTGCCAGCTGGCGGCCGGGCTCCTCGGCGTTTGGCTGATTGGGCGTGCGCTGAATCGGCCATGCCCGATTGGTTCAAGTGATGCGTGGCTGAGGTCGGCCCGTGCTGCTGGTCAGCTTGGCTTTGGCGGCTGACGCCTACTCCCGCACTGCGTAGCGCCAGTAGGTTGTGAGGGTGATGGCGGCGCAGACAAGCAGAAAGCCCAGCATGATGAGGTAGCTCGGCACATAGGAGCCGCACAGGTCGGCGAGCGTGCCGGGCACGATGTTGAAAGCGAAGCCGCCAAGCGAGTAGGCCACCTGGAAGTTCTTGATGACGCGTGCGCGGCGCAGCGGCGTGGAGAGCCTGAGCGACCACACGGAGATGCCCACGGTGCCCAACGACAGCCCGAAGCCGAAGAGCACGGCCGCCACCCAGGCGATTGCCGGGCCCCCGACGCCCACCAGACAGCACATGGCGCAACCTGCGATGAAGATGCAGAAGAAGACGACCGAGCCCTTGAAGACGCCGACGATGTCGAACACCTTGCCCGAGATGGCTTTGGACGCGGTGAGGCAGCCGCCTGCGACGGCGATGACGGTGGCGGCTTGCATGCGGTCGATTCCGTTTGAGGTGAGCAGGATGGACAGGTAGTTGAATCCGTCCACCGAAAGCACGCCCAGAAGCGTCATGGCCACCATCATCGCGACGAACGCCCCACGGGGCAGGTCGACGCCGCCCTCGTTTGCCGCCTGCACCGCATGGGGATGACCGGGCTTGTGAAAGTCGCCGTTTTCTGGCCGTTCGGGCAAGGAGAAGGGCTCGAGGCCCATGTCTTGTGGACGATTGCGCAGAAGAACGAAGACCACAGCACCGATGACCGCCGCAATCGCCGACTCGCAGAGAAACGCCGCAGACAGCGAGCTAGCATGGATGATGCGCGCCGCCACGGGAGAGACGATGAGCGAGGCCATGCCGCTGCCTGCCGAGGCGATTCCCACGGCTGTGCCCACATGGTCGCGAAACCATCGTCCCACGAGCGTCGTCATGCATACCATGCCGCCCAGGCCGTATCCCGCGCCGGTGAAGACCGCCCCAAGGCAGAAGAGCGCTGTGGAGCGCGCCTGCGAGAAGACGCCGAACCCCACGGCGGTGAGCAGCGTGGCCACGAGCACGCCGCGCCTGCAGTCGAGCCGGGTGTAGTAGCGGTTGACGAGCAGCATGCAGACAAGCGAGGTGAGCGTGCGGCATGCCAGCACGACCGAACCGGCGGTGTTGCCCACCACCTCGACAATGTAGGGCTGGTACACGCCAAACGATGTGCTTGCAAAGCCCATGTTGACGAACAGGAACAGAAAGCAGCACGCGCAGACGACCTTCTCGTAATGTGTGCGTACGACTTGGGGCATGCTCATGCAAACACCTTCTGGGTCGCCGGGCCTGCTTGCGTTCGGCCGGGCTAGATCGTGGCTGATGTGCGCGCCGCCGGTGGGGTGTCGGTCGCGGCGGCGGTCTCGCTTGCCTGATTCCGCGTACCGTAGGCGGACGGCAGCCGGGCCAATTGCACGCTATCATGGGGCTTCGCATATCATGTGACGGCACACAACTCGTAACCGGAGGCACACGTGAACGTCACCTATGAGCAGCGACTTCAAGATTACATGCGGGCAAAGGGGTACTGCGCCGTCGTCTTCCAGGAGGTCTCGGCCATTGGCTGCTGCGCCGACTCCTCGGAGCTCTACTCCCGCTTCGCGAAGGCTCCCGAGGCAGACAAGCTGCGTGCCCAGGGAACCTGGCGCATCGTGGAGGCGCCCGTGGGGGAGCTGTTCTTGGCGCGCGGCCTTGAGGTCGACGACGAGGTCACCCTGGGCCTCAAGAGCTTTCTGGGCGTGAAGGACATCTCCTACAAAGGCATTGCCGCCTGGAAGCTATAGCCCAGCAAGAAAACCCGCCGACGCATCGGCGGATTTTTTTTATGACACTTCTCTCGCCGGTGCTGCCGGTGCTTACTCCAATAGCCAATCGATGAGGTTGACTCCTTGGATGCCGTTGCGGCTTCGGGGAAACTCATCAAGCGAGAGCACGGTTTTGGGGTAATTGTCGGGGATGGCTTCCAAGGCGGAGAACTCACGCTCCTGTGTCTGAGGCGACGCGATGATATACGTCACTTGGAAGTTTCTATTATACTGGAATCTATTAAAGCAAATCGAAATTGATTCCACTGAAACAGAAACCCTTGCGGCCAGGAAGTAATTCCTAGCCGCAAGGGTTTTCTTGGATGTGCCCTTGGTTCCCCAAAGGCCTCTCCGGAGTTTTGCCTCCGCAGTGAATGCAAGAAAAGGGCCAAAGGCGCGGCTTGTGCGCCCTTGGCCCGGGTTTTCGCAGCATTCGGTACGAGGACAGCAGACGTGAGAAAGTCTACTATGCGACGAACGGGGCGCCTTTCTGGGTGGCCACGCAGGCGGCGGCATAGGCTGCGACCTCGGCGGTTTGCTCAGGGGTGGGGTTGCGGGTGATCTCGATGGTGTCGCCGGGATGCACGGTGCCGCCCTTGATCACGCGCACGAACACGCCCTCGTGGGGCATGATGCACTCGCCCATGGAATAGTAGATGGCGCAGTGCGTGTGGCATTCTTTGCCGATCTGGGTGAGCTCGAGCTCGACACCGCCCGAGGTGGTGAATCGCGTGCCGAGCGGCAGGTGCTTGAGGTCGAAGCCCTCCACGATGAGGTTCTCACCGAAGGCGCCGTCGGACACGTCGGCCCCGCGGTCCTTGAAATCCTCGATGGCTTCGAATCCCAGCAGGCTCACCTGGCGGTGCCACTTGCCGGCATGCGCGTCGCCCTCGATGCCCCAGTCTTCCTTGAGCTCCACGCTGGCCTGCGGGGTCTTTTGAATCCCCTTGCGGTCGCTGGTGCAAACGGCGTGAATGGTGCCCATATTTTGTTCTCTCCTGTGTTTTCTCTCCCTCAGTTCCCTGCCGGGAGTCGGCTGCGCGCATCTTAGACGATTTTTCCGCCTAAGGAAACAGGGAATGTGGGCAGAATCGCCTAACGGTGAAACTCGGTGTAGTCGAATGGGCGAATATACCCCTTAAACAGCCGTTTCCTGAAGTTTTCCTGAGCCGTAGGGGGTACACTAGCCCCATCTGTGTTTGCCGTGCGGGCTGCACCTTCCATGACTCATTGTCAGCCTGCCTGTACGTGAGCGAGAAAGGTAGGCAAGGAATGAGCGAAGAGAATTCCTGGCTTGGACGCAGGGTTGTCGCGGCCGGTGCGACCCTGCTTGCGGTCGGCACCCTGGCATGGGCCGCCCCCGCTTTGGCCAGTTCCGGTGGTGACCCGCAAGCCACGGTTGTAGACGATGCCTCCACCATCAATTGGGTGACCCCCGACGACGCCGGCGGTCCTCCTCCGCTTCCCGATGACATGGGTGAGAACCCCCGTCCCGGCATGGATCCCGTGGGCGCCCCTGAAAAGAGGCACGGCGCTGCGGAGGGCGAGGTGCTGGCACCGCCCGTCAAGGTCGACCCCGAGTGCGCTCCCGCCGATGACTGCGTGACGCTGTGGGTCTGGGCCGCCTCCATGATGGTCGATCCCGATATCACGATTCGTCAGATGAACGCCTGGCGTGCCCAGGCGGCCGAGAAGGGCGCGTGCAACGCCGAAGGCGAGCCCATTGCGGGCGAGCCGCTCGTATGGAGCGACTCCCTTGCATTTGCGGCCCAGGAGCTGGCCGTCGAGCTTGCTCTGGGTGCCGACCCTGCCACGCTCGAGCGACTGGACGGCTCGGGCAGCGTCATCAACGGCGAAGGCAACACGTTCTTCCCCAACACCCACATCACGGGCGTCAACATTTCAAACCTCACGAGCATACAGGGCACGCTTGACGCCTGGTACGTGCAGTCGGAGGCATACTGGTATGGCCCCCAGAGCACGGTGTACTACACCACGGGCGACTATGCCAACGCCGTGTCCAACGAGGCCAAGGCCGTGGGCATGGCGTCTGTCATGCTTTCCAACCAAGAAGTCTACACGGTCTGCCTCTTTGGCGACGCGGCTCCCGAGGAGGCGGACGGCACCACGTATGCCCCCACGACGGGCGGTGCCATCTACCAGGGCGTGAACGTGCAGAAAGACAAGCTCATTTTCGAGCTCGTCGCCCCTGAGATCCTGACGGTCGGCGAGCCGGTCGAGCTGGGCATCAACGCCTCCACGACGCTCACGGGCAATGCCGTGGGCCGTGCCGCAGGCGTCGCCATCGACCCAACCGAGCTGTTTGAGCAGGCAACGGTGCAGGTCGACCAAGATGGCGAGGTTGTCGGCGAAATCGCAGGTGGCAAGCTTCGGGCCCTGGGTGGATTTGTGTCTGGGCCTGCGACGTTGCAGGTTGTTATGGCCGGCGAGGTCGTAGCAAGCGCAGAGGTCGAGGTCGTCGCGGTGCCTACGGCCTTGGGCGAGAGCGGCACCATCATCTCGATGGTCCCCAGCGGCGACACGCTCGAGCTTCCCCAGACGATGAGCGTCCTGTGGACGGGCGGCGCGACGACCGACGAGCCGGTGACGTGGGAGCCCCTGACCGACGAGCAGCTTGCCATGCTGAAGAGCCGCGAGGGCGGCTCGTTCGAGGTCGCAGGTACCGTGGAGACCCTGGGCGAGGACGTCACGGTGAAGGTGACCGTCCTGCCTGCCGTGCCCGTGTATGCCGATATGCCTTCTGCTCAGGAAATCTGGGTGGGCGGCACTCCCGAGCTTCCTGAAACCCTGACCGTCACCTGGTCCAACGGCGACGTGAGCGATGAGCCTGTGGCCTGGGACGAGCTTGACACCTCCGTTGCCGGGACGCTTACGGCCACGGGTACGATCGAGGGCCTTTCCAGCCCTGTGACGGCGCAAGTGACGGTCAAGCCGCTCGAGGTCGCAAGCGTCGAGGGGCAGGATGTGGAGCTCGATATCGCAAGCGGCGAGATGAATGCCGACGCGCTTTTTGCGGCATTGCCGGCCACTGCCTCGGTAAGCTGGTCTGATGGCAGCGTGACCGAGGAGCCCATCGCATGGAGCGCGCTTCCCGGCGAGCAGGAGGCCGCGCTTTCCAGCCGCGGGGGCGCTGCGTTCACGCTGAGCGGCGTGGTTGGCGAGACGGGCGTTGCGGCCAGTGCGCAGATCAAGGTTGAAGCGGCGGCAATGGTGTCCGCCGAAGCGGTACCTGCCCAGGAGTTCTGGGTGGGCGGCGAGCCCGCCCTGCCCGAGACCGTGTCCGTCACCTGGTCCAACGGCGACGTGACCGACGAGCCCGTCTCCTGGGGCGCGGCCGACACCTCCCAGCCCGGCACCGTCGAGGTCCAGGGTTCCGTCGAGGGCCTGGCCGACCCCGTCGCGGCGACGGTCGAGGTCAGGGCGCCCGAGGCCGTGTCGGCAGGCGACGGCGAGCCCATAGCGGCCTCCGTGCCCAGCGGCGCCGGGGCCGCCGACGCCCTGGCGGCCCTTCCCCAGACCGTGCCCGTCGCCTGGTCGGACGGCTCGGTGACCGAGGAGCCCGTCGCCTGGGCCGAGCCCGGCGAGGCCCAGCTCGCGGCCCTGTCCGGCCGCGAGGGCGGAACGGTCGAGGTGCAGGGGGCCGTGGGCGACACGGGCCAGTCCGTGAGCGCGACCGTCGAGGTCGCCCCCGCCGAGCCCGTCGGCGCCCAGGCGCCCCAGGCCCAGGAGGTCTGGGTGGGCGGCGAGCCCGCCCTGCCCGAGACCGTGGCCGTCACCTGGTCCAACGGCGACGTGACCGACGAGCCCGTCTCCTGGGGCGCGGCCGACACCTCCCAGCCCGGCACC
>CAKUAI010000011.1 GCA_934636245.1 uncultured Coriobacteriales bacterium
CCCGTGACCGAGGCCGCCGCCATCATGGAGGACGCCGCGTTCGACGGCCGAGGCGAGCGCTTCTTCGCCATCGCGCTGCTCCCCCGCAAGCAGGCCTACGTCCACGACGTGCACCACGAGGGCGGCGAGGCTGTGTGCGACGTGGTGCGCCACGACGCGACGTTGCCCAACCCCACACAGAAAATCGACTCCTACGCCTTCATCGCAACGAGCGACTTCTCCGTGGACTTCCACGACAAGGAACGCGTTATCGCAGGTAGCACGTGCATGCTTCTACCCGACGGTCTGCTTCAGTGCAGTTCGGCAGCCTCCACCAAGGAGGTCATGCAAACGGTGGCCCGCATCGTTGAGGACGTGGCCAACGAGTACGGCGCCAACGCGGCGACCGCCGTGTCGCGCGCCAAGGCCGTCATGCAGGAGAAGGCCGACGAAGGCGACTTCCTGCCGCCATGGGAGCTCGGCGAGGACGTGTTCGAGGACGCACCGCAGATGCGCGAGCGCTACGAGGAGATGGCCCGCGAGGAGGAGCTGCCCGAGCGCGTGCACGTGAAGAAGAGCGTGGCCCACGCCGCCAACCGAAGCCACCGCATCCGCACCGACACCGGCATCGAGATCACCTTCCCGTCCGAGTACAGCATGAACCCCAACTTCATCGAGTTCGTGACGCAATCCGACGGCTCCATGTCCATCGAGCTCAAGAACATCGGGCACATCGAGAACAGGTAACTACCACCCCATCCACCGACATCCCAATATTTCCCCAGCTCAAGCCGCCTACTACCGAGCGTGGTAGGCGGCTTTTCTCATGCGTGGGATGGTCAATCGGGCCCTATGGTGCCACATTGGGACCCAAGCACGAGAAGAAGCCGGGCCCGCACCAGGACCCCGGCCGAGTGCATCCGTACCCATCTCGTTGAAGGGGGATTTACTATGTCCGAACTGACTCGCAGGAACTTTGTCGCCGGTGCATGCGCTGCTGGAGCTGCAGCCCTCGCCGCCTCGGGCAGCCTCATCGGCTCGGCCAAGGCCGCCGAGGAGCCCGAAACCTGGGACGAGGAGTGCGACGTCCTTATCCTGGGCGCCGGCGGCACCGGCCTGTCTGCTGCCTGCGCTGCCGCCGAGGCTGGCGCAAAGGTCATCGTCGTGGACGCCGACGAGAAGTCGGGCGGCACCACGGCCATGTCGGGCGGCGTCATCCAGGCCGCAGGCACTCAGTGGCAGAAGGAATTCACCGATTTCCAGGACGACACGCCTGAAAAGCACGCCCAGTGCTACATGGAGCAGGCCGAGGGCATCGGCCACGAGGACCTCATCACCACGATGTGCAACCGCGCCCCTGAGCTCATCGAATGGCTGTCCACCATCGGCATCAAGTGGGTCAACGTCTACGGCAACTGCCATGTGCCCTATGTTACCGAGGGCCTGCACGCCGACCGCATCCACGTCTACGAGGGCGGCGGCGCCGGCGGACAGGGCGGCGTGCTGACCGACGCCGAGACCGCCGAGGCCGAGCGCCTGGGCGCCACGTTCGAGTACAACACCTGCGCCAAGCGCCTCGTCTTCACCGAGGGCAAGGGCGTCATGGGCGCCATCGTCGAGCGCGACGGAGCAGAGCTCGCCATCAAGGCAGCCAAGGGCGTCATCCTGGCGCTTGGCGGCATCGACCGCGCCGAGGACCTCTGCATGAGCTTCAACCAGCAGCAGTACTGGGACCTCACCACGCAGATGAGTTACATCTCTCCCCTGGCCAATGGCGACGGCATCCGCATGGGCATGGCCGTAAACGGCCAGCTCGCCAGCGTGGGCGGCACCATCGACTACGACATGGCCACCGGCAACGCCACGACGAACGCCACGCCGCAGATTCCCTGCATCTTCGTCAGCTGCAAGGGCAAGCGCTTCGTGTGCGAGGATGCCACCTACGCCTACACGTACCGCGCCATCTTCCAGCAGGAGACGCAGCTCGGCGGCCACACCTACATGATCTTCGACCAGAACGCCATCGAGCAGGGCCTCACGCCGTGGGCCGACGACCCCGAGGGCGCCGTGGCCGACGGCAAGCTCTTCAGCGCCGACACCGTCGAGGAGCTAGCCGAGCAGATCGGCGTGCCCGCCTCCAACCTCAAGAGCACCGTCGACCTGTGGAACACCAACATCGAGGAGTCCGGCGAGGACCTCGAGTACGGCCGCGACACCCAGCTCATCAAGCTCGACAAGCCGCCGTTCTACGCCAACCTCAACATCTCGGCCAACCTGGGGTCGCTGGGCGGCCTGCTCATCAACACCAAGGCCGAGGTCATCGACAACAACGGCGAGGTCATCCCCGGCCTGTATGCCGGCGGCATGAACTCGGGCGGCTGGTACGGCCTGTACTATCCGGGTTCGGGCACGTCGCTTTCCGGCGGCCTGGTCTGGGGCCACATCGCCGGCGAGTCGGCAGCAGCCGCTGAGGCGCGCGAGTAAAATCGGGTCGCGCGGCGCCATGACGCTGGCCGGCCTCCTGCTAACGGACGGTTCGCGCTTCAAGCGGCCCGCTTTTTAAGGCAGCTCGCTTTTACAAGCGGCCCACTTTTAGAGACGTTGTCGTTCGCCACATAGCACGCACGGCCTCTGACGTGCAATAATTCGTGCCCGGAACCGCAAGCAGCGCGGCTCCGGGCACGTTTGTTTGAAGCGCGGGCTGAAAGCCCGCAAGTGCCGAGGGGGAAGACGTGCAACCGCAGGATGTAAGGGGCCGCGATGCCAAACACAGCAGCTAAACCAGGAAGCCAGGCGTCGGCCGAACCTACTACCGATACGCCCGACAACCTGACGACTTCCCGCAGCCGCCTGCACGCTTGGCGCAGGGAGGCCGCCGACGAGCTCCAGTCCGGCTGGCCGCGCTGGGCGAGCTTTGCGTGCATCTGGCTGTGGTCGTGCCTTGTGGGCAAGACGTACCTGGCCTCAGGTGCCTTATCCCAGCTCAGCGGCATATTCGCCATTCCCACTGTCATTACGTTGCTTGCCAATGTCGCCACGCTCACCGTCATCGTCTTCCTATCGGATGCCCTGGCGACCATTGTCGGGTCGCGCGGCGCCATGACGCTGGCCGGCCTTTTGCTGACTGGCGGCTCGCTTGGCATCGCGCTCGCCACGTACACAAACAACGTTCCGGCTTTTGTGGCAGGCTCGTGCCTGGGAGGTGCAGCCATCGGCTTTCTCAAAATCGCGTGGGGCGAGATGTTCTCGCGCATGAGCCTGCAACGCGGGCTTGTGGACATGGGACTGTCGCTTGTCACCTCGACAATCGTGTTCCTTGTGCTGTTCGCCGCCCCACTTGTTGCCCAGGTCGGCGCACTTGTTCTCTGCGCGCTGCCCTGCTCGTGGCTCACATGGGAGGGAACGCGCCGCCTGGGCGAGAATCCCACGCCGCCTCCCCCGCCGGGTGCGGCACGCACCATCTCATTTAGCTGGACGTTGCTCATCTTGCCCGTACTCGTGGGCCTCACGTTCGGACTCATGGGCAGCGTGCTGGCCTCGCGTCCCACGACCACCGCCGGGATGGTAGGGCCCGCCGTGGCCGAATTTGCAGCCGGAGCATTTCTTCTCTTCGCAAGCCTGCTGCTCAGCCGCCGTTTTGGCGCCTCGCAGATTTACGCGCTCGGCTTGGTGGGCACAGCCGCCGGAGCCGCACTTGCCTCCGTCAGCGCTGTTCCCACCTGGCTGGCCGCCTCCGTCAACGAGCTGGGCTTTGCCGTTTTCTACTTCTTCATGGTCGTGTACTGGGGCGACCTGGCGCGTCGCATGAACCGTCCCGTGGTTCGCACGTATGCCTTTGGCTACCTGGTGTTCCAAGCGTCGCAAATACCTGGCTTTTTCACGGGAGAGGCGCTCGCCCCCGGTGCGGAGCAGGCGCTGTCGCCCCTCGTGTTTCTCTCCATCGTGCTCGCGCTGTTCGTGACCGTATTGCTTGTGTTCAACGACCCCCGCAGCGCCCTGCACCAGTGGCTTGCCGCCGGCGAACCCGCCGAGAGCGGCGACGAGATTCCCAACGCCTGCGCCGAGCTCGCAAGCACATACGCCCTCACGCCGCGCGAGCACGAGGTCCTGGGCCTGCTTGCCCGCGGAAGGACCGCAGCATACGTAGGCCACTCGCTAGGCATCTCGCAGGGCACCGCCAAGACGCACATCCGCAGCATCTACCACAAGATGGACATCCACACCCAACAAGACCTCATGGACCTCATTGAGGCCATGGCGAGCGGGCAATAGACAAGCAGGGCGGCACTGTCCTGCTTGTCTATTGCAATCGCGCCAGCCTCTCCAATGCGGGGCCCTCGTGTCGAGATGCGGCCTGGGGGTAATCGGCGCGCGCTCGCTCCAGCCCAGATGCCAGGGCTTTCAAATCACTATCGAGCCGTTCTTCCAGGGCAGACCCAGACAGGCCCCAACTCGTCCCTTCGGAAATCAGCTCCTCACGTCCGACCTTGGATATCGCTATCTGGTTTGCCACCCGCATGCCCATGTGCTTTATCCCTGGCGTGATTTCCAAAGCCGGGACCACGTCGTACAAAGGGGAGAGCCTTATCCCCAACGGACTCACATGCATAAGCGAGTAGTTTTTCGCATGAGCATCTGTATTGCCCAGGGCCACATTGACAACCATCTGGTCAAACAGCCTCATGAGCTGGTCTTCCCCATCGTCTTCGGCATATCGAAGCAGCGTCTTTGCAATACGTGCGAAGGAGGGGTCACTTTTCTTGGGCGATGTGTGGGCAGCATATTTGTGCTCCGGCGATATTCCTAGCGCCTGAGCACAATCCTCCTGGTGGATACGCGCAATCTCACCGCCTTCGCCTCTCATTCGATCAAAACGTTCAACGCAAAGGGCCTGCGCGCCATCGGGCAGCTCAAGTACTGCAACTTGCGTCGTGTCAGTCACACACGATGCCACATGCATGGCCCAAGCTTCCGCTTGAACCAGACCGGGGAAACGCAATGGCTGCGGCTTGACAATATGCGTAGATGGAGCGCCCCCAACCGGAATTGCAAAGCCATCTGACGAAACGTAAGAGGCGCCCTCAGCAAAAGGCGGCCCATACACACAAAGTTTTTCCTGAAATCCGCCGAGTGACATGCGGAGCGTTTCCTGTGTGTCATACGGATAAGAGGGCAGAGCCGCAAGTCGTTCTGCCAGCGATGTCGCAGTAACCAGCTGATAGTCAACTTCTTGCCCCTTTTCACTCTTGCGCCTGTCTTGCCACTCAGCTTCCGACATGACGCTTACCGCACCGGCGCACTCCCAACCGATACATTCGAGCACGTCGATGTAATCGCCGCCCTCAATATCATAAAACCGCCTAACCTGATCAAGGCGAGCGTCTTCCGGTAAAAGGCCCTGGAACCAAATGGCAGTTGTCGCCGCGTCATATTCGCTCTCGCAAACAGGAAAAAAAGTCGAAAGCAGCGGGGTGCCCTGCATACGCGAGGCAACATCTGCAGTATACGAAAAGCGAGCGCCATTGCGAACCCGACGGAGAATTCCAATACGCTTGTTGTGCAGGCAAACCGCCAAAGTCGAACTACCAGTCATGGGAGGACCACCCTTCTTGACCATGTTCTGCAACATGAACTTGGGCGTTCTTGGGCACGATAACTAACCTCAAGCCCAGAAGCTGCCATGCCTTCTCGAGCGTCGCAGCCGAAACGCCTTCGCCGTTTTCAAGGGCCGAGAGCGTGGCATGGGAAACACCCAACTTGCGAGCAAATTGCTCCTGCGTAAGTCCCTTCTCCTTACGGACCTGACGCAAAAATGCCCCTGTTTGCTCAAGAGAGTACGAGTTGGTCCATGACATGGCGGCCCCTTGAAGACGGCGTTGTGCGACAATCAGATTATAGTCCCTCCCACCAGGTGATATCTAAAATATTTGATATTTCTACCTATGCTCTCAATATCAAATATTTTTGACAGAAACCAAGCGGGAAGGTCGACCGGCCATCTTCCATGCCGGCCCATCTCCCTCGCACCTCTACCCCATGAACAAGTCAATCAGTTCCTGCTTGGAGTGGACGCCAAGCTTGGGGTAGGCGCTCTTGAGGTAGCTGCGCACCGTCTCGGGGGCGATGCCGAGCTCGCCGGCGATGTACACAGCCGAGCGGCCGCAAGCGACAAGCGCCACGACCTGCTCCTCTCGGGCCGTCAACGAATGCTCACGGGCAAGGCGCGCAGCGGTCTCCTCAAACGCGACCGGCCTGTCGGCAACGTCAACGGCGTCGGCAGCCTGACCCCCCTCGGCTCCCTGAGTCTCCCCAGACGCCTCGGCCACGTCTCGCCCCGCCTGCCCCTTAGCCTCAGGCACGCCACCTGACCTGCGGGTTTTAAGCGACCACACGAGCACCAACGACATCGCATACATCGCAGCGCCAGCCACCATGAGAACACGCGCCGTAGCGTCTACGCCCTCGGCGACGCCGATCGTCCAGCCCACGACAAGGCCCGCCAGAATACAAGCGCGCGCCACAAACGACACGCCCGCCACGCAGGCGACAATCGGAACGCCGTGCTCCCGCGAGCTCTGAAGCAGCAAGAACAGCACCGACGTGCCCACCATGCCCTGCAAAAACACGAGCACCGCGCTAAAGAGCGTTCCGTATGCGCTGCTGGTAAACGGCAGCAGCGCCAAGGCAAGGGCGAAAAACGGGAACAACCGCTCGAACAAAAGCCTGATATCGGGAAGCTCGCGGCGCCTCATCACCAGAACAATTAGGCAAATGTATGCGGCAAGAGTTGCCAGCGTCTTGGCCCCAGCAGCAGACCCGTCGCCCGCCGCGTCAACCGCCTGGAACGACAGCACGAGTCCCATGACCATTTCGAGCGCCAGAAACACAACGAGAGGCCCCGCAACTGACACGAGAACAGAGCGCACCGACGCAGTGGAGAGCTCCCGCTCGGCGCCCTGCCCCCGAGGTGCCTCGCCAGGCATCCGCGCGAGCAGCACAATGCTGGCCACACATGCCACGCATGCAGCAAGGCAACCCGCAACGCCAGGCAGAATCGCAAACACCGGGGAAACGAGCCCTGCGAGAAGGTAGGCGGCGGCAATGACCAGCAGGCATTCACCCGCAGGCAGCACGGCAACAAGCGCAAGCCACACGGCGTTGGGCACCGCAGACCCCAGGCCGTACACGCCGGTTATCAAGGCCACGCCAACGGCATCGGGCAGCTCGCCGAGCAGCCCCAGGCCCGACAGAAGGTTGACGCCTACGAGCAGCGCCATGCACACGTACGCCGTGCGCCTGGGCATAAGCGAGGGCCGCTTCCACGAAACGACGAACAGGCACGCCGTGACCACGAGGATGGCAAGGGACGCCACGAGGGAGAACCGGATATCATTGACAAACGGCAGCGTTCCCGAAGCTGTGGAAAGCGCCGAAGAATACGTCCAATCGAGGAGCGCCTTAAAAAGTCCGAAGCCGACGACGGGAAGGCCCAGGCGTCGCACTGCGGAATGCGAGACGTTCACCTCGGACCCCCTTTATCACAGGCCGGAGGAAAAAATTCCAGCTATAACCAACATCAAAGCATTGAGTATACCATTCTTCCGTGCTCTCCCCCGCGAGACATGCGGCCAAGAAGCACCTGCATTCTGCTTGGAATTTCAAGAAAACCGCTGCTAGGACCCATCCCCACATTTGGGGGTAGCGTTGCCGGGGCGATGCTGCCATGATGGGTGTGCTGGACGCCTTAAGGGGAGGCGTCCCAAACATACAGGAGGCAATCATGGCCAACATTTCCCGCAGGTCGTTCCTCGCAACGTCCGCCGCTGCTGCAGCTGTAGCCACCGTTCCCGCCATCGCCATGGCTGGCGACAACCCCACCTACGACGTCATCGTCATCGGTGGCGGCGGCGCTGGCCTGAGCGCTGCCATTGAGGCTTCCGACGCCGGCGCCTCTGTTCTCGTGCTCGAGAAGAACACCGTCACCGGTGGCACCACTTCCACCTCGCAGGGTCTCGTGGGCGGCTTCGGCACCCAGATTCAGAAGGCTCAGGGCGTCGAGCTGACCTATGAGCAGATGTACGACAACCTCAACGGCAACGCTTCTTACCGTCTCGACCCCGAGCTCATGGGCATCACCGTCGCCAAGTCCGGCGAGAGCATCGACTGGCTCATCGACCGTTGCGCCGTTCCCTTCAAGTCCGAGGCCGTCGTCGGCTACGGCCCCCTCACGATGATGCACGTCGTCGAGGGCGCTGGCCCCGTCCTGACCGACACCCTGCTTGCCGCCGCTGAGGAGGCCGGCGTCGAGATCGTCACCGATGCCAAGGCCACCGAGATCACCATGGAGAACGGCGCCCCTGTGTCCGTCAAGACCGAGGACGGCTCGATTTATGGCTGCAAGGCCGTCGTCATCGCCACCGGTGGCTACGCCTACAACCCCGAGCTCGCCAAGCGTTTCACTCCCGAGGTCGCCGGCACGATGGGCATCGGCCATCCCATGTCCACCGGCGACGGCATCATCATGGCCAGCAACGTGGGCGCCTGCACGAGCCACACCGACTCCATGATGTGCGTGCTCAAGGACTACGAGATCATGACCGAGTACACGCCCACCTCCGCGGCTGCCAACGTGTTCGGCTTCACCTCGCTGCCCAACATGATTATGGTCGGCGCTGAGGGCAAGCGTTTCTACAACGAGGACAACAAGGGCTACATGAGCCAGGACCTCAACCGCCCCGTCTTCGACCAGATGCACAAGGACGAGTTGGGCTACGTCTGGATGGTCTCCGACCAGGCTTGCGTTGACGCCACCGAGGGCAAGACTCACCGCGGCGAGGACCTGACCTACGTCGCCGGCGAGACCGTCGAGGAGCTCGCTGCCAACATGGGCGTCGACGCCGAGGGCCTGGCCGCCACCATCGAGGCCTACAATGCCGCTGTCGAGGCCGGCTTTGACGCCGAGTTCGGCCGCGTTCCCACCACCAAGCTCGAGGCCCCCTTCGTCGCCCTGGCCGTGACGCCCTGCGTCATCATCACCTACGGCGGCATCGCCCGCAACGCCGAGTCCGAGGTCATCCGTGCCGACGGCACCGTGATCGACGGCATGTTCTGCGCTGGCGAGACGAGCTGCAACTCCGCCTTCATGGGCTTCACTATCTCCAACGCCATCACCTGGGGCCGCATCGCAGGCGCCGGCGCCGCTGCTTACGCCGCGAAGTAATCTCGCAGGTCAAACAGCATATAGCACAGCAAACCGCCCGGAGCGCCCCCGCGCTTCGGGCGGTTTTTTGGTTTGGAAAAGCAAAAAACGTCACCAAGGCACATCAACGCCAGGTGGCCCCCATGTCCAACGGAACAATGCGGATACGTATATCAGTGTCCAGCATTGGACCCAAGCGACTCATCAACCTCGCGCATAATGTCCAAAATCAATTTGACCGCAGGGTTGGAAGATTCACGAAGGGCAACAACATAGCCTCGCACCTCATATTTTTCTGGACCGGGAGTCAACTTAACAAGGCGTCGTGTCCCGAGCCTATCATCAGGGACATAATCGTCAAAACTCCAGTCGGTGAAGAAGGCCGTACTAAGCTCGCTCATTCCCGAGAAGAACTCAAAGAAATGCTCGGATGCCGAACTGCAATACACGTCCTCAACATCGATATAAAGACCGCTATCGGCAAAAAGACGTTTTACAGCAAGCGGGAGCGCGCCCAGATTCGTGTCGGTCGGCATTGCAAGAGGATACTGGGCAATTTCAGCAAGCGTCGCATCCGACAAATGGGCAAGTGGATGACCTTTTCTTACACCGAATATCAATGGCGCAATGTCGTAACGCAATGGCATGTAATCCATATCAGGGTTCATTGAAAGTGAGACAGACCCGTCTCGTGCCACCGTCCGAACGAATCCAATATCAATTGCATCCTCCTGGAGGAGGACAATATCGTCTTCGTTCACTTTAACAAACTGGATATCAATCTCAGGGTACTGGTCGTTTGCGCGCTCAAGAACCCCCGTGTAAAGAGCGGCAAACGAACCGGTCCCGTAATTGTGCAACCTGACAACGCCCGGTGCTCGCGTCTTAAGCTCTTGAAGCGTGCGTGTCATTCTGTCATAGGAAGACAGAATGGTATTTGACTCGCGCAACACCACCTTCCCTGCAGGAGTCAAGCCAAGCGGTGTCGTGCGATTCAGCAGTTTTTGCCCAAGTTCAGACTCCATCGCAGAGATCTTGCGGCTGAGAGCCTGTTGAGACATGAAGCAACGACGAGCGGCATCCGTAAAACTCCCGCGCGATGCAACTTCCCTAAACAGACGCATTGAATCAATGTCCATGACAGCCCCTTTCTGCCCGCAGACCTTGATTATACGCCTGACTTTTAAAAGGACGCTCCGAGCGCAACAACGATTGCGTCCGGAGCGTCCAGCACCCTGTTACGAAAACTTATGCCTGAGACAGCGCATCAGAAACAGCGGCGATAATACCGGCACTCGTACGGGTGGCACCCGCAACCATATCCACATCGGCAGATCCAGCCTGCGCAATGGCCTCAGGAAGCTCAGTCAGGGCGCGATCGATTGCCGCCAGGCCTTCCGTCTCGTAGTGCTTGAGAATCTCAACCTGAGATACCTTGTCTCCGTCCACCGCAACGCGCACGACCATGGGGGCTTCGCCCTTACCCATGCCACGTCCAATATACTGGTTCTCGCTGCATTCGTACTCGTCTTCGACGACCTCAGGCTCAAACGGCACCTCGACCAGGTCATCCTGCGTTACGTCATTCTTCACCGCAGCGGCATTGGTGCCAGAAATGCGACCGAAAATCATGCCGCCACCCAGGTTGCAGCTCGCCTGGTAGAGATTGGACCAGATATCGCCGAGTTCGCCGGCCTCATACAGGTGCGGGATAGGCTCGCCAGCGACATCGAGAACCTCACCGCGCTCATTGCGACGCGGACCACCCTGTGTGTTGCCGCAACAACAAGTCTGCTTGCACGCATAGAAAGGACCAGTCTGAATGGCAAACATGCTCTCAGCGCTGCGCCCAAAGACTGGGTCAAAGCCATCAGCAGCAAAACCGTTATAAACGTCAATCGTCTGTTGCATGGTTTGAGTCGCGTCTTCGGAAAGGCCCATCTTCTTCGCCAGCTCATCCAGCGTGTCGGCTTTTATGACCCAGCCCTTTTCGATCTCTTCGGAGCTGTCTGCGCTCCAAGTCGGGTTAATAGCGCCAGCATCCTGGATAGTCTGGTCATACACATACCAGTAGGTCTCAGGCAGAGCAGCATTGAGATAGACGTCGTTGTAGGGCATCTTGCCATGATAAGCTTTGCCGTCATAAACGCGAGTGCCGTTGTTAGCGATGTTGATGCCGCGCGTGGCCACATAGATTCCGAATCCGAACGTGGCGTTACCCGTTTCCTCGTTGCGGAAGCAGCCGTTGTTCGTAACGATGTTGGCCATGTGCCAAAGGTCGGCATTTACCTCAAGCGCCATCTTGATGCCATCGCCCTCGTTGTAATAGCAGGTACCAGTGGGGGGCCAGAAAAGATGCTGGTTATAATCCTGCTGCATTTGCGGGCTGTTCTCATAGCCGCCGCATGTAAGCACAACGCCGTTCTTGGCGCGGACTTTAACTTCCTTGTCACCGACCTGCGCAGTGACGCCATGAACCACCTTGGTTTGAGGATCCTGGATGAGATGCGTAGCCGGAGCCTCATACCAGACATCAATGTTGTCGGCACGATCAACAACGTTCTTCTTCAACAGGTTATAGCATGCGCCGTTGCCACCAAAAACCACAGGAGGAATCATGCCGGTCGAACCGTCCACCGTAAACGGCGTGAATGCGCTCGAACCTTCGAACTGCGGATACTCGACATAATCGAATGTCTGCACATTCGGAGCGCCAAGCCCCTCAAACCATTCCTTGTTCTTCTGCATCTCATCAATGTAAACATCAAGTATGGCATCGGAAGGCGTTTCATACCCGCCACGAAGCTGTTCGAAGTACGTGCGCACACTCTCGGGATCCTCGGTGTAGCAAATCCACTGCATGCAAATGTTGGAGTTACCGCCAGAATAACCCTCCGGGGCCTTCTCGAGAACAAGGACCTTCGCGCCCGCGTCAGCGGCAGTGATTGCGGTCGCGCATCCGGCGCCACCCAAACCAACAACAATCACGTCGTACTCGGAATCCCATTCGACAGAACGTTCGAACGCAGCATCGGAAGATGCCTCGTCGGCAATTGCAAGCGAAGACACGGCGGAAGCGGCCGCACCCAGCATGGCACCGGCAGTGACAAACTCACGACGATTGAGCTTTGCGTTTACCTTTGGCGAAGACATGACTATTCCTTTCCCCGATTGCCCCGCATGGGCCGGAATCCACGCGGGAATTGCCCTTGTGTCATGCTTGGCATTTCCCCTTACTTGCATGACGGTGAAAAGAATAGCCAGCCAGCCGAGGTGACCCAAACAACGTATCCGCAACCCGGTCACTCAAATTCCGCGTAAGGACGATGCAGAAAACGAATTCTTACGCCTCCGGCATGCCCGCAGTCGCTCTCGTCATTCGCAGGCTGAAAAGTCCCATGCGGTTCCGACGACCACCACAAGCCGCAAACAAATCCGGACGGCCTGCGCAAATTGCCCAAGCCGTCCGGATTACTTACTTCTTTTGACGAACTTCGCCCTCTATGCCAGCAGCTCCGTCAGCGTAATACCCTTGCCAACCGCCTCGCCAACAAGCTGGCCGAACGTCACGCTACGACCATGGGATATGCCGGGGCAATGCACCGGGTAATCCACGCCAAAGAAGTCACCCTGGGCGTTGCCGACCGCGTACAGGCCAGCGATGGGCTCGTCGTCAGCCGTGCAAGCCTGCGAGTCATCATTGACGTGAATGCCAAACGGAATGGTCAGAACACTGCACACCAGCGGCGTGGCATAGAACGGCGCTGTCTGAATGCGACTCAGGAACTGGGCGGGCACGTCGTAGTCGGAGTCCTCGCCTGCATCATACAGCGAGTTGTAATGCTCCACCGTTGCCGCGAACTTGTCGGCAGGAATGCCCAGCTTCTCGGCAAGCTCCTCAATCGTATCGGCCTTGATGAGCTCTCCGCTTTCGAGGCGCTTCTCCATCTCATCCTCGATGCCATCAAGCCACGTCTCGTACTTCGTGGGCCACTGCTGCTCGACGTATTTGGCGTAATCGGCATCAAAGATAGACCATGCGCGGTTGTGCGGCGTGTTCATGCGAGCATTGGTAAGATAAGGCTCAAACGGAAGCTCGGCGCCATAGCGCTCGCCGTTCTCATTCACTGCAAGCCAGCACATGATGAAGGCGGTCAGGTTGAATGAATAGCTGGAAATCGTGAACTGATGGACCATGGGAGCGGCCGGGCTCTTGCTGAACGTTCCGCCTGCCCAGCAGGTCATGAGAATCGCGTCGCCTGTGTTGCCGCCAGCAGGGCCGTAGATATTCGCGTCGGGGCGATTGCAGATAGGCGCAAAGGCATCAATCATTTCTTGGTTACCGCAGATATCACCGGTGGCAAGAATGACGCCCTTTGCGGCATTGAACTGAATGTAGTTGCCGTCTGCATCGGTGGCAATGACGCCCGTAATGCCATCGGCGGCATTGCCGACGAGCTGCTCGGCATGCGTCTCGAAGACGAACTCGGCGCCATTGTTCGTCGCGGCGTTGTAAAGGACCTCGCCAAGGTTGTAGTTGCACTCACGGCCATCAGGACGAGCGGTGCCTACCTCATCACCGCGCACAAAGCTGACGGCGTCCTCGTAGATGCGCCAGCGCTCGGGAAGCTTGTACCAGCCGTACTTTGCGGTACCCGACAGTGCATGAACCATATGCACGCCTTGCTCAGCGCAAATCTCCTCGATATGGTCGAAAACCTGACCAGAGTGAGACGCCCAGACATCGATAAGGTTGGGGTTCGTGGTTTGATGGCTCCACAGGTGCAGGAGCTTGCGTGCCATGGCGGGCGTAGGCACAGCCTCGGGGTCGCTGTTCTCCTGATGCCACTTGCTGCCAAGATGGCCAACATCTACGCCGCGCATCTGGAACTGATCCGTGCGTTCAAGTACGGCAACGCTAGCACCCGCACGGCTGGCAGCCTCGGCGGCAGAAAGGCCAGCGATGCCTGCGCCGATAATCACAACGTCGTAGTCCCTGGTTTCAGAGACGTCGGTAATCGGATCGGGGGCAACCTCCCATGTATGCTTGCCGATTGCCGCAGCCTTCTCTGCGGCCTCTTCTGCGCTGCTCAAGCGAGGTGCCGCAACCAATGCAGCAGCGCTAGCAGTTGCGGCAGCAGTCGTAACGAACGAACGACGGGTCATTTCCATGAGAGCCATCCTTCCTCGCGCACATCGCACCGGCCCTTTACCGGCGCGTCTGGCTCCAACCTAACCCGCCGCCACCCCATCGGACATCGCATGAATGGCGTGCCGCAAGCGTGATTCTTCCTGGGCTCTCAGTCCCTTATGCCTGGTCACAAACATCACGCATTTCATGTGATGTACCCGAATTGCCTGCTAGAACGTCCAGGAATTGCTGGCGCGTATGAACTCCCGCCTTTTGGTAGATACGTCGCAAATGCGTCCCGACTGTGTTTTGAGAGATGCACAGATAGTCG
This sequence comes from uncultured Coriobacteriales bacterium, assembly GCA_934636245.1. Lineage (GTDB taxonomy): Bacteria > Actinomycetota > Coriobacteriia > Coriobacteriales > UMGS124 > UMGS124. The sequence continues at coordinate 14,641 of CAKUAI010000011.1, forward strand.
GCAATCCACTTTTGCGTTCGACCATGGGTGAGCTGACGGGCAACGTCAGATTCTCGCGCAGTCAATCCGAGTTCTGCAAAACGCGCGTCAAGCCAATCGTTGACATCAGCATCTGCAATATCGTCGGAATCGCCTGCATCTCCTGCCTGCGTACAATCAAGAGAACACGATGCATACCGTTCTCGGAGAGACGAGACAACATCCCTGAAGTCGAAATAACCATTCGAAAGCGCGAAGACCTCCTCGCTGCTCAACAACAAAACAGCCGCAATAACGATGAAGTAGCCGGCGAACGTCGTCATTTCCGTCAGCATGGGCACCGTTCCGGCGTCAAATCCAACCAGACATATTCCCACAGCAGCTCCGACCGTGTGACCAACGGCACAAACGATGCGCATGACTATGATGGTTCCCATGGGACTGGACGATTGGGTGCACGCAATGGAGGAGAAAATGGCCCATACGAACAGGTCGAATGCCGTGTAGCCCGCAATGATTACGGCTGCAGAAATCACGAACAGACTGCTATTAAACGTCAGCGTCAGAGACATGCAGCCTGCAATCATCATCGGCAACCCAACCCGATATACAAAACGCGAGTGTCTCAGATTGTGCCAAATTACAAAGAAGATAACGACAGCGGCGACACCGCGAGCCGCTTGAACAAAGATTCCGTAAGCATGCCCACCGCTTACTACTGGGGAAAAAGAAATGAGGTGCTGAAGATAGGCAAAGCCCGCCATGACAAGCACGTAACCGAACAGTATGGTGCACGGGATGCCTAAAGAAGCGAGCGACCTCGGTTTAGTGGCCCGCATTCCAACGATAGGAACAGATGCATCAAGCACCGAGGCATAGGTGCGGTCTTCGGCATCAACACTAAGGAAGACAAGGCAGGAGACGAGGGGAAACAGGGCATAAAACACAGCGCAAGCCGCCGGAATCATAAACAACAGTGGCACGTCAAACGCAATGGCACAAGCAAATGCCCCTGCAACATATGGAGTGGCGGTTATTGAACCGCCCTGTGCATACACAGCTCCCCACGCAACCGTCATGATTGCCATGAAGAGGGCGCACAACACACACGCGAGCGCGGCAAGGGGAAACACCTCCAGCATATCCGCAACGACAAACAGCAAAGAGCCAGTTGCACCCGCAATTCCCGCCGCAACCATACCTCGCCTCGATGACAAGAGGGCATGGGCACACGTCGGCTTGAGCAAGGCGGCCACAAGAAATGGAATGGTGAGGAGGAACACCGCAGCGGCACACACCTCAGAAAGCATGCCGGCACCACTCGATGGAAAAAGCGAGCTCATATAGAAGGCGTCGAACCATGCCCACATGAGACCAGACCCCAGGATGGTCTTAACCCCCGTTTTGCCATACAGCTGTTCAAACACCAAATACCATCCCCTTATCAAGGCGGACGGCCCTCAACCATCCACCCAGGCAATAACCCTTTGGCGAGCAGTATGGCACAAGCAAGCAGCGAAGAGACGTGCCCGAACGGCAGGCGTTCCACAAAACTGGTTCATATGGCGGATAGCGGCGAGATTCTCAGGGCACCGCCATCTTTCGAACCAGTCCTCCGCCCCATCGAACGGAATGGCAGACCCCCTGGTACCGTAAGTTTCATCCCTGCAACCTCCTTTCACTTCCCGAAGGCAACATAACATCCTATGGTTATCCACAAGCGACGCGCGCACCGCAAAAACACAGCTGACAGAAGGGGAGTACCATGAGCTTCAGGAATCGAATGGCGCATGAAATGGCCTTTTGTTCTCGCAGGCAATTTCTTGCCGGCAGCGGCGCTATAGCCAGCGCGGCTGCTTTCGCAACCACCGGCAAGGTAAGCGACGCCCGAGCCGCCGAAGACACCGTGGCCTCAACGCCGCACAGCTGGGAGGCCAAACCCGAGCCCATCGATGCCTCCTCCATCAAGACGACTTACGACTTCGACGTCGTTGTAGTGGGTGCCGGCGTCGGAGGCAACGCGGCAGCCGAAGGCGCAGCAAGCGAGGGAGCACGCGTAGCACTTGTCGAACAATCTGGCGACCTCACGGCACACGGATGCGACAACGCATGTATAAACTCCAAGTTCCAACAAGAAATGGGTATCGAGTTCGATAAGGACGAGATTTTTAAGCTGCTCTTCCGCTGGAGCCAGCAGCAGGCAAACCCCAAGCTCATCCGCACATGGATCGATCGCTCTGGTGAAGTATTCGATCACTATATCGACCTCGCCAACGAAGCGGGCCTGGGCCTCATGTCCGCTTACTCCAACACGAGCAAATCAGACTGGGAAGATAATGACGAATGGTTCCGCGAGTATCGGACGGCCATGTCATTCGGCAGCCCGGATGAAGGCATCATCATTGACATCGAGAAGTTCCAGTTTCTTGAGTACCACCTGGTCGAGATGCTCGCCAACGCCGCAAAGAATAATGGTGCCGAATATTATTTCAACACGCGCGCTCAACAACTAATCCAGGATGAAACCGGACGCGTGAACGGCGTGATCTGCACAGATGAAAACGGGGAGTGTGTACAGTTCAACGCCACCCAGGGCGTAATCCTGGCATGCGGCGACATTTCCGGCAATGAGGAAATGATGCAGGTGTTCTGCCCCATCGCTCTGCGCGCAGACTCCGTGGCCTACTTTCCGGCTCAGGGCAACCTTGGCGATGCCATTAAAATGGGCTGTTGGGCTGGCGCTGCCGTATCGCGTAGCACCGCAGGCCATGCCGTACACCCTATCAGCGGTTCACCACTTACCTGCCTGGACATGAGTTGGCTTGCTGTCAATCGCAACGGCGAGCGCTTCTGTGCGGAAGTGCCCTTCGAACCTTATGTCACCAATGCCCGCATGGCACAGCCGGGCAACATAGCATGGAGCATTTACGACGGCAAATTTAAGGAGCGCGTCACAGCGCAGGAGCCCAACACAGCCGAGGCGCTACTCGCGGGCATCGATGACACCATTGAGAGCACGAAGGATACGGATTTGCTCATTGTTGCCAACACGCTCGAGGATCTCGCCGATCAGCTTGGTGTGCCAAGCGACACCCTTAAAGCAACCGTCACACGCTATAACGAGCTCTGCTCCTCCGGCGAAGATGTCGACTTCAGTGTGCCGTCGCGCTTTCTTGCCGCCGTTGAGGAACCGCCATTTTATGCGGTACCCATGCCCGCGCAAACGCTCGCCGTATGCTTCGGCCTACACGTAGACGACAATAGCCAGGTGTGCACCGATGCGGACGAAGCGATTGGCGGCCTGTTCGCCGTTGGCAACGCTCAAGGCGACTTCTTCGGCTGCTCCTACCCCGTGTTCTGTCCCGGCCTCTCCCATGGCCGCGCGCTTACATTCGGCACACTCGTCGGCCGCGCGCTAGCCCACGGCAAAACAATCAACGGGTAATTGAACCAGCCAAAAACGGCGGCCAAAACCGCCTCACCGAACCCCGAAAAGGAAGTCCTCAAATAGCGCCAGGGCATAGGTGCCCTCTGCATCCAAGCGGCTAACAAAATCAATTTGCCAGCCCGGGTCACTATCCGCCTCGAGTGGAACAAGCACAAGACGGCCGTTTTCATACGAACTACGCCGCGAGATGGGCAAGGGCACAGCACCCTCACCCATCTCGCACATCTTTACCAGCAATGAGAAATCGCTTGATACATAACGAATGCTTGGCCGCACTTCGTGATGCGCAAAAACATCGAGAAGCTGCTTGTGCACCTTAAACTGCGAATTAACCACAAGCAAGGGCACCCCCGCCAAATCTTCGGCGCACACCGATGCTTGTGCAGCAAGCTGTGTATCACGCCGCACGAGCAAACCAAGCCCCTCGTGATGCACGCAGCGAGCACGCAATTCTGAGCGCTTGGATGCCGGACCTATAACAAAGGCGGCATCCAAGCGCCCTGCCATAACCATCTCCTCAAGCTCCAAATCCGGCGCCTCGGTAATTTCAAGCCCGATATTGGGATACGCGTCGCCAAACTCAATCGGAAGCAACGGAAACGTAGTTTCCAACGCACTAAACGTCGACCCGACTCTCAGTCGATATGAATCTTTGCATGCCCGACAGCGCGTCTGTTCAAACAACCGTTCTGATCGTGCCACGACATCTGTTGCGCACGCATACAGCCCGTCTGCAAGTAATGTGGGTTGGATGCCATCGCTTCCCCGCTCGAACAGCTGACCGCCAACTTCTCGCTCGAGAGCGCACAGGCTTTTACTCAACGCCTGTCGGGTCAGAAACAGCTCATCTGCTGCTTTGTTAAGACTACGTGCCCCATATGCAGTACAAAAGTACTTGAGTTGTTGGAACGTGAACACCGCGACACCACCTCCAATCGGCCGACTGCAAAAGATGGTATACGTTAGTCGGCAGTCATCGCAAGCACCCACAAAAGCGGGTCAGAATCCCGAAGAGAGTTCTGGCCCGCTTTTCTCCTGCCTTTACCAGTTACTCAAGATGAAAGTTACTCCCAAGGATCCAGACTGCTCAATTGTTCGCCGGCAATCTTTCCCAGGTAGAAGAAGCGTAGCACGTTAACGCCACAGCAATGATACGACTTGATTATCTGTCCACCCGAAGTGTTGCTTGTTAAGTAAAGGCGTGGGATAGGATTGCCAAAGACATCGATAGCCCGAGCCTGTCGATCAACACGCATACCACCCGTCATAAACGAATAACCAAACGATGTTCCGTCTTCGTTCTCGAACACACCGTTAGAAGGAAAGACCAGCTCGCCGCCTAATGCCAAGACGGCCCTGATGCCCGAGCCATCATTATCGTCAATGAGGTCGATGCCGGGCCCGTTGCCATTGATGTCGTCAATCGTCTCAAAATCGTGCATTGTGTAATTGAAAAACATCTCGTGGTTACTGCAGAAGTTGCCCATGGCTACCACGACACCCTTGCGTGCCTTAATCCGAAGCTCTGTGCCATCTTGGTTGGCAACCACGCCGAGCACCTCATTCGAACCAGGCTGTGTAATCAAGTTCACAAATGCAGTCTTGGTCATTGGCTCGATACCGAAGCGTTCAAAAGCATCGGTAAAAATCTTGTACAGGCCAGTACCACCCGGGTTGGGGCAGACAACCTTGCTGGGATCCCCAATGATGGGATCATCCTCGTTAGGGCTAAACCAATGGCAGCGTGCGACGGGCTCCATGCCGACAGAGGCGTAGTTCTCAGGCTGGGTGCCTATATTCAAACCAGGTTCACCCGAATACTCCAAGCCACCTTCTATACCCGCGCTGAAATCCCACTTATCGAGCGGCTGGCCACCGAGATCATCGATAAGCCAGTCAATAATGCCAGCCGAAGCATTGCAAATGTCGCGCACAAGGTCCGCATCACAGAGATTATCCTGCATCGCCATCCAATAGTTGTAGAATGCATCAGCGTCGTCTTCGATACCGAGCTTCTTCTGGACCTGCGAGCCAGCCGCAGCCACGCCGCCGCCGCAACGCCGCAATTGGCCTCCGCACCAGTCCTTCTTTTCGATAACAATAACTTCAGCGCCGCACTCAGCCGCTGAGACTGCGGCTGCAACACCGCCCGTTCCACAACCACACACGACAACATCGCACTCAAGGTCCCACTTCATGGCTTCGTTAGCGCAAGCTTGTCCTGCTGTTCCCGTCATAGCGCCAAGTGTGCCCACGCATGCAGCGCCTCCCGCAATAATAGCCTGTCGACGGGTCACTTCGATGTTTTCATTGGCTTTCATAATCAAACACCCTTCTGTGCAAGACGAAAGAACTCTCGATTCTCTTGCTGCCCGAGACCCATCCCATCGGTGCCCTATGCTTGGACACCAGCCGCTTGCAAGCCACATGACCTGCCAAACGTAAACGCCGTCCCGTGCGAGGTGGCCACGACGGGGTAAACGGGATACTCGTTTGCATAACGTCCGCCCGCTACATTGCCGGCAGCCCACAGGTGCGGAATCGGTTCAAATGAGGAATTCACTACGCGCAAGTTTTCATCCACCATGACACCAGCCGTCATAACACCTGTAGCTATGAGGCTTCCTGCACCATAGAACGGCGGTGCAACAATGGGGTACATGCGGTCAGCTCGCTTACCGAAATCCTCGTCAATACCCTTCTCGCACAACTCGTTGTAGCGCTCAACACTTGCCAGGGCAACATCGACGGGAACACCAAGGAACTCGAAGAGTTCCTCTAATGTGTCGTACCCCGCAAGGAACGCCGAAGGTGCGGCATATGCACCGTCGATGAAAGACTGCATGGCATCAAGATCAGCAGTCACAGGATTGGGCATTCCATGGCTAATGGGCTGATTGCCCAACATGTCACGCCAATTTGCGTCAAAGATTTGAAACGCTTTCTTGCCTGGTTGGCGCACAATCTGGTTAGTGAGCGATTGACCGTCGCAGTCCTCATTCATGTAGCGCTCACCGCGTGCGTTCAAACTCAGCGTCGCCGTATTGCCAATGCCCATCATATCGGCAAAGGTGTGGTCCATATGCGCATGAGGACCAGGCTCCATCATACCGCCCGCCCAGATAGCCATCTTATGACCATCACCATTGGACGTTTCGATGCTGATGGGTTGGCCCCCGCAATTCCAATAGAACTCGGGGCACAACGCTTTAACCATGTCTATGTTGTGACCATAGTCTCCCGTGGTCAAAACAACACCGCCAGCTGCTTCGAGTTTGATATAGGAACCGTCCTCGACCTGAGCATACACGCCCGTGACCGCACCATCCTCGGACTGCGCCAGACATACCGCCCTCGTCGAAAACTTGTAGTTCGCGCCCTCATCGACAGATTTCTGGTACTGCTTGGTAACCGCAGCCACCCAGTCTTTAAACTCTATGCCTGTGCAGTACTGTTTACGGAGTTCGTTGGCATTGTCATAACCCTCGGGATTGGGCCAAAACTCCAGGAAATACTCGTCGGACTCATCAAGGACCTCTGCAAACCAGTCAAAGGCTGCGCCACTTTCATTCGCCCATTTATGCCACAGGCGCTGGTTTGGGCGATTGCCCATAGCACGGCAGATCTCATTGACCACCTCATTGTTGTCATAGGTGGCCCCGAGAGATCTCTGATAAGACGAATCCAGTGCACCAAACACCAAGCCACGAATGGTGGGCTGAGGCGACTGTTCCACTACGATGACGCTTGCTCCCGCCTCGGCTGCAGCTCGCGCCGCGGCGATGCCAGCAATGCCTGCGCCGACAACCACGACATCGGCTGATTCGATAACCGAGCAGTCCGCATCCACTACCGTGGGGGCCTCACCGAGCCAGTCACCGCCATCAAACGGCTTCTCTGGCACTGGATACGAGGCTCCCTCTACAGCAGGCGCGGCCCCGTCTGCCCACGCGGATGCTGTAAGTTTTCCAGTACCGGCAACCGCGGCCATAGCCCCCACTGCCGCAAGCAGTGTCCGTCGATCAATGGAGGACATCTTTTCACTCATAGCGTTCTCCTCTGTTCGCCGTGTCACAGCCCCTTGCTGTGGCATCCACCACGAACAGTGCGTTATAAACCGCTGCGCCGATAGACCCGCATCATGTACTTGTTCAGATATACAGCGGATTACAATGACATGAATCATGTCTCTGGACAAATGCTGGCCACTCATACGTGCCGGAACGCCGTTCATTCTGTCCATCAGACCATATGCCGCGAAAGGAAAGCTACGTTGAGCGCCAAGATAAGAGAGCTCCATCCATACTGCTTGGGTTTTGGCCTCTTCTGGTCGGTTCCCCTCTCCGCCCTGCTCGGAGCCGCCGGCATCGCGGCGCCCAGCTCGCACTGGTTAACTTTTGTATGGGTCCAACAGTTCTCTGCCGTAGCATTTCTGCCACTTCTTGTCCGCGCATTCGATCACAAAGCCATCGCTTTGGATACAGGGGCGGCTTTTTTGGCGGGACTCGCTCTCGCCCTGTCTGGGTTTTTATACGTTTGGTGCTTCGCGTTAGGAAATAGCTCCCTGCTGCTCAGTGTAACAACCGCCATTCTTCTAGGCGGTACCTGCGCATTCTTCTATCTTGCCTGGCAAATCATCTACTCCAACGAAGGCCAGGCATACTCGGCCATCTATCTATCGCTCTCATCCGTCATCGCCGTGGCACTATGCCTGGCTGTTTGTGCCTGCCCCCCAATTATCCCATGCTGCCTTCTTTCCGTAGTTCTTCCCTTCGGTAGCGCATACACATTATGGCGAAGCTCGCAAGACACCGTGGCATTACCGGCACGCAAACTTGCACCGTTCAAGCATGCTGTCCTGGCGGATGTCTGGAAACCCGTATTGTGTGGCTCGGTCATCTGTTTAGTATGGAGTCTCGCCAGTCATATGCCCGCCCTCTACGATGGCAACCTGGTATTCGCCATGCTTGCGGGGCTTGGAGCGGCGGGTTTGTTCATGGCGGTATTCAGCCTGCGTCAATCTTTTCAGGGCTTCGGAGCTCAGGGGGTGTACCAAACGCTCTTTCCCCTCATTGGCATCGTTCTATTCGCTCCCGCAATGCTCGGCGAGCAGTGGCTCCCTTTTACCGTGGGAACACTAACGTTCGGTGCGCGCCTCATGTTGTTGCTATCATTCATGCTCGCCGCAGCCTATGCTGCACGCACACAGTTCAGCCCTGCAATCATCTATCTGATTTGCGCGTGGCCCCTTCACCTTGCCTCCCTGATAGGTGACACTATCGGCAGTCTTCTTGTCGGCCTGCCGCTTGTCGACTATGCCAATATACTAAGAATTCCAGCGCTTTGCCTCGTTGTTGGCTTCGCGGGCTTTATCGTTACCTCATTCGGTAAGCGCGCCCACAGTCTGGCAGAACCAGTTGATGACACACTTCTCATCAACCCAGAGCAACTTGATGCTTCTTTCGAAGAGCCTGTTTCCGAAAGTAGCGATTCCCCCGCAATGCAATGCTCCAACATTTTGACCTCGCGCGAGTCAGAAGTTGTCGACTTATTACTCAAGGGAAACACCATCGCGGCGATTGCAAACAAGCTACTGATATCCGAGAACACCGTGCGAGGCCACATGAAGCGTATATATCACAAGCTCAACGTTCATTCACGCCAAGAGCTCGTTGATTTGCTGGGGAAGTAGCTCGGCACTCTTTTGCGAATCAAATCCAAGTTCATTTGCTGTGCAACCGAGGTCTATCAAGAAAAGCGATGGGTCCCGACAATAACAAGACTCCAGGGAAAACGCCCCGCGAGAACAGCAAGAGGCGAGCACCCTCTTGGATGCTCGCCCCTCTTGTTTGCCGTTCTTGCCCGCACTCGTAGGCCTTTCTCTATCCCCTACCCGTTGACCGTGTCGTAGACGTACAGCTCGATGAGCGTGTCGGTGTAGGCGGGGGAGTTTGCGCCGGGGTCCATGTACCACACGATGCCGGCGTCGTAGGGGTTCTCGGGCGGGGTGAAGACGCAGCGCACGTTGGTGTAGCCAGCGTCGTTGAGCGTCAGGATGGCGTCCTCGTAGTTCATGCCCTGCACGTCGGGCAGCCACGTCTGAGGCTGGCCGGTGCTGGCGACGATGCGCACGTAGTCGCCAGGGTTCACGAGCGTGCCCGCCATGGTGCTCTGGTAGTACACGATGCCGTAGCCAACCCATTCGTCGGCTTGCCAGTCTACCTGCACGGTCATGCCGAGCGACTCGAGGTGCTCCTGGGCGCCGTAGACATCCCAGCCGTACACGTCAGGCATGTAGAACGAGTAGCTGTCCATGGGTTCCCCGCCAGAGGGCGCGGGATCCGGGGCCGGGGCAGGCGCAGCCGGGGCGGCGGTCTGGGTGGCGCCGGACTGCGCGGCAGGAGAACCCGGCGCGTACTCAACGTTGAGGGCGCTCAGCGCAAATCCCCAGTCGTAGTTGCTTCCGTCGGCGATGAGTCGAATCTTGGCCGCGGTGCCCTCGACCCTCAAGGTCTGGCCGGCCATCTGGGTACCGGTGTAGGTGGCGACGACCTTACCAGCGGAGTCGCTCACCTCGATGAGGTCGAACTCCTCCTCAACGGAGCTGCGCTCGTCAAACGTCAGCGTGACGGCCACGGCGTCCGGATGCTCGAAGGCCCACACGTCGCGCGTGTCATCAAAGTAGGAATGCGGGCTCTGGAGCTTGTCCATCTCGGACGCGTCGTGAATCACGGTGAGATTGTTGGCAACCGTGACATAGCAGTCACACGAGGCCACAACGGAACCATCGGCCGCGACAAGGGACGCCGTGACGAGCGCGCCGCCCATGCCGACGCCGTGAACTCGGCCCTCGTCGTCTACAAGCGCCACAGTCTCGTCCGACGAGGCCCAAGCAATCGTCGTAGCTGGGATGTTGGAGTCGGGTGCCACATAGGCCTCGGCCTTGAGCGTGCGGATCTGGCCCGCCTCAAGGGTGAAGAAATCCTTGTTGAGGCTGATCGATGCAGCGGAAGCTACCGAGGAAGAAGAACCTCCGCCGCCAACCGCAAATTCGCCCGCAGTTGCAATCGCGTACGGGGTCGACGACGTAGCGTCAGCGCGGGCCACATGGGGCGCCACGCCACAGGCGAGCGTGCCGCAGCCGATAAGCGCCGCAAGCGCAAGCGAAAGAACCGCACGACTACGATTACCGCAGGCAGTCACACCAGGCGGGGTATGCATGTCGCGCATGCTTGCAAGAATCGGCGTTTGCTGCGTTGTTGGCGTAGCCATGGTCTCTCCCATCTTCGGGCACGGTCAGGCGGCGGCATGTTCGGCCTTCGTGTTCAATCTACCCGACAGAGCGCCCATGCAAAAGACCTACCAGCAACTTTGGGACATACGGCCCACCTGAAGGCCATCAAGCGGGACGCACGGCCACATAGCCCGGTAGCACCGGCGCCCCCGGCCGCCTCGGCTCCCGCTGCCCGACTTCGGTCTGGAACCGTTCGCGGACCAACGCCAACTGTCAGCGGCTTCGCTGCCTCCCATCTTCGGCCTCACGCAGTTCGCGAGCCCACTCTCCGCCCGCAGCCTCGCTACTCCCCCAGGCCCTTCGCACTCGCCTGGCAGTACGCCCAGAATGCCTGCTCGGCGTCGTCGAGGGCATGGGTGTCGAGGCAAACGATGGAGAAACCCCACTGCGCGTCTTCGAGCACAACGGGCACAGCCCGGTGATCGCGAGAGAAAATAGGCAGGTTTACCAGGTGTTCCACCGAGAATCCCACACCGCGGCCGCTTGCCGCGAACTCGTAGAGTTGGAATATCTCGCTCATCTGGTACACATGGCCCAGGCTCACGCCTGCCTGCTCGGCCCCCTCCATGAGCCTGCGGTAGCAATCGAAGCCCGTGCCGGGAATGGCCACATCGTAGCCCGCGATATCGGCAAGGCCCAGTGACTCGCGGCCAACTAGGGGGCTCTCCTCGTTGACCCAGAAGTATTGGCGGCACCGGTAGAGCTCGCGTGCCTGCATGCCCTCGGGCACCCGACCCACGAGCAACGCCAGGCCGCACTCCCCTTTCTGCAGGTTGCGCACGACAGACTCGTCCGACGCCTCCCAATACTCGAAGTCGATGTCGGGGTGCCGCTCGTAGAAGCGCTCGAGAAACTCCGGACCGAACGTGCCGAGCACGCCCAATGAGCAGGCAAGACGTATGGTGGAGCGCTGGCCTCCGCGAATGGCGTTGAAAGCAGACTGCAGCAAATGCGTGTTGGAGTCGAACACCTGGGCATATTGGAACAGCTCGTGGGCGTAGTCGGTGGGTACGGGAGACCCAGTGGCATCGTCGATGATGAAAAGGGGCACACCCAGGTCCTTTTCGAGCGTATGGATAGCCTTGGTGAGGCCCTGCGGCGACACGGGCACGCGGCGGGCGGCAGCCGAAAAGTTGCCTTCCATGTAGGCAAGCTCAAAGTAACGAAGGTATTCAGTATTCAAGCGGCAACCCCCATCAAACGACGCCGACGCTAGCGCCTCCCCTCCCCGGAAGGCCCCATGATTGTACGCGACCTGCGGATTCTTCGCCCGGTTGAAGCCCTCAACTTTTCGTTTCACTCAAACGGTTGTGACCCTCAAAAAGCGGTTGGCGGCAAACCCATTGTGAGGGGCGAAATCGCGTGCCATTATGCGTGGCGTGCCAAGGAAAAGCGTCTTCAAGGGAGACGCAACCTAGGCATTCAGGCAGGTAAAGCGTGCTGTTCCAATCAAGGATCACATGCAAGACATGCCCAAGGCAACGCACCGCAAGGTGCAGAGAAACGAAAGGGGAACCATCATGGAAATGACCCGCCGCAACTTTGTCGCCAGCGCCGCCGCAGCAGGCACGGCCGCAGCCGTTGCAAGCACATTTGCCCCCGAGGCCGCCCAGGCCAAGGTCATCGCCGAGTCGAGCAGCGTGTGGGACCTCGACGAGGTCGGCGAACCCACCGAGGAGCTCGAGTGCGACATCGCCATCATCGGCGCCGGCGGCACGGGCATGGCGTGCGCCTGCCAGGCCAAGCAGCTCGGCCTCAACCCCATCGTCTTCGAGAAGCGCGAGGTCACGGGCGGCTCCTTCATCGGCACCGAGGGCCTCTTCGCCCTGGGCACCAAGTACACCGAGGAGTCCGGCTGCACCCTCACCGTGGAGGAAGCCATCACCAACACGATGGTCTACCACCACTTCATCCCCAATCACAAGCTCTACCAGCGCTTCTTCAACCAGACCGCCGAGACCGTGCAGTGGCTTGAGGACCTGGGCGTAGGCTTCCAGGGTGCCATCGCCATCGGCGCCGGCCAGAAGTGCTGGCACGTGTACGAGCGCGACCTTGAGAAGGGCCCGGGCGCCACGTTCCAGGACAGCATGCGCGCCGCCGCCGAGAACCTCGGCGTGCAGATCGAGCTCTCGACTCCCGTGAAGAAGATCCTCGTTGAGGACGGCAAGGTCACGGGCGTGCTCGCCCAGCGCGAGGACGGCACCGTCGTGCGCGTCAACGCTCCCTGCGTCGCCTGCGCCACCGGCGGTTATCCCCAGAACAAGGACTTCCTCTACGCCGTCTCCGAGACGCGCAACGAGCTCATCCTACCGCAGGGCGTGCCCGGCAACGACGCCGACGGCATCAAGATGGCCCGCGACGCCGGCGCCTACATGGCCGAGGGCCTGGGCACCGTGATGTGGTGCGGCCCGTGCCTCGACGGCGCCGTGTGGACCCACATGGACTACTGCGCCTCCGTGCAGCCTACCCTCTGGATTAACGGCGACTGCGAGCGCTGGATCAACGAGGACCGCTGGATCTCCGACTTCGCCGGCGTCGGCCTTGCTCAGCGCAACCAGGACAAGACATTCACCATCTTCACTGAGCGCGACCTGACCACCTGGGAGGAAGAGGGCCCCTACGGCATGGTCTTCTCCTTCACCTCGCCGGGCAACCCCATGGTGGGCGTGCGCGAGCAGATCGAGGACCTCATCGCCGGCGGCACCGTGTTCAAGTGCGACACCGTCGAGGAGATGGCCGAGGCCGAGGGTCTCGACGCCGAGGCGCTCAGGGCCTGCATCGACCAGTACAACAGCTACTGCGACGAGGGCCACGACCCCGACTTCGGCAAGGCCGCCGAGCACCTGCGCAAGATGGACGAGCCGCCCTTCTACATCGGACAGATCGGCGACGGCTACTACACCACGTGCGGCGGCATCATGATCAACGCCAACTGCGAGGTTGAGAACGAAGCCCACGAGGTCATCCCCGGCCTGTACGCCGGCGGTTCCGACGCGGGCTGCCTGTACGGCGACTCCTACGACGTCTCCCTGGCCCCCGGCTCGCAGGCCTCCTGGGCCAACAACTCCGGCCGCATCATCGCCATGCAGGCCGCCGAGTACCTGGGCAAGTAAGAACGGCACGAGGTAAAGGCAGGCGAGGCGCCATAGCCCGCCCCGCATAGCAAGGCAGAACCACCGCCCCCATCTCTTGGTAAAACAGGAGGTGGGGGCAGATTTTTGGTTGATGAGACCGGGGCCACACCTCTCCTCCACGACAGTCTGGGCGAATCTTCCCGAATCTGCTCAGACTTATTCCTCGTCGAAGAGATGCGTATTTGAGACCCGATAATCTAGCCGGCCTCCGCATACAGCCCTACTCCAAGCCCAGCATCCACCTCCAGGCTTCAACGATATGGATGCGGGAATCCTCGGGCCGAGGCATGGACGTTGCATCAAAGACGATGAGCTCCCCCCGCTCGAGCCCCGTGGCATCCATTGCATCAGTGAGGGCCCGGCATTCACGATGAAACGTTGAGGGCTCTTCAATGAAGGCGCTGACTTGGTACAGGGAGCGCGGCACACGCTCCTCCTCGTCCCCCACCACAAAGTCAATCTCATAACCAGCGGGAGTTTGGTAAAACCCGATGTTCGAGAGCCTGTCTCCAAGCAAGCGGCGGCGAAGCTCGAGGTAGACCGCCGTTTCAAGACGCTGTCCCAAATCGGCAGAGCCTGCTGGCCCCATGGCGAATGAAAGGCCGGGGTCAACGGCGTACAATTTTCTCTTGCCCATCTGCGCCTGAGCCATATCTGCACCGAAGCGCGCAACCAAAAAGAATAAGTATGCGTCCTCACAATGAACGGGGAGCTCATAGGCGTCCCCTTTGGCAAGAGAGACGCCCATGCTTCTCAGCTCGTTGTAAATCTTGTTCGTTGAATACTCTCGACCGGAGCAACGCAACGCACGCTGGACGAAACGCCGGGCACCCAAAACGGGCAATCCATGGCGCTCGGCAAGATCCCGCACCACGACGGTCTGCACGACATCCTGAAGGCCGGCAACACGCATCGCGGTATCGGCATCCTGGACTTCAGGAAATCCGCCCGTGCTCAGGTATTCCTCAAATGCGCGTCGCAAAGTCCGCTCGTCATCGGGCGATATGACTCCCGAAGGCTCCATGCGTCTATGGCGCAAGTACTCTCGGAATGAATAAGGGTAGACGTCTGCAGCAATGCCACGGCCGCGAAACTCAGTGGCGATGTCGTCTGAAAGCATCTTTGCCGACGAGCCGCTCGCGCAGATTTCGAAGCGGGGATCTTGGGTCAACCGGCGAAGCGTGCGCCCCCAGCCTTCGACGTTTTGAACCTCATCGAAAAAGAGATAGGCCTTCCCCTGGGCGGCTGCAGGCACAAGCCTCAAGTACTCTTCGACGACGGCGCCGATGACATTGTCGGGATAAAACGAAAGGCGGTCGTCCTCAAAATCGACGAATAAGACCTGCTCGCGCGCAACGCCTGCGTCCATGAGCTCGTGAATCTGCTGGAACATGCGATAGGTCTTCCCGCAACGACGCACACCCTTAAGCACAGAGGCGCGCTGCGCGAGCTTGGGGATGGCGACGTCGCGTCGAGTTCCCTGAGGGATTTCACGCGTCACGCCTTCGGCCACAACCGTTCTCAACAACTCTTCATTCATGACCTCGCCCCAATCTTTCCTGCTTTTAGGAAAGTATAGGACGAATCTTTCCTGAATTTGGGAAAGATTCGACGAAAACCTTCCCGATTCCCGTAAGGTTTGCCCCGGGGCGGCCGCGTTACAATAAGCGGGTCTTGCCCGTTCTCGCTGCTTGACAGCCTGCCGTCCCCAAGGAGCCCCATGTCGTTCATCACGAGTCTCAAGGCCGAAGCCGCACTTGACAGCACATACGGCAAAGGGCTCGATCTTGCGCTGAGCGGCGGCGTTCTCGACTGCAAGGAGACGCCAAGCAGCATCGAGGGCGCGGTGATAGTGAGCGGCACGGTTGAGGGATCGCACGGCCGGACCTATCAGACGCGCGCCTCGCTCGATCTCGACGAGCAAGTCGTTCTTGCCTACTCGTGCAACTGCTCGGCCGCCCACAACTACGACGGCATGTGCAAGCATGAGGTCGCGCTTGTGCTGCATTACCTCGATGCGATTGGGGTTGCGGCCCTCGCCTCCCCTGGTACATACGGAACGCAAGCCGCTCGGCCGGCCGCAAGTGCGCGCGCAAAGGCATCGTTCACATCGCGGGCGCTGCCCACCAGCTCCCAGATTGCCAACCTGCTCAGCGTGCTCACCCAGCAGCGCGCAGACGAGGCGGCACGCACACGGCGCGGACACGGCATCGAGGAAGCCGAGCTGAACTTGGAGCCGGCCGACTTCGAGGTCTCCATCATCCCGCCGAGCAGCCCGTATGGGTTCGACGACACACTGTGCCTGCGGCTCAAGGTCCGGCGCGGCAAGGCTTCCTATGTCGTCAAGAACATGGGCGACCTCGTACATGCCTGGAAAACAGGAGCCCAAGTCACCCATGGCAAAAACCTCACGCTCACCTACCTGCCCGGCAACCTCACCGAGCGGGCCTGCAAGCTGCTCGACCTCATCACGCGCATCGTAAACACCCAGCAGGCGCTCTTCAGTTCGCGCTGGCAGTACATGCAGGCCGGACGCGGCACCGACATCAAGGAGCTGCCCCTCTCCCCCGTCGACGCGATTGACGTGCTCGATCTCATGCAGGGCGACAGCATCGCATTCGGGTTCGGGTACAACTACGTGCAAGGCAAGGACCTCGTGTGTCAGGTTGAGGTGCTGCATGGCAACCCCACCATAGAGGCCGAGGTACGCCCGGCCAACGACGGCGGCTTTGACCTGCGACTTCCCTCGACCCTGCAGTTTCTGGCCGACGACGAACGCATGTACATCGTGGACGACGCCCATGCGTGGCGCTGCAGCGACGAGTTCATGCGTGCCGGCGGCGGGTTCTTCTCGAGCCTGCTTCCCGCCCGCGGCGCCCTGCATATCGGCACCACCGACCTGGGCGACTTCTGTCGCACGGTCCTGCCGACCTTGCGCAACTGCACGCATCTCACAGGGGCCGAGGCCCTCGACTCCTTCTGCCCCCCTGTGCCAGAGTTCTCGTTCAAGGTGGGCATGGAGGATGGCGAGGTGACCTGCCAGGCAACCGTGGCCTATGACGACTGGCGGGCAAGCCTGTACGAGCCGCAGCGCCCCGGCCAGCCCGCACGCGACCTTGTGGCCGAGTATCACGTGCAGGACATCGTGGAGGAATACTTCCCAGGCGGGGCCCAGGTGCCCGGCTTTGACGAAAGCGACGACGAGCTGCTCTATATCCTGCTTACCGACGGCCTGGCTGAGCTGGGAGAACTGGGCGATGTGATGGTGAGCGAGCGCCTGCGCGCCATCAAGGCGCAGGGCAGCCCGCAGGTGCGTGTCAAGGCGACGCTCAAGAGCGGACTTCTCGACCTTCAGGTGGACGCAAGCGGCATGTCGCCCCGCGACCTGATGCTCTTCCTCGACTCGTATAAGCGCAAGCAGAAGTTTGTGCGCCTGTCCAGCGGCGACATCGTCAAGCTGGGCGACAGCCTGCGCGAGGTGAACGCCCTCGCCGAGAGCCTGGGCGTCGACGCGGTGCAGATGGCAGGCGACGGCGTGGGCCTACCCTCGAACCGCACGCTGTTTGTGGACGCCCTGCTCAAAAAGGCCTCCGGGGTGCGCCTGGAGCGCAATGCGGCGTTTCGCGAGGTCGTGCGCGACTTCGACACGTACGGCGACGCGGATTTCGACGTGCCGGCCTCGCTGAGCGGGATTTTGCGCCCCTACCAGGAAGAAGGCTTCCGCTGGCTCGAGACGCTGGAGCGTTTCGGTTTCGGCGGCATCCTGGCCGACGACATGGGCCTGGGAAAGACCCTGCAGGTCATCACCCACATCCTCGCGCGCAAAGAGGCGGGCAGCACCCTCCCCTCCCTCGTGGTGTGCCCCGCGTCGCTCGTGTACAACTGGATGGCGGAGCTCGCCCGCTTCGCCCCACAGCTCGATGCCGCAGCCGTGGTTGGCACCAAGACTGCACGGACGGCAGTGATTGGCGCCGCGACCTCCCATGACGTGCTCGTGACATCCTACGACCTGCTCAAGCGCGATATTGAGTCATATACAGGCATTCGCTTTGCGCGCGTGGTGCTCGACGAAGCCCATTACATCAAGAACCCCGGCACCCAAGTGGCCAAAGCGGTGAAATGCCTGCAGGCCGACACGCGGCTGGCGCTCACGGGCACGCCCATCGAGAACCGCCTCATCGAGCTGTGGAGCATCTTCGACTTCCTCATGCCGGGCATCCTGGGCAGCATGGATTCGTTCTCCAAGCGCTTCGCCGGACCTGTGGAGGCCCGCGAGGGCGACTCGGCGCATCGACTGCAGTGCATGGTCGCCCCGTTTATCCTGCGCAGGCTCAAGGCCGACGTGCTGGCAGACCTGCCGGAGAAAAACGAGAGCGTCGTGTACGCACGCATGGCCGGCGAGCAGGACAAGCTATACAAGGCCAACCAAGACAGGCTTGCGTTGCAGCTGCAGCACGAGAACACGCCCAAGGAGTTCAAGGAAAACAAGCTTAAGATTCTCGCCGAGCTCACGAAGCTGCGCCAGATCTGCTGCGACCCTCGCCTGTTCTACGACGGATACGCAGGTGGCTCGGCCAAGCTCGACACCTGCATGGAGCTTCTGCACAACGCCGTGGATGGCGGACATAAGGTACTTCTGTTCTCGCAGTTCACAAGCATGCTCACGCTCATCGAGGAGCGCCTGGCAGCAGCCAAGATCGCCTCTCTCACCCTCACAGGCGCCACAAGCAAGGAAGAGCGCGCGAGGCTGGTGGACGCATTCCAAACCGGAGACGTGCCGGTGTTCCTCATCTCGCTGAAGGCGGGAGGCGTGGGCCTCAACCTCACGGCGGCCGACGTCGTCATCCACTACGACCCCTGGTGGAACGTGTCGGCCCAGAACCAGGCTACCGACCGCGCGCACCGCATCGGCCAGACGCGAGCCGTGAGCGTGTTCAAGCTCATCTGCCAGGACACAATCGAGGAGCGTATCTTGCAGATGCAAGAGCGCAAGCACGACCTGGCCGAAAGCGTGCTAGGCGGCGAGGGCGTGGGATCTGCGACCCTCTCGAGGGAAGACGTGCTGGCCCTGCTCGACCACGAGGCCGAGTAGGGAGCTCTGGAGAGAGATCTCCGGGGTCCAGCCTACGAGGCATTCACGCATGAGGGCGAACGGGGGCCTCAGGAAGAGAGTCCCCCTCTCCCCTATTGCTTACTGCCGCACTGAGGCCGCCTGTGCTTCAAGCCCAGGCGGCCTTTGCTCTATCGGACGCCATGACACTGACGGTGCCCGCGTCCTTTGCCCTTCGCGGCCACGATGTGCTTCTTCTGGCGATGTTTCGAACTGTGTCGTAGCCTCTTTACGCTTGTTTACGTGTGGCTTTACGTTCTTTTTCCTGAATGATTGCTCGGCTGGCACTCCTCAAGGGCTTGACGTGTGTCAGAAAGCCCTTGTCAATTGTCGTAAACAGGTTTACGTGTTTGACAACACCAGGCTTCACGTTGCTTGCTTTCTCTCCTACTTATAGCTTTGCTGGTTTAAAATATGCGTATTTACCTGCAGTTTTTATGACTTAACGTTGCTTTACGTTAGCTTACGCACATTGACGTTACTTAACGAGAACTGACGTAAACGTAAATTTTAACGTCATTTGACGGAAAACATCGTAAACGCAGTCGGATGGCATCTCGAGAAGATTCCGCCTTCTTTGTGCTTGCGCGTAAAGCACTTAACGTAAATAAACGTATATTGACGAAAACGACAATTTAACGTAAACTAAGCTCTTTGAAAGCACTTTATGGTCCTTTACGTTAGTTAACGTGAATTAATGTAATTGACGTAATTTACGAAAACTTACGTTTTTATACGTAAAATCACGTTAAGAAGAGGTCTTTGTTTTCGAAAAGATGCTGGTACAAGCCTTGCATCTGATTTATATAGTTGTAAAATCACGTCAATTGACGTTAGTTTTACGTAAGGAAGAGTTCCAAACTTCGAAAGGACCATCCCGTGCAGGCCACCTACAGCGACATCGTCAAAACCACGGGTGTCTCGAAGCCAACGGTCATCAAAGTGGCCGACGAGCTCGATCCGGACAAGTCCCATCGCACCGTAGAGAACCGCACGACCATCATGGACGACTGGCTCACGCAGGCAGTCGCCGACAAGCTCACCAAAAAAGGTCTTGTAAAGCAGGTTACACCAGTCACAGAGGGCGAAGCAGGGGAGGACAGTCCCGTCTCGCAGGTCCCCAAAAAGCGTGTCGTACGCGCAAAATTGGCCTCTGAGCAGGAAAAAGAGTCCATCCAGGACACTGTGCAGCAGCTTATGGACCGCGTTCTGAAGGCAGAAGCCGAGAAGAACGAGATGCTCCTCAAAGCTAAGGACGAAAAGATCGAGCTGCTTACCGACCAAGTACGTGAACTGGGGGAGCGCGTTGAAAAGCTCGACGACAAGGTCGAGGCAGAGCGAGCTCGCTATGACGAGCTCGTTAAGCGCACCACAGAGGCGCTCAACGCCCCCAAGGTTCCCTTTTGGCGCAGGCTCTTGGGTATGCCTGCCAAAAAGGACGAGGCAGGGGAGTAGCAAGGAACTCTTTGCCCTCAGTTCCGCACGTAGTCATACATATACACATATATATGCATCAGATTGTTCAAGAGGCTGTCTTTCAGACCAGAAGACAGCCTCTTTTTCTTTACGTCCCCGTCTCTGCCCACACCTCTGGTTCCACTCACTCGTGCCGCGGAGAACGACCGAAGCGCCTGCTATATGCCTTGTAGAAGTTGCTCGTGCTCGAGTAGCCGCAGAGGCGCGCTATCTCCTCTACAGAAAGGCTCGTCTTCTCGCAGACTGTGTGGTACGTGCAGTCCCACCTGGTGTGTGATAAGCTTGCCTCGTTCATAGGCTTCCTTCCCTTCCCGCCTCGATCTGGCCATCGCGGCGGGACAATTATGGGACGGAAGCCTTTTCCCTATCGCCCAAACCCAGCCGGGTGGAACCACCCACCCACCACGGGCATAGCCTGTGGATTTCTTTCCGCCACTAAAGGACAGTCAACGAGGAGGATAACCGATTATGAACGTCACCAAAGCATGGAGCCGCACGACCTGTTCATCGGGCAAATAGAAAGCGTCATTCGATAGACAAAGGAGAACGTCTCGTGACTGAGCTGGAAAAGCTGGCGGCAGGCTTGCCCTACCGCTACGACGACCCGGAACTTGTCGCCATGAAGGACACCGCAAGCCTTCACTGCCACACCCTCAACTCGATCGACCCGCTCGACGCCGCAGGACGCGAGGCCGCCGCACGCGAGCTTTTTGGGCACGCCGGGCCCGAGCTCGACGTCCAACCGGGATTCCACTGCGACAACGGGAAGAACATCACCGTGGGCAAGCGCTTTACCGCAAACTTCAACGTGACCATCCTTGATGGGGCACCCGTGACGTTCGGCGACTACTGCATGGTGGGCCCCGGCACGCTCATCGCCACGACCGGCCACCCACTTACGGCCTAAGGCCGTCGCGAGCGGCTGGCCATAAGCAAGCCCATCACCATAGGCAACGACGTGTGGATCGGCGGCAACTGCACCATCTTGGGAGGAGTCGTCATCGGCGACAATGTCGTTGTGGCCGCAGGGGCCGTGGTAACGAAGGACGTGCCGAGCAACTGTGTGGTCGCCGGGATTCCAGCAAAGGTAATTAAGCAGTTGGAAGACTGATGCCGGTCAACTCAGACTCGTGGGATAGGGCGAGAGCGCGCCCCCTTTCTTATCCCGTTAATGCCGTAAGGTCACCAAGGACGAGAAGACCGCCCTTATCGACCTGAGAGAGATATCCAAGTAAGAAAATGGCCCTCCCGAAGCCGCGCGCTCGGGAGGGCCATTTTCGCGACATTGCCTCACGTTGGTTGCTCAACGGCTGACCATAAAAGCCCCGAACTGTCCATACGGGCCAGGACTTAAAACGCCTTGTATTGGCTATTCTCACTCGACAAGGGGCACCACAGGTCAAGTGCCCGTTCTTCGTTTCGTTTTCAGAGGCTCTTTTTTAAGGAACGTAGATAGGGGAGTGATAGACCTTAAGGAGAATTGCGGTCCCTATTTGCGCGCGGTGTTTGAACATGCGGTACGTATCTGTCATATCAAGCGGTATGTATTTGCTTTTTGGTTCGCACTTCTTTCCTCCTCGGCGTTTGCCTTTTCGTTTGGCTGATTGGTTTATGGATGGGTGCCCGCTTGGAGGTAGGTTATTTGCTGCCGTGTGAGATGGCTTGTGCGCACAAGGGGGTTGTGGCGCATGCGTCACCGGCACCGAGATGACGGCTTGGGAGTGCGCCTTGTTTAGTTGTGCGAGGTCTTGTTCTACGCAGCCGGAGGGAGCGCCTTGAGGCGGCTTGTGCGCCATGGCGCGGTCTCACGCGATGTTGTGCCGGCGTCCACCATGGTGCGGGCGCACAGGGCGGCAGGGGAGCCCTGGAGGGCGAGCACGGCGAGTGCTCGACGCATGTGACGCATGTACGTCCAGGAGGCGCGCTGCGCATCCCAGGCGGTTGCGTCAAGGCGCACGGAGACGTCGCCGTCGAAGAAGGAAGCCGCGATGGCGGTGAGGTCGGCCCCGAAGTCGATGCCGCGCACAACAAGGGCGCGGGCGATCATGGGGGCAGTCACGCAGATCTCTACCGTCTTGTTGCGGGCAAATCCATGATTGTATAAACGGCTGTAACTATACTGCGCCGTCGTCTGTGCCAGACCGTCTAGGGCCAAGCTTGCGCGGGCCCTCCTGAGAGACCTCTCGTTGCCGGGGAGCCATGTGGAGAGCGTTGTGCCGGCGGCCCAGAGGCACCCGTCCCCGCCGCCGTGACCGACGGCCCAAGCCTTGGCCAAGACGAGTGCGGCCTCGGTTGCGCCGCACAGCTGCACGGCCCACACGGGCAGCGCCAGGCTCCGGCTGGTGTCGCTGAGACGGCGCCTCAGGTCGGCCTCGGTGAGTGCCGAGCCCGTTGCGCGGAAGCCGTCTTTGCTCTGCCTTGCGAACGCGGCGAGCTCGGTCCAGGCCACCGTGAAGCGACCGCGGGCCCCCGCGACAGGAAGCAGAAGACGCTTTGCGCAAAGGCCCCTGAGGGCTGCCGTGGCGGTTGATGCCTTGAGGCCGGTGCGCGCGTAGATGCGGGCGCGGTCGGCTTTATAAGAAAGGGAGGAGCCCGGCCCCATGACGTCCAGGGCGTCGGCGAGAAGGATGCGCTCCGAGACGGTGAGAGCGAGCTCGCCCGAGAGCACCCACTGGGGGATGCGCGTGTAGTGGGCGGCGTCGAGAGCCGCGTCGAGGGCGCGCGTGTCGGGTTTGGAGCTGCCGGCGACAGGGGAGCGATCGGAGCTTCCGGCAGCCGTGCGATCCGTTGCCGTGGACGTCGCGTCGCGTCGCACGGCTGCGTCGATCTTGCTCAGGGAGCAAATCCCAGCGGCCGTCACGGTGTGGCGGGAGCGAGCCGAGAGGCCCTCGCGCGCGGTGGCGGCGACCATGGAATTGGAGACCTTTGCCGCCATGCCAGACGTCCGCGCGGTATCGCGGCGCGTGCCACAGTGAGTCTCGAGAAGCGTGCGATTCGAAGCGCCCCACTCGTTTTCCTGAGCAAGGTTCAGTGCGCGCGCAAGCGTGGCGTCAAGGATCTCGCGCGCCTCGCGAGCGCCGCGCGAGCGCGAGGCGCTGTCGTAGGGGACAGCGGTGACAAAGACGAAGCCATCAATGTCGAAGGCCCAGCGGCCGCAGTGGGGATGTGGGTTGGGGGAGCGCGTCCCGTCGAGAAGGGGCTGCGCTTTGAGACTGAGGTAGCGGTACCCCGAGCCATGGGAGGAATCGAGGTCGTTGTCTAAACCCTCAAGGTCTACTGGAGATAGACACAGGGCGGCTGACCTCACCTCCCATGCCTCTGTACCGAAAGCCTCAATCATCAAAAACAGCCTCTCTCGAGGCTGCGAATACACGTGGAGCACAGTGAACACAACAGCACACTCGCGTGTGCTATCATTCAGTCGTGCTATAGCGTTGTTCTCGCAGCTGGTTGGAGTTTGCGACTAGGCCGCAGGTGCTGGTAACACCTACGACGCAACGAATTATAGCAGGTACTAGCAGCCAGTTTGTTCATGAGGCCACCGTGCTCGTGATCAAGCTGGCTGTTTTCGTTTACATACGCAAAGCGGTTGCGGTTTGCCGAAAGCCTAACGACGCCTCACGTCAAAAACGCCTTTCCGTAAACGCTTTTACGTGGCTCGTTTATGCAGAAATTATGTTTCGTAAAGAGCTTTCGTTTTTGACGTCAAGGCACCGACTTGCCTCGTTTAACGGCAATCACTGACGCAAACCAGGTAAGTTAAGCGTTCATAAAGCAAGTCGTTAATGACGTAAACGCCATTTACATGGGTATTTACCTGGTAGTTTAATGAGCTGACAAATGATGGGCTGAAAAGCCTTGATGTAAGGGTGCCCGTGTGTTCACATCAATTGATGTGAATATGGCGCTTGGCAACGGGCCGGTTAACGATTGCGCGGTTGGGCCAGAATTCAAGTGAGGTGTGCCTGGCGAAAACGGAATGAATCTGGGTCTGATCCCCAGCGGTGGCACGATTTGGCAAAAACTCTAACCCTAAAGTCTCAAGTTAGTATTGTTTCGCCTATTGAGGCACCGCCTCTTTGGATGCCGGGACGCTCAAACGTGGCCAATTCCATCCAAAATCGCCTTCCAGGAGTCTCTCAAACATCCCCTTCCCGTGATGGCTCCCGCCTTCCTTTTGCAATGCTATCCAACCGCCCCACTCTCTATCGTTTGCCAAAAGCTGTCTATTCGCCAACTCTTGGCAAAAGCATTCTCTGCCCTATTAAGAACAAATGTTCGTATATGTCTGGGACCTCACTTTCTCCTACAGCAGATCTTTCTTGCGTCAGGCTGAGCCCCAAGGGGTACGATGCGTCATGAAACCGCGCGCCTTACCGGTGCGCGCATGGGATGGAAGGAGTCTCCATGACAGACAAAAAGCTTGTGGCTTACTTCTCTGCAAACGGCGGAACCACGAAGGCGATGGCGGAGCGCCTCGCGCATGCGGTGGGTGCCGACGTGTACGAGATTGTCCCCGCGGTACCCTATACCGAGGCGGACCTTGACTGGCGCGACGAGACCTCGCGCAGCACTCTCGAGATGAAGGATCCGTCTTCGCGTCCGGCCATCGCGGGCGAGCTTCCCGACCTGTCGGCCTACGGCGAGGTCTTCATCGGCTTTCCGATTTGGTGGTACGTGGCCCCCACGATTGTCGACACGTTCGTTGAGGGCGCAGACCTTGCGGGCAAGAAAATCGCCCTCTTCGCCACGTCGGGAGAAAGCGACATGGGCAAGAGCCAAGAGGTTTTGGAGCCCCTGGCGCATGACGCCGAGTGGGTCGGCTCGAAGCGTTTTGAGGCCGACGCAAGCGAGGCTGCACTCAAGGCTTGGGCCGAGGAGTTGGGTCTGTAGGTCCTTCCGCCGGGTCAAAAGGGACGCCCACCAAGGGGCGCTGGAGTCGCATCGCACGCGATTCCGGCGCCCCTTTTTGGTTCTGATCGCACTCAATGCGCGAGAGGCATTGCGGCCGCAGGACATGTCGGCTTGCTCTGTTTCGGCCTGACCGATTCGCCATGCCACCGCTTTTCATTGCGTCCGGCGAAGGCGTGAGTTGCTCTTCAGCAGTGTGTCTTGGGCGGTGCCTCGTGGTGGTTGCGGCTTAAGATTCCCATTGGGAGGGCCAGGGCGCCAGGCTGTTTTCAAAGGGGCGGGGTTCTCAACGTGGTTCTTTGGGCTGCTTCCTCTACGCCCTCTGTGGCCCCGTTGGACGGGGCTATGGCGTGCATTTGATTGGTGCACGAACCGTCCAAGTGAGAGTCGCCCTAAAGGTGCCTCTTGCGATTCCTCCCGTGGTTCGCCATGGCTCCCACAAGGCTGGGCGAGGGTTTCAAGAAGCGAGTTCCCGATTCGTCTGCATGTATAAAAAACGTTTCATATCGAATGGCTCTCCTTGTTCCGAGTGGCATCAACACTATGTTTTCCGCCGGTGTTTATCGTCTGTTCTTGCCGACTTGTCTTGTCTAAAATCTCCGCATGGAGACTTTCATGTTGCTTGAGAAGGCAAGTCGTTTGAGGTGATAAGAGACATGGGCACCGCGGGCAATGTCGCCTTCCTCGACCCTCGCGCGGTATACTCCCAACACCTGTAAGCTGAGGAAGAAGGGTGCCTGCCATGCCGTTTTCCGTTGTCCGCAACGACATCGCTCACATGAAGGCCGACGTCATCGTAAACGCGGCCAATGAGAGATTGCTTGTCGGCGGCGGTGTGTGCGGGGCCATCTTCAAGGCGGCGGGCGCTGAGGCGCTTGCGGCCGCCTGCGCAGCTGTGGCCCCCTGCCCAACGGGCCATGCCGTTTCCACGCCGGCGTTTGGCCTTGATGCCCGCTGGGTCGTCCATGCGGTGGGCCCGCACTGGGTTGACGGCCGCCATGGCGAGGAGGCGCTCCTTCGTGCCGCTTATCGCAACGCGCTGGAGCTGGCGGCGAGCCTGGGTGCGACAAGCGTCGCGCTGCCGCTCCTCTCGGCCGGCCTGTTTGGGTATCCACCGGCCGCCGCGTTTGAGGTTGCCTGCTCGGAGGTACGGACGTTCCTCGCAAGCGGCGCGGCTCAAGTCGATGGCGTCGAGATGGACGTTCGCCTGGTGGTGTTCGACCGGGCGGCGTTTGCGGCGAGCCTTGAGGCGTACGATGAGGTGGAAGCCCTCATCGACGACGCGTATGCAGCAGCTGCACCGCGCCGGCGTATGTTCGACCTTGAGCGCTCCATGCCTGTGTGTGAGGCCGAGCCGGTGCCGGACGGGTTGTACGCGCCTCATGCCGCAGGCGCGGTGAGCAAAGACGAGGTCGCTGGGCTGCTCGAGAGCCTCGATGCCTCCTTCTCCGAGACGCTCCTGCAGCTCATCGACGCGCGCGGCCTTGCCGATGCCGACGTGTACAAGCGTGCGAATATCTCGCGCCAGCTGTTCTCAAAGATTCGGCATGACCATGGCTACCGCCCCACCAAACAGACCGCCGTTGCCTTTGCTGTGGCTCTCGAGCTCGACCTCGATCAAACGAAAGACCTGTTTGCGCGCGCAGGTTTGGCGCTCTCCGCGTCGAACAAGTTCGATGTCATCGTCACGTATTTCATTAACAGAAATTGTTACGATATCTATAAGCTCAACGCCATGCTCTTTGCGTTCGACCAGCCGCTCTTGGGCTCGATGTAGGTGAGCTTCTGCTTGGAGCGCACGCCGGTTTTGGAGTAAGCGCTTTGCAGGTGGATCTTCGCGGTGTTCTCGGAGAGGATGAGCTCCCCGGCGATGTGTCCGTGGCTCGGCGCGGTTCGGTCATAGGCTTCTCCGACCTTGCCCGGCTCGTTTGTTAGAGCGCGCGCTGCCCGCTTCGATGCTCTGCCCAAGGGCGGATGGTCGATTTGGCTTTGCTTTGCTACGGGCTTGTCACCATTCTTTTCCAGCAATTCTTATCGTAAGAATACTTATTGTAATAATTATTATTACGATTAGAATATTATTACCGTTCGGCTAGAGGAGACATCGGGAACGGGGCAAAACTTAATGGGAGGCGGCCATGTCGGGATTTGTGGGGCGCAGGGATGAGCTGGCGACGCTCGAACGGCTGTACGCAAGCGAACGCTTCGAGATGCTGGTACTCTATGGCAGGCGGCGTGTGGGGAAAACCTCCCTGCTCGAACAGTTCTGCATAGATAAGAAGCCCCTTTGGTTTACCGCCCAAGTGCAGTCCAACGTCGACAACCTGCGGGATTTTTCACGGGTTGTATACGAGCGCTATGGCCTGCCCTCCTCGATGCCGGCATTCAGCGCATGGGGCGATGCCCTGCAATTTGTCGCGGAAAGGCAGTCTGCCGATGGCGGGCCGCTCGTTTTTGTCTTTGATGAGTTTCCCTATGCGGCGAATGCGGACCCGGCCCTGCCCTCTGCCCTGCAGGTGGCAATCGACCGGGCGTTCGTCAACACCCGTTGCCTTCTCGTTCTGTGCGGGAGCAATCAAGGCTTTATGGAGAACGAAGTCTTGGCGGAGAAAAGTCCCCTGTATGGGCGCAGGACCGCACAGTTCAAGCTTGAACCGTTTGATTATCGCGATGCGGCGCTTATGTTGCCGGATTGCTCGCCTGAGGAACTGGTCTCGTATTATGCGAGTTTGGGTGGAACCCCGTATTACCTCGCCGGGGTCGACGCTGGCAAAAGCTACATCGAAAACATGGCGGCGCTGTTCTTTGAACGGTCGGGAATCATGTTCGACGAACCCGCCATGCTCATGCGGCAAGAGTTGAGGGAGCCGGCCGCGTATGGCTCGGTCCTTCGTGCGATTGCCGGCGGGGCCAACAGGTCGAACGAGATTGCGGACCGGGCGGGCATCTCGTCGACGAGCGTCACAGCATATCTCAAGACGTTGATTGGGCTCGGCTTGGTGGAGCGCCGCGTGCCGTTTGGAGAGGGCGAGCGAAGCAAGCGCAGCATCTACCGCATCGAGGACCCGGCGTTCTCTTTTTGGTATCGCTTTGTGGCGCCTTATGTCGCGGCAATCGAGGGCGGCTTGGGCGAGCGGCTGTCGAGGCGTTTGCTGGAAAGCGACATGCGCTCTGAATACGAGGGGCATCTGTTTGAACGCGTTTGCAATCAATGGGTGTTGCGCCAGGCGCGTTGTGGTGCTTTGCCGCTGGAGCCGACTTTTGTTGGCTCATGGTGGGGAACCGACCCTTTGGCCCATGCCCAGACGGATATCGACCTCGTCGCCGCAGACGACATCGACGGGAAGTTGCTGCTTGGTGAGTGCAAATGGCGCAACGAGGTGGACGAGACGGATGTCGTGCGAACGCTGACCGACCGCCAGCGTCTCATCCCGGGCTACCGGCAGCGTTGGTCGTATCTGTTTACCAAGAAGCGCGTCTCAGATGCGACTGCGCGCAAGTTTGCCGACCGGCCCGACGTCGCGTTCGTGTGCGCGGAGGACTTGTACGCTTGATGCCTGGTGCCATGGCGGACGGGCGCTCCGCGTCCAAAATGTCAACCGCCGGTTTACCTGCCGGGGCCGCATGGCGACTACCTTGGTATCAGCGCAGGTGGATGAGCCGCCTGCAAGACCAAGGAGGCCACCATGAAAGAGAACCTGACCGAGCTCGTGTTCATCCTCGACAAGAGCGGGTCGATGTCGGGCCTCGAGGCCGACACCATCGGCGGGTACAACGCCTTGCTCGCCCAGAACCGCGAAGCTGAAGGCGATGCCGTTGTCTCGACCGTGATGTTCGACAGCTCCGTGCGGGTCGTGCACGACCGCGTGCCGATCGCCGAGGTGCAGCCTCTCGGCCTGAAGGACTACGTTCCCGGCGGTTGCACGGCCCTGCTCGACGCCGTGGGCGGGGCCATCCGCTACCATGAGCGCGTGCAGAAGATCTTGCCCGAGGAGTACCGCCCGGCGCGCACGCTGTTCTGCATCACGACCGACGGCATGGAGAACGCGAGTCACAGGTACACATATCACCAGGTGAAGTCCATGATCGACGCTGCCAAGAAGCGCGGGTGGGAGTTTCTGTTCCTTGCCGCCAACATCGACGTCGAAGCCGAGGCCGACCGTCTCGGCATCGACAGGGACTGCGCCGTGGCATACGAGGCGACCCCCGACGGGTGCGCCAGGGCCATGGAGGAGATCCGCTGCGCCAGTGCCGCCGTCCGCGGCGGCCGCAGGGTCTCCGAGCGGCATGTGTAAAAAAGAAATTCTTTGCCCGCTTGTAACGTTACGAAATCAAATAGTGACTCGCCCTGAGATGAGGTGGTTGCAATAGGTGCGCAAACTTTGCGGCCTAGCTCCTCCAGGCTTTTCCCGTGATGACGCGAAGCGCCTGCGGTATGCTTCTGATTTCGTAACGCATTCCGCGCAAAGCCTCGCCGTCTGCCTGGCAGGGCGGTTCCTGCTGCGTGAAGGCAAGCTCCATGCGCGAGACCGTGCGGAACTCCAGCACGGGCGACCCCGCATGCAGGCCCAGGCGTGCGCGTGCGAAGAGCGCGAGGGTATGCGGGACGCTTGGGACGCGCAGCGAGCGGCACAGGTCGAGCAGGCCGTCGGTGGGGGACGCCTGGGGGCAAATGCGGAAGCCGCCGCCGTAGGTGGGGCCCACCTGCACGGCGAAGACCACCTCCTCGCCTGCGAGCTTGACAGGCGCGGCGTCTTCTCGCTCCCACAGCGTCGCCGTGTAGGGGAAGGGGTCGCGGTTGTGCGCGAACACGTCGAGGCCCAGTGCGCCGAAGAGTCGCGTGCCGTGGGCGCCGCTGCCCTTGCGCGTCTCCATGGAGCCCAGCGCGATGGCAGCGTCCAGGCCGAAGGACAGCGTCTGCATGAACCAAGTGCCTGCCGGTTCGGCGTCGCTGTTCACAAAGCCCAGGTCGAACGTGCGCTCGGAGCCGCAGCGTGCAAGCTCGCGCAGGGCGTCGGCCGGCTTGTTGCGGGATGCCACGCCCAGCGTCCGCGCGAAGTCGTTGCCCGAACCCAGGGGCAGGACTCCCAGGCGGGGCCGCGCCGACTCACTCAGCCGCATGAGCCCATTGACCGCCTCATGGATGACGCCGTCGCCGCCCAGCACAAGCACGGTGTCGTACTCGCCGGCCTGTGCCGCAATCTCGGCCGCCTCGTTTCGGCGCGTGGTGAGGC
The DNA here is from genome assembly GCA_934636245.1 of uncultured Coriobacteriales bacterium. GTDB lineage: Bacteria > Actinomycetota > Coriobacteriia > Coriobacteriales > UMGS124 > UMGS124. The sequence goes on from CAKUAI010000011.1 coordinate 45,227, forward strand.
GCATCTCCCAGCTTGCGACAGGAGCCTCGCCCGCCTTGAGGGCCCGTTCGACCTCGATGGCCCCTTCGCGTCCGCGCCCGCTCTGCGCCGTAGGGTTCGCTATGACGAGCGTCTTGCCCCAAGTGGGTTCCATGCCGGCCGTTCCTATCTTTCCGAAGCCCCTTATATCCGGAGCAACGATACCACGGTAACGGGAGCTGCTCTACTTCATGTCGTCCGGGTTTGGTGGTGGGCATGCGTTGGGGTCTGGCCTCGTCATCGTTTGGGCCAGAGCGCCTCTACCCACGCCTGCCGCGCGTGAGCGCAATCTTGCGGGCGATTGCGATGGCACCTGCGGCCAGGGCAAACGACACCGCGGCCATGACGAAGGGAAGCTGAGGGGACACCTCGTACACGAAACCCGCTGCAAGCGACCCGGCCACCATGCCGGCCGATTTGGCCGACTGGAAAAGTCCTGCCACCTTGCCGTGCCCGCCCGTGTCCCCTTGGATGGAGAGGGCTTGCATCATGGGGACATACAGCGTGTTGAAGATATAGAACGCGATGTTGAGGCCCAGGTAAACGGGCATGTTTGCTGCAAACACGGTGGAGGCGAGCAGAACTGCCGCACACGCCAGCACGCCGCCCAGGGCCCGCTCGCCGTCGCGGGCGCGCTGCAGGCGCAGGCCCACGGTGAGGTTTGCCAAGAGGCCGAGCACGCCCACGGCCGCGTAGATGTAGCCGTTGTAGGTGGTGGGGAAGCTGAACTGGTCGCGCAGGTAGTAGTTGAAAGAGTTGTCGAAGGCCGACGATGCCACGCAGGCAAGCACCGTGGAGGCGAGGAAGGCGCACATCCAGGGGGAGAGCAGCTCGCGCGTGCCGACAAGCGCCGCCAGCGGGTTGGCGCGACCGAGCGTGAGGGGTTCCTGCGCCCGCTCGAATGTGCCTCCCTCGGCCAGCAGGAGAAGTGCCATCCCGGCAACCAAGAGCAGAATGAAAAACTGCAGGATGAACGAGCGGCCCGGGTCGTTTTGCCCCACGACGCCGCCCACCAGGTAGCCCATCGCGGTCGCGGCGCTCTGCACCGCCGCCAGCAGCGTCATGTGCCGGCCGCAGGTGCGCGCGTCGGATATGTCGGCCACATAGGCCATGGCCGCCACGCCGAAGCCCGCACATGTGGCACCCGCCGCAAAGCGCGCCACGATGATGCTGGGCACAGTGGTGCTCACAAGAAAGGCCAGCTGGGCGAGGCCATACAGCACCGCGGTGAGCGCGAGAGTACGCACGCGGCCGATGCGGTCGGAGACCAGCCCCCAGAACGGAGCGAAGAGGAAGAGCCCCAGCGCCATCGAGGCAAACGCCACGCCGAAGATCCAGTCGGGCAGTGCAAGCGAGATGTAGAACGCCGGCTCCACCGGATGGACCACGTTGGCCGCCACCGACTCGGCCGCCATGGCGGCGCACACGATGGGGAAGGACGGGCGACGCCAGCGGAGCCCGGCTTTCTTGCGGGCGGTGTCGGCGGCTTGCTGCATCTGGTCGGGCTGTTCAGACATGCGAGTGCTCTTTCAAGGGTGTTTCGCGCTGTCGGCGCAGTGGGGCAGGATGTAGGGACGAGCGAAAATGGTCCAGAATGCACGTTCGTCAGCCAATCGTGCACACCGACCCATTTTGCGCCTCTTTTCGGCCCTATTCTGGTCCATTCAGCACGATTCGCCGTAATAGCAGGGATGCCGCTTTGATATCGGCCATCCCAGCACCAGCCTACGAGTCTACTTCTTTCCCGTGCGTACGAGCCGCATGAGCTCGTCGTGAGAATGTACCTCGAGCTTGGCGTAGATGCGCTTCTTGTGGGTACGTACCGTTTCTGGCGAGATGGTCAGCTCTTCAGCGATGCGGACGGGGGAATAGCCTGCCACCGTGAGACGCAGCACCTCGTCTTCGCGTTGCGACAGGCCGAATTTGCGCCCCGTTGCAACGCACCGTTCCTCAAGCCGGCTGTCATCGTTGAGCGAAGCCCGCCGCGAGGAGATGAAGGCCAATCCCAAGATATAAAGTGTCGTGAACACGATTTGAAAGTACATTGCCGTGTTGCCATATATGGCGTAGAGAACGGCGCCCAGGCTATAGGAGAGGGTGCAGGCGATGAGCGTGGGCGCTGCGACGGTCCTTATGTCGAGGCCCTTCTCTTTGCTCTGCGCTGCAGCCGATACGGCGAACAGCGTGAAGAAGCCTGCCATGCTCATGTTGTAACCCACTGAGAGGAAGTTTTTGAGGCCGCCCCCTGCATCGAGCATGCGGATAAATGAGAAGTACGACATGAACACGGCGAACACCGGTAGCAGGAAAAACATTTTTTGTCGCATTGCGCTGTAGCGCGCCCCATCGCGCAGCGCGTACATGAGGGCCAGGATTACTCCCAGCGCCACCAGGTTGCCGGCCAGATATACCCAGGCTTTGTGGTCGTTGACATACGGCATCGGGGGATTCGCCATGACTCCCCAGGAAAAAACGCCCAATGCGAGTCCCGTTGCCGGCGCGGTCAGGGACGAACGTATGACGGACAATATGCCGAGTTCGTCGGCCAGGGCGTCCGGGGCCTCTTTGTTGGGGGTGTCTGAATGATTGGCTTGAACCATGTGGTTCTTTTTGAGCCAAATGAGCAGCAAAGAGGAAACGGCAAGGCAAAAGGTCAGCAACGCCCAAAGCGTTACGGGCGTGTCGAGTGCGATGACGGCAAAAATGAGACCGTTGCCGACGAGAACCGACGTGCTGACGTAGAGAAGATTGATGAGTGCGCTGTTGGCCGTGAGTGCCTCGATCCAACCAAGAAGCATCAGACCTACGCCGCCTCCGAGAAGAAGGTATCCGCAGGGAACGAGCGCGGATGGGGCCGCATCTACGGCGAGTGTGCAGGGAAGCATGCAGGCCATGCCCATGAGGCCGCATGTCGGCCCCATCAGCGCGCGTGTGAGATTCTGCATATGCCGGCCGCGAATTGAAACGACGAGCGAGGCGATGAGCGCCGCAAGCAAGCCTGCCGCCAGGCATGCGATGCACGTATCGGGAGAGGCTTGCTCGCTCAGAGCGATGGGGAGGCTGAACGAGATACGGCGGAACACATCAAGCACGGGCATGAGCGCCGCAAGGCCTAGATAGCGCGCGTCGAACGAGCTGGCGACTTCGCGCGCCATGCTTGCAATGCCGCCCTTGATTGACACGCCTGGTTTCCTCGCAATCGTCGACACGTCTGAGCCCCTTTTCTCAAAAGAGTCGTTCTTGCAGGTAAAAAGTGCAATACCCAACCCATGGTAATCGATGATACCGCCATTGTGTCACCACATTGCCAAACTTCGGGGGACTGTGCGGGATTGGTTTGCGGGCTACCGTCGATGACGTCGAAAGGCAGGCCCCGCCGCCAGATGTGCCATTGCGTGCGAGTGGCCGGCTTGCCCAAAGACGGCATCCGTACGTTGTGCCACATCCTCAGATTCCAGCATGGCTGATTTGGGGCCTGTGCACGACATGACAAGAAGGGGAGTTATCACATGGGTATCAACGCTTCTGCTTATGGTCGTCGCGATTTTCTGAAGGGCGCCACTGCGGCCGGCGCGGCCGCCCTTGCGGGTACGGGCATGCTCGCCACTACGGCCCATGCCGCCGAGACCGCCGTGAACATTGACTGGGCTGACGAGGCCGACTTTGTCGTCGTGGGCACGGGCTGCGCTGGTATGAGCGCCGCATGCACCATCAACTTCGAGGGCCTGGGCACCTGCCTGGTGCTTGAGGTTGCGCCCAAGGACATGCGCGGCGGTAACTCTTCGGCAACCGCGGGCATCGTCTTCTGTCCCGACAGCACTGATGCCGCCATCGAGTACCAGAATGCCCTGAGCACCGGTTACGACGTGCCTGAGGATGTCATGCAGGTTTGGGCCGACGAGGTCTGCGCCAACCTCGACTGGATGCGCGAGAACTTCGGCTGCGAGTTCAAGGCATGCGGGCAGGGTACCTGGGGCATTCAGGGCGAGTACCCCTTCATGCCGCGCGCTCAGGAGTGCCCGAGCTACAATGTGACCGAGGGTACGACGTGGAACGTCTTTGCCAGCAAGTACGACGAGCTCGAGATCCCCACGTATTACGAGACCCGCGCACAGCGCCTCATCACGAATGAGTCCGGCGAGGTCATCGGCGTCGCCTCCGAGGACGGGCGCAACTTCAAGGCAAAGAAGGCCGTACTGCTGGCCACGGGCGGTTTCGAGGCAAATCCCGAGATGATGCGCGGCTATCTGCCCACCGGCTATACCGACACGCTGGGCAAGGGCTCGTGGTACAACCGCGGCGACGGCATCAAGATGGCCCAGGCCCTGGGTGCCGATCTGTGGCACATGAACAACGTCTCCGGCACTGCCCTAGGTTTCAAGGCCGCTGTTTCCGACGAGTACGACGCACGCACCTGGACTCGCTGGGCCACGCACAACTACATTTTCGTCGACGCTCGCGCCCATCGCTTTATGGACGAGGACGTTCTGTATACCGAGATGCTGCGCCATGGTAAGCAGTATCGTTGCGGTTGCTTTACCGAGTCCGCCCTGCCCACTGGTGCCTGGGCAATCTTTGGCGATGAGGAGTTCAACAGCGGCAAGTGCATCTTCTCCACGAGCTCGTTCGCTTCGATGAAGGCAGTTGATGGCCGTTTCACCACCAACGAAGAGGGCCTCGAGGCTGGCGTCATCGTGAAGTGCGACACCATTGAGGGTCTCGCTGCCGCCACTGGTCTGGATGCTGCGGTGCTGGCCGGCACCATCGAGGAGTACAACGCTGCCGCTGATGCCAACGACGATGCCCAGTTTGGCCGCGGCAAGGCGAAGAACGAGTACAGCGAGCTTATGACTGCCCCGGGCAACGAGGGCGGCGAGGTTGCACGCGAGGCCTTTGACCTGGCGCGCATCGATGCCCCTTACTACGCCATTGAACTTGTGGGCACCGTGCTCAACACCCAGGGCGGCCCGCGCCGTTCGGCTGCTTGCGAGGTGCTCGATGTCTTCGGCGAGCCGATCCCGCGCCTCTACAGCGCCGGCGAGATGGGCTGCGAGTACGCCTATGTATACAACGTGGGCGGCAACATCGCCGAGGCCATCGGCAGCGGTCGCCACGCTGCCCGTGAGATGGCCAAGCTCGAAGCTTGGGAGTAGGTGAAACAAAGGACCTACGGCGTCGGGGTGGGCTGCAGATGGTTGCCTGCCCCGACGCTTGTTTAAAAGAATGCGCGGCCCCTCGCTCTTGGGATAGGGCTGCCTATGACGGGAGACATCATGCAGCTGAATGCTACTCGTAGGTCCGTTGTCAAGGCCGGGGCCGCTACGGCGGCGGCACTGGGGATTTCTGGGATTCTGACATCTTCCGAGATTGCCAATGCGGAGGAGGCCGATTCCAGCCAGGAAGAATGCGTCGACGTTGTCGTTGTGGGTGCAGGCGCGGCTGGCCTGGCTACGGCGGCGACTGCAAGTGAGGCTGGTGCCGCTGTTGTCGTGCTCGAATCTGGATCGTTTGCGGGGGGCGCCACGCTCTACTCCGGTGGTCACATGCTGTGGTTGGATGAAGAGTTCAACGCTACGCAGGAACGCAATGACGCGGATCTGGAGAAGTACCTCGATTTCGACCCCGAGACTCTGGGTGAGGCGGCTGGGGACGTTCGCGTATTGCAGGGCCAGGTGCAGGATTATCTTGCCGACTCTACGCGCACGGGCAAGTTTGACAGCATTGAGCGCGTGATGGTCGACCATTATCTGAAAGGTGCTGGTACCGACTGCGACGGTAATCCCGTGCACCTTGATTACGCAATCATTCGTGCAGCGGCTGAGACGAACATGGAGGTCTTCGCCTGGCTTCAGTCTGGCGGAATGGAAATCAAGGATACCCCGTATGGTATGCATGCCAATTCCCCGGTGAACGGCGGGTCTTCTCTTGTCGATGCGTTGTTGAATCTGACGGAGTCTGCAGGTGCGCAAGTTCGATATGAAACCAAGGCTACGGGGCTTGTTGTGGATGACGGCACTGTGGCAGGCGTGCGATATGTGGGCAAGGACGCCAGACGGGAACCATCAAGGCCGGGCGCGTTGTGCTTGCGAGCGGTGGCTATGCGGCCAACGCCCCGCTTGTCGCGCTGTATCAGAACATCGGTGCCGGTCTTTCGCAGAATTGCGGCACGACGAACCCTGCTACAAACTGCGGCGAGGGTATGGCAATGGCCCAGCGCGGCGGTGCTGCCGTGCGCGACCTGCAGTTCCTTACCACTGTTCTGGAGGGATACCACAATGGTTGTTCCCTGGCTGAGGTCGGCAAGATCATGGGGACCCAGCAGCTCGTGGTGAATGCGGAATGTGGCAGGTTTGCCGACGAGGCGACGGCCTTCAAGTCGACTATGAATAATCAGGCGCTCAATGACCAGGCTGACGGTCTGAGCTTCTTGGTGGGCGACGCAAAGATGCTCGCGGCGCTCAACGAGGCTAAAGAGGGATTTGCCGAAGACCTGGCAGAGCGCGATTGGTTCTGCGTTGCCGACACGCTTGAAGAGGCGGCAGCCTCGCTTGGGCTCGATGCCGACGCGCTGGCGGCGACGGTCGGCCAGTTCAACTCCTATGTTGACGCGGGGGAGGATCCGGACTTTGGCAGGACCGATTTTGCTGGCAAGGTTGAAGAGGCTCCCTTCGTTGTTGCAAAGATGGAAATGCACTACCACCTGACGTTTGGCGGCCTTGTCGTTGACGAGAAGATGCGGGTTCTCGATGTCAATGGCCAGCCTATCGCGGGTCTCTATGCTGCTGGCGATGTTACGAGCGGTTATGAGGGCAAGGTCCATCAGAGCGGTGACTGCCTCAGCGTTGTTGTGCACGGCGGTATTGTGGCGGGCACGATGGAATAAGGGTTGTTGCGCGCTCCAGTTTGGACGGGGAGCAATTACGCCCAGGTAAGTAGACGCCCCGCACTTGGCAGGATTTCCTGCTGGGTGCGGGGCATCGTGCTCTTATACCCAGACCCCCAAGACGGGCACGAACCAGTTGCTCTTCTCTGTTGGGTGGTATATGACCTCATGGTCCTTGTAGCTGAAGCGGCATCAGCCGATGTCGGCTGTCAACTGGCCTTCTGCGGAGTCACTGCATATGTCAGGAAGCCTGCTTACTGTACAGGGCGTCGTTGCGGGAGAGCAGGTAGGCACAATACTGGTTCATGCTAATGCCTTCTCGCTTTGAGTGCTCGGCCAGGGAGCGGTGAAGGCTGCGCGGTATCCGTAGCTTGAACTGACCCGAGTATTCCTCGAGGCTGTCGGACTCGTGTATTTCGATGCCGTCTTCGATTGCGGCTTCTAGCCATGCTTTCTTGGCATCCAACGCGTTGGAAACCGCGACGTCAATGGTGTCGCCGCACGTGATGCAGCCGGGCAAGTCGGGGAAGGAGGCGACGAATCCGCCCTCATCCTTGTCTTCAATGATTTCCATGCGGTAGTTCATACTCATATACTCATCAAGCGTTTTCATTATTGCTGGCCTCGCTTTCGACAATTTGGCGCACCAATTTCGACGTAGGTTACCATGCCGATGATGAATGAACCTGATTGTGATCGCATTCACCTGTTCCTTTAAAAGACATTATTTACCAGCTCAATCCCTAAACAAGGGATCCCTGAAGAATCCCTTTTGAACAAGAAACTGTCCCTTGCTTAGGGCTATCGAGATTGATGCGGCGTCGCCTACCTTTATCTCAGTGCGACGGCGAAGTTGCCTGTGGGCATCGCCGCTAGCCTGTATACAAACGAGATTCAAAGGAGCGCAGACATGGAGCAGCAGTGCAACATCACTCGACGCAACCTTATGGGGGCTGCTGGGGTTGCTATGGCTGGGACCGCAGTTGCTAGTACGTCGCTTGGCGCTGGGGCGCGGCCTGCATTGGCCGATATGGCCGATGGTACGCCCGAAGGCACGTACGCTCGCCGTATTAGCGGCAAGGAGCAGTTTGCTATCGCACCGGCCAAGGTGTCCGATCTTGGCGAGCCGGACGAAAGCTGCGACTGGCTGGTCATCGGTGCCGGCAACACGGGTCTCTTTGGTGCCATCCATGGCCTTGAGCTGGGCATGGACACGGTTCTGCTTGAAGCCGGCGAGTATACGGGTGGCGGCGGTGCCGGCACCGAGGCCACGCAGCTTTTCAATGACAGCAAATACCTCCAGGAGTCCGGCACCGAATGTGGCAGCTTCTTCGATATCTACCATTACTTTGGTGTGCAAAACGCCTGGCTTAACGATGGTTTGCTCTTTTCGAACTATGTCAAGCATAATCACGGTCCGCATGACTGGCTCTACGACCATGACTTCCCCACGGTGTTCTGCTCAGCTGGCGGGCTTGAGGCGCCGGTCGGTGGCGTCATGTACGAGGGCATCGGCTCGGGTGTGAACGCCTTCATTACCAAGACGTTTACCGAAGAGGGTGGCCGCCTCATGGCTCAGACGTGCGCTACGCAGCTGGTTGTGAACGATGAGGGCGTAGTCGTGGGCGCATTGGCGCAAAAGGCTGACGGCTCCCAAATCTATATCTCGGCCAAGAACGTTTTCCTTGGTACGGGCGGCTTCGGTACCAACCCCGACATGGTTGCTTACTACATTGGCGAGGCAGGCACCGTTGCGTACAAGCGTGACGAACAGCTTGGTATCCATCACAATGGTGACGGCATCTGCATGGCGCTTGGCGTGGGTGGCGTGGAGTCGCAGGAGATGTGGTGTGCCGCTGTGGGTCAGGGTTCGCCTTCCAATTTCGAGGACGATCCTTGGGATGGTCCTGTCGACTGGGCCGGCCGTGAGCCGTTCCTGTGGGTGAACGAGCGCGGCAAGCGTTTGGGCGACGAGCACTGGCAGTCCATTTCCTCGACGTTTGGCATTGCATATCGCCAGACGGGTGGTTACTACTGGAATGTCTTCGACCAGGACACCGTAGAGCGCATGCAGACCCAGCCGTTCATCATGGGTTCGCGTTGGGTCATTGCACCGGAGGGCGACGGCGACCCCATCCCTGAGATGGGCGAGGTGCTGGCGGCCCGCAACGGCAACGGCGGCGTTGTGATGGCTGATACCCTGGAGGAGCTTGCCGAGGCCTGCGGTATTGACTATGACGGTCTTGCCACCACGGTTGAGCGCTATAACGGTTTCTGTGAAGTGGGCGATGACCTGGACTTTTACAAGGACCCCTCATGTCTATTCCCTGTGGCAAAGGCCCCGTTCTATGCCGTTAAGCAGGTGCCCACTTGGTTCTCTACGCTGAATGGTGTCGTCGTGGATGAGGACCTGCACGTGCTTGATGAGAAGGGCTACCCGATTTCCGGTCTCTATGCCGGCGGCGCCGATGCGTCTCAGTTTTTCATGACCGAATACAACCATCACTTTGGCGGCTCGTGCTCCGCATTCAGCTATTTCTGCGGTTGGTATGCTGCCGAGGTTGCCAGCAAGTCCCTGCAGTAAGTCGTGTTGTCATGGGGCCGGCTCACCGGGACGAGTCGGCCCCATATCAAAAGCAAAGCTTGAAAGGGGCATCGAGATGGAAGTCACTCGTAAGACATTTCTAACTGGAGCTGCTATGGGGGTCGCCGCGTCTTGCGCTGCTTCGCTTGCGGCCGAGGCGAATACCGCCAATGCCTCCGCTCCCTCGACTGATAACAGCGACTGGCTCGGCGAGCCGCCCACTGTTGCGGTAGAGGATTGCAAGGAGACCGTTGAGGCCGAGGTCGTTGTTGTCGGCGGTGCGCTGGCTGGCGAATTTGCGGCCTACTCTGCCATTCTCTCGGGTGCCGATGTTGTCATGATTGAGCGCAACGGAACCGGCCACGTGGGCGGTTCGGGCATTGGCTTTGTCAATTCGAAGTATCAGATTGAAGCCGGCCAGCCTGAACATGATCCTTATGAGGTCATGCAGCGCTTGAACAACCAGACTCAAAACCGCACGAGTCTTGCCTTGCTTGCCCCATTCTGCCTGCATAGCGGCCAGGTTCTTGATGAGCTTGAGGCAAATGTCCTGCAGGCAGCCGGCTGTCCTGGCACGGCGACGGCTGGTTCGGACAGTGGCATGGATGTGTTCTGCCCTACGCTCAGCAGTCATGTCGACTTCGACCCGACGGGCTCAGACAGCCTGGAGACTTTCAACTTTGCCATGACCGACTGGATTGCAGCGCATGGTGGCCGCATGTTCTTCAACACGTGCGGTCGAGTTCTTACCCAGGATGCCGACGGTACTGTGACCGGTGTTATTGCCACCAACCCTGATGGCGACTACGTATACTACAAGGCAAGTAAGGCCGTCATTGTCTGCACTGGTTCTTACGGCCATAACGAAGAGATGATGGAGCATTTCAATTCTTCGTGGGTCTGTGACTTTGCCCGCAAATACGGCGTCTATAACGGTCGCGTCACGGAAAGGACGCCTATTACCACCGATGAGTTCATGGATGACGGCACGGGCCACAAGATGATGGTGTGGGCTGGCGCAGACATGGAGCAGGCCGATCACTCGTTCCAGGCCTGGGAGGATGCGGGTTATTACTGGTGGCCCTTCCTGCAGGTCACGTGCAAAGGCGAGCGTTTCCGTAACGAGCAGAGCTCCTGGCTCTCGCAGTGCAACACCATTGTCGAGCGTCCCGAGCGCGTGAACTACTATTGGCAGATTCGCTCCATGAAGGACATGGACATGCCGGCGACGTTGCCCATCACAACTCTTGACGTTTGGGACGATGTGGTCGAGGCCGGCACCGAGTACTATGACGCCGATACAATCGAGGAGCTTGCCGAGCTCATCGACATTGACCCTGCGGTGCTTACCGCCACGGTCAATCGTTACAACGAGCTGTGCGAGAAGGGCGTGGATGAGGATTGGGGCAAGAATCCCCAGTATCTGCACCCCGTGGTTGAGCCGCCGTTCCGTGCCGCCAAGGCCACGTGTCATTTCTACTGCACGTCTTCGGGTGTGCGTTGCAACGGCAAGCTCCAGGTGTGCGACAAAGACTGGCAGCCCATTCCCCATCTCTTTGCTGCCGGCAATAATGTGGGCTGGCGTTTGGGCTGTGGCTACCAGATGACTGTGCCCGGCATGTGCAATGCCTTCGCACTGTTCCATGGCTATGAGGCCGGTCGTTACGCCGCTGACCCCGACTTTACCTGGGATCAGTTGGAGGCATAAGGCCTAACTGGTCATCGCGGTTCCGCGAAGCTCGCAAGATACTATTTGGCCCGCTGGCAACGTGAGACGTGCGTTGCCAGCGGGCTATTTGTATCCGCAATGATTGAATCTAATGTCGCATGTGAGCCTGTGTCTCGACGAGATCGAGCAGTTCTTGCCGTGCGTGAACATCCAGTGCTGCGTAAATTGCCTTGCGGTATGTCGCTACGGTGCTGTCGGACAACCCCAATGTTTCAGCGATGCGCTGTATGCTCACGCCCTTGACAAGAAGGCGCATTACATCTGCTTGGCGGGGTGTGAGTCCGTTTTCTTTGGCCAGAAGGGCGCAGACAGTGTCAGTATCTGCATTGATGATGGGTTGCCCGCTAGGTGCCACATTCTCGTTATTTGATGAGCTCTTTTGGGTGTGAGAGAACAAAGGCAGCATAAATGAGGGAATGGCAAATAGGTACAGAAGCAGCGCCGTGATAATGGGTGAGAGGTTTTCGACAAACGAAGGCGATTCGAGCGAGAAGAGCACTTCGGGAGTTCGGGCAAGATAGACAAAACCGCCAAGTATGCCGTATACCAGGATAGGAGACACCTTGGATTTGCGTGAGATGGCGCAGCTTTCTAGCAAGATAAGCAGCGAGACTATGCAGAAGCAGACTTCGCTGAAGAATAGGACAAACCATCGCTCGCTGGGTTGAAAAAATGCTCCGACGAGTACCGCGCTTGCCATGATTGGCAGCATGGCACGGTAGGCATCCGTGATGGTCAGTCTTCTCTTTCCCAGAAGCATAAATGCCCCAAGGGCGATTACTGCGAGCAGGTTTGCTCCTTGGGCAATTAGATTGCGCGTAAGCTCGCCTGTGATGAATTCCATATATGCGGTGCTGACGATGGGGGCAGCAAGCGAAAGAACAACGGCGCAAATGATTGAGGGAAGCAGCTGAGTCGCGAGGCTACTCGTGCTTGACGTTGCGGAGTTGCCCGTAGCAGTCTGCGGTTTGTTTTGCTGCGCTTGCGATTGGGCGTTCCTTGCGCTTGCTTCGTAGCGAGCGTGGTTAGCGCGTAGCAAGATCAACGAAGCGGGCATGAACACGATGGCCGCCAGCAGAATACGTATTGATGCGGGGGCAAGGCAAAGAACTATGCCACTGGCAATGGACCCCAGCGAAGCAATGAGCAGAAGCTTGACAATTTCGTTTTGTGGGCGCGCTGCAACGAGGGCCGTCCACTGAATGTAGCCAAGGGTCATTCCGACACCCAAGAACAATCCATAGAGCGAGATGAGCCACGGTGAGCGCAAACCAACCTCATAGGAGGCGAGACAAGCGAGAAAGCCGGTGAACGAAGCGGCTGCCAAACGCCACAGTGATTCAAAGAGCGCTTCGTTGACGGGTTTTCTTCCAGCAGTTGTCGCTACGACAAAGAATGTAAGGACATAGGCTCCCTGTTGTGCGAGAACATAGGGCGCTGTTTCGGCATGGGGAGGGGTAAACGGCAGGGCATATGTGGCTCCACAGCACGACACGAATGTCATCCACACGAAGATGCCGACGGCATACAGGGCGAAGCCGGGCATAGTATCGGTTTGGCTACTGGCGTTTGTGGCCGATGACTCCTGTACTCGCATGTTGCCTTGCTTGGCCATCGGATGCCCCTCTTGTTGTTCCGTGCCTTTCCGTGAGCTGCGATTATACGGCGTAACTTCAATTCACGCCATGAGAAGCCAGGGCGGCGGACGCTGATTTCGAGTGTTGACTGCATGCGGAATGGTCCGCGGAGCATGTTCGCTGGCCAATCGTGCAGAACGGACCATTTCACGACCTTTTTGGGTCCATTTTGGTCCATTTAGCACGCCTGGCTGTCAAAAGAGGGATATCTCGCTGGAGGGATCCGCGGCCAGCCTCCTTTCCCCCTACACTCCCAGCTTGCGTTGCAGCTCGGTCTTGGTGTGCACGTCGAGCTTGGTGTAGATGTGCTGGGTGTGGCCGCGGACGGTGTTTTCCGAGAGGTAGAGCGTCTCGGCGATGTAGGCGCGGGTGCGGCCCTGGCACAGAAGCAGCAGCACCTCGGCCTCGCGGGCGGTGAGGTCGTATATCGAGGCGGCGGCGTCGCAGGCGCTTTGAAGGGCGTCGGGCGAGGCCTCTCCCTCGTGCTTCTGAAAGTCGGAGAACACGAGCGCGAGCGTGGGGTCGCGCAGGTCGAAGAACAGCACGGAGAACGCGAGCAGGCAGAAGAGGGCCGCGCAGTTGTAGAACATACCGGTGGCCTGTATGTCTGCCAACCCGGGCACGGTGCTGGCGATGAGCGATGGCGCCTCATAGGCGATGCGCGCCACGCCGAAGACGAAGAACGGGTGCAGCGTGCTGTGGTGCGAAATGTCGGCAAAGACGAGCCAGATGAACATGACGAGCAGGCTTCCCGCCGCCGCAAGGACCGAGGCCCCCGCGCCCGCAAGGCTTTCTTCTGCCGTAAAGAGCAGGGCGACACCCAGCAGTACCAGGAAAATCGACCAGATCTGCTGGAACGTGAACGACCCGCTGCGAACAAGCATCATATAGAGGATGAGTACCGCCACCGCTATCTCGGCCAGGCAGCACACGGTGGAGAGCGAAATGGAGATGCCCTCGACGCGCGTGAGGCAGAAGATGAAGCGCCATACTACGATGAAGGCGGTGACCTTCCACAACGGACCCCACGAACCTTGCGCGCCCGTGCACCACACATCGCCAACAGGGGAAGCGCCCCCTTTGCCCGCGGCGTTCTCATTGCGACCGTCGGCCTCGATGCCAGAAGGCTGTCCCTTGCCCAGACCAGGCACGTGCAAGCTTGCCTGGTGCAGAGTCAGAATAGAGACGAGCGGCAAGACCGCCACAGGGATGGCGACCATTTGGGCCGGTACGTAGTAGAGGAGCAGTTTGACCGCGCAGCCCACGACGTGTGCGCCAAATATGCACCCCACGGTTTCGCGCAGGTTGAGCCTGCTGAGAAAGACCCCCCACCGCACGAATAGCCACGCCATGCCAATTTCGGTGACCACGGTTGATACGGTCGCCGCCGCCATAATTGTTTCCGCGGGAACAAGCATGCCGGCCGCCGGCAGGGTGAAGAGGGCCATCAGCGTCGCGATGGGCCAGTCGGGCGCGTGGGTCGCTTGAACTCGCTCGGGATGACGCCATCCCCAACGGGCGGCGATCAGGAGCGCACATATCATCGTGGCTGAGGACAAGGCGTGCCATGTGACGCTTGGTTCAAGGGCGTGTGCACCGTTCATCCAACCGATCCAGATGTTGCCGCAGCACAGGCCGAGGAACCACAGGCCATTCTCCGCCACGAACGTGCGGCCGGCTTGGGCGGCATCTCGTCCGGCGGCGATTTTGCGCGCGCCCTTGCCTTCGGCGCGATTGGTCATGCCCATGATTGTGCCACCCCTTGTCGTCCGACGCTGCACGGCATTGCTTGTTGTTGCAAGCCCACCAAATCGCAATCTTACCTGCAAAGCATACATCATCCCAGTTCACATGCGTCAACGTACAAAATGTACCGCATCGTCGCACCTCGATTCAACGCATTCTGTCGGATGGCTCGAGCGCCGGGCCATGGCAATGTGCAACTCGTTCGTTGGCATGGCGCCTCACACACGGTGGCGCCTCGTACAGAGAAGGAGCCTCCTTCATGAACACGCTCAACCAGTCCCGTCGAAGCTTCCTCAAGACCACCGGCCTCACGCTCGGCGGCGTCGCCACCGTGGGCATGGCCGCTCAGCTGCCGGCCCGCGCCCTTGCCGAGGGCAACGACGCTGCCGCTTCCGTCGACCGGATCACCTGGGACGAGGAGTACGACGTCATCGTCGTCGGTGCTGGCCTTGCCGGCGTCGCTGCTGCCACGGCCGTGGCACTTGAGGGCAACGGCGCCACCTGCCTGCTGCTTGAGAAGTCCTCGGCCGAGCTCGGCGGCGGCAACTCGCAGTTCTCCGCCGGCATGGTGCTGTGGACCAAGGACGTCGAGGGCTTCACGGAGTACCTCAAGGAGCTCCGCGGCGATATGAACAACACCCCCGACGAGGTGCTGGCCGCTTACGCCGAGGGTATCGGCGAGAACCTCGACTGGGCCCGCAGTCTGTCCACGTGGCTTGAGGAGGAGGCCAACGTCACCGAGCACTTCGAGCCCGGCACCGGCACCTCGTGCTACCCCGAGTACGGCGAGATGCCCCACGCCTACAGCCTGGGCCGTTTCAACTTCATGCACAAGGGCAAGAAGGAGGATGGCGGCGACTGGAAGTACAACCACGTGCAGCAGGTCATTTACGATGAGATGATGTTGCACGAGGACGTCGTGACCTTCAAGCACGAGGCTCCCATGACCGCCCTGGTGCAGGACCCGGCCACCAAGCAGATTATCGGTGTGACCTACGAGTTCGAGGGTGCCACCGTCTACGCCAAGGCCAACAAGGGCGTCATCATGTGCTGCGGCGGCTTTGAGAACAACGAGCAGATGCGTGCCGACTACCTTTCCGGCGCCACGGCGCGCCCGATCGCCTCGCACACCAACGACGGCGACGGCATCACGGCCTGCGCCAAGGTGGGCGCCGACATGTGGCACATGAACAGCTGCGCCGGCTTCTGGACGTCGCTGTCTCTCATCGAGGGTGACCACACTGCCATGCGCTCGCCCAAGAGCCAGGGTATTACGGTGGGCATCAACGGCCGTCGCTTCTACATGGACAACGACTGGGACGTCATGATGGACTGGGACAATATGGACGAGGGAGACCTCTCCACGCACGTGGGCTGCCGTCACGGTCACATGCAGTTCGGCGGCGAGTGGCCGCACCTGCCCATGCCCAAGGACACCTGGTTCATCTGCGACGCCGCAGGCTACGAGGCCGGCATGGGCGACGGCTTCCCGAGCTTTGGCTGCGACCCCATCGCCGAGGGCGGCTACGGCTACCAGGCCGACACGCTCGAGGAGCTGGCCGAGCAGGCCGGCATGCCCGCCGAGGAGCTCGTCAAGACCGTCGAACAGTGGAACGAGTGCTGTGCCAACGGCGAGGACGTGTATTTCCACCGTCCCAACACCACGCTGACGCCCATCTCTACCGCGCCGTTCTATGCACTGCACTGCTCCGCCACCATGCTCAACACCGACGGCGGCCCTCGCCGCAGCCCCAAGGGCGAGATCCTCAACCTCGACGGCGAGCCCATCCCCGGCCTTTACAGCGCCGGCGAGTTCGGCTCCATCTGGTGCAACATGTACAACGGCGGCGGCAACCTGGGCGAGTGCCTGGCCTTCGGCCGCATCTCCGTGCGCAACTGCCTGGGCATCGCGTAAAGAGCGCTGTCTGCCTGGTTGTTTGATGTGACGACTTGCCGGCCGAGCTCATCAGCCCAACTGGCATTGCCAACTCAGCCTAACGCAAAGACCCTCTCGCTCACATCCGAGCGGGGGGCCTTTTGGGTCTGAGGTCGCAAACTGGCGGGCCATTCGGGCCGCGTGCTATGCGGGCGCATGCAGGAGGAAGGCCTCGCTCCCGCTCGCCGAGGCGGGGCATCTCCTCGAGCACCCACTCCAGCCAGGCGCGCGTCTCCAGGCCGTTGGCCCTGGCCGTCATCGACCAGCAGAGCACGCCAAGAGGCCCTGCCGGTCGATGGAGCTATGGCGGTGTCGTAGTCATCGGCGTACCCGTTGAACTCTATGGGCTCCCCAACGGGGAATGCGCTTGAACATGCTGCCGCTCGATGTGCTCCATCTCCCGCCTGCCGGTTTGGCCGTTTTCGTCTTGCTCGTGACGGCGGGCGCTGTGGGCGGTTTCATTACCGTCATGGTGCCCGACCTGCATCAGCCTACCGATGAGATCTGCTCTCTTGCGACCCGCGTGTGCGCCAGCCACCACGAGGTGCGCGAGCTGCTGCAAGCGGGGAGCTGTAGGGCTGTTTTCAGTCCGTGCTATACATCCCATTCTTGCGCCAAGTCTACCTGTGGGCTGCCTGCGGGGGTCTTTAAGACATAGCCGCGCAGGTATGGGACGTTAAATCGCACGAACCCCCGTTTGACGGACAGGATGACTCCCTCATCGAGGAGGCTTTGGCGATAGGGCGCGGCCTGCTGGGGGCTTTTCCCCATGGCCCGTGCGATGTCGCCTGTCTTGGCGACATGCGTCTTGTCCATGACGCTTGCGACGGCGCGCAAATAGGCGAGCTCGCCCTCGCTCATGGCATCGAGCAAGGGCTGCAACGACCGCCTCTCGTATGTCGAAAGGACAACAGGGTAGATGATTTCGACATCGGGCAGCGTGAGGCGGTACTTTCCCCGTTGCTCATGCTGGTCGGCGTATTCGACCGAATAGTATCCCAGCAGCTGAGTCATGTAGGGATGCCCGCTGCTGAGTGAGACAAGTTTGTTGAGGGCGTCGCTTTCGATGGACAGGTTCTTTACGCCGACAAAAGCCTCGGCGAGCGCGTTCGAAACTTCTTCGCGCGTGAAAAGGCCGAGCTCTTCGTGCGCGCAGCGGCGCATATAGGTGCACCCATCGTGATGGATGATTCTGTCATACGCCATTGGTAGTCCGGCGATGACGAGCACCACGTCATGGCCTTTGCGCGAGGCCATCTGAAAGGCACCGCAGATGCGCGACACATCGTCAAGCGGCACCTTTTGAATTTCGTCAATCGATATGAACAGACCTTTGGAGGCTTTCTCGCATGTAGCAAGCATGAGCGTGTCCAAGTCATCGACTGTGTAATGGGCCGTTTTCGTTGTACCAGAACCGCCCGCGCTTGCGCCTGAGCCTAGGATATTGATGCTCACCTGGGGCTCGATTGTTGTGGACTGCGTGTCGGCGTGGGCAAGTTGGCGAAATAGCGAGTTGAGGGCGTTTTCGGCATTTACGTCGATGGTTTTCCAGCCTTTGTCGCGAGCACATTGGGAGAGATGTTCGACGAGGGTCGTTTTCCCGCAACCGCGCGTGCCGGTCACAAAGAGGGCACGGTCCTCGCTGCCACGTACGTCCAAGCCACGTTCAAAACGTTCTATCAGGGGTTTCCTGCCGAAGAAGAATCCGGGTTTTCCGCCGAAAATGGGCGTGAACGGGTTGTTGAACATACTGCCCTCCATAGCTGAGTATCGCTCTTGTATGGAATATAGGCTAGATGTTGTAATTAAATCAATATATAAATATAAAAATAGAAAGAAGTATAAGGAGTATAAGAAGTATATGAGGAAGCAACCAATATATAGGTCGCTCCCCCATAGTAGACATCGCTGCTGTGTGTACTGTCGTTCGCTTCAAGGTGTCTGCTGCTGGTTTGCTTCGCTGCGAGCGTCTCGCCCACGTAGTAGTCGGTGGCGGCCACGGTGGAGCAGCTGGCGTAGGACAACGTCGTCAGCGCGCCGCAGGTATACAGGCCGGGAATTTTGGCTCCCTCGGTGTCGAGCGCCTGGTTGTTGGGACCCACCATGAGGCCTCCGGAGGTCTTGTAGCGTATGGCGTTGAGCTTGAGCGCGTGGTAGGGCGGCTGCAGCGAGTTGAGCCAGGCCGTCTTGCCGAAGGCCTTGCCCTCGCCAGCCTCCACGTAGCCGTCGTACTCCTCGAACGTGTCGGCGGGCACGTCCATGGCGGCGGCGAGCTCCTCGAGCGTGTCGGCCGTGCGGTACGCGTCGGCGTGAATGTTCACGTTGTTCTCCACCGACTTGGCGATGCAGCGCGCGTCGAAGGCTTGCTGATCGAAGATGACCCACCATTCGCGATATCCTGCCTCCATGGCAGCAGCTGCCGCGTCGTGGGACTGGCCCTCTTGGATGAAGCGCTTGCCGTTGGGCAGCACGAGCACGAGCGGCGCCCAGTAGCCCCACGTGGTGGCGTTGGGGATGTCGCCCATGAGGTTGCAGTAGGTGAACGAGGAGTCCATGTTGTCCACCTGGGCACCGGCCGCTGCGGCGATCTTGTGGCCCTCGCCCATGGAGCCGTGCACGAGCACGCCCATGTTGGCCCAGTCGGGCAGGTACTGGGCGACCATTTCGCCGTTGTCCACGAAGCCGCCGGTAGCCAGCACCACGGCGTCGGCCTTGATGTCGACGGGCTCGCCATCGGCATTCTCGAAGCGGCGGCCAATTACCGTGCCAGCATCGTCTTTGATGAGCGCACAGGCACGCATCTCGTACTCGAACTCGCAGCCCAGCTCCTCGAGCTTGACCTGCAGGAGCGCCAGGATATAGGTGTAGCCCGTGCCGATGCCTTCGGCTGGCAGAATGACGCTGGCAGCCAGGCGGGGTAGCTCCTCGTCGGAGACCGGCTGCTGGAACTCGCAACCGAAGTTCTCGATGGCGCAGTCAACGAACTTTGTGTCAGCATAATACTTGTTCTTGGCCCACTCGGGATACCAGTCGTACTGGTCGAAGCCGGCGGTTTGCTTCTCAGCAACGGCCTCTCAGGCCTGGTCGATCGTGGTGGTGAGACCGGCGTCGAGCTGAGGCTTGGAGCCCGAGGCGAACATGAACCAGCAGGAAGATGCCGAGTCGCCGCCGAAGGAGCCTTTCTTTTCGCAGAAGATGATCCTCTTGCCTGCCGGTGCCGACTCCATACCGGCGGCGAGGCCTCCGATGCCGGTGCCGATGATGAGGATGTCGGCTTCCTGCGTGAAGTTGACCGCTGCCGTGCCCACGACGGTGCCGGCCGCGGCCTTGTCTGCCATCGCGGTGCCCGCCAGCGCCGCCGAGCTCGCGACCAAGCACGACGCCCCGCCAAACTTGACAAGATTCCTGCGCGTGAGTTGCATAAGAGTGTCCCTTTTTACTTGCTGTACAACTCCTCGGCAAACAGCGCCCCTTGCGCCTTGCCGGCAACCTGGTCCCTTATCTGGGCTGTCGACTATGTCGAGTTGGGGTCACTATACCTGGAATCTCGCCCGAGTGCATCATCGATGATGGACTGGAAGACGCGTGCGGTGCGGTTGTACGGGCTTTTGAGATTGTGGCGGTTAAACTGTACCGGCGAGAACCCATGAGAAACGCCCCATTGCGTTATGCAATGGGGCTCAACTGAATTCAGGGCTATGTCTATGTAGAGACAAATTATTCAAGAGCTTCTAACTGAATAACGATTTTGTCCGGGGTGCCGCCGTGAAGCTCGTTCTCGCTGAATGTGAAAGTGAAGCGCGTGGAGTTCCCGCCTCGTAAATGGGACAGCGGTTTTACATGGTTGCCGCTCTGCCTCACAACTTCCTTGTCGTGGTAGTCTTTGCAGACCAACGTGATTGTAAACGGCTCTATATCGGTGGAGGTTTCGTTCTGTACAGACACCTCTACAACATAGTTGCCGTCTTGCCAGTTTTTCGAGGATATCCGATAGGTGAGCTCGCTACATGGCAAGTAATCGACGGCAGCTGTGGTATTCGTGCCAGATTCGGGATCTCCCAGGAGAGCGAAACCTTGTTCATCAATCACGCATTCATAATCCGAGCCATGCTTCTCGAAGAACTTATATGCGGCCTCTGCCTGGGAGTCAGAAGAGCGGGTCAAGGTGTTGAAGTGTGCGCTCCACTGGCAGAAGCCGCCAACTGGGATTTCCTCGGGGGTGTCCCCGTCGCTTGATTTGTACTCGCACCTGGTTCTGACTATATCACTGCCATTTACAAGCGCGACGTCGAATGAGGGGGATTTCAGGGGCGCTGAAGTGCGGTTGACCACCCAACCGTAGTGACCGACGGAGTAAGAATTACCTTCTGAAGTAGACCAATAAGAGTAAGAACCGTCGAATTCTTTTATAAGGATATCCAGCCCCATTGCCTCGTTGCGGTATACGGTCAAATCGGTTGCCTTGAACACAAGGCGGTTTTCGCCCGACCACTTGCGTTCTCGCGCTGTCCAGTTCAGGCTTTCGTTCGGTTGAAGCATCCTGTTGCTGGGCATAGGACTGTCTGCGTAATAGTTCTTCCATGGGTCGGCCAATGCGTCCAGAATCACTGTATCCGAAGGCCCTTGATTGTCGCTCGGCAATAGCTTCAAGGTGAAAGCGGGCAATTGCGGCGAGGGCGTGACATTCTTGAGTGTCCCGCCTACTTGCAGCTTTCCATCGCTTACCTCGGCTTTTGTAATCTCGATAGTGAAGCGCGGAGTCTCAAGATATGTGGACTCTACTATGTCGAGCACATCGGAGGTGGTCTGGCATCCCGTGGATGCCAATACCGCAATTGAGCCAAGCACTCCCATGGCGGTTGTCTCGACAAATTCTCGTCTGGTTAAGTGTTTTTGCATAGCGCATCTCTACAAGTTATTGGATTGACGGTTGACGAATTCCTTGAGCGTGCCGAGCATGGCAACAAAAGGTTCTTGTTCACCTTGCTCAAATAGTTCGTCAAGGGATGCATCGCAGTGGTCCGCGCACTCTAGCGTGAATTCGTCAATCTCACTGTCGATAATTCCATTGGGGGATTGGAGCAACGTTGCGATTTTCAACATCGCGGCATAGGGGTGCAGTCTGCAGAAGTCCGCGTTCGTTTCCCAGCCGCCCTCCCCGCGCCCGATGCCGCCTTCAACGCTTCGGGCCAAATGCTCCAAAGTGTGTCGCGCGTTGAGGAAATTGATTTTTGCCGATAGGTCTTGTTCTGTCTGCTCTGGCGTTTCCATTGCGAACACCTTTCGTCTATCCGGCTTGACCTATAGGTCAAGCTCTCCTATGCAAGCATAGGAGAGCCATGCTCTTCTTAGACTTTTTGTTGGACATATGCGATTTGGCTCACGTGCTGGTGGTTCAGATGACGATTGCAACGGCCACATGGGCCTCTATTTCTCAGGTAGTTAGTTGCGTAGTGTTGTGGTTTCATATTCTGTTGGCTACAAGACGTTTCTTGGTCCGATTTGTCACATAGGAACCCGCGATGGTCCGTCCTGCGAACCGGTACACTGACGGCGGAGCGGAAGAGGGGCGAGTTCGAATCCTGGTATTATCTCTCCGACCTGCTGGCTTGCTCTGTTTGCCGTAGAGAGATTATCAATCTGTAGACAGGTCTAATGGGCGCTTGTTTCTTGGTGAGCCTCCATGCTTCGCGTGTATCGTTGGAATCACATGGAATTGCAATGATGCGGTTCCCAAGTCTGTCAGGAGGTAAAGGGTGTTTGAGGGCGGAGTCTTTTAGCTGTGGTTCCGGATTCTCACGCATGCGTGCGGATGGGCATGGGGTAGGTTGCGCGCGGGGGCTTTTAGGGCTGAAAAATGGGTTTCGGAGTAGTTCTTGCGGGTGCGTTGGCAATCAAAGGGGTTTCGGAGTAGTAGCGAAGCTCAATACCCGCATGTTCTGTTGCTTTTCGGGGTGCCCAACCCCCTGAGAGGGTTCTTTTTCGCTTGAAAAGGGCGAAAATCGGGCCCGGCGGGCTACTTAGCGATGAAGCGCACTACTCCGAAACCCGATTCGCTGCCAATAGGCTTGCGCTTGCTACTTCGAAACCGGTTTTCCTGCCAGAAATGTGCCCTTGCTTGCGGTATCGCGCCTCGCTGTCCAATGCTCACCGGCACCCTGATTGACATCTCGCGCTTTTGGCGGGCCCGAATTGGCGTCGTCGTCCCTGGAGTCACCCCTGGAATACGAAGGGTGTGCGCGGGGATTGCGTCGGCGCGACCACCGTATGGCTATTATTTCCGCCCCTATCGACAAAACGGCAGGCTGGGCATGTGGCCTGTCTCCATGATGGCCTCGAGCATCCGTGCGAAGCCGGCGGGGTTCGTGATTTGGAACTGCATGTGGTTGTGGCCTTCGAATACCGGGAAGTTGCCCTCGGGCCACGTTTGCATGACGGCGTCGCGGTATTTGAAGTGGTCCTCGCAGGAGCCGAACTCCCAGAACATCCGATGTTGCATTTCGGGCGGAAAGTGTACAAATGGCTCATCTACCAGGCTGTCTTTCATCTGTCGGCGTAGGTTGCCGTAGGTTAGCGCGTGCCCTGCTGCAACAAAGTAAGGCTTAATGGTTTCGTCGTCGCACCAGAGGATATGCTTGAGTGTGCCGCCGTTCGACCAGGCTAGGCTCTTGATGACAAGCCACAGGAAGGGCGTCATGACCTGCCGGGTTGCAGCCGGGATGCGTGCAAACTGCCCGCCGTCGAAGAAGGCGTGCTCCACCGGCAGGCTCGTCTTGCTCAGAAACGCACACGCCAGGTCTGCCCCTATGGAGGAAGCAACCACCATCGCCAGCCGAGAAACGCCCTGCTCTTGCAGGAATTCCTCTACCTGGGACGCTTCGTCTGCGCGACTGATGTAGTGCCGTCCCTCGCAGTAGACCGTGGAGGTCGGCATGATGCAGAAATAGCGGTCTGCCAGATGGCGGGCTACCGGCTCGCTGCTCGCCCCCGTCACGCCCATGGCGTGGAAGAACAACACCGCCGGCGAACTGGGCTCTCCAAGGGATTCAAAGCGCATAAGGTGTCTCCATAGGTTAGCTATGGATTACATCATAGCACAGATTCGGCGGCATCACCATTGCATCGAGGAGCGTCCGCTCTGCGAGCCCTACAGCTCCATCCTTACTTCGACCTGGCAGGTAGGGTCGGGTTCGAGGTGGGGGAGCATGAAGGTGGGCATGCTGGTGAGGAAGAGCTGGGCCATCTGCTCGGGGGTCTCGCGCATGTCGCGCAGAGCCCAGTGACGGGTCATGTGCTTGGCACCGGTGATGTAGAACTCGAGCTGGGGCATCTCAGCGGAGTTTGGGCGATGGCCGACCTCCGCCTCGTACAGCTCCGACAGATAGCGCAACATGACCGTGCCGCCGTACTGCACGACCGAGGAATAATCCACCGAGCGGAACGCGTTGGAGAAAAACACCTGGTTGCGGCGTAGCTCCTCAATGAAGCACACGGGCATTTCTCGCAAGTTGTTTGCCTTGTCCTGGGGCTCAGGCGTGTGCTCGTGGCCTTCCTGCCGCTCGGCTCTGCTACGCTGCTCTCACGGAATCTTTACCCCATTGCTGCCGCTCCTCCACAGTTGAGGATTGGTTGGCTGGTAGGGTGGATTCTTCGTTCACACCCCGCGACAGAAAGCCAACAGCATATGACACACGCCGCTCGCACAGCCTCGTCCTCATCGCGCCCCAACCGCATAAACTTCGCCATCCGCATCGCCTTCTACCTCGTGGGCTTTCTCATCTTGACGTTGGGCATCGCCGTGTCGGTCAAGTCCGACCTGGGCGTGAGTCCCGTGAGCTCCATTCCCTACACCATCACCTGCATCACCGGGCTCGACCTGGGTTTGTCCACCATCGTGTTCCATGTGGCGCTTGCCTTGTTGCAGGTCGTGCTGCTGCGCCGGGCGTTCAAGGCGAAGAACCTGCTCCAGGTGCCCGTGGGCGTACTCTTCGGCGCATTCACCACGTTTTCGGTGAACCTGCTCGCGTTCATTCCCACGCCCACCGACGTGTGGGCGCGGATCGCCATGATGCTCGTAAGCACCGTGCTCATCGCGTTCGGCATCTTCCTGTATGTGCCGGCCGACTTCATCCCGCTGGCCGGCGAGGGTGCCATGCTCGCCATCGCGCAGATTGCGAAGAAGAAGTTCTTCACCGTCAAGCTCGCCTTCGACATCTCGATGATGGCGGTCTCGCTCGTGACCTGCCTGATTGTGCTGCACAGCCTGGGAAGCGTGGGCATCGACACCGTCATCGCGGCCGTTCTGGTGGGTTCTGAGCTCAAGGTGCTCAACAAGCTCTTCGGCGCGGCGCGTGCGCGCGTGCTTGCCATCGGATGCGCGCAGATTGAGCCCAGCGAGCCCGACGAGGCCCCCGAGAGCCTCACGCCGTTGCAGCAGATCATGCAGCGTGACGTGTATACCGTACACCAAAACGCCAGCTATCTCGATGCCCTGCGCTTCCTTTCCGAGAAGAAGATCAGCGGCGCGCCCGCGGTGGATGACTCGGGCGACCTTGTGGGCTTCATCTCCGACGGCGACATCCTGCGCCACCTGGCCAGCGAGCATTCGCCCTTCGTGAACGAGGCCGCTTTCGGCAAGACCGACTTCAACGACAAGCTGGCCTCGGTCATGTCGCTGCGCATCTCCGAGATTGCGGTCAAGAACGTCATCACCGTGGACGTGTCCGACGACTTGAGCGAGGTCTGCTACAAACTGGCCGAGAACCACCTCAAGAAGGCCCCGGTCATGTGCGCCGGCCGCATGGTGGGCGTCGTCAACCGCTCCAACATCACCGACTACGCCGCCGGGCTCATGGGGGCATAGGGAGCGATGCGGACGAGGTTCCCGTCGGTGATGCCTTCCTCGCCGAGATTGACGACGAGGTGGCGCGGAACAATCGCGATAAGGCGGTGATAGGCATGATGATTGATACCATGACGATGCTCAAGCAGGAGGCGCGTGTTCAAGGCAGGGCCGAGGGGCGTGCCGAAGGAATCGAGGAAGGCCTTGCACGGGGTGCCGAGCGGTATGGGTTGCTTGTGAATGCCCTGCTTGATGCTGGAAGAACGGACGATGTCCGTCGGGCGAGCACCGATGCGGCGTTTCGCGAGGCTCTTTTTGTCGAATACGGCATCGCGTAGAACCATACGCACTACAGCCGGTCTAAGCGTAGGGGGCTCCGTCGTATAACGGTGGAGCCCCCTGTTGTTTGCCGATCTGGCAGGTAGAAGCGCTGCGCTCCGCAGTGCGGCCGCCCCCTCCGAGTTCGATTCTTATTCCATCGATGTCGCGCTTCCCTGGGATCGCCATGCCATCATGAACTACTGTATGGCGGGAGAAGCCTGCCTGATGGATGAGTATCTGGACGTGAAGGGGCCGCAGATTACCACGGTGCCCTTTGAAGACGTAAGCGTCCAAATTAGCGCTGTCTTTCGTCCCCATCCCTTTGCTGCTCTGAGACGTTTCCTTCAGGCGACCGACGTGAAGGGATAGCACCGCTGGGACTTAGGTGCATTTGTTCGACGGTTGTCTGGTATTCCAGGTAACGTATTTAGAGTAATGCCAATGCGGCCCCCATGAAACCTCTCTCGGGCCGGTTTTCGGCTTCCGTGCGCAAGGGATTGCGGCAAAGGATTGCCTACTTACTTTTTCAGACTCGCGTTTTCGAAACCTCGCCAGCTAGGCGGTATATGAGAGGTGAGTTCCGCTCGATGAGCTCGGTGAGATCGGTGAGCTCCTTTTGGGAAAAGCCCTCTACGTCGCTCCACGTGTATGCCGGCAGCCGGCAGTATCCCGAGTCAAAGCCCCCGTCAACCGGTCGCTCAACGCCGACCAAAATCGTATTGTCTTCCAGGATGTTCGAGTACGCGATGCGCGTATCGTCTGGGAGCTTGAGATAGCTGTACATCATGATTGCCCGCCTCCTTGCGCATACAGTGTGACGGTGCCAGTTTAGTTCCTTCGCTCAACGGTATCTCTCGTTGCCCCAAATTTCTGTTGACATCCCATCGGGGTGCAATTTACTGCGGGTGGATGCTGATTGCAGTAAGGGCGGCAAAATGTTTTGAAGTGCTCGTGACTTGTGAACAAGCCTCGTGATGATGTTTGATCCCGCATCTCCCATCCCCACCACCCCTTACGGGGCGTTTTGCCTGCTGGCTGTGAAGCCGTTGCGAGGGCGGTGCATGTGCGCAATTCCCTGCGCGCGGTAGTGCTAGGCTGTGCCGCCGCATTGGTTTGCAAGACGCGGGAGGCATGCGGTGGGTTTGGAAGAGAGCGGCAAGAAGGTCGGCGAGGATTGGGCGGCAAAGGCTGTCCAGCAGACGGGGGCTGCAGGCGAGGCTGGCACCTGCGAGTTGGGCTGTTCTCGCGTGGCGGTGCTCGTGCTGCTTGCGCTGTCGTTTGCGCTAGGGTGCACGGAGTTCACCATCATCGGTATCGAACCTGACATCGCCACGTCGCTGGGCGTCGAGCTTTCGCTCGTGGGCAACCTCGTGGGCTACTTCGCAGTGGCCTATGCCGTGTGCACCCCGCTGCTCGCCGTGTTCACCGGGCGGTTCCGCCGCTTCCAACTTATGTGCATCTACCTGCTCGTTTTCAACCTCGGCAACCTGACGACCATGTTTGCGCCCGCCTACGGGGTGCTCGTGGTGGGACGCATGCTCACGGCCGCCGTGTCGGGTGCCCTTTTGGCCACCTCGCTCACCTTCGTGCCCGAGCTTGTGCCCGAAAAGCGCGTGGCGCCCGTTGTCTCGCTCATCTACACGGGTTTTTCCATTGCCAGCGTGCTCGGCGTGCCGGCCGGCAAGCTCATCAGCGGCGCCTTTGGCTGGAACTTCACGTTCGTTGTGGCTGCGGTGCTCGCGCTTGTCGTGAGCGTCGCCCTCATCGTGTGCATGCCGCGCACGGGCGCCACCGACGAGCCCTCGACTCCTCGCGACCAGCTTGCCCTCGTGGCCGACGGCCGCGTGATCGCCGGCATGCTTATCTTCGTGTTCGGCGCGGGTGGCACGTACGTCTTCTATACCTATGTGACTCCCGTGCTGCAGGACGTCATGGGCCTGACGCCCGAGATGACGAGCACGGTTCTCATGGCCTATGGCTTCGCCTGCGTGGTGTCGAACCTGCTTTCCGGCTGGGTGGCGCAGCGCTTCGGCGTCGTGGGCCTCGTCGGCTCGTGCCTCATCCAGGCGGTCCTTCTCGCCCTGCTCTTCTTCACGACGGGCAGCCTCGTGCCCGGCATCATCAACATCCTGCTTCTCGGTGTGGGCATGTACGTGGTGAACTCGCCCGGCCAGATGCACTTCCTCAACATCGCCCAGCGCGACTACCCCCGCGCGCTTACCATGGCAGCCTCGGTGCAGCCCATGTCGTTCAACATCGGCATTGCGGCCGGCTCCTTCGTGGGTGGCGTCGTGGTCGCCGGCCCGGGCCTTGCCTACGTCGGTTTCGCCGGCGCCGTTATGTGCGTTGCAGGCGCGGTCTTCGCCTGGCTGGCCGCCCATCTCAAGGGTCGTGCAAAAAAGAGGGCCTAGCGCCAAGGAGAGAACACCTCGCCTCGCACCCGCCGGCCTTCAATGGCTGCCCGGCAGCCGTCTGCGCCACCTGCGAGTCCCTCCAGTGCCACCAGTAAGGCAACCCCCATCATCCCACCTTATCTACCAGCCCATATGCCACCCCATCCCCCATCTGCCCGATTTTGGGGGTAGCGTTTTGCGCGCGCATCCGTGTACACTGAAATCGACGTGTGGGGCATCGCCAGGGGGCGGGCCGTCACGCATCGCACCGCGATGCCGACGCGCACAAGGGGAGCGCGTACATCGCGCCGAGTCGCACACGCGGTGCGCAACCGTTAGGTGTAAGACGAAAGGGGATGTTCTTATGCAGGTTACTCGCAGGGATCTCGTCAAGTTCGGTGGCGCTGCTTGCCTGGTTGCTGGCGCTACGGTTGGTGCCGGCGCTGCTATGGCCGACGAAGCCGGCTATCTGGTCGGTTCTTCCGACATCGCGTTCTCCGAGGAGACCGACATCCTGATTATCGGCACCGGCATCGCCGGCCTGGCCGCCGGCATGGAGCCCGCCCTCGCCGGCAAGAAGATCATCTTCGCCGAGAAGAAGGGTTCCTTCGGCGGCGACTCTGCCACCTCCTGTTGGTTCATGTTCGCCACCGGCACGAAGAACCAGCTCGAGCATGGCGCGCAGACCACCATCGAGCAGGCTTGGGAGGCTGCCAAGGAGAGGCAGACCGCCACGTTCGACTTCGACTGGTGGCCCCAGTACGCTGAGGGCAAGTACTTCGCCACCACGAAGTTCTTCGACTGCGCCGTCGAGAACTTCGGCTGCGACTTCCTCGAGCCCTGCACCATGGAAGAGCTGCCCAAGTTCGGTCCCGCCGTTGTGCTGCCCGGCGAGGGTATCGCCTCTGGCTACCAGCACGTTCTTTCGCCCATCCAGTCCAAGCTCGAGGAGCTCGGTGCCGAGTTCAAGTACAACCTCCGCGCTGTCTCCCTCATCAAGGACGCCCCCGACGGTGCCGTCATCGGCTGCCGCTTCCATGACGAGAACGGCGCCAACGTCGACATCAAGGCCAACGCCGTCGTTCTGGCCACCGGCTGCTTCATCGACAACGGCGAGATGATGAACGCTTACCTGCCCGAGTGGGCTCACTACGGCGTTCTTGTCAACGGCGGCAGCATGGGCGAGGGCCACACCATGGCTTGGGCCGCCGGTGCCCAGCAGATCGGCATGGACTCCTCCATCGCCAACCACTACTGCAACCTGATGGGCGACCTGCCCAACGCCACCACTTGGGGCTACTGGACGCCCATGGTGCTCGTCCTCCCCAACGGCAAGCGCTTCATCCAGGAGGGCCAGTCCCACGACGCCGCCCAGGCATGCCTGGACTGCGGCTACCGCGAGTGGTGGGTCATCTTCGACCAGCGCGCCTTCGACAACCGTTGCGTGGGCACCTCCGTCAAGAACAACGTCAACATCCATGAGGACGTCTACCGTACCGCCGACACCATCGAGGACCTCGCCGTTGCCATGGACGTGCCGGTCGACAACCTCGTGGCCACCTTCGCCGAGTACGACGGCTACGTCGAGGCCGGCGAGGACGCCGCCTTCGGCAAGACCGAGTGGCTCAACTCCCTCGAGCCTCCGTATCACGCCCTCAAGCTCAACGTCATGCGCTACAAGACCTCCGGCGGCGTGATCTGCAACGCCGACAACCTCGTCATCGACAACGACGGTAACGGCATCCCCGGCCTGTACGCCTGCGGCGCCATCGCGCTTCCCGGCCAGGCTTCGGTCACGGCCTGCGCAGCCACCGGCTACTTCACCGGCGAGACCCTGGCTGCCCTCTAAGGCATCCGCGCCGTCGGCCTAAGCTGACAAGTACGTAAGAACGACAAGAACGGCGGTCGGTCGCGCAAGCACCGGCCGCCGTTCTCGTGTATTTCAACTAAGGATGCGCTGTGTGGCGCATGCCACCGGTTGGTCGGCTACCAGCGGGGATGGGCAATGCTGATGGCCACGGGCAGCACCGTCCATGCAGCGCCTCTATGCGCGTGCCGCATTCTCGCCGGCGATATAGCCGAACGTGAAGCAGCGGCCAACGGAGAGGCCGTTCACGAAGAGGGGATAGTCAACGCCGCCATAGAACTCACCGGTCACATTGCCTGCCGCCCACAGGCCCGGGATGGGCTCGCCATTGGCATCGAGCACGCGCGCCTGTTCATCGATGATCAGGCCGGAGCACATGGCAGAGACGCGCAGGTAACGGTGGATGCCGTAAAACGGGGGCGTGGTAACAGGCTGAAGATACTTTGCAGGCTTGCCGAACTGCGAGTCACAGCCATTCTCGCACAACGTGTTGTATGCATCGACGGTTGTCTGAAGCGCCTCAGGGTCAATGCCGAGCTTCTCGGCCAGCTCTTCGATGCTATCGGCTTTGAACGTGTTGATGTCCGCTGCCACACCGCTCTTGTCGCCGTCGACCTCGGGCATATACTTCTCAAGGGCATCGGCGGGCGTGGGCTTGCCGCCCCAGTCGCTCACCTGCTGCTCGTAGTTGGCATCAAAAATCTGCGTATAGTAGCCAGCGTTTGGGCCGCTCTTGACGAAGTTGCACTTGTAGGACATGTCAACCGTCTCGTCGCAGAAACGATTTCCATCCTGATCGACCGAGAGGAAGGGCTCGTTGAACATGGGGCCGGCAGAGAAGTCGTGCACCATCTTGGTGTGGGGGACGGGCTCCATCTGCGCGCCGACCCAGAGTCCCATCTTGTGGCCGTCGCCTGTCTTGCCAATCTGCTTTTTGTCGAGATCAGCGGCGTCAGGGCAGTAATAGCGCATCATCTCATCGTCGTTTTGATAATCGCCTGTGGCAAGGATGACGCCTTTAGTTGCGGTGAAGCGTACGTACTGGTCATTCTCATTGAGGGCGATAGCACCAGTTACGCGACCGTCTTCGACAACGAGCTGCTGAGCGGGGGTGTTGTAGAAAAACTCAACACCGTCCTTTTCCTCGGCAAGCTTCGCCAGCACGCCGATGCCTTCGGCGTTGCCCTCGGGCGGCTCGCTGTAGCGAATTGTATACCAGTACGCAGGATGCTCGTCGGTCGATGCGAGATTGCCTTCGCGCACGGTGTGCCAATGCTTGTCCCCTTCAAACTCTTGGGAGCGGTTCAGCACATACATGATGGCCTCTTCGCCGCGGTCGGCCCAGACCTGAAGGAGCTTGCGATTGGTGCGATACTGGTTTTCTTTAACCAGCTCGCTCAGGACCTCTTGGATTCCCGTGTCATCGCTCTTGTCGTGGAGGAAACATGCCGCCGAGCCTCCCTGTGCGACGGCTGCGCCGACCTTCTGAAGGACGGCTACGCGTGCGCCCTCTTTGCGGGCGGCCATGGCCGCAGGGACGCCAGAGGTGCCGGCGCCGATTACGACAACGTCGTACTCCATGGTCTCGGAAATCTGATCGTCAGAGATGGGTTCGGGCGCAAGGAGGAAGCTGGGAGCCCCTGACTCTGCGGCGGTCTCCTCGGCGGCATGTGCAACCGTCATATTTGAGGCGAGGGCAATGCCTGCGGCCCCAATTCCGGACATGCTGAGAAATGTGCGACGGGAAACGTTTGACTCGTCTGACTTTTTGAAATCACGCATAGCTCGTCTCCTTACTCTTGGGTTGCATCGATCGTCGGCGACGGTGCGATGCCTACGTGGCGAGATGGTATGCACCCGC
Organism: uncultured Coriobacteriales bacterium; assembly: GCA_934636245.1. Taxonomy (GTDB): domain Bacteria; phylum Actinomycetota; class Coriobacteriia; order Coriobacteriales; family UMGS124; genus UMGS124. The sequence continues at coordinate 77,044 of CAKUAI010000011.1, forward strand.
CTGGTTTCCTGCTATTGGCCAATGAAAGAGAAAGGGCCACATGATATAGTCCATTTGGATATAACCCTGCCGTCTACCAGTCAGTTTGCAATTTGAGTTGGAAGGTGCAATGTGCCTCTTGTCGCTGCAGCCATTCGCACTGCGTGCAAGCGTGCGCGTGCCATCCCGTTTGCTTTTCTGGGAATGGCGTTTTATCGCACATGGGTTTCGGTGTTTTTTATCGAGTCGGCCATTCCCTCTGGGGTCGGTATGCTGCCTGGCGGCATGGGGCGCATCGACTATTTGGATGCGGGCTGTGCCGTTGTAGTTCTGCTGTGTGCCGTTTTCTTCCGTCGAATCGGAACGCTTCACGGCAGGTCGCGCTGCTGGTTTCCTGTCGCGCTTTGCATGAGTGCCCTATCCGGGGTAATGACAGTGCGATATATGTGGGGCATTGCCCCGGATGTGACGGACGCTGTCGTATCAGTTGTCTGCGGCGTTGGTTTCGGGCTGATGATTTTGCTATGGGCCGAGGCGTATGCCTGCCTGAGCCCATTGAACGTGGCCCTGTATTACAGCGTGTCGCTTATATTTGAGCAGTTCCTTATCTTCATGGTCACACATTACCCAAGCGATTTCGCGCTGTGGGTTGCTGCTCCGTTTCCGCTCGTTTCGCTGGCTTGTTATATGCAAGCGGTACGGAAGATTCCCTCGTCTGACCTGCCCTGCCCCACAAGTTTGAAGACGACATTGCCTTGGAAGATCATCTTGCTCGTGTGCCTGTCATCATTTGTCCAGGGCATGGTGAGCACATATTCGTTCTCCCATGGGCTGCCTACCTATATGGGCATCCTCGTGCCCGCCGTTGTGGTGCTCGTTTCAGTATTGATGGGCACAAGACGCTTCAACTTCCATACGGTTTGCCTGAGGTTCCTGCCGATTATGGCGGCGTGTGTAGTTCTCTCAATTCCGTTGCAGGCGCTGAATCACGGCAGTCTTGCCGAATTTTTTGCCATTGCGGCGAACCGCACGGTAGTGTTGCTTATGTTTGTGGTGTTGTGCGGTATGGCTGGTACGTATCGGATGAGTGCCATCTTGCTATTCGGTGTTGAGCGCACATGCATGTTGGGGGCTTCCATGGTAGGCCGTGCAGTGGGCACGGCGGGCGGCGTCTCTGGAGCCTCGCTCGAGCAGGTCGTTTTGTTTACTGTGTTTGCCGGTATCCTGATGGCAGTTTTTCTCTACCTGTTTTTCTCTGAACGATACCTTTCATCTTTGTGGGGCGTGGTGTTTAAGGGCGATGCTGGCGCGGAGCATGAAGAGCTCGCGGCGGTTCGTGCCCTGAATCTCGCCCGCGCCCATGGACTTAGTGAACGAGAGACCGAGGTGCTCCTGGCGGCGATTCGGGGTCGCAGCGTCAAGGAGATTGAGGAAGAACTGTTCATTGCAAACGGTACGGTGAAGGCGCACCTGCAGCATATCTATCGCAAGCTTGATGTGCACAGCAAGCGCGAGCTTTGCGCGCTTGTGGGGTCCCGAATCGACAGTGCAGAAAGACATTGATCTCAATGACGTTGCCGTAGTGGCGGGATGTGTGCCCCCGCGTCGCTCTCGCAAGCCCCTTTTGTGTCTCGCAGGTTTCGCTTCTCGCACGCTCGCGTTACCGGCATGTAAGCATCGCGATATGCCTCAGTCTCGAAACAATCCCAGCTTAAGGTGCTTTCCATACGGTATGGAGAGCAAGCCCCGGCTCCCGCGCCACTCATCGGATGGGGCAGAACAGAAGGATCGTTAGGAGGCTGACATGGAGGACGTATTTGGCTTGTGGTTTATCGTAGGCGCCTTGTTGGTGTTCTTCATGCAGGCGGGTTTCGCCATGGTCGAAGCTGGTTTCACCAGGGCGAAGAACGCGGGCAACATCGTGATGAAGAACACGCTCGACTTTTCCATCGGCGCAGTCGTGTTCCTGCTCGTTGGTTACGGCCTGCTTTCGGGCGCCGGCAACTTCTTCATCGGCGAGCTCGACTTCGGTTGGCTCGGCGGTGACTTCACGAGCTTCGACTGGAGCAACTTCTTCTTCCAGCTTGTGTTCTGCGCCACGGCCACGACCATCGTGTCGGGCGCCATGGCCGAGCGCACCAAGTTCAGCTCCTACCTCGTGGTGACCATCGTCATCTGCGCGCTCATCTACCCCATCGAGACCCACTGGGTGTGGGGCGGCGGCTGGCTGGCCGACTTCGGCTTCATCGATTGGGCTGGTTCTGGCGTCATCCACATGGTCGGCGGCACCATCGCCCTGCTCGGCGCTGCTTTCCTCGGCCCGCGCCTTGGCAAGTATGACCAGAACGGCCGCTCCAACGCCATCCCCGGCCACAGCATCACGCTGGGCGCCCTGGGCGTCTTCATCTTGTGGTTCGGCTGGTACGGCTTCAACGGCGCTGCCGGCGGCTCTGTCGCCCAGATCGCCCAGATCTTCACGACCACCACGCTTTCCTGCGTGTGCGCCGTCCTCGCCGCTATGATCCTCACTTGGGTCAAGAACGGCAAGCCCGACGTGACCTACACGCTCAACGCCGCCCTGGCGGGCCTGGTGGGCATCACCGCTGGCTGCGCTGACGTCGACGCCATCGGCTCCATCGTCATCGGCCTGGTCTGCGGCATCGCCGTTGTGGTTGGTTGCGAGTTCATCGACAAGAAGCTCCACATCGACGATCCCGTCGGTGCCTCCGGCGTCCATGGCATCTGCGGCTTCCTCGGCACCGTGCTCATCGGCTTCTTCGGCACCGGTACCGCTGGCAACTCCGACCTGGCCGGCCTCTTCTACGGCGGTGGCCTCGACCTGCTCGGCATCCAGCTCCTCGGCGTTGTAGCAATCCTTGCTTGGACCGTTGTCACCGCTGGCATCACCCTTGTCATCGTCAAGAAGACCATGGGCCTGCGCGTTACCGAGGCTGAGGAAGTCGAGGGCCTCGACGTCTGCGAGCATGGCCTGCCCAGCGCTTACGCCGACTTCCTGCCCGTCGTTCCTGCCATGGCTTCCGCTTCCGGCGAGAGCGTCGACGTCTCCGGCATCAAGCCTGCCGAGGTCAAGCACGCCGGCTACATGACCCGCGTCTCCATCATCTGCAACCAGTCCGAGTTCGTGAAGCTGAAGGACACCCTGGCCAAGGTCGGCGTCACCGGCATGACCGTCTCCAACGTCATGGGTTGCGGCATCGAGAAGGGCAAGACCGGCTCCTACCGCGGCGTCCAGACCAACGTCAACCTGCTCCCCAAGCTCCAGGTAGACGTGGTGGTCTCCGAGGTCGACCCCGGCATTGTGGTCGCAGCTGCCCAGAAGGCGCTGCACACCGGCACCGCCGGCGATGGTAAGATCTTCGTCTCCGACGTGAGCGACGCCCTGCGCATCTCCACCGGCCAGACCGGTGTCGCCGCCCTCGACATGACCACGAAGATTTAAGGTACGAGAAGCACTTCCCTAGGCACCTGAACGACAAGGTCCGCCCGCGGGTTTTGAACTGCACCCCAAAACTTGGACGGGCTAAATAAGGTTACACCACAAGGGACTGGTTCCGGAACTCCTCCGGGGCCAGCCCCTTGTGTCTCTTTGTTCATTCGGACACACGGTGCCTACTATGGCATACAATTACAATGTATTGCACATTGCAAACATTAGGATGGACGATATGGGCTACGCCGATATGATTCGCAACGACGCGAATTCCACCGATATAAGGGAGTATCTGGTGAGTGGCGACCAGACAGCCATCACCATAAGGATCCCCGATACGCTGCGAGATGCTGCCAAGGAGGCAGCCGCGTTAAAGGGCACGAGCCTGAGCGCTTACGTTCGCGAATGCCTTATCAAGGAGCTCACGGATGGCAGATAGTGAGCAGAAGTACAGCCTCTTGTTCACGCGCATCGGGGCGCGCAAGTCTGAGACCGCCGAAGTTGCCAGGTCTTACGCCGACTGCCTTGATTGGGCCGAGGCCAGGCGCCACATCGTCGAGGACAACATCCTCAGCCTCAATAAGAAGAGCACTCGCAAGTGCGTGGGCAGCGACCTGGGCGACGGCGTGAAGAAGTACTACAGCAAGTCCCCTCGCACCCTAGCGAAGGTCGCCGACTTGAGCGAGTGGAAGTAGGCCGCAAAGGAGGAGCCTTGATGAAAGATGCCGGACTGCTCGTTCGCGAGCTTGCGAAAACCACCACCGAGCTCGAGTGGGTGGAGTTCAAGACCGACAACAAAGACCCCAAGATGATTGGTCGCGACATTAGCGCACTCGCGAACTCGGCCACGCATCGCGAGGCGTCGTGTGCGTACATGGTATGGGGAGTCGACGACGCAACGCATGAGGTCGTGGGGACTGAGTTCGACCACCGCACGCTTAAGTGCGGTAACGAAGAGGTCGAGAACTGGCTTCACCACCAGCTCTCGGGCAACGCGTCGTTTGAGTTTGTCGAGGGCGAATGTGACGGGCGTCGAGTGGTCGTGCTCTCGGTCCGGCCAGCCTTCTCCCACACGGTCGACTTCGAGAACGTGGCCTACGTCAGGGTTGGTTCCTACACAAAGCCGTTGAAAAGCTACCCGGCGATAGAGGCCGAGGTGTGGAACAAGATAACCAAGGCTGACTATGAAGCGTCCGCGGCGCTTGAGGACGTGCCGCTGCGAAGCGTGCTCGAGCTGCTTGACTATGCGAAGTATTTCGAGTTGCTGGGACTTCCGTTGCCGCAGACCCAGGAGGAGATCGTGCGCTATCTGGGTGAGGACTGCCTGGTGGTGAAACAGGACGACGGGCGCTTCGCGGTAACGAACCTGGGCGCGCTTCTTCTCGCCCGCAACCTGTCCGATTTCGCAGGACTTGCGCGCAAGGCGGTCAGAATCGTCAAATACGAAGGCACGGGGCGGCGCGCAATCCTGAAGGACCGCGTTTCCCCCGTTGGCTACGCTAACGGTTTCGAGCAGACCATCGAGTACCTTCACGCCATCCTGCCGTCGAGGGAACCCATCGGCAACGCCTTGCGCACCCAGCGAGCTCCGTACCCGGCTGAGGCGCTCCGCGAGCTCACGGCGAACATGCTTGTGCACCAGGACCTGACAACCTCGGGTAACGGCCCGCTCGTCGAAGTGTTCGACGACAGGGTCGAGTTCACCAACCCGGGCGCCTCGCTAGTGGAGCCTCTGCGGCTGCTCGACAACCCTCCCCGGTCGAGGAACCAGCGCCTGGCTGCGCTCATGCGCCGCTTCGGCATTTGCGAGGAGCTGGGTACGGGCTGGGACAAAGTGGTCATGAGCTGCGAGGAGATGTTCCTGCCCTCGCCGAAAGTGGACGACTACGAGAGCGGCGCGGGCAGCATGAAGGTCACCCTGCGTGCTCGGGTGCCCTTCTCGAGCATGCTGCCGAGCGACAGGGTCATGGCGGCATACTGGCATGCGTGTGTATGTTACATGGAGGGCGCGCCCATGGGCAATGCCTCGCTTCGTGCCCGGTTCGGCACCGACGAGCCGAGCGCGTCGACCATCTCCCGCCTGATTCGCGACACGGTGGACGCGGGGCTCATCAAGCCCTACGACCCCAATGGCGGGAGAAAATACATGACGTACGTTCCGGCCTGGGCGTGATTTTATTTGCGCGCCATTTTCATATGGGGCACCGAGACGGTGGCATCCCTGGAAAACGCCTGGCAGAGGGCTTGCTGTTACATAGCCTTTATTTGCGCGCCATTTTCATGGAGCGCGACGAGTCGCCCTACATCCTGATGAACCTGAAGCCCACCCAGATGAGCCGGTTCGACTTCGAGGGGTACGTGGAGTGGCGTGCTCATCCGCTCCATAGGGCTCGACCCCGCGCAGCTGGGGCGACGGGCCAAGCCCTTTCAGCTGACACGCCTGGTAACCTACTGCGAGCGCAACTACAACCTGGGCCCCAAGGACACAGGCAAAAAACGGGGCCCGGCTCCCTTCCGAGAGTCGAAATCGGGAGGGGCCGGGCCTACGGGAGCATTTGTTCAACGTCGCCTTTGCTTTTCCTGCCCAAAAGAAATGGGAGGCAGCTTATAAAACCTTGCGGGCGGGCCTTTTGCTGTGCTGCGTTTGTCGCGCCTCTTACACCACGGCGCTCACGACGAAGATCACGAGTGGGATGGTCACGAGGAAGATGCCGATGACGTCAATGATGGCGCCGGCGCGAATCATCGTGGTGATGGGGGTGTAGCCGCTGGCGTACACGATGGCGTTGGGCGGGGTGGACACGGGCAGCATGAAGCCCAGCGAGGCGGAAAGCGCCACGCCAACGGCCACGGGAACCGGGTCGAACCCTGCGGCGATGGCCGTGGTGATGGCAAGCGGGCCCACCATGTTCGTGGCGGCCGTGTGCGAGGAAATCTCCGACAGGAACAGCGCCAGCACGCAGAACGTGCCGATGAGCACAACCTGCGAGGGCGAGCCGCCCAGCGCATGCACGATGCAGTCGCCGATCCAGGCCGAAAGGCCGGTGGAGTACATCATCGAGCCCATGGACAGGCCGCCGCCGAAGAGCAGGAGCGTGCCCCACTCGATGCCGTCCACGGCCTCCTTCCAGGAGATGACGCGGCTGTGCTGCTCGTCGACGCCCTCGGCGCCTTCGCGGCGGGTGCGCGCGGGCAGGAAGAACAGCAGGATGGCGGCGAGAAGCGCCACGATGGACTCGGGCAGGATCTTGTTGTACGCGGCGAGGATGTCGCTGTCGGTGCCGAAGGCGACGCCCAGGATGCCGGGCATGACCCACAGGACCACGGCGAGCAGGAACACGCACAGCGTGCAAATCTGCCCCAGCGTCCAGTCGCCCATCTGCCTGCGGTGCTCGGCGATGAACTCCTGTGCGCCGCTGATCTCCTTCACGTCGGCGGGGAACATGCGCTGCAGCAGCACGGCCGTGATGACGAAGTACACGATCATCGCGATGGCGCCCCAGGTCATCCACTGGAAGAACGAGATGTGCACGTCGGCCATGGTGCCGAGGAAGCCCATCATGATGAGGTTGGGCGGGGTGCCGATGGGCGTGAGGACGCCGCCGATTGATGCCCCGTACGCCGTCATGAGCATGAGGCCCGTGGCGTATTTGTACGTCTTCATGTCTACCTCGCGGCCGGCGCGGGAGAACATCTGGCGGATGGCGTCGAGCAGGCCCACCGAGAGCGGCACCATCATGGCGGCCGTGGCGGTGTTCGAGACCCAGCCCGAGCACAGGGCTGTGGCGGCGCCGATGGCCAGGAAGATGCGCGTGGGGCTCGAGCCCACCCACTTGCGCGAGAGCAGCCAGTAGGCGAAGCGCTTGTCCAGCCCGTGCAGCATCATGGCCTTGGCCAGCACGAATCCGCCCAGGAACAGGTAGATCATGGGGTTGGAGAAGGGCGCGAACGCCTCGCTTGCGCTGCACAGGCCCGTGAGCACCGCGAGCACCGGCACGAGCAGCGAGGTGACGGGAATGGGCACGGGCTCGCAGATCCACCACGTGCACACCAGGCACATCATGGCGAGCAGGCCATGGGCGCTCGTGGAGAGGTCGGTGATGGGGGTCATCCACACGATGAGGGCGAGCAAGGGGCCTACGATGAGGCCGATGAGGCCGCGCGGGCTCTCCGAGAAGGGGAGCCTCCAGCGCTTGCGGTGAGGCTGGGGCGTGTGGACGGCGTGCGTCTCGAGGACGTTGGCCTCGTTGCCGTCGTCGACAAACGACGAGGCGAGCTCGTCGGCCTCCGCCTGCGCCTCTCGCTCGACCTCGAGCTCCTCGGCCAGGGCCTCGGGGACGTCGGTGGGCGCCATGGCGATGACATCGCGGGGTTCGTTGGCTCCGTCTTGCCCGCCCGCGGCTGCTGCGGCCCGGGCTTTGTTTGATTCTTGCTGTTCAGACACGGTGTACCTTTCCTTCCGCCCGGCCGCGCGTTGCGAGAGAGAAAACCAGGCGGCGGTATTCTAGACCCGAAAAGGCATTTTGTAACCATCGCGTAACAGCCATGGAGAAAAGAGCGGATGAGGGGGATGCGGGAGGCAGGGGGAATGCATGACACTTGAAGTTGCAAATTCAACGCTGTTTACAAGGATTGCCTGCTCACTGATGTCGGGCGAGGGGCGCTATGCCCAGGAACCGTATTCGATTTGGGAAGGGGATGCAGAGCTTCGGCCGAAGGATGTCTTGCTTGTTATTGACAACCCGCTGAGATTGCCATGGGATGACAAGTACTATACGAGTGGATTGTTCAAGCAAATAGAGCGAGAGTATCCTGAGGACGAGGATTTGCGGCAAGCCATTGATGAGTATCAACGAGGTATTGAATCTCGCTTGCTATCTCTTACGCTGGGAATGAAGGCCGATGTTGAGTTTGGTACGGAATGGGAGCTGAGGCGTTACCTCAAATTCATGGGGTGGAGTAGACTATCCGCAGGGAAAAACGTACCCTGACAGCCTGATGAGCTTTCTTTCTCTCGCCCTTGACATGGGCGACAAAAGAGCTCTCGTGTTCGTGAACCTGAAGACATATTTGTCAAAAAATGACTTTGATACGTTTGCTGAGCAGGTTTTTTATCAAAACACGCAAGTTTTGCTTCTTGAGAACAAGCTTGATTGTGAGGCTCATGAGCACGAGAGGAAAAGAGTCATTGACCTGGACTTTCTTGAAAGTTAGGGAATAGAACCAGTCAGAACTGACCGTCCTTTGCAGTGGGGATTTTGCGCCAATGGTTTTGGAGCAGTGTCGTTCTGACTGGTAATCGCACCCTTCAACGCCGTCGGTCTGATAGCAAAAGAAATCAGGAGGTTGAACAAGAAAATGTCTGCAAGGAAGAAGATGTCCCAAAGCATCGGGAAATACGACGACGTCCCCGTCGGAGACGTGTTCTATGACATTGACGAGATAAAGCGCCAGTACAGCGTGAGGCCCGACAAGTCTGTCCCGGGGAGGGTGTTCTGCCCCGGCCCGTGTTTCCACGAGCTCGTCGACATGTACGAGCGCGGCGAGATCGAGCTGTACGACGACCTCGACGAAGACGACACACCAAGGGCGGCGTCCCGATGAGGAGGGCGGCGAACGGGACCATGGGCTCCGTCCTCAGCATAACGCTCCCGCCGTCCATGGTCGTCGACATAGAGAGGCTCGCGAGGTCGTGCGACGTCAACAGGTCGTTTTGGAGCAGTGCCGTTCTGACTGGTAATCGCACATTTCGTCAAGCTGTATAAGCTGCACGGGGACGAGTCGATGCCTCGTAGCACGGAATATGCAGACGTCATGCTCAACGGGAAGGCTCCTCGCGGGTCGTTTTGTAAATACAATGATCCGGTGCAATACATCTTGTGCGGATTCATGCTCGATGATAGCGGGGAATGGATCGACCTTGAATCGCTGTACAACATCAATGGCCACAAAGGCGAGGTCGTCGTCTTTCATTTCGACAAGGATGAAGGAGGGAAACTCTTAAAAGAGATGTACTACACGCAAAGGCTCAAGCTTTCTGGAAGAAGTTGGGATATGGACGATTTGACTGTTACGTTCGACGACGGTACGACCCTCACGCTCAAAGAGTATGACGAATATATCGGAAGGCAGCTCAAATGGGTTGAGAGCCTCCCGCCGATAATGCCGGAGGACGGCCCGTTGTACGAATGGTGGGTGCATCGGCATGACAGGCACAGCGAAAAGCCGCGGGGCCCCAATGGAGGTCAAGATACGCACGGCGATGAGAACGGATGCCCGAAGGCAGCAGCAGTCGGCAAAGACAGTTTTCTTTTCGTATAGAGGAGCGAGGCGATGAACCAGCGCACGGTTTTGGAGCAGTGCCGTTCTGACTGGTAATCGCACCCAATGCGCGTTCGGAAAGGGCCATACGACTGAAGGGGGAAAGGGAAATGGTCGAGAAGAACATTGCAATCATCAAGACCGCGACTTCCGAGATGAGGGTTGCCGATATGACGGCAGCCGACCTGGAGTGCGTCGAGAAGGTCAACGCCCTCGTGGCGCTCGCCAAGGAGGTATACGACGCGATAAAGCGCGCCAGGGCTCTCGACAGGGAGCTGTCCGACAACTTCAAGCGCCTCGCCTCCGAGTGGGGCCTGGAGCCCGGCCAGACGCTCGCCTCCTACAACTGGGATGAGGGATACGAGATGTTCACACGCATGTACTCCGCGACGTGCAGCATCAACCCCGACGCCGTCCTCGAGAAGCTCTACGAGAACTGCGGCGAGGAGGAGGGCGACGAGACGGGCAAGGCCTGGCACGCATGGTGCGAGATCACCGACCCCGTCACCACCCGCGAGCTCAACCCCCAGAAGCTCGAGGAGTACCTCAAGAAATCCGCCAAGGTCGCCAGCGGAGACATCAAGGGATCGGTCTGGCTGTCTTCAGATGACGTAGCGGCATGCGTTGCCGAGTCAAAACCGTACATGGCCTACGGCGCGAAGGCAATCTCGAAGGACGAGAAGGCCAGGCACGACTCCGAGGGCTGGGCACCCGTGACGGAGGTGAGGCGCCTGTGAAGGGGTCGCGCGACTTGATGGTGAGGTAGCCCGACTGGTAGAGCATTGGCAGCGGCGTCTGCATGCCTTCGGCGGGCACGTCGAACTCCTCCGCGTCGGCCTCCCGGTCTTCCAGATCGCCGATCTCCCAGCCGTTCTTTTGGAGCAGGTTTACCAAAACGGTGGGCGTGCCGCTGCCGAACCAGTAGGCGTCGAGCTGTCCGGAGTCTAGGGCGCTGAGCAGGTTGAACGGGTTGTAGATATCGGGCGAGGGGTTGCAAAAGTGATACCCGTCGTAGTTTGCCTTGAGGCGGGCCAGGGCTTCGCCGCGATGTATGCATAGAGTTGCTGCCAATGCGTCGACATCGGAAGACATCTGCCCCGTCAGCTCCTCCTCGGTGATGCCGCAGATGGCGGCAAAGCGACGGTCGAGGCTGATGTTCTTGAGGTTGTTAAGCTCGCTGAAGATAGAGAGCTGGCTGAACTTGGTGATGCCCGTCAGAAACACGAAGCGCAGGTACTCGTCGCACGCCTTGAGCGGGGCAAAGAACTCCTGCATGGCCAGGCGAAACGCATGAAGCTTCTCGGGGTCGCGTGCGACATTGAGGAGCGGGGCGTCGTACTCATCAACGAGAACAACGACGGTCTTGCCTGTCTGCTCATAAGCCGCCCTGATGAGGGCCATGAGTCGCGAGCCGGGGGTCTTTGCGTCGGCGTTTCGGCCCCAAAGACCCTCTTGTTTCGACAACGTGTAATTGAGCAACTCCTCAAGCTGCCCTTGGTCCTCGGTTTTCACGGTGGAGAGGTCGATGCGAATGACCGGGTGGGATTCCCAGGCAGTTTCAAGCTCCGAGATGGCGAGTCCGTCGAAGAGCTCGCGCCTGCCTTCGAAATATGCCTACATGGTGGAGAGCAGAAGCGACTTGCCGAAGCGGCGGGGGCGGCCGAGGAAATAGGTCGAGCCGGAGCCGTGTGCAAGCTCGTACACAAAGGCCGTCTTGTCGACGTAGAGGTAACCGCCCTCGCGGATTTTTTCAAACGTTTGGATCCCGATGGGATACCTGCTTGAGGTGGTCGCCCCGCCCATGTCACTCGCCGCTTTTCGTTTCGAGGCTCTTGATGAGAGTTTAGCGTTTTGGTCGCAGGGTGGATTGCCCAGCATAGGGAAGCGCGGAAAAGGAAGACGGATGTGCGTGGTGCGCCCCGCCATCGGGCCCGCCGCCTGCCCGATATCTTGCCAATGGGTTTTCCCGTTGCCTCAAGTAGAGGGCGCCCCTCCAGGGCAGCTCTGAACTGCCTGGAGGGGCGCCTTGAAAGCCAAGTGGGCGTTATTCGAGCTGTTCTGGGGACGTAGCCGTGTCAGTGAGGGCCGCGGCGAGGTGCGCGGTGGGCTTGGGCTGGTCGGGGACGAAGACGAAGGCCAGAAGCCCCATGCAGGCCACAAGGGCGCCGACGGCGATGAAGATGGTCTTCATCGTCATTGCCCCGGAGATGTGGCCCGCCACAAGGGAGGCGCCCATGATGTAGTTGTACGCGTCGCCGCCCACGTACTCCCTGATGTAGGAGTACCCGTCGCTGCCGCCGAGGCTCTCGTAGGTTGTGAGACGGTCGCCGGGGACAGCGATGATGAGGCCGACGGCGATCAATGCGATGCCAACGATTATGACGGCGAGCGCTGCCCCACGCTTCTTGTTCTCCATGGCCTACAGCCCCACTGCGGTCGCAGCGGCCGAGGCCTGGCTGTACGAGAAGCCCACGTATTCAAGCATGTCAATAAGGCCGCTGCGCGAGAATGATTTGATTTCGAGATAGTCTTTCGCCTTGAGCACGGCCTGCTCGTACCAGTCAACGTCGCATTGGCCTACGGCGTACTCGGCTTCAGAGGTGGTGAAACCCGCGTACTCGAGCGTGTCGATTAACCCAGCGCGAGAGAAGTGCGAGACGTTAAGGTAGGACTCTGCCTTGAGCACGGCCTGTTCGTACCAGTCGGCCCCGCAGTTCTCGGCGGCGTACTCGGCCTCGGAAGAAGTGTAGCCCTTATATTCCAGCTGTTCGATGAGGCCAGTGCGCGAGAAGGCCATGATGTCAAGATAGCTCCGCGCTTGGTCGAGCGCGTTCTGCTCGCCGCGCGTTGGGGTGTGGGAGGGGCGGCTCGAGCGCGCGCTGGAGCCAGGGGCGTTGCTGGTGCCGCTGGACGATTCGGGGGCGTAGGCCCCGGAGATGGAATCGACGATCTCCCAACACTCATCAACGCCGTCTTCGGTGCAGGGGATGCCTTTGAGAATGAGGACATTCCCGGCCTCGTCCATTGCTACGGTGATAACGACGCAAGCATCGAGGTCTTCCTCGATGTTTACTATGTAGAGCCCCTGGAACAGCCCGTCGCCCAGATAGGACATCCTGCACTCGTCGTCAAGGGGCTCGTAATCGGAATACGGGGCATCGAAGAGCGATGCCATGTCGTCGGGTTCGGGAAAAATTTCCCAGAGAGACCCGCTCAGTTCTTCGAACGAAAGAAATAGAACCATATCATGGGACGAGTAGTCAATCCTTGTAGTGCTCAGGCCCTTGTCGCTCGTGGTGACGTCGTAGTCCTTGCAGCTAAAGGAGCTGGGAATCTCCACCGTCAGCCCGCCGAAATGCAGCGTGCCAAGGTGGTCGGAGCTGTCTGGGGCGCTGGAGAGGCGGCTCGATGAAGAGCTCGCCCAAGCCTGCGTCGGCGCAATGAAGCTCGTGTATGTTTGGATATCGGTCGCACATCCAAGCCCGAGGCTCGCCGCAACAATAAGGGGGAGGGCTATTTTTGTCCTGAAACCGGCGTTTTTCATGGCTGTTCCTTCACGGTAGCTTTGCTTACTCGATCGGCTGCAATGTCCCTATCAAATCAAGGACAGTTTCGCCGAGATCCGTGCCTGAACTCATGCCGATTTGATAGTAGCAGTTGAAGTCGAGTATTTTGCCAGTTGGCGTTAGGACGTCAACGTGGTAGCCCTCGCCGTATGCATCTTCGTAGTGCGCGACATAGGTTATAAGGCCGTTGATCTCATATGCGCGGGGATGCTCCAAAAACGTGGGGGCGACGTCTTGTTTCATGTAGGAGATGGTGCGATATGTCTCGAACTCGGCTGCGGTTGAATCAATGGAAATCGGGCAGTCCCATGTCATGACGCCTATGCAGATGCCGTCGTCTGTGCCCCAAAAATCCCACCCTGCAGTCGTGGTATGGTCATAGCTGAGACCGACGGGCATTTTGAACTGCACGCCTTCGGTTTCCATGTTGCCCAGCTCGTCGGCCCATCCATCCATGTGGGCGAGCGAAAATGAATCGATATATCCTGCCAATGGGTTGGTTTGTTGAGCGAGCCTTTTGTTGGTGCTGGCGCTGCATGCAATGCCCTCTATGGCGGGAAGGGACTCGGACACGGCTTTAAAAACCCAAGCTCGCCCGTTGTCCGTGATGCAGAAATAGGACAGCGTGCACTTGGTGCCCGACTCATCGGTGTATGACGCCGCGACCAGGTGGATTGCGTCTGCGTTTCCCTTGAGTTCAATGGGTTCAGACACGGTGGCCTGTGTGATGGTGTCGCTCTTCGCAATTTCATCCTGGACGTATTGGGTCAGGCATCTGTCTGGGTTGTCGAGGAGCTCCTGTTGGTCGGATTCTGACTCGTCGGTCATGTACCCGACGACGAGCATCATTCCAAAGTCAAGCGGGTCGAGGTCCCGTTCGTGGTTGTAGGGAACGTAGCCAACGTAGGTACCGCTTCCCTGGTCACCCCATGGCATGTACAACGGCGTGTCGCCATAAAAGAGCATGTTGCGGGGGCCAAGGGGGAGCTGTATGTACAGCCCGTCGAACTCTGCGGTTTCAACCGAATAGGATGCGGTAAACGCCAGTGCTTGCGACGGGATGGCCGCGGGCAGCGTTATGCATGCCAGGCAGAACGACATGATGACCCCCAGGAGGGAAACGCTGCGAGGTCGCTTGTTTTCGTTCGGGCGGGGCTCGCCTGGGATATCGGCGGGCGGTTTCTCCGTTGGTGTGTCGCGGCGGTTCCGAGCAAAGGGTTGTAGCAGGTGCAGATCTTGCATGGGGTTCCTCCTTGGCGCGTCGTGCATGTGCTGGTTTCCCAAATAGCAAGGCGCCCCTCCAGAAGCCTGAAGGGGCGCCTTGGAAAGCAATGGGGCGTTATCCGAGCCACTCGATGAAGAGGCGCAGGCCAGTGTCGGGGTGGTACTTCCACGTCAGCTCGAAGTTCTTGCGAACGCGAGACTGCCAGCCGTCGCTTGCCGAGCACTGGTTGAACATGTCGAGTATGATTTGCGGCAGGCCGAGCTCGTCGAAAATGGCGGCGATCGCGCTGTCGCCCGCGAGGGAGTAGGTCCAGTCGCCGCCGTCCTTGTCGTGGGGGTTCGTGTCTACGAGGATGCCAGAGCCGTCCTCGTAGACGGTGCAGCATTCCTGCTCGTCGGACTCAAGCCCATCGACGATGGCCTGGAAGTCAGGCGCGCCGTCGGCCAGGGCGCGAGGCGTGGTCGAGCCAGCCGCTGTGGCGCCGACCAGGGCTGCTGCGCATGCGCCGCCTGCGATGAGGTTGCGCCTGGAGAGAGACTCGTTGTTCATGTTCCGCTCCTATTCTGGGAAAGCTACGTCGATGGAGTCATCGGACTCGGCGAGGTGCGCGGCGGGCTTGGGCTGGTCGGGGACGAAGACGAAGGCCAGAAGCCCCATGCAGGCCACAAGGGCGCCGACGGCGATGAAGATGGTCTTCATCGTCATTGCCCCGGAGATGTGGCCCGCCACAAGGGAGGCGCCCATGATGTAGTTGTACGCGTCGCCGCCCACGTACTCCCTGATGTAGGAGTACCCGTCGCTGCCGCCGAGGCTCTCGTAGGTTGTGAGACGGTCGCCGGGGACAGCGATGATGAGGCCGACGGCGATCAATGCGATGCCAACGATTATGACGGCGAGCGCTGCCCCACGCTTCTTGTTCTCCATGGCCTACAGTCCCACTGCGGTCGCAGCGGCCGAGGCCTGGCTGTACGAGAAGCCTTCATACTCGAGCTGGTCGATGAGCCCGCTGCGGGAGAAGGACATTGCGTCGAGATATTCCTCGGCCATGAGAACGGCCTGATAGTCCCAGTCGGCTCCACAGTTATCTACTGCATACTCTGCCTCGGAGCTCGTGTAGCCTTCATATTTCAGCTGGTCGATGAGGCCCGAGCGCGAGAAGGCCATGGTGTCGAGGTAGTCATGGGCGGTGCTGAGCGCGTTTTGCTCACCACGCGTGGGGGTGTAGGAGGAGCGGCTGGAGGTTTGGCTGTCCGAAGACGAGGCCGAGGTCGAGCTGGAAGAAGTGCTTGAGTCAAAGGCCTCGGGCAGGGCGCTTTCGAGCAGGGACTGGGAGATGGACACCGCCTCGTCTGTGCCTTCGCTGTCCGTGATGATGCAAAGAACCACCAGAAGGTTCCCGTCTGTGTCGACTGTCGCGGTAATTAGTGCGGGCACTTCTTCATCGATTGATTTGCTTGTGCCTTTGCAGCTGCCAAGGTACACCTTCGTGCCTGCGCTGTTTGTCCCCAGCTTGGACAGAGGTTCGCTGCTGTCGTCAGATATCGGTTCGAGATGTTCAAGTTTGCCGAGGGTTTCGGCCACCGCGAGGATTGCCGCCTGCTCTGCCCCCGTGGTCGTGTACTCGGCCAGCTCGGTGGTGTAACACACTATGCAAATCGCATGTATTGCCTCGGAGGAGAAGGCTCCAACTGACAGTGTGCCACTTTCGCTCATTTCGAGCTCTCCGACATATTCATCCGGAAGCTCAACCTTGAGGTCGCCGAACAGCAGGGTGCTGCCCTTCTGAACGCCCAAGGAGTCGGCGGGGCTTGGGGACGACGTGGTGCCGCTGCTAGATTTCGTCGAGCTCTTGCTGTCTGACGCAGCGCTCAAACCTGCGCTCGACTTTGCTGCCTCGGGCTTCACGTTCGTGGTCCCCGCCTGCTCGAGGCAGTCGTCGACGGCCGCGAAGATGGCCTTGGAGGTGACAGTGGCGCCGGAGGTCGCGTCGACGCCGTCGGTGCCGTTGGCCTCGACGATGGCGTCGGGCAGCTGGTCGATGGCCTTGGAGCCGATGCCCTGGGTCTCTGAGTTGTCCCCGACGGTGACCTCGGAAATCTTGCCGTTCTTAATGGTCACGGTCACGGGCACCTTGCCGCCGATGCCCTTGCCCTCGGCGGTGTACTCGCCGTCGGCGTAGGCGGCGTCGGTGGCCGCCCATGCCTGAGCGGGAGCCAGGACGTTCGTGAACGTCTGGACCGCCGGGACGCAGCCGAGGCCAAGTCCGGCCGCAACGGCGAGGGGGAGGGCCAGTTTTGCAATCGCTTGCGTTTTCATGCATGCCTCATTTCAAAGCGACTCTATGCTGTCTGGGAATGCTCTCAGGCGATGGCTCGATTGCATCGCCAATCGTGCCCGCTTTTGACCTGCCTTACAAGGTCGAAAATGCCCAGGTCAGCGTGAGGGTGGCTGTCGCGCGGTCCTGGACATTGGGTTAAGCCCACGATAAGAAGGCCCTTACCCACAATCGATGCCCAGGGATATCGCTCCATCAGAGTTAATGATGAGGCAGTACCAAATATTGTCGTGGCGGTCTTCCGAAACTGCATATTGCTTGCCGTTTTTGTTGTACGGCTCGAAGTTGTCTACGAGCGAGGACATGAAATCCACCGCATCGGATTTGCTCAGAGCCGGGTCGGCGGCCATCATCATTGCAAGCGAGACGCAGAAGCAGTATTCGGCCGAATCGTCGTCTTCAAACCAAACGGCGAAAGTCTGGTTGAACGCCTTGCTAGAATTGCGCTCGCGATAGCTAATCCAGGAGTCATCGACATCGGACAGGCTGAACTCTGCGAATCCAACGAGCTCCGACTTGTACCGAATGTCCATGTCGAGCGTTTTTCCGTCGACGCCCTTTGTGAGGTTCACGCTGTAGTCGGACTGCCCCAGGTCTTTAAGCGCGTCGTTTACTCGGTCGACATATTCGCTGGCCGAGAAGGTGAACATGCCGTTTTTGACATACGACTTGCTCGACGAGGACGTGTTAGAGGACTTGGCGAATGCGGGCGTGGAGGAGAGCAGGTCGATGCCTTGCGGCGCGCTTGCGGCGGGAAGCGCGAGGCCCATGGTGCAGGCGAGCAGCGCGCACGACAGCCCGGCCTTTGCGCATGTTGGTAGGTTGCCGAGGACCCCGTGCATGACCTTGGCGCTGCCGGGACGGTTTCCAGGCGTTAGGGCTGACCGGGAAGGAGCGCTCATGACTTACTCCAATCATCCGCATTGTTGGCAAAACATTGGCAATGATAGCCTCTTTCAGGTTATTTTCATTAGCTGTCAGCCATTCCCCGTCAGCGGAAGAGAGTCTGGGGCGAGCGGCTTGCAGCGAGTGTGCCGAGGCTGCCCCCTCCTGAGCCCCTCTTCACACACGTGCAAGAACGGTGATTCCGGGTTTGAGGCGCTATGATGTTGTGTTGGAATGCCTGCGATGTGGCAGCTGCCTGCGATTGCGGGCGGCGTGAAAGGAACGCATATGCCCACAAGCGACGACCAGCACAAGGAGAACCGCCCCGGCGAGGCCGGCAGGCCCGTGGTTCCCCAGGGGACAAAGCCGGCTTTTCCGGCAAACCCCATGAGCAAGCCGGGTTCATCCCGCGGCAGCCATGCTGCCGGCGCCAACAAGGCCGCGGCGCAGAACAATGCGTCGCGCACGGGTGCCATGCGCCCCGTGGCGCCCACTCAGGGCTCGCAGCGCTCCCGTAGCGGCGCTGGTGCCAGCGGGCCCTCGGAGAAGGATCGCTCCACCATCACTCTCACGCGTGCCCAGTTCATTGCGGCGCTTTTGGGTACGGCGGTTGCCGTGGCCGTGCCTTCGGTCTCCATCACCTCGTGCGTCAATCGCATGGGCCAGACCAGCGGAACGGACACTGAAGAGGAGACCTGGGTGAGCCCCTACGACTGGACCTGCGTCGTGGAGAAGGAAAACGGCCTGCTCACGTACGTGAAAAACGGCGTCACGCTCTCGGAGTCGGGCATCGACGTTTCCGAGCACGACGGCGAGATCGACTGGACCCAGGTCAAGGCCACCGGCGTTGACTTCGCCATGCTGCGCCTGGGCTTCCGCGGGTACGGCCAGGGCACCATGAACCTTGACAAGTACTTCCTCGCCAACCTTTCCGGCGCTTCGGCAGCGGGCATCAAGGTGGGCGTGTACTTCTTCTCCCAGGCTATCACCGAGGACGAGGCGCGCGAAGAGGCCGACTACGTCATCAACAGCCTCGCCGCCACCGACGTTGAGCTCAGCTACCCCATCGTGTTCGACGAGGAACCCATCACCGACGGCAACGTGGCGCGTACGGACGACCTTACCGCCGCCCAGTTCAGCGCCAACGCCCTGGCCTTCTGCCAGCGTGTTGAGCAGGCCGGATACACTCCCATGCTGTACGGCAACAAGCACGAGCTGGCCAAGCTCGACCTCAAGGGTGAGCTTGCGGGCTATGACGTGTGGTATGCCGAGTATGGCGTGAGCCAGCCCACCGGCAAGTTCGATTTCGTCATGTGGCAGTACTCCGACACCGGCAACATCCCTGGCGTGGTCACCTCCGCCGGCCAGGTGGACCTCAACATCCGCTTCCTGGTGGCGTAGAGAGGCTTGCGGGTGGCCCGCTGGCTGCGACCGGCCTCAGGGTGCGCTGGCGATGAGCCAACACAGAACATAAGACATGAAGCGCCTTCCATTTCTCGGGCAAGAATAGTGAAGTCCGAGGAATGGAAGGCGCTTTCGTGCCTGCTGGTTTACATAGCGGGGTGTCGAGCGGCGCGACAACGGGCCCATGGTTGCGGTGCTGGTCAGCGGGCCGCCTTGTCGGGTCGCCTTACCGGTAGAACCTTGGGTACGTCACTTGGATGCCGCGCGATGCGCGGATCCCTTCGAGGCTTGCGTCGGTGAGCTGCGCCAGTCCCTGGTAGAAGGAGTGCTGCGCCTCCTGCGCCATGAGGGCGAGGAAGTGGTGCGCCCAGGTGAGCAGGTGCTGCGCCATGAAGCTGTCGAGTTCTGCGGGTGCGGTCTGCGCGAGCTGCGCCATGAGGCCCAGCAGAAGGCCGATGTGGTCCTCGGGGGTACGCGTGCCTTCGGGTGCTACGAGCCCATGCTCGCGCATCCAGCGCCTGAGCTCCAGGGTCGACTCGCCGAACATGACGCACTCGCGATCGGTGTAGACCGAGCCCCACGGCGGCGCTGCCTTGTGGGCGGGCCCCACGAAGAGGCGGCGGTACTCATGGGCGAGGTTCTCGGCCGTGTCGGCGGCACCCTGTGCCATGAGGGCAAGCGGGCCCCCGGCTGCCTGCGCATCTACGAAGGGCCACTCTGTTGCAGCGGCCGCGGGGTCGAGCGCTTCCATGGCGGCAAACGAGGGGCCGGCGGTGCCGGTGAGTGGGTCTTGCAGGAAGAAGGGCGCGAACACGTCGCCGATGAAGGCGATTTGGTCGAGCTGGGCCTGCTGGTCGCCTGCACTGACGCCGGCCTGGGAGGCCGTCCCGTCGGTGCTGACGGAGTTCTCGCAGGCGTCGGCCTGGATCGCCGACGAGTCGGCGTTGACGGGATCCGCGCAGGCGTCGGCCTGGGGCGCCAATCGGCTGTCATTCATTTGATTGTTGGTCATGCTGCTTCCTTTCGAAGGCGTGGTAGGAGAATGAGATGCGTGCGCCGGGCTGGCGACATGCGCTTGCGTGTCAGCGCACCTTGAGCGGCTCGAACGACTGCACGAGGTCGCCGAGCTCTTGCTTGGAATGAATGCCCAGCTTGGTGTAGACGCGCTTGGTGTGGGTGCGCACGGTGTTTTCGGACACGCCGAGCTTCTCGGCGATGCGCGCCACCGTGTCGCCGCGCGCGATGTGCTCCATGACCTCGGTCTCGCGGTCGGAGAGCCTGAAGGCCAGGCGGATGGCCTCGCACTGCTTCGTCACGCGGTCGAGCACGGGGCGCACGGGAATCTCGAGCGGGTTGAGCGGGGTTTCCTGGTTTTCCGGCTCATCTACCAGGTCTTTGGCCCTGCTTGGCTTTGGCGTAGCTGGGCTCAGCGACACGAACTCGATGGCGTCGGGGCTGCGGTCTTTGCCTGCCGCTCCTTGGCCCGGTCGCACCCAGATGCAGAACAGCACAAGCCCAAGCACCCACACGGCCAAAAGCGACGCCTGGCAAAGCTGCAGTGCGTCCAAGCCATCTGCCAGGCCCGTTGCCCAGCCGCAGAGGAACCCGGCGAAGTGCATGACATGCATGATTCCCGAGCAGAACGCGTACGTCACGATGGGGCACATGCCTCGGTCGCGCGATGCCTGGGCGCATTGGATGAGCAGGACCATCTGGACGAAGGCGTACACGGCGTACATGGCGCCGGCAAACGCCTCGAGGTATGCCATGCCCCCGGCAAACGGCATTGCGACAACGGCCAGCGTGAGCAGGGGAAACGCCCACCGGTACGCCTTGCGCATGCTCAAGTGGAACGACAGCCCGCGCCACAGCCACAGCACGACCGTGGCCGAAAGCAGGGCGCCCAGCATGCTCGCCATGTTGACGACGTCTCCGGCTGTGACGTCGGCCAGTGCGACGGCACGCATAATGCCTGCTACAAAGCCCACGGCACCTGCCGACAGGGCACTGCGCCAGTAGTCGTGCGCAAAGCGTCGGTAAACCTTGGGGTGCTCGCGCGGAACGTCGGTGAACATGGGCTGGTCGAGGTCGACCCTGCGCGTGGACACCGTGAGGGCCGCTGCGCACAGCGGCAAGAAAACCAGGGGCACGAGGTAGGCGGTCACGGCCACGGGGCAGATGTACAGGGCGAAGTAGATAAGCGCACTCAGGCCGGTTCCCAGGACAAGCAGTAGGTCGCCGCGCTCGTCATCGCAGGAAGAAAACGTCCTCTGCCACAGAAGCGCCATGCTCGTGCTTCCCAGACCTTGCAGGATTCCCGAACAAACAACCAGGTAGATGGCTATTTGCGAGTGTACGTACATGGCAGCGATGAGGGCGAGACAACCTGCGATCATAGGAGGGGCCGCAAGCTTGGGCATCACGCGGGCCGCCAGCGCGGGGGAGCGATAGGCGCCCGCCAGGCAGGCGACGTACGTGCCTACCGAAGCTGCGGCCTGCGAGGCGTAAAACGACAGCGTCACCGAGACGGTTTGGAACTCAAGCGGTAGGAAAGGGAAGACGCCGCCCCACACCTGCACGGCGCTGACTGCCAGGAAGAGGGCGAAGCCCCAGCCGGCGACTCCCAGGCGTATCGAGGGCATGGCGGTCACGCTACACCACCCCCGAGGTCATATGGAAGCAGTAGAAGCAGAAGCGCACCGCGAACGTGCCGGCATAGGCGAGGACGCACATGGCCACCAGCTTGAGAATGACCTTACGCTCGGTGGGAGAGAAACGATTGGGCGTGGTTCTTGCGGCGGGATCGAGGCACGGTGCCGGAGTGTCGGAGTCTTGGCTGGTCGTGCTGGGGGTGGGCACTGGCGAACCACGGTGGCTCAGGCCGCTTCCGCCGGCACCGGTTTTTTCGCCCGAATCGCCAGGGCAGGGCGCCTGCGTCGCCAACGGACGCATGGCGTGCAGGCTTCCGAGATTCGCCACGACAAGGCAGATTCCGAACAGCGCGATCGCGGCCGGATAGAGCGGCACGAGCTCGGCGGCCGTCCCAAAGGCGTTGCGTTGCGTGCCGAGCTCCATGTGCTGCATTGCCATGAGAATGCAGGAGGCAGCGGTTGCCACCAGCGAGATGCCTGCAAGGACGCGCATGAGCCTGACCTTGCTCGTATATCCCGAACAGGTATATATAAGAAGCGCGAGCGGTGTCATGCAGGCAAATGCCGTGCATGGCAGGATGACCTGCGCAAGCGTTGTGTCCCACGTGATGACCGTGGGCATCGCATAGGCAAGGTCGGTGCCTGCGATGAAAAGCCCGGCTGCGACGATGCTGGCAAGGAGCCACAAGCCGCGCAGTACCTTATGGCCCTCAATATAGATGCATCCAAGCCAGTACGAGCATGCCGTTCCCAAGAAGAACACGGCGAAGAACACCTCGGTTGCCAAAGGGGACGAGCCGATGGTGCGAAACACGTAGAGGGCGTTGCTCGGCGTTCCCAGATGCGTGGCCGATGCCACGAGGCCTATGGTTGCCACGGCGAGCGGCACGATGAGCCAGCTCTCGATGCGCTGGCGCAGGCGGCCGTCGAGCTTGCCAAAAAGCAGCGTGCAGGCAAGCACAACATAGGCGAGCGTTGCGCCGGGGGCGAGTGTGGTGAACACCGCCAGGCATATGTCGTTAAGCGCAAAGTCGAGCCCGCGCATGTCTCACCCACTTTCGTATGCTGCGGCGCGGTGGCCTAGCGCCGGGAAATCTGCTTGGGGCATTGCGCACGGGGACGCTTGAGCAGACCTTTCGAAGGGCCCGCCCGGGCAACGCGCGTGCAATGTGAAAAATATCATACCACGCCTTTTTACCAGGAAGAATCGTGCTTGTCACCCGCAGTATGTGACAAGTAGGGCATGGCGGGCGATAAGGTGCAATTGTCGACCCAAGCGCTTGGCGCAGCGCGGCGTGTACAGCCATGTCTACGCGCCCGGCTCTGCTAACGTTTGGGAACGCAAGGGAGCCCCGTCGGATGACAGGGATGTGTTCACAAGGAGAGAGAGGAACAACTATGGCTCGAGATTGCGCAATCTCAAGGCGATCCTTCGTCGCCACGAGCGGCGTGCTCGCCGGCCTTGCAGCCGCAGGTGCCGCAAGCGCCCCCACGTTCTCCAAGGCCGATGAGGCCGCAGCCTACGAGGAGGGCGTCACCGAGGTTTGGGGACACTGCGCCATCAACTGCCCCGGCCGCTGCGCGCTCAAGTTCCACGTGAAGGACGGCGAGGTTCTGTGGGTCGACACCTACAGCAACCCCACCAACGACCTCGACGACCCGCAGCCCCGCGCCTGCCTGCGCGGCCGCAGCTACCGTCGCTGGATGAACAATCCCGACCGCATCAACTACCCGATGAAGCGCGTCGAGGGCACGAAGCGCGGCGACGGCCAGTACGAGCAGATCAGCTGGGACGAGGCCCTTCAGACCATCGCCGAGAAGCTGAAGTACACCATCGATACCTACGGCAACGAGGCTGTCTATATCAACTACGCAACGGGCGTAAGCTGCACCACGGCGCGTCCCCTGGGCCGTCTCATGAACCTGCTCGGCGGCAGCCTCAGCTACTATGGCAGCTACTCGCTGGCCCAGCAGCAGTGGATCGTTCCTTATATGTTTGCTGGCATGCCTGGTTCGAGCCTTTCGGCTATGGCCGACTCCGACCTCGTGCTGTGCTTCGGCTCCAGCCCCTCTGAGACCCGTCAGGGCGGCGCCGTCTCCCACCACGACTGGGTTCGCGGCCGTGAGTACACCAAGGGCAAGGTCTACATCATCGACCCCCGCATGAACGACTCCGCCATGGGCCACTCCGAGCAGTGGCTGCCCATCAACCCGGGCACCGACGCGGCTCTGTGCTCGGCCATCGCCCACGAGCTCATCGTGAACGACCAGGTCGACCATGAGTTCCTCGACACCTACTGCGTCGGCTTCGACGAGTCCACGATGCCCGAGAGCGCCAAGGGTCAGAACAAGTCCTACACCGACTACATCATGGGCACCGGCTACGACATGGTGGAGAAGACCCCCGAGTGGGCGGCTCCCCTGTGTGGCATCTCGGCCGACCGCATCCGCAGCCTCACCGAGGAGATTGCTGCCGCCGAGCACATGTTCGTGTTCCAGGGCTGGGGCCCGCAGCGCCGTTCCAACGGCGAGATGAACGGCATGTCCATCTGCATGCTGCCGCTGCTCACGGGCAACATCGGCCTTCCTGGCACGAGCACCGGCCTGCGTGAGGGCAGCCGTAGCTTCAGCCTCAAGAGCATGCCTGCTGGTGACAACCCCGTGAAGACCAAGATCTCCGTGTTCTCCATGGTCGACGCCATTGACCACGGCACCGAGATGACCGAGGTCGCCGACGGCGTCAAGGGCAAGGAGAAGCTCGACACCAACATCAAGTTTGTCTTCAACTACGCCGGCAACTGCATCACCAACCAGAACTCCGACATCAACCATGTCCATGACGTCATGAGCGACGATACCAAGTGCGAGTTCGTGGTTGGCTCGGACATCGTGATGTGCGACTCGATGAAGTACTGCGACATCATCCTGCCCGATATGTTCCGCTTTGAGCAGGACTCCATGATTGCCACCGGTGGCGACGACGCTTACATGATCTGCGGTTCGCCCTGCCTGCCTGAGGTCAAGTTCGAGCGCAAGACCAACTATGAGTGGGTCAGCGAGCTGGCCGAGCTCATGGGCGTTGGCGAGGAGTTCACCGAGGGCAAGACCGAGCGCGAGTGGATTGACTCCCTGTACGAGGCTGCCCGCGAGGAGAAGCCCGAGCTGCCTACGCTCGAGGAGTTCCGTGCCCAGGGCGTTGTGACCCAGAAGTCCGAGGCCCCGCTTATCGCGCTCGAGGCCTTCCGCGCCGATCCAGTGGCCAACCCCCTCATGACCCCTTCCGGCAAGATCGAGATCTACTCCGAGGCCCTCGACCAGTACATCCAGACCCACGAGTTCGCCGACGACGACTTCGTCGCCCCCGTGCCCGTGTACGCCACCGAGTGGTACGGCGTCGAGACCACGACCGACGAGTACCCGCTCGTGTGCTCCGGCTTCCACTACCGCGGCCGCCTGCACTCCAGCTGGGGCTTCGACGAGCAGCTCAAGGCCGCCAACCCCCAGGAGGCCTGGATCAACCCGGTCGACGCCGAGGAGCGCGGCATCGCCCAGGGCGACACCATCCGCGTGAAGAACCAGTTCGGCGAGATCGAGCTGCTGGCCAAGGTCACCGGCCGTACCACCCCCGGCGTGGTCTGCATCTCGCAGGGTGCTTGGCACGACGCCGACATGAACGGCGACCGCGTGGACAAGGGCGGCTCCATCAACACCCTCACCACGCTGCGCCCCAGCCCCCTTGCCAAGGGCAACCCCCAGCACACCAACATCTGCCAGGTCACCAAGGCCTAGCGGCGACGAGCAATCGGAGAGGAGAGAGCAAACATGGCACAGTACGGATTCTTCTTTGACGCGAGCCGCTGCACTGGCTGCAAGACCTGCGAGTTCGCCTGCAAGGACTACAAGGACCTCACGACTGAGTTCGCGTTCCGCAAGGTCTACGAGGTGGCCGGCGGGCAGACGACGCGCGACGAGGACGGCTGCATCCAGACGACCTGCTTCAGCTACAACGTGTCGAGCTCCTGCCAGCACTGCGACAACCCCGCCTGCGTGGTGGCCTGCCCCACCGGCGCCATGCACAAGGACGAGGAGACCGGTCTGGTGAGCGTGGACGAGGAGGTCTGCATCGGCTGCGGCGCCTGCGCCACGAGCTGCCCCTACGGTGCCCCCAAGGTCAACGCGGAGCTTGGCCACTCCACCAAGTGCGACGGCTGCGCCGAGCGCCTGGCTGCCGGCCTCAAGCCCGTGTGCGTGCTGGCCTGCCCGGCCCGCGCCCTGGACTTCGGCCTCGTTGAGGAGATGGCCGAGCTCGGCGAGCGCGTCGCCATCAAGCCCTTCGGCGACCCGGCCGAGACCAGCCCCAACCTCTACGTCAAGGCTTGCGACGACGCCCGCGCCTTCGATGACGCCGAGGCCACCGTGGCCAACCCGCTCGAGGTTGCGTAGGTTGGACCGCCTGCCCGCCTGAGGGCAAGCGGCTCTGAGTAAACAAGCGCGCCCCATCTGCAATCAAGCAGGTGGGGCGCGCTTTTTCGTGCGTGAGATTGGGGGGTGGGTGGAAGTGAACCTGGCATATCTGTGTCGGTTCGCCGCGCGCCTACCGGCAAGCGGTCTTTGCGGCGCGCCAGCTGGGCGAACCAGTGGGCGCGCCCAATCGGCACAAGCCCAGCATATTCGTGCTGGTTTGCGGCGCGCCTGCCGACGGCCGTCTTTGCGGCGCGCCGTTGGGCAGGCTCCCGCTGGCCCTCCTTCGCCTACCCCCTGCTCACCAGGGCGTCGGTCTCGCGGGCGATGCGCATCTCCTCGTCGGTCGTTACGACGCAAATCTTGATGGGCGAGTCGTCGATCGAGATGATGCGGTTCACGCCAATCTGGCCGGTCACGTGGTTGCGCTCGCGGTCCAAGATCATGCCCATGTGGGCGAGGCCTGCGAAGATGCGCTCGCGCAGCTCCCAGGAGTTCTCGCCGATGCCCGCCGTCACCACCACGGCGTCGGTGCGCGTCATGACGGCGTAGAACGACCCGATGGCCTTCTGCACCTTGTACACGTACATGTCGATGGCCAGGGCCGCCTGCTCGTTTCCGGCCTCGGCCGCCGCGAGCACGTCGCGCATGTCCGAGCCCACGCCCGAGACGCCCAGGATGCCGCTCTGCCTGTTGAGCAGCTCGTCCATCTCGTCGAAGGTCTTGCCCTCGCGGCGCATGATGTAGGTGATGATGGCCGGGTCGATGCTGCCCGAGCGTGTGCCCATCATGAGGCCCTCGAGCGGCGTGAAGCCCATGGTGGTGTCGATGGATTCGCCATGGTTGACTGCAGTGATCGAGCCGCCGTTGCCCAGGTGGCAGGTGATGAGGCCCAGGTCCTTGAGGGGGCGGCCCAAGAGGTTGGCTGCCTGCTGGGCGGCGTAGCGGTGGCTCGTGCCGTGGGCGCCGTAGCGACGGATACGGTAGTCGTCGTAGTAGCGCATGGGCAGAGGGTACATGTAGGCCTTGGACGGCATGGTCTGGTGGAAGGCCGTGTCGAAGACGGCTACCTGCGGCGTTGTGGGCAGCAGCTCGCGCAGCAGGTCGATGCAGGCGTCGGCGCTGGGGTTGTGCAGCGGGGCGAGCTCCTCGCACAGGGCGAGCTTGGCGCGGGCGTCGTCGTCGACAAGGGTCGCCTCGCAGAAATACTCGCCGCCGGCCACGATACGGTTGCCCACGGCGTCGATGGCGTCGAGGGCCTCGATGGGGGAGCCGGGGTTGCTCACCATCACGTGTAGCAGCTCGCGCAGGCAACCCGGCACCGAGAGGCCCTCCACCGGCACGGCGACTTTCTCAAAGTCGGGAGCGAACGAGACGTTCATGAAAGCCTGCGGGGTGCCGACTTTCTCGGCCAGGCACTTCATGAGCGAGGCCTTGCCGTCGGTTTGAATGAGCTGGGCCTTGAGGGAGGAACTACCTGCGTTTACGACGAGTACGAGCATGGGAAGACCTCGCTTTACCGGGGATGAGACGCTTGTGAGACAAGTGTATCCCCTATACGCTGGGAACACTGCGACGTCCGGTGGGCCTACCCTCAACGGCGGGCCCACCGCTGGCGCCTTAAAGCTTGTGCATCCTCACCGACATGTCGACGGGCTTTGCGGTGAAGGGGGCGGTCGTCACGATGCCGTCGATACCCGTGGCCGCGTAGGCCGCCACATTGGAGGGGTTGACGCCGCCGGCCGCGATGGCCGTGACGCCGGGGTTGATCGCGCGCAGCTCGCCGAGCAGGGACGGGATGGCCTCGGGGGCAACCTTGTCGAGCTGGATGCCGTCGGCGCCGGCGCGCACCAGCTCGGGGGCGAGGTCGGCCTCGCACTCGACGAAGAGCTTCTTCTCCACCATGCGCGCCTTGATGGCGGGCAGCTCGCGGATGAGGACGTCGTAGCCGCCCATGAGCTCCACGTGCTGGGCGAACACGAGCACGGTCTCCGACAGGCCCAGGCGGTGGGGGAACGCGCCGCCGGAGAGCACGGCCTTCGTGAGCAGGGCCTTCACGCCAGGCATCGACTTGCGGGTGGTGAGCACCTCGCAGCGGGGGTTGACGGCGTGGGCCGAGTCCACCATGCCGCGCGTCTTGGTGGCGATGGCGCTCAGGTGGTCGAACAGGTTGAGGCAGACCTTCCAGGTGGCGTGCAGGTCCTCGCCGGAGCCCTCCACCACGAGGAACACCTCGCCCGGTTCGAGCTGGGTGCCCGAGGGCTTCATCTCAACGACGCTGCAGCCGAGCTTCTTGGCCACGCGAATCGCCTCTTCGGTGCCGCACAGGGTGCAGGCCTCGCGCGTGAAGTACTCCATGCGGCCCCGGGCGGCCCCTACTTGCAGCACGTGCGTGGTCAGGTCGATGTAGGGCACGTCCTCCTGGATGAGGCGGTCGATCTCGGTGTCGGAGATGCGAACGGTGGGGGCGAGCACGGCTTCTGACATAGCAGACTCCTTTGTCCGGCGCACGGTCGTGTGCCTGCGAAATGTTTCCAGCTGATTTCTCAGCGTTCTGACCCCACTAACTCTACCAGTTCGCGCTTGTCTGTGACGCCGAGCTTGGCATAGATATGGCGCACGTGGGTCTTAAGGGTGGAGTTGGCGATGGAGAGCTCGGTTTCCACCTGGGAGTAGGGGACGTCGCGTGCGAGCAGCGCCATGACCTCTTCCTCGCGGCGAGTCAGTCCGAATCGACGCGCCAGGCGGGCGCAGCATTCCTCGATGGGCTCGGGCTCGTTGGTTTGCGTGGACGCGTCGGCCTTGTCGCCCTCGCGTGTGATGCCCCATGCTTTGGCGGATTCCTTGCCGGGATCGAAAGCGACATACAAGCAGATAAACACCATGATGACCGCCGATATTGCCAGGGTGAGAACGGTGGGCTCAGCCGCAATGAAGTCAACACGGCTTGTGAGCAGGGACGATGCAAAAGACCCCAGGCTCGTGGAGGCGCAGGCGAAGCCGAAAAGCCAAAGCGGGCCGACGCCGTCACGGTATGCGACGTTGCAAAGCAGGATGGTCGCGTAGATGGAAAACAACGTGTAGGCGGCGTTGGAAAAGGTGCCGCCCAGGGTGCCGAAGCCCGGCAGTGCGATGAGCACACAGAGGGAGGCGGCTACGATGAGCGGCAGGCTCGAGGCATAAAGCGTGCGCAGGCTGAGGCGCTCGCGTCTTCTTGCCAGCAGGACGATGGTCGCGGTGGCGGCAATCATCACACCGATGAGCACTGCACCTTTGAGGTCGTTGACGAGAAAATGGCGCACAAACGAGTTCGCGAAGGTGTACGTTCCCAGCAGGACGATGGGTTTCCAGGGTATGGACCAGCCAGAGGACGGAGTTTCGCCCTGCATGAACGGCAGATCGCTGCTTTTGCGCAGGCTCCTCGTATAAAGAAGGCTCGAAATGAGGGGCATGCAGACGATGCATGCAAACATAAGACCACGTACGGGAAGGCTGCTTATAAAGAACGAAACTGTGGCAGAGAGCAAATGCACAAGGGCGAAATAGACAATGACGTGCATGAGGTCCATGCGAGCATACAGTTCGATCCAATACAGATAGAGCAGGGCATATCCCGCCGCGCTTATTGCAAGGCCTGTGACATATAGTGCGTCTAACCAGGGAAGGGGCGAGCCGGCGCTCACGCTTCCCATGACGAGGGCAAGTCCCGCCGTGCAGAGCGTGCAGGCGACCCAAAGCGGGGCCTTGTGCGAAGAAAGCGACGCGATGCGCGAGGAGAGGGCTGCAGTTCCGAGGAACACCGCGATGCGTATAACGCTCGTCACCCACCCGCAGGGCGGAATGTCCTGAGGGTCTGCCCATTGGCCCACGAAGAGGCTTTGCAGGGTTGAGACCGAGATGATGAGGCAAAAGCCGAGAAAGCACGGCTGCAGATTTCGAAATATTGGCAAGGCGTCTCCTCCATGGCCCCATACCGGCAAGAGCGGCAAACAGCACTATTGTACGAGCCTACATTGATTTTGACACACCAAGTCTTTGGTCAATTTGGGCTTTGAGGACAGCAGTGACGAAGGTGGCAAAGAAATCCCAGGCAAACGGAGTGGGATGAGGAATATCAGCCCGCAATCAACCCTGTGTCATCTGCCAAAGGGCGAGCTCAGAGCGCACTGTGTGGCCTGTCAAAGCGAGACGGCCCACTGCGGCGTTGCCTCGCCCATGCCAAGAATGAAGGGATTGCACGCATGAACGCTTCTGCTGTTGATCGTCGTTCGTTTGTTGCCGGTGCGGCTCTGGCTGGTGCCGCTACCGTGGCCGCTTCCGCTCTGCCTGCCTATGCCGACGAGGCTTCTGCCCAGGCCGAGGCCTACGCCACGCCCTCTTTCCTCGATGCCCCCGAGCCTATCGCTGACGACCAGATCGTCGAGACGCTCGAGTGCGACGTCGTCGTGTGCGGCTTGGGCATTGCGGGCATCGCCGCTGCCCGCGCCGCAGCCGAAGCCGGCCTTACCGTCATCGCGCTTGAGAAGTGCACCATTCCTAGCTATCGCTCTTCTCAGTATGCTTGCTTCAACACTGACAGCGCCCGTGCCATGGGTATTGCCGATGTGGATACCTGCGAGCTGGTGAACGAGCTTATGGTGCAGACGGGTCACCGCGCCGACGCTCGCGTGCTCAAGAACTGGGCCGATCACTGCGGCGAGGCATTCGACTGGTGGGCGGGCGCTTGCGAGGAGCTGCTGTGGCAGTACCCCGACGGCGAGAAGTACGACCGCGAGACGCAGACGTTTGTGGCAAACGGCAACACCTATGAGCCCTATGAGTATCCGCGTGACCACGAGCACATCATCTGCGGCACGCTTTCATTCCGCTCTCCCAACAACGCGGCTGGTCAGGGCCCGGTTGTGGAAGCAAACTGGGCCAAGGCGCAGGAGGCCGGCGTGCAGGGCATCTTCGACACGCCCGCCCGTCAGCTTGTGAAGGACGGCGACAAGGTTGTGGGCGTCATCGCCCAGCACCTGGCCGACGAGACGTACGTCAAGGTCCTGGCCAACAAGGGCGTCATCCTCGCCACCGGCGGCTATGTGCGCAACGACGAGATGCTTGCCTACTACATCCCGTGGGTGTATCAGAACAAGGAGAAGTTCACGTTCACCTATCCGCATATGGATATGAACGGCGAGTACTCCGACCAGGGCGACGGCCAGAAGATGGGCTACTGGGCCGGCGGCAACATCGAGGCGGGCCCGCACTGCGCCATGTGCCATGGTGACCTGGGCAAGCTCGGCGTCGATGCGTTCCTGCAGCTCAATGCCAACGGTGAGCGCTACATCAACGAGGACCTGACGAACGACCACTTCGGCACGGCTATCATCCGCCAGCCTGGCGCGCTCATCTACCAGGTCTTCGATGCGAACTTCCCCGAGCAGGTGCCCTTCATGCAGGGTGGCCTTGGCTCCAAGCGCTCTGTGAGCCAGGAGGAAATCGACGCCGTCGACGAGTGGACGACCGCCAAGGGCGACACCATCGACGAGCTCATCGCCAACCTCGGTGTTGGCGAGAAGGTGGCCGCGACCATGAAGGCCGAGATCGAGCGCTACAACGAGCTGTGCGAGAAGGGCAAGGACGAGGACTTCGGCAAGGACGCGAGCCGTATGTTTGCGCTGGTCACGCCTCCGTTCTATGCCATTCGCTACGCTGTGGGCGAGCCTACCGAGGACGCCAAGAGCCAGAATGCCCTTCGCTGCCTCGTTACGATGAGCGGCCTGTCCACGAACAAGAACGCCCAGGTTCTTGCCCAGGGCACGCTCCAGCCCATCGAGGGCCTGTACGCTATCGGCAACACCCAGGGCGGCCGTTTCCTGGGCGACTACCCCGCGACCATCGCCGGTGCCAGCCACTCCATGGCAATGACCTACGGTTACCTCACTGGCAAGCTCCTGGCCGAGTAAAGAGAGCTCGTGGCTGTCGAGGAATGACGGACTTTTTTGCCTGGGTGGCGTAGAAACGCTGTCCTTGGTTGTTTTCACTGATTGCTGCGTTTTCCGAAGAGCCCCAGCCAGCCTGCGCACAGCGGGATTGGCTGGGGCTCTTGTGTTGCGTTGCCTTCTTGGGGCGTGTCACTCACTGTGAACTGCCTCCCATTTCTTGGACAAGGAAGGTAAGGTCCGGGGAATGGGAGGCTTTTCCATGTTCATTGACCTGAGGCGCGGGAACGACGAGGGTCTGAGAGGGGACGGCTGCCGATTGCCTCATCTTCGCTATGAAATGATTCCTTCTGGACCCTTGCGCAAGAAAAAGTGGTGATATTGCCGCAAAAACGGCCATCGTGTATCAGGAAGGTGGTCGTTTTTGCCCATTTTGGCGTAGGGAGAAAGAGCTTTTTGTGGCCAGGGGAAGGCTGTGTTTTGGACGCAGTAACAAAATACCTGGTAGATAAGGTGCTGGCTCAAGGATGTCATTGTGGCTCGCGGAATGTGGGCCTCAGCTGACCCTGAAAGTTGATACACGAACCCCGATTTTGCGGCAGTATCTGGGGGATTTGCTGCGCAGGAGGATTGTTTGGGGGCATCGGGCTGTTTGGGCGGGCGTCGGGCTATGATTGAGGCGCTTGCAAATCTGCGGGGCAGCCGACCATGCTGGTCCCGCGCCCGTATCAGCCTCGAAAGGAGCCCAATGGCCATCAATAAGGCAGTGCTTGCGGCCATGAGGGCTGCGGGCAAGGTCGCCCCCGAAATTCGTTTATGTCGTGACGGGATGGCCTGACGGAGCCCGAGATTGCCGGCCAATCCGATCGTGCCGTCGGCTCGCAGCGAAATGTCGCGCTGTTTCAGAGGTATGGTCTGACCCGCGGGAGGGCGACGTGTGCGCGCTGCTTGTGCGAGGGCGAATCCTTCAGGTTCGGTCGGCCTCTTGTCTGAGGCGCCCTACGCCCTGCCTGCGGATGTGCTGTGAACCGGTTTGTCAGATGCTACAATCGCCCTGATAAGACGCGGTAGGAGGCGGGCGATATGGCTGATGACAGGCAAGGCACGGGCGTCGTGCTCAAGGATTGCGACAACGGGGTCTGGAAGGCGCCGGGCGCGCGCATCATCGACCGCACGGGGCGTAGGATGCTGCCCATCGGGCGCGACAGCTTCGTGGTGGCCGCACAGGGCTCCGTCGTCATCGACAAGACCATGCTCGCTGCCGACGTCATCGACTCGGGCTATTCCGTCATCCTGTTTTGCCGGCCGCGCCGCTTCGGCAAGACGCTCAACATGCGCATGCTTCAGGCGTTTTTTGAACTTCCGAGCATCTCCGACCCTACGGCCCGCGACCGGGCGC
The DNA here is from genome assembly GCA_934636245.1 of uncultured Coriobacteriales bacterium. Classification (GTDB taxonomy): domain Bacteria; phylum Actinomycetota; class Coriobacteriia; order Coriobacteriales; family UMGS124; genus UMGS124. The sequence continues at coordinate 110,645 of CAKUAI010000011.1, forward strand.
CCCTGTTCGAGGGAACGGAGGTGTGGGGGGCCCGGGACGGCTACTATCGCCAGTACCAGGGCATATATCCAACCGTCTATCTCAACCTCAACACGGTGAAGAAGCTGGCGTGGCATGCTGCGCTCGGCGCCTTGCGCAACATCATGGTGATGGAGTACGCTCGCTTTGGCTACCTGGCCGACTCTCCCGCGCTGAATGAGACGCAAAAGGCCTTCTATAAACGCGTGGTGATGGGCGAGGCCTCGGATGCCGAGCTCGCCGACTCGCTCGAGGCTCTTTGCCGCATGCTCTATGCCCACCACGGCATGCAGGTTGTCCTGCTTGTGGACGAGTACGACGCTCCCGTTATGGCCGGCTATACCAACGGCTACTATCGAGAGGTGGTCGATTTCCTTAAGGGTTGGCTAACGGGCGCCCTCAAAGGTGGCGGCGACTTCTTGGCTTTCTCGTGCCTCACAGGGGTGCAATGCATCTCGAAGGAGTCGATTTTCTCTGATTTGAACAACCTTCGCGTATCGACGGCACTTGGGGAAAAGTTTGAGGAGCGCTTCGGCTTTTCCGAGAGGGAAGTCATGGCCCTGGCCTCATATCTGGGCCATGACTTGGCATGTATGGAAGAGGCTCGCCTGTGGTATGACGGTTATCGCTTTGGTGATGCCGATATTTACAACCCCTGGAGCATTCTCAATTACTTTGATGTTGATTGCACCCCCGACGTCTATTGGGGCAACACTTCGGGCAACTCGGTTATCGGCCAACTCATGCGTGCAAGCGACGAAGACACCATGCAGAAGGTATACGACCTGTTCGAACCAGGTGGCTACGTCTCAGCTCCCATTGACTTGGGCGCTGTTTTTCCCGATGACTTGCGCCCGGTGGCCCCTGGCATGCTGTGGTCGATGCTGTACCTTGCGGGCTATCTCACCACGCCCGACACGATGCTCCCCAACAACGTCACGATGCGTCGCCGGTTGCGCATTCCCAACAAGGAAATCGCCAGCGTCTATCGCTCGGAGCTTATCGAGCGCTATGCGCGTGCTGCTGGCGGTGGCGACAGGCTCGGCGCGTTTCATGATGCCCTCGTTGCGGGCGATGCCGAGCAGGTGCGCGCTCAGCTCGACGTCATCTTGCGCGATGATGCGAGCTGCTATGACATCACATCGGAAAACTCCGCCCATATGCTTATGCTGGGCCTGTGCTTCGGCTTGCCGGGATATGCCGACCCACGTTCCAACAAAGAGGCTGGTTACGGGCGGTTCGATATCCAAGTGGAGCCCTCGGATACGGCCGTTGAGGCCTTCTCGTTCGTGAAGCCCGACCGTCGCCCCCTTATCACCGTCGAGTTGAAGTACCTGCCAAAGGCAGAAGCGCCCTCCGACGGACCCGAGCTTGCCGAGCGACTTGGCACTCTCGCCCGCGAGGCCCTTGCACAGATTGCCTGCAATGCCTATGACGCCGGGATTCTTCCCCCGGCTGCTTCCGGTCGTCTGCGTTGGGGCGTCGCCTTCTCCGGCCGCCACGTGGCCGTGGCATGCAAGCGGGCGGAATAGGCGGGAAATCCTGCGCGAATCAATGGCTGTTTTTCGAAAGGAGCCCAATGGCCATCAATAAGGCAGTGCTTGCGGCCATGAGGGCTGCGGGCAAGGTCGCCCCCGACATTCGTCAGTCCTACAAGGCCATCCGCGTGGCGGAGGACGTGATAGGCGCCGCTGGCCTCGTCGACCCGCGTTGCCGCATCGAGGACGTCTCCGTGCAGGCGCCCGACGGCTACGCCATCCCCTGCCGCGTGTTCACGCCGCTCGACATCGACTTCTCCTGGCGCGAAGGGTTCCAGGTGAGCGAGGACTTCGCCGGCACCATCCTCTTCTTCCATGGCGGAGGCTGGGCAAACGGCGATGTGGACTACTACTCGGACAGTTGCGTGCGCACAGCCGTGCGCCTGGCCCGTCGCGTGGTGTCGGTGGAGTACCGACGCTCACCGGAGCACCAGTTTCCCCAGGCGGTGCTCGACTGCTACGAGGTGGCCCGCCAGCTTTTTGCCGGTACGCTGCTGCCCGACGTGTGCCAGGAACGCATCGTGCTGTTCGGCGACTCGGCCGGCGGCAACCTTGCTGCTGCGGTGAGCCTCATGGCGCGCGACAAGGGCGAGTTCCTCCCGCGCACACAGATGCTGCTCTACCCTGCGGTCAACGACGACTACGACCCTGCGACGAGCCCCTTCGACTCCCTGCGCGAGAACGGCGAGGGCTACCTGCTCTCCTCCCGCGACATCCAGGGCTACCTGGACATGTACGCCCCCGACCCTGCTCAGCGCAGCAATCCCTATTGTGCGCCCCTGCTTGCCTCCGACCTTTCGCGCCAGCCCCGCACGCTTGTGATGACGGCGGAGTACTGCCCCCTGCGCGACGAGGGCGAGGAGTATGCCCGCCGCCTGGCCGCTGCGGGCAACGAAGTGGCGTGCGTGCGTATACTCGACGCCGTGCATGGGTATTTTCTCTATCCGTCTGTTTTGAACCTGGTGCGCGACACGTACAAGGTGATGGAACGCTTCCTCGACGGATGCGAGCTTGTGCAAGAAGGTGACGCGGCATGGGTCGAAATACCTGGTACCGACTAGATAACGTGGGCAAGTTCTACTCGTCTCAGGCGGGCAGTTCTCGCCAAACCGTGTTTCGCTATGCGGCCACACTCGTGGACGACGTCGACCCCGAGGTGCTGCAACGTGCCCTCGTCAAGACGGTCGAGATGTTCCCGAACTTCAACGTGTGCCTGCGCAGCGGCATGTTCTGGCATTACCTCGAGCCTTCCGGAGAGGTGCCGCAGGCGCTCCCCGAGGCGCTGCCCGTGTGCTACGGCCTGCACGTGAACGCCCGCAGCGTGCTGTTCCGCGTGACGTATTTCGGCCCGCGCATCAACGTCGAGGTCTCGCATATGGTGAGCGACGGGCGCGGCACGCTGCAGTTCTTCCGCGCGCTTTTGGGCTTCTACCTGTGCGAACGCTACGATTTGGGCGACGCGCCGATCGACTACGACGGATCGGACCGCGAGAAGGCCGAGAACAGCTTCGACAAGTACTTCGAGCGCGACAAGAAGGGTATGGTGCGCACCCCGCGCGCATGGCGTCTGCCGGGCGCGCACGACGAGGGCGACCCTACGTTCATGGAGCTGCACCTCTCGGTGAGCGACGTGCTTGCGCTTGCCCGCAGCTGGGGCGTGAGCATGACGTCGCTTGTGAGCGCGGTGCTCATTGCGGCCCTGCGCGACGAGATGACCCAGCGCGAGCGCAAGCGCACCATCTGCATGGACGTGCCGGTTGACCTGCGGTCTCTCTTCAAGTCGGTCACCTCGATGAACTTCTTCAGCCTGGCGTTCGTCTCGTACAACCCCGCCGAACACGGCGAGGCCGACGAGTCGGTGCGCGACATCGCCCATCGCGTGCAGGAGCAGCTGAAGGCGGGCTGTGACCCCGAGGTGCTCAAGCGCCGCATGAACACGACGATTGCGCTGGAGAAGAACCCTGCCCTGCGCTTTGTCCCCCTGTTCGTGAAGGACCTGGTGCTCGAGATTGCCGACCGCATCGTTGCCAGCTCCACCACGGCGACCGTCTCCAATATCGGCGCGATTCGCCTGGACGAGCGCCTTGTGCCGTACGTGCGCGACCTCAACATCCTCACGTCCACCACGGGCCTCAAGTTCACGCTGTGCTCCTTCGGCGACGACTTGAGCATCGGCATGGCGAGCGCGTATGCGAATCACAACGTGCTCAAGCGGTTCTGCCGGTTCTTCACCGCGCAGGGCATGGCGGCGCGCATGAACGTGAGCAAGTCGCGCCAGGAGCTTGCGGACGACGCGGTGCAGGCGCAGTTTGAGGACTCGGTGAGGCGCCTGGGCGAGAAGGCCGCCGCGCCCGCCCTCGCGGCTGCCGAGGGCGTTGCGCCGGCTGAAGGGGAGGGGTCAGGCCGATGAGGCATTGCGACAAGTGCGGCATCGATTTCTCGGGCGACCTCGAGCGTTGCCCGCTGTGCCAGGCGGAACTTGTGGGCGAGGCGTCCGCTCCGATGTTTCCGCCCAACGTGCTCAAGCGCTCGGGCGCAATCGCCCTGCGCGTGATTGCCTTCGCCACCGGCGTGGCGATCATCGTCATGCTGTTCCTCACGCGCATGGTCAAGCTGCCCAGCGACGTGGTCTTCACCGTGTGCCTGGCGCTGCTCATCAACTACGCCTTCGTGCGGCACATCATCGGCCACGCGCCCGACTTCCTGCGGCTCGTGGCGCGCTACTTCCTTGTGCTGCTCGCCTGTGCGCTTCTGGGCTTTGTGCTCACGGGCAACTACGCGTGGTCGACGTTCGTGGTTCCCGGCATCAGCTTGGCAGCGCTTGTGACCGACGCAGTGCTCGTGTGCGTGTTCCGGAAGGACTTTGTGTCGGGCTACGCCAAGTACCTGCTGCTCGACGTCGTGTTTGGCCTGGTACCGCTTGCGTTTGCCGCCGGCGACCTCGTCTGGACCGACATCCCCGCGCAGATAAGCGCCCTGGTGGCGTGTGTGCTGCTGCTCGGGCTTCTCGTCTTCGAGCGCGAGCCCCTGGCCAGCGAGCTCCGCAAGCTGTTCGCCGCGTAGGCGCGCGTGAGGCCCTCGCTTCCGGTGTCGGATGCGGGGGCCTCTTGGTTTCACGCGGTAGTGTCGGGAAAAGCGCCCGGTGTCCGCCGGGCGTTCGGGGGATTGGAAAAGTGCCTGCGGGGCCCGACTGCGCGGATGCATGTCTTGCCGCTTGTGCCTTAACTCGGAAAAGTGTTCAAAACAGCCGTTTTGAACTTCGGAAAAGTGCGTCTGGAGGCACTTATGAAATGCGGAAAAGTGTAACGTGGTGAGCTACAGCGACGGCGAGGCGCTCTACCTGCCGGTGTTCATGGTGGGAATGCTGGAGTACGAGGGGTAGTTGCCGCTCGTTGAGGCATGAGGAGGGGGGTTGGCCGCCGGATTCCCCTCCTTGCACCTCTGTCTATGGGGTCGGCGCTTTGCCGCAAGTGTTGCCCGTCTGTCCAATGGTGGACGGTTCCCTCGGCTTTGATTCGTACAACGCGTTGGACCTCGATTTCCTTACCGAGGCTAACTTCAGTGGCGCGTGCTCAGATTTTAAAACTAGGGGGTTCCGGTCGGCGAAGGCCAGGGCGACGGACCTGGCGTGCTGGGAGTGGCCGAGTTTGGCTGCCTGCAAGTCACCACTTGCAATGGGTGTGACCAGCCGCCTCGGCGTTGTGTCCAATATCCGTGCCGTTAATTAGCCTGACTCCCCCAAAACATTCTTCAAAGACACCACGAACCATAAATCAAGGTTGCTCCACATGGAACTTCCGGGCGATTGCGATCAGCTCATCTTTGGAGGAAATCCCAAGTTTTGAGTAGATGTGCCGGGCATGCGTTTTTACTGTCTCGGGGGCAACGAAGAGCACCTTTGCTATATAGCTCCTGCTGTATCCCTGTGCCATAAGCGAAAAGACGTCTAGTTCTCTCTGACTAAGGCAATCCAGGGGGTTGTCTCCTCCGCTATCCGAAGGTGCCGCTTCAGGGTTACATGCCACGTGTTTATGCTCGCCAAATCCATAGCCATGCTTGTCATGGGGAATGTACCGGGTGGTATGCCAGGCCATTGCGACCAAACAGGCCACACCGAGCACGATAATCAAAACGAGCGAGACTTGCCACGCGGCGACATCGTTGGCGACAAGGTATGTGTTAAGCCGTCCACTTGATGAAAGAAACCATACAGCCAGGTAAAACGGAATGATTTGGGCAATGTAGTCCGCATGGGCGAACCATGAGGCATCAATGCCGCACATTCTGCGATACGAGGCAAGTTGATAGAGGTTCTGAGTGGTCCAAAAGGCCTCCGCCAGCAATGCGAAGAGGCAAGGTAGGGCGGCAACATTTTCAGTCGCGCCAAAGCCCAGATATGCGATGCATGATATTGTCATGGGTAGCAGGCAGGTAAATGCGGCCATACCATTGCTGTCGGGCGAAAGACGGTGCAGGAACACACCGAGGCAGACAGCAAGCAAAGCAGCTGCTGCTCCCGCCGCAGGTCTTATCGTTTCGGCGCTGCCAAGCGCCGCCAAACTTACGAGTATGCCTAAGATGAGCCCATAGAGTGCGCGCGATCCAAAGTAGAGAAGACGCGTTTGCGGACGAGAATCCGAAGATACGGGAAACTTGGCGTCTTGGCTGCTCACATCTGCAGCATGGGTGACCATGGGCGATCCCGCGTATTCCGCGAAGCTCACGGCGACATTTGCCAAACAGCAGGTCGATACCATAGCGCCCGTCAATAGTTGTGCAAAGAAGCCGGGAAGAGATGCACAGGAGAAAAAGAGGCAGAGCCCGACGAGTACCGACGCAGCCGCGCAGCTCGGTGCGCGGTCGGGCGCTCCCAATGAAATGCGATAGTTCCACTGCATGTTTATAAGAAACGTTGAGAACCTACCTATGGATGCGAATACAAGGCCGTAGTCCCCATATTCGGCAGTCGATTGCGTCAGAAAGGTAATCACGCCCCATGCCAAACAAAGCAAAGCGGAGACACACGCAAAGCCAAGATTTGCCTTAGGGCTGCGAAAAATGAAGAGGAGGCCTCCGAGTACCAAAACCGCCACAAGACAGACGAGGAAGGACAGGGAGTTGAAATAAATCGAACCGACCACTTTTGACATCTGGTCGGACAGCGAAAGAAAAAGCACGCCGAGTGCGCATCCCTTTCCGAGCGTATTGACCAGAATCTCGTTCCGACCTCTCGGGGACAACTGTACCCTCCGCATGTCTAGGCCTTCCGATGAACATGACTGAACTCGAGGGCGATTGTATTAAGAAAGGTGCAGGTATTCAAGGGGTACCCCTGCTTATCCCCCAGCATATGCCCCTAAGTGTACCGCCTCTTGGGCGATGTGCGAGACAGCGGGCTCATGCATCATCTGAGCCGTCGAGCACGCAGAAGAGCATGTGTCCAGCTGCGTCGAGACAGCAAAAAGTCAGCGCTTTGAAAGGAGATTGGCATGGAGGCAATCAACAGGAGGGCTTTCGTCACGGGGACTGCCGCAATGGGCGTGGCAATGGGATGCCTGGCATCCGCTGCACCCGTGGAGGCCAAGGCGGATGCATCCTATGAGGGCGTCGAGCTTGACTCGAGCGGCTATCCGCAGTGGGATATCGAGAACATCGCCGACCCTGCAGGCGACATTGGCTGCGAGTGCAATGTCGAGGTCGACGCTGAAGGCGAATGGACTGGCGTCAACTGGACTTGGACGAAAAAGCCCGATGCGCCAGCAGCTGACCAGGTGTCCGAAGAGATTGACTGCGAGATTTTGGTTATGGGCCTGGGAGCGGCGGGCGTACCCGCTACCGTGTACGCCTCTGCCATGGGTGCCGATGTCGTCGCTGTGACTGCCGACGCATTCCCGGAGGCCGAAGGCGCATACTGCGGTGCATACAACTCGCCCCTCAACGAAGAGTATGGCGTGGAGTACGACCATGCCCAGCTTATGGCCGATTACGCCTACTGGGGACAGGGACAGAACAACGGTGAGGTCACTGGCACCATCTGGGATCGCTCGGGAGACGCTATCGAGTGGTTTGCCACGTACTGCGATGACGTGTGGAAGCATGAAGTGGGTCCGGACAGCCATGTTGACGAGGGCATCCACCAGCGCGCCCATGCCACGCACCTTGTCTACACTTGGCCCGATCCCGATGAGCCCCAGGAGCAGTATCGCGTCTACCGTGGTATGCCAAAGTTTCTTAAGGCCGCCTGCGACAAGGCCGAGGCAAACGGTGCTCGCATCTACTATTCGACCCCCGGCAAGCAGCTCATCCAGGACGAGTCCGGTGCTATCACCGGCGCGTATTGCCTTAAGGAGGACGGCACCTATCTCAAGGTGAATGCCTCTAAGGGCGTTCTGCTCGCCACGGGTGACTTCCATCACGACCCCGAGATGTGCGCCGCGTTTTTGCCCCTCATGCCCGCAGACCTCTTCTCTCGCGCCCCATATGGCCACAACCGTGGCGACGGCATCAAGATGGCTTGGTGGTGCGGGGCACAGCAGGACAAGGGCCCCTTCAACTTGGGCATTTGCTGGCCGCACGACTTTGAGTTCAAAGCTTACACGCCGTCTCGTTGGGGCAACCAGCCCTTCCTGCGAGTGAACATCGCCGGCTATCGCTACAGCAATGAGACCCTGGGCAGCCACGAGTGGTACTCGACAAGCCCCATGTGCCTGGCAGACATGAAGCAGCCCGGCCATACCGGTTATCAGGTTTGCGACAGCAAGTACGCGCAGCTGCTTGGCGAGGACGACGCCGCCATCTTCGACGATTGCGTGGAGCGCGGCATCATCTACAAGGCAGACACGCTTGAGGAGCTGGCCGAGCAGGTGGGCTTCACGAACGCGGAGCGCTTCCTGGAAACCGTGGCACGCTACAACGAGGTGTGCGCCTCGGGCGCAGACACCGACTTCGGCGTGGACGCGCAGTACCTGCCAATGACCTGCATCACCGAAGCGCCGTTCTATTGCATGGTGCGCACGGTGTACAAGCAGTGGACCGACGGTGGCATCTTTATTAACAAGTACGGCCAGGTGCTCGACACAAAGCGCGAGCCCCTGCCCGGCCTGTACGCTGCCGGCAACATTCGCTCTGGCCTGGCGGGTTCTCACTACCTGTGGAAGTCGTTCGGCTCTAACAAGCTGAACGCCATGACCGGTGGCCTGCTCTGCGTCAAGCAGATGTTGGGGACTTGGGACACGAACTTCCTCGATGAGAAGAACGTAAAGTAACAAGGCATTAGAAGACAATAGAACCGGATGATAGGCCGGAACAGCCGAATGGTTGTTCCGGCCTATCTTTTAGGCAGTGATGGCATGGGCCTGGACGGGTCATGGGGCAATGATGCGCGGCTATTACAACGGCCTACGGCCGTGCTCGAGAAGAGGGGCTCGAGGAATTTCAGACGCGAGCCCCTGGCCAGCGAGCTCCGCAAGCTGTTCGCCGCGTAGGCGCGCGAGGCCCCCGCTTCCGAGGTTGGACGCGGGGGCTTCTTGGCTCCACGCGGCGGTGTCGTGAGAATGCGCCCGGGTGCCTGCCGGAGGTTCGGGGGATTGAAAAAGTGTCTGCAGGGCCTGACTGCACGGATGCATGCTTTGCCGCCTGACTCCGCCAACTCGGAAAAGTGTTCAAAACGGCCGTTTTCAAGTTCGGAAAAGTGCGCTTTGGGGCACGTATGAAACACGGAAAAGTGTAAAATCACGAGGATACAGGTGGTTTTCACATGGGAGGCCGACATGTTCAAGCGCAGGGCGCTCGCCCGGTTCGAGGACTGGTACCGCTCGTCTGGGCACAAGGCCCTGCTTGTCAAGGGCGCCCGCCAGGTGGGCAAGACCTACCTCGTCAACGCCTTCGCCCATGAGCGCTTCGAGAACGTCGTCGTCTTCGACATGGTCGAGGACAGGGCGGCCCGGGAGTCGTTCGCGGCCGCGACGAGCGCCGACGACCTCTTCCTGCGCATGACGGTCGCCGCGTCGGCGCCCATGGTTCCGGGCAAGACGCTCGTCTTCATCGACGAGGTGCAGCTCTGCCCCAACGTGGTGAGCTACATCAAGTACCTCGTGCAGCGCGACGGCTTCCGCTACGTGCTCTCCGGGTCGCTCCTCGGCGTCGTCGAGATCGAGAACGTCGACTCCCTCCCCGTCGGCTACGTCGACCAGGTCGAGATGTACCCGATGGACTTCGAGGAGTTCTGCTGGGCGATGGGCCTGACGGGAAGCGTCTGGTCCATGGCCTGCGACGCGGCCAGGGCGAGGGAGCCGCTGCCCGACTTCCTCTACGACCGCCTGCTGGGGCTGTTCCACCGCTACATGATGGTGGGCGGCATGCCGGACGCCGTGTCGGCGTTCGTGGAGTCGGGCAACATCGACCGCGTGCGCGCGGTGCACGGCAACCTCCACGCGCTCTACCGCCAGGACATCACCAAGTACGCCCCCGAGGAGCTGCGGCTCGTCATCCGCGACATCTACGACCTGATCCCCAGCGAGCTCGGCTCGAAGAACAAGCGGTTCAAGCTGAGCTCGATCCAGGGGGTCAAGCGCTTCGCGCAGGTGACCGACCACTTCCTCTGGCTGGCGAAGGCCGGGGTGGCGCTGCCGGTCTACAACGTCGCGGCCCCCACGTCGCCCCTGCTGTTCGGCGAGCAGCGCAGCCTCTTCAAGCTGTTCTACCTCGACACGGGCATGCTGATGTCGTCGTACCCCAAGAGCGTCGCCCAGGCGGTCCTGTCGGGCGACGCGGCGGGCGAGTTCGGCATGAACATGGGCGCGGCGTACGAGGGGTTCGTCGCCCAGGAGCTCAAGGCGCACGGCTTCGCCCTGCGGTACTTCTCGTCGAAGAGGATAGGGGAGCTGGACTTCGTGGAGGAGCGCCAGGACGGCAGGATCCTCGCCATAGAGGTCAAGTCCGGCAAGTCGTTCGCCCGCCACGCGGCCCTCGACCACGCCCTCGCCGTCAAGGACTACTCGATCGACTCGGCCGTCGTCTTTGCCGAGACGAACGTCCACAGCGACGGCGAGGTGCTCTGCCTGCCGGTGTTCATGGCGGGGATGCTGTCGTACGAGGGGTAGCTGCCGTGGAGGAGCGGCAGTTTAGAAAGTAGACTTTGCGTTAAACAGTCTTGTCCCAAGGAGGCGGCCGTGATTGACGATGAGAATGAGGAAATGGAGCCGTGTGAGCATGCCGATCGATTGGCACATGGCTTTTCGGCTACCATCTCTCGAATCCCGCTGCCTTTTCTCGGCCTTGCTGCCTATCGCGCATGGCTCAACGTCGCGTTCAGCAAGGACATCTTTGGCACTGGGCCCGCCTTCTTTTTCTCGCAGAACGCCTTCGATCTGACTCTTGCCATCTCCATGCTGGCGTGTGTTCTGCTGGCCCGTTGGCTGACGCCGCTTCACGCGCACACATGGCCTCGCATCGCCTGCGCGGGGCTTCTCGTCTTCGCGACGTCGCTGGGGTTCATCCCCTTATGGGGCCCATCTGCGGGCTGGTTGCTGCTGGCGAGCACTGTTGCCGGCGGCATCGGCACAACGCTGGCCATTCTTTTGTGGAGCGAGCTGTACGGCCGCCTTACTCCGGTGAGGGGCTGTCTGTACTACTCCGCCTCTCTTGCTGTTGCTGCGGGTTTGTCGTGGATGTATGAGGGCTTTAAAATCGACTGGCTCCCGATGATGGTCCCGTTGCTGCCCCTGGTCTCAATGGTCTTTTTAGGCCAGTGCTATGCTCTCGTGCCTGCCGTGGGAACCAGGGAGAGCTCCTGGGTGCGTTTCTCCTTTCCCTGGAAGCCCGTGCTGGTCATCGCGGTGTACTCGTTCGTCTACGGCCTTATGCAGTCGACGTTTTCCAGCTACATGCGTCCTGTCATGTCGTTGGGTACGGCGGCGTGCGCCTTGACAATCGTTGTGGCCATCGCCGCGCTGGGACATCGGGTCAGTTTCGAGGGGCTTTACGGCACGGTCCTGCCGCTTATGGCGGCGATGTTCCTGCTGCTTGCCACTTCGGGTGATCTGTCGATTGAAGGGCGAAACTTCTGCGCCAATTGGGGCCGCACCTCTGCCAATGTTCTTATTACGGTCATGCTCGCGTCGATCTGCTATCACTGGGACGTGAGTGCGGTGTGGCTGTTCGGTATTTACGAGGTTGTGACCACTCCTGCCCAGCTCCTCGGGCGTGTTGTGGACGGGATGCTGATCCAGGCTGGCATCGGCGTGGCGCCGCTTCTGGTGGTCGCCCTGATGTTTGCGACTCTGGTGTTCATTCGCGAGTGCCGCCTGAGTGCTTCATGGGGCATTCAAGTCATTCTCGACCAGCCTGCCTCCGAGCGGGCGCGCGTTGTCGAGGAGCGCGCGCGACTTGTGCGCGCATGTTCAGAGCTGGCGTCGTCGCACGGGCTTTCCCAGCGCGAGGAGGAGGTCCTCCTTTTGCTTTCCCAGCATAAGAGCGCTTCGGAGATTGGCTCTGAGCTCTGCGTGGCGCACGGAACCGCGAAGGCGCACATACGCCACGTCTATCAAAAGCTGGACATCCACAGCCGCGACGAGCTGTTCGGGTTGGTGGGCGTTGACGATGCCGGTGAAAAGGAGGGGGCGGCCCCGACTGTATAGCCGCGACTGCCCCCTCGGCGCTCTTGTTAGCTGAGCTGGGTGCTTACGATGCCCACATTGGGGCTGTTGGGGTAGTCCATGCCCTCTCCGGGCTCTGCGGGGGGCTCCTCCTCGGCGGTCACGCGCACTTCAATGATGTCGCGGACGAAGTAGTTCGCCGAGGTGCCGGTGAGCCAGAGCTGGTTGTTGCCGCCCACCGATGCGCTCAAGTCCTCGCCGTTGATCTCATAGGAGATGACCGCGTGATGGGCGACCGCATAGGAGAGCGGCATTGCGATTTCGGTGCCGTCGCTTGCGACGAAGGTCAGCGTGTTCACGCCGGCCTGGGCCCCTGCGCGATCGAGAAGGTATGTCACGGGGATTCCCTTGACGTCTGCCGTGATGATTGCGCGTCCGTCGGCCGGGTTGCCGCCGCACGTGCAGGTCATCGTCTGTTTGATGGCGCTGGCATTCGCGAGCTCGTCGACGGGGGCGGTGAACGCGTCCGCCACGTCGCCTGTAACCGACAGCTTCCACTCAAGCGGATTTACCTGAACGAAGTCATCCGTCGCGCTGCAGAGGGCGGCTGTTGCCCCGCGGAACGTGGTCGCGATCTGGGGGTTGGGCGTGGCCGACCCCTGGTCGAACCCGAACGTCCCCATAGAGGCGTCGGCGTGAACGAAACCGTCCTGCGTGGTGACGTTCTCGTTTGCGGAAGGGGTTGCTGCCGGGTTGACGTGCGCGGGGGCGTTTGCGGGCACCGGGGCCGCGGCGGCCATTCCGGCCACCATGCCGGATACGGCGAACGAGGCGGCCACGCCGCCGACAATCAGCTTCTTCTTCGCGTTCTGCATTTTGGACCTCCTTGTTGGTCGCTGTTCGTTGGCTTACTCTACGTTGAACAGGAAGTTCGTCTCGCGCGAGCTCTCGAGCTCGTTGCCTTCCGCGTCCTCGCAGAACGCTCGGACCTTCAGCAGGTAGGCGCCGGGCTCGGCCGGGGTGTAGTTGAGGCGCCAGTAGGTCCAGCAGGTCGGGTCGTTGTCGGGTGTCTCAAGCGCCGTCCAGGTCTTGCCGTGGTCAAGCGAGAACTCGACGCGCGTGATGGGGAAGTCGTAGGCGTCCGCGTAGCCCTCGATCGTCATGGGCTTGCCGGCCTGGTCGGAGAGCACCACGCCGTCGGGGTAGTTGAGTATGGCGGCGTTGGGCTTGCCCTGCATGACGCCGGTGTGGGGGTCGACCGGCGTGCTTGCCGAGGACAGGTCCGTGTGGGAGCCCCCGTCCTTGGTCACAAAATCGATGGTCATGATGGTCTTGATGTAGCTTGCCGCCGAGTTGCGCGGAACGGCCAGCGTGACCGGGTATCCCTGTGAGGCCGGCAGGGGCTCTCCGTTGATCTCGGTCACGAGGAGGCAGTCCTCGACGTTCACGTTCGCAAAGGCCGGGGAGACCATGTTGTAGCCGTCCTCGGACGTGCACTTGATGTTGGTGACCGTGTCTGCCGGCTGCACGTAGTCGATGATGTCCTTCATGGAGATGCCGGTGAGCTCCGCCTGGAAGATCCAGGCGTTGCCCGTCGCGTTCTCGATGCAGCCCTGCTTCATCGTGAACGTCTTGGTACCGAACTTTTCCTTGAGCTCGGAGACGCTCATCTCAAGGGGGTTCTCGACCTCGCCGCCGATGGTGATGACCCAATCGTCAGCGACGGCCGGGTCGCACTCGGTGCGCCATTCGGACGGCTCGTTGTTGAGGGACTCGAAGAAGATCTGGTCGTTTTGGGATATGGTGGTCTGGTCGTAGCTGAGGCCGAGCGCCGCGTCGTCGGCCGACACGTTCGTGACGCCCTTGTACAGGTCGTACTTGGCATAGTCCCACAGCTCGAACATGTTCCCACCTTCGGTGCTAGCGCCATCGGAGGTGTAGTGGCACGAGTCGCAGCTTCCGTTCATGGCGTCAAAGGCGGCCGACCCGTTGTGGATACCGTGAATGGACACCGAGAGCTGGGTGTTGCCGAACCCGGCGTTGCGATGGCAGCCCAGGCAGTTCGCGACGGTGATCTGGGTGGGGTAGCCGGAGCCGTACACGTTGTGCTTCGTGGGCAGGCTCATGACGATGTCCTCGAAGCTCGTGTGGCATGAGAGGCAGCCGCGCTCGTCGGCGTTCAGGTAGGTCAGGTTCCATCCCTTGGGATCGGTCGGGACGGGCTGGTACGTGAAGCCGAAGTCGTCGGTGTAGCGGGCGGGTTGGTTGGCCTCCGCGTTGGCCGCGACCTTTTCGCCGTACGTCAGCTTCTCGGCGTACTCCGGGTAGTTGTCGAGCGTGGTGCCGCCGTCCTGGCCGTACCCGATGCTGTTGCCGAGCCTCGTGTCGGTGTTTGCGTCGTCCGCAAAGACCGGCATGGCGGCTGCCGCCGCGAAGCTGAGGGCGACCACCGCTCCCAGGCCTGCCGTGGCGAGCGTCTTCCTCATGTTCATTGCCCCGTCCTTTCCTCGATTCCCTCTCGTGTTTTCAGCGCGTGACGCACGTGCGCCGAAAGCGCCGGTGACCCCACCAAACGTTGCATTTGCAACAAAACGGGATTACTGAGTGACAGATAGTGCCGTATCGGCGACGGGGTATTCAATTGGCACCTTATAACCCCCCATTAACCCGCCTGGTAAAGTGAGGCGTAGGCGTTTGAGGGGCGGTTTTGATGCTAGACTCGGGTCAAACCGGCGTGTTTCAACTGACGAGAGGGGAATGCTATGGTCCCACCCATGTATGCCAAGGTCGGGCAGACCGTCACATATGAGGGGTATGCCGACGACTACGGGCGGCATATCGTTGCGATCGAATTTACTTTTGACAATTGGGAGACGTTCGTCTCATACGATACGTCTGGTTCCGACCCCGATCTGCTCGTGCATTGGACGTATTCGTATGTGCCGGAAGAGCCCGGTGCATACGAGCTCAAAGTGCGTGCGGTGCGCGACGATGGCGCGCGCAGCCCCCTTGCCGCCGTCGCGCTGCTGTATGTAAGCGAATGACTTGTGAGGCCGCCGAGCTTCGGCCTGGTGAAAGAAAAGGGCGTGGCCGGATGGCGGACGAGTTCCTGCTATCGAGCGTGCGGCTCATATCGAGAAGCATGGCAGGATTGCGGCGTTCGGCTCGGATTTGCACGAAGAAAAAGCCGATTTGATTTCCGACAGTTAACAGAAGAGTTTTGCTCCAGTCCGGGAACGCCGGCTACATAGGTGTCGCGTTTGCCTTTCACCTACCTTCCCGCTTGCCCGGTCTCGCCCTTCACCCCCAGGAGCGCGAACACCTCGTCACGGGAGTGGACGTCGAGCTTCTGGTAGAGGTGCTTCATGTGGGTCTTCACGGTGTTGGACCCGATGTAGAGCTCGCGGGATATCTGCCCCAGGGTCATGCCCTGGGCCACGAGCAGGAGGATGTCCTCCTCGCGGGCGGTGAGCCCCGCCTGATGGGCCAGCTCGTGGCATTTGACGGCCAGCCTGTTCTGCTCGAACTCGCGTGTCTCGCCCTGTGTGGCGGGCTTGAGGACGACGCCCCACTGCGAGGACGAGACGCTCTTCTCAGACAGAAAGAGCGCGGCGACGACGACGAGCAGGCCGGCCATCGCGGCGAGGAGCAGGGCGTTGGCGAGGGGGTCGGCCTCGAGGGGCTGCATGGCGTTGCCCACGATGCGGCCCGACTGGGAGGTGACGAGCCTCACGGCGCGCTCGATGGCGAATATCCAAAGCGCGCACACGCCGTAGCGGTACGACAGGTTGCCCAGGATGGCCATGATCAGGATGAGCAGGACCGTGTAGCTGGCCAGGGCGCACGTGTCGGCGACGAATCCCCACCAGGGAAGCGGGCCCTCGAGCGGCACGAGCGACACGAACATGAGGGGAATCCCGATTCTGTACAGCAGGGAGAAGTCGAAGGCCGCGCCTGCCGGCTCGCCCTCGCCCCCGTCGGCCGCCTGAGCATTCGCCCCGCGGCTTACCTGCCTGCAAACGAGCGCGTAGACGATCACCGCCCCGATGAAGGCCCCCACCCCCGAGTTCATGGCGAGTGGGCCGGCGAACACGCCGCCGCGCAGGCCGTACACGAAGGAGTACACGCCGATCACAGCGACCGGCTTCCAGGGGAACGAGAAGTCCCCCTGGTAGGCGGGCGGGTACGAGTCACGGGGCAGCGTGGCGTAGGACCTCCAGAGGCAAAGCAGGGAAACGATGGGGATGAGGCATGCGCCGATGAAGAGCCACCAGAGGGAAAGTCCCTTGAACGCCCAGAGGATGAGGCAGCTCACCGCGATGCCGGCCGAGTAGTACAGGGCGACGCGCAGGGGGTTGATGCACCCGTAGAACTCGCTCCAGAGCATGAGGATGAGCGCGATGCCCACACCTCCCAGAACGACCGAGGGCCAGAAGAGCAGCGCGGCGAGCTCCGGCGCGAGGAGGCTGGCGAAATTGACGCAGGCGCTCCCCACCATGCAGGCGACGCAGGTCACAATCACCCAGGGGTGTCTGTAGAGCGGCGCGAGCCTGCGGGCGAAGACCGCGAGCAGGACGAGAACGCCCGCGCTCACGAAGTCAAAGAACGAGTAGCCGTCGACGAACGGCACGGGAAGGGCGAAGGGGACCGAAAGGGCCGGGAAACCGATCTGGTTGTTCGCATAGAGCGTCTCGGTCCAGACGCGGAAGATGCCCATGCCCATGAAGCAGAACGGGACGACAAAAATCCTCTGCCATGCGGCTTCGACGCGGGTGGCGAACGCGCCTTCGGTGTGTTGTGTGGCCATGTGCGGTTCCCGCCCCCGTTTCTTGCATTGCAGCGGCCCTCGGCTGGCTTTGACTGCAGGGCAAAATCATATCACCCCGTCTTTTCCTGCAAGGGGAGGAGTTGGGTGATGGTTGGGTTAGATTCGGTTTCACCCAATGAAAAAGCAGTTCAGGTGATGTGTGGATGGTGGGTGGCGCCTATCTTCGGAATCAGCCGCGACGGCGTCGCCGGACGCGGTGGGCAAAGGGGTCGGGGTTGCAGCCGCAATGTGGAAAACGTTGCGCAACCGCCGAAAATCGAGAAAAGGAGCACTGCCATGGAGATGTCACGCCGTAGTTTTGTTGCCGGAACCGCCGCTGCCGCAGTGGGCGCCACTGCCGCGGCCGGTCTCGCGGTGGCCGATGAGGCCGCCGAGGCCCCCGCTAAGGGAGCCTGGAGCTGGTCCGAGAAGCCCGCCGACATCACCGACGACCAGATCTCCCAGACCATCGACTGCGACGTCTGCATCATCGGCCTGGGCGCCGGCGGCGCCCCCTCGGCCCTGTATGCGGCCACCCACGGCCTGAGCACCGTCGTGCTCCAGAAGGGCGACCACGCCATCTCCAACGGCTGGTGCGCCAACGCCATCAACAACAAGGCGTGGCTCGAGTCCGGCGGCGAGCCCTTCAACACCACCGAGCTGTTCTCGGACTTCGTCAACTACACCAACGGCCGTGAGAACGGCGTCCTGGTGAAGATGTTCATCGAGCGCGGTGGCGAGGTCATGAACTGGGTCCTCGACCAGACCACCGAGATCGAGCCCCAGATCGTCGAGCAGGGGCAGACCATCGGCTGGTTCAACGCCGACGACTTCCAGAGCCGCTACGCCCGCTTCGCGGAGCTCCTCACCCTCATGAGCGACAAGGCCGAGGAGGCCGGCGCCCAGATGCTGTGGGACACCCCCGCGGTGCGCCTGTGCACCTCCGAGGACGGCGCAACCGTCACTGGCGTCATCGGCCAGAACGCCGACGGCGAGTACATCAAGGTGAACGCCTCCAAGGGCGTCCTGCTGGCCTGTGGCGACGTGACCGACGACCCTGAGATGGTAGAGTGCTTCTGCCCGCTGCTCTCCGGCGTCCGCAGCCTGCACGGCTATCCCAACAACACCGGCGACGGCGTGCGCATGGGCTCCTGGATCGGCGCGAAGATCACCCCCGCGCCCCACGCCCTGATGATGCACTTCGACCCCACCTGGCTGCCCGAGGGCAACGCGCCCCTCTCCGGCATCCCGTGGCTGCGCGTCAACATCAACGGCAAGCGCTTCGGCAACGAGAACATGGACTACCAGGCCGTCGTGACCTCCGTCTCCCTCCAGCCTGAGAAGGTCGCCTTCCAGATCTGCGACTCCAACTGGTTCGACAACTGCGAGGCCGCCGACTACTTCCCGCACCCCAACAGCCATTCCCGCGAGAACCCCGACCCCAAGGGCAACTGGGAGCACTTCCTGGAGACTGGAGCCATCAAGCAGGCCGACACCCTCGAGGAGCTGGCCGAGTGCTACGGCATCGACGCTGAGAACCTCGTCGCCACCGTCGCCCGCTACAACGAGCTGATCGAGAAGGGCAACGACGACGACTTCGGCGTGCGCGCCGACTTCTTGCCCTACCTCGCCATCAAGGAGCCCCCGTTCTACGCCATCAAGCGCGTTCCCTCTGTGCTTGCCTCCGTGGGCGGCGTCCAGGTCAACGATGACCTGCGCGTCCTGCGCGACGACGACGAGCCGTTCAACGGCCTGTACGCCTGCGGCGACGTGGCCGGCTCCTTCTACGGCCACGAGTACCCGCTGCACCTCCCCGGCGGCTCCATCGGCCGCGGCTTCGTGTTCGGCATCCTCTCGGTCAAGGCCATGTGCGGTGACCTGGAGAGCACCGTCGAGTAGCGGGTCTTTTGCTGGTAGCCTGCTTATATGATTGATATGGCGGGCCCCGGCGGCGCAGGCTGCCGGGGCCCGTTGCGTTGGGCGGCAGGCGATGCTTGGGTGCGGCGCGCTGCCGACCATGTCCGCGGCGTTCTCGACGTTGATACCGTAGGTGATCTGTGCATGGCGGTCCACCACGTAGGCGAGCGGTAGTGAGAGGGTAATCCCGTCCGAGCCCACAAACGTCACGGTGTTCACGGTCCCGGCGGGCCTCACCTGACATGGGCACGACCCCGGGGTGGCCTGCGCCACGCTCCGGGGCCGCGTGAAGAGCCCCTGGCAAGCGCCCCTTCTACAAGAAATGAATCGGGACAGGCGCGTCAGGGCCCGCCCCGATTGGAAATGGCCCTGCCGGCTACTCTGCGCTGCTGGCGGCTGCCCTGCCGGCGAGGCGTCCGAAACTCATTGCCATGGAGTGGCTTGCGCCGGCCACGACGACGGGGTAGTCCACCAGGAAGCGCCCGCCCATGGTGTTGCCGGCGACGTAGAGGCCGGGCACGGGGTTCTTGTCGGCGTCGAGGGCGCGGCACTGCGTGTCGCAGTCGATGCCGCCGATGACCACGAGCATGCCCGAGTCGCCGAAGGGCACGGCGTAGTAGGGCGGGTTCTCCACGGGGAACAGGTGCGTGGGCACCTTGCCGAAGTCCACGTCCTTGCTGTCGTGTGCCAGCTCGTTGTAGCGCTCGACGGTGGCGTTGAAGGCATCGAATGGCACGCCGATCTTTTCGGCGAGCTCCTCCAGGGTGTCGGCCGGGATGATGCTGCCGGCGTCGACCTCGCCCTGGAAGTAGGTGTCGCTCGCGTACCCGGCGGCGAAGTGGTTGATGGCGTGCTGGTACCTGTCCTCGTCCTCCGGCGGGATGTAGTGCGTCACGCCGCCGAAGCACTGCGGCATGTACTGCAGCTGCTCCCTCCACTTGCTGTCGAAGACCTGGTAGGTGACGCCGCCCTTCTGGCGCTTGATCTGGTTCTGCAGCTCCTGGGCGCCGGCGTCCTCGTTGGCGAAGCGCTCGCCGTCCTGGTTGACCATGAGGAAGGGGTCGATGCCGACGGAGTTGGTTCCCAGGCTGTGTGTCATGGGAGCGTAGGGGCCGTCCTCCATGGCCGCGCCCGCCCACAGGGCCATCTTGTGGCCGTCGCCGGTGTTTACCATGTTGCCGTCGCGGTCGAAGCTGCTGAAGAACTGGCCGTAGCGCAGCGCCTGCGGGGCGTAGTAGGTGAGCATCTCGCGGTCGCTTGAGATGTCGCCCGTGGAGAGGATGACGCCCCTCGTGGCGTTGACGAGGATGGTGTCGCCGTTCTCGTCGGTGGCGTAGACGCCCGTCACGCGGCCGGTCTCGTCTTGGGCGAGCTGCTCGGCGCGGCAGTTGAAGAAGGCCTGCGCGCCGGCCGTCTCGGCGGCCTCGAGTGAGCCGTGCATGGCCCAGCCGTGGTCGGGCAGGATGTGCACCATGCCGGGGAAGCAGGGGTAGTTCTCCTCGCGCCAGTCGTAGTTGTCGTTGACGGGGAAACGCTCGGGGAGGATGTAGGGCGCCTCGGGGTCGGTGGGCGAGTCAGAGTCGCAGGTGAGCAGCTCGTGCTCGACGGTGCCTACGTACCAGTCGAGGTCGGGGCCGGAGTTGGCGATCCAGTAGTTGAGCAGCTGCGCGTTGGGGCGGTTGCCCATCGTGCGCATGAGCTCGCCGACGACCTCTTGCGTCTCGGGCTGCTCGATGCCGAGCTGCCTGTGGATCTCGCTGCCGAACGTGCCGAACTCGCCGGAGCGGTAGCCGAGGTCCGGCCCCTTTTCGATGCCGATGACCTTGGCGCCCGACTTTCCTTCATCGGTCGATAAGAAACGCGTATCGGTGCATGCCCATTCGTTGCCATCTCTGCTGCATTCGTTATTTTTCTCATTCGGCAGCCGTTTTCTAGTATTGCGGTGACGGCCCAGGGGAGGCCGTCTGAGGTCTGAGAAGAGAACGAAACAACAGAAAGGGGAACTCCATGCTCGTTTCACGTCGCGATATGTTCAAAGTTGCAGCGGTTGCGGCTGCGGGCTGCATGCCTGCTGCCGCCGCCTTTGCCGATGAGGCCGGCACCGAGATTGTTTGGGACGCCGAGTACGACGTTGTGGTGGCGGGCTTTGGCTTTGCCGGTGCCGCCGCCTCCCTGGCGGCAGCCGAGGCCGGCGCCAACGTTCTTCTGGCCGAAAAGGCCCCGCTCAACCACGAGGGCGGCAACTCCCGTTACGCCGCCCAGCTGTGCCTGAGCCCCGACCCGGCCGACCGCGAGACCTGCATCACGTACTATAAGAATCTCCGCGGCCTCTATACCGACCAGTCTGACGAGGTTATCGAGTGCCTTGTGGACGGCCTCTCTACCAACTATCAGTGGATGCTCGACCACGGTGCAACCCCCGATGACCTGGTTTTCCTCCCTCTTCCCGAATACTCCGAGCTCGAGGGCAGCGAGAGCGCTCGCTGCCTTGTATATCGTGGTAGCTGGGAGGGCCAGCTTTACAAGTTCGTTCACGAGGCGGTGCTGAATCAGGAGGGCATCACCTTCTGGAGCGATTCCCCGGTGGTCGAGCTCATCCAGGATCGCGACTCCAAGGCGGTCATCGGCGTGGTGATTGAGCACGACGGCCAGCGCTACAACGTCCATGCGGTGAACGGCGTTGTCATGGCGGTGGGCGGCTTCGAGAACAACCCGGCCATGCTCGAGAACTTCTGCCAGCAGCCCGACTCCCACGCCAAGGGCGCCCAGTACAACACCGGCGACGGCGTGAAGATGGCCATCGAGGTGGGCGCCGACCTGTGGCACATGAGCACCCTCTCGGGCTCCGACGTCAACTTCATCAGCCCCCTCACCAACAACGCCCAGGCCTACCTGACCTGCTCCAACGTGCCCGGTTCCTGCTTTACCGGCTTCCCGGCTTCCAGCTGCATCATCGTGGGCGGCGAGGGCAAGCGCTTTGTTAACGAGACCTACGTGCCCCGTCACGGCCACATCAACTACGGCGGCACCTACAGGACCATGTACGTGCCCGACAACTGCTGGTGCATCTTCGACGAGGCCGCGCGCCTGGGCGGCAAGCCCTACTATGTCTGGAGCGACGGCATGGTAGACGAGATCGAGGCCGGATGGGTCGTGAAGGCTGACACCATCGAGGGGCTTGCGGAGATTTGCGGCATCGACCCCGACGGCCTTGCCGCGCAGGTTGAGCAGTACAACCAGTTCTGCGCCGACGGCTACGACCCGGTGTGTGGCCGTCTTGCCGAGTACCTGACGCCTATTGGCGACGGCCCCTACTACGGATTCCCCATGCGTCCCACCAACACCAACACCCAAGGCGGCGCTCGCCGCAACACCGCCTGCGAAGTGGTGACTCCCCGCGGCGTTGCGATCCCCCACCTGTTCAGCGCCGGTGAGTTCGGCTCCTTCTACTGCGACATCTACAACGGTGGTGGCAACATAGGCGAGTGCTTCTTCACGGGCAAGATGGCCGGCACCTCGGCGGCCGCCGAAAAAGACGACGCCTTCCGCTGCGGTGCGGGCGCTGGCCCTGATTTCGTTGCCCACCGCCCCGTTTTCGAGCCCGAGGCCGACAACGAGCTTATCGGCGTGGGCAGCGGTATCGGCGGCGACCTTGTGGTAAAGGTGGTTGTCGACGGTGACGTCGTGACCTCTATCAAGCCCCTTTACCATAACGAGACGCCCGGCATCGGCACCAAGGCCCTGACCGTGCTGTGCGACCGGTTGGTGGAGGAGCAGGTTGTCGAGACCGACGTTGTGACCGGTGCCACCGTCACCTCCAAAGCCCTCTTTGCGGCGGTCAAGGACGCGCTGGGCATGGACGCGGCGGCTACGAGCGAAGTCGATGTCGATGCGATTAACCATACCTTCGATCTGGGCAGGCTCGAGGTTGCCCAGGCTTAAGTGCTTGTGGGTTACATCGGGATTACTCAAACTGCTCTAGGTTGAAATCACACGGGGTGGTGGACTTATGTTCCGCCGCCCCGTGCTGTATCATCGGCTCCGGAACACGGATATGTCTAATCGGGGGCAGTCCTAGAATCCGGAGGGCAAGAAGTGAACATCAGCCATCTCAGGGAGTTCATCGAGCTTTCCAAAAGACTCAACTTCACCGCAACCGCCCGATACATGTGCCTCACCCAGCCCGCGCTCTCAAACCACATCAAGGCGCTCGAAAAAGAGGCCGGGACGGTGCTCGTTCAGCGGTGCTCGTTTGGGTCAACGGGGGTTAGGCTTACCGCCGGGGGTCAACGGTTTCTCCAGATGGCGAAGGCGATTGTGGGAGAGTACGACTCGGCTATGGAGGAGCTTGCCAATCTGCATCGCGCGATGGAGGGCACCATCAGGATTCGCGCGCCTCGGCGCGAATATGCCCGGCCCCTGCTGGGGTATATCCGCGAGTTCTGCTCGCTGTGCCCCAGCATCGAGACGGTGCTTATGCCATGGTGCGAAACCGACGGGTACGTTGACGTGCTTTCGGGGGGTGCCGACTGCGCCTATGCGGGAACGCGCATTGTGTCGGAGACGCGCTCGGTAGACCTGGTGGCCTACGCCTCCCTGGAGATCGTGGCCTGGATCGACGCGGACGACCCCCTGTGTGCGCTCGACCAGATATCTGTTGGCGATTTGGATGGACGAAAGGTCTGCATCCCCGCCAACCAAAAGAGCGAGTCGTGGGTTTCGACCATGGAAAGCCTGCAAAAAAAGTTTGGCATCGGCATTTCGCTGGACGAGCGCTACTGCGACTCGCTCGAAGATTTCTTGCTCAACAAAGTCGGTGCTGGCGATATTATCATCGCCGATGAACCGATGTTTGGTATGCCCGGCGTTGACCTGCGAACAGAACGTCTCGTGAAGCACTTTTCGCCGGAGCTTATCGTTCCCTCGACTGTTGCCCTTACGTGCGGCGATGTTAACCCCGCAGCGGGACTGCTAGGGGACTTTCTTAGAAGCAAAGTCGCCGAAACCGATTGTTGGTGGTAAGGGGGCCTGCGTTTTGGGGCGCGTTCCGCTTTCTGTAGCGGTGTATTATCGTGTCCAAGACATGCAAGGGGGACTGTGGCACATTTCTTGTCGTTGGGCTTGTTTGGTGCGCCCATGGGAAGGAAGCCCGCTCTGCGTCGGCGACGGCAACTGTTTTAGGTGGCCGGCATTTTCGCCTCAAGGAACTCCACCAAATGCAGCAACGCCATGTTGGACGTCTTGGCGTCGTAGCCCATGGATATCGCCGCGTGGTAGGGCGGATTGAAAGGGAGCGCAACGTGGTGCTCGCGAAGCCTGTAGGCGGCGAACTTGAGCGAGTTCTCGTCGCAAAGCATGAGGTCGTCGTGGCTCGCTTTCGACATGATGAGGTCCTCGATGGAGTCACAGTAGCGCTCCTCGACGCAAATCTTCGCGCCTGTGCGTTCCTGAAACGCTTCGAGGCAAAGCAGCCATGACTTTCGATTAGCATTCGCCGGGATAAGAATCGTCCTCCCGTTGAGGTCTTTGGGAGCCAGGCTCTGCTTGTAGGCCAGGGGATTGGTTTCTTCTGCCCAGAGGTAGAGTTGCGCGCGGCAGTATGGTGCCAGCGCAAGCGTCTTGTCGCCGAATGAGCGGAGCCCCGACGCGTGGCCTATATATGCAAGGTCCACGTCGCCTGATAACACGTCGTCCACTCCGTCCACCGGGCTCCAGGGGAGCACCGCCACATCATGGTGCGACATGTACCAAGGCGGTGGCAACCTGTCTGAGTGCGTCAACTTCGCCCGTATCTGCGTGGACGGCATTCTGGGGTAAGTCGCCTCGACAACCTTGTCCGCGTCAGTCGCGTCAGTCGCCTCGGTTTCCGCAGCCACCCCGACCTCGGCGGGCTCCACAAACGCCGGCATGTTCGCGGGCACGCGCACGCCGCCCAACACGTCGTGCGTCACAACCGTGATGACCTTGGTCATCTGGCAACACGTGGCCGGGCCCTCGGAATTCAGCCAGCGCACGCCCGTCGCCGGGTCAAGCTCACCCGTAATGATGCCCATGCTCGCGCACCATGTTGTGTGCCAATAGGTTGTTTACGCCTGCGATGCGCGACATGGGCGGGAGGCCCCCGCACGCGCTGTGCGGACGGTCCCAATTATAGTGCCCCATGTAGGCCGGGAGGGCGTCCGCCCTCCCGGCCTCGCTGATGGGAGGGCTCCTTCGCTATGAATCTAGGCAACTCACAGCATGCGGAAACCCTCCCTATTTGTCACTGGCGGATGTAAACAACGTCTTGGCACTTAACAGCTAGGCAAGACCCAGATCCTTGCAAGCTGCGTTCGCAGCAACATATCCCGTCGTGCAAGCAGCACCCTGCCCCGATCCTCCATGCAGCCCATAGGGATAGTCGTTAAACTGCATGGAACCGTTATCGATGCCGCACACAAACAAGCCCTTGATGGGGAGATCGTCGTGTCCGATCGCCCGCGCCTCATAATCTCCTCGCACGCCGCCACAGGTGCTATAGGCGCAAGCCTCGACCTGAACCGCATAAAATGGCTTCTTTTCTAGAGGCGTCATGAGCGCGGGGTCGGCTCCAAGGGGGTCATGAGAGCCGTCCCCCTTCGCTCTATTATTGTAGTCTTCCATCGTTGCAGCCAATGCTTCCGAGTCAACCCCCATAAGCTCGGCAAGCTCCTCGAAGCTATCGGCCTTCCAAACAAAGTCGCTGTCTTCAACCAAGGATCGGAACTCTCCGCTCCCAACACCCATGAAGGCAACGAACTCATTGAGTTTATCCTCGCCCTCGTAGGCTTCAACATGCGCCTCATCGAACAAGGTAAAGACCTTCGACTGAGAAGCGATTGCCGTATTGAGGCGGGAGGTGTCGGCGTCTTCTGCAAGTGTCTCGTTGTAAAAGCGCACGCCGCTCTGATTGACCATGGGGAGCGTTTTGCCTATTTCTAGCGGATACCGATAAGAGGGCGGCCACTGAGTGAAAATCGACAGCATGCTACTCCAACTTTCTCCGCACGCCTTCGAAAGTCCGTACATTACCGCAGACGGCGCCTGGGGAAGCGCGCCTGCCGTCAGCGCCATATTGATACCGTCGCCATCTTGACCATCGGCCCCCAGAAATACAACTCGTTCACTAGGAACGCGAAGCCGCTCGGCGCACATTTCCGGGTTTTTCCCGAATCCACCCGTAGCGAGCACCGTTGCTTTGGCATTAATGCGCACGAGATCGCCGCCGCTTTTTGCGTAAACACCCCTAACTCCCTCATTGTCGAGAATGATGTTCACGGCAGGAGACTCTAGGCGAAAATCCAAATTATCGAGCGTCTCCCCATAGGCCCAAAGCGGCTTGAGCATACCCTCGCCGTTGTTTATCCAATTGCCTGCCTCGTCAAAGCAGCTCAGAAGGGCACCCTGGCCACCAGTTGACATCGAAGCCCCATGGCTTATGGCCCAATCGAGGGCTTCTCCAGAATTGTCCAGGTAGCACCAAATCCCTGGTGCATAAGCACCCCAATTGTGCCACTGCATGTAAGATTCGAACTCGGCCTGCAAGTCTGTGGGCCCCTGCGCATCAAGCTGCTCTTGAGTGTTGTACGCAAGCGTACCCTCCGTTATCGTTGAAGTCCCTCCCTTGAGACTTGTCTTCTCAAGCCAGATTACACGAGCACCAAGCTCAGCTGCTCTAATGGCGGCATAGGTTCCAGCGGATCCTGAGCCGCACACTACGACATCGCACTCCTCCGTGCGGGCCACATCCCCTTCATCCACTTCGACAAGCCGCGAAGAAAGAGGGCGATCTGCGCCCTTATGCGTACTGGTGCCCGATGCGTCGGTATCAGTCGACGGCAGGTCACCATTTGAAGGAGCACCTTCCGCGAGGCCGACCGCTGCCATGCTCGCACCAAATACTCCACCCCCAACAATAAAATCTCTGCGCAATATCCCCTTGTCCATTTTTGATCCTCCTCTTTCCTAACTGAGTTATTGTATGTGCGATTTTGGGCTCATGGGCCATCGCCCAACTCGTCTATCGACAAAACGTTGACGGCGCCTATTCGAAATCGCACTTACGCATGAAAACGCAGGTATTGGATTTTGAGGATGCAGATTGAGGTTGATTGCAGGCAAGGAAGGGTTGAAAAAACGATTGATGAAGCGCATTGCGCACTTCAAGCTATTCCTCACCTCCGCACTCCATTTCCTCAAAGTGCGAGTACCTCGGGTTTTCCAGGCTTAATCGGTATAAAATAGACCGAGAGGCAGTTCTATCATGCGAAACCATTCGGGAGGTCGAACGTGGCCAAGGCAGTGACGGTAAATCAGATTCGCAACGTGCCTTTTGCTCTCGCTCTGGCTTTTGCTTGCGCTTGGATGCTCGACCCTTCTGCTGCAATTCCGGCAGGATTCGCTTCACTCGTATCCTTTTCCCAATATCCCCATCTCCTTGTAACGTCGCTCGCATTCGGCGTCTTGGCCCTGTTTCACCGCCAAACCAGCACTTTCCTCAGCAGTAAGGCGTTCGTTGTTGCCTCCTGCTCACTGTGCTTTCTCGGTTTTTTTGGCGCCTGGGCGTGCTCATTGCAGCCGGAAACTTTCCAGGGAGTTCTACCTTTCGCTTGTCTTTGCGTAACGGCGCTCTGCCGAGCCTCTCTGCTCATCTCGTGCCTCAAGGCGCTTGCGGGGCTCCCCCTCGTCGACTGCCTTTTAACGCTCATTGCTTGGCAGTTTTTTGTAGGCATACTGCGGGCACTCTCCACTTTGCTTCCGCCACTTGCCATATCCTGTATTGCGCCCCTCGCAATCGCCCTCTGCCTCACGAGAAAAACCTCTATTGCGCTCTGGCGCGAAAACCCTACGGCTACTTCGCCCTCAGAAGAGGCCGGCAAAATTGAGCCGCGCAGTTTCTTTCCCATTGCGCGCTTGCTGCTCATTTATTCGCTTATCATCTTCACCATTCAAACGCTACAAGGCTTTGCCCCTACGCCCGTAGCTAGTGTTTCCTACTTCGGGCTCTTTATCGCCATTGCGGTTACCTCAATCGCCCTCGCGGTAAACGGAAGAATCGTTCGCATCAAGCAGCTCTATGACGCATCGCTCGCCATTCTGGAATTGGCAATCATAGTTTTCGCTATAGGAGCTGGGTGTTCCTACGAAATTGCTTCGATTCTTCTCGATGCCTCCTATATGACTTTTTCGACATTCTTCTTCACCATACTGTGCAATCTCTGCCAAAGAAGAGGAAACAACCCAGTCTTTGTTTTCTCGCTTGCCTATCTTGCAGAGCAACTCGCCGCTTTTCTAGGAGAAGCTTTCTCGGGCATGATAGGGCCTGGCGTGCATGCGTTGCCCCTCGTCCTGCTCGCAGGATTAGGAGCCATTGCGTTCGTCTATCTTTCCCCTCTCAGAGATGGAAGTCTCGAGAGGAGCACCAATCCAGCAAAGGCGCAGTACGTCGATCCGGCACGTTACTACACCATACTCGCCGAAACCTGCACATCGGTTGCCATGCAGTGCTCTCTGACTAAGCGCGAGGGAGACGTACTCCTTCTCCTCGCCCAGAGAAAAACGTTAGCGCAAATTAGCGACGATCTGGCGGTAAGCCTCGCTACGGCGAAGACCCACACTCACAACATTTATAAAAAATTGGGTGTCCACAGCAAACAGGAGCTGTACCAGTTTCTTGGCCTGGAAAACCTATCCTATTCCGCCAAATCCTCCACGAAGCCCACGCGGTAGTTCTTGAAGATGGCCTCGCCTTCCTCCTGGGTGGCGTCCAGGTTCACGTCAGCCTCGATGCGGAAGTCGCCGTCGGCGTTCTCGTCCAGGAAGACCTGGCGCACATGCCAGAGGTGCTGTTCGGCTTCGGGGCTCTCGTCGATGGAGAGGTAGGCGGCCGACCGCGCGTCACCGTCCAGGCGGATCTCGTTGTGCTCGGCGAAGTAGTCGTCGAGCGCCGCCTCCCAGGCGATCACGTCCCAAATGTTGGTGCAAGCACCATTTCGGCTGACCGCTGAAGAAGCGGCCATCGCCTAGAATCGTCAATTGTCGAGATTGATGGATTCGAGAGAAAGCGATGGCCTTATGGACAGTTTAAAGCACGCAAGCGCAGCTTCGACGGAGATGCCGAGATCCGACGACGGGATGACAAACATCCAAGAGCTCATCCGCATCATGGCGGAGTCCCTCGTAAACGAGATCATGGACGCCCAGGCAGAGGACGCATGCGCCGAGGGCAACCAGAGGAACGGCCACCGGGAGCGCACGCTTACGACCTCGGTCGGCACCATCAACCTGCGCATCCCCAAGCTCAGGCGCGGAACCTGCTTCCCGGACGGCCTGCTCGTGCGCCATTCGCGCGTCGGCCGGGTAGTGTCGCGAATGTTGGTGTAGGGCTCGGTTCTCGAGGGCAGCCGCAGGCTGCCCGAGGAACCGAGAACCGCCTAGAACGCCGTCATTCCAGCGCATGTCAGGCCGCCTTCCTGCCGGCAACGGGGCTGTCGGCCGCGACGAGCGCGATGATCCTGGCCGCGTGCTCGGCGGCGGTGCCCCCGTGGGCGGGCGCGGGCGCGTTTACCTCGGCGCCCTCGACGGCCCCGCCGATGGAGCCGTCGCCGAACCGGCGGCGGCCGGCCCGGTCCTCGCCCGTCTCGGAGAAGACGGCGCCCGTCATCCCGATGGGCGGCTTCCTGCTCGGGAACACCTGCACCGCGCGGCTGCGGCGCCTGGGCTCGCGGTTGGCGCGCCCCCGCGCGTCGTCGGCGCGCGGCCCCACGCGGTGCTCGCAGGGGAAGCCCGGGTGGGCCGGCGCGTCGGCCTCCGCCTCCCCGAGCACCTCGGCGGCCTTGGGGCAGAAGCCTCCTATCCGCTCGGTGGCCAGCCGGTGCAGCTCGCGCACGAGCTCGGGGTCGCGCTCGGCGAAGACGGCCTTCAGGATGCCGAGCACGGCGCCCCTCTTCTGCCCGGCCGGCGCGTTGCCGGCGGCGTTGCGCATCAGGTGCACGACGCGGCGCTGCCACGCGGCGCCCGGGAACGCCTCCTGGATGGCGCGCTTGAGGCCCCCGTGCGCGTCGCCGGTGACGCATGTGTGTTTAGTCAAGCATGCTTTTCGGAAATGTGCAGATGAAACTTTCGGGTTTGTGCTCGAAACTTTTTCGGGTTT
>CAKUAI010000012.1 GCA_934636245.1 uncultured Coriobacteriales bacterium
CCCAGCCCGGCACCGTCGAGGTCCAGGGTTCCGTCGAGGGCCTGGCCGACCCCGTCGCGGCGACGGTCGAGGTCAGGTCCCCCGAGGCCACGGCGGTTGAGGTGTCTGACGCCGAGGCACAGGCTCTTGAGGTTGAGCCCGGCGTTGTTCCCGATTTGCCTGCCACCGTCCAGGTGAGCTGGTCTGACGGCCAGACGAGCGAGGAGCCCGTGGTGTGGGACGTTCCCGGCGCCGAGGAGTTCGCGGCTGGCACCGACGTCAAGATTTCCGGCGAGGTCGAGGCGACCCAGCAAAGCGTCGAGGTCACCGTGCATGTAAAGGACGAGGAGCCGGCTCCCGCACCGCAGGACGAGTCCGATTCTGACAAGGATGCGGCCGCTGCGACCGACACTAAGACCGGCGAAGACGACTCCGCGTCGCAGCCTGCCGCTTCTCCGGCGAAGCCCGACACCGCAGCTGCGCAGGACGGCAAGGCTGACCAGGGCGACTCCGCATCGAAGCCTGATGCTGCGGCTGCGCAGGACGGCAAGGACGGCAAGGCTGACCAGGCCGACTCCGCGTCGAAGCCCGATGCCGCGGCCGACAAGGACAGCAAGGCCGACCAGGCCGCGACTGCCCCGCAACCCGCTGCTCCCGAGAAGTCCGATGCGACCGACGTCACGTCTTCCGAGGAACGCCAACAGGCCGGGTTGCCCGCATGGGTGATTGCGACCTTGGCAGGTTTGGGTGCCGCTTTCGTTGCGGCTGTCGCGTTCGTCGTCTCCAAGCGCCGCCGCGCCGAGGACGACGAGCCCATAGGCAAGCACGCGGCGCCTAAGAACAAGTAAACGTCCTATTCACAAGGGGTGCGGATGTATGTCCGCGCCCCTTTGAGGTTAAAGGAGTACCTACATGCCTTGCACCACTCTGCTTGTTGGCAAGAACGCCAGCTACGATGGGTCAACCATCGTCGCGCGCAACGAGGACGCACCCAGTGGTGAGTTCACCGCCAAGCGCTACAACATCGTGAAGCCCTCCGACCAGCCGCGTCACTATCGCTGCGTCATCTCTCATCTCGAGATCGACTTGCCCGAGGAGCCCATGCGCTACTCCAGCGTGCCTAACGCCGACCTTAAGGAAGGCATTTGGGGCGAGGCGGGCGTTAACGAGGCCAATGTCTCCATGAGCGAGACCGAGACGCTCACCACCAACGAGCGCGTGCTCGGCGCCGACCCGCTTGTGCGTCTGCAGCCTGCTTGTGGTGCCCTGCCCGAGGTTCCCGGCGGCATCGGCGAGGAGGACATGCTTACGCTCGTGCTTCCCTACATCCGCACGGCCCGCGAGGGCGTGCTGCGCCTGGGCGGCCTGCTTGAGCGCTACGGCACCTATGAGATGAACGGCATTGCCTTCCAGGACGTCAATGAGATCTGGTGGCTCGAGACGGTGGGCGGCCACCACTGGATTGCCAAGCGCGTGCCCGACGATGCCTACGTCGTGGTGCCCAACCAGCTCTCCATCGACTCGTTTGACCTCGACGACGCCTTTGGCGAGCAGGCCGAGCACCTGTGCAGCTCCGACCTGCGCGAGTGGATGGCTGAGAACCACCTCGACCTCACCATGCGCTTCGAGGCCGAGGGCGACGACGTCACGCCCCTGGGCACATTCAACCCCCGTGAGGCCTTTGGCTCGGCCAGTGACTCCGACCATGTATACAACACGCCTCGTACCTGGGCTATCCAGCGCTTCCTCAACCCCACGACGTGTATGTGGGACGGCCCCGAGGCTGCCATGGGCCCGGAGAGCGACGCCCTGCCGTGGGACTGCGTGCCCGAGCGCAAGGTGACCGTGGAGGACGTGAAGTATGCCCTCTCCCTGCACTACCAGGGCACGCCCTACGATCCTTACGGTCACGCCGGTTGCCCCGACCAGCGCGGCAAGTACCGTGCCATCGGCATCAACCGCAATTGCCAGCTCTCCGTGGTGCAGCTGCGACCCGGCAAGCCCGAGGCCATCACGGCCGTGCAGTGGATCGCCTTCGGATCGAACCCCTTCAACGCTCTCGTGCCGTTCTATCCCGCGGTTGACGAGGTGCCTGCGTATATGTCGGTGACGCCCGACAAGCCCTCGACCGAGAGCTTCTACTGGGCAAACCGTCTCATCGCGGCCATTGCCGACCCGCACTTTGCCGCATGCGCCCCGCACATCGAGCGCTACCAGCTCAAGGTTGGTGGCATGGGTCATGCGATGCTCAACGCCACCGACAAGAAGGTCGCTCAGGAGGGGCTCGACTACAAGGCGGCTGAGCCGGTGCTGCGCCAGGCAAACGAGGACATGGCCCGCAAGCTGCAGGAAGAGACGACCGATGTGCTCGACAAGGTCCTCTTTGCCTCGAGCATGCTCATGAAGAATGCGTTCTCTCGATCTGACGGGTAAATATTTTTTGAACTATACTTGCAATTAGTAATAAATCCTAATAATATGAGTCCCATACCGTGCGCGAGGCGGTATGGGACTTTTTTTACTGACTGTCGAAGCCACGCTTGCTTCGAAGGGGATTTTGGGAGAGGACGATACGAATGAACCAGTACAGGTGCCCCATCTGCGGTTACATCGCCGAGTTCGAGGGTGAGATGCCCGCTGACTACGTATGCCCCCAGTGCAAGTGCCCTGGCGAGCGCTTTGAGAAGATCGGCGGTGCCAGCGAGCCCGTCGAGGAGGGCTGGGCTGCCGAGCACGTTGTGGGTGTGGGCAAGCTCGAGAACGTCCCGGCTGACATCGTGGCCGACCTTCGTGCCAATTTTGAGGGTGAGTGCTCCGAAGTGGGTATGTACCTTGCTATGAGCCGTGTTGCGGAGCGCGAGGGGTATCCCGAGATCGGCGAGTACTGGAAGAAGGCCGCCCTTGAGGAGGCTGAGCATGCCGCCAAGTTCGCCGAGCTTCTCGGTGAGGTCCTGACCGACTCCACCAAGAAGAACCTCGAGATGCGCGTTGCCGCCGAGAGGGGAGCCACTTCCGGCAAGACCGACCTGGCCCGTCGCGCCAAGGCCGCCAACCTCGACGCCATCCACGACACGGTGCATGAGATGGCTCGCGACGAGGCGCGTCACGGCCGTGCGTTCGAGGGTCTGCTCAAGCGTTACTTTGGCTAGTCTGTTCGTTTCTACCAGGAGTGTTTCTCAAAAGGAGAGAGGAAGCGCCATGGACACCACTACCAGCCGCCGTAACTTCGTGAAGGCAACCGCAGGCGGAGCAGCCGCCCTTGCCGCACTTGCATCGCTTCGCGTACCGCAGGCTCAGGCCGCCACGACCGAGACCAAGACCGAGTATTTCGCCGGCAAGGCAAACGCCCGCCAGATCAACGACGACCTGTGGTGGGTCGGCACCTGCGACAAGCGCCTCGCCCTGTTCGAGAACGTCTACCCGC
Source organism: uncultured Coriobacteriales bacterium (assembly GCA_934636245.1). Classification (GTDB taxonomy): domain Bacteria; phylum Actinomycetota; class Coriobacteriia; order Coriobacteriales; family UMGS124; genus UMGS124. The sequence continues at coordinate 3,404 of CAKUAI010000012.1, forward strand.
TCGACCACGGTGTGGCCTACAACTCCTACCTGCTGCTTGACGAGCAGACCGTCCTCATCGACACGGTCGACCGCTCCGTCATCGGCCAGTACTTCGAGAACGTCGAGGCTGTGCTCGACGGTCGCACCCTCGACTACCTTATCGTCGACCACATGGAGCCCGACCATGCCTCCGGCGTGGCACAGGTCCTCACGCGCTATCCCGAGTGCACCCTGGTGACCACGGCGCTCGCCCAGGCCATGATCGGCCAGTTCTTCGAGGGCGTCGACATCTCCGACCGCGTCATCACCGCAGCTGAGGGCGACACCCTCACGGTGGGCGCGCACACCCTCGCCTTCGTCGAGGCTCCCATGGTGCACTGGCCCGAGGTCATGGTGACCTTCGACGCCACCACCGGCATCCTCTTCAGCGCCGACGCATTCGGCTGCTTCGGTGCCCTCGACGGCAACATGTACGCCGACCAGGTCAACTTCAAGGAGAAGTGGCTCGACGAGGCCCGTCGTTACTATTGCAACATCGTAGGCAAGTATGGCCCTCAGGTCCAGGACGTGCTGGCCAAGGCCTCCACGCTCGACATCTCCATGCTGTGCTCCACGCACGGCCCCATCTGGCGTGAGGACCTGGGCTGGATCATCGACAAGTATGACAAGTGGTCGAGCTACACGCCCGAGGACGAGGCCGTCGTCGTCTTCTACGGTTCCATCTACGGTGGCACGGAGAACGCGGCGAACATTCTTGCCTCGCAGCTCTCTCAGGCCGGCGTCAACGACGTCAAGGTCTACGACGTGTCCAAGACCCACGGCAGCTACCTTATCGGCGAGGCTTTCCGCGCGAGCCACCTGGTCTTCTGCAGCGCCACGTACAATATGGGCATCTTCACGCCGATGAAGAACTTCCTCAACGACCTCGTGGCCCACAACATGCAGAACCGCAAGGTCTCCTTCGTTGAGAACGGCACCTGGAGCCCGGCATCCGGCCAGCTCATGCAGGACATCGTGGCCACCATGCCCGGCATGGTGCAGGTGGGCGACCTCGTCACCATCCGCTCCACGCCCAACGCTGCCAACGTCGAGGAGCTCACTGAGCTCGCCGGCGCCATCGCTGCCTCCCTGTCGGGCGATGAGTCCGTCGGCACTGCCGTTGCAGCGTCCGACAACGCTGAGCCCGCTGCCGGCACCGTCGAGGCCGCCGAGAAGGCTTCCGACGTGGTGACCGCCTGGAAGTGCACCGTGTGCGGCTACATCTACGAGTGCGAGGGCGAGGAGCTCCCCGCCGACTTCGTCTGCCCCCTGTGCGGCAAGGACGCCACCTTCTTCGAGCTCGTGGAGGAGTAGCAAGTAAAGCATAGGAAGCGCAGCATCCCAGCGATGTGAATCTTCCTGTAAAGCGAAACGTTGAAGCCCCGTCGGCATCTGGTCGGCGGGGCTTCACTGCGTCTATACTGGCGTTTTGGTCATGTGGCTTGGGAATCGATCTGGGGAGGGTCGTCTCGTGCACTGCATGTATGTGGTCAAATGTGCCGACGGCACTCTCTACACCGGCTACTCGCCCGACGTGGAGGCGCGCGTGGCTGCGCACAACGCCGGCAAGGGGGCCAAATACACCAAGACGCGCCGTCCCGTCGAGCTTGTGGGGAGTGCTGCGTTTGAGACAAAGCACGAGGCCATGAGCGCCGAGTGGCACTTCAAGCAACTGAGCCGCGCGAAAAAGGATGAGCTGCTTGCCCGCATTTCAGCAGATGAGCCTTTTGAGGACGTGCTCGGCTCTGCATTTGACCTGAGGTTGGAGCGGCCCCAACAACCGGCATAACATGCTGCTTCTGCGAGCTACGGGTTGAGAATTTGAACGTTTTTCCAGCCGTTCGGGCCTCAAACCGTTCTCATTTGCAACCTGTGGCTCGCGTTTCGCGTGTTGCATGATACGGGCGGATGGTTGCGGAGGGCTGCTTACTCCATCCCCGGGTAGCCTGTCTGCCTGAGAGCCTCGTAGAGCACGATGGCCGCCGAGTTTGAGAGATTGAGCGAGGAGATGCCCGCAAAGCCCGTGCGCACAAAGTTGCCGCAGATGTCGGGTCGCGTCTGGGCGGCGGGGGCGTCTTGACCGGCCAGCTCCTCGTGATGGGCGTGCCAGGCGGGGCCGTCGTCGAGTGCCATGGCGTCGGGCAGCATCGGAATGCGCTCGCAGCACTGGGGCAGGCTGGCGAGAATCTCCTGGTCGATGCCTGTGCTCTCGCGGCCGAACACAAGGTAGTCGCCGTCGTGGTACGTCGCTTGGGTGTATATGCGGCTCGCGCGCTTGGTGAGCAGGTGGAGCCGCTCGGGATGCGTCTCCAACTCGGGGTTGCGAGCGATGAAGTCGTTCCAGCTTTCGTACTCGCATACGTCGAGGTTGTGCCAATAGTTCATGCCGGCGCGCTTGAGGGCGGCGTCGGTGAGGTTGAAGCCATACGGCTTGATGAGATGCAGCCGCGCCCCCGTTACCACGCAAGTACGGCCGATGTTGCCGGTGTTGGAGGGAATCTCGGGCTGGAAAAGCACGACGTTGAGCATGGGGAGTCCTTTCAGGCGAGCTGATATTTGGAAAGAAGACGGTACACGCTCGGGCCCTTTGACGCGCTGCGTGTGCCCGATGTGTGTGGAGTGGGATGCGCTTGGCGTGGGCGGACACCGAGGGTGAAAATGCAACTCCCTGATTGGCCTACAAAAACAGCTTTGCAAACAGCGGCCAAGTAAACGTGCCAGCGATGATGGCGATGATGAGCAAATGGCCAGGATAGAACGTGTAGGAGATCCACTTGTTCATATGGCCCTTCTTGCCATTGTAAAGAAGGCAGGCAAGCGCAATGCCGACGATGCACCACATCTGAATCTGGCTTCCGTGCAGTATGGTGACAAGCGATGCCAGTGCGAACTGCGCTATGCGCGATTCTTTGCCCAGGTACATGGCTCCTGCAAGCAGGATACCGTATCCCTCGTAGCTGGGATGAATGAGGTTCTGGCAGGCCCAGTAGCAGCCGGCCATCACGATTATGGCCACAATTTTGCCGGCCCACCAAGGCAGGTGCAGACGCTTTTGACTTGCTTCTCCCGCCCACATGGGGAGGAGTGCCACAAGCAACGTCACCATGATGTTGAGGTGGTCGGTCCAACTGGCGTCGTCTGAGTGCAGCGCCAGGTCATAAGGAATCTCGCTTACCAGGGCAAACAGGAACAGGCGTAGCGCGTACTTGGGAAAACTGCGCGTGTGCTGCGACCCTTCTACCAGCTCGAAGCAGAAGATAGGAAACGTGACGCGCCCAACAACGCGCATCCAGTAATACACCTGGTATACGGTGGATGACACGACGGTGGGATCGACCAGCGAGGCACGGTAGTAGTTGTACACGAACACGGCCGAGATGTGGTCCACCACCATGCACACAATGGCGATCCACTTAAGTGCCGACCCCGAGAGAACTTGCCAGGGATAGTGTTTCGTCGCTGCCACGCTATTTTCCTGCGACCTGCCCTTATCGCAACGTTGCACGACCTGCACGCAACCTTCGTCACCCTGTTCCATGTCCCGAGCCAATCTATGCCGAGCCTTCGTTTAATAAACCCCGCAGTATAGCGCTCATGTATGGCAGCCCGCCCTATGTTTTCCGCCAGAGCATGTCCCAGCCCAAGCGGGTATCGCGTGCAGGCCGGCACTTGGCCCAGGCGCAGTTCCGCAGCGGCCCGATGGTTTGAAACGCCCTAACGGCCCACTGTGCGCGAGGTCGTAATCGTCCGAGGTCGGGGGTATGGTTCGGGCGCAGTTCCGCCATGTTTTCCGCCAGATCATGTCCCAGCCCAAGCGGGTATCGCGTGCAGGCTTGGGTTTGGTTCAGGCGCAGTTCCGCAGCGGCATAGCCGCGAGGACTGTTTGAGCACTGAACCAAACCCAAGCCGATTGCCGCTACCCCTTCCGCTGGGCCTCCATGATCAGCATTTGCAACCTGTTCTCCACGTTGGCAAAGCTCGTGTCGGGGTCGTAGTCCAGGGCGAGGATGTTTGCCTGGGGGTACAGCTCCTTCAGGCGCTTCACGATGCCGCGGCCCACCACGTGGTTGGGCAGGCACCCGAAGGGCTGCAGGATGATGAAGTTGTTCACGCCGTGCGCCGCGTGGTGCATGATCTCGGCGGGGATGAGCACGCCCTCGCCGGCGTCGAAGGTGTGGTGGATCACCTGGTCACTGGCGCGCGTCACGTCGCGCAGGCGCGGCGGGCACTCGTAGAGGGGGTGCGCGCTGGCGATGCGGTCACAGGCGTCGTGCGCCAGGTCGAAGATCTTGTTTGCCACGCGCCACCAGGCCTTTTGCAGCACGGGCTCGTCAAGCTTGTACTCGCGCACCTGGGCGTCCATGTAGAAGTAGGTCTTCTGGATGACGTCGCTCATCTTGGCCTCGACGATCTCCATGCCGTTGCGCTCCAGGTAGAGCTCGATGTCGCGGTTGGCGCCGGGGTGGAAGTTGAGCAGGTACTCGCCCACGATGAGCACGCGCGGGCGGGGGTGCGAGCGGTCGTAGGGCACCTTGTTCATCTCGGCGATTGCGCGCTTGAAGCCTCGCTCGCAGCCCGGCACGCCGCCTGAGCGCATGCCGTCGATGATGTAGTCCATGCCGCGCTCGAACGCCGCGTCGGCGGTGCCTGCCGCCAGCTCATAGGGGCGAATCTTGCGTAGCAGCTCCTCGAGGGCGTCGATCATGGGGAGCATGGTCACGATGCGCACCGAGCCGCCCAGGCCGAAGGTGTAGCCGGGCTGGATGTTGTGCGAGTCCTCGTCGTCGTTGCTCACGATGGGGATGTAGTCGTAGCCTGCGTCGTCAAGCGCACGGCGAAGGAGCGCCACGTAGTGCGTGAGGCGGCAGTCGCCCACGTACTTGGCCATGGCGATGGCTATCTTGTGCGTGTCGTACTTGCCCGACTCCACTGCCGCCAGCGCCTCGCCGATCACGATTTGCGCCGGGAAGCAGATGTCGTTGTGCACGTACTTCTTGCCCAGACGGATGGCCTCCTCGCGGCCCACCTCCAGGGGCGCCGCCTTGAACTTGGTGCCCGCCATGGCGGCAGCCATGATGCGCGAGAACGCGTGCGAGGTGTTGGGCACGAGGATGGTCTTGTCGGAGTCTTCGCGCGTGAACTTGCGCGGGTAGGGATCGCCCAGCTCATGCACCTCAAGCGGGATGCCTGCGGCGCGGCGCATGGCCGTGGTTTGGATGAACGACTGCACGCGGATGCGCAGGGGCCCCGACACGTCGGACTCGTCGAGCTTCACCACGAGCGGCACCTTGCCTGAAATCTCGTGCATGAGCCTGCAGATCTCGTCGGTGAGGTAGGCGTCGTGGCCGCAGCCGAAGCTCACGAGCTGCACGTACTCCAGGTTCTCGTCGCGCGCCGCGATTGTGGCGCAGGAGAGCATGCGGGCGTGGTAGTTGTTCACGATGTCGATGATGGAGTGCGACAGGTCCACCTCGTCCACACCCGGCACCGCGTCGGCGCACACCACGGGGATTCCCTCGTGGCTGAAGAGCTCGGGCAGGCCATGGTGGACGAGCGGGTCGTTGTGATAGGGGCGCGCGGCGAGCACCACAGCGTAGGTGCCGGCCTTCTTTGCCTGTTCGATCACCACGGCGCCGCGTGCCTGCAGGGCTGCCGAGAAGCTCTTCTGTGCGGCGTCGCCCTGGGCCATGGCGGCCAGGCAGGCTGCCTCATCGATGCCCCAGGCCTGGGCCATGTACGCGCAGAGTTGGCGCCTGCGGTCGGCCTCGGTGTGCCAGTGGAACAGCGGGTTCTCGTAGCGCGTGCCGCGCTCCTGAGGGTTGTCGGAGTTGCGCACCACCATGGGGTAGCCCTTCACCACCGCGCACATGCTCTCGCTTGTGGCATGGGGGTTCTGGGGTTCGACCGTGGTGATCGTGGGCATGAAGATGAAATCGACGCCTGCGGCCTCGAGCTTGCGGATGTGGCCGTGCACGAGCTTGGCGGGGAAGCACACGGTGTCGGAGGTGACGGCGGGCAGGCCCTCCTCGTACATGCGGCGCGTGGAGGTGCCGCTCACGCGGACCTCAAATCCCAGCGCCCGCCAGAACGTCTTCCAGAAAGGCAGCGTGTCCCAGTAGCTGAGCACGAGCGGGATGCCCACGACCTTGCCTTGGGCTTCACGCAAAGGTTTGACCTCGTAGTCGCGGCAAAGAAGCTTCAGGCGCTCGTCGAAGAGGTTGGGAGCGTCCTTGCGCTTGGCGCTGGCCGCCGTGCCGTCGAGGTCGGCGCCGCGCGAGCAGCGGTTGCCGGTGACCCAGGAGGTGCCGTTGGAGAACTCCACGACCGTGCGCGCACAGTGGTTGGCGCAGTGGGGGCACACGTTGTTCGCCGTGCGGGTGTACCAGGGCGAAGTTGCGCGCGGCGCGGCGCCCGTCGGTATCGTGCCGTCGTCGAGGGCGTCGATGCCGATGAAACCGGTCTTCCATTCGCCGCTGATGGCGCCGTCGTGGCCCACCTGGCGCTCCACATGGTCGCGCGTGAGCAGGGCGGCGCCGAGCGCGCCCATGAGCTCGGGATAGGGGGCGCGGGTGACCTCGCGGCCCACGTACTTCTCAAAGCTGCGCAGCACGGCGTCGTTGCGGAACGTGCCGCCCTGCACCACGATGTGCTCGCCGAGCTTGTCCATGTTGGACATGCGGATGACCTTGGTGAAGACGTTCTCCACGATGGAGCGGCACAGGCCTGCCATGATGTCGTCGGCGGTCTTGCCCGCCTGTTGCTCGCTGACGATTGAGCTGTTCATGAAGACAGTGCAGCGCGAGCCCAGGTTGGCCGGGCTCTTGGAGGCGAAGGCATGGGCGGAGATCTGCTCCACGGGAATGTGCAGCGTGGCGCCGAAGCTTTCAAGGAAGCTGCCGCAGCCGCTTGAGCACGCCTCGTTCACGGTGATGTTCGTGACGATGCCGTGGTCGAGCCAGATGGCCTTCATGTCTTGCCCGCCGATGTCGAGGATGAACGACACCTCGGGGGAGTAGAGCTTGGCCGCCTGCGCATGGGCCACGGTCTCGACCACGTGGCAGTCGGCGCCCAGGGCGCGGGCGCACAGCTGCTCGCCGTAGCCGGTTGTGCCCACGGCGCGGATGACGAGCTTGGCGTCGGCCTTCTCAAAGATCTCGCGCGTCTCAAGCAGGGCGCGGCGCACGACCTCGAGCGGTTCGCCCTCGTTCGAGGCGTAGAAGGAGTGGATGAGGTGGGCATCGTCGTCCATCAAGACGAGCTTGGTGGTGGTGGAGCCGCAGTCGATGCCCAGGTAGACATAGGTGGTAGATCCCGGCACGGGATCGGCATGGGGGCGCTGCGCCAGGCGGTGGCGGGCCCGGAAGCGCTGCAGCTGCGTCTCGTCGGCGAAGAGGGGTTCCAGCTCGGCGAGGGAGTCGGTGCGACGACCCTTGAAGGTGGCGAGCGTCTCAATGCACGAGGCGGCGTCGAAGGTGCGGGCGTCGTCGGCAAAGAGCGTGGTCAGCGACAGCGCTGCGCCGAATGCGACGATCGTCTCGGGGTGCTCGGGCACGACGGTCTGCTCGTCGGTGAGGCCCAGGCGCTCCTGGAAAACGCGCACGAGCACGGGGTTGAACGTGCACGGGCCGCCCTCGAAGATGACTGGCGGCTCGAGCTCACGGCCCTGTGCCAGGCCGCCGATGGTCTGCTTGGCGATGGCATGGAAGCACGAAAGTGCCAGGTCTTCCTTGGGCACGCCGCGATTGAGCAGGGGCTGGATGTCGGTCTTGGCGTACACGCCGCAGCGGCCCGAGATGTCGTGGACGCAGGTGCCGCGCTCGGCGAGCGCGTTGAAGTCGCAGGACTGCGTGTCGAGAAGCGAGGCGATCTCGTCGATGAAAGCGCCTGTGCCGCCTGCGCACGTGCCGTTCATGCGCATGTCCGAGACGCTAGTCTCGCCCGTCTTGGGGTCCTCCTGGAAGAAGACAACCTTGGCGTCCTGACCGCCCAGCTCGATGGCACAGCGTACCTGCGGGTAGAGTTTGCGGATGGCGACGGAGTTGGCCACGACCTCCTGCACGAAGGGCAGGTCGAGCTCCTCGGCAAGCACCTTTCCGCCTGAGCCGCAGATGGCGGCGCGAGCGGGCATCTCGGGTAGGCTCTGGGCGAGGGCGCTCAAGACCTCCTTGAGGCATGCGGCCTGGTTGGCGCCGTGGCGGCGGTAGTCGGTGTACACCACCTTGTCGCTGTGTGAATCCCACACGGCCGCCTTGACCGTGGTCGATCCCACATCGAGGCCGAGGAACAACCCGTTATCCTGATTGACCTGCATGTTCTCTATCTGTTCCATGCCTCTCCCACACTCCGCGCCCGTTTCTGGCTGAACACCCAATTATGCACATTCAAGCAGGTATACCCCATGGAGCGACGATGGTTGCCACGCGTTGACCATCTTTGAGAAAGGCAGCATGGGAGCCCGGTGGGATTTCTGGACAGCGGCGGGCAAAGTGGGGTGCCTGAAAGGCGTGCGTGTTGCAAAAGGCAGCGATAAACAAAAAAGGCTGGCTCCCGAAGGAACCAGCCCTTAAATTCAAGTGGTGCGGCGTACAGGATTCGAACCTGTGACGTTCTGATTCGTAGTCAGACCCTCTATCCAGCTGAGGTAACGCCGCGCAAGTGCAGGGGATATATTGCCTCAGTCACATGGTGTAGGTCAAGGATAAACTTTTGACATGGGTGAAGCTCACATTTCTGCCACATACAGTGTGCGGACTGTGATGGATTGTGGCCCCGCAATGCATTCAGTGCATGGTGGACTTTTACAGATTTGCCGAAGAGGGAATTTTTGACAGGTGCCGGATGCGTCTTGCCCTATACTTACCCCTCACGAGCGATCTGCATGGGTTCGGGTGGCGTCACACCGCGAACCTGGTCAGGACCGGGAGGTAGCAGCCATAAGCGGCCTCTGGCGGGTACCCGGACCTATGCAGGTCGCTTTTTTCGTTTGTGGTCTCACGAGGTGAGACGCTGGTATCAATTATACCGATAACCAAAGTCAAAATCTATGAATGACCCAAAGCCTTGAACAGGTGCAGTCGACGTGGTTATATACCGCGTCGCACACGCAAGCCGTGTTGAAATCAGTCGAACACGATGCGCCGACATCCCCCAATGACGCATTCATGATCTGAAAGGACCTGCACCATGAACAAGCTCACCCGCCGCAACTTCATCACCTCCGCCGCTGCCCTGGCCGCCCTGGCCGCTGTGGGCGTCAACTTCGCCATCGCCGACGAGGAGAAGGCCGAGGACGCCTACAAGTTCGACAACGCCGACGAGGTCACGCTGGCCGACGACAAGAAGATCACCGTCGCCGCCTCCCCCACGCCCCACGCCGAGATTCTCAACGGCCCGGTCAAGGAGGTCCTCTCCGAGCAGGGCTATGAGCTCGTCGTCACCGAGTTCACCGATTACATCCTGCCCAACACCGCCACCGAGCAGGGCGAGGTCGACGCCAACTACTTCCAGCACGAGCCCTACCTCAAGAGCTTCAACGAGGAGAACGGCACCCACCTCGTGCCCGTGTGCGCCGTGCACTACGAGCCCTTCGGCATCTACCCCGGCAACGTCGCCACGCTTGAGGAAGTTTCCGACGGTGCCAAGGTCGCTGTGCCCAACGACACCACCAACGAGGCTCGCGCCCTGCTTCTTCTCGAGCAGGAGGGCCTGCTGAAGCTCAAGGAAGGCGCCGGCGTCACCGCCACGACCAACGACATCGCCGAGAACCCCAAGAACCTGGAGTTCGTCGAGCTTGAGGCCGCCAACATCCCCAACGCCCTGCCCGATGTGGCCATCGCCTGCATCAACGGCAACTACGCCCTCGACGCCGGCTACACGGTGGAGGATGCCCTGGCTATCGAGGCCGCTGACGGCCTGGCCGCCAAGACCTACGCCAACGTCTTGGTTGTGCATGCCGGCAACGAGGAGGTCGCCAAGATCCAGGCCCTGAAGGACGCCCTGCTTTCTGAGAAGACCTACAACTACATCCTCGACACCTTCAAGGGCGCCGTGCAGCCCGCCTTCACCCTCGAGGGCGAGGGTGAGGAGGCCGCGACTGCCGAGGGCGGCGAGGCCGGCTCCCTCAAGGACGGCGAGTACACGGCCGAGGGCAAGGGCATCGGCGGCAAGGTGCCTGTGACCGTCAAGGTTGAGGGCGGCAAGGTCGCCGACGTCACCGTGGGCGACAACTCCGAGACCCAGGGCATCGGCACCAAGGCCATCGAGCAGCTGCCCGCCAAGATCGTCGAGGCCGGCGGCACCGAGGGCGTCGACGCCGTCTCCGGCGCCACCGTCACCTCCAAGGCCATCTTCACGGCCGTTGACGAGGCTCTTGAGCAGGCAAAGTAAGAAAGAGGTTGACCTGCCGTCTTAGCGAGGTTCTTCGACTCGGCACCTTGCGTTGATGGTTCGTTTCAGCTCATGGGGCGCGGCGTCTATCGCCGTGCCCCTTTTCGCGTATAGTTGCCCCGCTGCAGCTCGGGGCTTGTAAAGCGTTCGAGCACATAGGGGAAGAGAGAGCCATGATTCAAATCGAACACCTTAACAAGGTCTTTGGGGAGGGCACCGACAATCCTCACCACGTCTTGCATGACATAGACCTCACCATCAACGACGGCGATGTCTTCGGCATCATCGGTTCGTCGGGCGCGGGCAAGTCCACGCTTGTGCGCTGCCTCAACCTATTGGAGCGCCCCTCGTCGGGCCGCATCATCATCGACGGCCAGGACATCTCGGGCTACTCCGGCAAGAAGCTGCTCGAGCTGCGTTCTTCCATCGGTATGATTTTCCAGAACTTCAGCCTGTTCCAGCAGCGTACGGTGCTGGCCAACGTCATGTTCCCCCTCGAGGTGCATGGCGGCATGCCCAAGGCCGATCGTGCCAAGCGCGCCCGCGAGCTTCTCGAGCTGGTGGGCCTGGCCGACAAAGAGGGCCACTATCCCAGCCAGCTCTCCGGCGGTCAGCAGCAGCGCGTCGCCATTGCCCGCGCGCTTGCCAACAACCCCAAGATCATGCTGTGCGACGAGGCGACGAGCGCCCTGGACACCCGCACCACGGTGGGCGTGCTCGAGCTGCTTGGCAACATCAACAAGGAACTCGGCGTCACGATGATCATGATCACCCACTCCCTCGCGGTGGCGCAGAAGGCCTGCAACCGCATCGCCGTCATCGACGACGGCCGCATCGTGGAGGAGGGCCCCACGCAGGAGGTCTTCCGCAACCCGCGCAGCAAGGTCACGAAGGCCCTGCTCGCCTACGACTCCATCGTGACCGGCGGCGACGTCGTGCTCGACGACGTGAAGGAGGCCTAAGCCATGGACGAGATCGTATCCGTTGTCCAGACCTTTATCGACACCTACGGCAACCTCATGGCCAAGGGCGTGTGCGACTCCATCGTGATGACGGGCGTCTCGGTGCTGCTCGCCTATCTCGTGGGCGTGCCGCTGGGCGTCATCCTCGTGATCACGGCCAAGAACGGCCTGCATCCCAAGCCTGTCCTCAACGCCGTGCTCGGCTGGATTGTGAACGTGCTGCGCTCCATCCCCTTCATCATCTTGCTTGTGTGCATCATCCCGTTCACGCGCCTGGTCGCCGGCACCTCCCTGGGCGTTCCCGGCGCCATCGTGCCGCTTACGGTGTGCGCCATCCCGTTTGTTGCGCGCATGGTTGAGCAGAGCCTGGCCGACATTGACGGGGGCCTTGTGGAGGCCGGCCAGTCGTTTGGCGCCAATACCTGGCAGCTTGTGACGAAGGTGTACCTCAAGGAGAGCCTGCCGTCGCTTATCCGCGGCGCGGCAATCACCTTCATCACGCTCTTCGGCTATGCCGCCATGGCGGGCTGCGTGGGTGCCGGCGGTCTGGGCGACATCGCCATCCGCTATGGTTACCAGCGCTATAAGGTCGACGTCATGATCGTCTCCGTCGTGCTGTGCGTCATCCTCGTTCAGGTGATCCAGTCGGCTGGCGACATCATCGCCCGCAAGACGGACAAGCGTACGAGGTAGACCTGCCTTCCATGGCTTCCACGCCCCGTCGGCACCCGGTGTCGGCGGGGCTTTTTCATGCGTCGCAAGGGGAGCGACGGGGCCGCATACCACCTGTTCTCTACACTGTTTGAAGCCGAATGCCGTACACTGGTGGGCGCCAAGACCGCGCACCGCACGCCCAAGGAGCTCGCATGGAGTCGTTGTATCGCAAGTACCGCCCGCAGACGTTTGAAAGCATGGTGGGACAGAAGCATATCGTCTCGACCTTGCAGAACGCCCTGACGGACGGTCGCATGGCCCATGCCTACCTCTTCACCGGCCCGCGCGGCACCGGTAAGACCACCACGGCGCGCCTTTTGGCCAAGGCCCTCATGTGCGAGGCGGGCGGCGGCGCCGCCACGGCCCACCCCGACGGCACGTGCGAGCAGTGCCAGGAGATTGCGCGCGGCACGCACCCCGACGTATACGAGCTCGACGCCGCGTCGCGCACCGGCGTCGACAACGTGCGCGACGAGATCATCAACCGCGTCGCCTTCGCTCCCACGCAGGGCCGCTACAAGGTCTACGTGATCGACGAGGTCCACATGCTCACCACGGCGGCGTTCAACGCGCTGCTCAAGACGCTGGAGGAGCCTCCGGCGCACGTGGTGTTCGTGCTGTGCACCACCGACCCGCAGAAGATTCCCGAGACGGTGCTTTCGCGCTGCCAGCGCCTGGAGTTCCACCGCATCTCCGACGCCGACATCGCCGAGCGCCTCGAGTTCGTGTGCACCTCCGAGGGCTTCGAGTACGACAGCGAGGCACTGGCCCTCGTCGCCCGCCACGCGCGCGGCGGCCTGCGCGACGCCCTGTCGACGCTCGAGACGCTCTCGGTGCACGGTCGTGGCACCGTGCATGTGGAAGACGCCCGCGAGCTGCTCGGCGAGGTGGCCGACGACACGCTCTCGGGCATGGCCGAGCTTGTGGCCGCCCGCGACGTGGCCGGGTGCTTCGCCCGCGTGGACGAGATGAGCTCGCGCGGCATGGACATCGAGCAGTACGTGCGCGACTTCACGCGCCACATGCGCCACGTCTACGTGGCCGCCGTGGCCGGCAAGGGTGCGCTGCGCGACGCGGCGAGGCCCGAGGAGTTCGTGGCCCAGGCCGCCAAGTTCGGCGGGGCCGATCGCCTCGCGTACATTCTTGATTTGCTCGGCGGTCTTGAGAATACCCTGCGCACCTCCACTGACCAGCGCCTCGACTTCGAGGTGGCGCTCACGAGGATGGCTCGCCCCAAGGCCGACCTGTCGCTCGAGGCGCTTGCGGCCCGCGTGGAGGCGCTTGAGGCCGAGCTTGCGGCCGTGAAGGCGGGCGGGATCGCGCTGGCGAGCGCGCCCGCGGCTGCGGCCGGTGCGCAGGCTGCTGGTGTGGGACAGCCTGGCGGCGGGGTTGCTGGGCAGGCAGCCGGAAGCAAGCTTCCCTCGTTTGCCCGCATGCCGCAGCAGTCGTCGGCGGCCGCCCAAGCTGCTCCGGCGGCTTCTGCACCCATGGTTCGCCCTGCTGCTCCGGCGGCTCCTGCGCCTGTCGCGCGCCCTGTTGCTCCCTCAGCGCCTGCTGGGCAGCCCGCTGCCCAGGCTGCTCAGGTTGCTCAGGCAACGACGGCTCCCGCACCCGTGGCGCAGCACGCGGTTCCTCAGGCATCGAGCGCCCCTGCTGCCCAGGCCGGTGCCTCGCAACTGCCCTCGTTTGCCCGCATGCCGCAGCAAGGCGCCGCTTCGGCTGCCCCTGCTGCTCCCCAGCAGGGGACTGCCCCTGCGGCAGCCTCCCCGCAGGCGCCCGATGCCCACTGGGGGCAGATCTGCCAGGAGGCATGTGCCATCTTCAGGCCGGTTATTGCCCTGCTCAACAAGGTTACGGGCCATTTCGACCCCGGCGGTTCCCTCGTCATCGTCAATCCCGGCGGCGACTTTATCGGCAAGCAGCTGCAGACGCCCAACTCGATGAACGCCATCAAGCAGGCGGCTGAGAAAGTCATAGGGCACGCGGTTGCCATCCGTGTCGAGGGCGCCGGTGCTGCTCCCGGTCGCTCCGTGCGACCTGCCGCGCCTGCGCAGGCGGCCCCGACCGCACGCCCCTCATTCGGCGCCCAGTCCAGGCAGTCTGCCGCTGCCCCGGCCGCAGCTGCTGCCGCACCCGCGCGTGATGCCGCCTTGCCCGCCTTTGCGCGCATGCCCCAACAGTCCGCGCCCGCTGCTCAGCCTGTTGCCCCTGCCGCATCGGCGCAGAACGCCGCCCTTCCTGCATTTGCCCGCATGCCGCAAACCGGCCAGGCCGCGCCCACTGCCGCAAGCAGCCTCACTACACCTGCTGCCGCAAGCAGCCCCGCTACACCTGCTGCCCGAGATGCCGCTCTTCCCGCATTCGCGCGTATGCCGCAGGCCGCCTCTGCTGCGCCGGCACTTGCTGCCGGGAATAGGCCCGCTGCTTCGGCTCCTCAGCCTGTGGCCCCCGTTGACGATGCGCCTGCCTTCGAGTTTGTGCCCGACGACATGTACGACGGCTACCAGGATGTCTCTGCCGACGTTCCCGCCGATGGCTATGGTGCTCCCTGGGACGAGCCTGCGCCCGCCGAGGCCCAGCCCGCAGCGCCTGCGCCGGCCCCTCGTCCCGCAGTGCCTGCGCCTGCGCCCAGGCCTGCCGCACCCCAGCAGCCTTCCGGTTTCGGCTCGGCACCCGCTGCGCGCCCCGCTGCCCCTGCGTTTGCCGCTTCGGCCCAGCCGGCGGTCTCGGCCTCTGCTGCGCAGCCTGCGTTTGCCGCCCGTCCCACTGCCCCGGCCCAGCCTGCGGCTCCGGCGCCTGCGGCCCAGCCCGCAGCCCCGGCTCCTGGTGCGACTTTTGGGTCTCCCGTCCAGCCTGCGCCCGGCGAGGACTCAACCGCCTGGCTCTCCCAGCTTCTCGAGGCCGGCTTCGGCCAGCCCGTCAAGGTGACCCGCGAGTAATCTCCGGCCGCAGTCAACCGCAATCCCCAAGCGCCGTCTGCCCTGCTTCGTCGGGGTAGGCGGCGCTTCCTTTTGTCAACAGGCAAGTAAGTTGCCAGAACTGTCACTCAGAATGACAGTTTTTGCCTAAATCTGTCACTCAGAATGACAGTTCAAGCTATACTGCCTTTATCCATTTGTCTCGCACGGAAGGTTTTTCTTCGAGGGGATGTATGTGCATGACTCAGCTCAAGCCGACGATTTGCCTGCTTATCCACGATTTTCACCAGTCGGTCTTGCCGTCGGTTCGAGAGGGTCTCGTTTGTCGCGAGCTGTCGTTGGGCAAGCCTTTGCAGCCCAAAATCGGCAATCTCGTCAAGGTCGTCACGGGCATGCGTCGCAGTGGCAAGACGTTTCGCCTTTATCAAGCCATTGTCGAGCTGCTCGACGGCGGTGTCCCTGCGGGGTGCATCTGTTACTTCAACTTTGACGACGAGAGGCTCAAGCCCTATCCCGCCGACATCATCTCGCAGGTGTTGGAGACGTTCTATGAGCTGAATCCCGAGGCGCGTTCCGAAGGGGCGTATATTTTCTTCGACGAGGTCCAGGATGTCCCCGACTGGGAGCTTGCGGCGCGCAGAATTGTTGACACTGAAAAGGTGACGATGTACTTCACGGGTTCATCGTCTCGTTTGCTTTCCGATGACATTGCGACGGAGTTCAGGGGGCGCTCCATTGCCTATGAGCTTCTGCCTTACGGGTTTTCGGAATACCTCCAATCAAGAGGATTGGACATACCGAAGGGGGTTGAGTTAGATTCCAAAACCGTCGCCTCGCAGATGAAGGGCTCCTACCAGGCATTTCTGCTGGAAGGCGGCTTTCCTGCCGTATGTGGCCTCGATGAGATGGAACGCGTGCAGGTGCTCCAGGGGTATGTCCAATTCACTGTCGCCCGCGATCTTGTCGAGCGCCATGGTTACGCAAATGCCGCCTTTGTGCGAAACCTCGCCCGCAGCGTCGTGGCGTCCTCTGCCCGAGACTTTTCTATCAGTCGCGCCCACAACCAGGGAACTTCTTCTGGCTATTCGCCGGGACGCGAGAAGATAGCCGAGATGCTCGACGCCATGGAGGACGCGCATCTGTCTTACGGCGTCTACGACTTTTCTCGCTCACTTCAGCGCAGCCGCCTGCGCGGGTTCAAGGAATATGCTGTGGACACGGGCCTCTTCTATGCCATGAGCCCTGCAACCACGGATGGCCTCACGCGTGCCCTTGAGATGTCGGTCTACCTCGAGTTGCGTCGCCGCAGGCAAACGGGGAGGCGCGGGGAAGTTTCCATGCTCAAGCTTCCCAGCGGCAAAGAGGTCGACTTCATCTGGGGTGACGAGGCGTTCGGCACAGCCTTTGACCTCGTGCAAGTCTGCCTCAGCATGGACGATGAATGTACAAAAGCACGCGAAATCTCCGCCCTCGAAGAGGCAATGTCCCTTTTCCCCGACGCTCGCGCAGCAATCGTCACCCTCGACGAATACGGCACCGAAGCCACTCCTCACGGCGACATCCGCGTCGTCCCCGCCTGGAGATGGACGTTGGAAAAGAACGCCTAATAAAGGATAAGCCCCACCTGTCCCGGTTCATTATCGGAACAGGCGGGGCTTGCATGGAGTGGCTTTCGAACGGGGTCTTTTGAACGAGGGAGTGCAAGCTACTCCGAAGGGTTGGAGAGATTGACATAGGCTGCGTTCTTGTTCTCATCGCCAATGAGTATGAGATTGGTTCCGTCAAGCTCATAGACGCCTGGCTTAGACTCAGGGGTGTCTTTATCGGAGGATTCTGCTACCACCGTCTGCCCGTCAAGATGTCCGATGCGTTTGCCTTTATCGGAGAAGATTGCTTTCTGCAGGTCGATGCCGGTATTGCTTGCGTCTGGATATGCGGCGCGCCCATAGCGCTGTCCGTCATAGACAACCGAGTCGGGAATTTCCGCGCTTCGCGAGAACGTGTGGAAGAGAACGAGGCCTCCCACGATTAAGAATACCAGGAGTCCAAGGACCGCAATTCGTGTCTCAAGGCTAGAGGGTTTCATGGTATCCCAGTGAATCCTCGTCGGCACGAGCGAGGTCGGGAAGGGCGACGCCTGTCAGACCGAGTCCAAATGTAGCTGAGGCAATGACGAACTGCCTTCTGGAGAAGGGTGCGCTATCGGTTCGTTTCGGTGAATCCATGACGTCCTCCTGCTCAGTTGAGATGGGCTTACATTCATCCATCTATCGAATAGAAACGCCGTTGTCGCATTCATAGTATACAGTATTGTTAAATATAGTGAACTTTAAAAAGTAACCTTTCATGCGCCTCTGGTTCCCCGCCGTTCTTCTGGCGCTTTCCCTGTTTTCCATTGCCCGGGCGTCTATCATTACCTCTAACGAATACGGCATCGAGTCAACGCCTCACGGCGACATCCGCGTCGTCCCTGCCTGGAGATGGACGTTGGAAAAGAACGCCTAGTAAAGGATAAGCCCCGCCTGTCCCGGTTCATTATCGGAACAGGCGGGGCTTGCTGCTTAGGAACCTATCGATGCTTGTTGATTGCCTTGACAACGTAATAGACGATTAGCCCAAACAGTATTGCCGCAGCAAGGATAGAAACTTCGGGTGGCATTTCAGTACCTCCCATACTTCGAAGAGATTGATTATGGCAACACCGGTGTTTGATAAGAAGAATATCATTCAGAATACGAATGTCAACTATTTAAGCGCGCCCATCTTTTCTTTTCGTGCGTGAGCGTAAGGATCCGGAGCGCAAGGGTGATGGGGCTTACTCAATCTCGTCAATCATCCGTCGCAGTTCGGCGATGTCCTCCGAGGTCATCTCACCATGGGAGACCAGTGCAGAGACGAGTTTTGAGGCAGAACCGTCAAACACCGTGTTTATCAGCTTCTTTGTCTCCCCAAGACGCATCTCGTCGGGGTCGACGATGCTGCGGCAGATGAAGCCTGGCTCCTCTCGCTCAATTGCGCGCTTCTCAATGCAACGGTGGATGAGGGCGTACACGGCTCCTCGCGTGTAGCCAAACTCGCCGTTCATCTCGGTAAATATCTGTTTGGCACTGGCCTGCCCGCCGTTGCGCCAGATTATTGCCATGACCTTGAGCTCAAGGTCGGATAACGATGGTTGCATGTCCCTCTCCCTTATACCATATGTCATGCGATGACGGCCGCATATCCTACGCGGCACGAAATGTGGGTGCGACCTCCGTCTTCAAGAATTCCAACGAATCCATATCCGGGTCTCCTCCCGTGCTTAACTGCCAGGCGTTGACCAGGGGAATAGAAGTATCCCACCTGGGGAGCTCGGAAACCGAGTCGCTGTAGTCGAAACCCCATAGGGTGTAGTTCGAACCATAATGAGTCGTGGCTTCAATAATCATCATGTTGCCTGCATCTTCTTGGAGATAATCACCGACCTGCCCGAACGCAACAAGAGGGTGCGTTTCCTGGCCAAGAGGGAAGACCATGGTGACGCTTGAGCCATCTGTGGTCTTCGCGGTGCTGACGGCCACCTTTTCACGCCAGGCTTCGGGCAGATTGATGCATCCGGCATCAGTGCGAATGTCCCACGGGTTGTTGCTGCTAGCGATCCCGGTTGTGGAAAGGGCCAAGGCAAAGAGGAGCGCGGTCGAACATTTGGCGAAGGAGGGCACATCAATATGCTGCGAAGTCCTTCTCATCGCACCGATTCGAGTAGCAAGCAGAGGGGCAGCACCGGAAGAAAAAGCAGCGATATCCACGTGATTGGCACTACCTGATGTTGACGCGAACCGAAGAAGGAGGCTGGCATATGAGCGCTTATGCGAGGGGGAAAGAAACCAGGCGACAATCTCGTCACAGGTCAACTCTATATCTTGATTGGCAAGCTTGCGCATAACCCAGACGAGCGGGTTGAACCAGAAGCAACAGCAGGCAAGCGTGAGGAGAAACTTGAAGAGGGCATCCCGCCGGTGGATGTGTGTCAGCTCATGCTCAACGATATGGAGCTTCTGATGTTTGGAAAGGCTTGCAGTGCCGACCGGCAAGAGAACGACGGGGAAAATGAATCCATAGGTGACAGGGCTCTTCAAATTGTCGGCCCAGAACAGCCTAGCGTGTGTCGGAGTTGTTTGCAGCTCACGGGTGGACCGAAAGGTTGCTTTATTTGTAAGCAAGCTTAGGAAAGCTTTAGCGCGAATCAGAATAAGACGTCTGTGTTGCAGTTCGAATTTCTGGGCGCATGCGCAGATGTCCTGATCGTCGACTGGGCCGATTGCCGGATGCGAACGAACCCAGCGTTGATGGTTTACAAGGTGGACGGTCAAAGCGAGAAGTGCACCGGTCGCCCAGATTCCAAGCACGGCATGTCCAATTGGCGTGGCGAGCCACGATGCTCCTAGCTGCGCCAGGGAGTGCGCGGGGGTCTCGTGTGGGACAAACGTGCCTTGGCTGCTTTGGAATGCGATTAAATCAGCAGGCAACGTCAGGGGAAAGGGGAGGAGCAGGCGTATAAGGGCAGCATACCAGAGCAACATGATATGGCGGTATTGAACTCGACCAATCAGCAGGGCACGTGCGAGCAGGATGACAAGAAGGAAGAAGGCGTCCTGAATCAGGAGCGGAACAATTGTATCCACGCGAGTCCCACCTCCCATGCTGCACGCGGTTGGCAATCATCGTTTGCAGAATACAACACTATGCTCACTCGTGGAAGCCGTCTATCCCTGGTGGCATACGCTCTTTGCAGTTGGATTCATGAGCCGTTCCCCTCGTAGAGCTGGGCGTATATTTCAGAGCAGCTTCCCTGATAGCCTTGGTCATGTGGCCGAATGAGACGGCCGTCTTTGAGAAAGTAGATCGTGTCGCACATCTCGTCGAGTTCGTTGAGGATGTGGGAGGAGATGACGATGCCTGTGTCGTGCTGGGCCAATTGGTCGATGACCCTCCAGAACATGCGCGAATTCGTTTGGTCAAAGCCGTTGGTTGGTTCGTCAAAAAGGATGTAACGCGCCTTGCTCATGCAGGCTATTGCAAGGCTGGCCTGTTGTTTCATGCCTTGCGACAGCTCTTTTCCTCGCTTGGAGAGCATTTCGTCCGTGAGGCATTGTTTGCTGACGGCGTTCAGGTCGGCGTCTGAGCGCCAGAGACATTTGGTGGCCTGCAAGTGCTCAAAAACGCTCAAGTCATCGTGCAGCAGCTTGCCTCCATCGGGGGCATAGAGAACTTTGCTTGTGTATGCTGCTGTTTTACGTGCGCTGTCTATCTCGTCTGCCAAGCAGCACCCATGGTCGGGCCATATATGTGCCCCGACAGCCTCCATAAGGGTTGTTTTGCCTGAGCCGTTTGGGGCGACAAGGGCGCATATCTCACCGGGCTCAACGGTGAACGAGACGCCGTCGAGGACCTTTGCGCCTCGATAGGCGAGGCTCACCTCCTTGATATCAAGCATGCTGCCTCCTCAGTCTTGCGATGCGCATAAAGCCAACGGCAGTACATGCACATAGTGTGAGCAGGATAACTGCGATACACCAACCGAAAATGGTTGTCATTCCGGCGGAAAAGGTGCATCCGGGGCCAGAGTCAATGATGGTCACCGCGCCGCCGGGTATCCCTGTGATGCGTGCCTCATCGAGGAAGGTCGACGGAAGATACTTGAGCAAGAATTGGGGGACTGTTCCGGAGAGGTAGTTTGGGACGAAGGGCAGGGCAAGCAGCAGTACGACTGCTGTCTGGGCGGCTTTTCCGATGTTGAGAGACAAGCAAACGGCTGCAATCAGGGACAACAAAGCCAGCTCGCCGGCGAAGACGGCAATCCATTTCAAAAGCGCCCCTCCGATCGTCAGAGAAAACAGCTCCCCATTGGTTATGAACATTACGGGGTAGGAGGGGTCGCCAAAGCCATTGTTGAGGAGCGTCCAAAGGGCTGCTGGAAGCCAGGCAACGAGAACGCATGCAAGCGAGGCCGTGAAGAGCGCAAAGAAAAGGTTAAAAATGAGAGCGGGCTGGCTTATGGGGACATGCGATAGCAGTTTGGCGTTCTCGCGCTCGTGGATATAGATTCCCAGAATGATGATGAGGGGAATGTACCAGACGAAGAAAGGAAGCTGAGTGAGCATGTACAGGGTGTAATACGTAAGAGGGAATCGAGTCGAATCGTCATAAAAGACCGGATTGGCAAGCTGCGCGACTTTCTCGTACAGTTGCGCTGTTCCCTCAACGTGGAGAATTGAGTCGGCTGTCTCGTCTACTCGACCCTCTTCAAACGCAGTTTGCACGATGTCGGCGACCGTGCGGTAATACGTGGCCATGCTGGCGGCAAAATCCTTTGTCCCGAAACTGTTGACTACATCCTGAAGTTGGGATGCCACGAGGCACTCTTCTTCCTGTACGTATTCGGGCGCATCCGAGTTTCGTATTTGCGACTGATGCACTGAGTCGAGTGCCGCCTGGAATGGTTCGATGGTGAACCCGGTGTGCATGGAGTAGAGCAAAAACGCACCAAACAAAACCGCCAACGCCCCCGTAACAATCCATACGGCATGGCTACGGACGACGATTCGCCCCAGTGTTCGGGCATACATGGCTGGGTCCGATTGCTTCATGTATCCACCTCCGAAACTGTTGGTTATAAGAATACAAATGTAAATCAATTGGCTATGAGTTTAGCCTGTGCTAACGGTTTGTCAATCATGAGAATACGAATGTATATCTATGTCGGTGAACGGTACTTGTCAGGATGTGCGGGCATCCCGCCCCTCCGTTCTTCTCGTGTCTTGCGGTCGTGGGGGTGGGCAGGGCGGGGGAGGGCGGGTACAGTGTGTGGGTTGGATTTATATGCTTGCGCGGCCATGTGGCCGCTCGACCACACGGGAGGAACTCTCTATGGATATGTCCAAGATGCTCAAGCAGGCCAAGAAGATGCAGCAGCAGCTCGCCGACGTGCAGGACGGCCTCAAGGACGTCGTCGTGGAGGCCACGGCCGGCGGCGGCATGGTGAAGGCCACGATGACTGGCGACGGTCAGCTCACCGGTATCACCATCGACCCCGAGGCCCTCAACCCCGAGGACGTCGACCTTCTCCAGGACATGATCGTCGCCGCTGTGAACGAGGCCTCCAACAACGCCACGCAGGTTGCCAACCAGCGCATGGGCGCCATCACCGGCGGCCTCAACATCCCGGGCCTGTTCTAATCCGGCTCGACTCCGAGTTCACGCACGACACCGAAACACGCGATGGCTGACGAGACATTCACCAACCTCATCGACGAGCTGGGCAGGCTTCCGGGCATCGGCCCCAAGTCTGCCCAGCGTATCGCCTATCACATCCTGCAGTCAGACACTGCCAGTGTCCAGCGTCTGGCCGACGCCCTCATGGACGTGAAGCGCACGGTGCACTTCTGCCCGCATTGCTTCAACTACGCCACGGGCAAGGTGTGCGCCATCTGCGCCGACCCGCGCCGCGACACCTCGCGCATCTGCGTGGTGGCCGAGCCCCGCGACGTGAGCGCCATCGAGCGCACGGGCGCCTTCAAGGGCGTCTACCATGTGCTTGGCGGCGTGATCAACCCCATGGAGCGCAAGGGCCCCGACCAGCTGCACATCCGCGAGCTCATGGGACGGCTTGGCAGCGAGGACGTCTCCGAGGTCCTCATCGCCACCAACCCCGACATCGAGGGCGAGACCACGGCATCCTATCTCGCGCGCCTCATCAAGCCGCTCGACATCGAGGTCACGCGTCTGGCGAGCGGCCTGCCGGTGGGCGGCGAGCTCGAGTACGCCGACGAGGTCACGCTGGGCCGCGCCATCGAGGCGAGAAGGCAGCTGTAAGCCCGAACCCCGGTTCGCCCCGTTGCAAGGAGGCAGCTGCACCCCTAGCCTCGGTTCTCGCCTCGGCTAGGAAGCGCCCTTTGCGTGACGAGCCTGCCGTTCATGCGCTCCCGCGCAGACTGGCAACGAAGCGGCTGTAGCGTTTGGATGCGATGATAAAGTCGAACCGTCCCCCGGGGCGGTTCTTTTGTATACGAAAGGTGCAACCTATGCCCCTGGACAAGCGAAACATCGTGCTCGTGGGAATGCCGAGCGTGGGCAAGTCCACCATCGGCGTGCTTATGGCCAAGCGCCTGCGCTACAACTTCACCGACACCGACATCACCATTCAGGTGGAAAACGACGGCACCTTGGCCGAGCTCATCGCGGTGCAGGGCAACGACGGCATGCTCGCCATGGAGGAGCGCGTGCTTCTGGGCGTGCAGCCCTGCCGCACCGTCATCGCCACGGGGGGCAGTGCCTGCTACAGCGCCCGCGCCATGGCGCATCTGGCCACCACGGGCCCCGTCGTGTACCTGCGCGCCCCCTTCGAGGAGGTCGCGGCGCGTGTGGGCGACGTCACGGCCCGCGGTGTGGTGATGCCCGAGGGCTTTACCTTCCGCGACCTGTACGACCAGCGCTGCGGCCTGTACGAGAAATACGCCACCATCACCGTGGACATCGCGGGCCTGTCGGTGGAGGACTCGCTCGTACGCGCCTGCGAGGCAATCACGGCCTGGATGGAGTCCCATCCGCAGGAGTAAGCTGCCGGCACCTTTGGCGCCACACACAAAAAGAAGGCTCGCCGACAATCCGCCGGCGAGCCTTCTTGTTTTGAAGCACTTGAGACGCTCATCGCGCGCAAGCATGCGAACGCTCATACGCGCGAACATGGAAGCAAATCAAACTGGCTGGGATAGAGGGAGTCGAACCCCCATACCGGGAACCAAAAACCCGTGTCCTAACCATTGGACGATATCCCAATGCCGTTTGCCTGGCACGGTATGCCGTAAATCGACTCCTGTGCCACGTGACCGAAAATTGTACCAGCCTTAACGGCAGCGTCAAGGAGCGCTTTTATAGTGGTCCCAACTTTTACATGACCGGTAGCATCTGCGTGGTACGGAGCGAACGTGAGCATCGATTCAATGAGGCGAGTGCTAAGGGGCAAGGCACGCGTCGCATTTCCCATTGCCTCCGTCCTGATAGCCATCCTCATCGTAGCGAGCCCCTTCATGGGCGGCCCGCTTGCCTTTTTGCATGAGCTGGCGTTCGCGCGCTTCTGCATGTTCTGGTGCCTGGGGGTCTGCATCGTGCTCACCACGAGCGCCCATCCCCTTCGCCCGGCGGTGGTGGCGAGCATATCCACGGCAATATCCATCGTGGTGTCGGTCGTGCTGTATTTCGTGTACGAGCGCGTGAGCGACATTGCCATCGGCATCGCGCCGTTCTTCTTTTCATGCCTGTCGGGCGCTATCCTGGGCGCCCTTGCAGGCACGTGGCTCATTTACGCGTTGGTATACGCAGGAAGCAACCGCAGTTAGGCGCTAGTTCCTGCCAAGGGCGTCGCACAGGGCGTCAACCACGGCGATGGCGGCGTTCTGCACCATGCGCGAGGTGACGGAGCCGTCGTAGCGGTTGAGGTCCGCAAGCTCCAGGCGGATGAGGCCGGGGCGCACGGACTGGTTGTCCAAGGCGGCGCGCAGCTTGCCGCAGATGGGCGAGCCGTCCTGCACCACGATGTTGATCGCCCGTGCAGGCAAAACGTCGCCGGCCTCCAGGGGAGCGGTGGCCAGAATCATCACGACGTCGCTGTCTTTGAGGTCGCGAAGCTCGCCATTGGTGAGCGCGTCGGAAAGGGTAATGTGGGCATCGCTCGTGGTGGCGTATGCCACGTTCCAGATGCGGCTTGCCACGTTGCGGGCAATGGGGTCGGTCGCGCCGATGAGGATGCGGTTGGACTCGAGGACCTCCACGGCGCGGGCGAGGCCCATGTGGCCGTTGACGAAGTCGGGGTTGACCGACTTGCCCTGCCACACATGGTGCAGGCGCTCGATGGCGTCGAAGGTGTCCTGGAAGGCCATGCCGTCGGCAGTGAGGCCCATGTTGGCCTGGAACTCCTTCACAGCGGCCTCGGTGTGGGGTCCGTAGAAGCCGTCGACCGTGCCGCACGAGAAGCCAAGCACGTTGAGCGTCATCTGCAAATGGCTCACGTCGGCGCCGTGGAAGTAGGGAAGGCGCAGGTAGAGCGTGCGGTCGCCCATCTGATAAGTCTCGTCGACCAGCACGATCCAGGCAACCTCGTCAATCTCGTCGGACATGGGGAGGCCGTGCTGGGCACGGAAGGAGCGCACGGCGGCGGCCGTCGTGGGGCCAAACGCCTGGGCGATGCGCTCGTCATCGGAGATGGAGGCCCCCAGGTTGATGAGCCTCTGCTGTACGTCCTCGACTGCCGCCCCGATGAGTCCCGGCTTGATTGCGTCCATTGCTGCCTCCCGGAGTCAGATTAAACGATGCGCTCGATGAAGAAATCGGCCATGGAGAAAAGCAGGTCCTTGGCCGGCTGTGCAAGCTCCACGGGTGCGAGGGCTTCCTTGGCCTCGCGCACAAGCTTGAGCGACAGCTCACGGGCATGCGCGATGGAACCTGCCTGCTCCATGAGCTCCACGGCGCGGGCCAGAAGCTCGGGGTCGGTGGTGTGTGCCGAAAGGATGCCGCGCAGTTCGTCGCTCACCTGGGGGTTTGCCAGGGCATGCACAACCATGAGGGTGCGCTTGCCCTCGGTGATGTCGGTCCGGAAGTCCTTGGCGACCGACTCCTTGTCGCCTACGAGGTTGAGCAGGTCGTCCTGGAGCTGGAATGCCAGGCCCGTCGCCATGCCGAACGAGCGCAGTGCCTCGACCTGCTCGGTGGTGCCGCCGCCGATGATGGCGCCGCAGGCGAGCGGCACGGCAACGGAGTAATAGGCGGTCTTGTGAGAGGCCATGGTGAGGTAGTCGTCTTCGGAGATGTCCCAGCGGGCGTCGCGCGCCCAGCCGATGTCGAGCGCCTGACCCTCGATGGTGCGGGTCGTCATGCGCACGAGCTCGCCGAGCACGCGCACCTTGGTGGCGTCGTCGAGCCTGTCGTCCTGAAGAACGGTGCCCGTGACCTGCGAAAGCGCAAGGTCGCCGGCGTTGATGGCCAGGCCCAGGCCCATCGTGAGATGCAGGCACGGCTCACCGCGGCGAAGCTCGCCCTCGTCGGCGATGTCGTCATGGATGAGGGCCGCGGTGTGGAAGTGCTCCACAGAGGCCGCCGCGCTCGAGGCAAGCTCAGCCGAACCACCCACCGCCATGCAGCCCAGGAAGCACACGACGGGACGGGTGCGCTTGCCACCGTTTGCCGAGTACTTTGCCAGGGGCGCGTACAGGTAAGCATCCATGTCGGGATGCGAACCGTTTCCAGCGTAGTAGGAGGCGATAAGCTCGTCTACCTTTGCGTAGTGGTCGTTGAGGAAGCTCATGAAGTCAGTTGCCATCAAAACCGCATCTCTTAAAAAAGGCCCGGTCGTATAAAAGAAAAGATGGTAGGAGCGGCGGGACTCGAACCCGCACGCCTCGCGGCGAGTGATTTTAAGTCACCTGCGTCTGCCATTCCGCCACGCTCCCAGCCAAAAGCACTTTAGCACAGCTTTGACGAGAAACGTGCCGCATGTGTCATCCGCGCATCATCTGCGGGTTCCACGCCAGGGGCGGTTGAATCCCAACCGCCTGCGCATGCATGCATTCCACGACCCCGAACAGAGAGTTTGACTCGCTCGTGACAAAGCCCGGCCATCCGCCCGCCTCGACAAGCTCGTCGAGGATGAGGGCACCGGCGTGGATGACGTGTGCGCGCTTGGGCTGCAGGCCCACGAGACCGCGGCGCTCGAGCGTGCTCATGTGCAGCAGACGCTCTGTGAGGTCGTGCAGCGCGTCGCGGCTCGTTGGGCGCAGGTGCACGAAGTCGCTGTCGTAGGGGTCAAGCTCGGCCAGTACCGCAACGAGCGTCGTGGCGGTACCGCCCACGCAGGCAAGCGTCTCGGGCAGGTTTGCCTGCTGCGCCAGATGCGCCTCGAAGATGCCACGGGCAAAGTCGCGGGCGCGGCGCACGGCGGCCGGGTCGCACGGCTCGTCGTCAGGGCAGGCCAGGAAGCGCTCGCAGACCCTGCGCGCGCCGATGTTGAGCGAGGCGGCTCCCAGCTGCACGAGGTGCCCCTGCGCGTCGCGGCTGCCACAGGACAGCTCCGTGGAGCCGCCGCCGATGTCGCAGACCTCGACGGTCGTGCCCATGAAGTCGCCGGTCACGCCGAGAAGTCCCAGGGCCGCCTCGTCGGTGCCTGCGATGACCTGGGGTTTAAGGCCGAGCTCCTCCAGGCGCGTCGTGAGGTCGCGCGCGTTGCTCGCGTCGCGGGCGGCGCTGGTGGCGGTGAGGCAGCTCACGAGGGAGAGCCCCTGTTTCTGGGCGAGCTCGCGGGCCTGGGCCAGGTAGTCGGCTATGCAGTCCACGGTGCGCCCTATCGCCCGGGGCAGCAGCGAGCCGCTTGCGTCGACGCCCTCTCCCAAGTCAGTCACACGTGCCCGGCGCAAAAGGGCCCGGGTGCCGCCTGCCTCGTCGCGCGTGGCGCACAGCATGCAGGTGGATACGGTGCCTGCATCAAGTGCACAGTAAAGGTTCGCCATGGCGCAGCTCCTATTCGTTTGTGTGGTTTAGCCTTGGACGGGAAGCGCGCTCGTTACCTGGGTGCTGGTGTCCGTCTCGCTCAGGGTCGCCACAGACTCGTCGCTTTGCACGGCGGTGGTGGAGCCCGCCTCTCCGAAGACCTGATCGAGAATGTCGGTCACCCAGGTGGAGGAGTTCTCGCCGCTTCCGCGCTTGACCTCGGCGGGAATGGGTGTGTCGGCGGGGGTGTAGGGGGCGTTGTCCACCGTGATGGGCACCTCGTCGGGCATGACGAGGCCCCAGGTCTTGTGGGCCATGTCCTGCACGCCCTCGGCGGTCTGCAACGCGCTCACGCTCTTCTGCAGGGCGTCGACGCGCGTTTGGTTTTGGGCGAGCTCGTTGGTCAGGCGCTCGTTTTCGCGCATGGCGCTGTAGAGTTGTTGGGCGGGCGTGTAGAGCGTCACGCAGGTGACCACGACGCATGCCAGGCAGGTGAGGGTCATGGCGGCACGGCGGATGAACTCCTCGGTGTCGCGCGGGGCCGCGATGATGTCGGACATGCGGAAGGGCCGTTTGACTGCCTGCTTGTCGGGCGCGTCGGAGTTGCCCTGCTGGGCCGAGGCGGCCGCTGGGCGAGGCCTGGGGCGCGCGACGCCGGCCCTGCTTGCGGCGGGGCGCTCGCGTGCGGCTCGCTCGGCCGCCTCGATGTACTGCTCTTCGGCGGGGAACTGCTCGGCGGCCTCTGAGGGCCCGGGCGTCTGACGGGGTTTGGGCTCGGCGGCTTTCACCGTGCGGCTAGCCGCGCGCTGTGCGCGTTGGGCCTGGTTCGACACGGTGGGTCGCGCCTGTGCCTGATGGGCTCCGCCCACCACGACGTGCATCTGCGAGCGGATGTCAACGGTGCCGGGGATGGCGACGGGCGGAGCGGCCTGCGGCGCGACGTCTTCATGCTCGGGCTGCGTCGCCCTCTCGATTGTGGGGGCGGGCCTCCTGCCGAGCAATTTCGCCGCGCGCTTGGCCGACTTGGCACTCGCGTAAGGAGAGGTGTCCACGTCCTGGGCGAAGCTCTCTTGATTGGTGAAGTCAACCGGGGAACGGCCAAAGTCCGGCTGCGGCACCTGCGTGGGGGCAGGTGCACAGTAGGCGCCTTGGGTGCCTGCTGCCGGTTGCTTTGGGGGCATGGGTGCCATGCGTGGGTCTCCTCGGTCAGACGTTGGTGCGGATGCAATCTTGGGGTTGTTCATCATAGCCATGATAGCGACCGTTTGCGGCTCTATCGCCGTGTGGTCTTAGTTTCCATCCATCTTCTGCGCAAGCGTTGCGGTAAAGTTTTACGTGCCTGTCAATTTGACATTTTCGGACGCGTCTGTGAGGCGGGTCTGCAGAAGGAGCTCATATGGGAGTCACCGCTATTGTTTTGGCCGCGGGTGAGGGCACGCGCATGAAGTCGGCCCGACCCAAGGTGGTCCACGAGGTTCTGGGCAAGTCCATGGTGCGCTGGGTCGTCGACGCCGCCCGCACCGCCGGCGTCGACCGCTGCGTCGTCGTGGTGGGCAACGGCGCCGAGCAGGTGGAGGCGCTCTTCGCCGGCGACGCCGACGTCGAGTGCGTGCTGCAGGAGCAGCGCCTGGGCACGGGCCACGCCGTGCGCGCCGCCCTTGAGAAGACGCAGGTGGAAGACGGCCAGGTCCTGGTGCTGTGCGGCGACACGCCCCTTTTGCGCGCCGAGACCCTGAAGTCGCTCGTCGACGCCGCCATGTCGCCTGCTCACGAGGCCGGCGCCCTTCTCACGATGACCTACGACGACCCCACGGGCTACGGCCGCGTCATGGTGGCCGAGGACGGCTGCGCCACCGCCATCGTGGAGCAGAAGGACTGCACGGCCGAGCAGGCGCTCGTCAAGACTTGCAACGCCGGCGTCTACTGCTTCGACGCCGAGCTCCTGCGCGCCCATATCTCCGAGCTTACCTGCGAGAATGCCCAGAAGGAGTACTACCTCACCGACATGGTGGGCATCCTGCGCGCCCACGGCGCCGCCATGGCGGCCGTCGATTGCCCCGATGCGGTGGAGCTCATGGGCGTGAACTCGCGCATCCAGCTTGCCCAGGCGAGCCGCGCCATGCAGGAGCGCATCAACCTGGCCCATATGGCCGCCGGCGTCACGATGCTCGACCCCACGCAGGTGTGGATCGGCCCCGACGTCACGATCGGCCGCGACACCGAGATTCTGCCGGGCACGATGCTGTGGGGCGACACCCACGTCGGCGAGAACTGCGTCGTCGGCCCCCAGACCCGCCTCACCGACACGCGCGTGGGCTCGGGCTGCGTCGTCGACGAGACCGTGGCCGTGCAGGCCGTGATCGACAACGACGTGGAGTGTGGCCCGCGTGCCTACCTGCGCCCCGGCGCCCATCTGTGCGACGGCTCCAAGGCGGGCACGCACGTGGAGATCAAGAAGTCCACGGTGGGCAAGGGTTCGAAGGTGCCGCACCTCTCCTACATCGGCGACTGCACCATCGGCGAGGGCGTCAACATCGGCGCGGGTACCATTACCTGCAACTATGATGGCAAGAACAAGAACGCCACCACCATCGGCGACGGTACGTTCATCGGCTCGGACACCATGCTTGTGGCCCCCGTCAACATCGGCAACCGCTGCACGGTGGGCGCTGGCTCCACCATCACCCGCGACGTGCCCGACGGCGCCCTTGCGGTGGAGCGCTCCGAACAAACCGTGAAGCCTGGCTGGCGTCCTAAATGGGACCGCGCTTAGCGTATAAACTGCAGTATTGTTTGTACGATGCGTTTTGTAGGCAATTGTAGGCTGGGCACACAACGTTTGAGAGGGGCACGGAACAGATGAATCCCATCCAGAAGAGCATGAAGGTCTTCTCCGGCACGTCGAATAGGGCGTTCGCCGAGGCGGTGGCCGCAAAGCTCGGCACGACGCTGGGAGATCTGCAGATCGAGAAGTTCGCCAACGGCGAGATTTACACGCGTTTCGCCGAGAGCGTGCGCGGCTGCGACGTCTTCTTCATCCAGTCGGTTTCCGGTCCTCACCTCAACGACATGCTGATGGAGGTCCTGATCGCCGCTGACGCCGCCAAGCGCGCTTCCGCTCGTACCTTCACCGCCGTACTCACCCACTACGCCTACGCTCGTCAGGACCGCAAGGCCCAGCCCCGCGAGCCCATCACGGCCCGCCTGGTCGCTGACCTCTACGAGGTCGCCGGCGTCAACCGCGTCATCACGGTCGACCTGCACCAGGGCCAGATCCAGGGTTACTTCGACGTCCCGGTGAACCACCTCACCGCCATGCCCATCTTCGCCGAGTACTACACGGCCAAGGGCTTCGACATGAACAACACCGTCGTCGTTTCGCCTGACGTGGGTCGCGCCAAGGCCTCCAAGCGCCTGGCCGACATGCTCGGCTGCGACCTGGCCGTGGCCCACAAGAACCGTGCCGCCCACAACGAGGCCGAGGTCATGGGCATCCTGGGCAACATCCAGGGCAAGACCTGCATCATCAACGACGACATGATCGACACCGCCGGCACCCTGTGCGGCGCGGTGCGCGAGCTCAAGAACCTCGGCGCTGGCGACATCTACGTGGGCGCCACGCATGGCCTGTTCTCTGGCCCTGCCTACGAGCGCCTGCTCGACCCGACCCTGCCTATCGTTGAGGTCGCCGTCACCGATGCTGTGCCCGTGCCCGTGGAGAAGCGCGGCGACCGCATCAAGGTCCTGTCGCTTGCCGACGAGTTCGCTAAGGCCATCCAGAACGTCTACGACGAGACGTCCGTCTCCAAGATGCTGGGTGTCAACCCCGAGTTCTAATCCAATTGGGGCAGGCCAGGACATGTGCCGTGGCCTGCCTTTTGTTTTTCTGCAAGCAAGGTACAGTGCGAGTGGTCGAGCCAGGGTTGCCTGGCTCGATTTGTATGGGAGGGGTCAGATGGCGGGCAAAACCGTCAAAGACGTGCCGGTTGGCATTGTGTGCGGCCTGGGAAACCCTGGCAGCGAGTATGAGCGCACGAGGCACAACGCCGGTTTCTTGGCAATCGACGCGCTGGCAAACGAGCTGGGCGCGCGCTACTGGAAGAACAAACCGGGTGCGGCCGTGTGCGAGGTGAGCGTTGCGGGCCGCAAGGTCGTGCTCGTGAAGCCCCAGTCGTACATGAACGTCTCGGGTGGGCCTCTCAAGAAGATTGCCGAAGAGTACCGCGTGCCTGCCGTCGGCATCCTGGTGATCCACGACGAGCTCGAACTGCCTGCGGGTGCAATTGCGCTCAAGATGGGTGGCGGCCACGCCGGCCACAACGGCCTGCGTTCCATCGGCGAGAAGCTGGGTACCCCCGACTACCCGCGCGTGCGCTGCGGCATCGGCCGTCCGCCGGGAAAGATGGCCCCGGCCGACTACGTCCTCCAGCAGCTGCGCGGCCGCGACTGGGAGGAGTTCGAGGTCACGGCGGCCGATGCGGCCCTTGCAGCCCGTTTCGCCCTGGAGCAGGGCGTGGCTGCGGCGCTTGCCAAGTACCCGGCCAAGAAGTAGGGGCTTGTGAGGCGCCGGGCGTCTCGGTGTGAGTTTTTCGCTCAGTGGCACCCTGTGGGTGGCGGGCGGCCCGCGGGGGTCGCATCATGACGTGCATTGATGAGGCATACAATGCTGACGGGGAGGGAACCGTGCATCGAATTCTGAAGAAGGAGCTTCTGGCGCAGGGCACGTGGCTCATGCGCGTGGAGGCGCCGGCCGTTGCCGCCAAGGCGCAGGCCGGACAGTTCTTCCTGGTGCGCGCACGCGAGGGAGCCGAGCGTGTGCCGTTTACGTTCTGTGACTGGAACGCCCAAGAGGGCTGGATTGAGTTCGTGTTCCTCGTGGTGGGACGCACGACCGAGCTGCTCACGACCTTCGAGGAGGGCCAGGAGCTGCTCGACGTGACCGGTCCTCTGGGGAACCCCTCCAACATGGAGGGCGTCGCCGGGCAGCGCTGGGCTGTGGCGGGCGGCGGCGTGGGCCTGGCGGCCGCATACCCCGTGGCACGTGCGCTGGCGCAGGCCGGCGCCAAGGTGAGTGCCATCGTGGCTGCTCGTAGCCGCGACCTGCTCGTGCTTGAGGACAAGTTCCGCGCAATCGAGGGCGCCGATATCATCGTTGTGACCGATGACGGCTCCTACGGCGAGAAGGGCTTTGCCACCGGTCCTCTGGAGCGCCTGGCCAAGGCCGGTGAGATCGACCATGCCTTTGCCGTGGGCCCCGTCCCCATGATGGGCGCCTGCGTGAAGGCCGTGTCGGCCTACGACGTGCCTGTGACCGTGTCGCTCAACCCGGTCATGCTCGACGGCACTGGCATGTGCGGCGGCTGCCGCGTGGTGGTGGACGGCCAGGTCCGCTTTGCCTGCATCGACGGTGTCGACTTCGACGGCGCCAAGGTTGACTGGGCCGACCTGCGTAGCCGCCTGCGCACGTTCGCCGCGCAGGAGAAGGAGTCGCTCGAGCTCGCCCATGCCTGCCGCATGCAGGCGACGGCCGATGCCCTGGAAGGAGCCGCACGATGAGCCAGCTGCAAGAGGGCGCCGCTGTGCCCGAGCGTTACAAGCCCAATGCGAAGGCGCCCCGCACGCCTGCCCGCGAGGTCGCCCCGCAGGAGCGCGTGCAGGGCTTCATGCCTGTTGACCTGGGCTATACCGACGACGATGCTGTGCTCGAGGCAAACCGCTGCCTGGACTGCGCGCGTCCTGCGTGCGTGCAGGGCTGCCCCGTGGGCGTCGACATCCCCCATTTCATCGAGGCCATCCGTGCCCGCGACTGGGAGCGCGGCCTGGACGTCGTGCGTCGCGACAACCTGCTGCCGAGCGTGTGCGGCCGCGTGTGCCCGCAGGAGACGCAGTGCGAAGGTGCCTGCGTGCTCGCCAAGCGCGGCAACCCCATCGCCATCGGCCAGCTCGAGCGCTTCCTGGGCGACAAGGCCGACGAGCTTGCGGGCGAGGCTGCGGCCGATTCCGGCGCGCCTGAGGCTGGCGCCGCCGATGCCGATGCCGCTGCTCCGCGTCGCGTCGCGGTAGTGGGCAGCGGCCCTGCCGGCATCACCTGCGCCTTTGAGTTGGCGCGCGCCGGTGTGGAGGTCACCATTTTTGACTCGCTGTTCCGTCTGGGCGGCGTGCTCGTGTACGGCATCCCGGAGTTCCGCCTTCCCAAGGCCGTCGTTGCCCGCGAGCTCGAGGCCCTGGAGGCGCTCGGCGTGCGCGTGGAGACCAACATGGTCGCCGGCCGCACCTTCACGGTCGACGAGCTGCTCGGCGAGCGCGGTTTCGACGCCGTGTTCATCGGCGTGGGCGCGGGCCTTCCCAAGATGCTCGGCGTGCCTGGCGAGAACGCATGCGGCGTGATGTGCGCCAACGAGTACCTCACGCGCGTGAACCTCATGCGCGCCTATGACTTCCCGCAGGTAGACACGCCCGTGCGTCCCGGCAAGAACGTCGTCGTCTTCGGCGGCGGCAACGTCGCCATGGACGCGGCCCGCACGGCGCTTCGCCTGGGCGCCGAGACGGTCACGCTGTGCTACCGCCGTACCGAGGCCGAGATGCCTGCCCGCAGGGCCGAGATTGAGCACGCCAAGGCCGAGGGCGTGCGCCTCATGGAGCTCGTGGGCCCGCTCGGCTTTGAGGCCGACGAGGCCGGCAACGTGTGCGCCGCCCGCCTGCAGCGCATGGAGCTCGGCGAGCCCGACGAGGGTGGCCGTCGTCGCCCCGTGGCGCTTACGGGGCAGGACGCCGTCGCGCAGATTCCCTGCGACCTGGCCATCACAGCCATCGGCACGAACGCCTGCCCGCTCGTGGGGGCCATGGCTCCTGGCGTCGCGCTCAACCGCTGGGGCTACATCGAGGCCGACGAGGACGGGCGCACCAGCCAGCCGGGTGTATGGGCCGGCGGCGACATCGTGACCGGCGCGGCCACCGTCATCCTTGCGATGGGTGCCGGAAAGCGTAGTGCGCACAGCATTCTCGAGTCCTTCGGGGCCTAGTTTCTAAAACACAAAACACCTGGTAGAGTGCGGTCGCGTCGCGGTTAAGCTTTTTTGGGAGCAGCCCAGACAAGCTTTGCGGCGCGACCGTTTTTTCGTCAAAAGCCGAGGCGCATCGCCGACGCAATCCGGCCCCGGCAGTCGTAGAATGGTATCCGACTGTCCGCAATGTAAGGGGAGGTTTTTAGCTGTGAACCGTACAACCGTCGCCAGCATCTTCGCCAACTCCGAAAGCCTGGGAGGAACCACGCTGACCGTGGCGGGATGGGCGCGCTCCATCCGTGACTCCAAGGCCGTGGGATTCGTTGCCCTCAACGACGGCAGCTGCTTCAACAACCTTCAGGTCGTCCTGAGCCGCGACGTCCTGTCCAACTACGACGAGATCGTCGCGCAGAACGTGGGCACCGCCTTTGTTGTGACCGGCGAGCTTGTGCTGACGCCCGGCGCCCAGCAGCCCTTCGAGCTCAAGGCGCTTACCATCGAGGTCGAGGGTCCCTCGGCTCCCGACTACCCGCTGCAGAAGAAGCGCCACACCGTCGAGTACCTGCGCACCATCCAGCACCTGCGCCCCCGCACCAACCTGTTCAGCGCCGTGTTCCGCGTGCGCTCCGTGGCCGCCTTCGCCATCCACTCCTTCTTCCAGGAGCGCGGCTTCGTCTATGTGAACACGCCCATCATCACCGCAAGCGACTGCGAGGGCGCCGGCGAGATGTTCCACGTGACCACGATCGACCCGGCCAACCCGCCGCTCGACGACCACGGCAACGTCGACTACAGCCAGGACTTCTTCGGCAAGGCCGCCAACCTCACGGTGTCGGGCCAGCTCCAGGCCGAGAACTTCGCCATGGCGTTCGGCGACGTCTACACCTTCGGCCCGACGTTCCGCGCCGAGAACTCCAACACGCAGCGCCATGCCGCCGAGTTTTGGATGGTGGAGCCCGAGATTGCCTTCGCCGACCTCGAGGACGACATGAACCTCGCCGAGGACATGCTCAAGTACGTCATCCGCTACGTCATGGATCACTGCCCCGACGAGCTCAACTTCTTCAATTCCTTCGTCGACAAGGGCCTCATCGAGCGCCTGGAGCACGTCGCTTCCAGCGATTTCGGCCGCATCAGCTACACCGACGCCGTCAAGGTTCTCGAAGAGGCGGTCGCCGGCGGTCATGAGTTCGAGTACCCGGTGTACTGGGGCTGCGACCTGGCCACCGAGCACGAGCGCTTCCTCACTGAGCAGCACTTCAAGCGTCCCGTCTTTGTGACCGACTACCCCGCCGAGATCAAGGCGTTCTACATGCGCATGAACGACGACGGCAAGACCGTCGCGGCCACCGACTGTCTGGTGCCCGGCATCGGCGAGATCATCGGCGGCTCGCAGCGTGAGGAGCGCCTCGACCTGCTCGAGAAGCGCATCACCGACCTGGGCATGAACCCTGAGCAGTACAAGTACTACCTCGACCTGCGCCGTTACGGCAGCTGCAAGCACGCAGGCTTCGGCCTGGGCTTCGAGCGCCTCGTGATGTACCTCACGGGCGTGTCGAACATCCGCGACGTGCTGCCGCACCCCCGCACCGTGGGCAACGCGGATTTCTAAGGAACGAGCGCAAGACGCCGCGCCGGCGTCGCATGAGAGATTACGCGCGGGGCGTGCCGTCGGGTGCGCCCCGCGGTATAGTCTTCTGCGTGCTTGGCCACGATAGCCCCCAACCTGTTTTTGCTTCGCCTTAAAGGAGTCTTATGCGCATCATCGCAGGCAGTGCCCGCGGCAGGGAGATTTCGGCCCCCAAGGGGCTCGAGACGCGCCCTGTGACCGACATCATCCGCGAGTCGCTCTTCAACATCTGGCAGTTCGACGTGGAGGGGGCCGACTTCCTCGACCTCTTCAGCGGCAGCGGCTGCATGGGCCTGGAGGCCCTCTCCCGCGGCGCCAACCGCGCCGTGATGGTGGACGCAGGTTCCGACCAGGTGCGTGTCATCCGCGCCAACCTCAAGAAGACGGGCCTGGACAAGTGCCATGCCGAGGTCGTGCGCGACGACGTGTTCCGCGTCATCGGCCATCTGGGCCGCACGCACCAGACCTTCGACATCGTGTACCTCGACCCGCCCTTCACGGTGGACGAGATCTTCATCCCCGTCATGGAGGCCCTGGCCGATGGCGCCCTGCTCGCCGAGGGCGGCACGGTCGCCATCCGTACGCGCGACCGCAAGGAGATGCCCGACGACTTCGGCGTGCTGCACAAGGTGCGCCTGAAGCGTTACGGCAGCTCCACGGTGCACTTCTACGAGCGCGTGGACGAGGGGCCTGAGGGCGAGCCTGAGACCGCATCTGAGGACGCTCAGGTCGACGGTGACCCCGCAGCACGGGAGCGCAGCCAGGATGCATAGGGAGATGCGTCGCATCAAGCAGCAACTGAGCCATGGTGCGGCCGTGCAGGTCATGCGTGAAGCTACTTCGGGCGTGTTGGCGCTTGAGGGTGACGACGGCTATCCTTACGCCGTGCCCATCAGCCATGTCTGGACTGACGAATGTCTGGGCGGCGAAGATGAGTTCATCGGCCGCATCTACTTCCACAGCGCTTGCGAGGGCTACAAGATCGACTCCATCATGGACAGCGAGAAGGCCTCGTTTGCCGTGGTGGTGCGCGACGAGATCGTGCCTGACGAGTACACCACGTACTTCAAGAGCGCCATTGCCACCGGGCGCGTGCATGTGCTTGAAGACGACGAGGAGCGCTTGCGCGGCCTTCGCGCACTGGCTGAGAAGTACAACCCCGGCCAGCAGGAAAGTGCCGAGAAGGAGATCTCGGAGGCTCTCAACCATGTGGCCGTCATTGCCTTTGAGGTGGAGGAGCTCACCGGCAAGCAAGCGCGCGAGCTTGCGAGCCGCGAGGCGAAGGCTTCTGGGGTGGAGTAGGTTTCGGGTTACAAGTTGTGGTCAGCTCATGAAGTACAGACTGTTTCATTGACCTGAAACACGCAATGCACTATATTTATTTCTTGCCGAAAGGCATTCTCCAATTGCGGGATGGAGCAGTCTGGTAGCTCGCCGGGCTCATAACCCGGAGGTCGTCGGTTCAAATCCGGCTCCCGCGACCAAGAAACTTCAGCTCAGGGGCGTAAAGCTCCTGAGCTTTTTTCGTTTATAGAGCAGTTTGCTGGCAAATCGTTGGCAAGGTTTCCATCAAAGCCCGCGGCTGTTTTCTGCGTCGGTTGCTTATGTGGCAAGGCGAGTGATTCGGTTCATCGTCCAGCAGGGTGCTTCCCTTTATCAACTTAGCAATCAAAAAAGAGGGCCCCGTGCGGGGCCCTCTTGCGTGCGGGTGGTGATGTGCCGCGAGCTTGCTTGTCTGATTACCTGCCCTCGGAGCGGCTCTTCTGGTAGGCTTCGACGAGCTTGGCGGCGGTGTCGTAGGGCACCTGCTCGTAGCCCTCGAGCTCGTAGGAGAACTCGCCGGTGCCGCGGGACAGAGACCTCAGGCGCGTGGAGTAGTCGGTGATCTCGGCGAAGGGCACGGTGGCGATGACCACGGTGTTGCCGCGACCGTCGGAGTCCATGCCGGTGACGCGGCCGCGCGATGCGGAGATGTCGCCGGTGACGGCGCCGGCGTAAGCGTCGGGCACCGTGATGGTCATGTTGGCCATGGGCTCGAGGATGACGGGGTCGGCGTGTTCGGCGGCGGCACGGAAGCCGATGCGGGCGGCCGTCTTGAACGCGATCTCGCTGGAGTCGACGGGGTGGTAGGAGCCGTCGTAGCAGGCAACCTTCACGTCGACCATGGGGTAGCCGGCCAGGACGCCCTCGGTGAGGGTCTCCTGGATGCCCTTGTCCACTGCGGGGATGTACTGGCGGGGAATCTTGCCGCCCACAATCTCGTCGAGGAACTCATAGCCGCCGCCGGGGTTGGGCTCGAGGCGCAGCCAGCAGTCGCCGAACTGGCCGGCGCCGCCCGTCTGCTTCTTGTGGCGGCCCTGGGCGCTGGCGGCCTTGCGAATGGTCTCGCGATAGGGGATGCGCAGAGGCTCGAGGATGGCCTCGACGCCGGTGCGCTCGGCCAGGCGGTTCACCATGACGCTTACCTGGGCCTCGCCCACGGCGCTCACGACGGTCTGGTGCGTCTCCTCGTTGCGCGTGACGTTGATGGTGGGATCTGCGTCGCAGGTCTTCTCGAGGAAGGCGCTGAGCTTGTCTTCCTCGTTGCGGTTCTTGGCGCGGATGGCCACCTGGTAGAGCGAGTTGGAGAAGCGGAAGGCCTGGGCCTCGACCTTGCCGGTGGCGCTCAGGGTGTCGCCGGTGTTGACCTCGAGCTTGGGCACCACGATGATGTCGCCGGCCAGGGCCTTCTTGACGTCGGTGGTCTCGCGGCCGCACATGAGGTAGAGGTGGCCCAGGCGCTCGGAGGACTGGGTGCGGGCGCAGATGAGCTCCATGCCGGGCTCGAGCGTGCCGGCGAGCACCTTGAGGAAGGACAGACGGCCCGTCTGGGCGTCGTTCAGGGTCTTGAAGACGAAGGCGACGGGGCGCTCGTCAGCGGAGCTGATCTTGAGCATCGTGCCGTCGGTGAGAGGCATCTCGCCAAAGTCGGTGGGGGTGGGGAAATAGGTCACGATGTCGTCGAGCAGGGCGTTGACGCCCTTCTCCTGCACGGCCGCGCCCACGTAGACGGGCACGAGCATGCGCTGGGCGATGGCGGTGCCAAGAAGGCCCTCGATCTCCTCCTGGGTAAGGGCCTCGCCCTCGAGGTACTTCATCATGAGTTCCTCGTCGGCCTCAACGGCCAGGTCGCACAGGGCCTCGCGTGCGGAGGCGGCGGCGTCGGCGTATTCGGCGGGAATCTCGCCCACGATTTCCTTGCCCTCGGCATCGTAGGTGCGGGCCTGCATGTGGATGACGTCGATGAGGCCCTTGAAGTCGGGGCCGACACCCATGGGGATGCTGACGAGGCCCAGGTGGTTGCCGAAGCGATCCTGCAGGCCGGCCATGGTGAGGTCGAGGTCGGCGTTGTCCTTGTCGATGCGGTTGATGAAGACGGCGCGCGCGACGGGCTGCTCGTCGGTGGCGTACCACAGCTTTACAGTCGTGGGCTGGGGTCCCTCCACCGCGTCAACCACGAAAAGGGCCGTTTCGGCCACGGAGATGGCGGCGTAGGCGTCGCCGATGAAGTCGGGGTAGCACGGGGCGTCGAGAACGTTGATCTTGCAACCCTTGTGCTCCACGGGCGCGATGGAGGTGGAGATGGAGAAGTTGCGCTTGCTCTCTTCGGGATCGAAGTCGAGCGTGGGCTTCGAGCCGGCGTGGCCTCCCAGGCGGGCGGTCTTGCCGGTGAGATGCAGCATGGCCTCGGCAAGCTTAGTCTTGCCGACGCCTCCCTGTCCCACAAGGACTACGTTGCGAACCTTATCGGTCTGAGGTGCAGCCATACCAGTCTCCTAACCTCGACATTGACGACCCCCTGACTCGGGCTGCCGTTCGGCGGCGCGGCGGGGGGCATAGACACGAGCTTGAAACCGAACATGCGTGCATGTCAGATATCTTATTCACAATTCCTGCAAAAAACAATATACTGTCTCTTACGTCGCCGAAAGGCGGAGCAAAAGGTACCCTGCCGTGGATGGCGGGGTCACGGAGCAAAGGAGCGCATCATGGGTCTCAAAGCTGCTGAACCGCTTCAAATCGCACCTGAGGAGCTCTCGTCCTACCTGAGCGCCAAGCACGCCGTGTACATGGACTACGCTGGTGCTTCCTACTACCTGACCGACGCCAACGAGAACTATTGGCGCGTTCAGGACACCGCCGTGCTCAACGACAAAGGGCATTACACCGACGTGACGTCGCCGCTGGCCCGCGTCGAGGAGTTCCTCGCCGAGCCCGCCGTTGACGGCAAGTCCGTCGCCGACATGGCGCCCGAGGCCACCTTCTACGCGTCGGAGAAGAAGTAACCGCCTTTTCCCAACAACACTACCTCGCGAGACGACAAACCCCGCAGGCCCCTGAGCAAATGCGCCAGGGACTTGCGGGGTCTATTTGTTTGGGTACTCGGATCTTGGGGTGCAAGGCTTGTGGTGGTGCACAGTGCTCGATGCTCTAAACTTGTAAGACTTGCTTTAGAACAGTTGGGCTTGTTTTAAGTCCAAGTTACTGGCTTAAGTTTGTCTTAGAATTTGAATGAACCGTCTAAGTCCAAGAAACTTGACTTAACGTACGCAAGTAAACTGTTAAGGCAAAGTTTTTGGCTTAACTTGGTCTTAGGGGTGCACATATGTTTGCGAACATTATTCCAGGGCGTCAAGGGAGTTTGCGGAGCAATCTGTCGGGCGATATGGAATACAAGTCATTTTATCCAAACAAGATGAGGGGCTTCTTTCCCCTTAGTTTGGATGATGCGACCATGCGAGCCGTTGCGAACTGCCGTGCCGTCTTGGGTGAGGTCGAAGGCATGGCCAGGTTCATTCCCAACGTTGACATGTATCTCACTATGTACGTGCGTAAAGAGGCGTTGCTTTCGTCTCAGATTGAGGGCACTCAGTGCACGTTTGACGATGTGCTTGACCCTACGAATGACGTTAATGCCAGCCGTGATCTTACCGATGTTGTGAACTACACCAAGGCCGTTGATGTGGCGATTGGGCTCATGTCTGACATGCCTCTTTGCATGCGTCTTCTCAGGCAAGTGCATGCTGTCTTGTTGTCTGACGGGCGGGGCTCGGAGAAATCGCCGGGTCAGTTCAGGACAACGCAGAACTGGATCGGTCCCAGCGGTTGTGGTCTAAAAGGGGCTTCATTTGTGCCGCCGAATGTTGAGGACATGCAAGAGGCACTCGGCGACCTCGAGTTTTTTATTAATGAGTGCGTTGATGTTGATCCGGTGGTCAAGGCGGCTCTTGTTCACTACCAGTTTGAGACAACGCACCCCTTCCTCGACGGCAATGGCCGTATGGGGCGGCTGCTCATTCTGCTGTCGCTCATGAACGACGAGGCTCTTACACGGCCGGTGGTGTACCCGTCATACGAGCTGAAGCGGCGCAGGACTGAGTACTACGACCGTCTCATGGGCGTTCGTGAAACAGGTGATTTCGAAGGCTGGATAAAGTTCTTCTGTGATTGCCTGCTCGCAAGTGCTTGCGATGCACGTGATTCCATGGGCAAGCTTGCCGATTTGCACTTTAAAAATGAGACGCTTGTGCGTGAAAACTCGGGTCGAGGTGCAACTAACGCTCTCAAATTCCTCGAGCTCCTTGAGGCGAATCCTATTGTGGACGCCTCGTTTGTGGTGGAAAAGCTTGACATCAGCAAAACGTCCGCCTCGTCGCTCATCGCGCTCTTTGGAAGTCTAGGCCTGCTTAAACAGCGCGAAGGTGAACGCAAAAGGTACAGGACGTTCTCCTATGAGCCCTACCTTGCCATTCTGCGCTCGGGGGACGAGCCGTTGTAAGAAGAGCGGTTGATTGCAACTCGGTTGTGACCAGGGCGCGGCTTTGCAGCCGCACCGCGTGGGGCGAGGCTGTTTGAGCGTCGGGCAATGCCGGGGCCTAGTATGACGTGCGCTTAAGCGCCTTTTCTCGTTGTTGGATTGTTTCAGGTGTGTTAACCTGCCTAAATGCTCATCCGACGAGAAAAAGAGGGGGCTCGCTGTGGATATAAACGAATGGCTTGTCAAGGTGACAGACGATATCGACGGCTTCATGTACACCTACATCCTGTTGGCGCTGCTTGTGTTCACGGGTATCTGGTACACGATTCGTACCCGCGCGGTGCAGATTCGCTATATCAAGGACATGTTCACCCAGCTCGCGGAGAAGAAGCACGTTGAGGGCGGGCACGCCATCTCGTCGTTCCAGGCGCTGATGGTGTCCACGGCGAGCCGTGTGGGCACGGGCAACATCGCCGGCGTCGCCACCGCCGTCGCCACCGGCGGTCCGGGCGCCGTCTTCTGGATGTGGGTCATGGCGCTCGTGGGAGCGGCCTCGGCCTTTGTTGAGTCCACGCTTGCCCAGATCTTCAAGGTGAGGGGCAAGGACGGCGAGTTCCGCGGAGGCCCCGCCTACTACATCGAGCAGGGCCTGGGGCATCGCTGGCTCGGCATCGTCTTTGCCGTGCTGCTCATCCTGTGCTTCGCGTTCGGCTTCAACGGCCTGCAGGCCTTCAACGCGGCCAGCTCGCTTGAGTACTACACGGGCAAGGGCGCTCTGGGCCACAAGGCCGCCATTGCCTGCGGCATCGTGCTCGCCGTCATGACGGCGTTCGTCATCTTCGGCGGCGCGCGCCGCATCAGCGTCATCACCTCGATCATCGTGCCCGTCATGGCGCTCGTCTACATCGCCATCGCCGTGTGGACCACGTTCTCCAACATCACCGACCTGCCTGCCGTCTTCGGCCTCATGTTCGCCTCGGCCTTCGACTGGCAGTCCATCTTTGGCGGATTTGCCGGCTCGGTGGTCATGTTGGGCATCAAGTGCGGCCTGTACTCCAACGAGGCCGGTATGGGCTCCGCGCCTAACGCCGCCGCCACCGCGAGCGTCTCCCACCCCGTGAAGCAGGGCCTCGTGCAGAGCCTGTCCGTCTACATCGACACGCTGGTCATCTGCACCTGCTCGGCGATGATGGTCCTCGTATTCTACGTGCAGAACCCGGCTGCCGCCGAGGGTCTCAACGGCATGCCTCTCGTGCAGATGGCCGTGAACAACGCGGTGGGCGAGTGGGGCATCCACGTCATCACGTTCGCCATCTTCGCGTTCGCCTTCTCGAGCCTCATCGGCAACTATTTCTACGCCGAGAGCAACCTGCGCTTCATCAAGGACGGCAGCCCCGTGCTGCTCACCGTGTTCCGCCTTGCCTGCATCGTCTTCATCTACTTCGGCGCCGTCAACAGCTTCGACCTCGCCTGGAACCTGGCCGACATCTTCATGGGCTTCATGGCCATCATGAACCTCATCGCCATCCTGCTGCTGGGCAAGTGGGCCATCCGCGCGCTCGACGACTACACGGCGCAGCGCAACGCCGGCAAGGACCCGGTGTTCGTGGCCGATTCCATCGAGGGCCTGCCCGCCACCCAGTGCTGGCATGTGGGCGAGGGCGACCTCAAGGACGTGGGTCCCGAGCCGGTGAAGCAGTTCTGGCGCGAGTCGATTGACCCGGAGCAGTAAGGGCGCCCGGCTGCGTCGCTCAACATACG
Organism: uncultured Coriobacteriales bacterium; assembly: GCA_934636245.1. Taxonomy (GTDB): domain Bacteria; phylum Actinomycetota; class Coriobacteriia; order Coriobacteriales; family UMGS124; genus UMGS124. The sequence continues at coordinate 47,112 of CAKUAI010000012.1, forward strand.
CGTGTTCCCTGTGCGGCACCCTTTGCGGGGTGCCGCTCTTTGTATACGGCCTGCTACCATAGGTAGTGCATGAAGACTATGGAGGGCGCCCTATGCGGGCCCAGAGAGGATGTGCCATGAGCGAGAAGAAGACGGTGGTCGTCGCCAGCAACAATGCCCACAAGATTGAGGAGATCCGCGCGATTCTGGGCGCGGTGCTGCCCGACGCCGAGTTCAAGGCGATGGGTGAGATCGGCGGGCTTCCCGAGCCCGAGGAGACGGGCACGACCTTCGAGGAGAACGCCTTCATCAAGGCGCAGACCATCCACGACCTCACCGGCTTGCCCACGGTGGCCGACGACTCGGGCCTTGTGGTGGACGCCCTTGACGGGGCACCGGGCGTCTATTCGGCCCGCTATTGCGGCGTGCACGGCGACGATGCCGCCAACAACGCGAAGCTGCTGCGCGAGATGGAGGGTGTGCCGCAGGAGGAGCGTACGGCCCGCTTCATGAGCTGCGTGACCTATGTCGACGCCGATGTGCGCACCTGCGGCATCGGTTCGTGCGAGGGCACCGTGGGCTTCGAGGGCCGTGGCACCAACGGTTTCGGCTACGACCCGCTCTTCTGGCCTGAGGATACGCCTGGCAAGACCATGGCAGAGCTCACGCCCGAGGAGAAGAACGCCATCTCGCACCGCAAGCACGCCATCGAGGCGCTCGCCCAGGAGCTCGCGAAGCTCGGATAGGTGCGCCCTATACGCAAAACGCAAACGTACGCGCGTTCTTTGAGGCTTTCCTGGGGAAACGCCGAAAAAAGCAGCGTACGTTTGCGTTTTAATGCGGGAGGGGTCTGTATTGCGCGCCGTGCGGCGCGCCCGGTGGCGGCCTACAGCTGGTCGGTGTCGAGCCAGATGGTGAAGGGGCCGGAGTTCACGAGGCTCACCTGCATGTCGGCGCCGAACTCGCCCGTCTGCACTTCGCCCATGTCGGCGCGCACCATCTCGCAAAAGCGCTCGTAGAGGGCGCGTGCGGTGTCGGGGGCGCCGGCGGAGGTGAACGAGGGACGGTTGCCATGCTTGCAGTCGGCGTAGAGCGTGAACTGGCTCACCACAAGTACCTGGCCGTCCACGTCGGCAAGCGAACGGTTCGTCTTGCCGGCCTCGTCCTCAAAGATGCGCAGCTTGCGAATCTTGTCCCAAAGCTTGCGGGCGACTGCCTCGTCGTCGGCGTGCCCCACGCCGAGCAAGATGAGGTAGCCGCGCCCGATGCGGCCGACCGTTGCCCCCGCGATGTCGACCTGTGCCTGTTCCACGCGCTGGATGAGTGCTCGCATGTGCGTCCTTTCAAAGTCGTCGTTGCCGGCAGACATGATACCAACGCTCGACAAAAAGAGCCCCGCCTTCACAGGGAAGACGGGGCTCTGTGCGCATCGGGGGATGCGTGGAGGGGATTGTCGTGCGAGGGGTTGTCGTCGTGCCTTACGCCAGGGCGTTGGCGGCGGCGGACTGGCCGGCGATGCGGCCGAAGACGATGATGTCGGTGAAGGAGTTGCCGCCCAGACGGTTGCCACCCTGAACGCCGCCAGTGCACTCACCAGCAGCGAAGAGGTTGGCGATGGGGGTGCCGTCCTCCTTGGTCACCTGAGCGTCGGTGTTGATGGCCAGGCCGCCCATGGTGTAGTGGATCGTGGGGATGCGCTTGGAGGCGTAGAAGGGGCCGTCCTCGACCTTGTCGCCCAGGAGCTTCTTGCCGGGGTCGACCATGAGGTCCTCGCCGGCGTCGATGACCGCGTTGTAGCCCTCGATGGTCTCCTCGAGGGTGGCGGGGTCGACTGCAATCTGCTCGGCCAGGTCTGCGATGGTGTCGGCCTGGAAGCTGTGGCCGGTGGCCACGAGGTCGGCGATCTGGTCAAGGCGGTCGTCGGTGATGTCGGTGGAGTCAACGATGAGCCACATCTCGTCGTTGGTCTGCTCGAGGATGGCGTTGGCGATCTCGTCGCGGCGGCCGTCCTCGGCGGTGAAGCGCTTGGCCTCGTCGTTCACCATGACGTAGTCCTCAACGCCCAGCCAGTTGCCCACGAAGGTGGCCACGCCGCCGTTCTGGGGGTCGCCGAGCGGGTGGATCTGCACGAGCTCCATGTTCTTGAGGCCGGCGCCGATCTCGAGAGCCATGGGGATGACATCGCCGGTGGCGCTCACGTTGCAGGAAGAGGGCATGGTCTCGGTGACGCGGGTGTCGTACTGCATGGCGAGCTGAGGGTTGCGGGCATAGCCGCCGGTAGCCATGACGACGGACTTAGCGGTGATGGTGATGGGGTTGCCGGAGGAGACGCGCGAGCCGGTGACGCCCGTGACGTTGCCGTCGGCGTCGGTGGAGATGGCCTCGACCTTGGCGTCGGTGTAGTACTTCACGCCCAGGCGAGTGGCGCAGTCCATGAGGCAGCTGACGTAGTAGGCGCCGCCCTGCTGGCCCATCTTCTGAACCTTGATGGAGTGGCCGCGCTGCCACTTGCCGCCGATGGCCGTGAAGACCTCGTCGTTGAAGACCAGGCCGTGGGCCTCCATCCAGTGAATGCCGTCAAGGGCGTTGTCGGCCAGGATGTGCACGAGCTCGGGGTCGGCCTTCTCGTCGCCGCCCTCATAGGTGTCCTCGAAGAACTTGTCGGCGGAGTCCTCGATGCCCATGGGGTCCTGGCGCTCGGGGTCGGGGGAGTTGAAGGTGCCCTCGCCGCAGTTGGTGTTGCCGCCGTAGATGTCCATCTTGTCGAGCAGGATGACCTTGGCGCCGGCCTCGGCAGCGGAGACGGCAGCGGCCATGCCAGCGCCGCCCGTACCCACGACCACGACGTCGCACTCCTCCTCGATGGCGGGTGCGGGCTCAAGGCCGCTCTCGGCGTCCTCGAGGGCGTCAACGTCGGCACCGGCCTGCTCGTAGGCGTCGGCCAGGGCGGACTTGAAGCCGAAGGAGGTGAGGGTGGCGCCGGTCACGGAGTCGAGGTTGAGCGTCTGGGACTCAAGGGCGCGCTGCGTCAGGATCTCGATGGCGGCGTCGCCGATGTTCTTGGACTCGTCGGAGCGGGCGACGATGGCGGTGAGCTTGCCATCCTTGAACGTGGCCTCAAGATTGATGTCGCCGTTGCGGCCGGTGCCGGTGGCGGCGTAGGTACCGTCGACGATGGAGGAAGCGGCCTCATCGGCCTTGGCGAGCTGGACGCCGCCCATGGCTGCGACGGCGGCGAGGCCGGCGGCGCCGGCGACGAACTGACGACGGGTGGAGGTTGCGGTGAACATGTGGACCCCTTTCGACACTGACTTTGACGTGCATTGCCTGATGGATGTCGCTTTGCCCGGCGCCTGCGCCCTAGGTGTCTTCCATCCCGTGTCTTGCATCCGGGGTGCGTGTGCCTCGAGCGCCGCGCTGTGCTTTGCTGACTCGTACAATGCGCCGAAAACGACGGTGCCGAAATTGCACGAACGGTGTGGTTGTTGGTTTTGCACCTCGCACACCTTTGGTGTGAGTCTCATCATGCCTGGTAAATTAGTACGTCAAGCCAAAAAGCGCCGAAAAAGAAATCCGCCGCCCCCTTGTTGCGTCAAGGGGCGGCGGATGTGTGCAGGGAGTCTTGCGGGGCTCGAAACGGGTCGCAAGACCCCGATATGTGTCGTATTTTCGGGTGCCTATTTTTGACTTTCGCCCATCTGCTCCATGAGCAGATCGAGCAACTCTTGCTTGGAATGGACGCCCACTTTCGTGTACAGGTGGCGGGCGTGACTGCGCACCGTGTTCTCCGAGATGCACAGGCTCTCGGCGATGTAGCCCTTCGAGCGGCCCTTGCAGATGAGCTCCATGACCTCAAGCTCGCGGTCGGTGAGGCCCACGTCGCGCCCGAGCCGCTTGCATGCCGCGCCGAGCGCGTCGAAGAGCGCCGGGGGCACGGCGGGCTTCTCGAGGTCGGCAAAGACGCGCCCCGCCGAGAAGTCGCGCTCATCGAGCAGGAAGATGCTGGCCATGGCGAGCAGGTACACGATGACGGAGACGAGCGAGGTCATGGCGCCGCTTTCGGTGAAGAGACCGCCGAGCGCGCGTCCCACAGGGAAGGGCAGGCAGTATGCCGTCCAGCCCATGGCGAAGACCGCCAGGGGATTGATGGTGCTTCGATGGGCCACATCGGCGAGGAACGCCCACAGCAGCATGACGACGAGCGTCTGTCCCACAGCCACGAAAACGAGCGCCCAGCCCGAGAAGGCGCGACCGAAAAGGGGCAGCGCAAGCACGCCCGTCGCCGTGAACACAAGCGTGGCGCGCCATAGGTCGGAGAAGTGCAGAGAGCGACGTTTGACCAGGACAACCCAGATGATGCCGGCGGCAGTGGCGACCTCGAGCAGGTGGTGGACGAGTGAGAGTGCGGCCTTGGGGGCGGGGTCGGCTTCCACATGGATGCCCTGCATGATGCCGATGACCAGGCCGTATGCGGCGATGCCGAAGAGGATCTTGATGTAGGGGCGCTGCCTGCGCGGGTCGACCAGCACCTCGACCGGTTTAGCCGGGGGCTGTGCCGCCATGGCGCGGTCGCACAGGATAAACGACGCAAACGGAAGGACCGCGCACACCACGGCCGCCCACGCATCGGGTATGAGGTCGATGGGAATCTTGACGATGCTGCCTATGAGCATTGCCCCGAAGATGCAGGCAAGCGCGTCGCGCGTCTCAAGCGCCGCGTAGAAGAACGACCACTGCATGTACGTCCAGCCCATGCCGATGCCGCAGAATACTGCCGAGACCTGGAGTATCTGTTCGGCGGGAAGTCCTTGGGGCAACGGAAGGACGAGCGCGAGGGTTCCCAGTGCCATGAGCGTGGCGAGGGGCCAGTTGATCCACGAGAGGGTCTTTGAGGTGGGCTTTGCCAGAAGGGCCCCTATCGTGAGGCCAAGCGTGAAGAGCGTGAGCGAGATGTAGATGGTGACGGTGAGCGTCATCTGGGGATGCGCCGCGCTGGCAAGGTGGCAGGCGTCCCAGATCCACACGTGGCCGCACAGGATACCGAAGTAGCACAGGCGCGGGTGTTGCAGCGTATGGGGAAGAGCTTCGCGGTCTGGAATGAGCGACATGGTGTGCCCTCACTTGGGATTAACGGTGCATGGATGCAGGCAATACGCCATTCTACAACGCTTTTGTTCCATGCTGATGATAGGTTACGTGGGGCTGCGGCCAGGTGTTTGGTTGTTTGGGGGGCGCAGTGTTATCAATCGGTGGCAAAGTCACATTCTCATGCTCTGCGCGCCGCGACGGTCGTACACTGTGCCTTGCAGGGGATGCAAGATTGGAACCTTACGAAAGGATGTACGCCCATGTGCACCAACGGCATCAACACCACCCAGTTTGAGCAGCTCATCGACCAGATCGATGACTACGTGGCCCTTCAGGTGCGCCACACCCACAAGCTTGCCCATGCTGCCGACAACGCCGGCTACGAGAACTGCCACCTGAAGCTGCATGCCGCCTCCGACATGCTCGCCCAGGTGCGCAGCCTGCTCGATGAGGCCAAGTTTGCGCTGGAGGATGACGTCAACAGCATTTCCGATGTCGACGTCCACGCGGTCTAAGTAGCGGAACCTGATGCGCTGCGTTCCGCGATGCCTAGAGTACTCCAGTACACGTCGGCATCGCGCGCCTTGCGCATCAGAACCCGCGTTTTAGTGGGCAGCGGAACCTCGTCCGCTGCGTTCCCGGGAGGCTAGAGTACTCCAGTACACGTCGCCTCCCGGCGCCTTGCGGACGAGAACCCGCGTTTTAGTGGGTTGCGGAGCCTGATGCGCTGAGGGTTTGCTTGCGTGTGAAAAAAGCCGTCCGGGCTGGTGCTCGGGCGGCTTTTTTGTGGCTTATGCTGGGTTGTTTTTGGCTTTGTGGCGGGCGGTCAGGGTGTGGACGAGCAGGGTGAGCGCGACTCCGGTGGCGGCGCCGCAACAGTCGAGAGCGACGTCGCTCACCTGCCCCGAGCGCCCGTCAACGAAGAGCTGGATGGTCTCGTCGCAGCTTGGCACGCCCACGAGCAGCGCTGCGCACAGCACGATGGCACCCGTGCAACGAGGCGAGCGGTGGGGCGTGAATGCCTGCATGCCGATGAGTCCCAGCACGAGGTACTCGCTGAAATGGGCGCACTTGCGCACGATGTGGTCGGTCAGCCACTCATAGGGCAGCCCCACGCCGGCCAGGCAGCCCTGCAGGAACTCGAGCACGCCTCCACTGAGGGCGCCTGAGGTGCTGGCGGGCTCCAACGAGTTTCCCCAGATGAAGCACACCATGAGGCAAAACGCGGCGATCCAAGGCCAGCGCAGGTGGCCCTTGAGACCACGGTTCGTTTCAGACATTCCCGTCGTGTTTTGCTTGTCTGTCACGCGTTTCCCCTTTGCCTTGCTGCAGTCACAATTCTCCACTGTATCCCTGCGGGGCGCGAAACCCGTCGAGCGCGTGTGAATTTAACCCCTTGCAATTTCTTTACACGTGCGTTACCTTACCCGTTGCGTATCTGTTACGGGGCGGGGTGAGATTCCCCACCGGCGGTATGGGTCTGGCCGACCCGAGCCCGCGAGCCGGCAATAGCTGGCCGACCTGGTGAGATTCCAGGGCCGACGGTATAGTCCGGATGATAGTAACACCTGGTCGCGCCACATATCGCTACCAGAGACCCGCTGCAGCCGTGCGCGGGTCTTTTTGTTTGTAGGGGGCCAGGGGGGCTTCCGGCAAAAAGCGCAGCCCGCGCCTTCGCGCCCGCCCAAGGCGGGTAGAAAGGCTGGTGTACCATGGCCGCATCTAACGCAAGCACCAAGAATTCCGGGACCGCCAAGGCCAAGCGCAGCCACTGGAGTGTGCGCGAGCTCGTGACGCTCGCCATCTTCAGCGCACTGGGCATGGCTCTGTCGTTCATCCAGATCCCGATTTTCCCGCCTGCGCCTTACCTGCAGTATGACCCGAGCGGCATCGTCACGCTCACCGTCGCCCTCATGTACGGTCCTGCCGCCGGCATCATGGTGCAGCTCGTGAGCTGGATTCCCAAGCTCATCATGAGCCCGCTGGGTTCGCTGCTCACCTTTGTCGCCATGATCGGCGCCGTGCTCGTCGTGGGCTGCATCTACAAGAAGTTCCACAACCTCAAGGGTGCCATCGTGGCCATCGTCGTGGGCTCCGTGGTCTTCACTGCCCTTGCCATCGCCATGAACTTCGTCATCACCCCCATCTACACGCCCGGCGTTACCGTTGAGGCGGTCGCGAGCATGGTGGTGCCGATCCTGCTTCCCTTCAACATCATCAAGTGCGTCATCAACGGCGTTGTCACTGGCCTTCTCTACAAGCCGGTTTCCAACCTTGTGAAGATGCGCGACAGCCGCGCCCACGCATAGTGTAGAAATCCCTGCATAGGGTAGAACGATCGAATTCGAAGGGAGGTCGCCGGGCAATGTTTCCGGCGGCCTCCCTTCGCGGGTGTACGCGAGTTTTGACATTGCGTCAGTTTTGGTATCCGCGGGACTCAACGTGTGGGGGTCGCCGCGGCGCAACCAAGTTTTCCGCAAGACAAAGGGGTATGAATGCCGGCTCAGATAGACATTGCCGACGCGAGGTTTGCCTACGACGGCGAGCACGAGGTGCTGCATGGTGTGAACCTGCAGATTGAAGAGGGGTCCTACGTCGTCATTCTCGGCCACAACGGCTCGGGCAAGTCGACGCTTGCACGCACGATGAACGCGCTCATCGTTCCTGACGAAGGCTCCGTGAGCGCATGCGGCCTGTCCAGCGCCGATCCCGACGAGCAGATCGAGATTCGCCGCCATGTGGGCATGGTCTTCCAAAATCCGGACAACCAGATGGTCACGAGCATCGTGGCTGACGACGTCGCCTTCGGCCCGGAGAACCTTGGCATCGCCCAGTCCGAGATCGTGCGTCGTGTTGACGAGGCGCTCGAGGCCGTTGCCATGACCGAGTACGCCCAGGCCGACCCCACCGAGCTTTCCGGTGGCCAGAAGCAGCGCGTCTCCATTGCCGGCATGCTCGCCATGAACCCCGACGTGCTCGTGTTCGACGAACCGTGCGCCATGCTCGACCCGCGCGGTCGCCGTGGCGTGCGCCGCGTCATGCGCAACCTCAACGAGCGCGGCATGACGATCGTGCACATCACGCACTTCATGGAAGACGCCCTCGATGCCGACGTGGTGCACGTGATGGACAAGGGCAACATCGTGCTTTCCGGCACGCCCGACGAGGTCTTCGCCCACGGCGACCTTCTCCGCAGCCTTGGCCTTGAGCAGCCCTTTGCTATGAAGTTGGCGCATGCCCTGCGTGCTCGCGGAATCGATGTGACCGACACTGCCCGCCTTCCCGAGCTTGAGGAGCAGATTTGCAAGCTCGCTGGGATTGATGCAGAGAAAGGCGAGTAGTCATGCCGCTTGTTTTTGACCACGTGACCTATCACTATGACACCGAGGTCGTGGGTCCCGCCCTCGACGACGTGTCGCTTACCGTGAACGACGGCGAGTTCGTCGCCTTCATCGGACACACGGGTTCGGGCAAGTCCACGCTGGCGGAGCACTGCAACGCCACCAAGCTGCCCTCATCGGGCACCGTGACGATGGACGGCCTCTCCACGGCCGACCGCAAGGCTCGCCGTGAGGTGCGCCGCCTGGTGGGCTTCGTCGCCCAGTACCCCGAGTACCAGCTCTTTGCCGAGACCGTGCGTGAGGACGTGGGCTTTGGTCCGCGCAACCTGGGCATGAACGAGGCCGAGGTGGACGAGGCCGTGCGCGGGGCCATCGCGCTTGTGGGCCTCGACTACGACGCCGTGGCGGAGAAGTCGCCCTTCGACCTGTCGGGCGGTCAGAAGCGCCGCGTGGCGCTTGCTGGCATCATCGCCATGCACCCCAAGGTGCTCGTGCTCGACGAGCCCATGGTGGGCCTGGACCCCCGCGGCCGCCGCGAGGTGTTCGACATCGTGCGCTCCCTGCACAAGAGCGGCACCACGATCGTCATGGTCTCGCACTCCATGGAAGACGTCGCCGAGGCGGCCCAGCGCATCGTCGTGCTCGACCATGGTCGCATCGTCGACGAGGGGGCGCCTGAGATGGTCTTCTCCCATTCAGACCTGCTTCATCGCGTGGGCCTCGACGTGCCCCTGCCGGCGCGTGTGGCCAACGACCTGGGCAAGCGCGGCCTCGACCTGGGATGTGAGCCCCTCACGCTCGACGCTCTCGCCGATGCCATCGCGACTCGCCTGGGTGGCAAGCCGGCCGAGCCGCCTGCCTGCGACATGAAGGGCGGTGAGCGCTAATGAGCTCGTCTATCACCGTTGGCTCGTTCTATAACGTCAAGTCGCCCCTGCATGCGCTCGACCCGCGCGTGAAGATGGCCATCATGGTCGTCTTCATGGTGAGCGTGTTCTTGGCGCCGGCGCCCTGGGGCCTCATTCCCGTCGCCGTGATGCTCGTGCTCGCGACGGCCTTGTCCCGCGTTCCTTTGCGGATTATTGGCAAGGCAATCAAGCCGCTGTGGTTCTTCGTCATCTTCACGGCGCTCGTCAACATCCTCCTTGTGCGCGAGGGCAACGTGATGGCGCACTTCCTGGGCTTCTCCATCACCGACCACGCGCTCGTCCAGAGCGTCTACATGGCGTTTCGCGTGTTTGCGCTCATGATGGCCGGTACCATCTTCTCGCTGGTGACTTCGCCCATCTCGATTACCGACGGTGCCGAGCGCCTGCTTGCGCCCCTCGCGCGCTTCGGTCTGCCCGTCCACGAGCTTGCCATGATGTACACCATCGCCATCCGCTTCATGCCCACGCTTTTCGACGAGGTCCAGCACATCATGGCGGCGCAGGCTTCGCGCGGCGCCCGCTTCGACGAGGGCCGTCTTATTGATCGCGTCCGCTTCTTCGTTCCCATCCTGGTGCCGCTCTTTGCAAGTGCCCTGCGCCATGCCGAGGAACTTGCAAGTGCCATGGAGGCTCGCTGCTACGTGGGCGGCGAGGGCCGCACGCACTACCATGTGCTTGAGATCCGCAAGGGTGACTGGGTGGCAATCGCCATCGCCGTTGTCTACCTTGCGAGCCTGGTGGTGCTGGCGTTCGTCTAACGCCTGCTTTTGTCCGAGGAGAGGGGAGCGGCTGATGTCCGAGGCCGACCTTGCAGGCAAGCCCATTGTGCGCGTGATGCGCGCTGATGACTATGACCAGGTCCACGCCCTGTGGGAGCACATTCATGGCTTTGCTCTGCGCTCGCTTGACGATTCGCGCGCCTATGTCGAGCGGTTCTTGAAGCGCAATCCCCAGACGAGCTGCGTGGCTGAGCTCGATGGGCGCATCGTGGGGTCCATCCTGTGCGGCCATGACGGCAGGCAGGGGAGCTTCTACCACGTGTGCGTTGCCCCTGAGTGCCGCAAGCATGGTTTGGGCAAGCAGATGGTGCGCTTCTGCTTGCAGGCCTTGGCCGATGAACACATCAGCAAGGCGACGCTCGTGGCCTTTGACGACAACGAGGTGGGTAACAAGTTCTGGAAGGGCATTGGCTGGACGGCGCGCAGGGACTTCAATTCCTACGAGTTTGCCCTCAATGCGGAGAACATCACGCGCTACGTGCAGTAGCGCCTGGTAGGCCCTGCAAAATAAAGAGTCGCCAGTTGTAATCTGGGAGGCAGTCGGGAAAATCCGGGTGCCTTCTTTTTGGGCGATAATCCTACTAATAAAGTAGGATTGTGGAGAGAGAATGAAGAGTTTACCTTGGTGAAGAAAAACGCGGCTCTGTATTGACTAGAAGTTAACCGTGGTATATTGTTTGCAGCGTCGAAAGGAGCAAGCAAAGCGCTCCCAAGACACTCGCTTCGCCTCCCTCTCCTTGCCTCCCGGCCTTCCCAGCCGGGAGGCGTCCCAGAGAGATTGCAGCAAGCGACCTGGTCAGCCTCCCTCTCCTTGGCCCTGCGACCCTCCCCGGTCGCAGGGCCGTCCCAAAAGAGATTCTGACCATGCGTACCGAGTGTGCCTCCCTCTCCTTGGGAGCCCGCATCCCCATGCGGGCTCCCGTCCCATTGCCTCCCTCTCCTTGCCTCCCGGCTTTCCCAGCCGGGAGGCGTCCCAGGGAGATTGCAGCAGGCGACCTGGTTAGCCTCCCTCTCCTTGGGAGCCCGCATCCCCATGTGGGCTCCCGTCCCATTGCCTTCCTCTCCTTGGGCCCTGGCCTCACGGCTGGGGCCCGTCCCTGTTTAGGGGCTAGAAAGAGACCTCGCCAGCCTGAAGTCTGACGAGGTCTCTTGGTTGTGGTTGTGGTTCTGTCGTGCATGAGGGCGGTTGCGCGCTTTACTTTAGAGCAGCTTACCTCCGTCGAGGTTCCTAAAGGTGCGAATCGCCCAGCGCCTGCGCTTTGTGTTAGGCGGGAACACAGCGTTGACAAGGGGCATGCCGACCTTGAACGCAAAGAAGACAACGAGGCGGTGACGCAGGTCTGCCAGGTTGTGATAGGAGTCTTTGAGCATCTGCGCAAGCCGCTTGCGATAAGGGCAGCGGCGTGCGTATTGCCACCAGGCCTCGGCGAAGTCCACGTTGGGATAGAGCCAGGGGCGGTTGTCGGGGCCTGCGTAATGCACGATCTTTGGTGCACGACGGGCCTGTGCGTATGCGCCGCGCATCTCTGGGGGTGCGCAGGGAATGATGTGGCCGCAGCGCAGTCCCTGCCAGTCGAACAGGGTGTTCCATGCCATGTCGAGCCGTACGAAGTCGCCGCTTGCAAGGTAGTTGAGTACGTCCTGGTCGAGCCACTGCCAATGGCGCACGGTGGCCAGGGCGATGCATTTGCCCGTGGGGGCGCTGCGGCGGAACTCCGCCAGGTTGAGTACGAGCACTCCTGCCTGGAAGTAGGTATATGGGTCCTCGAGGCCTACGTCGTTCTTGAGATAGTCGTAAATGGCCTCGTCGTAGCCGCCTGCCATGCCAGCGGTGTCGGCATCGAGTGTGGCAGCAAGGAGATAGCCTTCGAGGTCCACGTCGTAGAGCCTGGCGATGTCGTCGAGCACCACGAGGTCGCAGTCGATGTAGGCCGCCTTGTCCACGCCGGGTAGAAGCTCGGGGGCGAGCAGGCGGTAATACGTCTCGCAGGCAAAGTGGCCATGGCAGGGGAGCGTGGCGTTTCCTGCAGCGGCCATGGCATCAAGGAAGCCCACGCGTACGTTGGGCTTGCATGATGCCTGCCAATGCAGGAGCTCCATGTTTGCGGGGGAGATGTCGCTTGTGAGCACAATGATGTCGTACTCACGCTGCGGGTCGGAATTCTCAAGTATCGACTGCAGCGTGACCGACATGTACGGCACGAACTTCTCGTTGCAAGCGAGGAGCACGACCACATCGTTCATGGGTTGGCCGAGCTCGGCGGCATTCTTGCACAGGCCGATCGGCTGATTCGTCAAAGCATCCATAGGGGAATTGTACACGCCCGTTGCACATTTCGCCAAGAGAACCCGCCACCTGACCACAAACCCCGACCGTCGGTCATACAAGAGCGCCACGGACGAGGTTCTGCCCTCACAAACGCAGGTTCTGATGCGCAAGGCGCACGGGTGCGATGCGCGCGGCGCGGGCCCTTGGCCTACTAGATGTACACCACAGGTGCGCACCGCGCGTGAGCCTCCCGAGAACGCGGCGCGTGAGGTTCTGCCCTCACAAACGCGGGTTCTCGTCCGCAAGGCGCCGGGAGGTTCCGCCCCACTAAAAGCAGGTTCTGATGCGCAAGGCGCGCAGGGCCGACGTGTACTGGAGTACTCTAGGTCCTGCGGAACGCAGCGCATCAGGTTCTGCGACACACTCTAGCTGGCGCGGTAGCCGGTATCGAGGGTGTAGGAGAGTGACGTCGCCGGCAGCAGCCAGCCGTTGGACGACAGCGATGCGTCGATGAGGCATTGCCTGCCGTCGAGGCTCGTGAGGAACACGAGGCCGTGGTCGCCCCAGTTGCCGCTCTGACGCAGCACCAGGCAGGGCTCGGCGATGGCGTCGGCGTAGCCGTAGTAGCGCATGATGTACTGGATGGCCGCCGCGAACTCGTAGCAGTTGGCCGTCATGTTGGTGAAGCACTGCTTGGCGTAGGTAATGCGCCAGTCGCCCTCAACGTCCCAAGGACGCTGGTTCTGGTCGTTCTCGACGTAGTCGATCCACGAGATGTGCAGGTAGGTGTAGTAGGCATTGTCGCCGGCATCCAGGCCGTCTTGCGCTTGGCTGTCGCAGTAGTTCTTCACCAGCTGGTCGAGTTCGGCGTCGCCTGTGGTGAAGTAGCCAGTGGGAGACCAGGGGTCCTCGACGCCGCCCGAGTTGTAGGCTGCGTCCTTGTTGAAAGACGTGGTCGAGTAACTCCACACGTCTCCCTGGGCGATGGTCGAGACGTCATCCACGTCGTGGGGAGTCTGGTCGTGCGGGTCGGTTGCAGCCTGCTGCGCGTCAGGCGTCGCATCGGTCGCGCCGGCATCGGTGCTCGTGCTGGCAGCGGGGGTGGCGCTCGGCGTCGCGCTGGCGCTTGTGCCTGCGGCCGTGGTATCAGTCGTTGAGGAAGCGGCAGGAGCGCTGTCCTGCGAGCTTTCTGCCTGTACGTAGCCCTGATTGGCGTTGCCGGCCACGCAGCTGCCCACGAGGGCAATGACGACGAGCAAGGCGACGGCACCTACGGCCGCCACCGGGTAGATGGGGTTTGACTGCATGAGCTCGACCACGCGTGCGAGCGGCTCGGGCAGTGCGGGGGCCGCGGCCGCTGCACTATGGGCTGCGTGGGATGCGGTGTGTGCCTGGTTGGGGCGAGCTTGGGCGGTGCTGTGAGCGTCTTGCGCATATCGGCCATCCTCACGCTGGGGCTGGCTGAAACGGTTGCCTGCGGCATGTGCCGCACGGTAGTCGCTCTGCTCGTAGCCGTCATGACGGGCGGTGTAGCCATCCTGGGCATACCCGCCGCGCCAAGAAGCCTCGCTCTGGCCATATCCACCCTGGTCGTATCCAACCTGCTGTGCGTATGAGGGCTGCTGGGCATAACGCGCGCTCGAGCTAGCTCGATCCGTGCCATACTCATGGCTCGTGGCACGCGCGCTGTAACCGCCCTCGGCATACCCCGGGCGACCGTCATCGGCGTACTGGCGCTGCGTCTTGGGGCGGCCAGACGGATAGCAGTCCTGTGCATCGGGGCTGGAATAGCGCTGCGCGCGAGGTTGGCCGCTTTCGGTGCGGCCGTATCCGGTGCCATACGACTGGCTGTAGTCGCGCGAGGAGGTGCGCCCGCCCTGCGTAGGGGAGGCGTGGCGGTTGGGGTTATCGCTGCGGTAACGCTCGTCTGCCATGAGGGCGGGTCACATCCTAGAACTGGTTGTAGATGAAGTCGGCGCTGCCGCCGAAGTCCGAGAAGGCCGAGAAGAGGAAGATGCCGAGCACGATGGCGCAGACGGCGAGCGCCACCGCAATGCAGGCGATTCCGTTGTGCTCAGAGAACCATGCGCGCCCCGTCTCCTTGATCTTTGCCATGGTGAGGGGCTGCTTGGGCTCCTTCTTTTCAAAATGCTTGCCGGATTGCTCTGCCACGTTACTCGCCCTCCCCGTTTGCAAACTCGTAGATGGCCTGGTTGAGGTCGACCCAGCCGGTCCAGCCAAAGTGGACGATGTCGTAGAGCCAGTACGTTTCATACTCGCGGTCGGAGAAGTCGCACACCTGGGCGCCCGCATCCTCGCAGATTTGGCGCACGTGGCTGTAGCAGTTCTCGCGCGTCTGCGCGTCGATGCCGAGCAGGTCGTAATACGGGCCCATCTCAGGGCAGATGACGACCATGACATCGACGCCGCATTCGTTTGCTACCTGGAGGAACGCCGCGAGGTCGTCGTATTCGGGGGTATCCGTGTACGTCTCGTTGGCACGGGAGCCTGCCGCTGCGTCAAGCACGGGGGCAAGCGACTTGGAATAGAAGCTGTCCTCCACGCCCCAGTCGTTGTTGGTCGAGCGGGTTTTGGCGTATTCAAGCGCCTCGGCGCGCATGGCGTCCCAATCAGGCGTCTGCTCGGCCTGGTCGTCGACGCGCTCGATGCCGCGGGCACGCACGTCCTGCAGGTCGCGGCGCAGCGACAGGTCGTCGAAGGCGGAGAAGACGATGCGGTTGAGGCCGTCCTGCGGCAGCGACCCCGAGGCGGAGTCGAGCTTGGTCTCGTCGATGCCCAGCTCGCCCAGACGCTGGCGCACATAGGCCTTGGTCTCGTCGCTGATGGCGTCGTTGTCACAAAAAGCCTGGTAAAGCGAATAGGAGAAGCGCGTCTGGAAGGTCGATGCGTCTTCGCCGCCATCAACGAACCAGCCGGGGCTCACGATGAGGACACATTTCTGGCGAGGCAGGCCCTCTTTTTGGGCAAGGGCGCCCAGGGCGATGGTCTGCCAGAGGCTCTGGTCGTACGCCTCGCCCACGAGCATGAGGTCCAGGCCGTAGTTCGTGGTTCCAAAGACCTGCGAGGCCACCTGGGGCACGATGCTTGCCGGCGTGGAGAACTCCGAGGAGCCAAAAACCACAAGCGAACGGTCGGTCATGCTGGCGCGCATGAAGTCGACGCTGGAGGACTTGGCTCCCGAGTACACGTAGCCGTAGTTGGCGTCCGCGTCGGAGTCGCCCTGTGCGGGCCAGGCGGCGAAGACGCATGCGGCGCCAACGCCTGCCAGGGCCACGCCGGCGCAGGCTGCGGCCAGGCGCAGGCGCACCTGGCGGGGGTTCATGGGAGTTGGCTTCTTCGCGCGTGCCACGTCGTGCCTTTCGAATGTTGCGGGGCCAGCTTGGTCTTACATGCGCTCGCTGGTGCGGGCGACAATCTTGTTCAGGGTGTTCATTTCCTCACGCTCAAGCTCGGTGGGGGCGATGGACACGCCGAAGTTGGACTCGAGGGCCACGAGCAGCTCGATGGCGGTGAGGGAGTCGAGCACGTCTTCCTCGAAGAGGTCGATGTCGGGCTCGTCGCGGATGTCGTCCTCGCCGGTGATGTCGGCCACGAGGTCGCAGATCTGGTCGAAGAGGTTCTCAGGTGCGCTCATGTTGGGTTCCTTTCGTTGTTATGCACTGATCGGGTGCAATGCCTGACCGCTGAAAAGGGCAAAGCCGAAGAACACGCAAACCATGGTGACGGCCCACGAGACGATGTGGAACCATCCCTCCTTGCGATGCTTCTTGTAGAACTTGCTCTTCTTCTGGAAGGCCTCGCAGCCAGCCAGAAGCACGCCGTGGTACACGCCGTATACCAGGTAGTCCACCGTGAGGCCGTGCCACATGCCCATGAGGACGAAGTTGATCATGAAGGCAACGCAGGCGCAGGTGAGCGTGGAGGAGAAGAGCTTGCGCTTGAGGGCGAACTGCGTGAAGCGCATGAACACGAAGTCGCGCAGCCAGCTGGAGAGGCTGATGTGCCAGCGGTTCCAGAAGTCCTTGATGTCGGTGGCGCAGAAGGGCGCGCGGAAGTTGCGCGGCACGTCCACACCCAGCGCGTAGCCCACGCCCATCGCCATGTGCGAGTAACCGGCGAAATCGAAGAAGAGGTACAGGCCGTAGGCAAAGGCGTACACAAGCTGGGTTGCCGCGAAGGCGCCGCCCGTGGAGGTGCCGATGGCGGCCGGTCCGAACCACATGAGCCACTGTGCGAGCGGGGCGATGACGAACTTATAGAGTGCGCCCACAGCGAACCAGCCGGCGCCGCGCAGCAAAAGCTCCAGGTAGGCATCACGGCTGAGCGTGTTGGCCATGTTCTCCTCGAAGGGGCGGCTGCGAAGGATGGGGCCGGAGGTGAACGTGGGGAAGAACGACAGGAAGTACAGGTAGTGCCAGGTCTTTACCTCGCAGATGAGCCCGTCGCGAATCTCGATGAGCATCTGCACGGCCTTGAAGGTGATATAGGAGATGCCCAGAAAGCCCAGGAAGTTGGGCTCGAACACCACGCCCACCTTGTAGATGGCCAAAGGTGCGATTTGCACGGCCAGGGCCACGCGGTACAGCGCCACCGCGCGAGGCGAGACCTCACGGCCTTCGCCGGGGTTGAACAACTTGCACACCCACCGGGCAAGTGCGATGGAGCCCATCAGGTAGCAGACGAAGAAAACAAGCGACGGCAGCGCCTTGCTGTAGAGCAGGGCAAGCATCGCAAGCGACGCCACGCAGCCCCAGGGGGCGATGGGCTTCTCCCGCACACCGAGCACAATGGCCACGGCCACGATGGGGATGAGCAGTATGAAAAACGCTGGGTCGAGGTAGAAGCTCATGCCTACCGGCCCGTCCTACAGCTCGAACATGGCGGCGAGCGCCTTGCGGTCGGCCTTGCCGTTGGAGTTCAGCGGCATGGAGTCGATGTACTTAAAGGAGCTCGGCACCATGTAGGTGGGGAGGGCCTGCTTGAGCTGGGCCTTGATCTTCTTGGTGAGAGCGAAGCCGCGCGGGGCCTCCAGGTCGGAGGGCACGACGATGGCCGTGAGGTGGGCGATGGAGCCGCCCTTGCGCACGGGCAGCACGCATGCCATGCGCACCTCGGGCACAGCAACGAGGCACGACTCGATGTCGCCCAGCTCGATGCGGTAGCCGTGGAGCTTCACCTGCAGGTCGAGCCTGCCGTGGTAGTAGATGATGCCGGAGGGGTCGCGGGTGACCTCGTCGCCCGTGCGGTACGACTTGCGGCCTTGCGCCAGCACCTCAGGGCAGGAGTGGAAGGCGGCCTCGGTGATGTCGGGGCGCTTCCAGTAGCCGCGGGCCACGGTGTTGCCCACGATGTACATCTCGCCGGGAGTGCCGTCGGGCACCTGCTCGAGCGTGGCGGGGTCCACCACATAGAGGTCGGTGCCGGGCTTGGAGAAGCCGATGGGCAGGGCCTTGTCGGCGCTCAGCATCTCATCGGTGATGCGGCACAGCGTCACCAGGTCGGTGGACTCGGTGGGGCCGTAGCCGTTGTAGACCTCGACACGACCGTTGAAGCGCTCGCGCACGGCGCGCACGGTCTCGGGGCGCAGCGTCTCGCCGGCTAGGAGCATGCGGCGCAGGCGCGGCATGAGGGCGTCGCCGAAGGAAGGGTCGGCCAGGCACTGCTCAACGAAGGAGGGCGTGGAGACCCAGTCCGTGGCGCCCGAACGGCCAAGCGCCTCGAACGTGGCGGCCAGGCTTGCGTCGGCGGCTGCCTCATTGGCGAAGCACGTGTCGCCGCGGGTAAGGCCGCAGCACATGTCGGTGATGCTCACGTCGAAGGAGAAGGGGGTGCGGTTGAACCACACGCGGCCGCCGAAGTCGGGGTCCTGACCTTCCGAGAGAGGCTCGTCAAAGGCGTAGTCGCTCGTCATCCAGTCATAGAAACCGTCGACGCACTCAGTGGTGACCTCGACGCCCTTGGGCGTGCCGGTGCTACCCGAGGTGAAGAGGATGTAGTAGGTGTCTTCGGCGCCCAGGCCCTCCAGGGAGGCAGCCTGCTCGGCGCTGAAAGGCTGGGCGCATGCGGCCGCGAGCTCCTCGGGGCCGATGCAAGGAGCGCCCATCTCGGGGGCGTCTGCCTGGGTGAAGGTGCCAATGGTGTCGAGCACGGCAGTGGGTGCGACCTGAGAGGCGATGTTTGCCACGCGCTCAGCGGGATAGACCGTGTCGACGGGCGCATAGGCATGGCCCGACTTCACGCAAGCCAGGAAGCTCACGAGCATGAGGGGCGACTTGTGGCCGTACACCACAAGCGGGGCCTTTGCGGGAATGTCGGGGTGGCCGGCAATCCAGCAGGCGAGGGCATCGGAGGCGCGGCGCAGCTGCGAGAACGTGATGCGCTCGCCGTCGCTGTTGACGAAGGCGACGCGGTTCGGCACGAGGTCGGCCTGGGCGTCTACGGCTTTGACAAAGGCGCTAGCGATCACAGTCAAGTCTCCCTACTCAGCATTCAGTACCAAAAATCAACCAGCGGACAAGGTTCCGCCTCCCACCAAAACGCAGCAGGCCAGGTTCCGCCTCCCACTAAAAGCGGGTTCTGATGCGCAAGGCGTGCAGGGCCGACGTGTACTGGAGTACTCTGGATCCTGCGGAACGCAGCGCATCAGGTTCCGCATCCCGCTAAAACGCGGGTTCTCACGCGCAAGGCGCACGGAGCCGATGTGTACTGGAGTACATGAGGTTCCGTGGAACGCGGCGCGTGAGGTTCCGCAACCAACTTTAGTTGTTGTTGATGACGGGAAGGTCGTCGCCGTAGCAATTATCTTGCTCGTCGTTGTCCGTGGAAGCGGGCTGCGAGGCAGCGGGCGTGGCGCTCTGCACCGTGGTGCCCTGCTGCTCCTGCTCGCCGCAACCGGTGAGCAGGAGGGCACCGGCGGCCAGAAGGGCGGCACCGGCAAGCACGACGATGTTCTTGAGAGAGTTGGTGCGGGTCATGTATACCTCCAGGGGGAGTGTCGGTAAGAATAGCCAAACATGCAACGCTACATGGTAGCCCATGCGACGGCTCGCCGACCGCACGCGTCGGCCCGCAACAAACTTAACAGCTATATTAAATAGGGGGAAGCGCGGGATTTGAACGCGAAAACCGTTAACGGGCCTTCCTTGAATAATTAATCCCACTTATTCAAACCATGGTTTCCATTCAAGTTTGAGTTTATGCCGTCGAACCGAAACGATAGGGAAATCTCCACATCGCCGTGTTGAAACACAAATCGCGGGTTTACCATCTGCGCGTTCGATTTCGCCTTGAGGAAAAGGAACCATGGACGACCAGACGATAGGGCACGACCCGACCGCGCAGGCGCAGACGCTCATTATGCGCCAGGATGTATCCGAGCGCGCCAGGACCATGCTTAAGCGTCTTTTGGCTGCCCATGAAGTGTGGTTCGACGTGGAGCGCGATCGCACGGTCGCCGGTCGCGTCTTCCCCGGGGTTGCGGAGTACCACGAGCAGGGTGAGCGCTATGTGCTCACCAAGAGGGCCAAGCTCTGGGAAGTTGCCAGCAACGAATACGTCTTCTTCGACACCGTCGGGTTTCTCGAAGAAGGCGCATTCGAGGAGATGGTCTCCTTCATGAAGCAAAAGGCGCTCCCCGAGATGGTGCATCCGCATCCCGACCACATGTTCTCCAACCTCTCCCTGGTGCTCATCGCAGACTCGGTTGCCCCCGAGGTCGCGAAGGTCGTGCGTCGCACGCGCTTCCGCAAGAACTACAAATGGGGCATCTGGGGCTGGAGCGACCTGCGGGTCGCCGTGGTGGACCTGGGGGAAGGCGAGTTCGGACGCGTGATGACAAACGCCGCAGGTAAAACCCTCAAGAAGAACCTTGAGGCAAACCTGGCGCCTGCGGCACGGGAAAAGAAGGAGGACTGAAGAGAATGAACGCCACACTCGTTCTTCTCGTTGCGATCGTCGTCCTCGTCGTGGGCTATGTCGCCTACGGCGGATGGCTCGCGAAGCAGTGGGGTCTCGATGACAGCAACGTCACCCCTGCGCATGCTCTTGAGGACGGCACCGACTACGTGCCCGCCAAGCCCTACGTGGTGCTCGGCCACCACTTCTCGTCCATTGCCGGCGCCGGCCCCGTCAACGGCCCCATCCAGGCCGCCATCTTCGGCTGGGTCCCCGTGCTTTTGTGGATTCTCATCGGCGGCATCTTCTTCGGTGCCATGCACGACTTCGGTGCGCTGTTTGCCTCGCTTCGCCACAAGGGCCAGACGATGGCCCAGGTCGTGGCCGCCAACATCGATGACGGCGCCAAGAAGCTCTTTATCGTCTTCGCATACCTCACGCTGATCCTCGTCGTGGCCGCCTTTGCCTCCATCGTGGCCTCCACCTTCGCCGTGACGGCCGACGCCAACGGCGTGATCGACATGTCCGAGGGCTCCACGAACCTGGCCAACGCCCGCACGGCCATGATCTCGGTGCTCTTCATCATCTTCGCCATTGTTTGGGGCGCTCTCACCCGCGGTCGCAACCTGCCCGGCCCCGTGAGCATCGTGGGTGCCATCGCCCTCATCGTGGTCATCGTCGTTCTGGGCTACAACATGCCGTTCATCCAGCTCGACGCCACCACGTGGATGTGGCTCGTGGGCGCCTACATCCTCGTCGCCTCGGTCGCCCCGGTTTGGATCCTGCTCCAGCCCCGCGACTATCTGTCGAGCTATCTGCTCTACGGCATGATCGCCCTGGCCCTCGTGGGCGTCATCGGCGCCGGCATCACGGGCAACCTGGGCGACTCCGCCTCCATCCCGGCGTTCACCGCCTTCAACGTCGACGCCTCGGTGAAGGGGGCCAGCAAGGTCGCCACTTCCGGCTTCCTGTTCCCGGCCCTGTTCATCACCATCGCCTGCGGCGCCATCTCCGGCTTCCACTCGCTGGTTGCCTCCGGCACCACCTCCAAGCAGCTCGACCGTGAGACCCAGGCCAAGCCGATTGCCTACGGCGGCATGCTCCTCGAGTGCCTCGTGGCCGTCATCTCCCTGTGCGCCGTCGCCTTCGTGTTCAACGGCTACATGGACGGCACCTACGCTTCCCCCACGGCGGTCTTCGCCGGCGGCCTGTCCAAGATGCTGGCCTGCGTCTTTGGCGCGGGTGCCGAGTCCATCACGTACTCGCTGCTCATCCTGGCCGTCTCGGTGTTCTGCCTCACCTCTCTCGACACCGCCACCCGTCTTGCCCGCTACATGTTCCAGGAGTTCTTCATCCCCGTGGGCAAGACTGCCGACGACGTCACCGGCTTCAAGAAGATCCTCGTGAACCCCTGGGTCGGCACTGTCGTCACGGTCTTTGCCGGCGTGCTTCTGGGCCTGCACGGCTACACGCTCATCTGGCCGCTCTTCGGCGCCGCCAACCAGCTTCTCGCCGCGCTCGGCCTGCTCGCCGTGGCCGCCTTCCTGGGCAACATCGGCAAGAACAACAAGATGTTCTACATCCCCATGCTGTTCATGCTCGTCGTCACGCTGACCTCCCTGTGCTTGACCATCCAGGCCAAGGCCGCCATCATCTTCGGCGGCGGTCTCACCGAGGCCAACACGGCAGCGACGCTCATGCAGTTCATCCTCGGCATCATCCTGGTCGTGCTCGCCATCATCCTGGCGGCCAAGGGCTGCAAGACCATCTTCGGCAAGAAGAAGGCCGTCGCCTAAGGCGCGAGCCACCATTGCCAGGCGTTTCCCCAAGCCGTCGTCCGCATCGCGCGGGCGGCGGCTTTTTTCGTGGCGCAAGGGAGCATGCGGCGGTCTGCGTGGTCGCCTCCAGCTTCCCCAAGTGGGCATGTAAGGGCGCGCTCGGCTTCTTCCGGTGGGCGTGGATGGGCGAGCTCGGCCTCTCCTGATGGGCCCACATGGAGTGCCATGAGGCAGTTAACAAAGCGCCATCCAATCAGAAATCAAGCTGCAACAACCTATCTGCCTGGTATGGAGAAGTGTCAATAGACTATTTCCTCACTGTTAAATCGGCCTTGTGAGCCTGTTTCCCAATAGGGAATTTGGCATCCTATGCACCGCTGGTTTTCACAGGCGTTTCAAAACGGCTTCGTGTGGTTTTGGGGCGTTCGACCATTTGGAAACAACCGACCGCGCGCGCCCCACAGCACGGGACACCGACGGCGCTTTAAGGAGGAGCACATGAGCTACGCAAGCGACATCATCGAGCAGGTCAAGGCCAAGGACCCCAACCAGCCCGAGTTCATCCAGGCCGTCACTGAGGTCCTCACCTCGCTCGAGCCTGTTTTCGAGGCACACCCCGAGTATCAGCAGAACAAGATCCTCGAGCGCATCGTCGAGCCCGAGCGCGTCATCCAGTTCCGCGTGCCGTGGGTCGACGACAAGGGCGAGATCCAGGTCAACCGCGGTTTCCGCGTTGAGTTCAACTCCGCCATCGGTCCCTACAAGGGCGGCTTGCGCTTCAACCCCACGGTGTACCTGGGCATGCTGAAGTTCCTGGGCTTCGAGCAGATTTTCAAGAACGCCCTCACCACTCTTCCCATGGGTGGCGGCAAGGGCGGTTCTGACTTCGACCCCAAGGGCAAGTCCAACAACGAGATCATGCACTTCTGCCAGTCCTTCATGACTGAGCTCGCCCGTCACATCGGCCCCGACACCGACGTTCCCGCTGGCGACCTGGGCGTGGGCGGCCGCGAGATCGGCTACATGTTCGGCCAGTACAAGCGTATCCGCAACGAGTGGTCGGGCGTGCTCACCGGCAAGGGTCTCAGCTTTGGCGGCTCCCTGGCCCGCACCGAGGCCACGGGCTACGGTCTGGTCTACTTCGTTGACGAGTACCTCAAGTGCCACGGCGACTCCTTCGAGGGCAAGAACGTCGTCGTGCATGGCTCGGGCAACGTCGCCATCTACGCCATCCAGAAGGTTGCCCAGCTCGGCGGCAAGACGCTTGCCTGCTCCGACACCAAGGGTTGGGTCTACGACGCCGAGGGCATCGACTACACCGTGCTCGAGGACATCTACAACAAGAAGCGTTCCGGCCATGACGCCGGCGTGAGCCTGGCCCTGTACGTCGAGGCTCGCCCCAACGCTGAGTACCATGCCGGCGACGGCCGCGAGGTCTGGCAGATTCCCTGCGACATCGCGCTGCCCTGCGCCCGCGAGAACACCCTGCACCTCGCTGACGCCAAGGCCCTGGTCGCCAACGGCTGCAAGGTCGTGGGCGAGGGCGCCAACATGCCCACCACGCTTGACGCCACCGAGTACTTCCAGGCAAACGGCGTGGCCTTCTTCCCCGGCAAGGCTGCCAACGCCGGCGGCGTGGCCACCTCCGGCCTGGAGATGTCGCAGAACTCCGAGCGCCTGTCTTGGACCTTCGAGCAGGTTGACGCCAAGCTCGAGGAGATTATGCGCGGCATCTACCACACCTGCGACGACGCCGCCCGCAAGTACGGCCATGAGGGCGATTTCGTCATGGGTGCCAACATCGCCGGCTTCGTGAAGGTCGCCGACGCCATGCTCGCCCAGGGTGTCTGCTAGTTTTCCTGCATTGTTTTGTGTGACAAGGCGGTCCTGCAACCAATTTGGCTGCGGGACCGCTTTTTTGTTGTGTGTGATGTGATGCCGCCCCGTGTGGGGTAGCCTAGGCGCTGAAATGTCTCGTGACGAAAGGATTCCCATGCCAACCTCTGGCATAGAACGCCATGCCGAGGACTTCTTTGCCTATGCGCACGAAGTCATCGATGCGGGCAGGCTGCGTCTCGAGGCCGGCTTCGTGCAACATGGGAGCACCTCGACGCTGCTGCACTCGCTTGCCGTTGCCGCCCGGGCCGATACCATGGCTCGCTTCTTTGGATGCACCGACCACCTGCTTGAAATCCGCCGTGCCGCGCTTCTGCACGACTACTATCTCTACGACTGGCACGTGCGCGGCGACAGCAGCGCCGGCCATGCCACCCAGCATGCGGCGCGTGCGCTGGCAAACGCGCTTGAGGACTATCCCGACCTCACCGGGCGAGAGCGCGACGCGATTCGATGCCACATGTTTCCCATCAATCCCACGCCCCCGCGGTATAGCGTGGGCTGGTTTGTGACCTGCGCCGACAAGGTGTGCGCCTCGCACGAGACGTTCGTGCGCTCGGAGCTGGCCTATCCCACCCTGCGCCGCCTCTGCGCACTCTACATGCCCGATGTCGACCTGGGCGTGACAAGTGTCGACCCGGCCGCCCTGCCTGTGCAGTGTCTCGCGCGCGGAGGGGTGCAGTAGATATGGAGCAGATGGCGGGCTTCGACTTCGCCCTGGTGTATTGGGTCGCCCGGATGGTGGCGTCGTTTTTCGTCTACTCGTTTGCCGGGTGGCTCTTCGAGGTCGTCATCTCGCTCTTCCAGCACCATCGCTTCGTTGACCGTGGGTTCTCGTTTGGCCCGGTGTGTCCCATCTACGGCGTCGGCGCGCTTTTGGCGGTGCTGTTTCTCTCGCGCCTGACCGACCCGCTCGTCCAGTTCGTGGTGGGGTTCTTTGCCGCAGGCGTCCTTGAGTTTTCGACATCCTGGGTGATGGAGCGCATGTTCCATGCGCGCTGGTGGGACTACTCCAACATCCCGCTCAACGTCAACGGCCGCATCTGCGTGCCCGGGCTGCTTCTGTTCAGCTCGCTTATGCTGTGCGTGAACCTTTTCGCCCAGCCGGCCCTCGAGGGGCTGTTCGACCTCGTGCCTGCGCAGGTGCTCGTGATGGTGACGACGGCCGCGTCGGTCGTGTTCGCCGTCGACCTCACGGCCAGCTTCATTCATATGCGGGGCATGCTCGAAAAGGTGCGCGGCATTCAGGGCGTTGTTTCCGATCTTTCTGAGCGTGCGCATGATGCCCTCGATACGCTTGTTGACTTCAAAGACGGCTTGATGGAAAACATCAAGTCGATTGCGGACCCTGCCGTGCGCGAGGAACTTCAGCTCAAGCTGAGAGGTGCATGGCGCGACACGTGGTCGGGCTACGAGCGCAAGTCCATGCGCGACCCGCGCTTCAGGTTCACCCAGTACGGCGAGACGTTTGAGATGCTGCGTCGCGTGCGCCCCTGGGTAAAGAAGAAGGCGGCAGACATGTCCGACTCGCTGACGGCCGTGACCTCGAAGGTTGACGGTCGCCAGGACACGGCACCCGCGGCAGATGAAGAGCCGTCCGCGGCACGGAACCAAGGGCAGGCATGCCCTGCGGAACCAAGCAAGCATGCAGGTGATGTACACTAAGGGCAGTTGTTAGGGTGAAGTGATGTGCCCGGAGAAGACAGCGCGCTTGAGGCTGCGACGGGGCACATCGCGTAAAGCGAAGGAGATGCTCATGGGCAGGTCGGCAGGCGGCGGGGGAGGCGGCGGTTTTTCTGGTGGCGGCTTCTCCAGCGGAGGATTCTCCGGGGGCGGTTTGTCCTCGGGTGGTTTTTCTGGCGGACATCACAGCGGCGGCAGGAGCTCGTCTCCGAGTGGCGGCTCCTCTTTTGGCGGAGGCCCGCACCATAGCTTTGGGCCCTCGTTCTTCCCGTCCTTTTTGGTTATAAACAACAACTCTCACAACAGGGGCACCGGCTCCGGTGGTTCCGGCGGGTCGGGCGGCGGTTCGGACAATTCGGGATGCGGCGGCGTCGGTTGCGGCATCGTCATCGCGGTTTTCGCCCTCATCCTGCTCGTTTCCGTGTTCTCTGCCTGCATGGACAGCTACGACACCGGCAGCAGCTACTCCTCGAGCGTGGCGGCCTCCACGGTGGAGCGCGAGGCCCTGCCCGCCTCTGCCGTCAATGAGACCGCGTACTACACCGACGCCGACGGCGACTGGATCCACAACGCCTCGCAGCTGGAGAGCGGCCTGCGCCACTTCTACAAGAAGACCGGCGTGCAGCCCTACGTCTACATCCTGCCCAACGGCACCACGACATCCACGTCCGACCTGCAGTCGCGTGCCGAGAAGCTCTACGGCGAGCTGTTCACCGACGACGCGCACTTCATCCTCGTCTTCTGCGACGACGGCGAGGGCGGCTACAACTGCGGTTATGCCGTGGGCTCGCAGGCAAAGACCATCATGGACAGCGAGGCGATCTCCATCCTGGCCGACTACCTCGACCGCTACTACAGCGACTTCTCGCTTTCCGAGGAAGAGATCTTCTCCAAGACCTTCTCGGATGCGGCCGACCGCATCATGACGGTCACCGGCTCCACGGCGCGCACCACCACCAAGGTGCTCGGCGGCGTGGCAGTGGTGGCGCTCATCGCGGGCACCGTCATCATCGTGGTGAAGAAGCGCGACGAGCAGAAGAAGGCCGAGGCCAAGCGCACGCAGGAGATTCTCAACACCCCGCTCGAGAAGTTCGGTTCCGACGAGGTGGAGGAACTGGCCAAGAAGTATCAGACCGACGAGGAGAAATCGTCGAAGTCCTCATAGGCAGTCATGAGGCTGGGTAAACTAGAGGGTGCCCCCGCGCAAAGGCGCGGGCAACGTGCCTTCTTTTAAAGATGGGAGCAACAATGGGCATTCTCGACCGTTTCACCGACATCATCAAGGCCAACATCAACGACCTTCTCGATAAGGCCGAGGATCCGGCAAAGATGATCGACCAGTACATGCGCGAGCTCACCGACAACCTTGCCGACGTGAAGAAGGAAACTGCCGCCGTTATGGCCGAGGAGGCTCGCGTCGCTCGCGAGGTCAAGGCCAACGAGGTTGAGGTCGCCAAGTACGACGACCTGGCCCGTCGCGCCCTGGCCGCCGGCAACGAGGGCGACGCCCGCGTGTTCCTCGCCAAGAAGCAGGAGGTCGCGAGCAAGGGCGAGTCGCTCAAGGTGACCTATGAGGCCGCTCAGGCAAACGCCCAGAAGATGCGTCAGATGCACGACAAGCTCGTCGACGACATCAGCACGCTCAACAGCCGTCGCGAGGCCATCAAGGCAAAGTCCGCCGTTGCCAAGACCCAGGCCAAGGTCAACCAGTTCTCCAGCGCTTCCGACAAGGCCGAGGGCGCCATGGCCGCATTTGCCCGCATGGAGGTCAAGGCCGACCAGATGCTCGACCAGGCCAACGCCGAGGCTGAGCTCAACGCCGCCGGCACCACCGACCGCGCCGCCGACCTGGCCGCCCAGTACGCCGCCACCGGCAATTCGGCAGCGGTAGACGACGAGCTCGCCAGGCTCAAGAAGGATATGGGGCTCTAATAAGTTTGCGGGCGAGAGCCCGCTCTTGGATGGTTTTCAAGGCACCATAAACTCCCGTGGGGTCCCAGGATTTCCTCCGGCGCAGTTCCGCAGCAAGAGAAAGGGCCTGCAAGGGCCCTTTCTCGTAGCGAGGACTGTTTGAGCACGGAGGGAATCTTGGGACCCGTGCGCGACGGGCTAGTGGATGGTGCCGGTTTCCCGAAGGCGCTGCATCTCCTCGGGGGTCAGCTCTACTATGTGGGTCACGCGGAGCTGGGTGTCTGCCACTTCGAAGTGGATGTCGTAGTTCTCAAGCGTGACCCAGAAGTCGCGGCCTTGGGAGGTCACGCGGGCGTGGGCGGGGCGGGGGTCTTGGGCGAGTACCTGGAAGGCGCCCTTGTGCAGGTGGGCCGGCAGCTGGGCGAGCAGCTCGGGCGCGAAGTCCACCTCGAGCTCGTGCCATTCGTCGGCCTCGACCCAGCCGTGGCCGGCTTCGGGCTTGGAATCGGAAAAGGGCAGGTAGGGCTTGATATCGTAGATGGGCGAGCCGTCCATCATGTCGGCCCCGATCACGTGCAGCGCGGGTCCCCGGCTACCGTCGGGATATTCCTCGTCGAGCTCCACGCGTGCCAGCTTGACGCACGATAAGGCCAGGTCGTTGGGGCGGAAGCTCGAGCGCGTGGCGAACACGCCCATGCGGCGCGTGCCTCCCAGGCGAGGGGGGCGCACGGTGGGGGTCCACTTGCCGCCGCGATGGTTCTGCGAGAAGTCCCAGATGAGCCAGACGTAGTCGAACGTCTCGAGGCCGCGCACGGCGTCGGCGTCGCGGAATTCCGGCTCGAAGTACACGACGCCCTCCAGCGCGTCGACAAGCCCGGGCTGGCGCGGCACGCCGAACTTCACGGGGTAGGGCGTCTTGATATGGGCGACGGGGCGGATGACGTGTGCGCCGTCGAGTGCTTCTTCTTGCATGTGGCTCCAAATGCGTGTCGCGGTGGGTGCGGTGCGGCCATGGTGGCCGATGGGCAGAATTGGCGTGCATATGCGCCGGCGGGATGAGCGTCTCGCGTGTTGGTGCATACGGCGAGGTGTCACTTCGGCGTGCCTCGTATGCTGGCGTATGTGGCGGGGCGTCATTTCAGCGTGTCCCGTGTGCTGGTGCATGCGTTTTGCTTGGCATTGTAGGGGTTGCGCGTGCTTGTTTGTGCCTGTTGGTGTGCAAATACGGCGCTTGCCCGCAAAGCAGATTCTATCTGTAATATATCCTGCATAAAATACGAAAAGAATATTCGGTTTAAGAGTGCGCATCAGCGCCCCGTATGCGAGGAGGCACCCGTGCCCGGTATCAGCATCCAGGAAATCGGCGAGACCCTCAACATGGTCGCGTCGCAGAACCTTGACGTTCGCACCATCACCATGGGCATCAATACCATGAGCTGCGCCGATGAGGACATCGACGTTATGGCTCGCAAGGTCTACGAGCGCCTTACGCACGCCGCTGAGCGTCTTGTGCCCGTGGCCAACCAGCTCGAGCGCGAGTACGGCATCCCGATCGTCAACAAGCGCATCTCAGTCACCCCCATGGCCCAGCTTGCTGCGGCAACCCGTGCCAGGAACCTCACGCCGCTTGCCCAGGCTATGGACCGTGCGGCCGAGGCTGTGGGCGTCGACTTCGTGGGTGGTTTTAGCGCGCTGGTGCAGAAGGGCATCGGCGACGCCGACATGCGCCTTATCGACTCCATCCCCGAGGCGCTTGCCTCCACCAAGCACGTGTGCTCTTCGGTCAACGTGGCGAGCCTGCGCGCCGGCATCAACATGGACGCCGTGCTCAAGATGGCCCAGACCGTGAAGGACGCCGCCGAGGCTACGGTGGACGACCATTGCTACGGCGCCGCCAAGATTGTCGTCTTCTCCAACATGGTGGAGGACTCGCCCTTCATGGCTGGCGCGGTGCATGGCTCGGGCGAGGGCGACGCGGTCATTAACGTGGGCGTTTCCGGCCCCGGCGTCATGGCGGCCGCCCTCAAGCAGCTTCCCAAGACGGCCGACATGCAGACCGTCGCCGAGAAGATCAAGGCCACCTCGTTCAAGATCACGCGCGTCGGCGAGCTCATGGCGCGCGAGGCCTCGCGCAGGCTCGGCGTGCAGATGGGCATCGTCGACCTCTCGCTTGCCCCCACGCCTGCCGTGGGCGACTCGGTTGCCGACATCCTGGAGATCATCGGCGTGGGCACCTGCGGCGGCCCCGGCACCACGGCCGCGCTCGCCATGCTCAACGACTCGGTGAAGAAGGGCGGCGTCATGGCCACCTCCTCCATCGGCGGCCTGTCGGGCGCGTTCATTCCCGTTTCCGAGGATGCCGGCATGATTCACGCCGTCGAGTGCGGCGCCCTCAGCCTTGAGAAGCTCGAGGCCATGACCTGCGTGTGCTCGGTGGGCATCGACATGGTCGCCGTGCCCGGCGACACGAGCGTGGAGACCATCGCCGGCCTCATCGCCGACGAGATGGCCATCGGCGTCATCAACAACAAGACGACCGCCGTGCGCGTCATTCCCGCCGTGGGCAAGAAGGTGGGCGAGACGCTCGAGTTCGGCGGCCTCTTTGGCAGGGCCCCGGTGCAGGCCATCAACCAGAACGCTGGATATGTGTTCGCGCACCGCGGTGGCCGCATGCCCGCCCCCTTGAACTCTCTCAAGAACTAGGCGCGCACCGCAAACATGGCAGACATTAGAGTTCGCGGCATAGGTCGGCGCAAGCTCAAGCCCAAGACGCTGCTCGGCGTGCTCATTTTGGCGACGCTCGCGCTGTTCGCCTGGGTGCGCCGAGACGACATCGCGCTTGTGCTCGACGCCCTTATGCAGGGGGCGCGGGCCGCGCTTGCTGTGGGTGCCCTTTTTGAGTTGGGGCGCGTGTGCTTCCATGCGCTTGCGTATACCCGTTCATTCAAGGTGATCGGCGCCGACGTGCCCCTCTCGCAGACGGTTCCCGCCTGGTTCAAGGCCGTCTTCATGAACACGGTGGTGCCCTCGGGCGGCGCGAGTGGCCTTGCGTGCATCATCGACGTCGCTCGCAAGCGGGGCGTGGCGGTGGGTTCGGCCACCACGGCCACCCTGTTTACGCAAACATGCTTCTACCTGGCAATGTTTCTTGCCATCTTGCTGGGCTTTTGGATTATGGGCAAGGCGGGGACGCTCACGGGGCGCGATGTGGCGGTGGGCTCGATTGTGGGCTGCGCCGCCCTGGCGTTCGTGGCGCTGCTCGTGTTGGGCCACCTTGCCCCCGGCAAGCTCCAGCGTGCGTTGCGTGCCGTGGAGCGACTCGGCGTGCGCGCCTGCCGGGCGATTCCCTTCATCAAGAAGGAGCCGGCTCCCTGGGCCGACAATCTCGTGCGCTCGTTCAGTGCTGCGGCCACGTCGCTTGTGCGCAATCCCAAGCGGTCGTTCACCGTGTATCTTTCCATGGTGGTCGCCATGGCGTTCGACGCGCTTTCGTTCATTGCGTGCGGCTATGCCTTTGATGTCGTGGCGCTCGATGCGCTTTTCGGGGCCTACGCCACGGCGCTGGTGTTCAACAGCTTCAACGTGACGCCGGGCGGCGCCGGTGTGGTCGAGGGCCTTGCGGCGGCGGTGCTGGCCGGCTATGGCTATCCGCTTTCGCAGGCACTCTCTGTGGTGCTGTGCTACCGCGCGTTCATGTATTGGATCCCGCTGCTGGTGGGCGGTGTCATGATGCGCGCCTCGCGTGGTCTCAGGGGTGAGCGGGCAGGCGAGGGTGGTGCCTCTGCGGACCAGGTCTCGGACCTCGACGGTGCCTATGCGTGCGCTGCGGCCGGTGTCAATCCGGTGGCCGATATCGACGGGCGCAATGCCAAGGAGGACAAGCTTGGCCTGATCGCGCGCTTCCGCCGCTTTGCGCGCACCGAGCCCGGTGCAAGCCGCCTTATCTGCTCGACGCTCATGGTGGCGGCTGCTGTCACGGCTATTGCCAGCAGCTTTATGCCGGCCGACCCGGTTCTTGCGCAGGTTGTTTCGAACCTCGTGCTTGGCTGGGAGCCCATGGACGCGCGCTGGATGGTGGTTGCCGCCGCAATCGTGCTCCTGTGCCTGCCGGGTATCTTCCTGCGCGACGCGGCAAACTGGCTCGTGAGCATCGCGGCACTCGTGGGGCTGGGCTTTACCTGTGCCCTTGCGGCCCATGGCGCTTCCACGGTGGTGCTGTGCCTAGCGAGCCTGGCTGCGCTTGTCATCTGCAACCAGTCCTTCGCCCATCATCCCTATCAGCTGTTCTTCCTGCGTTTGGGTGACAGGTTGGGTCTGAGGGGCCGTCGCAAGGGTTAGGCGAGTTTGGTTTTGATCTACGCCAGGTGGTCCCTTGTCTGGCTTGCGATGTGCTCTTGGCTTGGGGTGTACCTGCAAAAGTGATGAACTTGTGGTGTGCACGCGATACACGGTGACAAGAAACGCCTCTTGACCTATACTTCTTTTCCTGCGCGGGCGATTGGCGCAGCGGCTAGCGCAGGTGCCTTACACGCACAAGGTCGGGGGTTCGAATCCCTCATCGCCCACCATAAAACCCACGGGGGTGTAGCTCAGTTGGGAGAGCACTTGACTGGCAGTCAAGGGGTCAGGGGTTCGAATCCCCTCATCTCCACCACGTGAATCCTGAAGCCCGAGGCCATGCGGTCTCGGGCTTTTTTGTTTATGCTGCGAGGCAAGCAGGGCACCATCCGTGGTATCCTGCCATCTCACAGGGGGAACTATTCGCCGCGGTGCCCCTGTGGCGCCGCTTTCGCTTTCAAGGAGAGTGGCTAGAACATGCATGAGATGGCTCTTGTCCGCAACGTGGTGGACATTGTGGTTGAGCAGGCTGAGAAGTCCGGTGCCGCCGAGGTGAAGACCGTTTACCTCACCATCGGTCAGGGTCGTGACGTCGTTGTTGAGTATCTCGACGGCCTGTTCCAGTTCCTGGCGCGTGGCACGGTGGCTGAGCATGCCGAGCTTGTGGTACAGACGACGCCCATGACGGTGAAGTGCAACCAGTGCGGCTTCATCTTCCCCATCAACGTCTTCAAGCAGGAGACCTGGATGTGCCCCTCCTGCAAGGCTGAGAAGGACTACAAGCTTAATTCGGGCATGGAGTTCATGATCAACCGCATCGAGGTCGCGGGCCACAAGCCGGCTGATGTGGCCGCGCAGGAGCAGGGTGCCGCCGAGTAGGGCGCTGCGGCTTGTCGGGATCGTGCGGTCGCACAAGGACCGCCGCCTGGTGCGAGCGACTGCAACTGGGCTGGCGCGCGTGCGTAGGTGTTCGAGTGCTGGGCGACATCCATCAGCAGGCAAGACAGTGACGCAAAAGCCCGTCTGTCTCGTGTGAGGCAGACGGGCTTTTTGGTGCCCGGGGGAGGGCAGATGACTAAGAGACGCTGGTTGCGGCGCGACTTCGCGTAACGCGGGGGTTGTAAGGTGCCGGTCGCCGCGATGCAGTCCTTTGTGGTGCGGGTGCCTATGGGGCGCCGCCTTGCGTTACAGCCTGGCGTAGCGGGAGCGAATGAGCTCGTGCAGGGCCTGCGTGTCGGCGCGGGAGAAGCGGTAGCGAACCTCCTGCGGCTTGCCGGGGCGTGCGGGGTCGGGCTGCTCCACGCGCACGAAGGCGAGCTCTACCTCGTCGAAGCCTTGGGTGAGCGCCACGTAGGCATAGCAGCGAGCCTGCAGGTCGTGCTTGGCGAGCAGCTCGTCTGCCGTCTCGGTCGCACTGCCGCCCGTCTTGTAGTCCACGATGAAGGCGCGGCGAGGCTCGCCTTGACGCGCTGCGCCATCGTGGCACAGCAGGTCGATGGCGCCTTCGAGGTGGATGGGCTCGCCCTGGGTGCCCTGCAGCGCCGCATAGAAGGGCGCCTCGGGCGCAAGCACGCCAAACGCCGACGCCTGCGCGGCCGCGTCGCTTGCCATCCAATGGGCGCAGGCGCCCTTGAGCGCGTCCAGCTCCGTGGCAGGTGCGTCCCAGGTTGCCAGGCAGGCGCGCAGGCGCTCGTCGGCAGGCATGGCAAGCGCCGCGTCGCTTGCGCCTTGACCCTTGCGCCATGCGAGGTCTTCGGCCATGAACTGGCAGGCTTGATGCAGGGCGCTGCCGAAGGCGGTGGCGCTTGCGTGGTGGGGCCGTGCCGGCGCGACCGTCGGTTCCTCGTCGGTGTCGACGGGCTGCGCCTCGGCCTTGTCTTCTTGCTCGGCCTGGGCGTCATGTGCGGCGATGCTGCTGTAGGAGAACGTTGCTGCCCGTGCGGGGTTGTACGGCAGGCGCATGGGCGCGAGGTCGCTCAGGTACTCGCCGCACCTCGGCGCTTCGGGAACGGCGCAGGTGATTTGCGAGCCACCGCGGGCAGCCTCTTCCTGCGTCTGAGCCCCGTCTGCCTCTTGTCCCTCGACGATGACGTTGCCGTCGAGGTCGAGCACGAGCTTGGCATAGTCCACGATGGCAGGGGTCGTGCCTGTGTAGTCGATGCCTTCCGGCGCACTGTGCCAGGGGCCGTCTTGCCCAAACAGGCTGCACCGCAGGTCGTTGATGCAGTCGTCTTTTCCCATCTGCTTGGAGCTGTCGGCGAAGTTCACGGCGATGACAAGGGCCTCGCGCGGGCGGGTTGCGCCCACGTAGAACTTGCGGCGCTGTTCGGCGAGCTCCTCGGCGTCGTGATATGCCTTGAGCGATGTGCTCATGCCGCCCGCAGTGATGTCCTCGTCGTCGAGCGCCAGGGGTTCGTCGAGCAT
The DNA here is from genome assembly GCA_934636245.1 of uncultured Coriobacteriales bacterium. GTDB lineage: Bacteria > Actinomycetota > Coriobacteriia > Coriobacteriales > UMGS124 > UMGS124. The sequence continues at coordinate 81,441 of CAKUAI010000012.1, forward strand.
GCCTGCCTCGGTGAGCGCGTTGACCGCGGACTCCGACAGCTCATGCGCGGCACTCCTCTCGGTTTCAGGCTTCGAATTCCTCGGCTTCAGCGAGAGGTACAGGCACCCGTTGGCGCATTCGAGGGTGAGCGGGCTTGGGTGACCGCCGTTTGAGCCGTTGAAGTCGGCGAGGGCCACGATGGGGTACTCGAGTCCCTTCGAGCTGTGGATGGTGAGGATGCGCACGGCGTCCTGCTCGTCGGTGTTGAGCGAACCGGGGCGCTCGGTGATGCCCCCGTCGATCATCTCGGAGTAGATGTCGCTGACCTGCGCGGGTCCTGCCAGGGGGTTGTCGCGCTCGATGCTCTCAACCATGCGCAGGGCCTTGAAGAAGTTGGCTGCCTGGGCCATGCCTTGCGGGCCTTGCTCTTGCAGGCGGGGCAGGTAGCCCGACTCGATGGCAATCTCGTTGAGGCAGCTGCTCATCTGGGAGGCGGCGACCCTGCGCGCCGCATGCGCAAAGACGCGTGCCGCAAGCTGGACACGCGGCGACAGGGCGGTGCCCTGCGAGCCTGCCTGTTTTTCGTCGAGACAGGTGAGCATGCCGTGCCAGAAGCTGCGCCTCTTGCCTTCGGGGGAGGTCGCAAGCGCCAGGAGCTCGTCGCATCCCAGCCCAAAGACCTCGCTTGCGAGCGCGACGTCCATGGCGGCGTTGTCCAGCGGGTTTGCCAGAGCGGCGCACAGGGAGGCAACCGTGCGTGCTTCGGAGGTGTCCTTGAAGCCCGAACCGCCCGTGATGGTGCAGGGGGCGCCGTGTCGGCGCAGGGCCTGGGCATAGACCTCGGCGTTTGTCATGCGTCCAAGCAGGATGACCATGTCGGCCCAGCGACAGTTTGCCGAGCCGGTCTCATGAAGGGCGCAGAAGCGCTTGGCGATGGCTTGCGCCTCATAGGCGATGCGGTCATCGGTCTTGGCGTTTTTGGTTGACGTGCTGCTGTTTGACGCCGTCGCGACAACCTCGATGCGGGGCACCTCGGGGAACGCGTTGCGGGGGTTTTCGGCATGCTTCTCGTCGAAGCCCAGCTTGATGAACTCGTTGTCGCCAAACACGCGCTCTTGGCTGAAGACCTTGTTGACGAAGCGGATGATGTCGCCGTGCGAGCGGAAATTGCGGTCGAGCTCGCATGCGAGACCCCCGGCGCCCTCCAGTTCCCGCATGTGCCGCTTGTGCACGAGGTAGGTGCTCACGTCGGCCCCGCGGAAGCGGTAGATGCTCTGCTGGGTGTCGCCTACGGTGCAGAGGCGCTGGTCGCCGTCGGTGAGATGCGAGATGAGGGCGATCTGCAGCTCGCTTGTGTCCTGGAACTCATCGACCATGATGAGGCGGAAACGGTCGCGGTAGCGGGCCTCCACCTCGGGCAGATTCTCAAACGCGTCGAGCGTCTTGATGATGAGGTCGTCTTGGTCGAGCACGCCCATGGCGGATTTATGCTGCTCGTAGAGGCGCTGCACCTCGCGTGCAAGTGCATAGAGGCCCTCGCGCGCGGCGGCTGCCAGGCCCATCTCACATTCTGCGAGGAGTCGGAGAAGGGACTGGCGGAACACATACCCGGCAAGCTTGAAGTCCTTTGCCGTCGTGGAGGGGGAGGGGTTGTCGAAGATGTACCCATAGACCTCGGCATACGAGGGGTCGTCCTGGCAGCGGAGCCTGTCGAACGTGCGGATGCCGTACGGGCCTTCCGCCATGTCGCGCACGGCGGGCGTGAACTTGTTCGTCGGCTTGCCGTTTGTGCCTATACCGCCCCGCGCCGCAGTGTCGATGTCGATGATCGCCTCGTACATCTCCTGTGCGATGTCGCGAGCGGGCATGATGGGGGCCATGACGACCGAGCTGAGCCCACCTCGCACGTTTGCGGCCTTCCCGAGCAGGTCAAACACCATCTTGCGGGCCTCGTCGTTGTCATATTCGTCGAGGAACGCGTCAAACCCGCCGTCGGAGTTCCTGACGGCCTCGTCGAGACAGGCTGTGAGCAGCCTGTTCTTGTCCACGTCGCCTATAAGGCCGAACGCCGGGTCCAGGCCGAGTTCAAGGGCGTTTTCATGCAGGATGCGCGAACACATGCCGTGGATGGTGGAAATCCAACATGCGTCGACCTTGAGCGCCTGCTCGGACATGCGTTCCTGGCGCAGCTTGTTGCGCACGCGTGCCTTGATCTCGGCTGCCGCCGCCTCAGTGAAGGTGATGGCGAGCACCTGGTCGATGTCGGTGACGCCGGAAAGCTCGGGATTGAGCAGGGCATAGGCGATGCGCTGCGTGAGCATGAACGTCTTGCCCGATCCGGCGCCGGCGCTTACGAGCAAGGGGCCGTTCACATGTTCGACGCAGGCACGCTGCTGGGGGGTGAGGGTGCTCAGGTCCATGGTTACTTTGCCTCCCTGGGGCAGCTGCCGGCAAGCGGGCAGTAGCTGCATGAATCTTTTTCAAAGCGCGGGTGCGCCACAACGCGTCCCTCGCGAAGCCCGGCGATTGCCTCGGCCGCGGCTTGCTCGACGCGTGCCATCACGAGCTCGACGCCCGGTGTTCCGTCGATTCCCTCAAAGGGGACGCAGTATTTGCGCTGCAGGTAGAAGCCGCGCTCCTCGGGAACGAGCCCGGCGTGGGCCATGTTGAGAAAGCCTGCGCACTCGGGCTTCTTGTATGAGACGTACAGGCCTCCCGCCAGGTTGCGCTCGGGCATGAGCTGCTGGACGGCGGCCATGTACATGATGATCTGCGAGTGCTGGGGCAGCGGGTCGAGCGTGGAAGGGTCGTCTTTCTTCTTGGGCTGCACGGGCTTGTGTCCTTTGTGCAGGCTTCCCTTGTAGTCTACGACGAGGACGGAGTCGGTCTGCGGGTTGAGGTCGATGCGGTCGATGATGCCGGAAATGCGCACGCCGCCGAAGGTGACGGTGCCGCTCTCCCCGCCGAACTTCCACTCGTTGTAGGTCGGCACGAACCCTTCTGGCATGAACTGCTCGCGCTCAAGGCACCTGACCAGCCTGTAACGGTAGTCGCGCAGGCGCGCCTTCTCCAGCTCCGTGATGGGAATGAGGGGCCGCTCGGCCTGGGGTTGGGCGTCGCAGGCGTATTGGAAGCTCTCGTCGAAGACGTCTGCCCACACCTCGCGCGGCGTGTCGGCCGTGATGCGTGCGATGCCCGTGCGCTGCCCCAGCAGGTCGTGGAAGCGCTCGAGCACCAGGTGGCAGAACGTGCCGCGCGAGCGGGGGTCGCCGAAGGGAACGTCGAGGCCGTCGGAGGGAAGTTTGCGCTCGTGGAGCCAGCGCATGGGGCAGTTGATGAGTGCCTCCAGGCCGCTGGGCGACCAGAGTGTGTCGGGGTTGGCAAGCGAGGCACCCAGCTCGGGGTCGGCAAGCTCGAAGGCGGCATGATCGCACCTCACGAGGGCGGGAGCATACGTCACAGGGCTTGCAAGCTGGGCGAACGTCTCCTCGCCCATGCCCATGGCGTTGATGTCGCCCGAGACGGGCAGGCCTGTGGTGCGGTCGAGGCCATCGATGTCAGATGGGTCGTCGCGATAGCAGTCCACGAGCTCCTCGAGCAGGGCGCAGGGTCGCAGAGGCTTTGCTTCCTCGTCGGCCAAGACACGCTCCACCACCATGACGTCACGTGCCGCCTCGATGCACGAGCGGAAGGTACGGCGCAGCTGCGCTATCTGGCCGGGGCCGGCCGCGATGCCGAGGGCCTGCCAGAGGCTCGTCTTTGCGTCGACGCGCTCGCGTAGGGGGTAGACGTCTGCTGTGAGGTCGCACAGGATGACGGCACGCGCCTCCAGGGCGTCGGCCTCGCCGGGCCTGACGACGCGCACGGCGTTGGGGTTTGCCTGCAGCACGCGGGCCTGCTTTTGCGCACCGATGTCGCTTGTGGGCACGTTGACCCAGCCCATGGGGACCGAAGTGCATTCGAGCAGCCAAGCGAGGTCGTCGGCGCTGGGTACAGCCCCCATGAGCTCTTGCCATGCGTCCGCGCCGCGGACAAGGGCCTTGGCGCAGGCGCGCTCGAACTGGTCCTGGGGAGAGAGGGGCTGGGGAAGACGGGCATTGAGCAGGGCGAGGACCGAGTCGAGGTCCTTCGGGGCCGCCGTGGCCGACGGGTCCGATGCCGCCCCATCGGGACCTGCCGTGCCCTCCGTGCCCGATGCTGCCCCATCAGGATCTGCCGGGGCTGCCGCAGTCGATGTTGTCCCATTGGGGTCTGTCGGGGCCGACGCGGCCGCCTCAGCCTGGTCGTCTTGGCCCTGCAGGGCGAGCTGGGCGCGAAGTGCCTGGGCAAAGTCGTGCGCGCTCGTCATGCGCAGGCTGCGCCAGCTTCGGTCGAGCTTGACGGCGTCTGTCAAAGAGACGTGCATATACGGGTTGCGTGCCAGGTCGCTTGCCAGGGCGCGCAGGTCGGGCGCGGGCTTATCGGTGTGGGCCTCCTCGGCTTCCAAAAGGCGCATCCAAGCCAGGACGAAGGCACTTGCATGGCTGAGCGCGAGCTCCTCGGCGCCGCTCACGGCAAGGGCGATGCCGCGCGGGGCATGCTCGGAAAGGGGGCCGCCTAGGGAGCGCGCCGTGCTGAGGGGATCGTGGGCAACGACCACGATGTCGCGGGCGGCGATTCCGTCGGCGTGCACGAGCTGGCCGATTTGGCGTGCGAGCAGCTCGCCTTCGGCGTAGCGCCCGGCGGGCAGGCAGGCGCGCAGAGCTCCCGTGGCAGCGACGCGTGCGGAATCGCTCTCGCAGAACAGGGTGTCTGTCAGTTGGGCGAGCTCGGGGGGGCGCTGCGAGTCGAGTGGGAGGCTCGCGCCGGCGAGAAGGTCTGCCCCCGCTTTGCGGGCAACCTCCACGCCGGCCCCAACCGCCAGGTCCTCGATCTGCCCAGCGACGCGACGCTCCGCCTCAAACGCCGCGTTGCCTCCAAGGCATCCCACAAGCGTGACGCCGGCGTGCCTGCATGCCTCGCCCACCAGCGCGAGCGCGGCGCCCTCGAGGTTCCAGCAGCCGTCGATCACGAGGTGGGGCCAGGCGGCCTCGGGCATGCATGCGGCAAGGTGGTGCATTGCGCTTCCCGGTTCGATCAGCCCGTGCGACTGCGCAAGCTCAAAGTAGGTCTTGGCCGCCTGCATGAGCTCGAGCTGAGCGGGTGTGAGGCGGGTGCCTGCGGGGACCGACGTGTCTTGCGCGCATGCGTCCTCGAATGCATCCAGGCCGGCGCCTGCGCGCACGATGCTGGCGAGGCTGCTGACCATGCCTGCCGAGCGCAGGGAGGAAGACGACCAATCTCCCTGCTCAAGCGTCTTTTTTACAAGCAGACGGCGCTGCAGGTTGCCGATCGGCGCCCGCCCGTCGCCGTAGAGGGTCCAACGCCCGCCCGCCCAGGTGTCGACAGTGGCGATCTCCACGCCTGCGAGCCCCTTGCCCGCATCTGCCAGACGCCGCTTGACGGCCAGGGCGATGTCGCGGGAGGGCACGATCCATGCGACGCGGCTGCCCTGCCGCAGCATCTCCTGCACGGCGGCATATGCGCATGTCGAGCGCTCATGGCGGCTCGATGCGTTGACAATCTCGAGTCTTCCCGGCACGGGTTGCTCCCTTCCCTGGATACAGTCGAGGCTAGTATCTCACGCGAGGCGGACAACAATCTGCCGCCGCGCCGTTCCTCGTACAAACCGCTACCAAAAGAGCCGCCCGGCAAGCCTTGGGTGCGGCTCGCCGGGCGGCTCCAATCTGTTGCTCTTGCGTGCAATATTTACTCGGGCTACTCCTGCACCTTCAGCGCCAGGGCCAGCGGCACGCGCTTGATGGAGCGCAAGTGCACGGCCGCGACGGCCAGGTAGGTGGCAAAGCCCACCACGAGCTCGACGACGATGGCGTCCGGCGGGACATAGAGCACGATGTTGCCTGCATAGTTGGCCAGAACGGCCTTCATGAGCGCGGTGATGGCCGCGATGATGAGCGGCAGGCATGCCACGAGCGACGCAAGCACCGTCACGGTGATACTGCGCACGTACAGGCGGCTGATCTCGGCGTCGCGGTAGCCGAAGACCTTCATGTAGCTGATGGAGCGGGCCGCCCGGTCGATGACGGTCTTGGTGAGCAGGTACATGAGCACGAAGTAGATGACCACGGCCACGAACAGCAACATCTGCATCATGCCGCCCATGGAGTCGGTCATCTGGTCGGCCACGGCCTGCATGCTCGCAGGCGTGACCTCGCTGGCCACGTAGCGTGCGTTGAAGTTGAGCGGCATGTTGGAGACATAGCCGTTGAAGTAGGTGCTCGCGTTGCCCAGAAGCTCGTTGAAGTCGTCCATCGACATGTAGACGGCCATGGTCGATGAGTTGCCCCAGGTACCGCTGACTGTGACCTCGTAAGTTTTGGCGTGGTACTTGTCGATGAGCTCCATGGTGTCGCCCACAGCCAGGCCGCACTTCTCGGCGATGCCGGGTGTTATGACGAACTTTCCTTCTCCCACGTCGATGCCCTGCCAATAGGCCGAGTCGGGCTCGACGCCGTACAAGGTGATCTCCTCGTTTGAATCGACAAGTGCGCGTGGGGTTTCAAACGTGTAGGCGCAGAAGCGCTCCGCCTGCTCTATGGCCTCCTGCGAGTTCTCGGCGGTGTTGACGTACACGGCGTCGTCGCCCTCGTAGGGCTTGGCCTTGGCGGCGAGCTTGAGTAGTGCGACCTTGCTGAACGAGTCGCGGTCGCCGAAGAGATACTCCTCTATTTGGGAGAACGTCTCTCGCTCCTGGTCGGTGCCGTCGATTTTGAGCGGGACCTTCAGGACATACTGGTGCTGGGCGACCATGTCCTCGCTCAGCATGTCGGCGTACTTGTTCATGGTGGGCAGCACCGACATGCCAAAGAGCAAAAGCAGGCTCGCCAGCGACAGGCCGAAGAAAAGCACCGCGTAGTTGGGCAGGTTGCGCGCAAACAGCCTCAAGCGGAAGCGCGAGTTGAAGGGGAGCAACTCGGGCAGGCGCAGGTTGCGGCGCGTGCGGCGCCGCTGTGCCTCATGGCGCAGGAACTGCAGCGGCGTTGCCGACATGTGCCGCACGAGGCCCAGGGCCGTGATGCCCACGAGCAGCACGAACGGCACGACGGTGGTCAGCAGGAACGTGTTCCAGTCCCATGTGGCCACAAACGGCGGGAAGTTGTAGGAGTTGTAGTACAGGTCCTTCATCGAAAAGACGATGAAGCCGTAGCCCAGTGCGTTGCCGGCGGCGCATGCCGCAAGGCCCACGAGCGTGGGCATGGCGAGGTAGTGCAGCACGATCTCGCGGCGCGTGTATCCCATGGCCATGAGCGTGCCGATCGAGGCGCTCTCCGCCTCGATGGTGGATCCGGTGAGCACCACGAAGACGAACGCCATGATGACGATGATGATGACGAACAGGGCCTCCCACATGGTCGAGTCGCCCTCGGTGTCCTCAAGGGCGTAGTTGATGCCCTGGTTGGAGTCGCAGTCGATGAAGTCGTTGACCATGGTGTCGTTGTCGGTGATGGCATCCATCATGTCGGACTCGAGCTCGATGCGCTCGCTCAGGGTCATGTTCCGGTCATGGAGGGTAAACGCATACGTGTAGCTGGGCGAATAATGCTCACTGTCAGACAGGAGCGCCGCAAACTCGGCAGGCGCCACCTCGGCCACGCCGAAGCTCATGGCGTTGATGGTGAAGTCGGAGTTGTTTTGGATGCTTGCGCAGTAGTCGGGCAGAGTGAGGATGCCGCACACCGTGTAGTCCCTGCCCTGCAGCGTCACGGTGTCGCCCACGCCCAGCCCGGCGTTGGCGGCAAACACGCGGTCGAGGGCGATTTGGCCAGTTTGCGTGGGTGCGGCGCCTTCCACGTAGGAGGCGATGTCCACCTTGTCGCGCACCTGGTAGACGCGCACGGTGGCGTCTGTGTCGCCCCCGTCGGGGGCGACGCCTGCAAGGTGCGTGGCGAGGTCGAAGCTGAAGAGCGGGTACACGTCGGCCCCGAGCTCTTCCACGGCGGCGATGGCGTCGTCGGTGGCCTCGAAGTTCGTGGTGAAGCGGCCGTCTTCCACGGTGTAGTCGTCGCGGAAGGTGCCCATGATGGCCTGGATGGACGAGGCGGCCACCAAAAAGCCCGACACCAGGGCGCACGACAGGGCCATGAGAAGGAAGATGCCCAGGTATTTGCCAAGGTTGTGCTTGAGTTCGCGCGGCAGGCGCTTGGTCAGCGGCGACATGGCTGCCTACCAGGTGAGGTCGGCCGCACGCATGCGGGCGGTGTTGACCTCGTCGGCGGTGAGGCGGCCGTCGTGCAGGCGCAGCACGCGATGGGCCATGAGGCGGATGGCGTCGTTGTGCGTGACGATGACGACGGTGCAGCCGTATCGCTCGTTCACGTCCTCGATGAGCTGGAGGATCTCCTTGCTCGTGGCGTAGTCGAGGGCACCCGTGGGCTCGTCGCACAAAAGGAGCCCGGGGTTCTTCACGAGCGCGCGGCCGATGGCGCAGCGCTGCTGCTGACCGCCCGAAATCTGGTTGGGAAACTTGTCGCGCTGCTCCCAGAGGCCAAGCGAGTGCAGAAGGTCGTCGATGGGCAGGGGGTTGGAGCTCAGGTGCTCGGTGACCTCGATGTTCTCGCGCACGGTGAGGTCGGCCACAAGGTTGTAGAACTGGAAGACGAAGCCCAGCTCGCGACGGCGGTATTCGGTGAGGCTTTTTTGGTTGAGGCCCTCGAGCTGCGTGGTGCCCACGCGGATGCTGCCCGCATCGGCCGGTTCCAGGCCGCCCACCAGGTTCAGGAACGTCGACTTGCCCGAACCCGAGGGCCCTAATAGTACGCAGACCTGGCCTTTTTCGATGTCGCACGCCACATCGTGCAGCACGGTCTGCTGGGAATCGCCTTGGCCGTAGCCCTTGCAGAGGCCTTTGACGCTCAGGTATGCCTCGTGTGCCATATGTGCAGCCACCTTTCTTTGTCTGTCTAATAAGTCATGGCTAACTTTGACTGCAACAAAAAGCCCGGCCGCCATATCGACCGGGCACTGATGCCCCGCATTCTGAAATGCGAGGCTTTACATGTCAATATTAGTTAACTTAAAGGAAGCCTAAGTGAACAAATCTCACAGAGTAAGAGGTCGGGCGGGCAGCAAATCGAGTTTCGGAGTAGTCTCGAAGCGGGACCTGGCAATGAAACGAGTTTCGGAGTAATGATCTCCGAACGAGAGCTCCAATCAGCCCTGTGTAGCGCGAAATTCTGTTGTTAAAACAACAGAATGGGTGACAGAAACCCCCTTCAAGGCTCTGGGTTCCCTTAGAAAAGGATTGCGAGGCGCATGAGAAGCGTTTCGACTACTCCGAAACTCGTTTGTCTGCCAACGGGACCGAAAAAACTACTCCGAAACTCGTTTCGCTGCCAAAAAGGCCTCGGAACCGACTCCTGTGCCGTGCCGCCCGCTTGTTTCTTGTTTTTCTAGGCCTGCTGCTCGGAGACCTCATGTGTTTCAGGGGCCTTGGGCGCGGCGGTCTTGCGCGGGCGATGGCGCTTGGGGTTCTTGGCGCGCAGCTCGGCCTTGCGGGCGAGGTTGGCGCGGCGGTTGAGCAGGTTGCGCACAGTGTCTTCCATGCCCAGGGGAATGTAGGACATGGACTCGAGGTCCTCGGGCAGGTACTCGGCAAGCGAGAGAGGTGCGATCTGCTCGACCTTCTCGGGGGCGGGGCCGGGTTTGGCGATGATCGCGTGTACGGTGGCGCCCATCTGGCACAGACGTTCCTCGAACTCGGTGGAGACGTTTGCCTGAGGCCAGCTCGGTTCGTTCAAGAGGTCGTTTGTGCAGGCAAGGGGCTCGTATCCGGCAATCTGGTATTGCGTGAGAGAGAACTTGAAGAGCGGCTCGGAGTCGGTCTTCTGGCACACAACGCCGTCGGGCGCCAGGATGGAGCGGTAGCCCATGAGGCGCTTGGCGTGGGAGAGCCTGCGCACGGCTGCCTTGCTCTGCGGGAACGGGGCCGAGAAGTTGAGGTGGATACGCGCCAGCTCGCCGGGGGCGAAGAAGCGGCACACGTCGTCTTGGGTGTCGAGGACGAAGACGGCGTTGTACACGCCCTCCTCGATGGCGCGCTGCGCGGCGAGCACGACGCAGACCTCCTCAACATCGACGCCCACGAAGAGCACGTCGGGCTCGGCCTTGGCGCTCTCGATGGCGAAGCCGCCCTTGCCGCAGCCCAGGTCAAGGCGCACCTCGCGGGCACGGGGCAGCAGCATCTCGGCCCAGTGGCCGGCACGCTCCTCGGGATCGTCGACGATGGCGTCGGCAAAGAGGCGCCTGCGTTCGTCGAGGTTCTTGGGTTTGCGTGCGCGCATGAGCTTGCCTTTCGTTGGGTTTCGAGACGATGTGGCAGAATACCACGCCCATCTCGTGCGCCTGTGCTATAAATGCGTGCATAAGACAAACCCCATTGTGCAGAGAGAGTGCCCATGCCAGGTAAGCCCCAGGAAAAGCATGCCATCGACGAGCCGTTTTCAATGAGTGACCTGGGACGCGTCACCCTTAAGAAGGCATGGGGGCATTTCTGCACCATCACCCACCACAAGCTGCTCGTGATGCGCTACTGCTTTCGCGTGGGTCTGTACCGCCAGGGCCTCGCACACGACCTGTCCAAGTACTCACCCTGCGAGTTTATGGTTGGCGTGCGGTACTACCAGGGCTTTCGTAGTCCCAACTCTGCCGAGCGCGCCGTAAAGGGGTATTCCGAGGCCTGGATGCACCACAAGGGGCGCAACCGCCATCACTGGGAGTACTGGGTGGACATCAAGGGCAACGGTGACCCCACAATGGAGGGCAAGCCCATGCCCACGCGCTACGTGGTCGAAATGTTCTGCGACCGCATCGCCGCGAGCCGCGTGTACAAAAAGGACGCCTACACCGACCGCAGCCCCCTGGAGTACTACGAGCTCGAGCACTCTGCCCCCGTTGAGCTACCCATTCATCCGATGACCGAAGCCCTGCTCAAGCGCCTGCTGGAGATGTTGGCCGAGCGGGGAGAAGGGGCCGCGTTCGCCTACGTGAAGCGCGAGATTGTTCGCAAGCGCTACGTCGAAGGCCCCGGCTGCAGGTTTTAGGCGGATGGGGATCCCGAGCGCGGGGGGGTTCGGTTGAGGGCTGGCGGAGCGGGCCTTTTCGGTAGCGAGCTGGTGTTGGTGCGGGCCGATTTGGCAGCGGGTCAAGCAGGGTGGGCCGATTTGGCAGCGGGTCAAGCAGAGCGGGCCGATTCGACGACGGATCAAGGGAGAAGTGGGCGTTAGTTTGCCTGCGGGTCATAGGTTGCGCGTGGTTTTGCCTGCGAACTCCTGGTGCGCGTCAATTAACATACATTTCAATGGTTGAAATGTATGTTAAATCATCAAAACACCAGTTGGCGCGTTTTTGAAAATCCTGAAATGTATGCTAATTCATAGGGAAGCCTCGCAAGTTGGCTTTCATGCCCACGAAAAAGGCCGGCATCCGCACCTGGATGCCGGCCTTTGTTGGTCTACGGGGGTTGCTTGCTACTCGGACTGTGCCTGCGCGTCGGATTCAGCCGCCTTGCGCGTGCGTGTACGGCGTGTGCGCGGTTTGGTGGGCGCAGGGCTGTCAGTGCTGTCATCCTGAGCGGCAGGTACGACCGCAGCGAGCGCAGCTTCAACCGATACGGGAGTTTCAGCGGCCTTGACCTGCTTGTTTGCACGCCTGGCAGGTGAGAGCTTGGTCGTTTCGGCAGGTGAGGGGACGGCCTTTGAGGGCGCGTCGGCTTGCGCTGAATCGCCGTGCGCCGCAACGGCCTGTGCAAGGTCGGCGTGCGCTGAATCGGTCTGTGAGAGACCGTCCTTCTTCGCATTATCTTGCGAGGCTTCGGTCTTGACCTCGGCGTGCGCCTCCTTTGCCTTGGAGCGCGAGCGTGTCCTGGTGCGCTTGGGCTTGGGGGCGGCGTCGGCCTTGCTTGCAGGGGCGCTTTCGGCGACAGGGGTCGACGGATTGTCGGCCGCGACGTCGTTCTGCGGCTTGATCGCAGGGGTGCGCTCGATGGCAGGGGCAGGCTCGTCCGCCTGCTTCGGTACATCTGAGCTGGCAGTATCAATCGATGTGGCTTCGGTCTTGCCCTTGGCCACATTGCCCTTTGGGCCATCGGCGGGTTGCTCTTGCTTAGACTTCGCGGGGCCATGCGCAGTCTTCTTGGCAGCCTTCTGACGGCGTTCCCGCGCTGTGATAACGACGGGCTCTGCCGCAGGTGTATCGGTCGTTTCGGGAACCAGCGTGTTGGTCTCGGCCGCGGCGCCCGTTTCTTGTCCTTGCTCGCTCTGTGCGGAGTTATCCGTCGGTGCCGTGCCTGTCGCATCGTCCATCGGCGCCTTGTTTATCGAGTCATCCGCCCGCACTGCGTCTACCGGGTCTTCCGCCTGGGTTTTTTCGTCGGCGGCCTCTTTGGCATCGGCTGCCTTGCGTGCGGCGCGGGAGCGGCGCCTGCGGGCAGAGCGCGACAATGCGCGTGGCTGCTCGGCATTGTCGTTCGCGGTTTCTTCGGTGTCGGCGGCCGGGCTGTCCGTCTCGGTGCTCGCATCGGGCGCATCGTCTGCCGCGCCATCGTCGGCCACATCCAGCCCGGCGCCATCCGCAGCAAGAGACTCGGCATCCACCGGTTTGTCTGCCTGGGCCTTACCGGTCGAGCCAAACACGCCCGCGCCGTCCTCCATGCCCGTCGGCATCATGCGGAAGGTGCTTGCGATGTTGTTGGCCGCGTTGTATTCGACATGGGCGCGCAGGTCGTTTGCGATCTGGGCCATCTGGTTTGCCAGTTCGGGCAGGCCGAACGAAAAGCCCAGGTGGATGATGCCGTTGGCGTGCCCCTTGCGCAAAAAATCGTTGCAGGGCGAGTCGGACAGCGACAGTGCGGTGCGGTAGATGTTGCTGAACAGGTCGGCCACCTGCACACCGGCAGAGTACTTGGAGTCCATATAGCGAATCTGCAGGTCGCTTACGAGCGGTTCCTCGCGGTGCATGAGGACGTTGCCGATGCTCTCGCACACCATGTCCTCGAAGCTTTCGCGAATGCCGCCGCGCATGTCGAGCGACAGGCGGTAGGCGCCGCCCCGGGGCAGCTCGTCGCGCTCCAGGTAATAGGCCATGGCCTGGGCAATCATCGAGTCGTAGAGCAGCTCTTTGTCGAGCTTGCGCTCGCAGGCGTTCGCTGCCGCCGGGTCGATGGTGAGCAGGTAGATCTCGAGGTCGTTGTGCTCGAGGATCGTCTTTGCCAAGGCGAGCTTCTGGGCGGTTTTCATCTGCGAGGCCTTGATCTCGGCCTGCGTGGTCTTGTTGCGTGCGATGCAGCCTTCGAGTTTTGCCAGGTCGCTGACGAGCACCATCGCCATGGTGAAGACCTCGTCGCCAAAGCCCAGCGTGCCCGACTCGTCCAGGTACAGGCGCAGCTGCGCCGCGGAGGTGGCGGGGAAGAACATCATGATATGCCTTTCTGCGTACAGCCTCGCAGGTAAACGGTGGCAACGCAGCATCCGAACCGCCATGGTGTCGGGAGCCTTGCCCGGCCGGGGCGTCGAGCCCGGCGGCCATCCGTGCGAGGGCGGATGCGAGAAACTATAGCACGCCGTTTCCGAATCCGTGTGTCGCCGAGGAAGCAGTCACGATGTGCGCGACATTGGCGGCGCTCTCAAAAAGCGCTCGCGCCGGACATACATCCAGCTACTTCGGCAACTTCAAAGTCACTTCAAACAAAACTTCAATATGACTTCAAAGTGGGATTGAAGTGGGTGAAGTGCGCCCGGGGGCGAAAAAGCCAGGCAGCCCGGGTGGGGTTGCCTGGCCGGTGTGAGGCGCGGGTCTCTATGCTTTGGGCGCGAGGCTCTTACGCCAGGGCCTCGACGACGTCCTTGCCCAGGCCGATGCACTCCTCTTCGGCGGCCGCGTCGGGGTAGTCGTAGGCGATGACCGCGCCCACCACGTTGGCGCCGTCGGCCTCGGTGCGCTCCTGCCAGGTCTCCATCCACTCGCCTTCGTTCCACTCATACGAGCCGAACAGGCCCACGGTGCGGCCCTTGAGCTGCTTTTCGCAGTCGGAGAACATGGGCTCGAACTCGTCGGGCTCGAGCTCCTCGGCGCCCATGGCCGGGCAGCCGAAGATGACGGCGTCGAACTCGCCCAGGCGTGCGGGGCCGAAGTCGGAGGCCTCGAGGATGGTGGGGGCGGCACCGCCCTCGATGACGCCCTTCTTCACGAGCTGGGCCATGGCGGCGGTGTTGCCGGTGCCGCTCCAATAGACGATGGCGACCTTCTTCATTGCGGTGTCCTTTCGATCGGATTGCGTTGCGTGTTTGTATGTTGTCCGCGTCGACGCTAGGCCGATGCGCGGGAAACAACCTGGTTGATGCCTTGTTTTAGGCGATGAGCTCGGAGAGCGTCGCTCCCGTGCGAAAGCGGGCGAGAGCCTGCGAGCGGCACTCGCGCATCGCCTGCCAGCAGGCCCGTGCGCTTTCGGGGTCGATGTAGGCCTTCCAGACGCCGCAGGCGAGCTCGTCTCTGCCGTCGTGGGCTATGAAGGCGAGCACGTCGGCGAGGGGATAGCCCAGCAGCACGCCGACCTCGTGGGGAAATGCGGGCGGCTCGTCGTCGGCGCACGCGCAGGGCCGGCTGGGAAGCACGCTTGCAGATGCGGCATCTACCTGGGCACTTTCGACGCGAGCGGCCGCGGTTCCACCCATCGCCTCCCTGCGCTTCTCGAATCCCGCCATCTTGATGCGAAGCGACCGCACGAGTTGGCGCGGGCCGGTCACGTCGAACCCCGCCTGCTGGAGAAAGGCGGCGACGTCGGTCTGGTCGACGAGGCTTGCCAGCTCCCGGCTGCGGCTCACGAGCATGAGGGCGCGGCCGCGTTCCACCATGAGCACGTCGCAGCGCACGCCGCGTGGGCCGTACGCACGGGTGAACTCGAGTGCGTGCAGGGCCGCCTGCCTGCGCACTTGCGCGTCGCACAGCCTCTCGCACGAGCAAGAGGCGCACTCTTGGGGCCTGCGCGGGATGAAGTTGAAGAGCGCCGCCGGCTTGATGCCTGCCAGCACGCACGCGGCATTGCGCACCACGCATTGGCAAAACTGCTCCTCAATCGGCATCCCGCACCTCACCCTTCAAGTAAGAGAAAGCTAACTAAAGTAACGAGGTGCACAATACCAATTCTCAGATGTTCGTCAAGTCTAACTAATAAAGATACCGATATTCCCCCGCAAGTGACGCGAATCGGGCATCAAGCGGCGCCGAGGCACGTGCCGGGCGCACCCTGTCCTCGCCGCTGTCAGCTTCTCCACAATCCCCCTGTATCATGCGCCCCTGCTGAAGATGACGTTCGAGCGAGGAGTGCTCCCCATGTCCACCTATAAGTCCAAGCAGATGATCGTGATGCGCCGCGACCTCAAGATGCGCAAGGGCAAGATCGCCGCCCAGGCGGGCCATGCCTGCGTTGAGGCGACTCTCATGGCGCTCGCGCGCGAGCACAGGCTCGACCAGGTGCGCGTCACCGAAGACGGCGGCTGGGTCTACCTGGCCGATGACCCGGAGCGCCCCGAGGCCACCCCGCTCACCGACTGGTTCGACGCCGGCGTGGCCAAGATCTGCGTGTACGTTGACTCTGAGGAGGAGCTGCTCGACCTTGCCGCCAAGGCTCGCGAGCAGGGCTTTGCCTGCGCCCTCATCCGCGATGCCGGTCACACCGAGTTCCATGGCGAGCCCACCTACACCTGCCTGGCCCTGGAGCCCCTCTCGGCCGAGCAGGTCGATCCCCTCACCTCGGGCCTGCCGCTGTATTAAGTCTGCGCACCGCGCGTGGGCCGCGGGGTCTACAATGTTGCAGCTGCGTTTCCCAACGAGTCCGGTCGTGTGTGCCGGAAGAAAATGAGGTTGAGGTGAGAGAGGCGTTCAAGCGGGCGCTCAAGCCGGCGCTGCCCATCGTTGCGGGCTACATAGTGTTGGGCCTTCCCTGTGGCATCTTGTCTGCCACGGCAGGCATGAGCTGGTGGATGGTGGCGATCCTGAGCATCGTGTTCTACTCAGGCGCCGGCCAGTACATGATCCCCAACATGTGGCTCGCCGCCAACCCCATCACGGCCATCATCGCCTCGGTGGGCCTCGTCAACACCCGCCAGATGCTCTATGGCACGTCGCTGTCGCAGTTCTGCGGCAATGCGGGCAAGGGCCTCGCGACGTTCTTCGGCGCCACGGTGACCGACGAGAGCTTCGGGGTGAACTATGCCAAGTTCCTGGAGGGCGACTGGAGCGTGAAGGACGCCCTCGCGGTCAACCTGTACAGCCAGGCTACCTGGACGCTTTCGTGCGTTGCGGGCTGTATCCTGGGCTCCGCCGTGGCCGTGCCCTCCGCGTTGGCCTCGTTCGCGATGACGTCGCTTTTTATCTGCCTTTTGTGCATGCAGCCCACCACGGCCGAGAACGGCATCGTCGTCGCGGCTGCGGTCCTTGGCGTGGTCGTGTGCAAGCTTGTGGGGCTCTCCGGCGCTGCCATCTTCCTGGGCGCGGTCATCGGCATCGTCTGCGGCATGCTGTTCGGCTCGCGCGTGAGCCGTGCGGCCAAGCAGGGCTTGCGCGAGAAGGGGGGCGATCGCTAATGCCGATCAAAGACTTCCTCATCATCCTGGTGGGCGTGAGCGTGCTCATGTTCGTGTGCCGCGTGGCTCCCGTCGTGCTGCTCAAGGGCCGCGACTTGCCTGATGGGGTCAAGCGCGCCCTGGGCTACATTCCTGCTGCCGCCTTTGCCGCCCTTGTGGCAAACGACCTCTTCGACCCGGCCGACTTTGCCGCGGACGTCGATCCCATGACGTGGGCGGGCCCGCTCATTGCGGCGGTCGTCGTGGCTGTGGTGGGCTTCAAGACCAAGTCGATGGCGTGGTGCATCGTGGCCGGCGTGGCGTCGCTTGCCATTGTGATGTACGTGCCTGGTATGATTATGTAGGACTTGTGAGTAAAGGATTTCCCTCTTGCAAGGGTATAGGGGATATGGCAATATATCTCCTCGCAGCAGCGCAACGGAGCAAAGCGACGACGCGCCAAGCCGCTAAGTGGGGTGGTAGCTCAGCTGGTTAGAGCGCCGGCCTGTCACGCCGGAGGTCGCGGGTTCGATCCCCGTCCATCCCGCCACTTGCTATTGACAAGCCCGGAGGCATTTGTCTTCGGGCTTTTTTGTTTTTGGCCTATGAGGCCGGACCCCTCGCGTCGAGCATGCAGCCCGTGCCAGGCAAGTCGCCCGCGGTAGGGTCGCAGCCCGTGCCAGGCAAGTCGCCTGCGGCGAGACCGCAACCGATGTCGAACAAGCCCTAAACAAGGAACCCCGCCTTCCAGCCCTTGCGCGGGGTTGAAAGACGGGGTTCCTTCGGTAGGGTGGCGGTGGGCGGCCGCCAGGTGCATCAACCTAGTAGTTCACAACTTGCTGCACGAAGTAGCTGCGGGGATGTGCGCACACGGGGCAGACCTCGGGGGCCTCCTTGCCGATGTGCAGGTGTCCGCAGTTCTGGCACTTCCACACCACGACGTCGTCGCGCTTGAAGACCTCGCCGGACTCCAGGCGCGCCATGAGGGCACGGTAGCGCTTCTCATGTGCTGCCTCGACGTCGGCCACGCCGCGCATCTTCTCGGCGATCTCGTGGAAGCCCTCGGCGTCTGCCGTGGCAGCAAACTCCTTGTACATGTGGGTCCACTCCTCGTTCTCGCCGGCAGCGGCGGCCGCGAGGTTCTCGGCGGTGGAACGAATCTCGCCGCCCTCGAGGTACTTGAACCAAAGCTTGGCATGCTCGCGCTCGTTGCCGGCCGTCTCGGTGAAGATCTCGGAGATGCCGACGTAGCCGTCCTTCTTGGCCTTCGAGGCAAAATAGATGTACTTGTTGGTGGCCATCGACTCGCCGGCAAAGGCGGTCTCAAGGTTCTTCTTGGTCTGAGAGCTCTCGAAATCCATGGCAGTCCCTCTCTCTCGTTTTTGAGCTGCGTTAGCGCGGCTTTAGAGGGCTTATACCACGCTTTGCGCGCGATGAAGCGAGATTCTCAAACCATTGACACTCTGCTCGTAGGGGCTTGCCGCGCCGGTCTACCGCGCGCCCCACAACCCTTGCTCGTCGCAGGCGCAGAAGCCCTCTTTTGCCAGGTCGGCAAGGATGTCCTGGACAAGGGCGACCTCGGGTGCGGGCCTGCCGGCGCCGAGCTCCTCGCTGGCAAGCCGGGCATAGACTTCCTGCTCGGGCAGCGGCTCGCCCTGGGCATGGGCGCCCAGAAGGATGCGCACGATGCCGGCGCGCTTCTGCCTGCGCGAGCCTGCAAAGGGCGACTGGCGCGTGTAGGCGCGGGCGCGGCGCGTGGGGTTGGGGAGCGTCTTCTTGAGATGGGCGCCGACGTCGAGCAGGCCGTAGTACCAGCCGCGCACGTCGCGCCCGCTGGGAGGGCAGGTGAGTTCCACCAGGGGTACGAGCTCCTTGTCGGCCACCTTGTCCGTTCCGGGAAAAAACTCATGGATGAGGATGGCGCGTACGTTGGTCTCCAGGTAGACGCCGTGTTCGTTGAAGGCGAAGGCGCGGATGCCGGCCGCCGTGGAGGGGCCGATGCCGGGAAGCGCCGTGAGCTCCTTCACACCGTGGGGCCAGGTGCCGTCGAGCTCCTCCACCACGGTTTGGGCGCAACGGTGCAGCGCGAGCGCACGCCTGTTGTACCCCATGCCCTGCCAGGCCTGCAGCACCTCTGCCTGGGGCGCCTGGGCAAGCGCCTGCACGCTGGGGAAGCGCTCGAGCCAGTCGGCCCAGCGGCCCAGTACACGCACGACCTGCGTCTGCTGGAGCATGACCTCGCTGATCCACACGAGGTAGGGGTCGTCGACGCCCCTCCAGGGAAGCTCGCGCCACAGGGGCGCGGCCAGCGTGCGCATACGCTCCCGAAACGCGTCGACGCCCCCGGCGAGCAGGGCTTCCATGCCACGGGGGCGCACGGCGGTGTCGGTGGGGTTTTCGATTTCGGGCGCATTGCTTGCGGGCATGTGCCCTGCCTGCGCTACTTCCACTCCAGAATCTCCCAGCCCAGCCTCTTGGCATGGCAACGCAGCATGACGTCGGGGTTCACGGCGTGGGCGGTCTGGGCCATCTGGAGCATGGGAGCATCGGTGTGGTGGTCGCCGTAGGCGTGCACGAGCTCCCAGCCGTCCTTGCCGAACGTGGCATCGGCCCAGGTGCGGATGCGGCGGACCTTCTCCTCGCCTGCCGGGGTCTCGCCGGCAACGGCGCCGGTGTAGCGGCCAGACTCGTCGCGCTCCATGACGGTGCCCATGCACGTCTCGCAGCCCAGGTACTCGCGTGCCACGCGGGCGACCTCCTCGAAGGTCGCGCTCACGAGAGCCACATGGTCGCCTGCCGCGACGTGCTCCTTGACCTTGGCGATGCCGTCGGCGCGGTAGCGCGGGACCATGATGTCGTCGTGGAACATCTCCATCATGCGATGGATGCCCTCGGGGGTGTATTGCGACAGGTCGGTGAAGATGCGTTCACGGGGCTCGTTCTGGCGATAGGGGAGGTGGAGCTTGTAGCGGATGCCCCACCAACTGCACAGGGCGATGGTGCGAATGCGCACAAGGCGACGCGTCATGAGGTATTTGAGGATGAGCGTGCCAGATTGGCCCTGCAAAAGAGTGCCGTCGATGTCGAAGGCGACAACGCGCGCTTTTGTCATGACGCTCCTTTTCGCAGCTAGAGGCCGAAATCAGACAAGTAAACAAGCCAAACGTCCTATAGGATACCCTAAATACGGCCGCTTGCGTGCTTGAATCTGCCGCGCTCGCCAAACAGCGCAAACCGGGCGGTGGCTGCACGCACCTGAAACGTGGGGGTTGGACGCGGGGAGCAAAACCCCCTTACACCACGTGCTTTCATGCTTTAGTATTGCCTGCGTACACCACTCGTTTTATTGGAGGCGCGACCCTTGCTCGCTGAACGATTCCTCTCCACCGTCGTGGGCACCATGGCCAAGTCTCAGCTTGTTCTCAAGCCTACGCCCGAGACGCATTTCCCGGCTCCCGAGCCGGGTCGTAAATACATGCTTTACCTGCATGTTCCTTTCTGCCAGGTGCTGTGTCCCTACTGCAGCTTCAACCGCTACCACTTCCGCGAGGAGGTGGCCAGGCCCTACTTTGCCAACATGCGCAAAGAGATGATGATGCTCAAGGACCTTGGCTACGACTTTGAGAGTCTCTACTTCGGCGGCGGCACGCCCACCATCCTGCTTGACGAGCTGTGCGCCACCATCGACCAGGCGCGCGAGAACTTCTCCGTCACCGAGGTGGCGGTGGAGACCAACCCCAACCACCTGGTGGACCCGTGGCTTTCGCAGATGGAGGGCCGCGTGCAGCGCCTTTCCGTGGGCGTGCAGAGTTTCGACGACGGCCTGCTCAAGCAGATGGACCGCTACAAGAAGTACGGCTCGGGCGAGGAGATCTTCGAACGCATCCAGGCCGCCAAGAGCCATTTCGACCTCATCAACGTCGACATGATCTTCAACTTCCCCTCGCAGACCGAGGAGATCCTGCGCAGCGACCTTGAGAAGATTCGCGCCTGCGGCGCCCAGCAGACCACGTTCTCGCCGCTCTACGTGTCGCACGGCACGCAGCAGAAGATGGCGCAGACCCTCGGCAAGCTCGACTACCCGCGCGAGTACGAGTTCTACAAGATCATCGACGAGACGCTGGCCGGCGGGGAGGACCCAGACTTCCACCGCTCGACCCTGTGGACCTTCACGCGCAAGGACGCCAACACCGACGCCTCCGCGCCGCAGATCGAGGAGTACCAGACCAACTACGACGACTACCCTGCCATCGGCTCGGGCTCCATCACGCACCTGGCGGGCGCCCTGTACGTGAACCACTTCAGCATCGCCGACTACAACGCCGCGATCGAGTCGGGCAAGATGTCCATCATGGGCAAGGCCGCCATGTCCAAGCGCAGCCTCATGCGCTACAGCTTCCTGGTGAACCTGTACAAGCTGCGTCTGGACAAGCGCGCGTTCAAGCGCGAGTTCGGCTGCTCGGTCGAGGCGGGCCTGCCTGCCGAGATGGCGTTCATGGCGCTCAACGGCGCCTTCGCCACCAACAACGCCGACGAGCTCACGCTCACGCCGCGCGGCCGCTACCTGGTCGTCGTGATGTACCGCAAGTTCCTCTCGGGCATGAACAACCTGCGCGAGCAGGCGCGCGCGTGCCTGAGCGGCGCCGAGCGCCAGATTTTGTTCGAAGACAGCGAGGACGTGCTGTAAGGCGCGCAGGACCAGGAGGTTTGACGCATGCATTCAGAGGACGTGGCGGGACTTCCGCCCGAGCAGCGCGCCCTGCTCGACGCGCTTGTGTCGCTTGAGGACGCCGAAGGCGCCTACGCGCTGCTGCAGGACCTATGCACGCCGCGCGAGATCGAGGACCTCTCGCGCAGGCTTCAGGTGGCGCGCATGCTCGACGCCGGTGCGAGCTACGAGCGCATCCAGGCAAAGACCGGCGTGTCGTCCACCACGGTGGCGCGCGTTGCCAAGTGCCTGAGCTACGGGCCCGGCGGCTATCGCCGGACGCTCGACAAGCTGCCTGTGTACGTGGACGAGCCCGCAGGGCCCGCGCTGTAGGAGACCATGCCGCCCCGGGCGGCTGACAAGCTGAGAAAGGGGCGACCCCCATGCCTGGAATTATGGAGCGGTTGGGTTCGGACGTGCTTGTGGTGCAGGGTGCCGTGGGCACCTACCTGGCCCAGAAGGGCTTCGAGGGCAACGTGTGCAGCCTCAACCTCGAGGAACCCGACGCCATCGAGCAGATGCACCAGCTCTACCGCATCGCGGGCGCCGACTGCGCCGTGACCAACACGTTTTGCGCCACGAGCTCGTGCTTGGCGCAGGAAGGCCTGGCCGGCCAGGTTGGCGCCATCAACATGGAGGGCGTGCGCCTTGCCCGCGAGGCGGGCTTCCCCCACGTGCTGGCCGCCATGGGCCCGTGCGGCGTGCAGGTTGAGCCGGGCAGCGGTCTGGCGGCCCTTGAGGCGCGCGCGGCGTGCGACGAGGCCGCGGCAGCGGCGCAGGCGCAGGGTCCGGCCGTGGGGTATGCGAGTGCCCGCGAGCAGTACCTGGAGCAGGCAGCCGCCCTGTCGGCTGCGGCCCCCGATGCGATCCTGCTTGAGACGTTCACCTCGCTCGACGGCGCCCTGGCGGCTCTTGATGCGGCCCAGACCGCCTGCGACCTGCCTGTTTTTGTGTGCATGAGCTTCGTGGGGTCCGACGCGCCCGACGCTGCCGAGTGCGCGCGCACCCTTGAGCGCGCCGGCGCCGCCGCGGTGGGCTGCAACTGCATGGCCCCCGAGGAGACGCTTGCCTGCGTGCGCTCGATGAGGGCCGCCTGCACGCTGCCGATCATCGCCCTGCCTTCCGCCGGCATGCCGCGCGAGCTGCCTCGCCGCGGCCTCGTCTGGCCCGTGAGTCCCGACGACTTCGCCGTTGCGGCGACGCGCCTTGTGGCGGCGGGCGCCAGCCTGGTGGGTTCGTGCTGCGGTTCCACCCCCGCCTGCACGGGCGCGATCTATGCCGCCGTGGGCGGGGTGGCGCTGCCCGAGGCGCAGGAGTAGCCGCCTGGCTGTCGCGCCGCCCGGGGCGGGGCGACAGCCTTTTTGCTGCGCCTTGTGCCGGGGCTCCAAAGCGCCTTGGTTTCCCGGGTCCTGGCATCCCTGCATCTTCGCATTGAGATAGCTGATTGTAAGATTGCTTGTTTTACCTGCACGTTTGATTGACTGTTCGAGGAGTGTTACCCGTGACTGATGAGCAAAAGCCTGCAGCTGTAAGCGTCGCCGGCACAACAGCCGACCCCAACCCGCTTGGGTCGGCACCCGTCCCGCGCCTGTTGCTCAAATTCGCCCCGCCCGCCATCCTCTCGATGATGGTGAGCGCCGTCTACAACCTCATCGACACCTTCTTCGTGGGTCACGGTGTGGGCGACGCCGGTATCGCGGCCACCACGGTCGCCTTCCCGCTCATGATGCTCACGGGTGCCTTCGCCGCGTGGTTCGGCGTGGGCGGCAACGCCATCGCGGCCCTTCGCCTGGGCGAGCGCAAGGTCGAGGAAGCCAACCGCGCTATGTCGGTCACGCTGCTCATGCTCATCGTGGTGCCCCTCGCGCTCACGATTGTCGCCGAGCTGTTCCTCACGCCCACGCTCGACTTCTTGGGTGCCACCGACACCAACCGCGAGTACTCCCACCAGTTCTGCTCCATCATCCTGGCGGGCTTCACCATTCAGGCCATCGGTCTGGGAATCTCGAACTTCATCCGCACCGACGGCGCGCCCAACACCGCGCTTGCCGTGACGTTTGTCGGCGCGGTTGTTTCGGCGCTTGCAAACTACCTGCTTGTCATGGTGATGGGCATGGGCATGGTGGGTTCGGCCATCGCCACTGTCATCGGTCAGACCGTGACCACCGTGCTTGTGCTGGCATACTTCCTGCGCGGCAAGTCCAAGCTCAGCTTCCGCCGCAAGTTCATTCGCTTTGACGGCCCGATGATTCGCAGCATCACGGCCATCGGCCTGTCGTCGTTCTGCGTGCAGGTGGCCTCGGCGCTCACGTCCTCGATGCTCAACCTGCAGATCACCAACCTCGGCGCCACCGATGTCATCGGTGCTGACGGCGGCCTCACGGCCATCGGTACGGTCAACAAGGTCATCTCGCTGCTCTTCTTCGTTGTGCTGGGCTTCTCCATCGCTGCCCAGCCCATCCTTGGCTACAACTACGGCGCCCAGAACTACCGCCGCGTGCGCAAGGCGCTGTGGTGGACGGTCGGGGCCGCTATCGTGACGAACCTCATCCTGTGGGAGGCGTGCCGTGCGCTGTCCGACCAGATCATGCTCTTTTTCAATGTAGGTCATGACCTGCTCGACTTTGCCGCCCAGAGCCTGCTGTTCATGACGCTCATGTTCCCGGTCGTGCCGTTCCAGGTGGTGTGCTCCAACTACTTCCAGGCCACGGGCCAGCCGATCAAGGCCACGATCCTCACGCTCACGCGCCAACTCATCTTCTATCTGCCGGCGCTCTTCATCGTGCCTGCCGTGCTGCCTAACTTCCTCAACCTCACGCCCCTGGCGGCGCTGCCCCTGGCCCCGGCCTTTGCCGACGCGCTCGCCATCATTGTCACAGGCGTCTTCGTGGCACGCGAGATGGGGTGCCTTGCGCGCCTGCAGGCTGAGCACGACAAGCGGGTTGCCGCCCATGAGCAGACGTGGGCCCAGGTAGGCGAGCGTGCTGCTGCAGCAGTCTCTCAGAGTAAGGAGGCATAGGGCATGGATGAGAAGAACCTGGTGGAGAAGACCGGCGCGCCCTGCGCCGAGGGCGTTTCGGAGGCAGCGAAGCCCGGTGCGGCTTCCCCAACTGTCTCGGCGTCCAAGCCCAAGCCTGCCTCGCCCTTTGTGCGAGCGGCCAACGAAGACGACGACGGCTACGACCCCTACTCCGACCGTCCTGCGCGCAAAGAGCCCCTCTTCGAGCGCGACCCCTGGGCGTAAGGCGACTGGCTGTGCGGCATGGTTTACTCCGTGCGTTATGCCTGGAGTGAGGCCGTTCGGCGAGGGCGCCTGCGCCGTGCGTGGTAGAGTTCTGTGTACGTGGTACCTGCGGTTGCCGTCTTGGCGAGTCTCTTCTCAAGGCGTCGCGACCGTCTTTTGATTGTCATGCTTGCTTGTATATGGAGGACATCTCAATGAAAGCAATCATTCCTGCTGCCGGCCTGGGCACGCGCTTCCTTCCCGCGACGCACCTCGTTCCCAAGGAGATGCTGCCGGTGCTCGACCGCCCGGTTATCCAGCATGTGGCTGAGGAGGCTCTCGCCGCGCCTGAGTGCGACGGCTGCGTCATCGTGACCTCCGTGACCAAGCCCCTCATCGAGGGCAACTTCACGCCCGACCCCGCCTACTCCGAGATGCTGCGCGGCCGTGGCAAGGACAAGTACGCCGACGCCGTCGACCATGCCGGCTCGCTGCCTGTTTCCTATGTCTACCAGGAGGAGCCGCTCGGCCTGGGCCACGCCGTGCTGTGCGCTGCCCCCCAGACGGGCGACGACGCCTTCTACGTGCTGCTCGGCGACGTCGTGGTGCCCGAGCACACCATCCTGCCCAAGCTCGCCGAGGTGAGCCGCGCCCACAACGGCGCGAGCGTCATCGCCGTCGTGGCCGTGCCCGACTCCGAGGTCTCGCGTTTCGGCATCGTGGGCGGTCAGTTTGTGGGCACGCTCGCTGGAGCCGAGGGTGCCGCAGCCAACGAGCCCGGCGCCGTGTGGAAGATCGGCCAGATGGTTGAGAAGCCGGCCTTTGAGGACGCCCCCTCCAACCTGGCCATCTTCGGCCGCTACTTGCTCTCCGCCAAGGTCATGGAGCTGCTTGCCACTCAGGAGCCCGGCAAGGGCAACGAGATCCAGCTCACCGACGCCCTTGTGCGCGCTCTGGCCGAGGAGGAGATGTACGCTGTGGTCATCGACCCCGCCGAGGGCTACGACACGGGCACCATCCCCAACCTCATTGCCGCCAACGTGCGCATGGCCCTGGCCGACGAGCGTTACGCCGCCAGCCTGCGCGAGGTTCTCGGCGACGTGCTCGCCTAAGGCCGTATATCTCCCCGCACTGAAGGGCGCGTCCAATTGTGGGCGCGCCCTTTTGTTTCCAGGTTGCAACCGTTACGGTCCTTCTGGCGTGGTTTTGCTACCATGACCTCGCAAAACTTTATGAGACAAAGGAGCTTCCCCATGGACGATACCCAGCTTATTTCTGATATCGAGGCATACGTCGAGCGTGTGTGGCCCGCTGTGGTCGAGGACCTGGCGGCGCTTGTGGCCATTCCCAGCGTGGCCGAGTCCGACAAGGCTGAGGAGGGTGCTCCCTACGGCCCCGAGGCCAAGCGCGCCCTCACCTGTGCGCTCGACATGGCGAAGCGCCTGGGCCTGGAGCCTCACGACATGGACGGCTACATCGGCTATGCCGACCTGCCCGGCAAGAGCGCCACGCAGATTGCCACCATCGCACATGTCGATGTGGTGCCGGCTGGCGTGGGCTGGACCCAGGACCCCTTCACGATGACCGAGCGCGAAGGCTATCTCCTTGGGCGCGGCGTGATCGACGACAAGGGTCCGGCCGTCCTCACCGCCTACATGGCCCGCTACTTCATCGAGCGCGGCGAGACGCTGCCCTACAGCCTGCGCCTCATTTTCGGCAGCGACGAGGAAGTCGGCATGACCGACGTCGACCACTACCTGTCGGTGCACGAAAGCCCCGCTTTCCTCTTTACGCCCGACGCGAGCTTCCCTGCCGGCGTGGGCGAGAAGGGCCACTGTGGCGGCAAGTTTACCTCTCCCGCGCTTGAGGGCGGCCTGCTCGTCGCGCTTGAGGGCGGCACGGTGACCAACGCCATCCCTGGCCTGGCACAGGCTTGGGTTCTTGCCGATGCTGCCGTGTTGCCCCAGGTAGAGGGTATTGAGGTTGCTGCCTGCACGGCAGCTGACCTGCCCTGTGGCGCACAGGCACCCGCGGCTGGCGCCGCACTCGCCTGCATCACCGCGCATGGCAAGGGCGGGCACGCCTCGCTTCCCGAGGGCACGCGCAATGCCATCGGCATGCTGGTGAACTATCTCCTGCGCGCCGACCTCGTCGAGGGTGCCGAGCGCGACTACCTCGAGCTGCTTTCCCAGCTGCACGCCTCCACGGACGGCTCGAGCGTGGGCATCGACGCAACCGACGACCTTTTCGACCCGCTTACCTGCATCGGCGGCACCATCCACAAGAAGGCGGGCCGTATCGAGCAGACCATCGACATCCGCTATCCCAAGTCCACCACCACGGCTCACATGGTGCCCATCCTCGAGGAGCTTGCGGCCAAGCATGGGTCTGTGTTCACGCTGACCTCCGACGCCGTGCCCTTCTACGTGGCGCCCGACCATCCCGCCATCCAGGCGCTCATCGGCGCGTACAACGAGTTCACGGGCAAGCAGGCTGAGCCCGTCACCATGGGTGGCGGCACGTATGCGCGCAAGTTCGCCTGCGCGGCGAGCTTCGGCCCCGAGGAGCCCGGCGAGGAGTTCCCGAGCTTCGTGGGTTCCATGCACGGTCCCGATGAGGGCGTCTCGGTCGAGCTGCTCCAGCGCTCGCTCAAGATTTACATCTACGCCCTCGCCAAGCTCATGGAGCTGGAGTTTTAGCTGGCGTATGAGTTGCCTGGGGTGCAGAATCTGCGTGCGGCCGTACCGCGCGGGGCATTCTGCGCCCCAAAGGTTTGGGTTCGGTTTAAAAAAGAGGGCATGTTTGCGTTTTAATTTGACTGGCTAGAGTTGCCCGGAAATCGGCAAGCCATCTAGCTGGTAGAACGTTGAACGCCTTGCTTTGGATGCTGGGCGGGTTCGATTTAAAACGCAAACATGCGCCGTTTTTTGCGCGACGAGGCGTGGCGCAGGTGCAGAGGGGGCCGTTGCGATGCTGCATGTGGACAACGAGAATGTGCGGGCGCACCTCTTCGAGGGCAATTTCGGGCTGGAGCGCGAGAACCTGCGCGTGACACCCGAAGGGTTCCTCGCCCAGACGCCCAACCCCTTCGGCGGCCACGGTCACATCGTGCGAGACTTCTCCGAGATACAGTGCGAGATCAACACGGGCATCTCGGGGAGCCCTGAGGCATGCGTGGCCGAGCTTGCTGGCTACGACGCGGTTGAGCAGCGCACCCTTGCTGTCATGGAGCCCCCCGAGCTGCTCTGGCCGTTCTCGAACCCGCCCTATATCAGGAGCGAGAACGACGTTCCCATCGCGCAGTTCTGCGACGAGCAGGCAGAGAAGACGGTCTACCGCCAGTATCTCTCCGACCGCTATGGGCGCTACAAGATGGTGTTCAGCGGCATCCACTTCAACTTCTCGTTTGCCGATGCGCTGCTTGAGGCGAACTGTGTTGCAGCCGGTGGGACCGACTTTGCCGCCTACAAGGATGCGTTCTACCTTGACCTGGCGCAGAAGGCGGTGGCTTTTGGCTGGATTGTGACCGCCGTGACGGCCGCGAGCCCGCTGCTTGATTCGTCCTATGCCGAGAAGGCGCTCTTCGGCGACGACCTCTACCTGGGCATGGGGAGCGTGCGCTGCAGCGAGCTGGGATATTGGAACGAGTTCACGCCCATCTTGGACTATTCGAGCATCTCTGCCTACGCCGCGCGCATCCAGGCCTACGTTGACCAGGGGCTCATTCGTCAGCCCAGCGAGCTCTACTATCCCGTGCGCGTGAAGCCGCGCGGCGCCTATGGCCTCGACACGCTGCGCCCAGGCAACACGAGCCACATCGAGCTGCGCATGTTCGACCTCAATCCCTTGTACCCGGCAGGGGTCAACGAGGCCGACGTGTACTTTGCCCAGCTCTTCCTCGTGTGGCTTGCAAGCTTGCCGGCAATGCGCTTGACGGGTGCCCAGCAGATCCAGGCGGCGGCGAACTTCAAGCGTGCGGCCCACTACGACCTGCGCACCGTGAAGATCGACGTGCCGGGCTGGGGAGTGGACTCCGTCTCGCATTCGGCCATGCGCCTGCTTGCCGAGATGGAGGCGTTTCTGCGTCGCGTGGATGCTCCTCAGAAGGCCTTCGACTGCCTGGCTTACCAGCGCCGCAAGTTCACCGACCCCGACGAGGCGCGCTACACCCACATCGTGCGTGAGCGCTTCTCGGGCGGCTTTGTGCAAAAAGGCCTCGACCTGGCAAGGAAATACCAGGTCGAGGCCGTGGAAGGGCCTATGGTGCAGTAGGGGCGCGAGCCTTACAGCGCTGCTTTGACAGCCTTGAGAAGCTCGCTGTAGTCCTCGAAGGCGCGAATCTCGGGGTGGTCGGCCTGAATCTCGGGCGTGGAGCGGAACAGGAATCCTGCCTTGCTCGCCTCGATCATGCCCAGGTCGTTGTAGGAGTCGCCGAAGGCGATGGTGTCGTAGCCGCAGGAATGCAGGGCCTGCACCGTCGTGAGCTTGGAAGGCGTGCAGCGCATCTTGTAGCCGGTGATGCGGCCGTCGGGGGCAACTTCGAGCGTGTTGCACATGATGGTGGGCCAGCCGAGCTTGCGCATGAGGGGCTGGGCGAACTGCTCGAAGGTGTCGGACAAGATGATGACCTGGGTCGTCGCACGCAGCTCGTCGAGGAACTCGCGGGCACCCTCAAGGGGCTCGATGGTGTCGATGACCTGCTGAATCTCCTTGATGCCCATGTTGTGTTCGGCGAGCACGCCCAGGCGCCACCTCATGAGCTTGTCATAGTCGGGCTCGTCGCGCGTGGTGCGCGTCAGCTCGGGGATGTTGGCTGCGCGGGCGAACTCGACCCAAATCTCAGGAACGAGCACGCCTTCCAGGTCAGTGCACACGATGTTCATGCGAAGAATCCTTCCATCTCAGGGGAATATGAAAAGGGGCGCACCGCCAGGCACGCCCCTCGCAGCTCAAAGCACGTTCCGCACCCCACCAAAGGCGGGTTCTGATGCGCAAGGCGCGCGGGGCCGACGTGTACTGGAGTACTCTAGGTCCTGCGCACGGAGCCGGTCTTGCGACGAGTCCCGTGGAGAACGCGGCGCATCAGGTTCCGCATCGCTTCGCGCTATTTCACGACGCGGACGCGATACATGCCGGGGATAGCCTTCAGCGCCTCCACCGTCGCCTCGGTGGCGGGCTCGCCCAGGTCGAAGAGGGTGTAGGCATTGTCGCCGAGCGACTCGTTGGCCATACGCGTGATGTTGACGCCCTGAGCGGCAAGCGCGGCCGTGAGCTGGCCAATCATGTTGGGGATGTTGGCGTGCAGGGCCGCGATGCGGCCGGCGTCGCGGCACACGCCCATGTGGACGGCCGGGTAGTTCACCGAGTTGGTGATGTTGCCGTTCTCCAGGTAGTCCTTGAGCTGGGCGACTGCCATGGTGGCGCAGTTCTCCTCGGCCTCGGCGGTGCCGGCGCCGGCATGGGGCGTCACGACGGTGTTGGGCATGCGCAGCACCTTGGGCGTGCAGAAGTCGGTGAAGAACTGCTTGATCTTGCCCGAGCGAAGCGCGGCGTCCACGGCGTCTTCGTCGACGAGCGTCTCGCGGGAGTAGTTGAAGAGCTTCACGCCGTCGGGCATGGCGTCAATCTGCTGCTTGCCGATGAGGCCCCAGGTGTCGGGCTCGCTGGGCACGTGCACGGTGACGTACTCGCTCCTGGCGCACAGGTCGTTGAGGTCGTCGAGGCGCACGACCTCGCGGGAGAGCTGCCAGGCGTCCTTCACGGCGATGTAGGGGTCGTAGCCGTACACCTTCATGCCCAGGTCGACCAGGGCGTTTGCAACCTTGGAACCCACGTTGCCCAGGCCGATGACGCCCACGGTGCGGCCCTTGATCTCCTGGCCCACGAAGGCCTTCTTGGCGGCCTCGGCGTGCACGTAGGCATCCGGGTCCTCCTCGTGGTCGCGGCACCACTTGATGCCGCCGAGCACGTCGCGGCTCGCCATCATGAAGAGGCACACCATGAGCTCCTTCACGGCGTTGGAGTTGGCGCCGGGGGTGTTGAAGACGACGACGCCCTGGCGAGCGAAGCGCTCGATCGGGATGTTGTTGAAGCCGGCGCCGGCGCGTGCGATGGCCGCGATGCCCTGGGGCAGCGTCATCTCATGCATGGAGGAGCTGCGGATGATGATGCCCTCGGCTTGCGTGATGTCGTCGACGATCTCGTAGCCTTCGCCCAGGTCGGTGAGACCCTTCTTCGTGATGTTGTCGATGGTCTTGACCTTACGCATATAAATCATCCCTTCATGGGGGACAGGCTGGGGTGCCTGTCGTTTGCTGTATGTGTGGGGCGCCCCAGGTATGCCGGGCTGCCCATTGTTTTCAATGCGATACGTGCGATGCGTGCGCGAACTTAGGCGTTTGCGCTCTCGTAGTCGCGCATGAACTTGGCCAGCGCCTCCACGTTTTCCTGGGGCACGGCGTTGTAGATGCTCGCGCGCATGCCGCCCACGCTGCGGTGGCCCTTGACGCCCACGAAGCCCGCCTCGGTGGCAGCCTTCACAAAGGCGGCGTCCTTGTCGGCATCTCCGCAGGTAAAGGTCACGTTCATCTGGCTGCGCGACTCAGGCGAGGCGATGCCGCGGAAGAGCTTGCTTGCGTCGAGCACGTCGTAGAGCACCTTTGCCTTGGCGGCGTTGCGCTCCTCCATGGCGGCAAGGCCGCCTTGGCGCGCAATCCAGTCGAACACCAGGCCGCAGATGTAGATGCCCCAGCAGGGAGGCGTGTTGTACATCGAGCCGGAGTCGGCCATGGTCTTGTAGCGCAGGATGGTGGGCGTGGCGGGGTGGACGTCCTCGCGCACCAGGTCGTCGCGCACGATGACGATGGTGACGCCGGCCGGGCCCACGTTCTTCTGTGCGCCGCCCCAGATGAGGCCATAGCGGCTCACGTCCATGGGGCGCGACAGGAAGCACGACGACACGTCGCTCACCAGGGGCACATCGCCCGTCTGGGGAAGCTTCGCCTCGCTCCACTCGATGCCGCCGATGGTCTCGTTCTCGCAGATGTAGACGTAACTGGCGTCCGCACTGGGAACAAGGCCTGGGCAGTCGGGGACGTAGGAGAATGCCTTGTCCTCGCTTGTGGCGAGTGCACGGGGTGTGCCGTAGAGCTTGGCCTCGTTGAAGGCCTTCTTGCTCCAGGTGCCGGTCAGGACGTAATCGGCGGTGCCGGTGTGCATGAGGTTCATGGGCACGCTTGCAAACTGCGTGGTGCCGCCGCCTTGCACAAAGAGGACCTTGTAGTTGTCAGGCATGCCGAGCAGAGATCGAAGAGACGCCTCGGCAGAGTCGATGATCTGCTTGAACGCTGAACTTCGATGACTCATCTCCATCACAGACAACCCGGTGCCGTGCCAGTCGAGCATCTCGGATGCAGCGGTGGCAAGAACCTCCTGCGGGAGTGCCGCAGGGCCTGCGTTGAAGTTTAATGCGCGGCTCATGTGCTCCTCTTTCTCGGGCGGTTAGGTGCCACTCGAATGCTAGCACTCGCACATTTCGTGACGTGGTAAATCGCGAATAATCGGCGAAGTCACGAAAAAGCAACCATTTTTATAGGTTTAGCCAAGTAAAGTGCCCCTGTGGGCAAGCCGCGTTTAGCGGAAAAGCTTCGCCTTCACGATGACGAGCGCGACCACCACGGAGACGGCCAGGGCGATGAGCACGGCGAATATGGGCGAGGAGACAAGCGGCAGGTCCTCGACGTTCATGCCGTAGAAGCTGAACACGATGGTGGGCACGGCCAGCACGACCGTGATGATGGTGAGCGTACGCATGACCATGTTCAAGTTGTTGGAGATGACCGAGCCGAACGCCTCCATGGTGCCGTTCAAAATGGTGGTGGAAACGCTCGCCATCTCGATTGCCTGCGACAGCTCGATGAGGACGTCGTCGAGCAGCTCCTGGTCCTCCTCGTAGAGGCGGATGATGCGGCCCGTGCGGATCTTGCCCAGCGTGACCTCGTTGGCCTTGAGCGAGGTGGACAGGTAGACGAGCGACTTCTCCAAGCCGAGCATCTTGATGAGCTCCTCGTTGCGCATGGTCTTGCGCAGCAGCTTCTCGGTGCGCGTGAACTGCTTGTTGATGTTGCGCAGGTAGCTCTGGTAGGTCTGGGCGATGTTGAGCAAAAGCTGCAGCAGGAAGCGCGTGGTGCGGCGCGTGTCCAGGCCGCGGACGCGTCCCGAGGAAAAGGCGTCGATCGTGGTGTTGGGCGTGAGGCTCACAGTCACGATCATGTTCGACTCAGGCAGCAGCAGCACCGAGAGCGGCTGGGTGTCGTACTGCGTGATGGAGGGGTCCTCCAGGTCGGAGGCGTCCTCGAGCGCGGCACAGTCCACGATGACGAGGGTCTGGTTCGTGTCGTCGTCGAAGTCGAGGTGCGAGCTCTCGTCGTCATCGAGCGCGCTGCGCACGAACTCGGGCACGATGCCTGCCTTGGCGTGCAGCCACGCGCGGTCCTCGGGCGTGGGGCAGGTGATGCTCACCCAGCAACCGGGCTCGGGTGCCTCGACCTGCTTGGTGCCCTCAGGGCCGGTCTTGTAAAACTCGATCATGGCTGGCCCTCCTTGGTCGGGGTCGGTGAGCAGGCGGTGTGCCCGCATGCGACGACGTGCCGCAACCTGTAAGGATAAACCCCAAAGGGCGAAATGCGGCGCAGGAATCAGCAAAACATGCGCCGAATGCCTGATTTTCCTGCCCATATATGGGTGTGCTGTGGGCGGGGATGCCTCATGTGACGCCTGCCTGGGGAGATGGGGCCATGCCGATGCAAACTATGGAAAAGGCTTCGCTTGTTGGTTGAGTCTCCCGATCGGTCGGTGAAAGGCGCAATGTTGGATGTGACTGACACATTCCGAAACAGGATGCCTCACGTGCGGTGATAGGGTAGGATTTTCATCAATGAAAAGGAGCCTGCCGTGAATCATGAAACCGCTTGGAGGGTGCTTTGGTGTCTCTGGTTTGCCTGCGTAATGGGCGGACCCTACGTGTTGGGAAATCATGGCGATGCTTACGGTTGGATGTACTCCGGTTCCTATGGCTTCGTCGCGTTTGGGTTGTTGTTGGGCATCTGGGCTGGACAAACCGCTGTCGTACGAGTCGCTTGTCGTAATGAGAAAGCGAAGTGGTCTCTTCTGGGCGCGGGGCTGGGACTGAATCTTCTTTTAGTATTGCTGGAACTGTTTGCCTTGCTGTTGCCGGTCGCGTTGGATTCGTCGACCTTTTCTGCCTTGCTTTTGCAAGAAGGCTTGGGAGTTCCGTATGACTGGGTGCTCGACCTTTCGGGCGCTGGTGTCGAGGCCGGTTATTACGAGAAGGGGCTTGCCCTTATTTTCGCCGTGCTTTGCGGGACGGCGTTTCAGGCGAATCCTTCACAAGTGATTGATTTTAAAGATCTCTCGAGCGCGAACAATGGAGACGTGGCCCGCTGCGGGAGTACATCTTTTGGGCGATGGAACGAAGCTGCCGGTCGGGTTATCCTCGTTGCGTTGCCGGGTATTGCTTTTGCCTTGGGCGCTGCGAGAACTTCGATCGGTGCCGTGCTTGCGATGCCGGTTGGTCTGTTTGTGGCATTCTGCATCGCATTGAGTCTTGCCGCTGTTTCAATGATCGCGCCTCGTGGTGGCATGCATTGCCTCGTTCCGTTTTGTTTGGGAGAGCTTGCCTTCCGTGCCGCATGCCGTTTTGGTTTTCTTGCCATCCCAATGGGCGAAGGCTGCGCCTTGGTGATGTTTGCTGTTCATGTCCTGTGTTTGCTTGCGGTTTTGGCCGTTGCGGTGCTGTGGCATCGTGTCAGCGTGAGACTTGGCATGCCTTCCCGGTTGGGGTCTGACCATATTGTTGGCGCTTGCCCTGAGACGGGTTTTTCTGACGAGACGATACGTCGCCTGCTAAACGGGGCCGGGCTGTCCAATCGGGAATTGGAGGTTCTTGCGGCTTGCTCCAACGGTCTTGATTCTGCTCAGGTGGCGCAGAGGCTGGGTATGCAAGCGTCTACCGTACGTACGTACAGAAGCCGTATATGCAAGAAGCTGGGTTATCAGACAATTGACCAGCTTCTCGCCGAATTGTCGAAGAGGGCATGCCGTTCCGGTGCTGTCGAGGAGGCCGGGGTGTGTTTCAGGGGCGAGGGTCCTGCTCGAGGCGGAGCGGGTATATCCAAAGCTCTTGTGGCGGAAACGCTCCGCTTTGTTGGCACGGTCTCCTTGTTTATCCTGCTGCTCATGCCTTATGGACGGTTGGCGTTTGTCTGGGATGCAACATGGGTCATGGCATACTCTGCGGCAGCCGGTTTGTTGCTCGCGGCTGGCTGTGCGCATGTACTGCACGTGTTGGAGCAACATGCGTCGTTGCGTGGGGCATTGTCATATAGTCTGACTGCTTTGCTTGTGGTCTTTGCGGCGGGCTGTTTGGTGTGTCAGTCGGGAATCGCCGCCGACCAGACGGCTCTGTCTTTTCCGCAACGCATGGGGCTCCTCTGCTGCGTCGCCGGATTTGTTTGCACCAGCGTTCTATACATGAGAAGGGATTTCCGCATTCTGCCTGCCACAACAGGGGGTGTTCTCGTTGCGGTGGGGTGCGTGTCGGCTCTTGTTTTGCTCCCCTTATTCTCTGAAGGATCGCGGCGGTTTGCCTGCGTTGTGTCAATGCTTGCGGTAATCGCCGGGGCAGTTCTTGCGAGTGGGGTCGATTGTGCGCCGATGCACGTTGGAAATGTGCGCGCTGGGAATGCTTGCGCAGTTACAACGCTGGCATGTTTCGGTGTTGCTTTCGTTTGGGAAGAAACATGGCGTGCCACTGCATTTGACTCTCTGCAATCTACTGGCCTGGTGATGCTTGCCCTGTTCAATTTGGCGATGTTACATGTGCTGAGGCGCAATGGTGCACAGTGGTCTATATGCGGCATCGGTATCGGATGTGCCTGCCTGTTCATATGGGCAAGGGGATTGTGCTTCGGCCTGCTCGTGGGGCTTGCCATATTTGTGGCGGTGCGTATCTTGCAGCGTGGCGAAGGTCCAGGGTGCACGGATTCGCTGGGGAAGAGGGGTCTCTGCGGTTGCGTTGCAGCGGCAATGGGTTGCTGTGTGGCGGTGTATGCCGCGAATATATGGGGAGCAACGAAGCTGTACGAGCTTGACAATACAGTTAGCCCGGATGTGATTGGAGTACTGTGCACGTTCCTTTGCATGCTTGCAGGAATTGCATGTTGCCTGTTTGCCTGGGCGGGGATGGATGAAGAGGGGCGTGATTTGCCCAATGTGAGCATGGAGCGCCTTGAAGGATTCTTGATTGGTAAGGGACTGACTCCAGACGAAGTCCGAGTGGCTGTCGCTCTTTCTCAAGGAAGCTCCATGGCGCACGTTGCAGAGGAATTGTCATACTCTCTTTCAACCGCCAATAGCATGCGTCGGCGTGCCTTTGCAAAGCTGGGGATTAGAACTCGACATCATCTCTTGCGACTCCTTTGGGATGAGTTTGACCCAAAACGAGTTGGATAGGCATATAAACATCCAGGTAAACGCTGTAGACACAATGTAAGCCTTTTGTCTACAGAGGTGAGATTTTCATAAGCATAAGCTTGTCAGCGTGGACGTTCGCCCGAGAGGAAGGAGCGGTGGAAAGGCGGACATCCTCACACCAACTGACCCTTGGACGAAAGGACAAGCTTGTGTCGACAAAGCAAACGAGACGGGGCGAGTTGATCGCGGCGGCGGTTATTGTCCTGGTTATTGCGCTATGCGTTGGCGGATACTACTTGAGTCAGGCAATCTACAAGGCAAACGAGCCGCAGTTGTTCGAGGATTCAACGCGGTCGGTCAATGCCGGCGAGCCCATGACCATCACGTATCGCGAGATTGGTAAAGAATGCAATTATGTGAAATGGTACGGCGACGTGGAACTGACGGTCCAAAGCGCCGTTCTCTATGATTCATACCCCGAGGCGCTTGAAGCCGAAGGAGACCTCGGAAAGACGAACAGCCTGTTTCACGACGGGAGCAAGCCTTTTCTTGTCGTGCGCCTTGATGCAACAAACATCGATGCCGTTGAGCACGACCTATGGCGGAACAACGACAAAGATGCTGCTCCCGAAAACGGTGTCGTCCTTAATATGCATGGATTTGATATCTGTACCTCGACCCCCTTTGGGGGCAATGCGGAAAGACTTGTCTGGTGCACATGGCTAGCAAACGGCCAGACATCAGGTGCATACGAGAAGGCAGAGATCGACTTGCTCCAAGGCGAAACAGCGCACGTCGTCTTGGGTTTCTCGCTGGAAGACGGCGAGGAAGACAGGCTTGCCGACGCTTTCTTGGTGTGTACATCTATCTTTGACAGGTTTTACCTGAAGCCGCTGTTATCGAAGGGAGGGGACTGAGAATGGGATTGTTACAAAACGAGATGCGCAGGGCTTTGGGCAACCCATGGTTCAGGGGTTCCATGGCCGTCTTGACCGTGCTTGCCGTTGCCGCCGCTTTGTACCAGGTCAACACGTATGTCGGTCACTGGCAGCGAGTCATTGCCGAGTATGGCAATGAAAGCTACTACTATCACACCACGTTTTCCTGTTTCAACAACTGGCTCCCCTTGAGAGGGGCAAATCCGGCAGCCGGTTTCTTTTTTGTGGTGCTGCCCTTGTTGGTCCTTATGGGATACGCTTGGTCTTTAGCATCGGATGTGCGGAGCGGCTATGTCGCGCAGGTTCTCACGCGCTCAACGCGTGGGGAGTTTTACAAGGCGCGCTATTGCGCCGTGTTCACGAGCGCCGGCCTGCTGGCCACCATTCCGCTCATCGTCAACCTTCTTATCGTCGCATGTTTCTTGCCTGCATACATGCCGCGCGTCACTGATGCCATGTACATAGACATGGGACCGACCGATTTGTTTGCGAACGTTTTTTTCTCAGCCCCGCTGCTGTATGTCCTCCTCAAACTCGTCGTCAACTTTGTGCTGTGCGGGTTGTGGGCGACGATGGTTATGAGTTTGGCGACCGTTTGGGCCAACCGCGTTGTGCTCATCTGCGTGCCCTATATCGCTCTCCTTCTTATCAAACATGTGGGGGAGAACCTCTTTGTGGCCATGCGCTTGAACGGCTACGAGCACTTCGGTATGAGCATCACCTTGTTTGACCAGCTCAAAGGGTCGCCTGATAACTTTTACTGCTATTGGTGGGCAACCTTGGCGTGTGCCGTGCTCATGTTGGTCGTGTCAATCGTCGTTCCCTACTTCAGACGCAAGGCCGATGTGTTATGAGCCGCCTTGGGGCAGTTGCGCGTTTAGTGTTGTGCGACATAAAGGCCGAGGCGAGGCGA
The DNA here is from genome assembly GCA_934636245.1 of uncultured Coriobacteriales bacterium. Lineage (GTDB taxonomy): Bacteria > Actinomycetota > Coriobacteriia > Coriobacteriales > UMGS124 > UMGS124. Next base: position 119,351 of record CAKUAI010000012.1, read on the forward strand.
ACCGCTATCGTGCTCGGAGTATCCGTCCTGCTCTTTTGCCTGCTCATCACCCTTTTCTTCTTTCGCACACTTCAACCAAATGGGGACTTTCAAAGCCTGAGTTTTACGGATTGCCTTGCGAGCCTGTTTGGGGGGATGGGAGAGTACGACCCCCGTCATGACAAGAACTTCAAGATTCCGGCGGCTTGGCTGTGCGTATGTCTTATGGGGGCCTATGTGACGTTGGGCTACCCGGTGCGCAACTTAGAGGGTGTGGGTGTCAAGCAATGTGTCGCCGCGCAAAGTCGATGGGCGTGGTGGTTTGCCAAGTGCCTGTGGGTCGTCATCTGCGCAGTGGCATTTTGCCTCGTTGCGTTTGCGGTCTGCTTGATCGCATCTTACGCAAGCGGTGGAACGGCTAGTCTTGTCTTGTCTCAGTTCGCTCCGGAGCTGCTGGATTTTTTCGTGGCTGGAGACAGCGACGTTCTTACAAGCGGAGAGGGGATGCCTTTGTTCATTGCAGGCATTCCCGTTGCGTTGAGCGCGTTGTGCCTTGTGCAGCTTGCTGTGTCGGTCAATGTCAATCCTCTTGCGGCGTTTGCGGTCACCGCGGCAATTCTTTTTCTTTCGGCGTTTTATCTCAACGACTTCGCTTTGGGCAACTATTTGATGATTGCCCGCAGCGCCCTGGTGATTCATGCGGGCGTTGATTCGGCGATGGGAATCGGTTTGTCTGTGCTGGTTGGTGCCGCCGCCGTGTTTGTCGGTGGGGCTGCGTTCGCGAGGCATGACGTGCTTGGGAAGGAGGCGCTCTCATGATACATGTGAACGGCGTAAGTAAAGCATTTAGAGGCGCTGAGGCTGTCAGCAATGTGAGTATGACGTTTGAGCCCGGCAAGGTAACGGGCCTCGCCGGGCCCAACGGGTCGGGAAAGACCATGCTCATGCGGATGGTCGCAGGGTTGGTCAGGCCGTCTTCTGGAACCATCGACGTGAACGGTAAAACAGTCGGTCAAGATATCCCCTTTCCGCCAAGTCTGGGGCTGCTGCTCGAAGGCCCGACGTTTCTCAGCGGCTACTCTGGCTTCGAAAACCTGAGCATGCTCGCATCGATTAAGGGCCAGCTTGGCGCAGATGAGATTCGCGGTTGGATCGAGAGAGTCGGGCTTGATCCTGCCGACAAGCGGCACTACCGCAAGTATTCTCTCGGTATGAAGCAACGTCTCGGTATTGCGGCGGCCCTTATGGAGACGCCCGACATCGTCATGCTCGACGAGCCTACCAATGCCCTGGACAGTGACGGCGTCGAGATGGTTCGTCGCGAGGTTGAAGAGGCTCGTGGGCGTGGGGCGACGGTCATTCTTGCATGTCATGACGCAAACGTGCTGCAAGGGTTGTCGGACGAGATCTGGCACCTGGCGGAAGGGCATATTGACGGGCACGAAGTGCTTGCTAAGGAGGTGCGCCATGAGCTCTAGGACAAAGGACGGCGTAAGTGCGAGTGCTGGGACCTCGCGCCGCCGTTTTGTCGCAGGCTGCCTCGGTGCCATCGGAGTCGCTGCTCTTGCCGGACGTATCTGGTGGGTCAACGCCAATGCCTTTGAGTACCCCGAGACACACCATGCCATGGGTGAGTGGATCGACCTTGACGGTGCGTTTCTCTCGTATGCCAATGAGGCCACGACGGGATACTCGGTGAGCGTTCAGGACGCCCGGGTCATGTCCCGCTGCGAGTACATAGAGCGGTATGCCTTGGCACCTTCTCAAGTTGAGCGAACGGAGCACGATGACATTGAGAGCGTGCTGTGCTTGAGCTTGGGCATGAAAAACAAAGGCTCGACGGCCGGGGGGTTCTTGCTTACCGAGGCGAAGCTCGTGCCTGAGGGGGCCATCAGGGCGATGCGATACCAAACGGACTTGTGGGCAACCTCCAACAAAACCATCGACGAGTCCACGGGCTACATCAGCCTGTTGGAGGACACCGAGTTCACGACGCACATCCCGTACCTGCTGTATGCGAGCAACGAGGAAGACTACCTAAATGAGGTGACGTGCCGTCGTCTCTCGTTTACGGTCTCTAACGCCCCCGTGCGCAACATCATCGACATCGAGCTGGCGTGATTGGCGTGCAATCACTCGTCAAGGCCCCGCAACCTGAAGCAACACATCGCTTCCAGGTTGCGGGGCCATTCTCGTTGTGTCTTTAATCTTGCTCGTACCCAAGCAGGTCATGCTCTCTCAGGTATGTGCGCAGGTAGGGGAGGGCGAAATCTATCTCTCCACGCTTCGGCTCAACAAGAACGTGCTCGTCAAGCAAACGGCGGCGGTAGGTGTTGGCATACTGGGGAGTCACGCCCATGGCTTGGGCGACGTCCGCAGTCGTGGCGAGCCTGGGGAATCGAGCTAGTACGCGTACTCGCCCGTGCGCACAAGGCTGTCGATATCGGCGAAGGCGTTCTCGATGGCCTCGGTGTGGTAGAGCCAGTAGCTGTCGTAGATCTTCTGCGTGACGCCGCGCTCATCCCATTCGCGCAGCACGTCGCCGGTGTCCCGCCCGGTATGCGCCGCATAACTCTCCAACAGATAAGCGAAGAAGGTGAACTCCCTAGGGAGACAATGAAAAAGTCCCCCGAACGGCTCCAGCGGGGTCGGGACCGACGCGCGGGGTGCGGGCGCCTTGTA
>CAKUAI010000013.1 GCA_934636245.1 uncultured Coriobacteriales bacterium
TGGTGGAGATGAGGGGATTCGAACCCCTGACCCCTTGACTGCCAGTCAAGTGCTCTCCCAACTGAGCTACACCCCCGAAGGTGGTGGGCGTTGCAGGATTTGAACCTGCGACCCCTTCCGTGTGAAGGAAGTGCTCTACCCCTGAGCCAAACGCCCGTGAACCGCAATGGTGGAGATGAGGGGATTCGAACCCCTGACCCCTTGACTGCCAGTCAAGTGCTCTCCCAACTGAGCTACACCCCCGTGGGCTGCGGTGCGAGGAGTAATATTACGCGCTCTCCTCTCCTAGCGCAAGCACTTTCTTCGGAAAGTGCCAATTGTGGAGAACTCTCCACAAATACCGTCCTACTCCGCTTCAGGCGCGGTGTAGGGGTCGATGCCCTTGAACACGTCAAGGGCCTCCTGGGGATCGTAATCAGAGAAGGTGACGGCACTGATGGCGCGCGTCAAACGCACGGCTTCGTCAAGACTGCGCTGGTGGATGTTGCGGCCCGTGGCGTTGCCGGCAGCACCGCCCACATGGATCTGCTCCCAAAGCTGCGTAAGGAACGTCTCAGCGTCAACGGTAGAACCGCCGGCGCACACAAGGCCGGTGCGACCAGCAGCCTTGCTGGCCTGCTTGAGAAGCTCGGCAGACTTCTTGCCCTCCTCCTTGGGCGGGTTGACCTTCACGAAGTCGGCACCCAGGCAGGCGGCGACACCGGCAGCGCCTGCAATGAGGTCGGCGGCCTTCTCGTTGGTCACGGCCTTGCCGCGCGGGTAGATCCAAAGAACCACGAGCAGGCCGTAGGCATGGGCGTCGGCAATGAGCTGGCCGGCCTCCTCGACCATCTGGGCCTCAAACTCGCTGCCCAGATAGATGGTGTAGCCCACGCCCGCGATGTTGGCGCCCATCTCGCGCATGTTGAGCACGGCGTCGAGGTCAGAAAGCATCGGCGAGTAGGGATCGGCCTGGGAGGTCTTGACCAGGTTGGTCTTGGAGTTCATCTTGACCAGGTAGTTGATGTCGGGATAGTCGGCGCCGTAGCGGGCGATCAGGCCGCGCTGGGCAGCGAGGACGCCGATGCAACCCTTGGCACCGATCTTGAAGAGGTGCTCGGGGTCGGCGTCGCTCTCGTCAATACCCTCGCCGTAAAAGTCGGCATTGAGGTGCTCGAACTTCTGATCGCAGGCGTACAGCATGAGCCTGCCGGTGCCGCGGGTGGCAGCCAGGAAGTTCTCGCGATAGGTGTCCTTGTACTCAGGCATGACGTCGAGCGGGACGCGCACATCTTCAAACGTGATCTTCTTCATGGTTTCCCTTTCATATGTCTCTTGTTCGGCCGCAACAACCCAACGGCAACGCGTCGAGCGCGGCGGCCCCTATAGAAGCGGCGCGCCTGCGGGTACAGACCCGCAGGCGCGATGTAACACCTAAGAGGATTTCTTCTTGGATGACTCACCGGGCAGGGCGCGCCGTGCGTCAAAGACTCCCTCGTAGCTCGCCAGGCGGTGCAGGAGCGGGTCGAGGGCCTTGACGTTGGACAGCTCAACCAGGAAACGCAGGTTGGAAATGCCATTCTTGTCGGTTTTTGTGCCGCACGACACGATGTTGCCGCCGGCGTCGGAGATGGCGGTGGAGACGTCAACGAGTAGGCGCGTGCGGTCCATTGCCTCAACGACAATCTCGACCTGGAACGTCGAGGAAAGACCCGTGTCCCACGAGACGCCGATCATGCGACCCTCCGACTTGCGCAGGTCGGTGACGTTGGGGCAGTCGGCACGGTGCACGCTCACGCCGCGCCCGCGTGTGACAAAGCCCACAATGTCGTCGCCCATGACGGGGTTGCAGCAATGGGCCAGACGCACGAGCATGCCGTCGGCGCCGTCGACGAGCACGCCGTTGGAGGCAAGCGCGCGCTTCTTGCGCTCGGTGGAGTTCTGCGCGCGACGCGACAGGCGCGGGGTGCAGACAGGGTTCTGCAGGCTCTCAAGAGCGCGCTTCTCGGCCTCGGCCTGGGTGTCCACCGCATCGTCGAGGATCGCCTTCACCTTGGTGGCGACAGTACGGGCCGAAACCTTGCCGTTGCAGATGAAGACGAACAGGTCCTCGGGGCCCGACACGCCGAACTCCACGGCCACGCTGCGCAGGGCACGTACGGTGCGGGGCGTGGAGATGCCCAGGCCGACCTTGCGCAGCTCGCGGGCAAGCTGGTCGCGACCGGCGGCCGAGTCGTCGGCCTTGGTCATACGACTGAAGTACGAGCGAATCTTCTGGCGCGCGCCCGGCGTCTTCACAATGTTGAGCCAGTCGCGGCTGGGCTTTGCGTTGTTCTGCGTGATGATCTCCACGCGGTCGCCCATCTGGAGCTCGTAGGAAAGCGGCACGACCGTGCCGTTCACCTTGGCGCCGATGCAGTGATGGCCGACCTCGGTGTGCACCGCATAGGCAAAGTCGATGGGCGTGGAGCCCGCACGGAGCACCTGCACCTCGCCGGCTGGCGTGAAGACGAAGACCTCGCTGTCGTACAGGTCGATCTTCACGGCTTCGAGGAACTCCTGGGGGTCGGACAGGTCGTCCTGCTGGGTCCAGTCGAGCGTGCGGCCCAACCATGCGAGCTGGTCGTCGAGACGCTGTGCAGAGCTCTGCTTGTCGCCGTCGGAGTTGCCGGCCTGCTTGTAAAGCCAGTGTGCGGCGATGCCGTACTCGGCGTGCTCGTTCATCTCCTCGGTACGAATCTGCACCTCGAGGGGGCGGCCCGCAGGACCGATGACCGTGGTGTGCAGCGACTGGTACATGTTGAACTTGGGCATTGCGATGTAGTCTTTGAAGCGCCCGGGCATGGGCGTCCACAGGGCGTGGACGGCACCGAGGACGCCGTAGCACTCGCGCACGTCGTCGGTGATGACGCGCAGCGCGATGAGGTCGTAGATCTCGCTGAAGTCCTTGCCTTTGTTCTTCATCTTCATATAGATGGAGTAGAGGTGCTTGGGCCTGCCCATGATGCGGAAATGCTCGATCTTGGCCTTCGTGAGCTCATCGCGCAAGATGGTCTTGACCGTCTCCAGGTACGCCTCGCGCTCGGCGCGCGACTCGGCGACCATGCGCGCGACCTGGCGGTACTTCGCAGGGTCCAGGTAGAAGAACGACAGGTCCTCGAGCTCCCACTTGATGGAGCTGATGCCCAGACGGTTTGCCAGGGGCGCGTAGATACTCATCGTCTCATTGGCCTTGAAGATGCGGCGGTCCTCAGGGATGGCCATGAGCGTGCGCATGTTGTGCAGGCGGTCGGCCAGTTTGATGATGATGACGCGGATGTCCTTGGCCATGGCGAGGAACATCTTGCGCAGGTTGAGCGCCTGCTGCTCGGACAGGCTCGACACGGAGATGTTCGTGAGCTTCGTCACGCCGTCAACCAGCTCGGAGACCTGGGGCCCAAAGAGCTCGGAGAGCTCATCGAGCGTGGCATCGGTGTCTTCGACGGTGTCATGGAGAAGGCCCGCACACAGCATGTCGACGTCGGAGTGGAGGTTCTTCGCCAAGATGATGGCGACTTCCACCGGGTGGTTGATGTAGGGCTCGCCCGACTTGCGCTTCTGGTCGCGATGGTGGGTGCGCGCGAACTCATAGGCACGCTCGATCTTCTCCACCTCGGCGGGGCTCAGGTAGGAAGCGGCGCATTCGCGCAGCACGGGGAAGTTGTCCAGCTGCCCTTGAGGTGGGAGGGCCGGCGCGGTGGGGTCGTACTTTGTGTGGATGACGGAGTCAGCCATGGCAATGCGCCTCCTGGAGTACCTCGGTTCTAGTCAGTTGGAAGTATAGGCCTGTTGATGCGCGCAAGCACAGAAGGCGCGTCGCTTTCGAGCGCCCAACGGCGAAATGCGTCAAATTCTTGCAGCGCGTTGAGCCCCTCGAGATACCGGATGGAGCGTGTCAGGTCCATACGCTCAGGCGAAGGCACCATGGAGATGCGCCTGCCCACGCCATATCCGCTCGTCTGGGTGAAGCCGAGCTCGCGGAAGATAGAGATGCCGCAGGAAACGCCCTTGGCCCCGAACGTGGGGGTGCAGCCCAGGCTCGCACAGTCCGCGGCAAGCTCGGCATTGGTGAGTGCAAAACCGTCCTCGCCACCCAGGCGCGCCTCGCGGTCGCGACGGCAAAGCACGCGGTAGAGCGACACCAAGTCCTCGCGGCACGGGGCGTCAGAGGAAAGGACGCGTTCGTTGATGCGGGCGTCGGAGCCACCGTAGGCAAGGTGAATCCAAGAATCGCTGCCATCGCGACCTGCGCGACCCGACATCTGGTTGAACTCGACCTCGTCGAACGGCAGGTGATAGAGCACAACGTGACGGACGTCGGGCAGGTTGACGCCTTCGCCGAAAGCACTGGTCGACACAACGAGACGAACCTCGCCGCTGCGGAAGGCGTCTTCCACGGCAGCACGGTCGGAACGGGAAAGTCCGGCGTTGTAGAAGGCGACGCGGTACCCAAAATCACGCACGCGGCGGCGCAGCGTGCGGGCCAGGTTCACAGTCTGTTCGCGGGAATTGACATACACGAGCGTCTTTTGGCCGCTGGCAAGCAGGCTCACCAGACGCTCGTCGCGATCGGCGCGACCGCGCTCGTCACTCACATGCAAGTTCTCGCGCACCGAAGGGTCAAGCACGACACCGTCCGGGGCGATGTCGAGCAGGCGGCAGACCTCCTGACCAACCTTGGCAGAAGCCGTCGCGGTGACGGCAAGCACGCAGGGATGGCCCAACTCGTCGAGCACGCGGGGCATGTCGAGATAGGAGCTGCGATTGCCCGAGGCGGCCAGACCCGCATGATGGGCCTCGTCCACCACGACAAAGCCGACGCGGCCCGAGCTTGCGAACTTGGCCGAGTGGATGGCGAGGAACTCGGGCGTGGTGAGGACGATGTCGACGGCGCCCGAGGTAAGACCCTCGAACACGCTGGCGCGGTCCTCGAGTGGGGTCTCACCCGTAAGCACGCGCGTCGTCATTCCGAGGCTGTCAAAGACGCGGCCCAGGTGGTAGGCCTGGTCGCTCACAAGCGCACGCAGGGGGTACACGAACACGCTCGCCTTGTTGTGCAGCAGCGCGCAGCGCGCGGCATGCACATGGAAGATGAGCGACTTGCCACGGCCCGTGGCCATGACGCACAGCGACGAAACGCCGGCATCGAGGTTTTCAAGGGCGCGCGCCTGGGCAGGCAAAAGCTCGTGCTCGCCGATGAGGAGCCTGCGCAGCTCGTCGGTCACGTCTTTGGAGGACATGGCCGCAAGGCGCGCCCTCTCGGCGGCGCGGGCGTTGGCTTGTTCGAGCTCATCGGCACATGCGGCGTCGGCCTCGATGCTGACCAGCACGTTGACGCCGATGGGCCTGCCGTCGACACCGCCCGTAATGTTTTCGACAACGGCACGGTAGGCCGCACCGCGATCGATGCGCGGCGCGATTGCGGCGGCTATGAAGCGCTTGAGGTAGCCCACGCGATCCCCGTTGGGGTCGATAAGGGCAACTGCCTTGGGATCGTTGGGGTTGGAAGGCTCACGCTCGAGGCGCAGGGCGTCACCGGGCTGCAGTCGCGCAACAATGCTCTGCCTGCCGTCGAATGTGACACCGACGACCTTCGTGTGGAACTGGGAGGCGTTGGCGAGGCTCTCGAGCTCGCTTTCGGAAATGTACTGGTCGGCGTTTTCGAAAAGGGCCTCGACGAGATGTACAGTGGCGGGGTCGGGGGCCTCGGCGTCACGCGCGTCGCGCAAGAGCACGTCCTTGACGTGCATCTTGCAACTCACGCGATTCTGCCAAGTCTCAACCTTGGGTTCAAAGACAATGTCGACCGCCTCGTCGCACTCAACGAGGGTCTCGACGTTCTCGGCGTTGAACATGATGGCCTGGCAGGAGCCGCTCGCGTCGTTTGCAAGGAAGGAAAGGTGCTTGCCCTCCTCACCGCGCCGGCGGCGATCCGTCATCGTGGCGCCGGTGACCGCAAGCACCGGCGTCTCGTTGCCCTGGCCAAAGGGCTGAAGCACCGAAAGGGAGGAGATGTTGTCGACAGTGACCTCGGCGAGGTCAACCACGGCCGAAACACTCAGACGGTCTTCGAAGTCCTCGGGAGGCAGTGCCGCGAGGTATTCCTCCATGCGGTCGCGGAAGGCGTCGAGGTTGCCGGCATCAAGCGTGATGCCCACGGCACCGGCATGGCCGCCGAAACGTATGAGCAAATCCGAGCAGCTTTCGACGGCCTCGAATAGGTTGACGTCGCCGACGCTTCGGCCCGAGCCGCGCGCCACGCCGTCGGAGATGGTGAAGAGGATGACAGGCACATGGTAGAGGCTCACGATGCGGCTGGCAACGATGCCCTTGACGCCTTCGTGCCACCCCTCCCCGCCCACGACGATGACGCGCCCGCCCTCGTAGGTTGCTTCGACAAGCGCGTTCGCATCGTCGAAAAGCTGGCGCTCGATGGCGCGGCGCTCGCGGTTGATGTCCTCAAGGCGCATGGCGATACGCTCGGCCTCTTGAGGGTCGCGCTCCATGAGAAGGTTGAGCGCGATGGCCGGGTCGTCCATCCTGCCCGCCGCGTTCATGCGCGGGATAAGGGAGAAGGCCAAATCGTCGGCAGACATCTGGGTGAGGTCGCGACGTGCCTGCACGGCAAGCGCCGCAAGGCCCGGGTTTTCAACCCGACGCAGGCGTGCGATGCCCTCAGCCACAAGCGAGCGATTCTCGCCGGTGAGCAGCATCATGTCGCTCACCGTACCCAGCGTAGCGATGTCGGTGTACTCACGCCACAGGTCGGGCTGGCCCATGCGACGACCGAGCTCGTCGATGACCTTGAGGGCCACGCCGACGCCGGCAAGCTCGCGCGAGGGGCACTCGGGGTCGAGCTTGGGGTCGCAGACCGGCACACCTTGCGGCACGAGGTCGCCAGGCTCGTGGTGGTCGGTCACGGCGACGTCGATGCCGCGCTCGAGCAGCTCAGCGCACTCCTTGGCGGAGGCGATGCCGGTGTCGACGGTGACGATGAGGTCGGGGGCGCACGTCTCCAACAGACGCTCGACGGCGATCTGCGATAGGCCGTAGCCTTCGCCAAAGCGCTTGGGGATGAACGGGGTGACGTTGCCGCCGAGGTCGCGCAGACCACTCGTCAGAAGGCAGGTGGCGCTGATGCCGTCGACGTCGAAGTCACCGAAGACCGCAATGTGCTCCCCCGCCTCAAGGGCATGCTGCAGACGGGCAACGACGGCATCCAGGCCTGGGATGAGAAGCGGGTCGGCCCAGTCGCGGTCAAGCGACGGCGAAAGAAAGTCCCTGGCCTGCTGCGCGTCGCAGATGCCCCTGCCGGCCATGATGCGGGCGGCAAGCGACGACACCCCACAGGAGTCCTCAATGAGCTGTGCGGCGCCGGCGTCGAAGGGAACGATCTCCCAACGCCTGTTGCGGGCCAGGGACGCCATTAGCGGTCCTGCTTAGCAGTGTCGGAAGAAACGCCGGCGGACTTGTCGCCGTAACGCTTCTCAGCCTCGCGCCACTGCGGCTCGCGGCCCTTCCACAGGGCATAGGCGGGCGCGGCAAGGACAAGCGAAGAATAGGTGCTCAGCACAAGGCCGCACACCATGGCGAAGGCAAAGCCCTTGAGGGTGTCGCCGCCGAAGAGCAAAAGGATGAAGACGGGCACCACGGAGGTGATGGAGGTGTTGAGCGAGCGCACGATGACCTGGTTCTCGGACCAGTTGGTGATCTGCATAGCCGTGCGGTGCACACCGTCGCGAAGGCCGCGGATGTTTTCGTTGACGCGGTTGAACACGACGACCGTGTCGTAGAGGCAGTAGCCCATGATGGTGAGCAGGGCGGCCACGACGTTGGGCGTGACCTCCATCTGCGTCCAGGAGTAGATGCCCATGACGATGACGAGCACCTGCGCCAGCGACAAGACGCCCATGAGGGCCATCTTGAACTCGTAGCGGACCGAGACGTACAGGATGATGAGCGCGATGACGACTGCGAAGGCGATCGCCATGGAGCGCGTGATGTCGCCACCCCAGTTGGGGCCGATGGTGGTGACGGAGAACGTGTTGTCGGCGATGCCGACCTGCTGCGCCACGGCAGAAGCCACGGCGTTGGCCTCGACCGGGTCGGTCTCGCCGGTGCGCACCATGAAGCCGTCGACGTCGTTGACCGAGGTGGTCTGGACGACTGCGTCAGGCTGGCCCTGGTCGGCGAAAGCGTCGCGCAGCTGAGACTGCGTCACGCCGGCGGCGTCGTTGAACGTGACCTGCGAGCCACCGAGGAACTCGATGCCGAAGTTGAGACCGCGGAACAGAAGGCCGGCGATAGAAAGCACAACGATCACGAGCGAAATGGTAAAAAACAGGTTGCGATGCTTGACGAACTGGATCTCATGCTTGAAATGGCTACGCATCCTGCTCACCCCCCTTCACGGCAGAGACAGCGGGCTTCTTTGCCTCTTCCATGTCGGCTTTGACGCCCCAGAAGCCGGGGTTCTTCTCCACTGCGCCACGGCCAAGCAGACGAATGGCGGGAGTGGTGAACATGAGCAGCGTAAAGAACGAGCAGAGGACGCCCAGGGCAAGCGTGAGACCGAAGCCGCGCGCCGAACCCGTGGTGAGGAAGAACAGGCCCAGTGCGGAGATGAGGGACACCACACCGGCGTCGAGGGCGGTCATGATGCCGTGCTTGGAACCGGAGATGGAGGCAGTGCGAACGGACTTGCCCGCACGCAGCTCCTCGCGGAAACGCTCAAGCACGAGAATGGTGGAGTCGGCCGCCATGCCGATGGTCAGCACGACGCCGGCAAGGCCGGACAGCGAGAGGGCGAAGAGGCCCATCGAGGAAAGGGCGGCAAAGATGCCCAGGTAGACGATGCCGAAGGTAAGCAGCGCGCCGGCAGTGATGAGACCCATGCCCTGGTAGAACACAAACAGGTACACAAGGATGAGGATGAAGCCGACAACGACGGCCACAAGACCCTGCATGAGGGAGTCCTGGCCGAGCGTGGGGCCGACGTAGCTGGACTCGGAGTACTCGAGCGTCACGGGAAGGGCGCCGGACTCCAGGACCGTCTTGAACGACTTAGCCTCTTCAAGCGAGTAGTTGCCCGTGATGGAGACGTCGCCGTTGGTGATGGCGGTCTGCACCGCAGGGGCGCTCTGGACCACACCGTCGAGCAGGATGGCGATGCGGCTCTTCGTGTCGGCCAGAACCCTGGTCACGTCGCCGAAGGCCTTGGTGCCCTGGGCGTCAAGATGCAGGTTGACGGCGTAATAGGCGCTGCCCGAGCCCTGCATGCCGATGGTGACGCTCTCGATCTGGTCGCCGGTCATGAAGGCCTCGTAGGTGCCGGGCGCGAGCTTCACGCCCGTGGCGCCGGCGTTAATCTTGGCCAGGGCGTCCTGGTCAGCGATGTCGTTGAGGTCGACGAACTCGAGGGTACCCGTTGTGCCCATGGTGTCGATGACCTCCTGCGCGTTGGTGGCGCCAGGAATCTGGATGAGGATCTGGTTGGTGCCCTGGCGCTGGACCGTGGCCTCGCTGGCGCCCAGGGAGTTCACGCGGTTCGTGACGATTGCCACAGCCGACTCCATGTCGGTGTCGGTGACGTCCGACCCATCGGGCTTTTCGGCAGTCATGATGACCGAGACGCCGCCCTTGATGTCGAGGCCCTGCGTGATCTTCTGGTCAAGCGGCCAGAAGCCCACGAAGCACACGGCAAGCAGCACGACAAGCACCACGAGCACGCTCACATAGCGGCGCACATCGGGCTTCATCGCCTTCTTGTGCGGCTTTTTCTTGGATTTCTTCGGTGCGGGTCGCGCCGTGCCCGAGGCTTCCGCCCAGGCTTGAGCCACGCTGTGCGGCTCAGCGTTCTTATCCGACATATCAGCTCCCTTGTTTGCCGGGCACGCAGCAGCACGCGCCTCGGCACTGACAGATTACGACAGTATAAGCCTAATTAGTAATCGTTTGCGGCAGGGCTTGACATCCACGCGTCCAGGAACTGCTTGTATGTGCCGGCCATGATGGCCTCACGAGCCAAATCCATGAGGTGCACGAGGAAATAGACGTTGTGGATGGAGAGCAGGATGCCCGCGAGCATCTCCTTTTGCGTCACGAGGTGACGGATGTAACCGCGGGTATAGCCGCCCGTGCACACAGGGCACGTGCACTCGGGGTCGATGGGGCCATGATCATGGGCGTACTTGGCGTTCTTCATGTTCATGCGGCCAAAATGGGAGAATGCCGTCCCCGAGCGAGCGGTGCGAGTGGGCAGCACGCAGTCGAACATGTCGATGCCGCAGGCAACGCCGCGCACAAGCGTCGTGGGGTTGCCCACGCCCATGAGGTAGCGGGGCTTGTTGCGGGGCATGTACTGGGAGGCAAGCGGGGCAAGCGTCTCGAACATGAGCTCGTGAGGCTCGCCCACGCTGTAGCCGCCGATGCCGTAACCCGGGAAGTTGCCGCAGTTCTCAAGGTGCTCAAGGGAGCGCACGCGCAGGTCAAGGTGCATGCCACCCTGCACGATGCCGAAGAGGGCCTGGTCGGGGCGCGTATGAGCCGCAAAGCAACGGTCGGCCCAGCGGCTGGAAAGTTCCACGGCACGCTCCACCTGCGAGCGGTCGGCCGGATAGCCCACGCACTGGTCGAGCTGCATGCAGATGTCCGAGCCCAGGCGCTGCGCGATGGCCATGTTGTCCTCGGGCGACCAGAAGACGTGCTTGCCGTCGTAGTCGTCGGCGCGGAACTCCACGCCGCCGTCGGAAAGCTTGACGAGGTCGCCGTGGGAGAAGACCTGGAAGCCGCCCGAGTCGGTGAGGATGGGCTTGTCCCAGTTCATGAACTTGTGCACGCCGCCAAACTCGGCGACGGTCTCAGAGCCGGGGCGCATCTCCAGGTGGTAGGTGTTGTTGAGCACGATCTGGGAGCCCAGGGAGGCAACCGTGTCGGGCAGCAAGCCCTTGACGGTACCCTTGGTGCCAACGGGCATGAAGACGGGCGTGTGGATGTCGCCGTGGGCCGTGTGGAAGACGCCGGCCCTGGCATGCGTATCGGGGTCCTCGGCGAGGACCTCATACGTGAACAGCTTCGAATCGCTCAAGAGCTCTCCTTGTCGTGAGTTGCGTAATGCCCGCGTCCATCGTGCAGACAGGGGGCGTAAGGCAGTTTCTGCGGTATAGAATAAGCCATTCTACTGTACTTCCAGCAAACACGCACGGATTACCACGACCGAGCGCTCAACCACGAAAGAACGAGAACATGGACGCAACGCAGATGCAGCGCACGCACAAGGCCCCCGAGCTCTTGAGCCCGGCTGGAACACGGGACGCGTTCAAGGCGGCGCTCGCTGCAGGGGCCGACGCCATTTACTGCGGCCTTGGCAGCTTCAATGCGCGTCGCAACGCCGACAACCTGGACCTCGACCAGCTCCGCGAGTGCTGCGAGCTGGCCCATCTGGCAGGCGCGCGCGTCTACATCACGGTCAACATCCTCATCGCCCAGGAGGAGATGCCCCGGGCGCTCGCCCTCGTGCACGACTGCCACCTCGCCGGTGCCGACGCCTTCATCATGGCCGACTGGGGCCTCATCTCGCTGACCCGCACCCTATGGCCGCAGATCGAGATCCACCTCTCCACCCAGGGCAACGTCAACGATGCCGCAGGCGTTCGCTTCGCTAAAGAGGTCGGCTGCTCGCGCGTGACGCTGTCGCGCGAGATGACGCTTCCCGAGATTGAGTCGTGCTCGCATGAGGATGTCGAACTCGAGGTGTTCGCACACGGCGCCATCTGCGTGTGCTACTCGGGGCTGTGCCTGCTCAGCAGCATGCAGCGTGGAAAGTCGGCCAACCGCGGCCTGTGCCGCCAGCCTTGCCGCCTGCCCTACCGCCTCGTCGACGAAAAGGGCACGCAGCGCGACCGCATGAACGGCACGCGCCTCATGTCGCCGCGCGACAGCTGCACCATCGCCGACATCGACGCGCTCGTCGAAGCGGGGTGCGCAAGCATGAAACTCGAGGGCAGGATGAAGGCCCCCGACTACGTGGGCACCGTCACGAAGGCCTACCGCGCCGCGCTCGACGAGTGGGAGCAAGGCGAAGACCCGCGTGTGGACGCCGCGGTCATGCGCGACCTGGCACGCGCCTTCAACCGCAACTTCACCGACGGTTACCTGCACGGCAAGCACGACAACGACTTCATGAGCTACGAACGCGGCAACAACCGCGGTCAATATGCAGGCAGGATCATTCAGGCAAAGGGCAAGAAGGCCATCGCCGACCTCACCGAACCCGTGGGAGTTGGCGACCTTCTCGAGATTCGCAACCCTGACAACTTCGACGACTATGTGACGGCGCCCTGCCCGCGCACGACCGACGGACCCACCCAGCTCGCACTCGACCTGCCACGTGCCATGGGCGCCGGCTGCGACGTGCGCGTCATCCGCAGCGAGCACGGCATGACGCAGGCCCGCGAGTTCGCCGCACGCGCCTGGCCCCGCAAGCGTGCGGTGCATGTGCATGTCATTGCGCGTCTCGGCGAACCTTTCACTGTCGAACTTGAGACGATTGCGGGAGACGCCCATCCCGACATGGGACGCGATGTCGTGCGCGCACGCGCCGCGGGGTTCTGCGTGGAGGCGGCCCGCAGCCGAGCCGTGAGCGAAGAAGACCTGCGCGAGCACGTGGGGCGCTTTGGCACCAGCCCCTTTGAAGCAGCTAGCTGGGATATTGAGATGGACGAGGGTGTGGGCATGTCATTCTCTGCCGTGCACGCCGTACGCGCCGAGGCTGTGCAGGTGCTCAAAGAGGAGATTTTGAAGCCTTGGACGGACGGGAGGCTCTCGACGGCACCCGCCCCCTTAAGCCTCAGCGCACGCAAAAGGCGCGGCGCCTGCGACCCCTCGCAGGCCAAGCTCTGCGCCCACGTGACCACGCCCGAGGATGCCCAGGCGGCACTTGAGGCAGGGGCCGACCTCGTCTATGTCTCGGCCATCGACCTGGCTCTTGGCCCGGCAAGCAGCGCCCGCAGGCGTACGGACGCAGCCGGCCAGAGCGGCGCGACATGGCCCGAGGGCGTCGCCTGCATCCTGCCTGCCGTCGCACGCACGGCCGACCACGCGGCCGTGGACGCCCTCGACCTGACGGGTGCCCATGAGATTGCCGTCTCAAACGTCTCGTGGCTCGACGAGGCACGCGAAGGCAAGGCCGACATCTGGCTTACCGACGAGGTGGAGCTGCACAACACCGCCGCCTTTGAGTTCATGTCCGCACATGGCGCCAAAGGCGCGTGGCTTTCCTGCGAGCTCGACCTGCTCGAGATCTCCCAGCTCGCCGCAACAAGCGAGCTTGAACTCGGCATGAAGGTCTGGGGACACATCCGCACCATGACCTGCGAGCACTGCATGCTGCAGAGCATGGGCGACTGCTCCAAGACCTGCGCGACCTGCGCCCGTCGCTCACTCAAGCTCGAGATGCGCGACGAGTTCGACCGCCCGAGCATCGTGACCTCCGACGCCCTGGGTCGGGCCGGCGTGTGGCAGGCTGAGGTTCTCGACGCCACGCCGCAGATGGCAGAGCTCATGCGTTGCGGCGTAAGCCGCTTCGGTGTGGACTGCCGCCTATGCGACAGCCCCCAAGAGACGGCCGAGGCGGTACGCCACGTGAAGGCCGCACTCGAGGCCGTCCGCAACGGCAAGATGGCCGCCCCTCGCGCTGCAAGCGCGACAAGCGGCCATCTCTTCGAACGCATCGGGTAACCCACAAAGAGTTCCGCGACTCTTTTGAACAAGAAGGGGCGACTAGCCCTCTTCGTCAGCAAGCACCTCGTCGAGGACCTCGAGCACCATGGGCTTGAGGTCCTCTTCTATATCGACCAAGTCGACGACGGGGGGCTTCTTCGGCGTCATGCCATGCTCCACGGCGTACTGGGCGGTCCTCACCTGCTCGGGGTCGACCACGACCGAGGCATACATCGCCTCCTCGCCTGCCTCGTCGCTCACGAGGTCGGTGTACACCAGGTAGATGGGACCCGCCTCCTCAAGGGAGAAGGACAGGAGGGCGTCGTAGCGGCACATGACGCCTTCCTCGTCCAGGCAGCGAAACGCGAAGTCGTACGTCTCAAAGGTTGCAAAGTCGCGCACGTCGCTCCCCTATCCCTTTATGCGTGGTTCTCACGGTCAACGAGCTGTTCGGCGCCATAGCGCTGGCGCAGCAGGGGCTTTTCAATCTTGCCCGTGGGGTTGCGCGGCACGTCGGCGAAAATAATCTTGCGCGGGCGCTTGTAACGGGGCAGGTCGAGGCAGTAGTCGTTGATGTCCTCGACGGTGGTGTCGGCATACTCGGGCTTGAGCTCGATGATGGCGGCGCAGATCTCGCCCAAGCGATCGTCGGGAAGGCCGATGACCGCGACGTCCTTCACTGCAGGGTTGGCCGAGAGGAAGTCCTCAATCTGCACGGGGTAGATGTTCTCGCCACCCGAGATGACAACGTCCTTCTTGCGGTCGACAAGCCAGTAGAAGCCGTCCTCGTCCTGACGCGCCATGTCACCGGTGAGCAGCCAGCCGTTCTGCAGCGACTCGGCAGTGGCCTTGGGGTTGTTGTAATAGCAGGTCATGACACCCGGGCCCTTGACGCACAGCTCGCCGACCTCGCCCTTTGCCACCGGCTCGCCGTGCGAGTCGATGATCTTGACGTCCCAGTTGTAGCCGGGCACACCGATGGCGCCCACATGGTCGATGTTCTCCACGCCCAGGTGCACACAGCCCGGGCCCGTGGACTCGGACAGGCCGTAGTTGGTGTCGTACTGATGATGCGGGAAGATTGACTTCCACTTCTTGATGAGGCTCTTGGGAACCGGCTGGGCGCCGATGTGCATGAGGCGCCACTGGTCAAGCTTGTAATCCTCAAGCTTGATAGTGCCCTCTTCGATAGCAAGGAGGATGTCCTGGGCCCACGGCACAAGAAGCCACACGATGGTGCACCGCTCCGAGCTGATGGCGTCGAAAATGGCCTTGGGGGTCACGCCGCGCAGAAGCACGCCCTTGCCACCGCAGATGAGGCTGCCCAGCCAGTGCATGGCGGCACCGGTGTGGTAGAGCGGCGGGATGCACAGGAACACGTCGTCGTGGGTCTGCCCGTGATGCTTCTGCTCCATCTGCGCAGCCTGCGTAAGACTCTCATGGTTGTGCAGGATGGCCTTGGGGAAGCCCGTGGTGCCGCTCGAGAAGTAGATGGCAGCGTCCTCGTACTCGGTGACAGGCACAAAGGGGTCGGAGCTGGGCATGTTGGCAGCAAGCTCGTTGTAGCTCTCGGCAAAGGTGGGGCAGTCGCTGCCGACGTAAAAGAGCAGGCGGTTCTTGGAGACGCGCGGCTCAATCTGCTCGATGCGGCCGGTGAACTGCGGGCCGAAGACAAGGATGTCGACGTCAGCCAGGTCAACGCAGTACTCAATCTCCTCGGCGGTGTAGCGGAAGTTGAGCGGGACCACCGTTGCGCCGCTCTTGAGCACACCAAAGAAGATGGGCAGGTACTCGAGGCAGTTCATAAGAAGGATTGCGACCTTGTCGCCCTTCTTCACGCCACGACTCAGAAGCAGGTTGGCAAAGCGATTTGCCTTCTCGTCGAAGACACTCCAGGTAATCTGCCTGCGGTACGGCTGCATGCAGGTGCTTTGGACGAGGCTGTAGTCGCGCCACGTCGCGTGGTCGAGCTCCTGAATCTCAGGGTTGATCTCGACAAGGGCGACCTCGTCTGCATAGTCATGGGCGTTGCGCCGCAGGAAGTCGGTAATCGGCATTGCGAACCTCACATAATTGAAGGGACTCGTTGTGCGTAATTGTACACATTACATAACGAAAGGAGCCGCCCAATCTGGACGGCTCCGCAACGTGCTGAGAAAAAGGTGCGACTAGCAGACCACGCAGACCCAACCCTCGGGCCCCTCGATGTCGCAGGCCTGAATGCCGGCGAGCTCGGCGCGGAGTTTCTTGAGCACAGGGCCGCAGCCGTCCTGCGAAGCGGGGAACTCGATGTCGCCCTCATGGCTGTGAACGCGAGCCACGGGCGAAATGACGGCAGCGGTGCCGCACATGCCGCACTCGACGAAGTCGCCGGCCTGCAGCTCGGAAAACTTGACGGGGCGCTCGATGACGTTGAGGCCCATGACGTCGCGACCCAGGGCCACAAGCGAGCGGCGCGTGATGGAAGGCAGGATGGAATCGGAGTGCGACTGGGGAACGACGAGGTTGCCCTCACGGTCGACAAGCAGGATGTTGGCGCCGCCGGTCTCCTCGACATAGGTGCGCGAGGCGGGGTCGAGGTAAAGGTTCTCGGCATAGCCCTCGGCATGGGCCTTCTCATGCGGATAGAGGCTCATGGCGTAGTTGAGGCCGGCCTTGATGTTGCCGGTGCCGTGAGGCGCAGCGCGGTCGTAGTCGGAGACGGTGATGGCAACGGAAGTGTCGCCACCCTTGAAGTAGGGGCCCACGGGGGTCACGAGGATACGGAACTGGTACTCGGTGGCAGGCTTGACGCCGATGACCTCACCGGAAGCGATCATGAAGGGACGCACGTACAGCGTGGCGCCCGAACCGTACGGCGGGACCCAGGCGGCGTTGGCGGCCACGACCTGCTTGACGGCCTCCACGAACTTGTCCTCGGGGAAGGCGGGCATGCAGAGGCGCTCAGCGGAGTCGTGCATACGCTTGGCGTTCATGTCGGGGCGGAAGCAGACGATGCGGCCGTCCTTGGTGGTATAGGCCTTGAGGCCCTCGAAGACTTCCTGGCAGTAATGGAAGATGCCCGCGCACTCGCTCAGCGTGATGGAGTGGTCGCGCGTGAGGCCACCCTCCTCCCACTGGCCGTCCTTGTAGTTGCAGACGTAGCTGTAGTCGGTGGGCATATAGGCAAAGGACAGGTTTGCCCAGTCCAGGTCCTTCTTCTCGATTTCGCTCATGAAAGAACTCCTCTTCGTGTAACTGCCGCACCCGGCAAGAAGTCGTGCGCGCACCGTTGGTGATGGGACATCATAGACCTATATGCGTACGGCGACCGCAAAACGGCCGCCGTACGCGGGGATTTAACAATACATGCCGCTAAGCGACAAAATCATGCCGCTGCGCGGGCACAGCCTCGCCCTGCCGAGCCCAGCCAATTGCCTGCAACGTGCCCAAGAGGGTCACGCGACACGCAGGGCCCAAGCGACGGCAAGGAGGTCTTACGCCATCCAGGACTCGTCGGAGGGGTTGGCGCGGAAGGCAAGCAGGCGTTCCTCATCCTCGGGCTTGATGTAGCCCTCGGCCACGGCAACCTTCACGAGCGTGTCGAAATCGCACAGAGACACATTCTTGACGTTGGCCTCAGCAAGGCGGTCAAGGCCCTTCTGCATGCCGTAGGTGAAGATGGAGGCGACACCGAGAACGTCGGCTCCGGCGGCACGCAGCGGCTCGACGCAATCGAGCACGGAGCCGGCGGTAGAGATGAGGTCCTCGATCACGACGACCTTCGTGCCGGGCTCACAGCGACCCTCGATCTGGTTCTTGCGGCCGTGGTCCTTGGCGGAGCCGCGCACATAGCCCATGGGAAGCTCGAGCTTGTAGGCAGCGATGGCAGCATGGGCGATACCGGCGGTGGAGGTGCCCATGAGCGCCTGGGCCTCGGGATAGACGGAGCGCACCGTCTCGGCCAGGCCCTCCTCGATCGCCTCGCGGGCCTCAGGGAAAGAGAGCGTCAGGCGGTTGTCGCAATAAATGGGGCTCTTGATGCCCGAGGCCCACGTAAACGGCTCGTCGGGACGAAGGAAAACCGCCTTGATACCCAGCAGGTGCTTTGCGATGGCAACCTTATCGACCATGTCATGCTCTCCAATCGAACGTGCGCCCGGGGCGCAGGGCAGATGTGACTCCTATTGTAAACGAAGAGTGCCCGTTGCACGACACAACGGGCGCCCGCGATACCAACAACGAACAAAGGCACGAAAAGGGCCGTCGGCCTTCCCGGAGACGGGCCTATTCGGCCGAGTCGGCGCGCAGTTTGTCGGCAAGCAGGAACAAGGCATGGCGGTAGCCTTCGATGCCCTCGCCGGCCACCGTGGCAAAACAGGCCTGGCGCACGAAGGAGACCTGGCGAAAGTCCTCACGCGAGGCCACGTCGGAGATGTGGACCTCCACGCACGGAAGGCTCACGGCCTTGAGCGCGTCAAGAATGGCGACGCTCGTGTGCGTGTAGGCTGCAGGGTTCATGACGATGCCGTCGTAAACGCCCAAGGCCTGTTGGATGGCGTCGACGATGGCGCCCTCGTGATTGGACTGAAAATGGTCGCACGCCTCAAACCCCAGCTCACAGCCGGCAGACTCGATGAGGGCACACAGGGCGGCATAGTTCTGGCTGCCGTAGATGGCAGGCTCGCGAATGCCGAGCATGTTGATGTTGGGACCGTCGATAACAAGTGCTTTCATGAGAAACTCCTGGTATATGGCGCTAGATGCGCTTCACAAGCCTGCAGATGCGACGCGCGGTGCCAAGCGGAGAGCCGCCGGAGGGCGCAACCTCGATATCGGCCCACGCATGGTACAGGTCGGCTCGCTCGGCACGCAGGCGCTCGAGGCCTTTGGCCTGGCTGAGCGGGCGCCCCTCCACGGCGAGGTTATCAGACGGGTCGTCGACAAGGCCGCGCGTAAGAAGCACCACCGGGCCGTTTTGCTCGAGGAAGAACCTGTTCTCAGGGCGCGTGACGACACCGCCACCCGTGGCGACCACGCGACCCGGGCGAGACGTTGCTTGCGCGACGCAGCGTGTCTCAGTGGCGCGAAAGCCCTCCTCCCCCAGCTCCTCAAAGATCTGCGGGATAGGCTTACCAGCCTCTACCTGCACCATTTCATCGGTGTCGACAAACTCAAAGCCGAGCATCTCGGCCAAAAGCATGCCCGTGCGCGTCTTGCCCGAACCCGGCATACCGATAAGGCTCACAACGCCCAGCTCGGCGCGCATCTGCGCAAGGACGCCCTCCTCGATGTCATCGGGGCGATCGACACCCAAAAAGAGATCGCTTGAACGCTTGGCCTGGGCCACAAGCATAGAAAGGCCACCCGCGCATGCCAGGCCGCGAGCGCGACCCTCCTGGATAAGGCGAGTCCTCAACGGGTTGTAGACAAGGTCGCACACATAGCGCAGCGCCGGGAAACGATCGAGGTCAACAAGCATGTCGTCGTCGGCATGGGGATACATGCCGACGGGAGTCGCGTTGACGATGAGGACAACCTCGGTACGCAAGGCGTCGGCCCGAGCAATCTGAGAGGAGCTGGCGGCGGTGTCGTCTCCAGCAAGGGCCGCAAAGGTCAGCTCGCCTTTGCGGGAGGCGCTCACCACAAGGGAAGCACCCCGGTCGGCGAGCACGGCGCGAACCGTCGCGGCCGCCCCACCGTCGCCCAGAACAAGGCAGACCTGCCCGGCGACGTTGGCGTGGATGAGATCGAGCTGGCGAGAAAATCCGTGGTAGTCGGTATTGTCGGCAAACAGCGTGCCGTCTTCGCGCACGACAAGGGTGTTGGCGTTGCCGAGCCGCTCGACGGCCTCGGAACACACGTCCGCCGCACGGGCGGCGTCGCACTTGTAAGGAATCGTCACGTTGAGGCCGCGGTAGCGACGCACAGCGAAAAACTCCCCCACCTCGTCGCGCGGCACCTCCACGCGCTCATAGGGTACAGAGCCCAAAAGCTCGTGGATACGCGGGGAGTGGCTATGACCAAGCCGCTCCCCCACCAGGCCGAACGTAAGGTCCGCAGAACCCGCAAGCACGCGGTGGTAGAGCGGTTCGATTGGAGCGACCCCGGTGGGGACCGTATCGGGTGCGGTCATCGTTACACCAGCTCCGAATAGGTGCCGAGATATTTGAAGTCGTCGCAGAAATCCTCGAGCTCGCACACAAGGCTTGCGAACTCGGGAGAATACACCGAGGCATCCAGGTCGAAATAGAACATGAACTCGAAGTCCTGCCCCAGGATGGGTCGGCTCTGCAGCTTCGTGAGGTTGATGTCAAGCGCATAGAAGCGCGCGAGCACCTTGTAAAGCGCGCCAGGCTCGTGGGGCGCCACCATCATGAGCGAAGTGCGGTCGGCACCGGGGAAGACCTGGAGGTCCTTCGTGATGCAGGCAAAGCGCGTGTAGTTGTTGTCCGAGTCGTTCACCTGACGCGCGAGCACGGACAAACCGTAGAGCGAGGCACAGGCACGGCTCGAAAGCGCCGCCACGTCGGTGCGACCCGACTCGGCAACCATGCGGGCGGCCTCGGCGGTGTTCGTGACGGGGGTGACCTTGACGTGGGGCATTCCCTCGAGATAACGGGCACACTGGTTGATGGCCTGCTGATGGCTGTAGATCTCGGTGATGCCCTCAAGCGTGGCGCCCTCGTTGGCCAGCACGTTGTGGTCGACCTTGAGACGGTAGGTCCTCACGATGTGGAAGTCATGCTCCATCATGAGGTCGTACACGGCGTTGACGGTGCCGGCCGAAGAATTCTCGATAGGCAGCACACCGTACTCGCAAGCGCCCGACTCAACGGCCTGGAACACACCCTCGAAGTTGCGATAGAACGTGATATTGGGACGCTTGAATATCTTTTCGGCGGCAAGCTGGGAGTATGCGCCGTCGACGCCCTGGCATGCTACGCTCGCAAACTGCGGGAAAAGCTTGGGTGTCGTCTCAAGAGCCTGCTCGATACGCTCGCGCAGAGGGCTCGTGGGACGCATGCGATGCTCCTGATAAGCACTCGACACCTCCATGAGCAGGGAGAACAGCACCGTGGCATAGCTTTTGAACTCAGGCGATGCCTGGTCGGCAATGGCGGAGAGAATCTGACGCTCGCGACGCGGGTCGGTGACGCGCAGGCCCAGCGAGCGCTTGACGTCGCCGATGCGCGAGGCAATGTCCATGCGATGCTCAAATGCCTCGAGAATCTGCTTGTTGCAGGCGTCCATCTCAAGGCGCAGGGCGTTGATGTCAGGTTGGTCGATGGTGTTCGTTGGCAACGTTGAATCCAATCAAACGAAAGTAGTAAGAGGCATGATGCGGCTAACCGAAAAGAGTGCGGGTCCGCTCGAGGACCCGTGGGTCTACGGCCGAGTCGTTCACGGGCCCAAGGACACCGTCCGAGACAAGGCAGTCGATGACCGCCAAAGCCATAGCCGCCTCGACGACGGGCACGGCGCGCACGACAACGCACGGGTCGTGACGGCCGGGAACGCTCAGGTGGGTCTCGCAACCATCCACGATGTCGATCGTTGACTGCTCTTCGGCAATGGAGGGCGTGGGTTTGAAGGCCGCGCGCACGATAACGGGCATACCCGTGGAAATGCCGCCCAGGATGCCACCGGCATTGTTCGTGCGGCACGTGGCATGGCCCGCCTCGTCGAGCACGATGGGGTCGTTGTTCTGGGAGCCGTACATGTCGGCGGCGGCAAAACCCGCTCCGAACTCGACACCCTTCACGGCCGGGATGCCAAAGAGCAGTTTGGCAACCACGTTCTCGATGCCGTCAAACATGGGGGCTCCCACACCTGCCGGGAGGCCAACGCAAGCGCATTCGATAACACCGCCCACCGAGTCCTGCGCTGCCCGGGCGCCGCCGATGGCGGCCTGCATGGCAAGCCCCGCCTCGTCGTCGAGCACGGGGAAACTCTTGCCCACAAGGGCGGCGAACTGGTCGGAGCCGCAGCAGACAGGATCGAAAGGCACGTCCTGAATGCCGGCGATAGAGCGAATATGGGCAGCGACGCGAATGCCTCGGCGAGCAAGAATCTGCAGAGCGACACCGCCGGCCGCACACAGGCAGGCCGTGAGACGCCCAGAAAAGTGGCCGCCACCCGCCACGTCCTGCTGCCCATGCCAGCGCGCCTGGGCCGTGAGGTCGGCGTGGCCCGGTCGGGGGTTGCGCGCGATTTGGGCATAGTCAGACGAGCGAGTGTTGGTGTTCTCGATGACCATGGCAAGCGGCGCGCCACATGTGCGCCCCTCGGGGTTGAGGCCGCTCAGCACGGAAGGTGCGTCGGCCTCCTTGCGCGGGGTCGACCAGGCGTTCTTGCCGGGAGCACGTCGCGCCATGAAAGACGCGAGCTCTTCGAGGTCGACGGCCTCACCCGCCGGCAGGCCATCGACGACGAAGCCGATGGCCGGCGAATGCGACTGGCCAAAAACCTGCACCTTGACGCTTGATCCAAAAGACGAGGACATGCCTAATCCTCCCTCCCCTCAACGCTGACCTGGCCGCCCAGACGGGCAAAGTCGGCGAAGAAGCCAGGGTAGGACTTGTTCACAGCCTGAGCCGTCTCCACGCACACCGAGCCCGGCGCCTGCACGCTCGCCACAGCCGCCGACATGGCAAGACGGTGGTCGTTGTGCGACCGTACGCGTCCGGAGTGGAAGGCATGCGAGCCAAAGCCGCCGCGGCCGTGGATAACAAGGCCGTCAGGGAACTCCTCGAGGTCGATGCCAAGGCGCTCAAGCATCTCGGAAGTGGTCTGAAGCCTGTCCGACTCCTTGATGCGCAGGCGCGCAGCACCCGTGATGCGCGTCGTACCCGTCGCGCAAGCAGCCACAACAGACACGACAGGAACAAGGTCGGGAACGTCTGACGCATCAAGCTCGATCGCCTGCAAGGCGCAGGCACCGGGGCGCACGGTGGCGACACCGGCGGAGCCGTCGCGTTCAACCTCGGCACCGAAGCGCTCGAGGATGTCGACAATCGCCTTGTCGCCCTGGGCGGAGTCAAAGTCGAGCCCTGAAACGCTCACGCCCGTGCCGCCCAGGGCCCCCGCGCACAACCAGAAGGCAGCGTTGGACCAGTCACCCTCAACCTTAAGAAGAGATTGACTGTGATACGTTTGGCCTGCGGGAACAGCAAACTCGGTAATAGGCGACATGCAACCATTGATATCGAGTTCATAGTGAGACTCTTGAACCTCGATACCAAATACCGCCAGCGTACGGAGGGTCATGTCGATATACGGACGGGATTCGACCGTGCCATACAGGCGCACAGAACCCCCTTCCTCAAGCAGAGGCAGCGCCATCAGCAGACCAGTCACGAACTGCGACGAGACGTTGCCGGCGATGAGGAAAGTTCCACCCTTAAGCTGACCTTGAACTTCAAGGGGCCACGTGCCCACGGGAGAAATCCGCACACCGTGCGCCTCAAGCTCCTCGCGAAGGGGCGACAGTGGTCGCTCGGGCAGGCGGCCTTGGCCGTCGATGCGCGCATGAGCCCCCAGGGCACACGCCACCGGAAGCATGAAACGCAAGGTGCTGCCCGACTCGCAGCAGTCGAGCACACGAACGCCTTCGGCCATCTCGGCGCGATCGATGGGGTCAACATGAAGGACCTCGCCTCGACGCACGATTCGAGCTCCGAGAGCCTGAAGGCAGGCTTGCGTCGCCTCGATGTCCTTGCTCGTCGTGGAGCACACGATGTCGCACGGCCCATCGGCCAGGGCGGCGCAGATGAGCATGCGGTGTGCAGCGCTCTTGGAAGCGATGGCTGCAACCTGGCCGGCCAAAACACCGGGACCCACCGTTGCCGTAAGCTCGTGGCCGCCTCCGGCCACCTGCGGCTTGGTTGTTCCCTCGGCACAGCGCGTGTCGCGCCTGGCGCAACCCAGCTCCATGAGCTCGGAAAATTCTTCCATGCTCACGCGACGCACCTCGCAAGAGCCAATGCCGCGCACGGCGACAATATCGATGTAGTCTCCCGCACGCTTCTTGTCGCGGTATGCCGCCTGTACAATCTCGCAGGCAGGCTGCGTTGTACCGCTCGGCAATCCATGAACCGCCAGCATGTCTTCGATTTGAACGGCATCTTCTGGTGTGCAGAGGCCTTTGGCCGCGCACGCTCGAGCCATGATGGCAAGGCCTGCAGCCACGGCATGGCCATGCGTGACCGTAAAGTCACTCAACAGTTCGATGGAATGAGCTGCAGTATGGCCCAGGTTGAGCAGCTTGCGCTGGCCCGCCTCACGCTCGTCGGCCTGCACCACGTCGCGCTTGATGGACACGCAGCGTTCCACAATGCGACGTTCCTGACCAGCAAGGGGGCTCTTCAGCCACTCAAAGAGCTCGGGGTCACACATGACGCCGTATTTCACGACCTCGCCCATGCCGTCGCTCACAAACTCGCTCGGCAGGGTCTTCAGACAGCCCAAGTCACAGACGACGAGGCCGGGCTGGTAGAACGCGCCGACGAGGTTCTTTCCCTCGGGCAGGTCAACGGCGGTCTTTCCGCCCACGCTGGAGTCAACCATGGCAAGCAGTGAGGTAGCCACCTGGACGAGGTTGCAGCCGCGCATATAGCTGGCCGCAGTGAAGCCCGCAAGGTCGCCGACAACGCCACCGCCCAGAGCGACGACGGTGCTCTGGCGAGAGAGCCCCAGCGCGGCGCAACGTCGCACGAGGCGCGAGAAGCTCTCGAGCGACTTAGTCTTCTCCCCTGCCGGCAGCACCTCAAGGTGCACGTCGAAACCAGCCGCACCCAGCGACACGCTCACGCGCTCGGCATAGAGCGGGGCGACGTTGGAGTCGCTCACAAGCAGCACTTGCTTGTCGGCTGAAGGCAGCGCCTCGCGCACAAGGCTTCCGAACCTGTCGAGCAACCCCTCGCCTATCAGCACGTCGTAGCTGCCCGAAGCGCTCACATGCACCGTGTCGTATGCCTCAGATTGCAGCGTCATTGCCCGCTCCTTTCGTTTTTGCCGCGACGCTCGGCGTTCTCCTTGGCACGACGACCATCGGCAAGCAGGCGACGCATCGTGTCGGCGTCGCGTGCAGCAAGCGCATCGCGGTATTCCCCAAGGCTCGCGATGATGGTATCGAGCTCAAAAAGCAGGTTGTCGGCATCGTCGAAGAACAGTTCCGTCCACATGTTCTCGTTGAGCCATGCGACGCGTGTGAGGTCCTTGTAGCTGCCGGCAGAAAAGCCCTTGTGACCCTGCGCCGTGGGGCTTTTGATAAAGGCGTTGCTCACCACATGCGCCAGCTGAGAAGTGAAGGCAATGCGCTTGTCATGCTCCTCGGGGGTGCTCACGCAGATGCTGCCGAAACCGGCCGGTGCGAGCAGGTCCTTGATGCGCTCGAACAGGGCCATGTCGTCGACACGGGGAGGGCAGATGACCATGGGGGCGTTGTGAAAGAGATTCTCACGCGTGTACTTGTAGCCCGAGTACTGGGTGCCCGCCATGGGGTGGCCGCCCACGAACGTGAAGCCATGTCCGGCGGCAATGGGCATGCAGCCCGCACAGACCTCGCGCTTCACACCTGCGGTATCAATGACCAGGCAGTCCTTGCGCACGCGCTCGGCGTTCTCCTCGAGCCAGGCAATACAGCCGGCAGGATAGAGGGCCAGCAGGATGAGGTCGCACTCCCCCACGTTGTCGGGCCCCAGCGTGCCTTGAATCGTTTCGTCGATGCTTGCCACAGCCATGGTGTCGGCATCAATGTCAAACGCGAGCACACGCCATCCCGCGGCATGGTAGGCCTTGGCGAACGAACCGCCGATAAGCCCCAAGCCTACGATGCCAACGGTATGGACCTCTTGGGTGTCTTCCATGCAGGCCTCCTTGGACTAGTCGGTCGCGACGACGTCGCGGATGGCGCGGACCTTGGGCATAAGCGAGGCGAACTGCTCAGGCAAAAGGGCCTGCGCACCGTCGGACCATGCAACCTGGGGGTTGTTGTGCACCTCGATCTCAAGGCCGTCGGCACCACATGCCGTGGCCGCCAGCGACATCGGCCCCACATAGCGCGCGTATCCCGTGGAATGGCTCGGGTCGGCAACGACGGGCAGGTGGCTCAGGTAATGCAGCACCGGTACCGCGTTGAGGTCGAAAGTGTTACGCGTGCGCGTCTCATAGGTGCGAATGCCGCGCTCGCACAGGATGACGTTAGGGTTGCCCTCGCTCATGATGTACTCGGCGCTCATGAGCAGCTCGTCAATGGTGCCAGCCAGGCCGCGCTTGAGAAGCACGGGCTTGCCGGCACGGCCGACCTCCTTGAGCAGGTTGAAGTTCTGGGTGTTGCGGGCACCGATCTGCCACAGGTCGATGCCGTACTTGAGGAAGAGCGGCACCTGGCGCACGTCCATGATCTCGGTAACGATAGGCATCCCAAGCTCGGCGCGCGCCTGACAGAGCAGGTCAAGGCCCGCCTCGCCCATGCCCTGGTTGGCATAGGGGCTCGTACGAGGCTTGAACGCGCCTCCTCGCAGGACCGTGGCACCGGCCGCCTTCACCGCACGGGCAATCTCAAAAAGGTTCTGCCCCTCAACCGAACACGGGCCCGCCATGACCTGAAACTCACCGGCACCGATGGCCACACCGGGGGCAATCTCGACCTTCGTGTCCATGGGGTGGAACTTGCGGTTGGCGGCCTTGAACGGCTCGGTCACACGCGTGACCGACTCGATGATCCCCATGGACTCGAGCAGCGACACGTCAACACGCGAGGTATCGCCGATGAGGCCGACGATGGTGGCCTCCGAGCCCTTGGAGATGTTGACTTCGAGTCCTTTGCCCTCGAGCCAGCTCACCAGATTCTCAAGCTGGTGCTCAGTGGTTCCCGGTTTGATGACAGCGATCATGTGAAAACCCTTCCCGTTCCTCGAGAACAGTTGTCGAAAGACACCTGTGGCCGCGCGTGGGGTCGCAGTGTACAGCGCGTACACCCGGCCCCACAGAACACGGCCACAGCGTTTTCAAAGATTAAATAATGAGCATGGCGTCGCCGAAGGAAAGCATGCGGTACTTGCTCTCAATGGCGTGGCCATAGGCCTCCATGATGCGCTCGCGGCCGGCAAAGGCGCTCACGAGCATCATGAGGGTCGAACGAGGCACATGGAAGTTCGTGACCATGGCATCCACCACGTGGAACTGGCTTCCCGGCATGAGGAACAGCGATGTCGTGGCGTTCTCGCGCGCAACGACGTCGCCCTGCTCGGGAATGTCGAAGAAGCGCGCGGCGCAACCGGCATAGGGCTCCTCGGCGCTCCAGGAGCTCTCAAGCGAACGGACCGACGTCGTGCCCACAGCGATGACGCGCTTGCCGGCGGCCTTGGTGGCATGGACCTGGTCGATCACCGACTGAGGCACGTGGTAGCGCTCGGTGTGCATCTCGTGCTCGGTGGGGTCGTCCTCCTCCACGATGCGGAAGGTGTCGATGCCAACCTCAAGCTCGACGGTTGCCCAGCCCACGCCCTTCTCGCGGCACTTTTCGATGAGAGCAGGCGTGAAATGCAGGCCCGCGGTAGGCGCCGCGGCGGAGTGCTCCTCCTGCATAGCGTACACCGTCTGGTACTTTTCAGAATCGCCCTCGTACTGGGTGATGTAGGGAGGCAGTGGCACGTGGCCGGCCTTGTGCATGGCCTCGTCAAGCGTGAGGCCCTCAGCCGCCTCGAAGCTCACAAGACGAAGTCCGCGCTGTGGCAAAATCTCGCCCACGTGCGCGGTGAGAATCACGGGGGCCGTCATGGGAGCAAGGAGGCCGCCTTCGCGGAACTCCACCACGGCGCCCGGCTTGAGACGCTTGCCGGGCTTCACGAGGCACTCCCACACGCCTCCCGCCGCATCGAGGTCCTCGCGGCGGTTGGTGAGGAAGACCTCGCAAGCACCGCCCGTCACCGGCTTGTGGCCGATGAGGCGCGCAGGCAGCACGCGGGTCTGGTTGACGACGAGCAGGTCGCCCTCGTTGAGGAAGTCCACGATGTCGGTGAACACATGATCTTCCAGCGTGCCCTTCTCGCGGTCGAGCACAAGCAGGCGGCAAGAGTCGCGGGGCTCGGCCGGATACTGGGCGATGAGCTCGCGGGGAAGGTCGTAATCAAAATCGTCGGTACGCATATATACAGCTCCCATGCAGGTAGAAGAGATAGGGGAAGTCTAGCGCCCAACCCCAGGGCGGCATGGGCAGAAACACGCGCAAATGGAGAATCTACGTGCATGCACGTCCGAGGTCGCGCTGCAGCGTGCGCGCTTCCCGTGCCTGGCAGCGCTCAAGGGCAGCCTCGGCAGCGGAAAAACGGCATCCGCAGTAGTTCTGCCGATACAGTCCCAGCTCCTTGGCACGTGTCGTGGCCTGGGGATACAGCGGGCGGAAATCCTGCCAGACGGCAGTGAGGCCCGCACGTGCACAAATCCGCCCAAGCTCGGTTCCGCAAGCGTCGAAGAGCTGGTAGGGAGAAACCGCAAGCGTCGTGGACATATGGGCGCACCCGAGCTCGGCGGCCAGGGTTGCCGCCCCCTCCAGGCGCAGGCGATAACACGCCTGGCAGCGCGCCAGACGGTTTGTGCCGTACCGCGCGACCTCGCGCTCCCAACGCTCAGCTTCGTAGGGTCCCTCGACCACTTCGACGTTCTCCCCCGCCGCCCAAGCACGAAGCGTCTCGAGGCGGCGCAGGTACTCGTCATAGGGCTGAATGTTAGGGTTGACATACACTATTGTGGGCAAAAAGCCCTGCTCGCGCAGAACCCGCAGGGGTTCGAGCGAGCAGGGCCCACAACAGGCATGCAGCAAAAGCGGCGTGCCAGACATGCGTACTAGTTCGCAGCCTCAATGAGCGGGGCAGCAACCTGCTTCTTGCGGGAAAGCACGCCGGGCATCCAGACACCCTCGGGCACGACGGTGATGTTGAGGCCGCGCTCGACAACCTCGGGCTCGCCCACGACGAAGACCTGGGAACCCTCCTCGATGATGTCGGTCACGCACAGCACGAGGGTGTCGCCGCCGTTGGCAGTGCGGTACTCCTCCATCGCGGCGCGCAGCTCGTCGGCCTGGGCAAGGACGGGCTCTTTGTTCACGGTCTCGTACTGGCCGATGAAGACGGCCTTGCCACCGATCTCGAACTTCTTGATGTCGCGGGCAACCATCTGAGCAGGCGTGAAGCCGTCGGCGCCACGGCTCTTGAACACCTGCGCGCCGTAAGCGACGGGGTCGACACCGATCTGGGCACCGAGCTTGGCGGCGATGGCGCGATCGGCGTCGGTGGTGGTGGGAGACTTGAGCATGACGGTGTCGGTCATCATGGCAGCAAGCAGCATGGCAGCCTGGGCGTCGCTCATGGGCGTGCCCGTGACCTCGAAGAGCTTGGCGATGATGCAGCAGGTGGAGCCCCAGGGGACGTTGATGAAGAGCGTGGGCTGGGCGGTGGTGAGGTCAGCGATGCGGTGGTGGTCGATGACACCCACGACCTCGGCGTTCTCGATGCCCTCGACGGTCTGGCCAAGCTCGTTGTGGTCGGTCAGGACGACCTTGACCTTCTCGTCGGCAGGCTCGATCTTCTTGAGGAGCTCAGGGACGGCGACGCCGTGCTTCTCGAGCAGGGCAGCGCTCTCGCCGGGCAGCTCGCCCAGACGGCAGGCAACGTACTCGTTGGCGGGGTCGAGAACGCTGGCGAGCTGGGAATACACGACGGCGGACATGATGGCGTCGTTGTCAGGGTTCTTGTGGCCGAAGACCAGGATCTTGCTCATGAGCTCTCTCCTCTTCAAAAGGTTCATGTCGGCCCGTATGCAGGGCCAGTCCATACAAACATGCAAAGTTTACCGCACGCAAGCCTCAGCAAAGCCCAGGACGCGTGACCAATACGCATTAGGCGCAACTAGGCTCGCCTGGCAGTGACCGGCCCCCTCGACAAGGAGCACATCGCGCCTGCCAGGGCCGCCCGCCTCGTAAAGCCTGCGCGTGCAGGCGGGTGCCACCGACGAGTCGAGCGTCCCGTGCACAAGCAGCACCCCCACCTTGGCACGCTCCACGCTTTGGGCAGCATCATCAGGGACGATGTCGTAACCGCCGGGAATGAGGCGCAAATGGCGGCGCACAATCTCAAGCGTGGGATGCACGGGCAGGCCCGCCGAGTCGAGCATGTGGGCAAAGGACGACCATGCGCGGTCGAAGGGGCAGTCCGCAACAACGGCGCGCACGCAGGCGGGAAGCTCGGCATCGCCGGCCGCGACAAGGACGGCGTGACCTCCCATGCTGTGGCCCATGAGCACCACGTCGCGAGCTGCGGGCATACCGGGCAGCCCCGCCTCCAGGCGACGTGCCCACGCCACGACGTCGGGACCGTCGAGGACGCCCATGCCGATGAACTTGCCCGCACTTGCGCCGTGGCAGCGCATCTCGACGACGAGCAGGTTGTAACCGGCCTGCGCCCAATGGCGGGTGTATTGCAGCATCGAGTCCCACGTGCCGGCATACCCATGACACAGCACGGCCCAACGGGTGGATGCGGCGCCACAAACCCAGACGTGGCCCACGAGGTCCACGCCGTCAGGAGCGGTGGTGTGCACCTCGACCCAACCAGGGCCCTCTTGGAGCCACTCATAGGTGGCGGCACGCTCCTCGAGCACATTGGTCCGACGGGCCTGCACAAGGTCGGGATCCATACCCGCGCAGAAGAAGCCGCCCTCGGCCGCCGCACGCGTGAGACCAAAACCAACGGCGGCGTCAACCTGCGCCTCATGGTCATCGACAGTCGCGGGGGCACCCGCGGCGGAGCCCATGCCGCGGTGCGGCACGCCGGGCTGCATGAGCACTGCGAGCAGACGGAACACGTTGGCGCCCCTGCGCAGCACGTATTTCACGAAGAGGGCGCCCAGCGCAATCTGAAACGCAAGCATGCCCACGCCGAGCACAAGCAGCACGATGCCCGCCACCAGCCAGCCCTTGATGAGCGCCGCGATGCCCGCCGCCAAGAACACGAGGGGCATGACCAACGTGCGCACCTCTTCGGAGCGTTTGGGGCCCTCGTCGCCGCCGCCGCTCTCCACTCCCAGCCAATCCACCGGCCCGCGCTGCGCAGCCTGGCCCGCCACAGGCCTCTCACCACTCGTTTCCACCTGATCCACCTTGTGCACGCCCCTCTCGTTAGCCAATCTTCACGATGGGCGCATAGCCCTTGAGCAGCGTCTTGGTGGCGCCGCTGTCCAACTGCACCGTTATCTGGTCGCCCTTGGAGGCGATGACCGTGCCCGGGCCGAACTTCTTGTGGTTCACACGGTCGCCCACATTCCACACGGTGCTTGCCGCAGCGTTGGAGTAGCTGGGCGCAGCCACGCGCGGCGCCGGCAGCTCGGAGGCCGAAGCGCCGCCGCCCGAGGAACGGGTGCGGTTGCCGAAGACGCTACCGCCGTACACCTCGGTGCTGTGACCCGCGCCGAGGATGCCGTGGCGCGAGCCTCGCCTGTCGTAACCGAAGCCCTCGAAGCTCTCGCTGCCCACGCCGACGCTCACCGTGTGCTCGGCGGGAATCTCGTCGATGAAGCGCGAGCGGCGGTTGTGCTGCTGGTTGCCGTAGAGGCGGCGCATCTGCGCATAGCAAAGCCACAGGCACTTGCGGGCGCGCGTGATGGCAACGTAGGCAAGTCGACGCTCCTCCTCGAGCTTGGACTCGTCGACGCTGAAGTCGCTCACATGGGGGAAGACCCCCTCCTCCATGCCGGCGACGAACACGTTGTCGAACTCCAGGCCCTTGGCGGCGTGGACGGTCATGAGCGTGACGCAGGACTCACCCTCGCCCACGGCGTCGAGGTCGGTGCGCAGGGCAAGCCATTCCATGAAGCCCGGCAGGCTCAGCTCGCCGGCGACGGGGCCCTCCTCCTCGGCGGCGCCCCACAGCGTCTCGGCGGGCTGCCCATCCGCAGGGGCCACGCCCGCAGCCTCGGCCAGCACCTCGGCGTTGCTCAGGAGCTCCTCCTGGGTGTCCTGGTGCGTGTCGACGTACTCCTTGGCGACGCCCACAAACTCCTGGATGTTCTCCATACGGTCGCGCGCCTCGTCGGTGTTCTCCGCACGCAGGGCGTCTACCAGGCCGGACTTTGCCGCAATGGCTTCGACGATCTGGTCGACGTCGCCCTGGAAGGTCTGTGACTCCTCGATGATCTGCAAGAAGTGCAGGATGGAGTTGCGGATGCGGGACGTGGCGCCGTAGTCGCCCAGCGCAAACTCGCCGCAGGCCTGCACGAAGGTGCAGCCGCGCTCGCGGGCGATCTGGGCGATGCGGTCCTGGGAGGTGGCGCCGATGCCGCGAGCCGGCTTGTTGATGACACGGCGGGCCGAAACGTCGTCGGAGGGGTTCACGGCAAGCTTGAGGTAGGCCGTGAGGTCGCGAATCTCCATACGGTCGAAGAAGCGCGTGCCTCCCACGATGGTGTACGGGATGCCCGCCTTCACCAGGCCGTCTTCCAAAACGCGCGACTGGGCGTTCGTGCGGTAGAAAAGCGCGATGTCGCTGTAGGAGACGCCTTTGTCGCGCAAACCCTTGATTTGGCCGGAGATGTAGTTCGACTCGGCGATCTCGTCGCGGTTGAGGCAGATCTTCACCTTCTCGCCGTCGCCTGCGGCCGTGAACAGGCGCTTCTCCTTGCGCTCGGTGTTGTGGGCAACAACGGCGTTGGCAGCGTCGAGGATATGGCCGGTTGAGCGGTAGTTCTGCTCGAGCTTCACCACGGCGGCGCCGGGGTAGTCCTTCTCGAAGTCGAGGATGTTGCGGATGTCGGCGCCGCGCCACGAGTAGATGGACTGGTCGTCGTCGCCCACCACCATGAGGTTCTGGTGCTTGCCGGCCAAAAGGCTCGTGATCTGGTACTGGGCGCGGTTCGTGTCCTGATACTCGTCGACGCTGATGTAGCGGAAACGCTCCTGGTACTGCTCGAGAATGTCGGGGTTGTCGCGCAAAAGGCGGTAGGCGTTGACGAGCAGGTCGTCGAAGTCCATGGCGTTGGCGCGGGCCAGGCGGCGCTGGAGCTCCTCATACACGCTCGCGGCCACCTTCTCGGGCGGGGTGTTGGCGCGGGCGGCG
Organism: uncultured Coriobacteriales bacterium; assembly: GCA_934636245.1. GTDB lineage: Bacteria > Actinomycetota > Coriobacteriia > Coriobacteriales > UMGS124 > UMGS124. The sequence continues at coordinate 32,829 of CAKUAI010000013.1, forward strand.
AAGTCCGCCGGGTCGAGGAGCTCGTTTTTCGCCGAGGAGATCTGGGAGCGCACGGCATTCAAGGGGAAGCGCTTCTCGTCGATGCGCAGGTCGGCCATGATGGACTTGACGAGACGCTTGGAATCGTCGTCGTCGTAAATGGCAAACGAGTCGCCGTAGCCCAGACGGGCGCAGTCGATGCGCAGCATACGCACGCACATGGCGTGGAACGTGCACACCCACATGCCGCGCATGCTCCTTCCCTCCAGGAGACGCTCCAGGCGCTCCTTCATCTCACGGGCCGCCTTGTTGGTAAAGGTAATGGCGAGGATCTGCCAGGGCATGATGCCCAGATCCTCCAGCATGTGGGCGATGCGGTACGTCAGCACGCGCGTCTTGCCCGAGCCGGCACCTGCCAGCACGAGCAGCGGACCCTCCACCTTGAGCACGGCGCTTTTTTGCGCGGGGTTGAGCGAGTCGATGTCTATCGTCATGAAACAGCCTTCCTGCGTCGCAGACGGCAATGTGGGGCGAACGTCGTTTTGGAGGGTCAGTCTACCATCGCCCCGGACAGCCTTTCAGCCGAGCACCCCATGCGCTCACGACCCATACACGTTTGACGTGCATTGCCCCACAGCAGGCTCTACCAACAAAGCAGTCAGGCTGCGCCGGTTGCCACGGCCGCCCACTGGCCGCTCACCTTTTGAACGACAGAACCATCTTTGCTTTTCATGTGCCCAACATTCCCCTGCATGTACAAACTCCGAGGCAACCGCCCGCTACAACCCGGCATCACCGTCAAGGGCGCTGCGCGCCTGGACAGACCGGGGTTCGCGCCCCAGAAAGGCCAGACGAACCGCCCGGCAGACGAAGCCCAATGGGCAAGCCGCCCCTTTAAACCCAAAGGCGGCATGACACGGAAGCCGTGGGCACCGCGCCATGCCGCCGGGAGGTCAGCCCCCGTTAAAAGAGCATGATGTCCGTCTCATTTTCATCTTTAACGATACTGGCGGTCACCACGTCATCCGCGATCTGCACCAGTTCAAATTCGGGCTTCCTGTACTCCTGCTTCTGTTCGTCCATCTCTTTCTCCTAATCTTGCTCTCTTATTGTGGCTTGCTTTTCCCGGGCTCTAGTCCGTGCCGTCGAAATACTGATTGGCCGCCTGGTTATACACGTACAGCGCCTTGCACAGCGTCACGAGCCCTTCGCTTGGCTTCTTGCTGAGCACGAGATAGGCATACGACATCGCGGAGTAATCCATACTCGCCGCATTTGACCCATCTACGCGCGAGACCGTAACCGTGTACGCCTCCTCAAGCCTCTGGGCAGGAATGTTCGCGACCTGGATGCGCCAATACGAGCCTTTCCTTACCGGGGTCACCGCGACGCCGTTCACCTCGAACACGTAGTCTCCGATGGAATGCCTAGCGTCGACTGAGAAGTAGTGGGAGACAGTCGTGGCGGACTCGAGCGTCAGGGTGGAGCCGACGTATGTCAGCCCGCTGACACTGCCGTCGAACCCGCCGCTCTCATATACGGCCAGGTCATCGGCGGAGACCGCAGAGATCGCGCCGGACCCGGCATCGCCCGCGAGGCTGCCTGTCCCGTACCCAAAGTACAGCTGAGCCGCCGCGCCGAAATTCGCCGTCGCCTCCGCGAGCCTCCCCAACGCCTCGCTGCCGCCGCCCCGGGCGGCGTCGCAGTACGCCTTCACCGAATAAGTGAAGACGTCAATCTCGGACGATTCGTCCTTTCTCGTCACCAGCGACAGTGCGGCGCCGTCGCCGCCGATGATGCGGAACGCCAGGACATCCGCCATGTTCTTCGCATAGAGCTCCGTCGTGAACGCGTACACGGGGACGCCGTTGAAGCTCCCCTTCCGCACCGCCCCCGAGAGCGGGGTCGTCTGTCTGCCGTTCGGCCCCACAATCTCGGCGCACGCGCCCTCCAGGTTGGCGACATCGTCCGGGATGGCCACATACAGGTTGAGGCCGATGCTGCCCTCAAGGGTGAGGGAGGTCCCGTAAATGGTCGCAGGACCGCTGTACACCACCGTGGTCCTGTCAGGGCTTATATAGCCTGCGTTCCCAGCGAACCTGTAGTACAGCCCCCAAGTGGGAGCGCAGACCGTGCCGCTCTCGGCCAGACCGGAGAAAGCATTCTCGCCAACGACAGACAGAGACTCGGGCAACACCACGGACTTGAGGGAGGAACAACCCCAAAAACAATAGTCTCCTATTTGTTGCAACGACGCCGGAAGGGACACTTCCCTGAGGGAGATGCACTGACTGAACGCCTGGCTCCCAAGCAAGGTGACCCCCTCCTCTACTGTCAGGGATTCCAACGACGTGCAGTTATTGAACACACTCGATTCCATAGAACGCAGGGACCCCGGCAGACTCACGGACACGAGAGAAGAACAGCCGCAAAACGCCAACGTCTCCATCGTCTCGAGCGTCGAAGGCAGCAACACCGACTGAATCGATGAACAAGAACGGAACGCCTGCCCCTCAATTGTGGTCAAGCCCTCGGGGAGCACCAACGTCTCGATCCATGACGCGTCCTTGAAGGCCCCATTACCAATTGCCGTCACCCTGTAGCCGTCGATTTCGGCGGGAATCACGAGGTCGGCCGCAGTGCCGTCCGCTCCCGTCACGATACAGGTACCGTCAGGATAGGTCGAGGTTCTGAAGCATATCGTCGCCGGTGCCGGCTCCGGGTCGGTGCCCGTGTACACCACACTCGTTCTATCCGAATCAATTCCATAATTATCAAGCTGGTAAAAGATATCCCAAGTTGAAACGAAAACCGTGCTGCCCTCGGCGAGGCCGCCCAGCGCGGAGCTGCCCACAGAAACGAGAGACGCAGGCAGTGTCACGGACTTGAGAGAGGAGCAGTTGTAAAAAGAATGCGCACCAAGGGAACAAATTCCCTCACGCATAATCAAGGACACTAGAGACAGGCAACCCTCGAACGCCCCGTCTTCGATTGACTCCAAGGTCTCGGGTAGCTCCAGCGTCTCAATCCAAGATGCATTCTTAAACGCATAACTACCGATGGCTATGACTTTTACGCCGTCAATCTCAGAGGGAATGGCTAAATCGGCCGCACGGCCGCGGACACCAATAACGGTGCAGGTGCCGTCGTTGTTGTCGGAAGTCAAGAAGCTCATCTCCGGTTCCGAATCGGAGCCGGTATACACCACGCTCGTGTGATCGGAGCTTATGTAGTGCCCGTTGCCGTCGAGCAAGTAAAAGAGGTCCCAAGTGGGCACGCGAACCACGCCACCCGGTGCCAACTCGGCCAGCGCCCGGTCGCCCACCGACGAGAGGGACGCGGGTAATGTCACCGACTTGAGGGAAGAGCATCCCAAGAACGCACCGCTATGCAACGTCTGAAGGCCCTCGGGCAGGACGACTGACTCAAGAGCGGAACAACCCCAAAAACATCCATCCCAAATCCAAAGCAAAGTCGTTGGAAGGGACACCTCCTTGAGGGCAGTGCACCCACGAAATGCGTCTGTGCCGAGCGAGGTAATGCCTTCGTTTATGGTCAGGGATTTCAACGATGTACAGGATTCGAAGGCGTATTGTCCCACATAATCGAGGGACCCCGGCAGACTCACGGATTCGAGGGTCCCGCACTCACTGAATGCATAGTCGTCAAGTGAGCGAACGCCCTCGCACATGTTCAAGGACGCCAGCGAAGAGCAGCGCCAAAACGCATACTCCCCGATTGACGCCAGGCCCTCGGGCAGCGAAAGCGAGCGGAGCGACGTGCATCCGCTGAACGCCGACTCCCCGATTGACGCCAGGCTCGCGGGCAGCTCCAATGTCTCGATCCAGGACGCCCCCTTAAAAGCCCTGTCGGAAATCTCAGTCACCGTTCGGCCGTCGATCTCGGCGGGAATCACGAGGTCGGCCGCGCGGCCGCGGACGCCGGTCACAGCACAGGTGCCTTCGCCGTTAGCCGAAGTCTGGAAGCTAATCGCCGGCTCCGGGTCGGTACCCGTGTACACCACGCTCGTGCTGCCGAGGTTCATACAGATTCCGTTGCCATCGAGCATGTAAAAGAGATTCCAGGTAGGCACATAGACAATGCTTCCTTGCGCCAACCCGGACAGCGCCTGGGTACCCACCGAAGAGAGGGACGCGGGCAAAGCTACGGACTTGAGGGAGGAGCACCCTTCGAATGCACGATGGTTCAATGTCTGGAGCCCCTCGGGCAGGACTACCGACTCCAAGGCAGAACAGCCCAAAAAGCACGCAAACCCAGTTTCTTTCAAAGATGCTGGGAGTGACACCTCGCGAAGGGAGGTGCATTGGCTAAATGTCTGTAAACCGAGGGAGGTGACCCCCTCACATACAGTCAGGAACTCCAGCGACGTGCAGCCGTCAAAAGCAAAGTCACCCATAGAGTGCAGGGATCCCGGCAGGCTCAAAGACACGAGGGAAGAACACCCAGAAAAAGCACGCATCCCCATCGAGCCGAGTGTCGAAGGCAGTGACAGCGAGCGGAGCGATATGCATCCCTGAAACGCCGACTCACCGATTGACGCCAGACCCTCGGGCAGCGTCAGCGTCTCGACCCAGGACGCGCCGTAAAACGCCGCGTCACTGATAGCTGCGACCTTGAGGCTGCCGATCTCGGCCGGAATGATGAGGTCGGCCTGGCGGCCCAGCGCACCAGTAACCGTGCAGGTGCCGTCGCCGTTGTCGACATACTGAAATCCGAACGCGCTAAAAAACCCGTAATGTCTATCTCGGTCTCATTGCCAGAAGCATCCTGGTACACAAACGCGCCGACATTGCAGTCGCCACCTTCGCTCCAGCTCACATCCACATAGAGGTGCCAGCATCCGTCGTCGCCATACACAAGGTCCGCTTTGATGGTCGCGCTGCCGACCGTGACGGTGCACCAAGCCCGGCGCACGTCATCGGGGTTTTTAGCGGCAATGCCGAAACCCGTGTCCTCGCCCGGGCCAAAAACAATGCCGTCCAGGTTACGCGGGCTCACATAGTAGACGAGGTGGTCGCCATAGTTGAAGCCCGCTTCGCTGCTAACAACACTATTGTAGATGTCCCACGATGTAAGGCCCATCCGAGTAAGATTGCAACCGTCAAAAGCGCCCTCGCCGATTGATGACACGCTGCTAGGAATAGAAACCGAGCTAAGCTGGCCACCCTTAAAAGCATGTTCGCCAATTCCGGTGACTGCGTAACCTGATATTGTCTCGGGAATATCGAGTTCACCCGCAGCGCCCGTATATCCCGTAATCGTACAGGTAGATTCATCACTATTTACCTGGTAAATGAATGAGTCAACACCGGTGACGCCACTGTCAACGTCATCTTCTGCACCGTCCTGAACCGCATCGGAGGCGTTGACCGTGTCGAGATCCTCGAAACCAGGGTTTTGTTCATGCGTATCGTTTGTTGCTCCGGAGTCCTCTATCGGACTCGCGTCGTTAGCCTCGTTGCCGGGACCAGGATCCTCGCCTGCGCCGCCCGAGTCGATCGCATCGGCAGGGGCATCCTTGCCATCCCCAAGCTCATCCGCGCTGCTCGCATCGGAACCCGAGGCCCCGCTTCCTCCCCCAGGCGAAGCATCCCCTTCGGCTGCGGGGCCATCGGCGGACGCTCCCCCTTCCGCACCATTCCCAACCGCATCGGCAGCGTCATCGCCCCCAACCGCCTCCGCTTCAACAGCAGAAACGGCCGACTCTATTACCTTAGAATCCCCCCCCCCATGGTTTCGGCCACCTCGGCAAGGGCCTGTACGGGTATGGTGCTCGTGACCATGCAGGCGGAAAACGCGACGCTCAACACGCGGCGCGGCATATTCCCACTCTTGCTCATGCAACCCTCCCTTTCAAAATCGATAAAAACAAGCGTGTTTCAATCATACTCGCTCAACGCCCACTCGCCCCGCCGCTTTCCCTGAATGGTCGCTTAAATATCAAAGCCAACCCCCAACACTCCTCCTAAGGCGATTGACATACCCGCGGGTTAAAACAGACCGTCATTGGTCCAATGCGCTCACGACCCATACACGTTTGACGTGCATTGCATCCCCGAGTGCAAACGGCTGAAAAGAGCGCTAGAATTGACCGACTGGCACGAACGACCCCAAAGGAGGATCATTGAGCTGGGATTCAATGGTTATGGATGCGTGCGGCCGTCAGACGTTCACACGCGGAGAGAGGCTCGTCGCACGCGGCGGGGCAAGCAACGTCTCCCCGTCGAAGTCCGCTGACGCCAGCCGTCTCACAGTTGAAGGAGACGTCGCCGACGGCGCACAGACGTATCATGCAAGCGCACAGATCGACCTGGCACGAAACGAGATAGTCTCCCACACCTGCACATGCGGCGGCGCAACCGACGAGCTGTGCAAGCACGGCGTGTGTCTCCTGCTGTGCTACCAAGACATGAAGCCTGCCACGCCGGCGACCCCTAAAGTGCAGGCAACCGCCCCTGCCGCGGCCCCCAAGCCCGCTGCGGCGAACGCTGCGGCCGGCAAAACGAGCTCGCTTGCAGCGCAGACCGACAAGGTCCTCGACCAGATGCGCTCCAACCAGCCCGGCAGGCTCGCCGCCCTGGGTGCAGGCACCCAAGTGCGCGAGAGCCAGACCTCCCCTCAGATCAGCAACATCATCTTCGCCTACTCCAACGTGGGCTCGACGCTGCCCGACATGGCAGGCACGGCCCTGGCGCACCACGGGGCCTCGAAGGAGATCGCCGACGTCGAGGTCACCATCATCCCCAAGACCTGCCGCAGCGCCGCCAGCGATGCCGCAAAGACGAGCGCTTGGGAGGCGACGCTCAAGGTTCGCGCGGGCAAGGTGTCCTATGCCGTGCGCAGGCTCGACGAGGCAGTGAGCGCCTGGGAGCGCGAGGCGCTCTATGCCTACGGCAAGGAGCTCGAGTTCGTACACAGCCACGACGCCTTCACGCGCCGCGCCAACGACGCCATGGCCGTGTTCGCCCGCGTACTACACACCCAGCAGGCCTCTCGTATGCGTCAGGCGGGCTACTGGGCCAGCGGCTACGACGCCGTGTCGCGCACCGTGGGCCTGGCCGACGCCGACGTGGCCGACCTGCTCGACGCCTACATGGGCGCAAAGGTCTTCTACGAGCCCACCAACGGCGAGCCGAACAAGCCCGTCCAACTCGACGTGCTCGAAGGCGACCCCGAGCTGCCCGTGTCGCTTGAGAAGGGCGCACGCGGCGGCTTCGACCTCGTCATGCCCTCGGGCGCCAGCTGCGTCATGGACGACAAACGTATGTACCTGCTCATCGACGGCCGGGCCTGGAAGTGCAGCGACGACTTCCGCGCCCAGATGGGCGGCCTGTGCAAGTCACTGCTGCCCTGCGAGTCGCCCTACCACATCCGCGTGAAGGACATGCCAGGCTTCTGCGCCGCCGTGCTGCCCGCCATCCGCGCTTATGCAAGCTTCGAGACGGATGAAAGCGTCGACGACCTCACGCCGCCGCCTGCCGAGATCGGCTTCAAGATGTCGATCCGCTCAGGCCAGGTGTGCTGCGAGGCCACCGTGTCCTACGCGCACGACGAGCTCAACCTCTTCGCTGCCCCCGCACCCAAGCAGCCCCTGCGCGACATGGCGCGCGAGGGGGCGGCGCGTCAGGCCGTGCTCTCCTACTTCCCCATGGAAGAGGGTCAGCTGCGCTTCCCCGAGACGGACACCGAGGCCCTGCAGCGCCTGCTGAGCGAGGGCCTGCCGGAGCTCAACGAGCTGGGCAGCGTGCTTGTGAGCAGCGAGCTCAAATCGATTCACGTGCGCCGCGTGCCCAACGTGCGCGTGAAGGCCTCCCTGCGCTCGGGCCTGCTCGACATCTCGGTCGACTCCACCGACCTCACCCCCCGCGAGCTGCAGGACTACCTCAACGCCTATCAGCGCCGCGAGCGCTACGTGCGCCTTGCCGACGGTGACATCGTGCAGCTCGGCGGCGGCCTTCAGGCCCTTGTCGAGCTGGCAGGCGGCCTGGGCATCGGCGCCGAGGAGCTCGCCCAGGGCACCACGGGCATTCCGCTCAACCGCGCACTGTTCGTCGATTCGATCCTCAAGCGCTCCGACGGCGTGCGCTTCGACCGCGACGAGGGTTTCCGCTCCATCATCCGTCAGTTCGACTCAATCGCCGACGCTGACTTCGTCGAGCCCGAGAGCCTGCGCGGGGTGCTGCGCCCCTATCAGCGCGAGGGCTTCAAGTGGCTCTCCACGCTGGCAAACCTTGGCTTCGGCGCAATCCTGGCCGACGACATGGGCTTGGGCAAGACGCTTCAGATGATCGCCTTTTTGCTCTCGCGCCATGAGGCCGGCTTCGAGCTTCCCAACCTCGTGGTGTGCCCGGCATCGCTTGTGTACAACTGGATGAGCGAGCTTTCGCGCTTTGCGCCCAACCTGCGCTGCTGCGCCGTGGTGGGCCCGCAGAACCAGCGGCGCCAGATCATCGCGTGCTCGCGCGGCTACGACGTGCTTGTGACGTCTTACGAGCTGCTCAAGCGCGACATCGACGCCTATGCGACCCAGAAGTTCTCCTGCCAGGTGCTCGACGAGGCGCAGTACATCAAGAACGCCTCCACGCAGGCGGCGCGCTGCACCAAGCTCGTCGACGCCCAGGTGCGCTTCGCCCTCACCGGCACCCCCATCGAGAACAGGCTCACCGAGCTGTGGAGCATCTTCGACTACCTGATGCCCGGCCTTCTGGGTTCGGTGGAGGACTTCCACGAGCGCTTCGAGGAGCCCATCAGCCTCGCTGACGAAGACGCAGCCCACCGCCTGCAGTGCATGGTCGGTCCCTTCATCCTGCGCCGCCTCAAGGGCGACGTGCTCAAGGACCTTCCCGAGAAGAACGAGTCGGTCGTGTACACGGGCATGGACGACGAGCAGCGCAAGCTCTACGACGCCGTGGCCTCCAACCTGGTGAAAACCCTGCGCCACCAGATGCCGCAGGAGTTCGCCACGCAGCGCTTCGCCATCCTGGCCGAGCTCACCAAGCTACGCCAGATCTGCTGCGACCCGGCCATCCTCTACGACAACTACGAGGGCGTCTCGGGCAAGCTCGAGGCCGCGCTCGACCTTATCCGCACGGCGGTCGAAGGCGGCCACAAGGTGCTGCTCTTCTCGCAGTTCACCAGCATGCTCTCCGTCATCGGCAAGCGCCTTGAGGAAGACGGCCTGGCCTACCACACGCTCGTGGGCTCGACGCCCAAGGAGCAGCGCGCGCGTCTGGTCAACTCGTTCCAGACCGACGACGTGCCGGTGTTCCTCATCTCGCTCAAGGCCGGCGGCGTGGGCCTCAACCTCACGGCAGCCGACGTCGTCATCCACTACGACCCGTGGTGGAACCTGGCGGCGCAGAACCAGGCAACCGACCGCGCGCACCGCATCGGTCAGAAGCGCAGCGTCTCGGTCATGCGCCTCATTGCACAGGGCACCATCGAGGAAAAGATCGTGGCCCTGCAGGAGTCCAAGCGAGAGCTGGCCGAGTCCATCCTGGGTGGACAGGCAACGGCATCGACGTCGCTGTCCAAGGAAGACATCCTGGCACTGCTCGACTAAACGTGAGGCGCCGGCTCGGGCGCCTCACCCCCCATCTTTCCGCGCACCAAAAAAGCCTCTCGACGGACAACCGCCGAGAGGCTTTTCGTATCAGTTGCTATGAAACCGTAGGACGACGAGCCGTTTAGAGCATGAAGGCCTTCACACCGAAGTACGCGAGGACCACAATGCCCAGGCAGATGCGGTACCAGCCGAAAGGCTTGAAGTCATGCTTGCGCACGAAGCCCGTGAGCCAGTTGATGGCAGCCAGCGACACGACGAAGGCGACGACGAGGCCCACGCCCATGATGGCCCACTCTTCGGCGACCATGGTGTTGCCAGCAAGCACGAACTTCACGATCTTGAGCAGGCTTGCCCCGAACATGACCGGGATTGCCAGGAAGAACGTGAAGCGCGTGGCTACCGAGCGCGACGTGCCGAGAAGCAGGCCGCCGATGATGGTGGAGCCGGAACGAGAGGTGCCGGGGACAAGCGAGAGCACCTGGAAGCAACCGATGCCCAGTGCCGTCTTCCATGACATGTCGTCGACGTCGGTGATGCGACCGAAGTCGGCGTCTGCCTGCGGGGCGGCGGGGGCGGCGAAGTGGGCGCCACCCGAAGTCGTCGCAAGGCCCGCAGCCTCGGAGCGCTTCTTGGCACGCCAGTTCTCAATGAGAATGAAGGCGACGCCGTACAGGATGAGCATTGCGGCAACCACGTACGAGTTGTAGAGGTGCTCTTCCATGAAGTCATTGAGCGGAAGACCGATGAGGGCAGCGGGAACGCATCCCAAAATGACCTTGCCCCACAGGCGCCACGTGGCGGCGCGCCCCTGCGCTCCCTTGCTCGGCGAGAACGGGTTGAGGTCGTGGAAGTACATCACGATGACGGCCAGAATGGCACCCAGCTGAATGACAACGAGGAACATGTTCCAGAACTGCTCGGTGACGTTGAGCTTGATGAACTCGTCGACGAGAATCATGTGGCCCGTCGAGGACACCGGCAGCCACTCGGTGATGCCCTCGACGAGGCCAAGGAACGCAGATTTTAAGAGTTCGACAACCAGATCCACGGACACCCCTACTTAACAATCAGGACGTCGCACTCACAGCTGCGCACGAGGAACGTGGAGATGGAGCCGAGGATCGCGTACTTGATGTTCGAAAGGCCGCGGGCGCCGCAGATGACCAGGTCGGGCTTGATCTCGTTCACGAAATCGTCCATAAGGGTCTCGCGGACGCGACCGGCCTTGGCCTCAACGGTGATGGACTTGATGGTGCCGAGCTTGCGCGCGCTCTCCACGTCGGCCTCGATGGAGTCCTTCCAGGCCTTCTCGAGGCTGGGGATGAGCGTGGCGGGGTAGGTGCCGGCGGCCTGCATGGGCGTGGAGTCGATGACGTGGCCCACATAGAGCTCAGCGCCGCTGGCAGCGGCGATCTCGCAAGCGCGGGCGAAAACCTCGGACTGCATCTCGGTACCGTCAAGCGATACGAAGATCTTCTTGTAGGAATCGGTCATGGTAAACCTCGATTCAACGAACGGACAAAGACGTGCAATTCGATTTTATACCATCAGGAACATCATGATGATGATAAGAGCCATTCCCACCAGATCGAACCCAGAGAAGACGGTGCCCATCCACACGACGGACAACACGCACGCCACGATGGGCTCGGTGCTCGCAAGCATGCCCGCAAGAAGGCTGCCGACGATCTTGACGCCGGTGACGTAGAGCAGGAACGACCCGAACGTGCCGATTGCCGCCACGCCGAACACGGCCAGCCAACCCACGAGGTCAAGCGTGGGCATGTGACTCCAGGGCTGATACACCAGGCAAGCGACAATCGCCGTGATGAAAATGGCCGTACCCGTGACCGACACCGACCCATGGCGGGCAAGGGGCTTGGCGGGCAAGAGCGTATAGAGGGCGCAGGCCACCGCGTTGCATATGCCCCAAAACAGTGCCGAAGGCGAGATGGACAGCGACGTGAACGAACCTTGCGTGGCGATGAGGAACGTGCCCACCAGCGCCAGCGCCACTCCGATGGCCTCCCTGCACTTGGGCATACGACGCATCTGCACGCAAGAGACCGCGAGGATGAGGAGCAAGTTGAGCGACTGCAGAACCGTGGCCGTGCCCGCGTCGCTCGCCTGAATCGACATGAGGTAGCTGCTTGAGCAGGCAAACAAGCCAAAAACGGCGAACGCCACCGTGATCAGGATGTTGGGCTTGTCACGTATCAGCTCAACCTCTTCGCGGCGATGCGTGCCAAAAACGAGGGGAGCAAACATGAGCGCGGCGATCACCATGCGCACGGCGACGAGCCATGTGGGCTCAACGTCGTAGTTGGTAAACAAAAACTGCGCACACGTGCCGGAAAAACCCCAGCCCACACCACCCAACAAGGTGAAGGCGATGCCAAGACCCAGGTGCTCGCCCGTGACTTTGGACGCAGGGGACGCCTCAACGCTTTGCACTTTACTTTGCCTCCGCCCAGTTCTGACCGATGGAGCAGGAAACGAGCAGGGGGACACGAAGCTGAGCGACACCCTGCATCTGCTCGACCACCATCTCCTGCAACGCCTCAACCTCGCTGCGCGGGCAGTCGAAGTCAAGCTCGTCGTGTACCTGGACGATCATTTTTGCCTTAAACGCTCCTTCCAACAGCTTGCGCTGCACACGCACCATAGCAAGCTTGATGATGTCGGCCGCGGAGCCCTGCATGGGGTGGTTCATTGCCGTGCGCTCGGCAAACTGGCGCACAGCCGGCACGCGCGCCGCAATGTTGGGGACATGACGCTTACGTCCGAACATCGTCTGCACAAAGCCCTGCTTGCGCGCAAGTTCCACCTGGTCGTTGAGGTAGACGCGCACGCCGGGATACGTCGCGTAGTAGCGGTCGATCATCTCCTGAGCCTCGGCGGCGGAGATTTTGAGCGTCTGGGACAGACCCCAGGCCGTCTGGCCGTAGACGATGCCGAAGTTGACCGCCTTGGCGCGGGAGCGCTGTGCAGGCGTCACCTCGGCCGCCGGCACGCCGAAGACCTTCGAGGCCGTCTCGCGATGGAAGTCCTCCCCGCTCAAGAACGCCTCGACGAGGCCCTCGTCGCCCGACAGGTGCGCAAGCAGCCGCAGCTCGATCTGCGAGTAGTCGCACGACAAGATGACGTTGTCGGGACCGGCGGGTACAAAGGCCGTCCTCACCATGCGGCCCAGGTCACTGCGCACGGGGATGTTCTGCAGGTTGGGGTCCGAGGAGGAGAGCCTACCGGTGGCCGTGACCGTCTGGTTGTAGGTGGTGTGCACCCGGCCGTCACCGAGAATCTGGCGAGGCAGCGCGTCGAGGTAAGTCGACTTGATCTTCACGCGCTCGCGATAGTCGAGGACGTCGGCCACCACGGGGTAGTCGCACGCAAAGCTTTCAAGGAGCTTGGCGTTCGTGGAGTAGAAGCCGGTCTTGGTCTTCTTGAGAGGTCGGCCCGTCTCGGGGTCGCGCGTCGGAAGCCCAAGCGTGTCGAAGAGCACGCCGGAGAGCTGGGCGGGCGAGTCGATGTTGAACTCTTGGCCTGCAAGGTCGAAGATGCGTGAGCGAATCTGCTCAATCTGGCCCGTAAGCAGGCCGGACTGATGGGCGAGGACCTCAGGATCCACCTTCATGCCGTTGCGCTCAAGCACCGCGAGCACCGCGACAAGCGGCATCTCGATGTCGGTCATGCACACCTTCGTACCGTCCTGCTCAAGAAGCCCGTCAAGCACCTCGCGCAGCGCCAGAAGCGAAGCGGCCGCGCATGCCCCGCGCGCCGCGCTCGACTCCTCGGTGGGAGCGGGAGCAGGCACTCCCCTGCCCTTCTTCGGTGCGGCCGGGAACTCCAGGGCGGGAAGGCTCCAGGGCAAGAACGCCCCCACAAGCACGCTGGGCTCGAAATCGGAGCGGTCCGAATCGAGCAGATAGGCGGCCACCCCGGCGTCGAACGCCTCAGAGCTGCGGGTAGAGGCGAACACCGCGGCATCAAGACGCGCAGACTCGGAGGAGTCAAGCGGGTAGAGGCGACGCAGGTCGGCCTTGGTGTCGAACGAGACGACCTTGCAGCCTTCATACGCCATAAGCAACGCCTCGAGGGCGTCGTCGCCGTCGAAGCGCAAAAGGCACGCCGGTTCCTGGGAGGGCGCGCCCTCAGCCATCTGCCATCCCGACGTGCAGGCGAGCCACAGGGTCTGTGCGCTACCGAAGAGCGAGCCGGTGTCCTGGCCCTCGTCGAAGAAGGCGCCCACCCAGGCGTCGCGAGCACAAGCCTGCATCAGGCATTCCCAGGCAGCCTGTCCCTGCAGGGGCTCAGCAGGCAGGGTCGGACCCTGCTCCTGCACACAGGCGCATGCCGCATCGTCGCCGCCCTGCTGGGCCTGCGCCCCGCACGAGCAGCGCAGCACGCGGCCCTTGAGGGTGCGCAGCGCCAGCGCGTCAAAGGCACGCTCAACCTCGGCCGCGTCAAAGGAGGGCCACATGGCCGCCTGGGCGTCGAACGTGACCGGCGCGTCGCGACGGATGCGGGCAACCTCGCGCGACACCAGGGCGTCGTCGGCGTGGTTTCGGATGTTCTCGCCCATCTTGCCCTTGATGTTATCGGCGTCGGCGAGCACGGCGTCAAGCGAGCCGTACTGCACGATGAGCGCGGCCGCCTTCTTGGGGCCGATGCCGGGCACGCCGGGGATGTTGTCGCTCGTGTCGCCCTTGAGGCCGTAGAAGTCGGGAATCTGCTCGGGCTTCACGCCCTCGTAGAGCGTACAAATCTCCTCCGGGCTCATGATGGCGACGTCGCTCATGCCCTTCCTGTTGGAGAGGATCGAGACGTTGCCATCGGAAAGTTGGTAGGCGTCGCGGTCGCCCGTGACAAGCAGCATCCTGTGGCCCAGCTCCTCGCCCTGCCTGGCAAGCGTGCCAAGCAGGTCGTCGCCCTCCCAGCCCTCGACGGCATACACCGGCACATGCATAGCCTCGAGCAGCTCGCGCATCATGGGGAACTGCTCGGAAAGCAGCGGGTCGCGCGGGGGGCGCTGCGCCTTGTACTGGGGAAGCATCTCCATACGCACCGTGGGGCGGCCCTTGTCGAAGGCGACCATGATGCCATCGGGGTGGAAGTCCTCCACCAGGCGCAAAAACATGCCCATGAAACCGAAGATGGCGTTGGTAGGTCGGCCGTCGGGAGCATTCATGGGCGTCTGCACCGCATGAAATGCGCGATGCATGAGGGAGTTGCCGTCAATGACAGCAAACGTCAGGGGCCTTGCGGCCGCCACGTCGTGTTCTTGTTCCATGAAGCACCTTCCATTGCATGTGAAAGTGGGGTGGCCGGCCACACGGCCAGCCTTATAGTTTCCATCGGCGATATCATACGGTCACGAACGCTTCCCACGACCGTAAAGTGAGCGAAACATTCGACTCCTAGAGTTTGCGACATGCACCGAGCTTTGTGTCCAAGACGCCCGCGCGATGCGCGGCGTCATCGAGAGAAGGCGGTTTAAATGGCAGTCAACCCCAGCGAGTACTTCGGCTGCAAGGTCTTCAGCCAGAAGATCATGCAGGAGAAGCTCCCCAAGGTGACCTACAAGGCACTCATGAGGACGCTCCAGCAGGGCGAGCCCCTCGACATCGAGGTGGCCAACGTCGTCGCCCACGCCATGAAGGAATGGGCCATTGAGCAGGGCGCCACGCACTACACCCACTGGTTCCAGCCCCTCACCGGCATCACGAGCGAGAAGCATGACTCGTTCCTGAACCCCGGCGGCGACGGCACGGCCATCATGACCTTCTCCGGCAAGGAGCTCGTACAGGGCGAGCCCGACGCCTCGAGCTTCCCCTCCGGCGGCCTGCGCTCCACGTTCGAGGCACGCGGCTACACCGCCTGGGACCCCACGAGCCCGGCCTTCATCAAGGACGACGTCCTGTGCATCCCCACGGCGTTCATCAGCTACAACGGTGAGTCGCTCGACAAGAAGACCCCGCTTCTGCGCTCCATGACTGCCGTAAGCGACCAGGCCAAGCGCGTTATGGCCCTCTTCGGCAAGCATCCTGACCGCGTCGTCAGCACCGTCGGCCCCGAGCAGGAGTACTTCCTCATCAAGGAAGAGGACTTCGCCAAGCGCCCCGACCTCATCCTGTGCGGCCGCACTCTCTTCGGCGCCGCCCCCGACAAGGGCCAGGAGCTCCAGGAGCACTACTTCGGCTCCATCCGCCCCACCGTCAGCCGCTTCATGAAGGAGCTTGACTCCGAGCTGTGGAAGCTCGCTGTGCCCGCAAAGACCAAGCACAACGAGGTCGCCCCCTGCCAGCACGAGCTTGCCCCCGTGTTCGAGGAGGCCAACGTCGCCATCGATCACAACCTGCTCGTCATGGAGCTCATGAAGATCATCGCCAGCCACCACGGCCTGGTGTGCCTGGAGCACGAGAAGCCTTTCGAGGGCATCAACGGCTCGGGCAAGCATGACAACTGGTCGCTGTCTGCCGACGGCCAGAACCTGCTCGACCCCGGCGACACCCCCGAGCAGAACCTGCAGTTCCTCGTCTTCCTTACCTGCGTCATCGCCGCTGTGGACGATTATCAGGAGATGCTGCGCGTCAGCGTTGCCTCAGCCGGTAACGACCACCGTCTGGGCGCCAACGAGGCACCGCCCGCAATCATCTCCATCTTCCTGGGCGACCAGCTCAACGGCATCGTCGAGGCCATCATCGAGGGCAAGACCTACGAGAGCCACGACAAGGAGAGCATGTACCTGGGCGTGCCGGTGCTTCCCAACCTCACCAAGGACACCACCGACCGCAACCGCACCTCTCCCTTCGCCTTCACGGGCAACAAGTTCGAGTTCCGCGCCGCTGGCTCGCGTCAGAACCTGTCCGACCCCAACATGGTGCTCAACACGGCCGTTGCCAAGGAGCTCAAGGAGTTCGCCAACGCCATGGAGAGCAGCGCGAGCTTTGAGACCGACGCCATGGCCTGGATCAAGCAGACCCTGACTGATCACCAGCACATCATCTTCAACGGCGATGGCTACAGCGCCGAGTGGGCCGAGGAGGCTGCCAAGCGCGGTCTGTCCAACCTGCGCACTCTGCCCGATGCTGCCCCCGCGATGATGAAGGAAAAGAACGTCGCCCTGCTCGAGGAGTTCGGCGTCATGAGCCGCGTCGAGACCGAGAGCCACTACGAGATCAAGCTCGAGCAGTATGCGAACCTCATCAACATCGAGGCCCTCACGATGATCGACATGGCCAACAAGCAGATTCTGCCGGCCGTGAACGCTTATGCTGCCGACGTTGCCTCCAACCTGGCCATCAAGCAGGACATGGGCGTGGCGTGCAAGGCCGAGACCAAGCTGCTCAAGAAGCTCTCCGACGGTGCCGACGCCATCAGCGACGACATCGACGCGCTGGTTGAGGCTCACGACGCCATGATTGCCACCGCCGACGTGCAGGCACGCGGCGAGGCCTGCCGTGACAAGGTGCTCCCCGCCATGGAGCAGCTGCGCAAGGACGCCGACGCCATGGAGTCCATCTGCAGCAAGGAGTACTGGCCCCTCCCGTCCTACAACGACATCCTCTTCTACCTCTAAGTTAGTTGCGAAACCCCTGCAGCTGCGTTCTACGGGGCCTCACGTACGTCCAGTACGCTACGGCCCCGTACGCCTTGCTGTAGGGGTTTCTGCTTTTTGAAGGTTGCGGAGGCGCTGCAGCCGCGTTCCACGAAGGTTCGAGTACGTCCAGTACACTTCACCTTCGTGCGCCTTGCTGCGGCGCCTCCTGCGTTTTAACCCCCTGTTGCGAAGCGTTCTACGGGGCCTCACGCGCGGTGCGCACCTTTGGTGTACGTCCAGTACGCTACGGCCCCGTACGCCTTGCTGCAGGGGTTTCTGCTTTTTGAAGGTTGCGGCGCCTCCTGGTTTTGCCATTTCAGCGTCCTTAAATTGACTTCAGGTATGCGACGGCCCATCGCCCAAAGGCGGTGGGCCGTTCTTGTTGCAAGGCTCCCCCACATAAATGAGGTAAAATAGCGCCAGTCATGCCGAAGTACTTCCAATCCGGTGCGGGGCACTCGCCTCACGCACTTTAAAGGAGATGACCGATATGGCACGTACCAACACTTCCGGCTGGTTGGCCGGTCGCGTCACACTTGCCGCCGCCGCGTTGATTGCCGGTGGCGCTTTTGTGGCTTCCACCAGCGCTTTTACCCCTGCAGTGGCATGGGCCGACGAGGCAGCACAGGCCGAAGGCCAGGCAAGCGCACCCATCACCACCCAGATTAGCGGTTCCTACTATCTGGCCTCGGCACAGTCCGTCGTCGACAGCATGAACGCCGCCCGCGGAGAGGCCGCTCCCCTGGAATCCACGCAGGCTCTTGAGGCTCAGGCCCAGGCTCGTGCGGCCCAGTGCGCCGAGAACGCCATACATTCTGCACAGAACGGCCAAGAGTGTGTAGCATTTCTCCCTGCGGCCAACGTCAACACCGCGGACATCGCTGCGACCGTCGAACAGATGACCGCCTCTTGGTTCAACGACGCGAGCCCGTTCACCAACGCCGAGAACGCCTACTGCGGCGTGGCTCTCTTCCAGACCCAGACCGGCGATATGTATCTCGTGGCCGTGTTCTCCAGCGAGGCCGGCAACCTGAGCGAGGGTGGCGCCTACGTGCGCGCAACTGAGGGTTCGGGCCTGCAGGAAGATGGCACCGAGGCCCCCGTCCCCGCCACCATGAAGGTGACCGTTGACTCGTCGGCCCTCACGGTCGCCGTCTTTGCCACCCAGCCCGACGGCACGCAGAGCGAGACCGGCACCTATGAGCCGGGTACCCAGCTTACCCTGAGCTACGTGGCCACCGACAACGGCACGCCCGTGACGCTGCCCGGCGCAACCTATGGTTCCGACAATCCCAATGTTGCCCAGGTTGAGGGTGAGACTCTCACCACGCTCGGCGAGGGCATTGCAACGGTGAGCGTCTACGCCGACGGCCAGTGGCTCGCTAGCACGAGCCTCACCGTCGCAGGTCAGGCACCCGCTGTGGACGGCGACGCGACGCCCGGCGACCAGGGCGAAGCCGGCGATGGCGACGCTCAGCCTGATGACAGCACCGGCGAGGGCGGCGGCGGCGCCCAGCCTGATGGCAGCACCGTCGAAGGCGGCGGCACCGGCGAGGGCGAAGGCGGCTCCGAGCCTCCCGCAGTCACCCAGTTCACCGTGAGCTTCGACGCCAATGGCGGGCAGGGCACGATGGATCCCGCGACCGTGAACGCCGACGCCGAGTACACCGCACCCGAGTGCGCCTTCACCGCACCCGACGGCCAGGAGTTCGACTGCTGGACGAACGCCGACGGCACCGAGACCTACCCCGCGGGCACGAGCCTGGGCCTGCTTGCAGGCGACACGACCCTCTACGCCAAGTGGAAGGACGTCGAGCCCGCACCCGTCACCCAGTTCACCGTGAGCTTCGAGGCCAACGGCGGCGCTGGCGAAATGGACCCCGCGACCGTGAACGCCGAGGACGAGTACACCGCACCCGAGTGCGCCTTCACCGCACCCGACGGCCAGGAGTTCGACTGCTGGACGAACGCCGACGGCACCGAGACCTACCTCGCAGGCACGAGCCTGGGGCTTCTCGCCGGCGACACGACCCTCTACGCCAAGTGGAAGGACGTCGAGCCTGCACCTGTCACGCACTTTACCGTGAGCTTTGACGCCAACGGTGGCACCGGTGAGATGGCCCCTGCAGACGTGGACGCCGACGCCGAGTACACCGTGCCTGGCAGCGCCTTCACGGCCCCTGCCGGCAAGGTCTTCGACAGCTGGAACACCGCGGCCGACGGCACCGGCACCAAGTACATGCCCCAGGATGCCCCCGCAATCCACGAGAACATGACGCTCTTCGCACAGTGGGTCGGCGCCCCTGCCACGAAGTGCACGGTCACCTTTGACGCCAACGGTGGCACTGGTGCCATGGACGTGCTGACAGCCGACCTGGGCACCACGGTCACCCTCCCCGCCTCTACGTTCACGCGTGGCGGCTACGTCTTCGCCGGTTGGAACACCGCAGCCGACGGCACCGGCACCTCAATCGTCAACGGTGGCCAGCTCACGCTCGGCAGTGACGCCACGCTGTACGCCCAGTGGAAGACCGCCGACACCAAGTTCATCAACGGCATTCAGAACAACCTGACGGCCACCACCACGGCTGGCACCGCCCCCACCCTGCCTGCCACGGCCAGCGTGCGTTGGTCTGACGGCAGCACCACCAATGAGACGGTAACGTGGAACACGCCTGCCAACTATGCCGACCTCTATGCCAAGGCTGGCACCTTCGAGGTCACCGGCACCGTTCAGGGCCACAACGTCAAGTGCACCGTCACCGTCACCGCTGCCGCCAACCAGCCACAGAACGGCATTGCCAAGACGGGCGACACCACTGACAACACGCCCATCTACATCGCAGCCGGTGTTGGCGTTGTCGTGGTTGTCCTTGCCATCGTGCTCATCCTGAAGAGCCGCAAGAAGTAAACGCGTCTCGATTATCATCCCGCACAACGCAAAGGGGCTCGCACATCAGCGCGGGCCCCTTTTCTTTGCAATGTCGCCCATACTGCCTGGGGCTATGCAAATCCTCAGGCTCTGCAATCCGTCCTCTATAATATGTATATATGCTTATACATATATATCAATTGGCCAGGAAGACGCATAAATTACTCTTCCAGAGACACAGAAAAGACCCGCCAAGCTAAACCGCTCGGCGGGTCTTCAATGCAACCTTTACCAGGTTGGCTTCAAGCGGGCAATATCCCCTACTTCACGCAGGAAGCAACAGCCTGGGCCACAGCGGCGGCAACGGTCTTGTCAAGCGCGCTGGGGATGACGTAATCGGCGTTGAGCTGCTCGGGGGTCACAAGATCGGCGATGGCATAGGCGGCCTTGATCTCCATCTCCTCGGTGATCTGAGGAGCACGGGCGGCCAGGGCGCCCTTGAAGATGCCGGGGAACACGAGCACGTTGTTGATCTGATTGGGGAAGTCGGAGCGGCCGGTGCCCACAACGGCAGCACCGCCGGCCTTGGCCTCGTCGGGCATGATCTCAGGCACGGGGTTGGCCATGGCGAAGACGATGCCATTGTTCATGGAGGCGACCATCTCGCGGCTCACGACGTTGGCGGCAGACACGCCCACGAAGGCATCGGCACCCTTGAGAGCGTCAGCAAGCGTGCCCGTGATGTGCTTGCGGTTCGTGACCTTGGCCATCTCGGCCTTGGCAGCGTTGAGGCGCGGGTCGCCCTCACACACGATGCCCTTGGAGTCGCACAGGATGACCTCGCCAAAGCCCATGTGCAGTATGAGCTCGCCGATGGCGATGCCAGCCGCGCCAGCACCGTTGATGACGATGGTCATCTCGCCCATCTTCTTGCCCGTCACCTTCATGGCGTTGAGCATAGCCGCAGAGGTCACGATGGCAGTGCCGTGCTGGTCGTCATGGAAGACGGGAATGTCGCAGACCTCCTTGAGGCGGCGTTCGATCTCAAAGCAACGAGGAGCCGAGATATCCTCGAGGTTGATGCCGCCGAACGACTTGGAGATGAGCTGGATGGTGCGCACGATCTCGTCGGTGTCCTTGGAGTCGATGCAAATGGGGAAGGCGTCGACGTCGCCGAACTCCTTGAACAGGACGCACTTACCCTCCATGACGGGCATGCCGGCGGCGGGGCCGATGTCGCCCAGGCCCAGGACAGCGGTGCCGTCGGTGATGACGGCCACGAGGTTGTTGCGACGGGTGAGGTCCCAGGACTTCTGGTAGTCCTTGTTGATGGCACGGCAGGGCTCGGCAACGCCGGGCGTGTAGAGCAGCGACAGGTCCTCGGCGCTCTCGATGTGCTTGCGAGCGCACACCTCGATCTTGCCGCGCATCTCCTCGTGAAGCTTCAGGCTCTCCTCGCTTACGTTCACGCTAGATCATCTCCTCTGGTTTGAAAACCTTGTCGAATTCCTCAGCAGTCATAAAACCTAGGCCAATGCAGGCCTCTTTGAGGCTGGTGCCGTTTGCAAACGCGGACTTCGCCACTTTGGCGGCGTTCTCGTAGCCGATGTAGGGGTTGAGACAAGTCACGAGCATGAGCGAGTTGTGCAGGTTGGCGTCCATCTTGTCGCGACGCGCCTCAATGCCGCTTGCGCAGTTGACCTCGAAAGAACGAATGACGTCGGCAAGCAGACGCGCCGACTGAAGGTAGTTGTATGCAATAACAGGCATGAACACATTGAGCTCGAAGTTGCCCTGGCTCGCAGCGAAGCCGATGGTGGCGTCATTGCCCATGACCTGCACCGCCACCATGGTGACGGCCTCGCACTGCGTGGGGTTCACCTTGCCGGGCATGATGGAGCTGCCAGGCTCGTTGGCGGGAATCGTGATCTCGCCCAAGCCAAGGCGCGGGCCCGATGCCAGCCAGCGCACGTCGTTGGCAATCTTCATGAGGTTGGCGGCCAAACCGCGCAGCGCACCGTGGGAGAACGCCACGGCATCCTTGCCCGAAAGCGCCGCGAACTTGTTGGGGTCGCTCACAAAGGGCTCGCCGGTAAGCTCGGCGATCTTTGCGGCCGAAAGCTTGTCAAAGCCGGCGGGAGCATTGAGGCCAGTGCCCACGGCAGTGCCGCCCAGGGCAAGCTTGCGCATGGGGGCAAGGGAGAGCTCAAGCTGTTCGGCGCTGTTCTGCAGCAGGCCGACCCAGCCCCTGACCTCCTGGGAGAAGGCAATCGGCACGGCATCCTGCAGGTGGGTGCGACCGCACTTGACGACACCCTCATGCTCGGCCGCAACGCGCTCAAGCGTGGCAGCAAGCGACTTCACGGCAGGAAGCACCGCGTCGCGCACCGCAAGAACGCAGGCGATGTGCAGCGCCGTAGGGAACGTGTCGTTGGAGGACTGGGAGCGATTGACCGAGTCGTTGGGGTGAAGCACGCGCTCGCCGGCAATCTGGTTGCCGCGGTTGGCGACGACCTCGTTGACGTTCATGTTAGACTGCGTGCCCGAACCCGTCTGCCACACCTTGAGCGGGAACTCCCCGTCAAGCTTGCCGGCAAGAATCTCATCACATGCCTGGGAAATGAGCTCGCCGGAGCGGCAGGGCAGCACGCCAAGCTCGACGTTGGCCTGAGCCGCCGCC
The DNA here is from genome assembly GCA_934636245.1 of uncultured Coriobacteriales bacterium. Taxonomy (GTDB): domain Bacteria; phylum Actinomycetota; class Coriobacteriia; order Coriobacteriales; family UMGS124; genus UMGS124. Next base: position 55,546 of record CAKUAI010000013.1, read on the forward strand.
TTCTTGAGGATGGCGAACGCCCGCACGATCTCGGCGGGCATCGTCTCGGTGCCGATGCGGAAGTTCTGGTAGCTGCGCTGGGTCTGCGCACCCCACAGGGCGTCTGCCGGCACCTGCATGTCACCCATGGAGTCGTGCTCTACGCGAAACTGTTCTTGCTGCATGCTTTCCTCTCAGTCGAAGGAGCAGGGCAAATTCTTATTGTACGCCAGGGGCCCTCTCTTGGGATTCCTCACTCCCCGAGCTGTTCTTGAATTTCAAGCCATTCCATCTCAAGGGAGTCGATTTGGTCCCTGCAAGCGTCCACCTGCGACTGCAGCTTGCCCAGGCCCTCGAAGTCAGATGCGGGCAAGCCCATCATCTGCTCCTGAAGGGCGGCGATGCGCTCGTTTTGCGTGTCCATCTTGCGCTCGATGCTCGAAAGCTGCTTGCGCAGACGATAGATGTCGGACTGGCTGAGGCCACTTTGTACCTCGGGGGACACCGCCTTTGCAGCCGACGAGCCCGACGCGGCACTGGAAGCCTTCGCGCTTGCGGCACGCTCATGGGCGTCGAGCTTCTCAAGGAACTCGTCGACGCCGCCGGGGACATGGGTGAGCTTGCCGTCCATGACCATGTACTGGTTGTCGGTCACGCGCTCCATGAGGTAACGGTCGTGCGTCACGAGGATAAGGGTGCCGGGCCAAGAGTCGAGCAGGTCCTCAAGGATGGCGAGCATGTCGGTGTCCATGTCGTTGCCGGGCTCGTCGAGAACAAGGACGTTGGGCTCGCTCAAAAGCACGAGCATGAGCTGCAGGCGGCGCTGCTGGCCACCGGAGAGCTCCTCCACGCGCGTGAGCTGCTGGCCGGGCTCGAAGCCGATGTTTTCAAGCAGCTGCGCAGGCGTGTACTCCTTGCCATTGATTGTGTAACGATTCTTGAGGCCCGCAAGCACCTCACGCACCGTCTCGCCGGTATGGGCAAGGAGCTCGTCAAGGCGCTGGGAGAGCACCGCGCACTTCACGGATTTGCCGATCTTCACTGTGCCCGAGGTGGGAGCAAGGCGGCCGGTGAGAATGGAGAGAAGTGTCGTCTTGCCCGCACCGTTGGCGCCGAGGATGCCGTAGCGGTCGCCCGGGCCGATAAGCCAGTTCACGTCATCGAGGACCTTCTTGTCCCCGAAGTCAACCGTGACGTTTTTGAGCTCGAAGACCTGCTTGCCCAAGCGGCTCACAGCCAAACGGTGCAGCTCGATTGAGTTGCGCATAGGCGGCACGTCGTCGATGAGCTCATGGGCCGCCTTGGTGCGGAACTTGGGCTTGCAAGCCCTAGCCTGCGGGCCGCGAGCCAGCCATGCAAGCTCCTTGCGCAGCAGGTTCTGCCTGCGGTCCTCAATGGCGCGTGCCTGGCGGTCGCGCTCGAGACGCTGCTGGATGTAGGCGGAGTAGCCGCCCTCGAAGGGGTCGACGATGCCGTCGTGCACCTCCCACATGGACAGGCACACCTCGTCAAGAAACCACCGGTCGTGCGTGACCACGAGCAGGGCGCCGGTGCCCTGCGGCCAGCGGGCGTTGAGGTGGGCGGCAAGCCAACGGATGGTGCGCATGTCGAGGTGGTTCGTGGGCTCGTCGAGGGCAAGGATGTCCCAGTCGCCCACAAGCAGGCGCGCCAGGTCGACGCGGCGGCGCTGACCGCCGGAAAGCGACCCCACGCGCGCGTCCCAGGCGACGTCGCCGATGAGGGCGGCGACGATGGCACGCGTCTTGGGGTCGGAGGCCCACTCGTGCTCGGGGGCGTCTCCCACGACGCACTCCCCCACCGTGGCGTCGTCGGGCAGGGAGTCCTTCTGCCCGAGCACGCCCACGCGCGTGCCGCGCCTCATAGTGACGCGGCCCGTGTCAGGCTCCAGGAGCCCAGAGACGATGTTGAGCAGCGTCGACTTGCCGTCGCCGTTCTTACCCACAATACCCGTGCGGTCGCCCTCGGCGACACCCAGGCTGAGCCCGGTGAGCACGCGGCGGGTGGGATATTCCAAACTTACGTCTTCGCAGCTGATGAGAACGCCCACGCTAGTTTGCCTTTCTCGGAAGGAATCGGGCCACGATGCGGCCGATAAACGCACTGCCGGGGACATGGAACACCACGCCCAGGCCATAGGTCACGACAAGACTTGCAAGACCGCCCACGACGATGCACGCGAGCGCCCAGGGAATGCCGCCCGCCTCGATGGGCATGACGAAGGTCTGAAGCGCCCAGAGCAGCACCGCGCCCACGGCGGCGCCGGCCGCACCCACGAGAAGCGAGGACACGAACGACCCCACAAGCGTCCCCAGTCCGATGCCGCCCAGACGCTTGCTCAGGTAGGCGTAGCACCAGAGGGTCCCCAGGACAAAGAACGCGATCTGGGCAAGCGCGACGCCCGCCAGGCCGAAGCCACCCCAGGAACCGGCGCCCAGGCACAAAACGATGGTGAGCACGACTTGGACGACCGAAACGACGAGGTTGCACACCGCATACTGCTTCATGGCACGCAGCGCGCTGAAGACCTTCTGCATGAACAGGAAGCATGCATAGAACGGCAGGCTCAGAGCCATGACGGCGAGGTAGCCGCTCACGAGGTCCACACTCGTCCAGTCGAAGCTGCCCGCGCGGAAGAGCGACACGAGCGGCACGGCAAACACGATGAGGTAGAGCATGAAAGGCACCATGGAGAAGAAGTTCTGCTGGGTGCCCGAGACGATGGTGCGCCGTACCGCAGCGTCGTCGCGGTCGGCGACCATGCCCGCAAGCTCGGTAAACAGCGTCGTGGTGACAGGCACCGCAAGGAACGCATACGGCAGCGTGAACCACTGACGGGCATAGTAGAGCACCGACGATCCCGCGTCGCTCACCGCCATGGCGGCGGCGTTCTGCACGCTCACCGTAGCAAACGAGCACAGCGTCACGAGGAGGGTGGGAATGCCCAGCGCAAGCGTCTCGCGCAGGGCGGGATCGTGCAGGTTGATGCGCCACGGCTTGAGATGCACGCCGTTCTTGGCAAGCGCGGGCACCTGCATCGCCATCTGCACGAACACGCCCAGGGGTGTTCCCACAGCCAGCACAAGCTTGGCGAAGTCGGGGTTGTCGGCCGACACGAAGTAGTACACGAACATCGCGAAGATGACGACGATGTTGTTGGCGATGGGCGCCGCCGAGCTCCAGAAGTAGTCGCTGCGAGAGTTGAGCAGGCCTCCGGCCACAGCCGACACACCGTAGAAGAGCAGCTGCACCGCAAAGAACCGGAAGAAGTAGACGACGAGCTCGCGGTCGCCCGACGGGCTGAAGAACATCTGCGTCCACACGACCTGCGGGGCAAAAAGTGCGGCCAAAAGTGCCACGACGCCCAAAAAGACCAGCACGATGCCCATGAGGGTGCTTGCGTATTGGTTCGCACGCTCCTCGCCCTCGCGTTTGCGCAGGCTCACGTACACGGGCAAGAACGCCGTCACGAGCATGCCGCCCATGACAAGCTCGTAGAGCTGGTTGGGCAGGTTGCACGCCACCTGGTACGACGAGCTGAGCAGGGTCGTGCCCATCGCAAGGCCCATGGCCCATGTGCGGATGAAGCCCGTGATGCGCGAGATGGCCACACACACGCTGATGAGAAGCTGCGAGCGGCCCACGCGCGCCTGACGGGCAGATTCCGACTCCGTCTCGGGCGAGGCCGTGTTCGCAGGCTGCTCAGAGACTCGCATGTGGGCGGGGGCAGCCGTCGAACCAGCCGCCACCCGGGCAGCGCCCGCGGCAACGCCCATATGCGCGGGATTCTTGGGAGGCTGTGGCGCGGGCTCCGTGGTGCCCGCGGGCCTCATGTGCCGGGGTACGTACTCCTCGTGCTCCGACACCCGCATCATCCCTCCACCAAATCGAGAAACGCCGCATGGCAGAAGTTCGCGAGCTCCACAGGGTCGAGGACAAGCTTCGCGCCGATCTTGCCACCCGAAATCGAGATGCGGTCAAAGAGCTGCGCGGTCTCGTCGATGAACGTGGGGAACTCTTTCTTCATGCCCAACGGCGACGTGCCGCCGCGCACATACCCGGTCACCGCCGGCAGGTCATGCCAGTTGAGCAGTGCCAACGATTTCTCGCCTGCCGCACGCGCCGCCTTTTTGAGGTCGAGCTCGCAGGCGACGGGAATGCAGAAGACCGAGTAGGTCTTGCGCGGCGAGACACACACGAGCGTCTTGAAGCTGGCGTCGGGATCCTCGCCCGTGGCAAGCGCGACGCGCACGCCAATGCCCGTGCTCGTCTCGTCTTCCACCTCGTAGGCAAGGTACTCATAGGCGATACCCGCGTTGTCGAGCGCTCGCATGGCGTTGGTTTTCGAGCCTGCTTGCTCGCGTTTACCGCGCGTCATTGCATACGTCCTTCCATGCGGGCGCGGTCACGCTCAAGAATGGGCGCAAGGAACCGTCCCGTGATGCTCTCGGGAACCGCGCAAACCTCCTCGGGGGTGCCGGTCGCGACAATCGTGCCGCCACCATCGCCGCCCTCGGGGCCGAGGTCGATTATATGGTCGGCCACCTTGATGACGTCGAGGTTGTGCTCGATGACGAGCACCGTGTTGCCGGCGTCGACAAGACGCTGCAGCACAATGAGAAGCTGGCGAACGTCCTCGAAGTGCAGGCCCGTGGTGGGCTCGTCAAGAATGTAGAACGTCTTGCCCGTCTGCCTGCGGTGCAGCTCCTTGGCAAGCTTCACGCGCTGCGCCTCGCCGCCCGAAAGCGTCGTGGCGGGCTGGCCCAAACGCACGTATCCCAGCCCCACGTCGTGCAGAGTCTGGAGCTTGCGCTTGATGGAAGGGATGGCCGCAAAGAAGACAAGGGCCTCCTCAACGGTCATCTCGAGCACGTCGGAGATCGACTTGCCGCGGTAGAGCACCTGGAGCGTCTCGCGGTTGTAACGCTTGCCGCCGCACTGCTCGCAGGGCACGTACACGTCGGGCAGGAAGTGCATTTCGATCTTGATCTGGCCGTCGCCCTTGCACGCCTCGCAGCGTCCACCCGACACGTTGAAGCTGAAACGGCCGGGAGCGTAGCCGCGAGCCTTGGACTCCGGGACGCTCGCAAAGAGGTTGCGCAGGTCGTCCCACAGGCCGATGTAGGTGGCAGGGTTCGAGCGCGGCGTGCGTCCGATGGGGGTCTGGTCGATGTCGATGACCTTGTCGATGAGCTCGAGACCCTCGAGACCCTTGTGGGGGCCGACGGGGCGCATGGAGCGCTGGATGGCGTTGGTGAGCGCAGGGGCCAGCGTGTCGGTGACCAGCGAGCTCTTGCCCGAACCGGAGACGCCCGTCACCACCGTGAGGGTGCCGATGGGAACGCTCACGGTGACGTCCTTGAGGTTGTTCGCAGTGGCGCCGCGCAGCGTGATGGAGCCGCGCTCAGGATGGCGGCGCTCCTCGGGCAGCTCGATCATGCGCGATCCGCGCAGGTAAGCGCCTGTGAGTGACTCAGACGAGGCGGCAATTTGAGCAGGCGTGCCGGCTGCAACCACCTGGCCTCCGCGCTCGCCTGCACCCGGGCCCATGTCCACCACGAAGTCGGCCGCACGGATGGTGTCCTCGTCGTGCTCCACCACCACGACCGTGTTGCCCAGGTCGCGCAGGTGACGCAGCGTGGCGATGAGGCGGTCGTTGTCTCGCTGGTGAAGGCCGATGCTCGGCTCGTCGAGGATGTAGAGCACGCCCATGAGGCCGGCGCCGATCTGCGTGGCCAGGCGGATGCGCTGCGCCTCGCCGCCCGAAAGCGTCGTGGCGGAACGCTCAAGTGTGAGATAGCCCAGGCCCACGTCCACCAGGAAGCGCAGGCGCTCCACAATCTCCTTGACGATGCGCGCGCCGATGAAGCTCTCGCGCTCGGTCAGGGTGAGACCCTCGAAGAATGCGAGAGCGTCCCTCGTGGACATGCAACACACGTCGTAGATGGACTTGTCGCCCACCGTGACGGCAAGGATCTCGGGCTTGAGGCGCGCGCCATGGCACGAGGAGCAGGGCTGCTCGATGATGAACGGCTCAATGCGCTCGCGCAGCTTCTCGTTGTCCGACTCGGTGTAGCGCGTCATCAAAATGTTCGCAAGGCCCGGGAAGGTCGCCTGCCAGCCTGTGTCGCGCCCGTCGAGCGTGCGATAGGAAACGTCGATCTTCTTGTCGCCCAAGCCCTCGATGAACACCGTGCGGTCGGCCGGGGAGATCTCGTTCCAGGTGACGTCGGGGTCATAGCCCAGATGCACGGCAACAGCGTCGAGCACCTGCGGCCAATAGTTGCTCATGTTGAAGATGTTGCCCAGGGCACCGTGGCCGATGGGCTTGTCGGGCGCGCTCACCAGGTGGTCGACGTCGATGACGCGATGGACGCCCAGGCCGTCGCACTCAGGGCACGCGCCGTAGGGGGCGTTGAACGAGAAATCACGCGGCTGCAGGTCGTCGATGGAGTGGCCGTGCTGGGGGCACGCCAGGGCAAGCGAGTATTCGAGCAGCTCGCCGGGGCGCTCCCCTTCCTCCATGAGCCAGACGGCGACGTTGCCCTGAGCCAGGCGCGTCGCCGTCTCGACGGCTTGGGCGATGCGGCCCAGCGACCCGTCCTTGACGGCGATGCGGTCGACGACGACCTCGATGGTGTGCTTGAACTTCTTGTCGAGCGTCACATTTTCCTGGTCGTCGAGACGAATGACCTCGCCGTCGACGCGCACGCGGGCAAAGCCCTCGGCACGCAGGTCCTCGAAAAGCTTCGTGTACTCGCCCTTGCGGCCGCGCACGACGGGCGCCAGAACCAGCGCCTTGCGGCCTTCAGCGGCCTGGGCGATCTTGTCGGCGACCTGGTCGGTCGTCTGGCGCTCGATGACGCGCCCGCACTCAGGGCAGTGCGGCGTGCCGATGCGAGCATACAGAAGTCGCAGGTAGTCGTAGATTTCCGTCACTGTGCCCACGGTGGAGCGGGGGTTTTTCGACGTCGTCTTCTGGTCGATGGAGACAGCCGGGGACAGACCCTCGATACTGTCGACATCGGGCTTGTCCATCTGTCCCAAGAACATGCGGGCATAGCTCGAGAGCGACTCGACATAGCGGCGCTGACCCTCGGCGAAAATGGTGTCGAAGGCCAGCGAGCTCTTGCCCGAACCAGAAAGGCCCGTGATGACCACGAGCTTGTCGCGGGGAATCTCAAGCGAGACGTCCTTGAGGTTGTGCTCGCGCGCGCCTCGGATGACGATGTTTTCTTGTGTCATTGCATGCACCTCTAATTGCAACAGGCGCGTGGGAACCACGCGCCCGGAAAGAGCCTAACGGGCGTTGGCGGCGCGAACCACGGCGGCGGCGCAACGCAGGCCGTCAGCCGCGGCGCTCATGATGCCGCCAGCATAGCCCGCTCCCTCACCGCAGGGGTACAGGCCCTCGACGTCGACGCTCACGAGGTCGTCGGAGCGGCGCACGATGCGCACGGGCGACGAGGAGCGCGTCTCCACACCGGTGAGCACGGCGTCCATGCGGTCGAATCCCTCAAGGCGCTTGGCGAAGATGGGGACGGCCGCACGAAGCGCGCGGTCAACGAAATCAGGCAGGCACTTGCCGACGCTGCCCCACTTCACGCCCAGAGGATAGGTGGGCTGAACATGGCCTGCGCCGCGCGAGGCGACCTTGGCGCGGAAATCGGTCAGGAGCTGGGCGGGCGCCTTGTAATCCCCGCCGCCGGCCACGAAGGCGGCCTGCTCGCAGCGGCGCTGGAGGGCGACGCCGGCAAGCGGGTCGTCGACGATACCGGGGATGTCCTCGGGAAGGACGTTGGCCAGAAAGCCGGAGTTGGCGTTGCGGCCGTCGCGGGCAAACTCGCTCATGCCGTTCGTGACGACGCCGCCCTCCTCGCTGGCCGCGGCCACGATCGTGCCGCCGGGGCACATGCAGAAGCTGTAAACGCCCCTGCCGTCCTTGAGGTGGCAGCTGAGCTTGTAGGAGGCCACGGGCAGCGCGTCACTGTTGGCGATGCCGCCGTACTGGACCTTGTTGATCATGTTCTGGGGATGCTCGATGCGCACACCCATGGAGAAGACCTTGGGTTCGAGGGTGAGACCCTGCTCTTTGAGCTGGGAGAACACATCGCGGGCCGAATGTCCGCACGCGAGAATCGCCTGGGAGCAGCGGATCTCCTCAAACTTGGCGGGGCGGCCGGGTGCCTCGACGGCCACACGCACACCTGCAAGGCAGCCCTGCTCGACGACGAGCTCGCACATCCTCGTGTACCAGCGCACCTCTCCGCCGGCCTCGCGGATACGCTCGACGAGCTTGTCCACCACGCCGGGAAGCACGTCGCTTCCGATGTGGGGCATCGCCTGCCAGAGGATGTCGGAGGACGCACCTGCCTCGACAAAGGTTTTGAGAATCCAGGCATGCTCAGGGGCGTTCGTGCCCGTGGTGAGCTTGCCGTCGGAGAAGGTGCCGGCACCGCCTGCGCCAAACTGGATGTTGCTCTGCGTGTTGAGCTTGCCGGTTGCGGCAAACTTCGCCACGTCGCGGCTGCGCTGCTCGGCAGGGGCGCCGCGCTCGATGAGGATGGGCGCCATACCCGCCTGGGCCAAGCTGAGCGCGGCAAACAGGCCCGCAGGGCCAGCGCCCACAACGACGGGACGCGCGACCGTGTGACCGGCCTCGAGCTTGGGAGCCTCGTAAGAGGCCTCCTTGGCAAGCACGACATCATTGGTCGCAAGGCTTGCAACAAGACGCTCTTCGCAAGCAGCGCCCTCATGCAACGAGGCGCGCACGCTCGCGACATAGTGGACGTCGCCGCGCTTGCGGGCGTCCACGGCGCGGCGAGCCACGCTGCAGGCGTCGATGTCGGAGACGTCGACCCCCAGCTTGCGGCTCACAGCCAGGCGAAGCAGGTCGGCGTCGTAGGCGACGCCCGTCGCCTTGCCACCGGAAAGGGCGAGCTTGAGGTTGCGTATCTCGATCATCAGCGCTCCCTGTAAAATTAGCGGGGAGCTGCTACGACCAGACCGCCGAAGACGGTGCGTGACTCGCGCACATCATCCTCAACCGCCTCATCGCAGCAGCTCCCGAGTTGCTATCACGACAGTCGTGCCTATGATACCGCGCTTGCCCTTCCTGCGTGCATGCCGCTGGCCCAAGCCCACGCCAGGTTCAATCCACCGCACATGCCGTCCACATCAAGGGCCTCGCCGCAGACGAAAAGCCCGGGCACATCGGCGCATGCAAACGTGAACGGATCCACCTGAGAGGTCGCGATGCCGCCGCGCGTGACCTGGGCCTGGTCGCCCTCCATGAGGGATTCGACGCGGAATTCCCACCTCTTCAGCAGGCCGCAGAGTCTGTCGACGTCGCAGGGTCGATCGCCGGCACGGCCGCACACGCGCTCCATCAGGTGCGCGGCAACCTTGGGCTGGACAGTGCCGTCGAGCAAGTGCAGGCGCGCAAATGCCACATCGCCCGAGGCCTCGGCGGCCTCGACGCGGCGCAGCAGGTCACGGCGCAGTTCATCCTCGCCCATCTCAGGAGCAAGGTCTATCGAAAGCCGGTCGCCCGGATGGGCATAGCGCGAGGCGTCGAAGACGACGATGCCCGAAACGCCGTACTTGCGCATAAGCACCTCGCCCATCTCGCTGAACACGGGCTCTCCTACATGCTCCACGCTGACGCGGCAGGTGAAGCGCGCGCCGTCGAGGTCGCGGGCGGGCTTGGGAGAGGTCTCGATGGGGCACAGGACGCGCGTCTGCGAGCAGAGCTCGAGGTCGCACAGGTCGGCAAGCAAGCCGGCCGACTGGCCGCCTGCGCACCACACCACCTTGTCAGCCTCAAACGTCTGGCCATCCTCTAACTCGACGCTCCAGCGTCCTCCACTGCAGGCAACCGAGCTCACGCGCGACTCAATCCACAGACGCACGCCCAGCTCGTCGATGCGATTGAGCAGCACGTCGAGCACCGACGCGGCACAGCGCGAACGGGGGAAGTAGCGCCCCTCCTCGTCGCAGGTGTGCCACAGGCCCAGGCGCTCGAAGAAGCTGAGGACCTCGGGCACGGGGCCGTCCGCACACGCCTCAAAGGCACGCTGGACAAATGTCGGGTCGTTGTAGCGCTCGCACCCAAGGTCGGCGTTGCAGAAGTTGCAGCGGCCGTTGCCTGAGGCCATGATGGAGCGTCCAGGGCGGGGGCCTGCCTCAAAGACAGAAACGGACGCCCCGGACTCGGCTGCGGCGATTGCGCAAGCCAAGCCCGAGGCGCCGGCCCCCACGACGATGATGTGGGGAGAGTTCATATCAATCCTTACTGAAAGCCGGGGCCGTTACTCGGCGACGGTCCAACCGCCCATGAGCGAAGAGGCAACCTTGACGGAAGCAGCCTTGTCAAGCAGCTTCTCGGCGTCGATGCCGGGGTTGGGGATGTCCATGACCTTGCCCTCGTCGCACATGGCGGCGAAGTCGGGGTTCATGGGCAGACGAGCCAGAACGTCGACGCCGTACTTCTCGGCAACCTCGTCGATGTGGCTGTCGCCGAAGATGTAGTGCTTCTTGCCGCAGTCGGGGCACTCAAAGTAGCTCATGTTCTCGACAAGGCCGAGCACGGGCACGTCCATGGACTTGGCCATGTTCACGGCCTTGCCCACGATGGTGGCCACGAGGTCCTGCGGGGAGGCGACGATGACGACGCCATCGACCGGGATGGACTGGAACACGGTGAGGGCCACGTCGCCCGTTCCGGGAGGCATGTCGACGACGAGCACGTCGAGCTCGCCCCAGACGACCTCGTTCCAGAACTGCTTGACACAGCCGCCGATGACGGGACCGCGCCAAATCACCGGGTCGTCGGGGTTGCGCAGCAACAGGTTGATCGACATGACCTCGATGCCCTCCTTGGTGCGAGCAGGCACGAGGAGGTTGTTCTGCGCGGTGATGCCCACGTGGTTGAAGCCAAACATGTGGGGGATGGTGGGGCCGGTGATGTCGGCGTCGAGGATGCCGACCTTGAGGCCCTTGCGTGCCGCGTCGGCGGCGATGAGGCCGGAGACGAGCGACTTGCCCACGCCGCCCTTGCCAGACACAACGCCGATGACGTGCTTGACGCTGCTCATGTCATTCTGAGCAAGCTTGCTTGTGTCGCCGGCGCGCATTACGTTGCCGTCGGCAGGTACGTTCTCTGCCATAAAACCTTGTCCTCTCCTTGGGGATAACGCCAGGGCCTAGAGTACTCCAACTTTACCGCTCTGGGAAGTCTAATCCCCTAAAGTCGCTATGATTTGGTGCGAACGGCCCGTGAAAGAACTACGCGCGCTCCCACAGACCCGAACGGCCGCCCTCTTTACGCAGCAGGCGCACGTCGACGATCTCCATGCCGCGGTCCACGGCCTTGCACATGTCGTAGATGGTGAGGCAGGCGACGCTGGCGGCGGTGAGAGCCTCCATCTCGATGCCCGTGACGCCGGTCACGCCCGTGGTGGTGACCACATGGAAGCCCACACGACCGTCGGCGCGCTCCCCCGCCTCGACGGGCTCAATCTCGACCTTGGCCTTCGTGAGCGGCAGCGGGTGGCACATCGGGACGAGGTCGCTCGTGCGCTTGGCGGCCATGATGCCGGCCACGCGGGCGCACGCCAGGACGTCGCCCTTTTTTGCGCGGTCCTCAAGCACCATGGCCTGGGTCTCGGGGTGCATGAGGATGGTGCCCTCAGCCACGGCCTCGCGCTTGGTCACAGCCTTGTCGGACACGTCGACCATGCGCACGTCGCCCTTCTCATCGACGTGGGTGAGCTCGTCACGGTACGCATCGCGGGGCATCTCTTGGTTCTCTGCCATAGGTATCAACCTCCGATTTGAGACATGAACCTCTCGGTTCCGTCGTTTGACTTGTGCTTGTCGGGCTTGTTGCGAAGTGCCGCCTCAAAAGCCGCGCGCACGGCGTCGTCGTCGTGGGCACGCAGACCGGGCAGCACGGGGTACTCCAGATCGGAGAACAAACACGGGCGCAGGTTGCCGTCGGCCGTGAGGCGCAGGCGGTTGCACTGCGAGCAGAAATGGCTGCTCATGGCACTGATGAAACCCACCGTGCCCTTGAAGCCCTCGAACTTCCAGTACTGGGCGGGACCGTGGCCCTCGGGGCGGTCCTTGGTGCAGGCAATAAGCGGGCCCACACCCGCGCGCTCGCCGGCCTCGCTCACGATGCGGCGAAGCTCGTCAGTGGGGATGGTGTCGGAATAGTCCCACGCCGACACGTCCTTGAAAAGGGCACTGCCCTCATCTGGGATGTTCTTCGGGATGGTCTCGTCGTCGCCGATGGGCATGTACTCGATGAAGCGCACATGGATTGGCCTGTCGCGGCCGAGCTCGGTGATGCCGAAGAAGTCCTGGTCGAGCGCCCTGACCGCCACGGTGTTAATCTTGACGGTCTCGAAACCCTCCTCAAGGACGGCGTCGATGCCGCGCAGCACGTCGTCGATCGAGCCGATGCGTGTGACGGCGGCAAACTTGGCGGGGTCGAGGGTATCAAGCGAGATGTTGACGCGGCTGACACCGGCGGCGCGCAGGTCATGGGCAAAACGAGGGAGAAGCGCGCCGTTGGTGGTGATGGCGATGTCCTCGATGCCATCGATTGCCATAAGGCGCGAAGCCAGCTCGGCGCAACCCTTGCGCGCAAGCGGCTCACCGCCTGTCAGGCGCAGGTGGCGAATGCCGTAGCCAGCCGCGATAGAGACGAAGCGCTCGATCTCCTCGAAGCTCATGATCTCGCAGTGGCCCTTGTCGGGAACGCCCGAGGCGGGCATGCAATAGACGCAGCGGTAATTGCACCTGTCGGTGATGGCAATCCGCATGTAATCTATCGTGCGCCCACAGGCGTCTTTGTTCGCCAGCTGATGGGCGACATGGTCGAGTGACGTGTTCTGCATTGAAACCTCTCCTGATGGGATGCCGTGGATGATAAGCACGGTGTACCATTAGACCGGCCACAGCATGATAGAGCACCGGGCAAACGGTGCAGGCACGGCCGCGGAAACAAGCGTGTAACATGGCAACAAGGAACACTTTATACCAACAGGTGGCGCAAATGGACGACAAAACGACCACAAACGAGCAAGGGCGGCGCCATTTCGGCGGAGAGCTCAAAAGGTTCGGCCAAGAAGGCGAGGAAGTCGAGTTCAAAGTCGTCTCCCCCTTCGAGCCCTGCGGCGACCAGCCCCAGGCCATCGAGAAGCTCAGCCAAGGCATCCGCGAGGGCAAACGTTACCAAACGCTTCTTGGCGTCACGGGCTCGGGCAAGACCTTCACCATGGCCAAGACCATCGAGGCCGTAGGCAAACCGGCGCTCATCCTCGAGCCTAACAAGACGCTCGCCGCCCAGGTGGCAAGCGAGCTGCGCGAGTTCTTCCCAAACAACGCGGTGGTGTACTTCGTCTCCTACTACGACTACTACCAGCCCGAGGCATACATCCCCTCCACCGACACCTACATCGAGAAGGACTCCTCGATCAACGAGGACATCGAAAAGCTGCGCCACCAAGCGACCGCCGACCTGCTCAGCCGTAGGGATGTCATCGTGGTCGCTTCGGTGAGCTGCATCTACGGCATCGGCAGCCCCGAGGACTACGCGGGCATGGCGCCCAACGTGCGCAAGGACACCCCGCTTGACCGAGACGACTTCGTGTATTCGCTTATCGACATCCTCTACGACCGCGACGACTACGACCTGCACCGAGGCACCTTCCGCGTGCGCGGCGACGTGGTGGACGTATTCCCGCCCTATGCCGAGCACCCCGTGCGCATCGAGTTCTTTGGCGACGAAGTCGAGGGCATCTACGAGGTGGACGAGGTCACAGGCGAGGTTCTCAACTCTTTTGACGCCGTTCCCATCTGGCCGGCCTCGCACTACGTCACCGAGCGACCCAAGCTCAACCGAGCTTTGCAGACCATCGCCGAGGAGGAGGCCGCCCGTGTGGCCGAGTTCAAGGAGGCCGGCAAGCTCCTTGAGGCCCAACGCCTGCAGCAGCGCACCGACTACGACCTGGAAGCCCTGCAAACCATGGGCTTCTGCTCGGGCATCGAGAACTACTCGCGCCACCTCGACGGCCGCGCCCCCGGCGAGGCCCCCTACACGCTCATCGACTACTTCCCCAAAGACATGCTGTGCATCGTCGACGAGTCGCATGTGACGCTGCCCCAGGTCCGCGGCATGCACGAGGGCGACCGCTCCCGCAAGATCTCGCTCATCGAGCACGGGTTCCGCCTGCCGAGCGCGCTTGACAACAGGCCCCTGCGCTTCGACGAGTTCGAGGCGCGCATCCCGCAGTTCGTCTTCGTGAGCGCCACACCCGGCGACTTCGAGGAGCGCGTGTGCCCCGAACCCGTGGAACAGATCATCCGACCCACAGGCTTGCTCGACCCCAAGATCGACGTGCGTCCCATCCGCGGACAGATCGACGACCTCATCTCAGAGTGCCGCGAGCACGCCGCCCGCCACGAGCGCGTGCTGGTGACGACGCTCACGAAGCGCATGGCCGAGAACCTCACCGACCACCTGCTCGACGAGGGCTTCAAGGTGGCCTACATGCACTCCGACACCGCGACGATGGACCGTGTGGAAATCATCCGCAAGCTGCGCAGCGGCGCACTCGACATTCTCGTGGGCATCAACCTGCTGCGCGAAGGCCTCGACATCCCCGAGGTAAGCCTCGTTGCCATCCTCGACGCTGACAAGGAAGGATTCCTGCGCAACCGACGCTCGCTCATCCAGACGATGGGCCGCGCAGCCCGCAACGTGAGCGGCAAGGTCATCATGTACGCCGACACCATCACCGACTCCATGCGCGTCGCCATCGACGAGACGCAGCGCCGCCGCGCCCTGCAGGAGAAGTACAACGAGGAGCACGGCATCGAGCCGCGCAGCGTGCAAAAGGCGATCACCGACATCACAAGCTTCATCGGTGCCGAGGCCGGCGGCGGTGCCGACGAGGGCCTGTCGCAGACGGTGGCCGAGGAACTCGCGAGCCTGCCCAAAGACGAGCTCGCCCACATCATGGCCTCCATCGAGGACGACATGCGGGCCGCAAGCGAGAAGCTCGACTTCGAGGAGGCGGCGCGCCTTCGCGACCAGCTCGTGCGCCTCAAGGCTCAAATCGAGGGCAGCGAGGAAGGCGACGTCATGCGCGCCTTGAAGTCAAGTGCGCGCAAGTCAGCCGGCATGGGCGCGACGGGCACCGCCAAGCGCTTCAACAAGCACGCCAAGCACTGAGGACCCCTCCCCCATCGGACACGCAAAGGGGCGGGCGCGCGGCTGGTGTTCCAGCCCGTGCGCCCGCCCCTTCTTGTGCAACGGGATGTGTGGAACGTCCCTACGCCCTCACCAGGTACAGCTTGTCAGCGTCGAAGTGCAGGTTAATCACGTCGCCTGCCTTGGGGAGCTGGTCCTCTGGCACCTGGAGCTTGTCGACCTTCCACTGGATGAGCTTGCCGCCCTCGGGGGTCTTGAGCATCACGGAGCGCTCGAAGCGCGAGTCGCTCGTGCGGTGCACCTGGAGCCGGTAGGCGTTCTTGCCGCCAGCCTTCTCGGCGTCGGCCGGATGCACGTAGAACGCGCGGATTCCCAGATAGGCAAGGTCGTCAGGGATGGGCTTGTTCGTATGGAACGTCATGCCCCAGTCCATGGCCTCAACAACGCCTTCGGCCACCTTGCGCGCCACCGAGATGTTCTTGCAGCCCGAGAGCTTCACCGCCGCAAGCGTATGCGGGTCGCCCACGATCTGCTTGGTGGGACCGATTTCGGCCACATGGCCATCAGAGATGACACAGATGCGGTCGCAGAACCTGAACGACTCGTCGATGTCATGGCTCACGTAGAGCACCGTGGTCTTCACGAGGTCGAGCATGTCGAGCAGGATCTGCTCAAGCGAGCTCTTGAGGTAGGAGTCAAGGGCGGAGAACGGTTCGTCAAACATGAAGATGCCGGGGCGTGCCGCAATCATGCGCGCAAGTGCCACGCGCTGCTGCTGGCCGCCGGAAAGGCGTCCCGGATAGCGCTGGGCGAACTTCTCCATTGAGAAGATGGACAGTGCGCTGATGGCTGCCTCATGGCGCTCCTGCTTGGAAAGCGTCTTGGGCATGCCCGCCTGCACGTTCTGCTCCACCGACAGGTTGGGGAAGAGCTGGTAGTTCTGGAAGAGGTAGGCGGTCTTGCGCTCCTGCGGGGAGAGGTTGATGCCGCGCTCGGAATCAAAGAAGACGCGGTCGTTCACAACGATGCGTCCCTCGTCGGGCGTCTCGACGCCGGCGATACAGCGCATGGTGAGGCTCTTGCCGCAACCGGAGGCGCCCAAAAGTCCCAGGCGCTCCTCACCCGCCTCAATGTGAATGTCGAGGTCAAACGCCGTGAGCTTCTTTTTGATGTCGACATACAGGCTCATGGCTATCCCCTCGCCTTGTCTTGCGCATCCGACGAGACGCGCTCAAAGAGCGTCTCGGCGTCGGCGGCATGAATACCGGAGAACGACTGGTCGTCGTTGGCACCCTCGGAGTCCTCACCTGCAAGTTTGCCCTGCTTCTTAAGCATCTTGAGCTCAGCACGCGTGAGGCCGCCCCTGCGGTAGCGCTGGGAGTGAGCGGTGTAGACGTTGATGAAAAGGATGACGAGGAACGAGATGAAGATGACCACGATGACCCAGAAGATCGCCACGTCGGTGTTGCCGCCCATCCACTGGAAGTAGATGGCGATAGGCATGGTCTGGGTGATGCCCGCGTAGTTGCCCGCACAGAAAAGCGTGGCGCCGAACTCGCCCATGGCGCGGGCGAACGCAAGCACGGTGCCTGCGGCGATGGAGGGCCAGGCGTTAGGAATCATGAGGCGGTAGAACACGCGACGCTCAGACCAACCCAAGGTGCGGGCAGCGTCGAGCATATTGGGGTCAAGCGCCTCGAATGCGCCGCGAGCCGTGCGGTACATGAGCGGGAACGCCACCACCGTAGCCGCGATGACCGTGGCGGGCCAGGAGAACACGAGCTTCACGCCATGCTGCATGAGCCACTGTCCGACTGGCGAGGCGTTGCCGAACAGCAGGAGCAGCAAGAAACCGCACACCGTGGGCGGCAACACCATGGGGATGGTGAAGAGGGTGTCGACGATTCCCTGCCAGCGGCTCTTGACGCCAAGCGACTTCCAAGCGGCGAGAAGTCCACAGATGAAGACGATGACAAGCGCAACGCCACTTGTCTTGAGAGAGACCCACAGCGGGCGGTAGTCGATGGTCGAAAGGAAAGCGCGCAGGCTCTCCCACCAGGTGGGAATGGCCTCGGTAACAACGGCGGAGTTCGCGACGAGGTGGCCGTAGTCACACAGGACAGCGTCGGTGTTGTTGGCCTGACCGTCGGTGCGCGTGAGGGTCACATACAGGCGAGCCTTGTCGCCCTCGCCGATGGAGACGTCGCGTCTGACGGTGACGTCGCCAAACTGCACCTCCTGCTCACCAACGGAAACTTGCACGTCGCCTTTGAGACTGCCGACGAGCGTGCCGCCTTTGGAAGCAGCCTGATCGAGCTCGGCCACCATGGCCATGAAAGCGTCGACGTAGCCCTGGTCGTCGGCCTTGAAACCGACTGCATCGGCGACGTCTTGAGGAACCATGACGAGCGTGTTCTCGCCGATGGCGAGGACGACGAACGCCTCGGTGTCGTTGACCTGGTAGATATAGCCCGCGCCGCCCTTGTCCTCGCGGCCCTTGTTGCGGCGCTCGAAGTCATTGATGCCCAGGCCGTACTCGTCATCAACAGCCGAACCTGCGCTCAACTGCTGGCCCTCGCCCACGCTGGACTGCGCGTCTGCCCATGCGGCGCGAGGTGCAACGAGAATGGCGGCGAGGCCCACAACGCAGGCAATGAGCGCAGCGGCAAACACCGCACGCACCAGAGACAGGCGACGCAGGCAGGGTGCCGCGCAGCCTGTGGAAGTCGTTGGCATGCTTCCCTCCCAAGAAAATACCCACGCAAACGAAGTGCGCCGACGTCCCAAAACACCAGGGCGTCGGCGCACGGATGTCATCTAAGCCCTACAAGGAAGGCGTTTACTTCGCCTGGGCCAGGCAGTCCTCGACGGCCGCGAAGATGGCCTTGGAGGTGACGGTGGCGCCGGAGACGGCGTCGACGCCCTCGGTGCCGTTGGCAGCCACGATGGCCTCGGGCAGCTGGTCGATGGCCTTGGAGCCGATGCCCTCGGTCTCGGAGTTGTCGCCCACGACCACGGTTGCGATCTTGCCGTCCTTGACCTCGACGGTCACGGGCACCTTGCCGCCGATGCCCTTGCCCTCGGCGGTGTAAGAACCGTCCTTGAGGGCGCCGGCGGCGGCATCAGCGGGAGCCTCCTCGGCCACGACAACCTCAAAGCCGTACTCGCTCCAGATGTCCAGAGCGTCGGGGTCGGTCATGCAGAAGTCGAGGAACGCCTTGGCGGCCTCAGCGTTGGGGGCGTCGGTGCAGACGGCGCCGGGGTAGACGATGTCCTTGTGCATGTCGGCAGGAACGGTGTAGATGGCCTCAATGCCCTCGTAGCGGTAGACATCGGAGCTGTACACGAAGCCGATGGTGGCATCGCCCGTGGAGACATAGGAAGCGCAGGTGCCCACCTTGTCGGCAAGCATGACCTTGTCCTTGATCTCGTCGGCAAACTCGCCGTCGACGCCCTCCTCAGCGCTGTAGAGGCCGGCGGCGTACAGGGACTGGCAGGTGTACTTGCCAGCAGGAACGGTGGCCGGGTCGCCAATGGCGATGCTGGCGATGTCGTCGGCGACGACGTCCTCAACGGCAGCGACCTTGACGTCGGCGCCCTCGGCGGCAACGATGACCAGGTCGTTGTTGAACATCTTGATGCGGGTGTCGGCGTCGATGAGCTTGCCCTCTTCGGCCTTGTCCATGGTGCCCTTGGAGGCGGTGATCAGCAGGTCGGCGACGGCACCGCCCTTGAGCTGCTCGACCAGGTCGCCGGAAGCCTTGAACTGGGTGTCGGCAAACTCGACGCCGGTCTGCTCGGTGTAGAGCTTCTGGACCTCGGGCAGGGCCTTCTCCAGGGAGTTGGCGGCGAAGATCTGGAGGGCGCCCTCAGCGGCGGGAGCAGCCTCCTCCTTCTTCTCGTCGGCAAAAGCGAGGCCGGCGCAAGGAACGACGGCAAGGGCGGCACCGAGCATAGCGGCACCCTGAACAAAGGAACGACGATTCATCTTCATTTGAGAAATCCCCTCCCAAGGGACTCAGGCGACAGCGGGTTTGCCGTTGCTATCACAAGATAGGTTAACCATCCGTCACAAAAGTGCAAGCATAAAATCAACCTAAGTTGAGAATTGCCGCCAGCGGCGTGGCAAAAGTCACGAATGCGACTGTCGCCCCGAAGCACAGCCCAAGCGGGAAAGGCTTAGTGGCCGCCGCCCGCAGTCATCTTGATGGCGTGGTCAAGCTGGTCGTACACGGCATCCCAGCACTCACGAGCGGCCTTCTCGCTGCCGGGGAAGTTGATGACCAGGTGGGTGCCGCGCTGCATGCACAGTGCGCGCGAGAGCATCGCGCGGCGCGTCTTCTGCAGGGAGGTGGCACGGATGGCCTCGGCGATGCCGGGCACGTTGCGGTCGCAAGCGTCCTGCGTGGCCTCGGGCGTGACGTCGCGCATGGACAGGCCGGTGCCGCCGCAGGTAAGCACGATGTCGGCGTCCACCTCGTCGCATGCCGTGATGATGGCGCGGGTGAGGTCTACACGCTCGTCCTTGACCACGACATGGGAGGCGACGCTCCAGCCCTGCTCGGAGATGAGCGTCTCGAGAGCCGCGCCGGCCGAGTCGAGCGTGATGTCGCGCGTGTCGGAGGCGGTGACGATGGCGAACTTGATGTTCATGAGCATCCCTTTCTCAAATTGGTGCAGGGCTACAGCTGGGTACCCTCAGGCAGGTCGATACGCATGCAAAGAGCCTGCTCACCGGCCTGCATGCCCATGTTGTCCTCCTCGATGACGATGAGGCAGTTGCAACGCTCAAGGTCTCCGAGCAAGGCAGAGGACTGCGTGCCGTGCTCGTAGGCGATCCAGGAGCCGTCCTCGCCGCGCTCGACCCTACCGCGGTTGTAGAACGCGCGGCCCTCCTTCTTCTTGATGGGAGAGGTGAGCGTGGCGCGCACCTGCGGGCGGGCCAGGTCGGTATAGCCCTGCATCTTGCGCAGCGCGGGGCGGATGAGCAGCTCAAAGCCCACAGAGGCGGCGGCAGGGTTGCCCGACAGGCCGAAGACGGGCTTGCCCTCGACAATGCCGAACGTCTGGCGCTTGCCAGGGCGAAGCGACAGGTAGGAGAAAACGGCCTGGCCCTGCGTGGAAATGACCTCCTGGATGAAGTCGAAGTCGCCCTGGCTGGCACCGCCGGCCGAAATGACCATGTCGCAGCACGAAAGCGCCTCGTCGAGCACGGCCTTGATGGCGTCGCGGTCGTCGGGAACGATGCCGAACAGATGGGGCTCGCCGCCTGCCTCGCGGACGAGGCCGGCAAGCGTCCAGGAGTTGCTGTCGCGGATCTTGCCGCGCTCGAGGTCGGCGGGAGCCGTCGCCATGGACATGAGCTCGCTGCCGATCGTGAAGATGCCGACAACTGGACGACGGTAGACATCGACCTCGCGAGCGCCGGCGGAGGCCAGCATGCCCAAGGCGTAGGCATTCACGAACGTCCCCGCAGGCAGCGCGACCTCTCCGGCCTTGAACTCCTCGCCGGCAAGGCGCACGAAGTTGCCGGGCTTCACAGCAGCGGAGAACGACACGCGTGAGCCGGTCTCGCCTTGCCCGCTCACAACCTTGACAAGCTCGAACTTCTGCACGGCGTCGGCACCCTGGGGCATGGGGGCGCCCGTCATGAGGCGCACCGTCTGGCCGGGCTGGAGCACGCCGTCGAAGGCAGACCCCGCGCCAATGTAGCCCACGACGTCCATCTCGACGCAAGACTCCTCGCTTGCGTCCTCGAGGTCGCACGACCTGACGGCATAGCCGTCCATCGAGGAATTGTCGAACGGCGTGACATCGATGTCGCTCACGACGTCGTGCGAAAGAACGCGGCCCAGGGCATCGATGAGCTCCACACGCTGCTCGGGAAGCGCCCCCACGCGATCGAGCACGCGCGTCAGAGCCTCATCGATGCTGATTCGTACGTTTGGATCAAGCATGTACCCTCTTCTCATGCAAGTGTGCGCGCCGACGGCGCGCACAGTTTGTACACAAGGGGCGATTATAGCCGAGTAGGCGGCATTTGCCACTCCGGTATGGAATGTGATGCGACTAGCGAGCGCTGCGGGCGATATGCGTCGCGATGTAATCGGCAATGGCCTCTTCGTCATCGAGGCCAAACGTCACAAGGCCAACAGCCTGGGCGGCGTCGTGAACCTCGGGGATGTCACTCACGACAGCCACCGTCAACTCGTCGGGCATGCGGCCCGCGTCCCTGCCAAGGTTGGCGTCGTCATATTCGAGACGCCCGGTCTGCCTGACCGCACGGACGAACTCCGCGGCTGCCACGGCGTCGCGCTCGTTGGTGGAACGCATGATTTCAACGGTCGGGATGTTGCCGCCGCCCCTGTAGCCCTCTACCAGCACGACATCGTGGGGAGCCATGAGCGCGATGATCTCGTCGACTTCCATCTCGTGCTTCAGCTCGCGAATGAGGGCCATCTTGTCGGGCGAGGCAATAGCGACCTCGCAGGAACCAGCCTGGCGATGGCGCCACGAGTCCTTGCCCTCAACATCCACCTCAAAGCCCAGATGACCGTGATGCTTGACGCTTCCCACGTCCAGGCCGCGCGCACAAAGGCAAGAGATCACCTTTGTCACAAGGGTGGTCTTACCAGAGTTGTGCCTTCCAACAAAGGCAATGGCCGGGCTTTTTGTTTGCATGGATGCCTCACCTACGGTCGCGTCGGGCAGTGTCGATGCCACCAATCATCGGCCATCTCGCGCAAATGCTCAAGCCCCTTGTCGTTCACAAGCGTGGAAGTGCAGTACGAGGCACGTTGCTCGTCGGTAATCTGCAGGGCGTCCCGGCGGTCGAAGTCGGAGGGGTCCATGCCGCGGGCCTGTGCGTTGGAGCGGCGCATGTCTCTAGGACACAGAATGCCCAAGACCTCGTCGGCCAGGGCAAGGGACTCCCCTGCCTTGTCGATCAGCTGCACTTCGACGACGTTGACCACGTCATGAGACGACGCGCAGCACGAGCAGCCCGAAGCGAGGTGCTGGGCCAGGCGCGTAAAGACGCGGGGGTGCACGATGGAATTCAGAAGGTCGGTTGCCTCAGGGCTTGAGAACGCACGCCAGGCCAAGGCCGGACGAGAGATTCTCCCAAGCGGGAGGATGTCGTTTGAATCTGAAACGAATTCCTCATCGAGTGAATCGGGGACGGGGTAGCTGCCTTCCTCGAGAATCTCGGGGCCGAACGCCCGCACGAGGGCGCGAACGGTGTCATCGTCCTCAAGCACCTCATGGGAAATGGCATCGAGGTCGTACACCGTGGCGCCATGTTCCTTCAGGCGCCCCACAAAGGCGGACTTTCCCGAACCGATGCCGCCGGTGACAAACAGCGTGTACACGCGGGTGCCTCCCTAGTGCTCGCAAAGATGCCAGAACGCCACAGCCGAAGCGGCGGCGACATTGAGCGAGTCGACGCCATGGGCCATCGGGATGCGTACCGTAAGATCGCAGCCAGCAATGGTGTCGTGACACAGGCCGTCACCCTCCGTGCCCAAAACCACTGCAAGCTTTTCAATCTCATCGAGTTGAGGGTCGGCTAGACTGATCGACTCGTCGGTCAGGGCGAAAGCTGCCGTGGTGAACCCGAGGTCGTTCAGAATGGAAAGGCCCGGGACGGGCCACTGCGTGTGATCGGAACCGATGCGCGTCCATGGCACCTGGAAGACCGTGCCCATGCTCACACGCGCCGCACGACGATACAGGGGGTCGCAGCACGTGGGCGTCACAAGCACAGCATCGACGTTGAGGGCCGCGGCGCTACGGAAGATAGCACCGACGTTGGTGTGGTCGACGATACCCTCGAGAACAGCGATACGGCGAGCACCGCGCACGACCTCTTCCACACTGGGCAAAACGGGGCGGCGCATTGCGCACAGGGCGCCGCGGGTCAAGTTGTAGCCGGTGAGCTTGGAGAGCTGCTCGACAGGGGCAACGAAAATGGGGAGGTCCTCGTCTTCGCCCACAAGGCCCGCCTGCACTGCCTGGCGGGCACGCTCGAGTGTCTCGTCGACCCACTTGGGCGCGACAAGGAAGGAAACGGGCACCATGGCGGCGTCAAGCGCGCGGTCGATGACCTTGAACGACTCGGCGATGCAGATGCCCCTCTCGGGCTCCAGGCGGCAGCGCAGCTGCGCCTCCGTCAGGCGAGCGTAGGCGTCGAGCCTCTCGTCTTCGAATGCCTCAATCTCAACAACGCGAATAGCCATGGCGCTTCCTTCCCCAAACAAAAAGAAGGGCGGGCTGCCCAAAAGCAACCCGCCCAGCTAAAATCAAGCTTCAGTGGTGGTCAAGCCCTGCCTGACCCCATGAGAAAGCTTACTCAGCCTCGGTAGCCTCAACCTCGGCGGCAGGCTCCTCAGCAGCAGCCTCCTCGGCCTTCTCGGCCTTGGGCTCCAGAGGAGTCACGGGCACGTCGATGCCGAGGGTCTCGGCAGCGGCCTTCATGGACAGGGAGACGCGACGACGGTCGAGGTCGATCTCCATGACCTTGACGTGGACGGTCTCGCCGGCCTTGGTGACCTGGGAAGGCTGGTCGACGTGAGCCTTGGCCATCTCGGAGATGTGCACGAGGCCCTCGATGCCGTCGCCAAGCTCCACGAAGACGCCGAAGGGAACAAGCTTGGTGACCTTGCCCTCAACGATGGCGCCCACGGGGTACTTCTTGACGAGCGAACGCCACGGATCCTCGGTGGTCTGCTTGAGACCAAGGGAGATACGCTCGCGGTTCATATCGACGTCGAGCACCTCGACCTCGACCTCCTGGCCGACCTTGACGACCTCGGAGGGATGGTTGACATGGTTCCAGGAGAGCTCGGAGATGTGGACCAGGCCGTCGATGCCGCCCAGGTCGACGAAAGCACCGAAGTCGACGATGGAGGAAACGTTGCCCTTGAGGCGCATGCCCGGCTTGAGCTTGGCAAGAATCTCGCTGCGCTCCTCCTTGCGGGCCTCCTCAAGCACGACGCGACGGGAGAGGACGACGTTGTTGCGGTTGCGGTCCATCTCGATGACGCGGGCCTCGATGCGGGTGCCCATGTAGGCGGTGAGGTCCTTGACGCGACGGAGGTCGACGAGGGAAGCAGGCAGGAAGCCGCGCAGGCCGATGTCGAGGATAAGGCCGCCCTTGACGACCTCGATGACCTCGCCCTCCACGTTCTGGCCGGCGTTGAACATCTCCTCGATGCGGTTCCAGGCACGCTCGTACTCAGCGCGCTTCTTGGACAGGATCAGACGGCCGTCCTTGTCCTCCTTGGTGAGGACGAGGGCCTCGATCTCGTCGCCCATGGAGACGATGGTGCTGGGGTCGGCATCCTTGCGGATGGAAAGCTCACGGGCGGGGATGACACCCTCGGACTTGTAGCCGATGTCCAGAAGGACCTCGTCATGACCGATCTTCACGACGGTGCCGTTGACCATGTCGCCTTCGTCGAAGTCGATGATCGTGTTGTCGACGAGGTTGTTCATCTCGTTCTCGTCAACGACATCAAGAGAGAAGATCGAAGGATTCTTAAGCTCGCTCAAGGGTTGATCCCTTCCAAACTGTGGTCCCGCCAAGCTTTGGGCGCCCCGAACGCGAAGATCCATTCCTCGCACGGGACGACCGGCCCGCAAGACCGATATCGTCAAGGCACGTGCCCCATGCACATGCGTCGTTAAAGATACGACATTTTCAAGGGATGTATCATCAAGAGTGCTCTCTAGATGCAAAAGCAATAAAATCTCTCACATACGAACCATCCGATACCGCGAAGGGGAGTTACCCAATGAACATCGTGCACGCAGACGGATCCGTTGCCGAGTGCCCTGCAGAAGAGGAGCTGCAAGTCATTCGCCACACGGCCGCCCACATTCTGGCCCAGGCGGTCAAGCGCCTCTACCCGCAGGCCCACTTCGGCTACGGCCCGGCCACCGAGAAGGGCTTCTACTACGACATCGACCTGGGCGACACCAAGCTCGGTGACGAGGACCTCGCCGCCATCGAGGCCGAGATGCGCAAGATCGTGAAGGAGAACCTCCCGATCAAGCCCTCCATCCTGCCCCGCGAAGAGGCCATCGCCCTCATGGAGGAGCGCGGCGAGCACTACAAGGTCGAGCACATCGCCGACCTGCCCGAGGACGCCCAGATCAGCTTCTTCACCCAGGGCGAGTACGTCGACATGTGCACCGGCCCGCACCTTCGCTACACCAAGGCGCTCAAGGCCTTCAAGCTGCTCTCCATCTCCGGCGCCTACTGGAAGAACAACGCCGAGAACAAGATGCTCACCCGCATCCACGGCACCGCCTTCGCCACGCAGGCCGAGCTCGACGAGCACCTGCAGAAGCTCGCCGAGGCCGCCGAGCGCGACCACCGCAAGATCGGTCGCGAGATGCACCTCTTCATGACCGACGACCTGGTGGGCAAGGGCCTGCCCATGTTCCTCCCCAACGGCTACGTCGTCTGGCAGCAGCTCGAGACCTACATCCGCGACAAGGAGACGGCCCTGGGCTACCAGCACGTCCTCACGCCCTGCGTGGGCACCGTGGACCTGTACCGCACGAGCGGCCACTGGGACCACTACAAGGAGAACATGTTCCCGCCCATGGAGATGGAGGGCGAGAACTTCGTCCTTCGCCCCATGAACTGTCCGCACCACATGATGATCTACGCCAACCAGCCCCACTCCTACAAGGAGCTGCCCATCCGTCTGGCCGAGATCGCCCATGACTTCCGCTACGAGGCTTCTGGCACGCTCAAGGGCATCGAGCGCGGCCGTCACTTCTGCCAGAACGACTCGCACATCTTCGTGACCCCCGACCAGATCAAGGCCGAGGTCGCGGGCGTGTGCGACCTCATCTTCAGCGTCTACAAGGACTTTGGCATCACCGACTACCGCTGCGTCCTTTCGCTGCGCGACCCTGAGGACAAGCACAAGTACCATCAGGACGACGAGATGTGGGAGAAGGCCGAGGGCGCCCTTCGCGAGGTTCTGACCGAGCTGGGCATCCACTTCACCGAGGAGATCGGTGAGGCCGCCTTCTACGGCCCCAAACTCGACGTCAACGTCCAGCCTGCCGTGGGCAACGAGTACACCCTGTCCACCTGCCAGCTCGACTTCTGCCTGCCGGCAAAGTTCGACCTGAAGTACGTGGACAAGGACGGCTCCGAAAAGACCCCCGTCGTGCTGCACCGCGCCATTCTGGGCTCGCTCGACCGCTTCATGGCCTACCTCATCGAGGAGACCAAGGGCCGCTTCCCCACGTGGCTTGCCCCCGTGCAGGTCAAGGTCCTGCCCATCTCCGAGAAGACCCACGAGTACGCCAACGCGGCCTACAACCGCCTTCGTGCCATGGGCGTTCGTGTGCAGATTGACGACCGCTCCGAGACGATCGGCTACAAGATCCGCGAGGCTCGCCAGGTCGACCGCGTGCCCTACATGCTCGTCATTGGCGAGAAGGAGGTCGAGGCCGGCCTCGTCGCAGTGCGCGACCGCGCGACCGACAAGACGCAGACCATGACGATGGACGAGTTCTGCGACAAGCTTGCCAAGGAGATTGCCGAGCGCGCCTAAGCCGCAACGCAGGCGCTGCTTGCCGTACAAGACATGACATGATGAAGAAGGGGGCCGCAAGGTCCCCTTCTTTTGCATGCGCCTCTATGGGCAAATGCCTGCCCAATCGCTCAAAGCAAGATAAATCCCAGTGCGGCGCATGACCGCATTCCAAATTTCAACCAGCGATTAGTCAAACAAAGCAGGGCACCCACAGACATATTGCGTCGCGCATGAAAAAGGCCCCTTGCGTCGCGCATGAAAAAGGCCCCTTGCGGGGCCTTTTTACTTTCATGCCATGAGAAGCCTTGCAGCGCCGCCTTAGCGAACGTGAGTCCTGCAGTAGGGGCACACCTGCCAGTCGGCATCGAGCGGACGGTGGCAGTTGGGGCAGACATTGCGCACCTGCGTGTCGCAGATGGGGCACACGATGAAGTCGCGGTCGATGTGCGCGCCGCAGGTGGGGCAGGAGCCGTAGTGCTGCAGCTCGTGCTCGCGCAGGGCAATCTCAAGCTCCTGCTCATCGCGGTCGATGGCATAGGAGGAGGGACGCAACACCAGGTAGGCCACAAGACCCGCAAGCGGGACGATGGAGACGATGCCCCATGCCCACCATGCCGCCGAGCCACGGGCGCGCGCGTCCTTGATAACGTAGAGAATCGACAGGAGATAGAGGAAGACGATAATCACGCCGATGAGCGTGAGAACCATCTGGACCTGCGGGGTAAAGAGTATGTTGATGAGTTCAGACATCAGCGATCCTTTCGAAAGACACTGATAGCGGATTGTACCAAAAGCTACGCGAGAATCGCGGCTATCTCCCCTATCAACGTAATCGTTCCGCAGGCGATGAAAGATTCTCCACACAAAGCGTCGAGTGCAGAGCGGGCATCCCCATACACAGCGGCGGGCTTGACCCCGCAGAGGCTCTCGATCTCAGCCGCAAGGTCGGCGGCGGGAAAAGCGCGGGCGCTGTCGGACTGCGTCACCACGATGCGGCTGAAGAGCGGCACGACACGCTCGACGATGCCCGCATGGTCCTTGTCGGCAAGCGCGCCGACGAGGAGCGTGGGCCGGTGGTGCGCATCGGGAAACGCCGCGCGCACCGCATCGCAGAACGCCTCGGCCGACTGGGGGTTGTGACACGCGTCGACGATGGCGAGAGGCTCGCATCGCAGCGTCTGGAAGCGCCCCGGCACAGGACAGGCCAGAAGGGCCTGACGCGCAATGGCGGCAGGAATGGGCCTGGCAAGAATCGCCGTGGCAAGAGAAAGCGCGCATGCCGCGTTTTGAGGCTGATAGACGGGGCCTCGCACCGACATCTGCGGGTAGTCGGCCTCGATGAGGCCGACATCGGGAACGTCCACCGCCACATGCACGTCAAACGAGACAATGCCCTGGTCTCCCCCGTCCGCATGCATGGCGAACGTCGTAAGGTCGGCCTCGGACTCAAGGAAGTCGGGGTCGCATGCAACGGGATGGTCGGCATCCGACACGACGCAGGGCCTGACATCGGTGTCTTCGCAGCGTTCAGAGACAACCTCGAGCACCTCGGCAGGACTGACTGCCGAGGGGCCGAGCACAACCGGAATCCCGGGATGGATGACAGCGGCCTTCTCGCGGGCAATCTTGGCGAGCGTGTCGCCCAGAATCGCCGTATGGTCGAGGGCGACACCCGTAAGCGCGCAGCCGACCGTGGGAACGGCGCTCGTCGCGTCCCAACGACCACCGAGTCCGACTTCCAAAACGGCGTAGTCCACGTCCTCAAGCGCATACATCACAAGTGCCGCCGCAGTGAGAAGCTCAAACTCCGTGACACCTTGAGCGCGCATGTCCTCATCGCGAGCGGCAATGCGCTCCCAGGCGGCAAGGGCATAGCTCACGCCGAGGGCAAAGAGCTCCTCCCCCACCGGCTCACCGTCGACCTCCACGCGCTCCGTGTAGCTCACAAGGTGCGGGCTCGTGTAAAGGCCGACCTTGCGGCCCTGCGCATGGAGCAGGGCCGCAGTGTAGCGCGACGTCGACGTCTTGCCGTTAGTGCCGGCCACCTGAACGCACTCATAGGAGTACTCAGGATGGCCGAGCTCGGCAAGCAAGCAGCGAATCGGCGCAAGCGACGGGTCGATGCCGAATCGCAACGACGCCTCGATACGCTCTATGGCCTGCGCAAAGGGCAGCCTTTCGGTTGCCTGAAGCGCGAAAGGACTAGCCCAGCTCACTGATCTGTGCCTCCAGAACGGCGATGGATTCGGCAAGAGCAGCCTTGCGCTCCTGCTTGGCGGCAATGACCTCAGGGGCGGCCTTGGCAACAAAGCCGGGGTTGGAAAGCGTCTTCTCGACACCTGCCAGCTCCTTCTTCTGAGCCTCGACCTGCTTGGTGAGGCGCGCTGCCTCGGCGCCCAGGTCGACGAGGCCGGCAAGCTCGATGAACATCTCAAGGCCGGACTCGACGCTCATGACCGAGCCTGCGGGCTTGGCGACGTCGACGCCCACGGTGAGGTTGGAGAGACGGCCCATCTCGCAGACCGTGGCCAGCTGGGCCTGGAGTCGAGCGCAGTCCTGCTCGGCGGCACGCACGCAGACGTTGAGCTCTTGCTTGGGCGAGATGGCGTAACGGGCCCTGGTGGAACGGGCGGCGCCCACGACGGCGCGGAGCAGCTCGAAGGAGCGCTCGACCTCCTCGTCGATCCATCCCTCGTAATCCTCGGGCTTGGGCCAAGCAGCGAGCATGAGCATCTCGGAGGTCTCGTCGGCGCAATGGGGAAGCTGGCGCCAGATGAACTCCGTGACGAACGGCATGACAGGGTGAAGCAGGCGCAGCGAGGCGTCGAGGACAAAGAGCAGGTTGCTCAGAACCTGTGCGCGCTGCGGGCCCTCGGCACGCATCGGGGCCTTGCAGCACTCGATGTACCAGTCGCACAGCTCGTTCCAGAAGAACGAGTACAGGGCGCGGGCGTAGTCGGCGAAGAGGTACTCGTCAAGCAGGGCGGGCACGTCGCGCACGAGCTTGCCCAGACGCGAGAAAATCCAGGCGTCGGCGTTGGACTGCACCTTGGGATCGAGGCGCTCGAAGCCCTCCTCGATGTTGGAGAGCACAAAACGGCTCGCGTTGTAGATCTTCGTGACGAACGCCTTGGCAGCCTCGGTGCGGGGCGACCCCAGGAACTCCTTCGTCTTCTTGTCGATGTCGGCGTCGAAACGAACGTCCTGGTTCGTGGTGACCAGGCCAAGCAGGCCAAAGCGCATGGCGTCGGCGCCGTACATGCGCATGAGGTCCATGGGGTCGACGCCGTTGCCCTTGGACTTGGACATACGGCTGCCGTCCTTGGCCAGAATCGTGGGATAGATGACCACGTCATGGAAGGGAATCTCATGCGTGAAGTACAGCGAGCTCATGACCATGCGGGCAACCCACAGGGCGATGATGTCACGGGCCGTGACGAGGGCGCGCGTAGGATGATGCTCAGCGAGCTCGGTCGTGTCGTCGGGCCAACCCTGCGTCGCAAAGGTCCACAGCTGGCTGGAGAACCAGGTGTCGAGAACGTTCTCGTCCTGATGCACGTGATGTCCGCCGCACTTGGGGCACACGTCCACGTCGTCCATGAGCGCGTCTTCCCAGCCGCAGTCCTCGCAGTAGAAGACCGGGATGCGGTGACCCCACCACAGCTGGCGAGAGATGCACCAGTCCTTGAGGTTCTCCATCCAAGTGAGGTAGGTCTGCTCCCAGCGCTGCGGATGGAAGCTCACCTCGCCGGACTTCACGACGTCGGTGGCTGGGCCCTTGAGCTTGTCGACGGCGACGAACCACTGCTCGGAGAGCCAAGGCTCGAGCGTGGAGTCGCAGCGATAGCAATGCATCACGGAGTGCTCGATGTCCTCGATGTGGTCGAGCAGGCCGTGCTCCTCGAACCATGCCACAACGGCCTCGCGAGCCTCGTCGCGCGTCATGCCGGTGAACTCGCCATAGCCCTCGACCACGACGGCATGCTCGTCGAAGATGTTGATCTTGGGCAGGTCGTGGGCGGTACCCATGGCGTAGTCGTTGGGGTCGTGAGCCGGGGTCACCTTGACGAAGCCGGAGCCGAAGTCAGCGTCGACGTGGTAGTCGGAGAAGATCGGAATCTCACGGTTGACGATGGGCAGCATGACCGTCTTGCCCACGAACTTTGCCTTGTCGGGATCGGAGGGGCTCACGGCAACGCCGGTGTCGCCCAGCATCGTCTCGGGGCGCGTGGTGGCCACGACGATGTACTCGACGCCGTCGACGGGCTCAGTGAGCGGGTAGCGCAGGTGCCAGAGGTGCGAAGGCTCGCTGCGGTACTCGGCCTCGTCGTCGGAGATGGCCGTGGTGCAGTTGGGGCACCAGTTCACGATACGCTTGCCACGGTAGATGAGGCCGTCGTGGTACCAGTCGCAAAAGACCTTGCGCACCGCCTTGGCGTAGCCGGGGTCCATGGTGAAACGCTCGCCCTCAAAGTCGACCGAGCAGCCCATGCGCTTGATCTGGTCGACGATGATGCCGCCGTACTCATGCGTCCAGTCCCAGCAGGCGTCGATGAACTTCTCGCGACCGATCTCGAGACGCGAGATGCCCTCGGACTTGAGCTTCTTGTCCACCTTGGTCTGGGTCGCGATGCCGGCGTGGTCGGTACCGAGGATCCAGCGGGTGGAGTAGCCCTTCATGCGGTTGTAGCGAACGATGGTGTCCTGGATGGTGTCGTCGAGGGCGTGGCCCATGTGGAGCATGCCCGTGACGTTGGGAGGGGGAATGGTGACGGTGCAATCGCCCACGCCCTTGGAGCGACGATAGGCGCCGGCCTCCATCCACATGTCGATAAGCTGGGGTTCCACCTCTTGCGGGTCGTAGTTCTTGGGCATCTCTTCCACGATGGCTCCTTAACGCTAGGTTGCGGTTTGCAAAGGCGTTGATATCAAAAATGCCCGGGGGCAGGGCGCCTCCCGGGCATGGACGTGCGACTGTCGCTTACGCCAGGTGTGCCGGGTCGGCAGGGTCAGCCCCGCGCAGAAGCTTGGGGGACTCGATGCCTTCGACGCTGCCCTTCGTCACGACAACCTCGGTGACGTCGGGCTCGCTGGGCAAGTCGTACATGGTCTGCTGCAGCACGTTCTCGCAGATGGCGCGCAGACCGCGTGCGCCGGTGTTCTGCTCGACCGCCTTGTGGGCGATGGCATGGAGCGACTCGGCGGTGAAGGTGAGCTTGCAGCCTTCCATCTCAAACATGCGCTGGTACTGCTTGACCAGGGCGTTCTTGGGCTGCGTCAGAATCGGGATGAGGTCCTCCTCCGACAGGCCGCGCGTCTGGGTAATGACCGGGACGCGGCCCACGAACTCGGGAATCATGCCGAACTTGTGCAGATCCTCAGGAAGCACCTTGCTGAGCAGCTCGTCGTAGTTCTGGCTCGCCTTGTCGGACAGGTCGGAGTTGAAGCCGACGCCGCGCTTGCCGATGCGCTCGGCAACGATCTGGTCGAGGCCCACGAACGCACCACCGAGGATGAAGAGGATGTTGGTGGTGTCGATGGGGATGAGCTGCTGCTGGGGGTGTTTGCGGCCGCCCTGGGGCGGAACGCTTGCAACCGTGCCCTCGAGAATCTTGAGCAGGGCCTGCTGCACGCCCTCGCCCGAGACGTCGCGGGTGATGGAAAGGTTCTCGGCCTTCTTGGCAATCTTGTCGATCTCGTCGATGTAGATGATGCCGAGCTGGGCCTTCTCGACGTTGCCCTCAGCCGCGGTGATGAGCTTGAGGAGGATGTTCTCCACATCCTCGCCCACATAACCGGCCTCGGTGAGGCTCGTGGCGTCGGCGATGGCAAACGGAACACGCAAGAAGCGTGCGAGGGTCTGAGCGAGGAGCGTCTTACCCGTGCCGGTGGGGCCGAGCACGAGGATGTTGCTCTTCGCAAGCTCGACCTCGCCGTCATCAGGATCCTGGCCCGTGGCGATGCGGCGATAGTGGTTGTAGACGGCCACGCTCATGGCACGCTTGGCGTCGTCCTGACCGATGACATACTGCGAGAGCTCGTCGAAGATCTCATGGGGAGTGGGCAGGTTCGTCAGGTCGATGCTGTCGTCCTGCTCGCCCATCTCATGCTCTTTGAGCATCTCGTTGCAGGCCTCGATGCACTCGTCGCAGATGTAGACGCCGCTAGGGCCGGACACGAGCTTGTCCACCTCGTCGCGCGAACGACCGCAGAACGAGCAGTGCACCGTCGGGTTCATGAATTCCATGTCCATGCGGCCTTATGCCTCGCTATTGGAATCGGACAGGGTGGTGCGGTCGACGATGACCTTGTCGACCAGACCGTACGCCATGGCCTCTTCGGCGGTCATGTAGTTGTCGCGCTCGGTGTCGCGCTCGATGACCTCGAGGGGCTGGCCGGTGTTGCTGGCGAGAATGTTGTTCAGACGGTCGCGGGTCTTGCGCATGAAGTCGGCGACAATCTGAATCTCGGTCTGCTGGCCCTGGGCACCGCCGGAAGGCTGGTGAATGAGGACCATGGAGTTGGGCAGGCAGTAACGCTTGCCCTTGGCGCCGGCAGAGAGCAGCACTGCGCCCATGGAGGCGCACTCACCCAGGCAGATGGTCGAAACGTCGCACTTGATGTAGTTCATCGTGTCGAGAATCGCCAGGCCGGCCGTAACCGAGCCACCCGGGGAGTTGATGTACAGGGAGATATCCTTCTCGGAATCCTGGCTCTCGAGGTGGAGCAGCTGGGCAATCACGAGATTTGCGCTGACGTCGGTGACCTCCTCGCCCAAAAAGACGATGCGGTCGTTGAGCAGGCGCGAGAAGATATCGTAGCTGCGCTCACCGCGCGGCGACTGCTCGACGACGTACGGAACCAGCGACGAGCTGGGAGTCTGCAAAAATGCCATGCTGCGGACCTCCAAATAATCGAAGCCTAAGATACATGTAAGGGAGAAGGCCCGAAGGCCCCCTCCCTAGAGTGAAACCAGATGGGGCGTAAGACCTACTCGGCCTTCTCCTCGGCGGCGGGAGCCTCCTCGGCGGCCTTCTTGGTGGTGCGCTTGCGCGTGGTCTTCTTCTTGGGGGCCTCCTCAGCGGCCTCCTCAGCCACGGCCTCACCCTCGGCGGCCGGAGTCTCCTCGGCGGCCTTCTTGGTGGTGCGCTTGCGCGTGGTCTTCTTCTTGGGGGCCTCCTCGGCCGGCTTCTCCTCGGCCTCAGCGGGCTGCTCGGGCTCGTCGGAGATGGTCACGACGGCGGAGTTCAGCAGCCAGTCGATGGCCTTGTTGCGACGGATGGAGACGCGGATGGCAGGCAGGCGGCCGTCAGCCTCGAACTCAGCCTTAGCGGCCTCCCAGTCGGGCACGCCAGCCTTCTTGAACTCTTCCTCGACATCGGCATCGGTGGCCTCGAGGCCCTGCTCGCGCACGAGGGCGTCAAGGGCGAGGGACTCACGGGCGATGTCGGAGGCCTGATGCTGCAGGTCAGCCATGAACTGGGCCTGGGAGATGCCGTTGGCAGCAAGCCAGTTGTCCAGGTTGGTGCCCTGGTTGCCGAGCTGCATAATGAAGTTCTGGCCGAGCTCCTGGAAGATGGTCTGCATGTAAGCAGGCGTGGGGTCGCCCTCGAGACGCTCAGCGAGCTTGCCGGTGACGCGGTTCTCCTTGAGCTGGGGAAGGGCCTGCTTCTTCTGCTGGCCGATCTCCTTGGCGATGGCGGCGCGCATGGCCTCGACGTCGTCGAAACCGAAGTTGTTCTTTGCGAACTCGTCGGTCAGCTCGGGGAGCACGTGGTGCACGAGACGGTTGACGGTGACCTCGGCCTTGGCGATCTGGGCCTCGGGGGCCTCCTCGCCCTCAGCGACGGGAGCCTGGGGAAGCTCGAACTCGACGGTCTTGGTCTCGGTGGGGTTCATGCCGATGAGGCCCTTGTCGAAGCCCTCGGGCATCTGGCCCTGGCCGAGGTGGTACAGGCGGTTCTCGAAGTTGATCTTCTCGAGGTTCTCGCCACCCTTGACCTTGATGTACACGAAGTCATCGGCCTCGACGGCGCGACCCTCGATGTCCTCGTACTTGCCCAGGTAGCCGCGGAAGGTGTCGATCTGGGCCGTGATCTCGGCCTCAGTGGCCTCCTCGGAGGGAAGCGTGATCTCGACAGGCTCGTAGGAGCTCAGGGTGAGCTCGGGGCGCACGGTGTAGCGCACCTTGAAGGAGTAGTCCTCGCCGGCGACAACGGGCTGGACATCAGCGTAGTTAGGATCGCCGATGGCAACGATGTCCTCAGCCTCAAGCACCTTCGGGGCGGCCTCGTTCACGAGGGCCTCGGTGGCCTGGCCCAGGACAGCGTCCTTGCCGATGTTGTTGTCGATCACGGGACGAGGGGCCTTGCCGGGACGGAAGCCCGGGAAGCGATACTTCTTGGCCAGCTCCTTGTACGTGTCGGCAATGGCCTTGTCCACAGCCTTGGCGTCAACGGTGACGCTGACCTCGACCACATTGTTCTCAAGACGCTCTGCCGAAGTTTGCAACGTTCCTCCAACTGATCGGATCCGGGTGCACAACTGCACTAACGAATGGTGCGGGCGAAAGGGGTCGAACCTTCACGGGTGTTACCCACTGGAACCTAAATCCAGCGCGTCTGCCAATTCCGCCACGCCCGCTTAGACGAAAAACCATCATAGTCTACCAGAAGAACCGCACAGAACAATCAACACTTTAGAACTCGATAGATTGCCATTTATTTGATGGAGAAAGAGTATCCCATGCCCCATGCTGTCTTCAAATAACGCGGCTTTGCGGGGTTCTGCTCAATCTTCTCGCGAATCTTGCGCACATACACGGCAATGGAGATGGCGTCGTCGAGGTATTCCTTACCCCAGACGGCCTCGATGAGCTCTTCCTTGCTCATGACCGTCTCTGGCTTGAGCGCCAGAGTGTAGAGGATCTGGAACTCCTTGGGCGTCAGCTGAACCGAGGTGCCGTTGAGCGCAAGCGTCTGACGCACGGAGTCGAATTCGAACTCCCCCACCTTGAGCGTCTCGCTGGGAGCCGGAGCCGCCTGCGCCTTCGCTCGCTGCGAGCGGCGCTGCAGCGCCTCAAGGCGCATGAGGAGCTCCTCGCCGTCGAAAGGCTTGACGAGATAGTCGTCGGCACCCCGCGAGAACGCCTCGCGCTTGTCTGGAACGGCGCCCTTTGCCGAAAGGAACACGACGGCGACCTCAGAATCGAGCGCGCGGATGCCCTCGCAGACCTGGTAGCCGTCGAGATAAGGCATCATGATGTCGAGCAGCACGACATCGGGCGCATAGGCCTTGAAGACTTCAATCGCCTGGCGGGAGTCCCCCACTCCGCGAAACTCGTGGCCCGCCGACTCGCACACCGACTGCACAAGCACATGGAAGCTGGGCTCGTCGTCAACAAGCATGACCTTCATGTCAGACCTCCTCAATGACTTTGACGGGCAACTCGACGGTAAACGTGCTGCCTTGACCGACCTTGCTGGCAACATGCACCGATCCGCCCATAAGTTCGCTGAGCTCCTTGACGAGCGTGAGCCCCAGGCCGCTTCCGCCATACCTCCTTGAAATGGAGGAGTCGGCCTGGCGGAAACGCTCGAAGACGACACGCAGGTCTTCCTCGGGAATACCGATGCCATCGTCTTTCACCTGCACGGTCAGCGTGCCCGGGTTTGGGTTCACGCGCAAGACGAGGTCGACATGCCCCTCTTGGCCGCAGAACTTGATCGCATTGCCCACGAGGTTCATGACCACCTTGTGCACGACATTGGGGTCGACGACAACCATGGGCAGGTCATCGGGGACGTTGAGCCTCCATGCGATGGACTTCTCCTGCGCCAGGGGCGCGGCCACGGAGTCGACAGCATTCACGACATCATACAAGTCGCACTCGACGGGGTCGAGCACGAAACGCCTGGCCTCGATGCTTGCGGCGTCGAGCGTGTTGTTGATGGTGAGCAGGAGCGACTTGGCGTTGCGCTTGATGCCCTCGAGAAGCTTCACGTCGCGCTCGTCTGTGAGCCGCGCTTCGCGCAAGCACACCTCGGCATAGGCGTTGATCGAGGCCAAGGGCGTGCGGAGCTCATGGCTCATCGTCGACAAGAAGATCGTCTTGTACTCGACTTCCTCCTTGAGACGGGTGTTGGCCTGTTCAAGCTCGATCGTGCGCTCGCGCACGCGGGACTCCAGCTCGTCATGGGAAGCCTTGAGCTGCTTCTCCATGAGCGCAAGGTCGGCCTTGAGATGGGCCACCTCGCCGAAGGCAACGCCGCTGCCGAGCTTGCCGCCCAATGCGCCCTCTCCCACTTCGACCGCAGCGCGCGAAAGCTGCTCCAGTGGCCTGCTCACCAGCTTGTGCAATGCAACGACAATACATGCGACCAGCTCAACGGCAAGCACGACAAAGAGCCCGCCGAACAGCATGACAGACTCGGCATGGCCCTGCGTATAGTTGGAAAGAGGTATGACGACGCTGACTGCGCCGCCCACGTCGGGAAGGGCCATCACATAGCGGTAGCAGACGTTTCCCTGATACGCGGCAACACCGAAGAATTCAGACTTTCCGGATTTGAACGACGAGATGGCGTCAAGCTCGAAAGGGTCGGCCGAGGTCGTCGAGGCGGGGCGCATGTCGAGGAGGTGCACACAGACTTGCGCGTCCGGAGCAAATGAGGCGGCGCTGTCCTGCGCACTGTCGAAATCGCTGTTGCGCCAAAATGAGGCGACTTGCTGAGCAAGGAGGCGCGATTCGGAAAGCGCGGCCTGTTCGTTGGCCCTGTCGGTGTGCTCGGCAAACACAACGGCGTAGGCGCCGAGCGTGAAAAGAAGGAGCGCCAAGACCGCCACAACAAGCATGGTGGAAAGTCGGCCCGAGGGACGCTGGGAGTCTGGCTGCTCATCACGGGCAAGACCGACAACTTCTTCCATGAAGGGCTCCTCACATCTCATCGGCTCGGAGGTGCAGCAGCACGATACAAAACGAGCCCGCCCGACGCGAGGTGTCGGACGGACTCGAGCAACAACAACTGGCGCCCCAAGTAGGACTCGAACCTACAACAACCGGATTAGAAGGCCGGGACTCTATCCATTGAGCTATTGAGGCGCATGACATGGCTCATCTGAGAGCCAGATGCATTCTAGCAGAGCAGATACCCCCGCAAACGCAAGATTCGCAAAGCACAACCGTTTGAGCACGTCACGCGAGCGAATCAGTAGCAGTCGAAAAGGTTGCGGTACTGAATAAAGGCGTAATCGTCGTAGACATCTTTGATAGGGCTGTCGAAACCGTTCCAGTACCACATGCCGTCGGTGACATCGAAATACCCGTTAAGGTTGGTGGCGGGCATCGTCTCCATCAACCTCAGGTGGGCCTTCTGCATGTCGGACAGAGGCAGGCCGAGCTCGTACATCGTCTGCGCGCCGAGGTAGCCCACAGACAGGTCGCACGTGGAGTCGCAGGCCGAATCACGGTGAGAGGCGTCGAGGTCGTAGTTTGCCCATACGAAGTACTGCGTGGAGAACCTGCGCTGAACCTGCTCAAGGGAGTCAGGGTCGTCCTGGCCGGCCGCGACGGCAAGCTCCTCGTTGAAGCCGGGCTGATGGTCGCCGAAGAACACGACGATGACATGCTTGTCGAGCTTTTCAAGCTCTCCCAAAAACCAGGCAAGGTCCACCTCGGCGGCGTCGATGACGGAGAGGTACTCGCTCATGCCCTCGATGGACTCACCGTTGACGGTCACGGAGTCATACGGGTAGGAATCCAGCAAACCGGTGGTGTACCCGCCGTGCCCCATGTAGGTAACGTCGAAGACAAACTGGGGGCCGTCCTGGGCAAGAACGTCGAGCACTGCCGCATACGTCTCAGAGTCACGGATCTTGTCGCGCAGTGTGACAACGTTGCCGCCGAAGTAGCTCTCGCTCAAAAAGTACGTGAAGCCCAGTTCATCATAGACAACGTCGCGGCGCCAGTTGGAGGCAGCGCAGGGGTGGATTGCAGTCGAGGTGTATCCCAAAGCATTGAAGAGCCTGGGAAGCGACTCTGCACCGGAGAGGTCGTAGTACATGTACGGGTACACACCGCCGCCAATCATACCCAAACTCGACCCGGTAAGGAACTCAAACTCGGTGTTGCATGTGCCGCCGCCACGCGCGCTCACATAGAGCGTGCCCTGTAGGAGGGCCTCGAGCGAGTCAACGTACGTCGTACCCTCGTAGCCCTCGACGCCATCGTACATATTCAAGTTGCTGAACGACTCGTTCATGACGCAGACGACGCTGGGAGCCTCCTCGCCAGAGCGATCTTGATAGTATTGGGCCAGAGAGTTCGGGTAGCCAGGATGCTCGGCATCCCACTGGGCCGCAAAGTCGGCAATCAGATCGTCGGCTTCTTGGGCGTTGTACCCCGAGGGAGGCTCGGGCTGAACCTCTTGGAGCCGCTCAAGGAAGCAGGGAACGGCGCCGTAGGTCATGTACGACACCTCGCTGCTCCAAACGTCGACGTCGATGTCGTATTTCTCACCGATGTTGGTCGTGGCATACCAGTGCGTAAGGCCGAAAACGGACAAGCAAGCAAGCACGACGTTGACGCTCACGCGCAGAGGCGTGAGATTGGGGTTGGGCAGGCAAACCGCACCAGCCGCATACAGCAAAAACAGCGCAAGGCAAATGAGCGCCGAATCCTGGAAAACCGGGGTGTAGCCACCTGCCACCTCCATGGCAGTCGACAGGGCAAGCACGTCGGAGGGAAGAATCGTCGTTCCTTTAAAAAGCATGAGGAAGTAGTCGACATATCCCGCAAGCAGGCATATGGCAAGACCGACGATCAGGCCCCACATGCGGCGCTGGCAAAACAGCCAGATCGCCAGAATGAAACCGGCAACGAGGACCAGGTTGAGGCCGACATAGCGAAGCTGCATCTCAAAGAGCATCGTGCTGTAGGCAAACTCGATGAGAAAAAAACCAACCGGCACGGCAATCACCACCATGACAGGGCGGATCTTCGTGGCAACGCCGGCAAGTCTGCGACGAGCCTGCGGGGCAAAGAGCACGCATCCCACAAGGACCTGCATCGCAAGGGCGACAAACCCAGCCGCGACGCCCGACGACGCGCTGACGCCGCCAAAGGCCGCAAACATCGACCAGGCAAACAGAAGGCATTCGAGAACGATTGCGCCCACCATCGAGCGGGTCGACGTGCCTTCTGTTGAGACGGCAAGGCGGTTGAGCGCCCAGATGAGGCTGATGACGCAAAGAAGATAGACGAGGGCACTAAAGAGCATATGTCTCCCCATTGCACAGTAAGATACAGATAACGCCTGATGTCAGGCATAAAAAAGGACCCGCCAGTGACTGACGGATCCATATGAAAATCTATGGAGCGGCGGACGGGACTCGAACCCGCAACAATCAGCTTGGAAGGCTGACGCTCTACCAATTGAACTACCGCCGCATGGTCGGGGCGACTGGATTCGAACCAGCGACATCGTGCACCCAAAGCACGCGCGCTACCAGACTGCGCCACGCCCCGGGAAGAACCACGAACGTAACCACACGAAGAACTTCAGGATTATAGCCTATCTATCCCCGGCTTTGTCAAGTAGGACACGTGCATGTTCTATGGTCGCTTCATCCTCGTCGCCGGAAAGCAGGCGTGCCACCTCGCGGACACGATCCTCCCCCGAAACCTCGACGAGGCTCGTCACGGGCAGGCCGTCATCGCTGGTCTCGGACTTGCGCACAACATAGTGGCTTTGCGCCACGACGGCAAGCTGGGCTAGGTGCGTGACAACGATGACTTGGCGCGTTTGTGCGAGTTCGGCGATGACCTGGGCAACCGCGCGGGCAGTGGAACCGCCCACGCCTGCGTCAATCTCGTCGAAGATGAGAGTCTCGACGTCGTCGCGGGCACCGAGGACCACCTTGATGGACAGCATGACGCGACTGAGCTCACCGCCCGAGGCGATGCGCGCAAGCGGTCTGGGCTGCATCGCGGCACCGGGACGATACTGAAACTCGACCGCGTCGGCCCCGCGAGGGCCCCATTGGGCACGCGGAAGCTCCTCGATGCGCACATCGAGACGTGAAGTGCCCATTTCAAGGCGGGCCATCTGAGCACTGACAGCGTCGGCAAACTGAGGGGCGGCGGCGCGGCGCGCCTGTGAGAGAGCCTCGGCCGCACTGACAAGCGCTTGCTCGGCGTCATCGAGCGCCGCTTGCAGGCGCCGCAAGACTTCCTGCGAGTCATCCACAAGCTCCACGACATGGCATGCCTGGGCATAACGGTCGAACACGTCTGGCATCTCGGGACCGTACGAGCGCAAAAGCCCGGCGAGCTCACCCATGCGAGCGTCGGCGCGGGCATATTCAGCCGGGTCGAACTCGACGTCGTCGCGATACCGGCGGACCTCGTGCGCCACGTCCTCGATGGGGAAAATGGCCTCGCGCAAGGCCTGGCAGATGGCCGCAAGGTCGGGGTCGAAGCGCTCCGCCGACTCCAGGCTCACGAGGGCCGAGTTGAGCGCGTCGAGCGCACCGCCCTCGTCGCTTATCGTCTGGCGCGCCTGCTCACAAGCCTCGAGAAGAGACTCGGCGTGCTCCATTTTGGGAAGCGAGCGCTGAAGCTCCTCGTACTCCCCTTCCTGGGGCTTCACCTCTTCAAACCGCTCGATGACAAAACGCGCCTCGTCCACGGCCTGGGCACTTTGATGGCAGTCTTGAAACGCTTGGTCGTACTCCTTCTGCGCACGGGAACGCGCCTTCCATGCAGTTTCGTAATCGCTCTTTTTTTCAGCGACGGCATCGGTTGCCCAAGCGTCAAGAAGGGCAAGGTGGTTCTGCTCGCTCAGGAGTTTCTGATGGTCGTGCTGGCCGCACAGATCGATATGGGCACCTGCCGCCTGGGAAAGTTGGCCCACGGTTGCCATCGAGCCGTCAAGCGTGCAACGTGAGCGACCCTCGCTGGAAACCCTTCGGCTCACAATATGGCCGTCGGGGAACTCCCGCGCATCGCCCTCGTCGGTGATTTGGGCCTCGACGAGCAGGAAATCGCAACCCTGACGCACCTGGCTTGCCTCGGCACGCTCGCCGATGAGCAGCTTTATGGCACTCAACAGGGCCGACTTGCCCGCGCCCGTCTCACCTGTAAGGACCGTGAGCCCGCGCGAAGGGCAGATGACCGCGTCCTCGATCAAGGCGAGGTCTTTGACATGAAGCTCTTCAATCACCTGATGTGCCTCGTTTCGTTCGAGGGGCTAGCGCACCTTGCCGTAGAAGACGCGAGAGACCGACTCAAAAAATGCCTGGTCGCGCGCACTGAGGAGAACGATATCGTAATCAGCCCGGCTCACCGTAAGGCGGCAGGGGGCAATCGACTCAAAGGGGGACTCGCCGTCGATGAAGATGGTCGGGTCGCTCGAGCGATCGGATGCCACCTGGAGCTCCACCACATCGGAGGGCGAGGTGACAAACGCTCGGGCCGTGATGGTATGGGGCGCGATGGGCACGCACACCAGCCCCGTGAAGTCAGGCGTGACGATAGGCCCGCCGGCAGAAAGGGCATAGCCGGTAGAACCGGTGGCTGTGGACACCACGAAGCCGTCGCCGCGCAGACGGTCGATGTGCACTCCGTTGGCGGACACGTCGAACTCAACCATGCGGCCCGACGCGCCGCGGGCAAGCACGACCTCGTTGACGGCGTTGGTACGCAGCGCCGTCTCGTTGCCCTCGCGATCGTAGCCTTCCACCACGACAGACAGCGCCGCGCGGCGAGTGACGTGGAGCTCCTGGGCAAGAGCCTGGCCTACAAGCTGGAACATGTCGGCCTGGTCGAGGTTGGCATCTGCCGTTAGGAATCCCAAGTGGCCGAAAGAAAGGCCCAGAATCGGAATCTGCAACGACCCCACAAGACGCGCCGCCCGAAGCAAGGTGCCATCGCCGCCCAGGGAGACAACGAGGTCAACACCCTCTAGGCACGCCTCAGAATCGTTGCCGAAACGCGGGGGCCTCACGACATCGATGAGCTGGTCGTCGAGCCAGGCTTCCAGTTTTGACGCAGCTTCAACGGAAGCCTCATAGAGTTCGTTTGGAACAAGCATGACACGCATCACAGAGCTTCGTTCCCTTCAACACCAGCCTGGTCATGCCATGCCTGCGCAACGACGGCATCGACGTCGATTGCCGCCGTGCAGGGCCGCATGCCGGCCAAAACAAAATATTCGATGTTGCCCTTGGCACCATGGATGGGCGAGACGCAGGCGCCGCGCACGGACATCCCAGCTTGCGTAAGCCCCGTAATGACGCGTGCGAGGACCTCGCGATGGACCTGGGGATCTCGCACGATGCCGCCCTCACCGACCTGCGAGCTCGCAGCTTCGAACTGCGGCTTGACAAGCGTGCAGAAGAGACCGTCTTCGCTGAGCATGGACATGACGGCCGGCAAGATGGTGGCCACAGAGGTAAAGGACACATCCGCCACGGCAAGGTCGAAAGGCGCCCCTAAGACCTGCGGGTCAGCATCACAGATGTTCGTGCGTTCAAAAAGCGCGACGCGCTCGTCGCACCTGAGCCCCCAGTCGAACTGGGCATAGCCCACGTCGACCGAGGCAACACGACAGGCACCCTGCTTGAGCAGGCAATCGGTAAAGCCACCGGTGGAACATCCCACATCGACGCAGTTGAGACCGTTGACGTCGAGGCCAAATGCCAGGAGGGCACCCTCGAGCTTGAGGCCTCCCCTGCTCACATAGGTGCCTAGGCCCTGGGCGCTCTGCTTGCGCGAGCCCTTCACATGCAGGGCAACGCCTGCCTTCACTTGCTGGCCGGACTTGGTCAGGCGCTCGCCAGCAGAAGAAACCAAACCTGCCATGACGGCGCGCTCGGCTTCTCGGACATCGCTGAAATAGCCCTGCTCGACAAGCTCCGCGTCGAGGCGCCGCTTAACAGCACGCGTCATCGCTCGCCACCTCGTGCAGGTGCAACACCTTCGAGCTTGTGTGCCACGGACTCTGCAATACCGTGCGCATCGAGCTCAAGCATCGAAAGGAGCCCCTCGACGGTGCCGTGCCCCACAAACGCATCGGGCAAGCCCAGACGCAGCACCTGAGCCTCGAGGCCGGCGTCGGCAAGCGTCTCGAGCACAGCAGAGCCGAAACCGCCGGCGAGCGTGCCGTCTTCAACGCTTACAAGCAGGCGGGAATCATGGGCCGCAGCCTGCACGGCACGGGCATCAACGGGCTTGACCCAGCGCATGTCGAATACGCGCGCAGAAATGCCGCGCTCCTCCAACTCTTGGGCAGCCTCGACAGCGCTGTGCACCATGCGGCCGACCGCAAGGAAGCTCACGTCGACGAGGCCTTCGGCCGCGCCATGCACAACGCGCGCATGGTCGTCGATAGGCCCGACGTGCTCAGGGAGCGCAACGCCCTGTGCCTTGCCACGGGGGAAACGCACGGCGATGGGACCCGTGGCGTCAATGGCAAAACGCAGCGCACGCGCCAGCTCCGCCTCGTCAGAGGGGGCCAGAATGCGCATATTGGGAAGTGTGCGCAGATATGCCAGGTCGAAAGTGCCATGGTGGGTGGATCCATCCTCGCCCACCAGGCCCGCACGGTCGACAGCAAAGACGACATGGAGGTTCTGCAGGCACACGTTGGTGGCAATCTCGTCATAAGCGCGCTGCAGGAACGTGGAGTAGACGGCCACCACGGGCACAAACTGGCCAATGGCCAAGCCGCTCGCCATAGTGACAGCACACTCCTCGGCGATGCCGACATCGAAGAAGCGGCGTGGGAACCGCTTGGC
Source organism: uncultured Coriobacteriales bacterium (assembly GCA_934636245.1). Taxonomy (GTDB): domain Bacteria; phylum Actinomycetota; class Coriobacteriia; order Coriobacteriales; family UMGS124; genus UMGS124. Next base: position 100,123 of record CAKUAI010000013.1, read on the forward strand.
AAAAGCATCGAGGCCCGTGCCCGCCGGCATGGCCGCAGTGATGGCGACAATGCAAGGGTTCTCCTCGGCCTCGGCGATAAGGCGCTGGGAAAAGACGCTCGTATAGGTGGGAGCCCCGCCCTTGGACTTGCGAATCTCGCCCGTGGCGATATCGAAGGGGGCTACACCGTGGAACGCCTCGGGATTGGCCTGAGCAGGTGCATATCCCAGGCCCTTCTTGGTGACGGCATGGATGACGACGGGCTTGCCCATGTTGAGCGCACGGACGAGCGTCTCCTGGAACAGGCGCACATCATGGCCGTCGACAGGGCCGAGGTAGGTAAAGCCCATGTCTTCGAAGAACATGCCCGGGATGAGGAACTGCTTCGTGGCCTCCTTGGCCTTTTCCCCCAGGCGCACAAGGGTATCGCCCACCTTGCTCGAGCGCGACAGGCCCTCTTCGACCGAGTCGCGCACGTTGGTGTATGCCTTGCTCGTTCGGATTCCAGCAAGGTAGCTCGAAAAGGCGCCGACCGAGCGTGAAATGCTCATCTCATTGTCGTTGAGGATAACAACGAAGCGATTGAACTGCTGCTGGCCGATATAGTTGAGCGCCTCGTACGAAAGGCCGCCGGCAATCGAGGCGTCACCCACCACGGTGACGATGTTCGTGTCGAGGCCCTCGATGTCGCGGGCGAGCGCCAAACCCAAAGCAGTAGGCAGCGCATCGGAGGCATGACCGGCGTCATGAACGTCATAGGGGCTCTCCATACGGCGGGTAAAGCCTGAGACACCGCCTTCTTTGCGCAGATGGGCAAACCCCGAACGCCTGCCTGTGAGAAGCTTGTGCGCATAGGCCTGATGGCCCACGTCGAACAGAAGCTTGTCTTCAGGCAGGTGAAGCACGCGATGCGCGGCGAGGATGATTTCGACCGCTCCCAAGGAAGAAGCCAGGTGGCCTCCGTTGACGGAGGTAGCCGCAATCATCTCTTCACGCAGCTCTTGGGCCAGCTGCCCAAGCTCGTCAAACGACAAGTCGCGCACATCATCAGGTTTTTGAATGCTGTCGAGAATCTTTGACACGGCAAACCAACTTTGCGTTAGGCCGAAGGCTCGTCGGCGACGGCCTCCTCTTGAGGAGCCGTCTGGGCGATATCGACCTGCTCGACGGCCTCCATGCTCAGGCGCAGTGCCTCGTCGAGCAGGTCGAGGCTCCGCTCAATGGAGGAATCCTTCGACTTGACAGTATTGACAATCTCATCGAGGCGCGAGACAACCTCGCCGTAGCGGCTTGCGCTACTCAAGGCCACCGTCCACGACGGCCTCGTCATCGACGTCCTCGGCATCGTCCTCGATGTCGCCCTCGATCTCGTCGAGCTCATCGACGGAGTCGGCGGCTTCGGCAACCTCGGTGTCCTTCTGCTCGGCGGCAGCCTCGGCAACCTTGTTGGCCAGAACGGCCAGCGAAGCCCCGGGATTCTCCTGGGCCAGGCGAGCAACGTCGCCAAGGATGCCGTTCACGAAGTTGGAGGAGTCGTCGCCACCGTAGAGCTTGGAGATCTCGACGGCCTCGCTGATGGCAACGGAGACAGGCGTGTCGTCCTGCATGAACATCTCGAAGAGCGCCACAGCCATGATGGTGCGGTCGACGATGGGCATGCGCGAATAGCTCCAGCAGGTGGAGATGTTGTCAAGCATGCGCTCGATGGCAAGACGGTTGACCGCAACGCCGCGAGCAAGCTCCTCGGCGAAGGGGTCGACGGGGCCGTCTTCAAGCGCATAGGTACCATCGCGCAGCAGGTCGAACACATCGAGGCCCTGAATCTGGGCCTGGAAGAGAAGCTGAATGGCTTGGACGCGTGCGCGCGTGCGACCGGCGATTTTAGACAAGGGACCTACTCCTTCGGGAACAGCAGCGAATCGATGTAGACGTTGACGGCAGCGACCTCAATGCCGACCTGGGACTCGACGGACTTGGCGATGAGCTCGCGCACAGACTGCGCAAGCGTCACGAACGAATAGCCGAAGAGCACCGCAAGATGGACGGTGATGTCGAGCTTGGAATCAACAATCTTAAGGGTAACGGCAGGAACGGCCGGGTCGGCCTTCCTCTGCGAGAAGAACGAGAAAAGACCGTTCAATTCGCCGGGCTGACCGACAGCGGCGACACCCTCAACCTTCTCAGCAGACAGGCGCACGATGGTCTCGACGACCTCCGGGGCAACAACAAGATCGTTTACGCGGATTTCCTCGTCCATGCTCGAGTCCCTTCATATACGAAAATCGCCCGCTTGATGCCAAGCGGGCGATTGGTTGGACAATCATAGCGCATTCGGCATGCGCACGATTATAGCCCCAAGACTGGCCGAAACGCTCTGCGCACAAAGCTACTTGAGGAATTCAGGCAGATACGTCTCAATGAAGTCCGTGTACACGGCCCCTTCCTGGAAAGCAGGAACCGAAATGGCGGCCAAGTGGAATGGGATGGTAGTCTTGATGCCCTCGACGACGAACTCGGACAGGGCACGGCGGGCACGGGCCAGCGCCTCGTCGCGGTCACGGCCCCACACGATAAGCTTGGCGACAAGCGAGTCGTAGGTGGGCGGAATCTTGTAGCCCTGATAGGCATGCGTGTCCACGCGCACGCCGGGGCCGCCGGGCAGCACGAGCCTCGTGATGGTGCCCGGGCACGGGCGGAAGCCGTGCTCGGGGTCCTCGGCGTTGATGCGGAACTCGAAGGCATGGCCGCACGGGGTGTAGGGCGCGTTGCCCGCGATGCTCATGGGCTCGCCGGCGGCGATGCGGATCTGCTCCTTCACCAGGTCGGTGAGAGTGATCTGCTCCGTAACGGGGTGCTCGACCTGGATGCGGGTGTTCATCTCCATGAAGTAGAAACGCCCATCGGAGTCGAGGAGGAACTCGATGGTGCCGGCGTTGGTATAGCCGACCTGGCGCACGGCGCGCACGGCGGCGTCGCCCATCTGCTGGCGAAGCTCAGGGGTGAGCGCAGGGCTGGGGCCCTCCTCCACGAGCTTCTGATGGCGGCGCTGCACCGAGCAGTCGCGCTCGCAGAGATGGATGGCGTTGCCGAAGTTGTCGGCAAGGACCTGGACCTCGACGTGGCGAGGATGCTGCACAAGGCGCTCCATGTACACGGCGTCGTTGCCGAAGGCCACACGCGCCTCGGAACGGGCCGTGGTGTAGGCCTTCTCAAGCTCCTCGGCGTTCCAGGCCTCGCGCATGCCCTTGCCGCCACCGCCGGCGGACGCCTTGACAAGCAAGGGGTACCCGATCTCGTCAGCGACCTTGAAAGCCTCCTCGAGCGTCTCAACCTCACCGGCGCTGCCGGGAACGCAGGGAACGCCCGCAGCGATCATGGTCTGCTTGGCGTTGGACTTCTCGCCCATGCGGTCGATGACGTCGGCGGAGGGGCCGATGAAGACAAGGTCGTTGTCAGCGCAAGCGCGGGCAAAGTCGGAGTTCTCAGAGAGGAATCCGTACCCGGGATGCACGGCCTGGCAGCCGCGCGAGACGGCGGCACCGATGACGGCGGTAAAGTTCAGATAGCTCTTGGCACTCGGGGCGGGACCGATGCAGACGGCGATGTCAGCCTCTTGCACGGCACGGGTGTCCTTGTCCGCCTGAGAGTAGGCGACGACGGACTCGATGCCCATCTCACGCAGGGCACGCACAACGCGCAGCGCGATCTCTCCCCTGTTGGCTACCAGTACGCGAGAGAACATCGGCTACGCCCCAATCTTGTCCGCGTCGGGGTTGGACGTGACGGGCTCGACGTAGAAGAGCACCTGGTCGTACTCGACGGGATCGGCGTTGGCCACGCAGACCTCGCGCACGACGCACATGGACTCGGCGCTGATCTCGTTCATGAGCTTCATGGCCTCGACGATGCACAGGGTGGCGCCGGCCATGACCTCGTCGCCCACCTTGACAAATGCGGGCTCGTCGGGCGAAGGGGCGGCGTAGAAGGTGCCCACCATGGGGCTCTTGACGGCGATCCAGTTGGCCGGACGGCCCGCAGCCGCGGCAGGAGCTGCCGCAGGGGCAGCGGCGGGGGCAGCCGCAGGGGCGGGGGCAGCCGCAATCGCGACGGCGCCTGCGGCGGCCGCGACCTCGGGCTTGCGCAGGGTGATCTCGCTGCCGGCCTCCTTGATGGTGATCTCTCCGATGCCGGACTCCTCGACGGCGCGAATTAGCTCGCGAATCTGGTTGATGTCCACGTAGTCCTCCTCTTTCGTTGCGCTGCTGTCCTGGGCATACAGGAACTCGACATTGTCGGCCGCGCGGTGCTTGGACAAAAACGCCTTGGCCTCGTTGGGGAAAAGGGCGTACATGAGCACGTCCTCGTCGTTCTTCGCAAGGGAGCCGAGCTCGGCCTTGCAGTCCTCGAACGTCTGGGTTGCCAGCGTTGAGGGGGCGACGTCGGGCGGCAGGATGTCGGCTGCGTCGACGACACGGCTCAGGATGTCGGGCTCGATGGGGCCCGGCGCCTTGCCGTACTTGCCGCACAGGTAGTCCTTCATCTCGCTGGAGACGACGCTCCAACGCTTGCCGGTGAGCACGTTGAAGACGGCCTGGGTACCGACGATCTGGCTCATGGGGGTCACGAGCGGCGGGAAGCCGACCTCGGCGCGCACGCGGGGAATCTCCTCCACCACATCGGCCAGACGGTCCTCGGCGTGCTGGATGCCCAGCTGGCTCACCAGGTTGCTCATCATGCCGCCGGGAATCTGGTGCTTGTAGACCTGCATGTGGATGAGCGTGGAGATGCCGCGCTTGTAATGGCTGCGCTGACGTACCTGCTCCCAGTACTCGGCAATCTCAAACAGCAGGTCGAGGTCGATCTCGGTGTCGTAGCCCGACTCCTTGAAAGCGGCCACGATCATCTCGACGGCGGGCTGGGAGTTGCCGAAGGCCAAAGGCGCGCTTGCGGTGTCGACGATGTCGGCGCCGGCCTCGGCGCCCTTGATGTAGTTGGCCGGGGCCATGCCGCCGACATAGTGGCAGTGCAGGTGGATGGGAAGGCCCGTGGCCTCTTTGAGCGCACGCACCAGGCGGTCGGTACGGTACGGCGTGAGAAGGCCGGCCATGTCCTTGATGCAGATGGAGTCGGCGCCGAGCTCCTTGAGGGCACATGCGTAGTCGACATAGCTGTCAAGCGTGTGCACAGGGCTCGTGGTGTACGAGATGGCGGGCTCGAAATGGGCGCCGCATGCCTTGACGGCGGCCGCGCAGTCGCGGACGTTGCGAATGTCGTTGAGCGCGTCGAAGGTGCGGAACACGTCGACGCCGTTCTTGTGCGCCGCGGCAATGAAGCGGTTCACGATGTCCGTGGAGTAGTGGTGGTAACCCACGAGGTTCTGGCCACGGATGAGCATGGACAACGGCGTGTTGGGCGTGCACTTCTTGATGGCGCGCAGACGCTCCCACGGGTTCTCGTCGAGAAAGCGCAGACACGTGTCGAACGTGGCACCGCCCCATGCCTCGATAGCCCAGTAGCCGACCTTGTCCATCTTGGGCAGAATGGGGAGCATGTCGCCAATCGGCATCCTCGTGGCCCACAGGGACTGCTGACCGTCTCGGATGGTCGTGTCCATAATCTTAAGTGGCTTCAACGGCGCACCTCCTGAATGCAGAGCCTATGGAAGGCATCCCTTGCGTGACTTGGTTTTTAAGCCTTGGTAGGCGGGGATATTCAGTATAGGTACGGTTTGTTTCCAAACGGCTCCATCCGGCTCAGCGGCGCGCTTTGAGCTTTGAAAAGACCTTTGTAGAGTGACTCTTCACAAATGAAATAAACTTGCCCTCTAGATACGTGAGACGAGGCATGCCCTTGCGCATGGGCCAGAGCATCAGGCGCATCATCGTGGAGCGAGGCTTTGTGAGCTCAAGCGCGGTACGGGCGTGGTCGGCCGTGATCATCTTCTCGATTTGAGCGCGCTTCTGCGCGGCGGGCAAGGTGCAATCCGAGCAGGTCACGTTCTCGACACAGCCCACGAGGCGCTCCGAGTAGCGGCGGTAGATCATCTCCATGCTGTCGGGATCGTCCACACCCCAGTGGCGGTACAGGTCGAGCATCCACTCGTGCTCTTCCTCGCGCTTCTCATACATCCCCTCGCGATAGCGAGCGGTCTCGCTCTCGGCGCGGGCGCGAATGAAGTGATAGTAGGGCTTTTCGGTAACGCCCACCTTCTTCACATCGCGCAGAACCGACAGGACAAAGGGGAAGTCGTCCCAGAACGTGGAGGGAAAACGCAGACCGTGCTCCTCGATGTAGCTGCGCAGATACAGCTTGTTCCATGGCGGATAGAACTGGTTCTTGTCAAAGAGGCGGTATGCCTGCTCATGAAACTCCTGCGGGGTGGAGAACACCTGGTCAGGAACTTGCAGGACCTGTCGGAAACAATCCGTCTCAGCGTCGTCGCAATAGGTGTCGATGAAAAAGCCGCTCACCACGAGTTCCAAGGCATGCTTGTGCCCGAGATTGTAGAGGTCCTCGAGCATCGAGGGCTCAGCCCAGTCGTCGGCGTCCACAAAGCACAGGTACTCACCGCGAGCATGGTTCATCGCAAGGTTGCGCGCGGCCGGAGCGCCAGCGTTTTCCTGGTGAAACACGCGCATGCGCACGTCACGGGAGGCATAGAGGTCCAAGATGCGGCCCGAGTCGTCGGGTGAGCCGTCGTCGACGCAGAGAAGCTCGATGTCGCGCAACGTTTGGCCCAGGATGCTCTCGACTGCGCGTCCCACGTACTTTTCCACGCCCCACACGGGCATGATCACCGACACTTTGGGTTGTTCCATCGCTGCGTCCGTTCTAGCCGTTCTGAATCACGATGTTGCCGAGCCAGTCGCGCTCGGGTTCGCCGTTGTCGTCGTAGACGGTACCCTGGGGGTTGCCGTTCCAGTCGAGGAGCGCATCTCCGTTCTCGTCGTACTGCGTGCCCACAGGGTTGCCGTGGTCGTCGTAGTGCTGACCATAGAACACCAGGTAGCCGTCGGCGTCGAAGTACAGCTGGTTAGCATCGTAGTTGGTGTAGACGGCACCCTGGGGGTTGCCCTTCTCGTCGAGAATGGGCACGCCGTTCTCGTCGTACTGCGTGCCGTAGTAATAGCCGTGCTCGTCGTACTTGACGTTGCTGAGGGCAAGCGACAGCGCCTGCTTGTAGGAGTCGGCCGAGGCGCGCTCCATGACGACGTCGCCGGCGCCCAGCGAAGTGGTGGGAACCGTGACGGTCTTCATGTTGGCCGTGCCCACGGCGCGCAGGCCGTCGCAGAGCTCTTTGAGGCTCTCCGGGCTCAGGTTCGTGCGAACGCGGCCGAGCATGTCCTCTTTGTCAAAGACCGAGGCGTCGTTCGAGCTGCCGTCGAGGTAGGCGTTGATGCGGGCGTATTCCTCTTCGTCGCAGCAGACGACGTTGTACAGGCGCACGTCGAGCTCGTCGCAGATGGCCTGCAGGGTCCTCGTGATGTTCTGCGTCTGCTTGAGGGTCTCAGACAGCGTGTAGTAGTTCTTGGAATAGGCGCTGTAAGGCGTCACGTACAGGTCGGCAGGCATATCGATGCGCGTCGCCGAAGTAACGCCCGACACAGCCTTGTCCGTGCGATACATGACAACCTGGGAAAGGTCGCCGATTGTGGCCTCGTTTGTAGGCGTGGAGGTCACAAAGAAGACGGTGTAGTAGCCGCCGTCCTTGGCCGGGGTGAGAGAAAGCGCGCCGTCATATCCCGTGGTGCCGATGAGGGCCTCCTGGGCATACTCGGTGGAGACGGCCTGGGAGTGGGCATACGCATAGACCACGCCGCCGCAGATGACGGCAAGTGCGGCAAGGGGCGCGACAAGGTTGAACAGCTTGTTCGAAGGGTACGGCGCGAACATGGCGCGACCGCTCTTGTGCTCAAAGTGGCGCTGGCCCATGGCGGTGCCCAGGCGCGGTGAGCGGCCGTCGGCACGAGAGATGCGACGAGGGCCGCCCTTGATGACGACGGGCTTGTCGAAGGTCTGGCCAGCAGGCGCCGCAGACGCAGGCGCAGGCGCGCCCTCGGCAGGCTGGTCGGTCGTCGACGGCGTCGAGAAGTCGACGATTGTCGCAAAGTCGTCAGTCTGCAACTCCTGAGGCTGCTCGGCGGCCGGCTCGGGGGTGTTTTGAGCCTCTGCGGCGGGGGCGACACCCATCACCTTGAGAAACTCAAGCGTGCCGTCACCGGTGGAGAACGTATCATCCTGCGCCATGCAAACTCTCTTTCGTCGACCGTAAAACTAAGACGCGCCCTGTGAAACGCTGATTTTAGCAGCAAGCACGTCTGCGGACCCGCGAGGGCCCGCAGACGTGTTGGCATCGTGAACGACTACATGCCCCTGACGACGGCGCCGGTGGCGCGGCAGGTCTTCTCCACGACGCGCTTGTGCACGGCCTCGGCCTCCTCGGAGGTCATCGTGCGGCCCTCGGCACGGTACGTCAGAGAGAACGCCATCGACTTCTTGCCGACGCCCACGCGCACCGGGTCGCGGTAGACGTCGAAGAGGCGCACGCTCTCGAGGTTCTTGCCCGCGGCGCTCGTGATGACCTGCTCAAGGCGCTCACAGGTCACCTCTTCATCCACCGTAAGGGCGAGGTCCATCGCAACCGAGGGAAGCGTGGGAACGTCCTTGTAGACGATGCGGGAGCTGGCAAGCTTGAGCAGCTGCTCAAGGTCGAGCTCAAAGGCGCACACAGGGGCCTCGACCTCATAGTTTGCAAGCGAGCGAGGGTGCAGCTCGCACACCCAGCCAAGCACGGTGCCGCCGGAGAGCACCTCAGCCACACGACCGGGCTGCGCGAAGGCGTAGGCGGCGGGCTCGGCTGCACGCCAACGGATCTTCTCAATGCGAAGAGCGGCGAGCAGGCGCTCGACGACACCCTTGGCGTCAAAGAAGTCCAGGTTGGGATAGGAGGCGTTCCAAGCGTCGTCGGCCCACTTGCCGGCCATGACGCCCGCCGCGTAGCGGCGCTCCTTGGGCTGGGCCTTGCCGGGACGGCCAAAGTACACGCGGCCCATCTCATAGAGGGCGACGTTCTTCACGCCGCGGTTGTGGTTGTTGGCGACGCTGCGCAGAAGACCGGGGATGAGGCTGCGGCGCATGACGGTCCAGTCGCTCGACATGGGGCGCATGAGGCGCACGGGGATGCCGCGACCCTCCTCGCTCATGCCGAGGCGCTCAAGGTCGTCGTCGGCCACGAAGTTGTAGTTGATGGCCTCGTTGAGGCTGCAGGAGCGCAGGACCTCGCCCACCTTGCGCTCAAGGCGCTGCTCGAGCGTGAGGCCGCCCATGTGGTTGCGCGCGGCCGGCAGGGTTGCCTCGATGCTGCCCTCGCCCCACAGGCGCACGACCTCCTCGTACAGGTCGATCTCGCGGGTGAGGTCGGGACGGAACGTCGGGGCCACGACGTCGAACACGTGGGCCTCACCGGAGTCGGACACCTTGCAGCCCAGACGCACGAGGGAGTTCTTGGCGAACTCGTCGGTGATGGGGGCGCCCATCATGGCACGCAGACGCTCGCAGCGCAGCTTGAGCTCGACGGCGGGCTTGGGAGCCGGGTAGCAGTCCACGGCGCCGCGCGCCACGCTGCCGCCGCACACCTGGGCGAACAGTGCTGCGGCGACGTCGGCCACCCAAGCACAGCCCTCGGCGTCGACAATGCGCTCGTAGCGCATGGCAGCCTCGGAGAAGAGCTGCAGGTTGCGGCTCGTGCGCGAAGTGTGGCCGTTGCTGAACGCGGCGCTCTCGAGCAGGACGTCGACGGTGGTGTCGTCGATCTCGGAGTCCTGGCCGCCCATGACGCCGGCAAGGGCGATGGGGGTCTTGCCGTCATCGGTGATGAGCGCCATGTCGGAGGTCAGCTCGCGCTCCTGGCCGTCGAGCGTGGTGAGCTTCTCGCCGTCGTGGGCGGCGCGCACGACGATGTGGGCGCGGCCGTCGGCGTCGCGCGTGAGCTTGCCCAGGTCGAAGGCATGCAGGGGCTGGCCGGTGAGGTACATCACGTAGTTCGTGACATCGACCACGTTGTTGATGGGGCGCGAACCGGCGGCGATGACGCGCTTGGCAAGCCATTCGGGGCTGGGGGCGATCTTCACGCCGGAGATGACGCGGGCGACGTAGCGGGAGCACAGCTCAGGGTCGTCGATCTTCACGTCGACCAGGGCGTTGGCGTCGCGGTCGTCCTCGACAAGCTCGGGCAGCTCGATGTGGGTGTCGCGGTCCAGCACCGCACCGGTCTCGCGGGCCATGCCGATCATCGACAGGCAGTCGGGACGGTTGGGCGTGATCTCGCAGTCGACCACGATGTCGGTCTGGCCGGTGTACTGGCCCAAGGGCATGCCCACAGGGGCATCGGGGGGAAGAATCCAGATGCCGTCGTGGTCAGAGCCCATGCCCAGCTCGCGCTTGGAGCAGTTCATGCCGCAGGACTCCACGCCACGCAGCTTGCTCTTCTTGATCTTGACGTCACCGGGCAGCTCGGCGCCGACCATGGCAACGACGATGTGGTCGCCCTCGTTGAAGTTCTGAGCGCCGCACACGACCTGCAGTGGCACAGGGTTGCCCTGCCCGTCGACATTGGCAGCACCCACGCTCACCTTGGTGACCCACATGTGGTCAGAATCCGGATGGGGCTTCTTCTCGAGCACCACGCCGGTCACGACGTGGTCGAAGCCCTCGCCCACCTTGTCGACGGCCTCGACCTCGGTACCCGTGCGGGTGTATTCCTCTACAAGCTCGGCCACGTTGTCGGGAACGTCGACCATAGTCTTGAGCCATTCATATGAAACGCGCATGTTGGATGCGACTCCTCTCGTATATACGCTACGGCGCTATGCGATGCCGTGCGGGCATCGCCGGCGAAACTAGAACTGCTTCAGGAAGCGCATATCGCCCTCTACGAGCATGCGCAGGTCGGGCAGGTCGTAACGCAGGCATGCGACGCGCTCCACGCCGATGCCGAAGGCGAATCCCGAATATTCCTCGGGATCGATGTTGCCGTAGCGCAGCACGTTGGGGTCGACCATGCCGCAGCCGAGGATCTCAAGCCAACCGGTGTTCTTGCAGAAGCGGCAACCCTCACCGTGGCACACGCCGCACGACACGTCCACCTCGCAGGAAGGCTCGGTGAAGGGGAAGAAGTGCGGGCGGTAGCGCGTCTTGCGCTCGGGGCCGAACATGGCGCGAATGAAGGCGTCGAGCGTGCCCTTGAGGTCGCCGAACGTGATGCCCTTGTCGACGACGAGGCCCTCCACCTGGTGGAATTGGGGCAGGTGGCAGGGATCGGCTGCGTCGGGACGGAAGACGTTGCCCGGGGCGATCATGTAGATCGGCGGCTTCTGCGCCTGCATGGTGTGCACCTGCACGCCGGAAGTCTGGGTGCGCAGCAGCACATTGGACTCGCCAATGACACCCGTGGTGGCCTGGCCGTCGGCGCCGTCGGACTCGTCCACGACGTAGAACGTGTCGCGAGCCGAGCGGCTGGGGTGATCGGGAGGCGTGTTGAGCGCGGTGAAGTTGAAGTACTCGGTCTCGATGCGCGGACCGTCCTCGACGGTGTAGCCGATGGCCGCGAAGAAGTCCTCCATCTCCTCGATGATGGAGGAGATGATGTGCTCGTGGCCCTGAGGCATGGCGCGACCGGGCAGCGTCACGTCGACGGCCTCGGCAGCCATGCGAGCCTCGAGCTCGGCAGCGGCAAGGGTGGCCCTGCGGGCCTCGAGCGCGGCCTCAAAACGGTCGCGCACCTCGTTGGCGAGCTTGCCCACCTGGGGGCGCTCCTCGGGGCTCAGTTTGCCCATGGACTTAAGGACGGCCGTGAGCTCGCCCTTCTTGCCGGCGACGGCAACGCGGACCTCATCGAGGGCCTTGAGGTCGCCCGCAGCCTCGACCGAGGCCAGGGCGCGCTCGGCGATGCCCTGCAAATCGTCGAAAACAGACATGCAGATCCCTTCGTTTCAGGCCAGAAACGAAAAATCCGTCCCTGGCGACGTGTTCGCTCAAGGACGGATTGGACCGCGGTACCACCTTGATTGGCCCGACGGCTGTTTGTCCGCCGAAGCCCGCTCTTTGAGGCCCTGTGACGTGGCGCCAGACGGCTCCCCTACTTGGCCCACCGGCGCATATGACACCGGATGCCGTTCAGTTCGCAGCTCGTGGAGTGAACTCCCACGCCTTACCTGTTAGCGGGCTTCCAGCCAAATGGCCCGCCTCTCTGGAACAGCCGTTTGCGGCGCGAGACCTCTCCGTCATCGCTTGTGGGGCATAGGGTAGCGCAAAAGGCTGGAGCAAACAGGCATGGCAAGCAAAAACGCAAACACAGCACGGGGCTGAGGAGCATGAAAGCGAGGAGCACGGAGCCAAGGAGCATGCGGCCTTATGCGCGCTTCTTCCTCAACACGGCGCAGAAGTGTCCGTCGCAGGCCCCGGGCGCAGGATAGGTGCGCATGAAGCCAGCCGGGGTGGCGAGCTTGCTCATGGCATCAACCGCGGCCACGTCGCTGGCATCGGGCACATCGGGCAGCGCCACGACCTCGAAGTCGGCACCCTGCGGACTTGCCAGGAAGGCCTCCACCACGTCCTCGTCCTCCTCGCGCAGCACCGAGCAGGTAGCGTAGGTGAGCTGGCCGCCCTCGGCCACGCGCTCAGCCACGCTCTTGAGCATGGCCAACTGCAGCTCAGCGCAGGACGTCACAGACTGAGGGGTGAGCGACCAGGTGATTTCGGGATGGCGGCGCAGGGTGCCCGAACCCGAGCACGGCGCGTCCACCAGAATGTGGTCGAACTTCTCCGGCAGCGAAGATGCAAGCTCGTCGAGCTTGCAGGCGTCACCCGTAACCTGCTGGACGCCCACGACACGGGCGGCCTCGAGACGCTTGGCGGCAAGCTTGGCCTTGTAGGCATGCGTGTCAAGTGCCCAGATACGCGCGGCACCCTGGGCCCTGTGAGCGTGCCCGGCCATCAGGATGGTCTTGGTGCCGCGGCCCGAACCCACCTCAAGCACGCGATCGCCCGGCTCGGGAGCGGCCAGGAACGCCACCGCCTGCGCGGCAAGGTCGGCAACGACGGCCTGGGACTGCTCGACAAGGCTGCACGAAGGTACCTTGGCGGCGTCGAGAGCGCGCCAGGCACCCGGAATGCCCTCGCACGGCTCGGTCAGAAGGCCGGCGGCTGCAAGTGCGTCGGCGGCCTTGCGGTCGGACACCCACATGGGGACGTTGGCCACGTACACGGGCGCCGGCTCCAGGCAGGACTGAGCAAAGGCAAGCGCGCGCTCCTCGCCCAACTCGCCCACAAGGCGGCCGAAGAGCCATGCGGGGATGCCGCAGCGGTGCGGCACCGACTCGGCCATGAACGCCTGGGCACCCTCGGCCACGCGACGAAGCACCGCGTTGGCAAGACCGGCGGCACTCTTTGCGCGGCTGCGCACGAGCTCGACGCCCTGGCTCACCACGACATGGGCGGGCTTGTCAAGGAAGAGCAGCTCATAGGCAGAAATGCGCAGCGCGTCGCGCACGCCGGGGGCGACCTTCGCAGGCTTGGCGATATAGCGGTCGAGAGCCTCGTCGAGCGTGCCAGCCGTAGCGCACACGCCCAAGGCGAGCTTGCGCGCAAAGGCGCGGTCCTCGGCCTTGAGATGCCCGAGCACCTCTTGAGCTGCACCGGAATTCACGAGCTCGCGGACATAGGCGTCTCGCTCGCGGGCGATGCACAGCGTGCGGTAGGCGGCCATACGGGCCGCGGCGACTCCAGACATTACAGTGCCTCCCAATTTCCGCGCTTGCCGCGCACCGAGGCGGCAAACTCGCTTCCAAGCATGGCGCGCTTGCCGTCGGGCTTGACCTCGACGGCCTCCAGCACGCCCTGCGCGCACCCCAAAAGCAGGCGCTTGTGCCACACGACGACCTCGCCGGCAGCCAGGGGCTCGTCGAGCTGGCCCAGCTCCTCGGCGTCGAGCACATGGGCACGACAGACGCGCACACCGCGGGCGTCGATATTGCAACGCGCCGGGGCCGCGTCGCCCGATGCCTGCACGCGGCGCATGTTGACCTGCGCGGGAACAGACGGGTCGAGCAGCACCTCGGACTTGTCGATCTTGTCGGCATGGGTGGCCGCCACGTCGTCCTGCTCAACCCATGCGGGGGCAATGCCGCACGCAAGGTCGTGCATGACGTCGACCAGGGCCTCGCCGCCCAAGCGCGAGATTTCCGCGCTCACCTCGGCGTAGGTGCGCTCACCGGCCTCCACGCTGCCCTGACGGCAGTAAGGGCCGGAATCGAGGCCCTCCTCGATACGCATGATGGAATAGCCCAGAGGCTCGTCACCCGTAAGTAACGCGCGCTGCATGGGGGCGGCGCCGCGACCCTGGGGCAACACGCTGGCATGCACGTTGAAGCAACCCAGGCGCGGCATCTCGATGACGTCGGCCGGAAGGATGGCGCCATATGCAGCCACGCAGAACACGTCGGCATGGGCCTGGGCCAGGGCGGACTTCATCTCGTCGGTACGCACCGTCTTCGTCTTCACCACGGGGATGCCATGCTCCTCGCACCAGGCCGCGACAGGCGAGGGAACGAGCTTCTTGCCGCGACCCGAGATGGCATCAGGCCTGGTGAAGGCGCATACGATCTCGATAAACGGAGCTTTGGCGAGCGCCTCGAGCGGGCCGAGGGCAAACTCGGGCGTGCCCATGAACACGCAGCGGAGCTTCTCCATCCCGGGCCTACTCGGTGTCGCCGGGACGGGCGCCGTTAGCGAGCGCCTCCTGGTACTCGGCAATGGCACGCATGCGCTCGGCAGGCTCGAGGCGCTCGAACATGGTGTAGCCGTGCAGGTGGTCGATCTCGTGCTGCAGGCACACGCAGAACAGGTTGTTGGCGGCCTTGTACTGCATGAGCTGGCCATCGAGGTTGAGGGCGCGCACCGTCACCGACGTGGAGCGCTCGATCTCCACCGCGATGCCGGGGATGGACAGGCACCCCTCCATGCCCGGGGCCTTCTCCTCGGACTGCTCCACGATGTAGGGGTTGATGAGGAAGATGGGGTCCTTCTCGCCGGTGTCGCCCCAGTTGCAGTCGATGACGACGATCTGCTTGAGGACGCCAATCTGGGGCGCCGCGATGCCGCAGCCGTCGTACTTGTACATGAGCTTGGCCATCTTCTTGGCCGTCTTCTTGATTTCGTCGTCGATGACCTCGACGGGGGCGCACTCGGTGCGCAGGCGCTCATCGGGGGAAAGCACGATTTCTTGTGCCATGGGTGTTGCCTTTCTCATAGGGCGGCGTTTTTAAGTCAACCGCACAATCTTATAGCAGGTCGTAGGGGTCTACGTCGATGGCCAGGCTCACTTGGGCAGGCATCTGCAACCTCTTCAGCGCATCTCCAAGAATTGCGCCGAGCTCGCTTTGCGGAGCGGCCTTGACGAGCACATGCCAGCGGAAGTTGCCCTCCACACGCGACAGCGCGCATTCCGCAGGTCCCAGGATTTCACAGCCCGGAAGCGCCACCTCGGCATAGTCGCGCAGCTTCTCCGCCACGGCCCAGGCGACCTTCTCAACATCCGTGCCGACCTTGCCCCACATGATGATGTTGGCCAGGCGCACGAACGGAGGGTAGCCCACCTCCCGCCGGGCAGCGAGCTCGTTTTCGGAAAAGACCGAGCGGTCGTGGCGCGAGACAGCCAAAATCGCAGGGTGGCGCGGCTGGTAGGTCTGGATGATGACCCGACCCGGGACGTCTCCCCTGCCGGCGCGCCCCGCCACCTGCTCGAGCAGGTCGTAGGTGCGCTCGGCGGCGCGGAAGTCGGCGAGTTTGAGCGTGGTGTCGGCGTTGATGACGCCGGCCAGCGTCACCTGAGGAAAGTCGAGGCCCTTGGCGATCATCTGCGTGCCGAGAAGTACCGCGCTTTGCGCCTCGTCGAACTCGGCGAGGCATCGGTCATGGCCGCCCTTGCCCTTCGTGGTGTCGGCATCCATGCGCACGACGGTGAACCCCTCGGGAAGCACGCCGCGCAGCTCGTCTTCCACGCGCTGGGTGCCCACGCCGAACTGCCGCAAGTAACGGCTCCCGCACTCAGGACAGAGCGGAGGCACCGCATACTCACGGCCGCAGGTGTGGCACACGAGCTTGTGGCCGCGCTCATGATAGGTAAGCGAGGTGGAGCATTGCTCGCAGCGCGGCACATACCCGCAGTCCCGGCAAAGCAAGAAGCGGGCAAAACCGCGCTGGTTGAGCAGCAGGACCGCCTTCTCGCCACGCTCGACCACATCCATGAGCGCAGCTGTCAGCGGGCGAGAAAACATCGAACGCCAGCCCTGGGAGAACTCCTGGGCCATGTCGACGACCCGGACCTCGGGCATGGGCCTGCCGCCGGGACGCTCCGGCATGCTGACGCGTGTCCAGGCTGGGCCCTCCCCCGCAAAGGCCGCACCACGCGAGTCCGAATCGCAGCGGGCAAGGGAGGCCAGCGACGGGGTGGCCGAACCCAGCACGAGCGGGCAACCATGCACCTGCGCCAGGCGCGCGGCCACCTCACGAGCATGGTAGCGCGGGGAGCTCGACTGCTTGTAACTGCTCTCGTGCTCCTCGTCGATGATGTAAATGCCAGGATTGGCAAGCGGGGCGAAGAGCGCCGAGCGCGCACCCACCACCACGCGGGCGCGACCCGTGCGCACAAGCTCCCACTGGTCGCGCCGCTCACCCAGCGTGAGACGGGAGTGCAGCACCGCCACGGCTTCGCCGAAGCGGTTGCGGAAGCGTCCCACCGTCTGGGCGGTAAGCGAGATTTCGGGAACGAGCACACACGCGCCCTTGCCGGCCGCAAGGGTGCGCTCGATGGCTTCCAGGTAGACCTCCGTCTTGCCTGAGCCAGTCACGCCGTCGATGAGCACGACGCCGCCTTGCCCCTGCGCACGGGCGTCTTCGATGGCGCGAAGCGCGCTGAGCTGCCCCGAGGTGAGGTGTTCCAGACCCAAGCGGGGTGCACGCGCACTCGAAAGCTCCGTGACCGACGACCCGCGCAGGCGCTCCCTGCGCTCGCAGGTCACGACGCCCTTTTTCTCCAGGCGCTTGACGACCGTGGAGACTCCGCTCACGGCAAGTCCCAGCTCCACCTGGCGCATCGGGCCTTTGAGCAGCGCCTCCACAACGGCACGCTCGGCATGGGCGTTCTTGCGGGGCTCATAGGCACGGCCCTGCTCGGTGATGTGCACCCAGCAGTCATCGACAGGCTCGACGCGAGCCTGCTGGAGAGCCCAGATGCCCGACGTCTCGTCGCGCACCATTTTAGCCGTAAAACCGGGGGGCAAGAACAGACGGACGGCATCTGCCAGCGAGGACGCGTATTCTTGCGCGACCCATTGGGCCACATCGCCGGCCTCGGGCAAGAACAAGGCCTCGGAGAGCACTTGCTGGATGGGAAGCAAGCGCGCGCCCGTGAGTCCCGGGTCGAGCGACTCATCCACCGCAAGGACGTACCCGACTGCCGGGCGGCGGCCAAACTCCACCACCACGCAGCAGCCGGGCACGATAGAGGCCTCAAGGCGAGCCGGAACGGTATATGTGAAGGGCGCGGCGAGCGCCCTGGTCTTTACGTCAACCGCAACGCGCGCGAACGGCATGGAGCCTAGAGCTCGTAACCCTGACGGGCGACGCTTGCACGCAGCGCATCGACCTTGTTGGTGGCCTCCCAGGTGAAGTCGGCATCCTCGCGGCCGAAGTGACCGTAGGCGGCCGTCTTGGCGAAGATGGGGCGACGCAGGTCAAGCTCCTCGATGATGGCGCCGGGGCGCAGGTCGAAAACCTCGCGCACGGCGGCCTCGATGACCGGCACGGGCACCTTCTCGCTGCCACGCGTGTCGACCATGAGGGAAAGCGGCTTGGCGACGCCGATGGCGTAGGCGAACTGCACCTCGCACTCGTCGGCCAGACCAGAGGCAACGACGTTCTTGGCAACCCAACGAGCCGCGTAGGCGCCAGAGCGGTCGACCTTGGTGCAGTCCTTGCCCGAGAAGGCGCCGCCGCCGTGACGGCCCATGCCACCGTAGGTGTCGACGATGATCTTGCGGCCGGTGAGGCCCGTGTCGCCCATGGGGCCGCCCACGACGAAGCGGCCCGTGGGGTTCACGTAAATCTCGGCGTCCTTCCAGGAGATGCCCTGGGCGTCGAGGACGGGGGCGATGACCTGCTCGATGATGTCGCGACGAATGGTGGCCTGCTCGATACCGTCGTCATGCTGGGTGGAGACGACGATCGTCGTGACCTCGACGGGCATGCCGCCCTCATAGCGAACCGTGACCTGGGTCTTGCCGTCGGGGCGCAGGTAGGCAAGCGTGCCGTCCTTGCGCACACCCGTCAGGCGCTCGGAGAGGCGCTGGGCGAGGTAGATGGGCATGGGCATGAGCGTGGGGGTCTCACGCACGGCGTAGCCGAACATCATGCCCTGATCGCCGGCGCCGATAAGGTCGAGCGGGTCGGCCGCAGCGTCGGCAATCTCGGTCTGGACCTCGAAGCTCTCGTCGACGCCCTGGGCAATGTCGGCCGACTGGCCGTGAATGGCAGAGAGCACGCTGCAGGTGTCGCAGTCGAAGCCGTACTTGGCGCGGTCATAGCCGATGTTCTTGAGCACGCGGCGGGCGATGGACTCGACGTCCACATAGGCCTGGGTGCGAATTTCGCCAGCCACGAGAACGATGCCCGTGGTGGTGAAGCACTCACAGGCGCAACGCACGCGCGAAAGGTCGGCCTTCTCACCGGAGGGCGAGACATAGCCGGCAGCCTCAAGGCGCGTCTCAGCTTCCAGGATGGAGTCGAGTACCG
Source organism: uncultured Coriobacteriales bacterium (assembly GCA_934636245.1). Classification (GTDB taxonomy): domain Bacteria; phylum Actinomycetota; class Coriobacteriia; order Coriobacteriales; family UMGS124; genus UMGS124. The sequence continues at coordinate 118,952 of CAKUAI010000013.1, forward strand.
CGTCGGAAATCTGGTCGCAAATTTTGTCGGGATGGCCCTCGGTCACACTCTCGGAGGTGAAGAGGAAGTCACGGTTCTGGTGCAAGGTCATGTAAGGCCCCTTAATGGTCTCGGCAATGATGCCGGAGCAGGGGCATCCCCCTGCGCATGCTGATACAAGGGGTAGTTGAGGTGTCCCACAAATCCCCATCTTCTAGAAGCCATGGGCTCCTACCGAGAATTGGCACCGTTTCCTTGAAGGATGGTTGCCGGAGCGTCATAGGGCTCGGTCCCTCGGCTCGAACGGGACGCGCATGCACGCTCCCCTCCTGATGGATGCGCTCGATTCTACAACGCAAAGCGGGCGCGAGGAATCCCCCGCGCCCGCTTTGCACTGGTCTTGCATAAGTTTGATGCCAAGTGTGAAACACCCGTGAAGCGCATCTACGCCATGGCGGCAAGCTCTTCCTTGCTGCGGGCGCTCACGCCAAATCCGATGAAGGAAAGCAGGGCGCCGACGAGCCTCTCGACGTTCAAATCAGTAGGACGGCTCTCCCCCGCGAGCGTCGACACTCCCAGGAAGGCACCGAGTATCGCCGGCGAAGCCACCGTCGAGTCGACGTCGGGGCGCACCGTGCCCTCCACCTTGCCGCGCTCAAGGAGCGTGGAGACAAGGGAGTACAGGCGATTCACAAGATCCTCGCCGCCTTTCAGCTCGGCAAGAAAACCACGCGCCCCATGCAACTCCCCCATGACGAAGCGCGTAAGCGCGACGTTGTTGGCAAGCGTCTCGACGTAAGAGCGTGTGATACCCACCAAAGCCTCGTAGGCACTGACCGAGGAGAGGGCCACTTTCTCGAACGTGGTCAGCATGCGGTCCATCTCGCTGTACAGCACCTGCGAGACGATCTCGTCCGAATCGGCAAAGTAGTAGTAGACCGAGCCCTTGCTCATGCCCGTCGCCTTTGCGATGTCGGCGATTGAGATCTCGGCGTTCAGGCTTGTTCGCATGAGATCGGAAGCGGCATCGATGATGCGCTGGCGCGTGAGGGCGCCCTTGGCAGACTGTCGGGTGTCGCGAGGAGTTGCGGGTTTGTCTGTCTCTGCCATGTCGACGATTCTCCAAAGAAGGCGCGACCCGCAGAAGATGCGTGTCGCGCCAATAGCGGCTTATAGGTCGATGAGCGGGTGGAGCTGGGTCATCGGGACATTGCGGCGGCTGCGCGCCACGAGGATGGTGAGCGCGAAGCTTACCACGCCGAAGGCCGCAAGCACCAGGCAGCAGTGGCCGACGTTGGCCAGCGTGATGCCGCACATGATGTCCTTCATGCCGGCCACGACGTAGGTCATGGGCAGGCAGGGCGAGATGACCTGGAAGAACTCGGGGCAGGTCTCAAGCGGGAACGTGCCGGCTGCGGAGGCAAGCTGCAGAATGAGCAGCACGATGGCAATGAGCTTGCCGGGGAAGCCGAACGTGGCCATGATGAACTGCATGAGGCAGTTGTTCACGATCACCACGAGCAGCGCGAACAGGTAGAACTCGACAACGAAGTTCACGTTGAGATCGAGCACGAACTGCAGCGACAGGCACAGCAGCAATGCCTGGATGGCGCCGACGAGCAGCCACGGCACCAGGCCGCACAGGGCCGCCAGGGGCGCACGGGCGCCGGAGGCGATAAGGCGGTTGTTGAGCGGCTTCATAATGAAGCTGTTCATGAGGGCACCCAGGTACAGGGCCAGGCCGATGAAGTACGGGGCAAAGCCCGTGCCGTAGTTCTCAACGGTGGTGTAGTACTCGTTCTGGACCTCGACGGGCGCGCTCATCATGGCAGAGCGGGCGTCAACCTGCTGCTCGTCCATACCGGCCATGCCGGCGATGCCGTTGGCGAGGCCGTCGGCGAGTTCCTTGGCGCCGTCGCGAGCAGTCACAAGGCCGTCGCCGAGCTCCTTGGAGCCGTCGTAAAGCTGAGAGAGGCCGTCGTTGAGGTCGGTGGCGCCATCGTTGAGCTGATGCGCGCCGTCGAGCAGGTCGGAAGCGCCGTCGTCGAGCTGCTTGGCGCCGTCCTTGGCGGTCACGGTGCCGTCGAGAAGCTGGCCAGCGCCGTCGTCGAGCGCGTTGATGCCGTCAGCGGCGGTGACGATGCCGAAGTACAGATCGGACTGACCGGACAGGAGCGTCTTGGAGCCGTCGACGAGCTGGGTAGCCCCGTCAACAGCCGAGCTGATGCCGTCGTCGAGCTGCTTGGCGCCGTCAGCGAGCTGGGTAGCGCCGGACTTCAGGTCAGAAGCACCGGAATCGAGCTGGGCGGCGCCGTCCTTGAGCTGCCCGGCGCCCTCGTCGAGCTGGGAGGCGCCGCTGTCGGCGGTCACGAT